>NZ_CP114200.1:587500-2012500 GCF_029392895.1 Streptomyces sp. 71268
TGCTCGGGGATTCGCGGCGCAGTGCGCGGCGGATCGCCCTGCGGCTGCCGCGCGCCGCCGTGCGCTCGCGCGTGGCGCCGGGTCGGCGCTGGCCTTCGCGGCCTGGTCCGGTGGGGCCGCTCGGGCGCCCGGGGCGGGTGTCGCCCGACCCGGCGGGCTGGCGCCTGCCGGGTCCGTGCCGTCCGTCGTCAGTGGGTGGGCGGTCGTGGGGCGTGGGTGTCATGGCTCCCCCTTGGCATGTCGGTCAATGCTCACTCACCGTAACCGGGGGGTCTGACAATGGTCGCTGGGCGTGACCGTCAGGCGTTCGCGGTGGAGCGCTCGCGGGCCAGTCGCTCGTAGAAGTGGAGCAGTTCGATGTTGTCCACCGAGCCGGCGTTGACCGCCTTGTCGAGTGCGACGCCCTGGAGGAGGCGCTTGACCGGGACCTCGATGCGCTTGCCGGTGAGGGTGTGCGGGACGGCCGGGACCTCGATGACCTCGTCGGGGACGTGGCGGGGCGAGAGCTGGGCGCGGATGACGGTCTTGATCTTGTCGCGCAGTTCGTCGTCGAGCGTGGCGCCGGGGGCGAGGTGTACGAAGAGGGGCATCCAGTAGCCGCCGTCGGGTTCCTCCACGCCGATCACGAGGGACTCGCGGATCTCGGGGAGGCGCTCCACGGCCTCGTAGATGTCGGCGGAGCCCATGCGGACGCCCTGCCGGTTGAGGGTGGAGTCGGACCGGCCGTGGATGACGACGCTGCCCCGGGAGGTGCAGGTGATCCAGTCGCCGTGGCGCCAGGCGCCGGGGAACATCTCGAAGTAGCTGTCGCGGTAGCGGCTGCCGTCGGGGTCGTTCCAGAAGTGGACCGGCATGGACGGCATGGGGTTGGTGACGACGAGTTCGCCGACCTCGTCGATGAGCGGCTCGCCCTGCGGGTCCCACGCCTGGAGGTCCGTGCCGAGGCCGGGCGCCTGGAGCTCGCCGATGTAGACGGGGAGGGTGGGGACGGCGCCCGCGAAGCAGCTACAGACGTCGGTGCCGCCGCTGACCGAGGCGATCCACATGTCGTCGGCGACCTCGTCATGCAGCCAGCGGAAGCCGTCGGGTGGCAGCGGGGAACCGGTGGTGGCCACGCACCGCAGGCGGGAGAGGTCGAAGTCGCGGCCCGGGTGCACGTCGGCCTTGCGGCAGGCCATGACGTACGCGGCGGAGGTGCCGTAGACCGTCGCGCCGGTACGTTCGGCGACCCGCCACTGGGCGCCGGTGTCGGGGTAGCCGGGGCTGCCGTCGTAGAGCACCACGGTCACGCCGGCGAGCAGGCCGGAGACGAGGAAGTTCCACATCATCCAGCCGGTGGAGGTGAACCAGAAGAAGCGGTCGCCGGGGCCCATGTCGTTGTGCAGGCCGAGTTGCTTGAGGTGCTCGACGAGGATGCCGCCCTGGGACTGGACGATGGCCTTGGGCAGCCCGGTGGTGCCGGAGGAGTAGAGGACCCACAGCGGGTGGTCGAAGGGGACCGGCTCGAAGACGGGCTCGGTGTCGGCGGCGGTGAGGTCGTCCCAGAGCAGGGTGCCGCCGGGGGCGGGGGTGCCGAGGAGCGGGATGTGGACGACGGCGCGCAGCGAGGGCAGTTCGCGGCGCAGCTCGGCGACGGTCTCCGCGCGGTCGTGTTCCTTGCCGCCGTAGCGGTAGCCGTCGATGGTGAACAGGACGACCGGCTCGACCTGCTGGAAGCGGTCGAGGACGCTGCGGGCGCCGAAGTCGGGGGCGCAGGAGGTCCAGACGGCTCCGACCGCGGCGCTGGCCAGGAGCGCGACCGTGGCCTGCGGGATGTTGGGTACGTAGCCGCTGACGCGGTCGCCGGGGCGTACTCCGAGGCGGCGCAGTTCGGCGGCGAGCGAGCCCACCTGGCGGCGTAGCTCGGACCAGCTCACCGGGGTGGGTTCGTGGGTCTCGTCGACGTACAGCAGGGCGGGCTCGTCGGCGCGGGCGGGGTCCTGCGCCGCGCGTAGGGCGTGCTCCGCGTAGTTGAGGGTGGCGCCGGGGAACCAGCGGGCGCCGGGCATGGCGCTGTCGGCGAGCACCGTCTCGTACGGGGTGGTGAAGCGCACGTCGAACCACTTCGTGACCGCTTCCCAGAACTCCGGCAGGCGCTCCACGGACCAGCGGTGCAGGGCGGCGTAGCTGGCGACCGGGTCGCCGGGGGTGGCGGCGGGCGCTCCGTACCGCTCGGCGGCCCAGCTCTGGAAGCGGGTGACCTGGGCCTGCGCGATGCGGTCGGGGCCGGGCCGCCACAGGGGTTCCGGCTGGGCTGCTGACTGCGGTGCGGTGGTCATCTCGGCTCCCGGACTCGGCGCGTGGTGTGCGTCCGCTCGCGCACGGGCGCGGGCCCCGGTGTGTGGTGGGGCGCGCGGGCGTGACGCGGCTCAGCAGGACGATGCCATGTGATCGACATCCGCACCAGAGCAGTCCGGTCTCCGCGTCGGCGTGCGGGGCCGGGCCGTCCACGGTGACGCGGTGGGTCGCGACCGGCGGGTGGCGGGGCGGAGTGGCCTTCGCTGAGGGGTGCGGGCGGGCACAGGACGGATGCGGTTTCGGCCAGTTCATGAGGCGCGCCGGGGCGCAAGGTCACAGGTTGGTGTGGGGCTCGGGTGACAACGGGTGAACGACAGTTGAACGAAGCGTCTGGCCGGTCCCGGCAGTGGCAGGGTGATCAGCATGGATGCGCGTGACCTGGTGCGGTCGGTGAAAGTGATCGGTTCGGCGCGGGGGCGGCGGACCGTACGGGCCGCGTGGCGAAGGGAACGCGTGGACGCGGCCGGACTGCCCCGGTCGGGTCCCGAACGGGCCCGCGTACCGGGTCTGGCCGAGGGTGCGGAGCCGCAGCCGGGGGGCGGCGTGGTGCGGTTCGCGCGTTCGTCGCTGCGGGTGCGGGTGGCGGCCGGGGGCGCGGTCTTCTGCGGCTGGGACGGGGCAACGCCCGAACCCTCGTACGCGTTGGCCGGATCGTGCCCCGAGGTGGACCAGCGGGCGTTCCTCGAACCCGACACGGAGGACGGGTGGCGGGTGGTGTCCGAGCGGGTGACGGTGACGGTGTCCCGGCACGGGGCGGTCGCAGTGCGCACGCCGGGCGGGGTCGTGCTGCGGCGCGAGCTGCCGCCGCGCTGGTGGGAGCCCGCGGCCGGCCCAGCGGACGGGGCGTGGCCGCGCTGGACGCAGCGTTCGGTGGTGGCGCCGGACGCCCGGTGCTTCGGGTTGGGAGGGCGCTCGGCGGGCCCCCGGCTGCGGAGCGGGACGTACCGGTTGTGGAACACCGACCCCGGCGGGGCCTTCGAGCCGCCGGACGACCCGCTGTACCTGACGATGCCGGTGCAGCTCGTGGTGGCCGACGCGGGCAGCCACCTGATCTTCCACGACAACACCTGGGACGGCGCGGTGACGCTGCGCGAGGGCGTGGAGGGCCAGGGGTCGGGACACGACCGGCCGGGCCGCTGCGAGGTGCGGATGGAGGGCGGCCCGCTGCGCTACTGGGTGATAGCGGGCACTCCGGCGCGGGTGCTGCGCAGTTGGGCGCGGTTGACCGGCTCGCCCGCGCTGCCGCCGCCGTGGGCGCTCGGCTACCACCACGCCCGCTGGGGTTTCGGCAGCGAGCGGGAGGTACGTCGGGTGGTCGCGGGCTATCTGGAGCGTGGCCTTCCGCTGTCGGCGGTGCACCTGGACATCGACCACCACGACGGCCACCGGGTGTTCACGGTGGACCGCGAGCGCTTCCCCGACCTGCCGCGACTGGCGGCGGACCTCGCCGACGACGGCGTGCGGCTGGTCTCCATCGTCGACCCGGCGGTCAAGGCGGAGCCGGGCAATCCGGTCTACGACGCGGGGGTCGCGGCCGGCGCCTTCGTACGGGACGGGGCCGGGCGCGAGGTGCGCGGCGAGGTGTGGGCCGGCGAGTCGGCGTTCCCCGACTTCACCGACCCGCGGACGCGCGCGTGGTGGGGCGAGTGGTACGGCGAACGGCTCGCGCAGGGCTTCGCCGGGGTGTGGCACGACATGAACGAGCCGGTGTCCTTCGCGGCGTTCGGCGACCCCACGCTGCCGCTGTCGGCGCGGCACGCCCTTGAGGGGCGGGGCGGTGACCACCGCGAGGCGCACAACGTCTACGGGCTCGCGATGGCCCGCGCCGGCTACGAGGCGCTACGTGAGCTGCGCCCTGAGCAGCGCCCGTTCCTCTTCTCGCGCTCCGGCTGGGCGGGGCTCCAGCGGTACGGGGGCACCTGGTCGGGCGATGTCAGCACCGGTTGGCCGGGGTTGCGGGCGTCGCTGGCGCTGGTGCTCGGCCTCGGCCTGTGCGGGGTGCCGTACTCGGGCCCGGACGTGGGCGGGTTCACCGGCTCGCCGTCCCCTGAGCTGTATCTGCGCTGGTTCCAACTGGCCTCCTATCTACCGCTGTTCCGTACCCACTCGGCGATCACGGCGGGGCGGCGGGAGCCGTGGGAGTTCGGGCCCGAGGTGTTGGAGCACGCGCGGGCCGCGCTGCACGAGCGGCAGCGGCTGGCGCCGTACTTCCTGACCCTGGCCCACCTCGCGCACCGCACGGGCGCGCCGTACGTGCGCCCCCTGTGGTGGCGCTGGCCGCAGGACCGCGCGCTGCGCGACTGCGAGGACGCCTTCCTGCTCGGGGACTCGCTACTCGTCGCGCCGGTTTTTGAACCGGGCGTGCGCCAGCGCACGGTGCGGTTGCCGCGCGGGCGCTGGTACGACCAGGCGACCGGGCAGGCGTACGAGGGGCCGGGGCGGATCGTGGTGGACGCGCCGCTGTCGCGGGTTCCGGTGCTGGTGCGGGCGGGGTCGGTGGTGCCGGTGGTGGGTGAGCGGGGCGAGACCGAGCTTGAGGTGTGGGCGCCGATGGTCGGGCGCACCGGTGGCGGGGTGTTGATCACCGAGACGGGCGACGGCTGGGACGAGGCGACGGAGGTGCGGTTCACCACGCGGATGCGCGGGGAGCGGGTGGCGGTGGAGCGGGAGGGCCCGGAGGACGTGAAGTACGCGATGCGGGTGCGCGGGGACGCGATCGGCCTGGTGACGCCCTGAGGGACCGCCTCCGGCGGCGGAGTCTCCTCTCATGGCGGGGCGCGTCCCCTGGCCGCGTGCGTCCCCTGGCCCGATGCCCCCCGTGGCGGGGCGTCCCCTGACCCGACGCGATCGGGTGCCGGGACCGGCTGGCGCCGGTGTCAGCGCCGGCCGGGGAGGGAGGCCCGCGAGACGGGGAAGTCGAAGTAGGTGTCGGGGAAGGGCTCGGGCTGGTACGTGAAGTGCCACCACTCCTCGGGCAGGTTGCGGAAGCCCGCCTTCTCCAGGGTGTCCTTCAGCAGCAGTCGGTTGGCGCGCTGCTCCCCCACCACGCGCGGGTCCAGCGTGTGCGAGAGGGTGTCGAAGCAGTCGAAGCCCGTGCCCGTGTCCACGGCGTTGTCGGGGAAACGCTCGGCCCGCGGCGCGTAGCAGGGGACCAGTGGCTCGCCGGGGATGTAGGGGCGGGTGGGTTTGGCCGGCAGTTTGACGAGGGTCAGGTCGACGGTCGAGCCGCGGCTGTGCCCGGACTTCTCGGCGATGTAGCCGTCCTCGAAGAGCCGGCTCTTGTCGACCCGTGGGTAGAACTCCGCCTTCATGCGCTGGTCGTCCAGGTCCTTCGCCCACCGTACGAAGTGGTTCACGGCGCGCTGCGGGCGGTAGCAGTCGTAGACCTTGAGCGAGTAACCCTGGCGCAGCAGGGTGCGTTGGGCCCGGTGCAGGGCTCGTGCGGCGGGCGCGGTGAGGATGCACAGGGGCTGGCGGTAGCCGGCGATACGGGTGCCCACGAAGTTGTGCGGCGTGACGTAGCGCATCTCCTGGCGGATGGTGGGGTCGACGTCCTGGAGGGCCACGAACTCCCGTGGCGCGCGCGGCTCGTGTGACGCTTGGGCCGCCGGGGGCGCGGCGACGACGGTGAACAGGGCGGCGACTCCCGCGGCGAGCGTGCGCACGGCGGCGTTCCATCGAGACATGCCCCCAGGGTCTACCAGCCGACCGCGCTGGCCGAAAGGGGTGGTCGGCCGATTCCCGGGCATCGGCCCGCACCGGAACTCGCACGGCGCCGCGCGCAACCGGGGCGCGCGAGGTCTTGGGGAGGCCCGATCGCGGACGCGCCCGTGCGCACGGGAGTTGTCGCGCGTGACCGGCCGGACGGAACCACCCCCGTGGACCCCGCCCGGCCGGTCACGTTGAAGTGGACGCGGCAGGTCGATCGCTGGTTGCGTCCACTACGGTGCGGGGATGGACGAGCAGAGCCCCGCCTCCTATGACGCGTTCTGGCCCTACTACGTGGCGATGCACTCGCGTCCCGCGACACGCTGGGTCCACCTGGCCGGGACGCTGGGCGGCCTCGCCGTCGCGGCGTACGGCCTCGGGCGCGGGCGCCGTCGATGGGCGTTGGCCCTGCCGTTGCTCGGGTACGGCACGGCCTGGCCCGCGCACTTCCTCATCGAGGGCAACAATCCGGCCACCTTCGGGCATCCGCTGTGGTCGCTGCGCGGCGACGGGCGGATGATCGCGATGATGCTGACCGGGCGGGACGCGGAGCTGTCCCGGATCGCCCGCGCGTGGCTGGCGGCACATCCCGAGCGGGACCACCGACGGAGCGCGGGGACCGCGCTCGGCGAGGCGGGCTGAGAGCGGCGAGGACCGGGAACGGCGCGGACTGCGTGCGGTGCGGATTGAGAACGGCGCGGGCCGTGTGCCGTACGGGAGAACCGTACGGGCGCCGGAGTGCGCGGGGCGGCGGTGCGGTCGGTGCGGCAACTCCTGCGACATCTGGCCACCCGGCGATACCGGAGTGACGGACGGGTGTTGCGGACGCGGCGGCCACGTGGCGCGGCGGTGTTCCCGACCTTGACGGCCCATCAGGGCAGGACAACACTGCCCGTGGCGGGCGCCGTTCTACGCGGATAGCTTCGCTCCACGGCGAGTGGGGCGCACCCTGTCGGCGGTGGGCCGGGCCAGACCGGCGGTGGGCCGGTGTGCGGCGGCCCACGCCCCTCGCGGGTGGGCGCCCGCCTCGCGGCCCGCTGGGGTGGGCGTCCGGGTTCGCCACGGCGCCGTGGTCGCGAGCGATCCCCGCACACAGGGCCGAGGGCCGGCGGTGGCCCGGGCGCGAGGGCTGAGGAGCCGCATGAGCTATTCCCAGGGTGACATCTTCGTCGGCGAGACCATCGGCACCGCCATCCTGATCCTGTTCGGGGCCGGGGTGTGCGCCGCCGTCAACCTCAAGCGCTCGAAGGCCAGGTCGGCGGGGTGGGTCGCCATCGCCTTCGGCTGGGGGTTCGGCGTCATGGCCGGGGCGTACACGGCCGGGCCGCTCTCCGGCGGCCACCTCAATCCGGCGGTGACCGTCGGCATCGCGGTGGACACCGGCGAGTGGGCCGACGTTCCGGTCTACCTCGCCGGCCAGTTCGTCGGGGCGCTGATCGGCGCCGGGCTCGCGTACGTGGCGTACTACGCGCAGTTCGCCGCCAACAGCGACCCCACGGACGCGCAGCCGACGTTGGGGATCTTCGCGACGATCCCCGAGGTCAGGCACCCGGTCGCCAATCTGCTGAGCGAGATCGTCGCGACCCTGGCCCTGGTGCTGCCGTTGCTCGCCTTCGGGCTCGACGACGGCATCGGCGAGTCGGGCACCAAGACGCTGCTCGTCGCGTTCCTCGTGGTCGGCATCGGCCTCTCGCTCGGCGGGCCGACCGGGTACGCCATCAACCCGGCCCGCGACCTGGCGCCCCGCGCCGCGCACGCGCTGCTGCCCATACCGAACAAGGGCACGTCGGACTGGGGTTACGCGTGGGTACCGGTGGCCGGCCCGCTGGTCGGAGCGGTGTTGGCGGGGCTCGTCTTCAACGCGGCGTTCTGAGTGAGCGCGGCCGGCCCGTGTGGCCGGCGCGACGGTGACGCCGTGACGTCGCGAGGCCGTGACGCCGTGACGTCGTGACAACGCGCGAAGGCCCGCACCCCTGGCCTGGGGTGCGGGCCCGCCGCGTCGTGGAGCCGGTCAGCCACCGGCTGCCTGCCGCTGTTCGGCGGCGATCTTCATGGCGTGCTCGACCACCGAGATGAGCACGCTCTTGGTCGACTCGCGCTGCCGCGCGTCGCAGAGCATCACGGGAACGTCAGGGTCCAGGTCGAGCGCGTCGCGCACGCTCTCCTCCGGGAACCTGGTCGCCCCGTCGAAGCAGTTCACCGCCACGGTGAAGGCGATGCCGCGCCGCTCGAAGTAGTCGACGGCGGCGAAGCAGTCCTCCAGGCGTCGGGTGTCGGCCAGCACCACCGCGCCCAGCGCGCCGGTCGCCAACTCGTCCCACAGGAACCAGAAGCGGTCCTGCCCCGGCGTACCGAAGAGGTAGAGCACGAGGTCCTCGCGGAGCGTGATGCGCCCGAAGTCCATGGCCACGGTGGTGGTCGTCTTGCCCTCCACCCCGCCGATGTCGTCGACCGGACGGCCGGCCTCGCTGAGCAGTTCCTCGGTACGCAGCGGCTTGATCTCGCTCACCGCGCCCACCAGCGTCGTCTTGCCGGCGCCGAAACCCCCAGCTACCAGGATCTTCAGCGTTACTGGGTCGACAACACCGGAACGGCCGCGGTCAGAGTGCCCGAAGACCATTGATCACCTCGCGCAGAATCCACTCATCCGGCAGTTCCGCCGGAGGTACGGGCCGGGACACGCGAACGAGCGCCGCGTGCAGCAGGTCGCCAATGAGGACACGGACCACCCCGACCGGAAGGTCGAGTTCGGCCGCTAGCTCAGCGACGGACTGCGGGGACTCCCGGCTCAGCTCGACGATGTCGAGATGCTCCGGGGAGAGGGTCTGATCGGCTACCGACCGGCTCCGAAGAGTGTCGGCGATGACGACCGCTATCAGGTCGAGCTTTTCCTCGGTCAGACTGCGGGTGCGACCACGCGTCATGGCGTACGGCCGGACAACCGGCCCCGCCGCGTCGTCGAACCAACGGGCTGTGTCTTCCCCGTCTCCGTTCATGTCACACCATCACCCACTGGACCGCGGAGCGGTGCCAAGGTGGGTGCCGACCCGCTTGACCAGGAGCGTCATCTCGTACGCCACCTGCCCAACGTCGGAGTCGGCATCGGCGAGCACGGCCAGGCAGCTTCCGTCACCAGCGGCGGTCACGAACAGGAACGCGTCGTCCAGCTCCACGATGGTCTGCCGAACCCGGCCCACCTCGAAGTGGCGGCCGACACCCTTGGCGAGGCTGTGGAATCCGGAGGCGACGGCGGCCAGGTGCTCGCCGTCCTCCCGGGTCAAGTCCCGTGACGCGCCGGTGGGCAGTCCGTCGCCGGAGAGCACGAGTGCCTTGCTGATGCTTCCCACCCGCTCGACCAGCTCGTCGAGCAGCCAGCTCAGCTCGCTCGATGGCCTCGGCGCGGCGTTGAATGGTGCGGTCATCGACCGTCCCCCTCCCATGTCGTTCCTGGTGCTGTGCCCGCCGGGCCGTTGGAGTCGGCGGAGGTGGTGTGCTGCTGCCGGCCGCGCTGCCAGCCGCGCTGGAGCGAGGCCATCTTGGCCCGCGCCATCTCGGCATCGCGCTGGGGGTCCGAGTCATCCGGCTGCGGTTCCGGCTCCGCCTGGGCGGGCTCCTTCTTGAGCTGTGGGGCGAGGCTCGCCTGCCTGACCCGACGCGGCAGACCGGCGGCGGAGGCCGGCGAAGCGGGCCTGGCCGGGGGCTGCGCGGGGCGCTGCACCGTGAGCGTGGGCTCGGGGTCGGGCACCGGCTCCATTGGGCGACCTGGCTGGCCGCCGGGGCGCTGGTCGCGTCCGGGGCGCGGGCTCTCCACCGGACGCCCGTGGTCGGAGACCAGTACGGGGTGCCGGCGGCGGGGCAGCGAGATCGGCTCGCCGGAGGGCGACGCGTAGTCGTCGCCCGCCTGCTGGTGCTCGGAGGCGGGGGTGGCATCCGGTCCGGGGTGCGGAACGCCGCGACCCTGGAACCAGCCGCCCTCTACATCGTCCGGTTCTTCGTCCTCGAACGGCGTGATAGGTGCCTCCAGCTCGACCGGTCCATCCAACGGGTCGTTGTCCAGGGCGCGGGCGTGCTTGCCCTTGCGCCCACCGGAGCCCTGACCGATCGCGGCGATGCCGGTCTCGGAGGGGCGCAGCCTGCGGGTGTCCTCGCCGGACGGCTCGTTGCCCTGGTCGACCTCGCCCTCGGAGAGCAGGTTCGCGGGGATGAGCACGACCGCGGTGGTGCCGCCGTACGGGGAGGGCTGCAGGGAGACCCGCACGCCCTGGCGCTGGGCGAGGCGGCTGACCACGAACAGGCCCAGCCGGTCGGTGTCGGACAGTTCGAAGTCGCGGGTCTCGGCGAGGCGGAGGTTGGCCTCCAGGAGCGCGTCCGGGGCCATGCCGAGGCCGCGGTCGTGGATCTCCAGCGTGAAGCCGTTGGAGACCCGCTCGCCGTGCACCTGCACGGCGGTGTGCGGCGGCGAGAAGACGGCCGCGTTCTCCAGGAGTTCCGCGATGAGGTGGGTGAGGTCGGCGACGGCCGGGCCGTTCACGGCCAGGCGCGGCAGCCGGCGCACCTCTATTCGCTCGTAGTCCTCGACCTCGGCGACCGCCGCGCGGACCACGTCCATGAGCTGGATGGGCTTGCGCCACTGCCGGGAGGGCGCCGCGCCGGAGAGGATGACCAGGCCCTCGGCGTGCCGCCGCATGCGGGTGGTCATGTGGTCCAGGCGGAACAGGTCGGCGAGCTCGTCGGTGTCCTCGGTGCGCCGCTCCATGGCGTCGAGGAGGGTGAGCTGGCGGTGCAGCAGGACCTGGTGCCGGCGGGCGAGGTTGACGAACACCTCGGAGACGCCGCGTCGCATGTCGGCCTGCTTGACGGCGGCCTCGACGGCCGCGCGCTGCAGGGTGTTGAGGGCCTGGCCCACCTGGCCCATCTCGTCGCCGCCGTACTCCAGGCGGGGCGCCTCGGCCTCGACGTCGACCTGCTCACCGGCGGCGAGCCGGCGCATGACGCTGGGCAGGCGCACACCGGAGACCTCGTGCGCGTCCTTGCGGAGCCGCTGGAGGTCGCGGATGAGGGCGCGGCCGATGCGGATGGAGACGAACAGCGAGGCGAGCAGGGCGAGGAAGCCGAGCACACCGGCCGCGCCGGCGCGGAGCATGACCCGCATCGCCTCGGGACGCACGACGTCGTCCTCGTAGCGGTCGGTGTACTCCTTGCCGAGGCGGTCGTAGTCGTCGAGGGACGGGTTGACCGCGGCTTCCCAGCGCTTGCGGTCCACCACGTCGATGGTGCGCGAGGGGCCGGCGTTCTGAATGGCGTTCTCGACGTTGTACAGCGCCTCGGGGGCCGCCGACGTACGCCGGTAGTCCATGATGATCTTCTGTTCCTTGACCGGCAGCACCGGCAGGTTCGTGGCGTAGATCAGGTCGCGCTCGGCCCGCAGGTCCGACATCTTCCGCAGGTCCTGCCAGCTGATCTTCTTCGCCGTGACGCCGGCGACGTACAGGGCGTCCTCGCGGGCCAGCGCCTCACGGGCACGGATCATCGCGACGATGGCGCGGCCGTGCTTGTCGATATCGGCGTTGGGCACGGTGTGCAGGGCGTAACGGAAGTTGTAGACGCCGTCCACCAGGAAGTTGTACTTCTCGAACGCGCTGGACCGGCTGATGGAGTTGTTCTCCACCTTGCCGCGCAGTTCGTCCAGGCCCTTGGTGCTGTCGAGGAACGCGGCGAGCTGACTCTCCGAGTCGGAGTTCATGCTGTCGCGGGTGTCCTCGCTGCGCGCGTTGTCGCGCAGCTTGTCCAGCACCGTGTCCGTGGCGTGCTGCCGCTCGCGCAGTTGGGCGAGGGCGGTGGAATTGCGGTCCGCGAGATAGATGAGCGTCTGGCGACGCTCCTTCTGGATGGCCTGCACCGCGTCTTCCGCCGGTGTACCGACCTTGTCAATGACGTCGGCCGCGTCCATGAGCTGGATGGCCTCACGACTGGTGATCACTGTAGCGAAGGCCCAGATTGCCGTCAGCGAGACGAGCGGCACTAGCAACAGCGCCACGATCTTCCGGCGGATCGACTTACCGCGAAAGCGCATGGCCTCCCTAACGTCAACCCCGCCGACGCGGGGGATGTTCCGACAACAAGCGGCGCGAGCCTACTACTGTCGCGTGACCAACTCGAAGACACGTCCGGCCGCTGACGGCACATCAGGTGCGCCCTTGATCACCAGTTGTCCGCTGTTGCCCTGACTTTTCAGGTAGGCCCCCGACGACCGCGCTCCCACGGATGGCAGAACCCTGCCAGTTCGGGGTGGCTGGAAACGCGCGGGAGCCTGGGAACCTTCGTTCATCGTCGTACGTGATCCAAGGGGAAGCCTGGGCGGATTACGGCCGATGTCCCTCTTTTCGGAACCACGCAATCCGGGCACCCATGGAGAGGGGGAGATGTTGATGGAAAAGAATCGCGACATCCCGCAGGAGCGGCCTCAGTCGTTGTGGACGGAGGAGCCCGCGCGCCGTCTGCGGCTGCCCGATCCGGTGCGCACGGCGGCCGTTCGCGCCGTCATCATCATCGCGTTGACGCTGGTCCAGGCGATGGTGGCGGTGCTGTGCACGCTCGGCGAGTCGTGGTTCGCGTTCCCGATGGTGCTCAGCTCCATAGCCAGCACCGTCGCGGCCACCTGGGGCGTGCTTGACGTGTGGGTGACGCGGCAGGTCTGGCGGCAGCGCAACGGTGTCATCTCGGCGCCGAGCAGCTCGGCGCGCACGCTGCGGCGCCCGCGCCGGTCGGGCCGGCTGTCGGGCGTCTGAGCTCGCCCTCACCCAACTCTTCACGCGCCGTTCACCCGCTCGCGGCCCCAGGTCACGGCCCCGCCCACCACCTCGCCCCGCTCGCCCCGGCGCACCCGGGGCTGATGCCGGACCGCGGAGCCCCCACACACCTCACGGAGCGGGCGTCCCGGGGCGCACGGAGCGATGCGCTGGCGCCTGGCGGCCCCTTTGACAACACCTCGGTCGTTCAAACGGCCGTTTACCAGCCACATCGGGCACCCGTCCACCGGCGCGATCTCACCGCACTCCTTTCCGGTGAAACTCCGCGAAAACGCCACGAAACACCCAAGGGTGCGCAGTGGTGCGCGGCATGCCCGCGGCAGCGGGTACCGGGGCCGACCAACGCGACCGGCGCGGCCGGGACAACGCCTCGGCCGCGCCGGTCGTACCGTTCTCGCGGCCCGTCAGGGGGTGTCAGCCGCCGGGGTGGGCGGCGTCGGCGGCGGCGTGGCGCCCTCCGCCGGTGCCGGGGTTCGGGCCGGCGCCGGCGGGTGGTCCGGCGCCGCCTCGTGGTCCGGTCCCCGGTCCGGCGCCGGGGCCCCGGGTCGCGCCGGCGCGGGGTCGGCCGCCGGGAGGGCGGGCGCCGCGGGCTCGCCCGGCGCGGGTTCCGGGCGGCGGAACATGCGGGTGGCGGTGATCTCGCCGTGCACCTGCTCCGCCCCGGCGTCGGGCTGCGGCAGGCCCGGGCGCAGGTGCTCCTCGACGCTGATGTACTTCAGCCCGGCCCGCAGGTCGGCGTCGTTGCGCAACCGGATGACCAGCGGGAACTCCGCCAGGGCCGTGGTGTCGAACAGGCCGGTGGTGTAGAGGAGCTGCACGCCGAGCGCGTCGGCGACCGCCCGCTGGAGTTCGAGCAGGTACGTCGCGTTGGCCCGGCCGATGGGGTTGTCGAGGAAGAGCGTGCCCGCGTGCCGGTGCTTGTCGCGGCCCCGGTCGT
The DNA here is from genome assembly GCF_029392895.1 of Streptomyces sp. 71268. Lineage (NCBI taxonomy): Bacteria > Bacillati > Actinomycetota > Actinomycetes > Kitasatosporales > Streptomycetaceae > Streptomyces > Streptomyces sp. 71268. Next base: position 601,292 of record NZ_CP114200.1, read on the forward strand.
TGCTGCGCAGCGCGGCCATCGTGCAGTACAGGGCGATGGCCGCGGTGAGCAACTGGCCGCCGGAGAAGACGTCGCCCATCTGCCCGACCGGCACCCGCTCCGCGCGCAGCACCGCGTCCGGCTTGAGGATTTCCACGGCCACCCCGCGCGGCAGCAGGGCCGCGTGTACGCCGCGCAGCAGCAGGGACATGCCGTCCCGGCGCAGGTCGGAGTTCTTGCGCACGGCCGCCCTGGTCGCCTCGTCGATGACCTCGCCCAGCCGCTCGGTCAGCGTCGCCTGGTCGGGGTCGTCGAAGCGGATGCGCAGGAACTCCTGGCCCGACCACTCCCCCAGCCCCTCGGGCAGCCGGGACAGGCGCTGCGCGGAGCGCAGCGTGGCCAGGCAGGAGTCGACCAGGCCGCGCAGTCGGTCCACGATGCTGTCCCGGTTGCGTTCGAGCTGCGCCAGCTCGTCGGTCAGCACCCGCAGCCGTGGCGCGAACGCCTCGGCCCAGGCCGCCGCGTGCTCGGGCAGCGCGGCCGCCGGAAGCTCCCTGATCTGCTGCCGGGCGGGGGTGCGCACCTGCTCGTAGCGGGTGGCGTTGGCATGCCGTACGAGCACGTCGCACGCCTCGCGGACGGTCGCGTCGGCCGCCGAGAGGTCGCTCGCGCAGCCGCGCAGCGAGCGGCGGGCCTCCGCGGCGGCCTGGCGGGCCTGTTCCAGCGTCCCGGCGTACGGCTCGGCCGTCTCCTCCTCGCAGCCGCCGCCCGGGTGCTCGCCCTCATCGACGGTGGCGCCCCGGATGAGGTCGCGCAGCAGCGCCCCGGTCTCCTCGAAGCCGCTGGCCGCGTCCTCGGCGGCCCGGTGCGCGCGCAGCAGTTCGGCGTGGGCCGCGCGGGCGCTCTCCAGCGCGTCGGTACGGGCGCTCAGTTCGCCGGTGGCGGTGCGCAGCAACTCCTTGGCCTGCTCGGCGTCGGCGGGCACCAGGTCCTCGGGCAGGTCGGTGTGGGCCTCGCCGTCGGCGGGGGCCAGCCGCTCGGCCTCGCCACGGAGCCGGCCGAGTTGTTCGCTCGCCGCCGACGTGCGCGACTCCAGCATCTGGACCAGCGACTCGGCGCGGGCCGCCGCCGCCTGTCGGGAGGGGCCGTCCGCGCCGTCGGTGCCCTCCAGGAGCTGGGCGGCGCGCGTGCGCACCTTGTTGGTCAGGCGGTCCAGGGTGGCCAGTGCCGCGCTCTCGTCGCTCTCCGCGCGGGCCTGTTCGGCGCGCAGGTCGGCGCCCACGCCGACCTTCTCGTAGAGCTGGGACGCGGCCCGGTACGCCTCGCGCAGCGCGGGCAGCGACGCGGTCTGTGCCGGGGCCTGGTCTCCGGGGTCGGCTGGTGCGGCGGTGACGTCGTCGGGCGCGCCGGCGATCTCGGCGCGCTCGGCGCGCAGGGCGCGCGCGGTGCGGTGCGCGTCGTCGGCGGCGCGCTGGGCGGCGCGGCGGTCCTCGTCGGCGGCGCGCGCCCGGTCCACGCAGGCGGCGGCGCGCTCCTCGGCCTCGGCCGCCTCCTCGGCGAGTTCGCGCAGCCGGGTCTGCCAGGTGGCGCGCTCGCGCAGCCGGTAGGCGAGTCCGGCCAGCGCGTCGGCGGCGCGGCGGGCGCGCTGCGCCGCCTCCTGCCGCTCGTCGCGCGCCCGGGCCGCCTCGGCGGCCAGTTCGTCGGCCTCGGCGCGGGCGGCGCGGGCGGCGGCCAGCGCGTCCTCGGCGGCCTGCGCCGCCTGCCGCGCCTCGGCGGCCTCGGCGGCGAGTTCGGCCAACCGGCCGGGCGGGCAGCTGGTGCGCCAGGAGGAGAGCCGGGCGGCCAGCGCGCGGTCGCCGGCCAGCCGGGCGGCGAGCGCCCTGATCTCCTCGTCGCGGGCGATGGCGCGGGAGCGCAGCGCCCGCCGCTCGTCGTCGGCGGCCAGCTCGTCGTGCATGGCCGGGTTGGGCGGTACGAGGAAGACGGCGCCGTCGCGCGCGCCGGGCCCGGGCGTCGGCGCGAGCAGGGCGGCGGCGGTGCCCACGGCGACGGCGGAGCGGGGCAGCAGCGACGCCGAGGCCAGCGCCTCGCGGGCGCGGGCGTGCGTGTCGGGGTCGGTGATGATGACGCCGTCCACCAGCTCGGGGCGCGCGGCGAGCACCGCCGCGTGGTCGGCCGGGTCGACGGCCTGGGCCAGGTAGCGCCAGCCGGGCAGCGCCGGGATGCCGTGTTCGCCGAGGTACTCCACGGTGGCCAGCACGTCGGGCCCGGGGGGCAGCAGGCCGCCGTCGCCGAGGGCACCGAGGATGCGGGCGTCGTCGGCGGCCGCCGTGCGCAGCTCGAAGAGTTGGCGCTCGGCTCCGGCGACGCTCTCGTCGAGGAGTTCGCGCAGCGCGTCCGCGTTGCGGTCCAGCTCGTCGGCGCTGAGCGTGGCGGCTTCGGAGTCGGGCGTGGCACCACCCGTGGGGGCTTCGCCGGACGCGCCGTCGGGTGCGGCGGCACCGGGCAGGCCGAGCAGTTCCGCGAGTCGTCGCTCGGCGCCGAGGGCCTCGGCGGCGCGGCGCTCGGCGTCGTAGCGGGAGGCGGCGGCGCGCGCGGCGTCGGAGGCGCGGGCGGCGGCGAGGTCGGCGCGGCTCAGTTCCGCGCCCGCCTCGCGGGCCTGCTCGGCGGCCGACGCGGCGTGGTCGCGGGCGCTCTCCCAGGCGGCGGCCGCGGCCTTCTCGGCGTCGCTCGCGGTGAGGGCGGCGCGGGCCGGGTCGGCGTCGGGGGCCGAGTCGTCGAGCCAGCCGGCGCGTACCGCCTCGGCGGTCTCCTGCTCGACCTCGGTCAGCCGCTGGCGCAGGTGCTCGGCCTCGCTGCGGGCGCGCTGGGCGGCGGTAGCGGCGTGGGTGGCGTCCCGGTGGGCGGCCTCGCCGGTCTCCTGGAGGGCGGCGGAGCGTTCCTCCTCCTCGGCGGCGAGGCGCTCGCCGCCCTCGGCGGCGGCGTGCAGGGCGCGTACGAGGTCGGTGGCGGCCTTGGCGCGGGCGGCGAGCGCCGGGGCGGCGTCCCGCTCGGCCTCGCGGATCGCGGCGGCCACCCGCTGCGAGCGGTCGGCCGCGGCGCGGTGGCGCAGCACGGTCTCAGCCGCCTGCCAGGCGGCGTGCAGGGTCCTGGCGTCGGCCAGTTCGCGGCGCTGGGCCGCGGCGCCCTTCTCGGCTGCGGACAGCGCCAACGAGGCGTTGCGGTAGGCGAGTTCGGCTGCGATCAGGGAGCTGCGGCCCCGCTCGCGCTCGGCCTCGGTGACCGCGTGGGCGGCGGCGGTGACCTGCTGGGCGAGGTCGGCGCCGCGCTCGCGCTCGGCCGCACCGCGGGCGGTGAGCCGCTGGGCGAGGCCGCGGGTGCGGCGTTCGGCCGCGGTGTGGACGTCGCGGGCGCGGGCGCGGTCCTCGGCCGCCTCGCTGATCTGGGTGAGCAGGTCGAGGGAACCGGCCGTGAAGTCCCGCTCGGCGGTGAGTTCGGCCCGCCGGCCCAGCTTGTGCGCGAAACCGTGGACGAGGTCGGCGAGGCCGTCGGTGTCCCGGGTGTCGGTGACGGCGCGCAGCAGCAGGTCGGTGAAGTCGGAGTCGTTCTTGACCGCGAACAGGCCGGCGGCCTCACCCTCGTCGGCGTTCATCTCCCGCTGGTAGCGGAAGAGTTCGGGGTCGAGGCCCAGGTCGCCGAGGTGTTCGTTCCAGCGCTCGTGGATCTCCTCCCAGGCCACTTCGAGGTGTGGGTAGTTCTTGCCGGCCTCGGTGAGGGCGTCGCGGAAGCCCTTCATGGTGCGGCGCCGGCCCCGGGCCCCGGAGGCGCCGGAGGTCTCGGGTCGTACGAGGCCCTCGACCAGGGGGCGTACGGCGGTGGACTCGGCGACCGGCAGCGAGTCCAGACTGAGTCCGGGGCCGGGCCGGAAGGAGTACCACGCCTCGGCGAACTTGCGCGGGTCGTTGGAGACCTGGCGTCCGCGCCACTCGCTGACCTTGCCCACGACCACCGTCTCGCCCGTGACCGTGTGCTGCCACTCCAGCGCGACGTGGCCGCAGTCGTCGGCGAGCAGGAACTTGCGCAGCACGCCGGAGCTGGCGCCGCCCAGGGTGTTGCGGTGGCCGGGCAGCATGACGGAGAAGATCAGCTTGAGCAGGACGGACTTGCCGCCGCCGTTCTCCAGGAACAGCACGCCGGCCGGCGCCGGGCGGCGGGGCGGGCCGACGGGCTCCTCCTGGAAGAACTCCGCCTGGGCGGGCGCGGGGCTGGGCACCGGCTCGCCGACTCCGCGCAGGTCCAGCACGGTGTCGGCGTAGCGCGCACCGGCTGGCCCGATGGAGTAGAGGCGGACCCGGGACAGCTCGTACATGGCGGACTCTCGTGGTGTGGTGGGCGAACGGGTGACGGCGAGGGGGGCGGGCGGGTGCGGCGTGGGCGTACGGGCGGTCGGTGGCCACCGGCGTACCGTCTCGGCGCCGGCCCGCTCCGTACGGGCTGGCGGGTGGGGTGACCTGGGTCGGCGTGGCGGGCCGGCCGGGGGCGTCTGATGTGGCGTCAGGAGGGGCCGTGCTGGTCGGCGAAGAACGGCAGGCCCGCGTCGGCGACCAGGTCGAGGTCGTCGCCCTCCGCGGGCGGCAGCAGCGTGGCGCTGCCGTCGCCCACCGGGACCACGCCCAGTTCCAGGAGTTCGGCCATCGCGGCGCTGCCGGCCATGTCGCGGACCTGGAGTTGGTAGCGGGCGGTGGTGCGGTAGGCGCCGCCGGCGTCGTCGCCGGTGCGTTGGAGGAAGCCGGAGTCGACGAGGAAGGCGACGGCCTTGCCGACGATGCCGGTGGTGGAGCCGGCCAGGCGGCGGGCGTCCTTGGTGGCGCCGGTGGCGCTGCGCCGCGCGTACACCCGCCAGGCGGCCTCAAGCCCTGGCGCGTCCGTGGCCGGGTCGGTGTTCTCCCCCGTCTCCGCTGCCCGCTCCTCCAGGCGGCGGCACGCCTGGCGTACGAAGCCGTCGACGCCGTTGACCGTGATGCGGCCGATGTAGCCGTCGTCGGCGAGGTCTTCGGGGCGGGGGAAGGCCATGGCGGCGACGGCGAGGTGGGCCAGGCCGTGCAGGAAGCGGTCCGCTGAGTCCGGGGCGGCGCGCTTGGCGTACTCGCCCATGCGGACCGCGAAGACCGAGTCGTCGGCGGCGGTCACGGCCATGCCGGCGCGCGTGGACACCTCCAGGACGACGAGGCCGAGCCCGGTGGCCACGGCGTCGGCCAGCCGGGCGAAGGCGGGGTCCTCGCGGTGCCGGCGCAGGAGTTCGGCGTACTCGGCGTCGCGGGCCGGCAGCAGCTTGGGCTGGAGGCCGAAGGCCACGAGGCGGGCCGCGTCGGCGGCGTCGGCCGGCGTGAGGCCGGGGCCGCCCGGCGCACCGGAGCCGTGCGAGGGGCCGCCACCGGCCGTGCCCCGGCCGTGCTCGTCCGCCGCGTACGAGCGCTCGGGCTGCGCGCCGTCGTCGGCGCGGTGATCGGTCACGGTTGCTGCTCCTCGGGGTGAAACGGTGCCGCCTCGCGGGCGGGGTCTGCGCGGTGCCGGGGCCGGTGGCCGGCTACAAGGTGAGCGGGGGCGCGGGCCGGGCCTTCGCCGGCGCGCGCGACGGCCGCGCGGGGCCACGGGCCGGTGGGCGGCGCGGGGTGGTGAGAGGCCGGACCGGGCGGCGGCGGGGCGCTGGGGCGCAGGCTCGCCGGGTGGGCGGGCGCGGGCATCACGCCACCTCCGTGCGGTCGGCGGCCATGCCCGCGGCGTCCAGCAGCGCGGTGCCGACGATGAGGTCGGCGCCGCCGAACTCCGGGTCGTCCAGCTCTGTCCCGTCATCCACGGCGAACAGCAGTCGCGGCTCCCCCTGCCGGTAGGCCGTGCCGACCGGGGGGCTGGCCGCGTGCACCGCGAGCAGCGCGACCAGGTAGGGCAGGGCGGGGTCGCGGCGGCGGGCCTCGGCGAGCAGTCCGGACAGCCGGCGGGGCGCGTCGGGGGGCAGTTCGAGCAGGTCCATGGCCGAGGCGAGTTGCTCCTCGCTGAACCGGTTGTCGTCGGGGGTGGCGATCAGGTCGGGCTCGGGCATCTCGGCGCCCAGGTGCTCGCGCTCCACCGGTGGCGTCAGCAGCAGGTCCACCAGGTCGCCCATCCGTACCGAGGTGGGCGTGCGCAGTCCGGTGCCGCGCGCGAAGAAGGCGTCGGTGACGCGGATGGCGCGCTCCACGGGGAGTGGCAACAGGGGCGCGACGAGTTGGCCGTAGAGGTCGATGCCGGCGCGCGCGGCGGGCGGGGCGAACGCCTGCCGGTCCTGCTCGGCGCGGAACATGGGGCCGGCGTCTAGGAGTCGGGACTGCAACTGGGTGTGCCGCCGGATGCAGTCCTTGACGATGTCCACCAGCTCGGCGGCCTGCCGCTTGTGGTCGGGGCCGCGCTGGTCGACCGCCTCGTCGCGGGCCTTGCGGATGTTGGTGAGGATCGCGTTCTCGTGCCGGTACCGCTCGGCGATGTGGTCGAGCGCCTCGGCGATCATGTCGGGCACGGCCCGCAGCCAGTCCACCGCGCGCACGTTGCGCCGGGTGGCCTCCAGCGTCTTGCGGAGCGTCTCCGCGTACTGCACGGTGCGGTAGCGGGCCTGTTCGGCGGCCAGTTGGGCGTCGGCGAGCCGGCCTCGGCTGATCAGCACCTCCAGCTTGACCTCGGCGGCGATCTGCGCGCTGGTGACGTCCGTGTCCAGGGCGCCGACCAGGACGTTGACCGCCTCGTCGGTGGTGCGCAGGTAGACGGTGCCGCCGGGGCCCGGGACCTCCTCGATGAGCTTGAAGTCGTAGTCCCGGCGCACGTAGCTGCCGTCGGGGCTGAACGTGCCGTACGCGGCGCGGAACCCGCGGTCCACGCTGCCCACGTTGATCAGGCTCTCCAGGACCCAGCGGGCCACCCGCTCGTGCTCGGCGGCGGGGCGGCCGGGGGCCTGCGCTGCGACCCGGGGCAGCAGCCTGGCCACGATCTGCTCGTGGTCGGCGCCGGTGTCGAAGTCCATGGTGAGGGTGACCAGGTCGATGGCGGCGAGGGCCACCTCCGCCATCGCGTACCCGCTGTACTCCCCCGCCAGGTTGGCCTTGCGCACGTCCAGGTCGTGCAGCGGCGCCGTGCAGGCGAGCGCGCGCAGCCGCCGGGCCAGGCCCTCGTCGGCTGCCGGGCCCGGGGCTGGCCGGGGTGGGCCACTGAGCTGGGGCGTAGCGGCCCCCGGGGGTGGAGAAGTCACGTCGCACAGAGTAGGCGGTCCCACTGACAACGGACGAAACGGCGCCAAGGGGCCGGTCAGTGTGTGGCACCGCCCACAGCGCGCAGCTCGGGCGTGCCGGCGGCGGCCGTGGCGGCGATGGCGCGCAGGGCCACGGCGGTCTCGGCGACCGCGAGTGCGGGGGCGTCGCCGTCCGGCACCTGCTCGGGCGCGTACGGGACGTGCACGAAGCCGCCGCGCAGAGCGGGGCGTTCGGTGGCGATGAGGTGCATGAGCCCGTAGAAGACGTGGTTGCAGACGAAGGTCCCGGCCGTCTGCGACACGCTGGCCGGGGCCCCGGCGGCGCGGGCGGCGGCCACGCACGCCTTGATCGGCAGCGCGGCGAAGTAGGCGGCGGGGCCGTCCGGGACGATGGGTTCGTCGATCGGCTGCGCGCCCGCGTTGTCGGGTATGCGCGCATCGTCCACGTTGATCGCCACGCGTTCGACGGTCACGTCCGGGCGTCCGCCCGCCTGTCCGACGCACAGAACGATGTCGGGCTCGGCGGCGGCGACGGCCTCGCGCAGCGCGTCGAGCGCGGCGCCGAAGACGCAGGGCAGCTCGGCCGTGCTCCACTCCACGCCGGGCAGCGGCTGGGCGGCGACCTGCCGCACCGCCGACCACGAGGGGTTGACCGCCTCGCCGCCGAAGGGTTCGAACCCGGTCAGCAGGACGCGCCGCGGCCGGGCTTCCCCCTCCCCGGCCGCCGGCCGGTCCGCGCCGCCCGGGTCGGTTCCGGTGCCGCCCGCGCCGGTCACGGCTCCGTGGCCGGCGCGGGGCGGGGTCGTCGGGTACGAGAGGGGCTGCTGCTCGGACGGGGAGGGGGACATGGGGATCGCCTCGCTCATCAGGGGTGGCGGGTGGTGCGGGGGTACGGAGGTACGGGGCAGCCTGGCACGGCCGGGCCGGCGCGGCCCGTCGGGCTCGCGTCAGGGCCGGACGGGGCGGGCCGGTCGGGGCTGGCCGGTGAGGGCGGTGGCGGGTCAGAAGGCCACCGCGGACATGATCGCGATGTTGCAGCCGAGGAGCACGACGGCGGTGGGCAGTTGGGCCTTGATCGGCCCGTACTGGTCCTTCAGCTCGAGCAGCGCGGCGGGCACGATGTTGAAGTTGGCGGCCATCGGCGTGACCAGGGTGCCGCAGAAGCCGGCCAGCATGCCGATGGCCAGGACCGCGGCGGCATTGCCGTCGGCCTGTTCCACCAGGACCGGCCAGCCGACGGCCGCGGTCATCACGGGGAACGCGGCGAACGCGTTGCCCATGATCACGGTGAAGAGGAACATGCCGACGCAGTACACGGCCACGGCCAGGTAGAGGGAGTCCTCCGGCAGCACCTTGGTGGTGAGTTCGCCGACCTCCTCGCCCACGCCCGAGACGGAGAAGATGGTGCCGAGGGTGGCGAGCATCTGCGGCAGCAGCATCGCCCAGCCCATCGCCTCCAGCATCGAGCGCCCGGCGTGCACGGGCGTGGCGATCCGCTTCTCGCGCAGCATCACCATGCCCACGGCCAGCGCGACGATGGCGCCGATGCCAAGGCCCAGGATGGTCTCGCTGCCCTTCTGCAGCACCGGCTCGCCACCGATGGACAGCTTCTTCACGCCGACCGCGCACACCATGGCGACCAGCGGGATGGTGAGCGCGGGCACGAAGAGCCGGTTGCCCAGGCGCGCGGCGCTGGCCGTGCGCTCCGCGCCGGTGGTGGTGCGTACGGTGCCGCGCCCGGTGAAGCCGAAGCCCGCGAGGACGGCCATCGCCAGCACGGCGACGCCCAGCGGCTCGGCCGGGGCGCGGTCCTCCACGACCCAGGAGCTGTAGACGAAGCCCGCGCCGATCAGGCCCCAGAACGCCGCGGTACCCACGCGCTTGGGGTTGCTGCGGTCGGTGACCATCTGGGCGGCCATCACCAGGAAGATGGCGCCGACGAGCCAGTAGAACCACTCTGCCTTGATCACTTCGCGGCCTCCTCGGCGGTCGGCTGGGTGGCGTTGGCGGCCAGCAGCTCGCGTTCCAACTGGCGGTCCAGGCGCAGCAGTCGCCACCCGTGCACGACGAAGGCGCAGATCGCGGTGGGGATCGCCCACAGCGCCAGGTGCAGGGGCTCCAGGTGGGTGTCGTAGGTGGTGTTCACGAAGCCGGTGATCAGCAGGATGGAGCCGACGGCGAGGAAGACGTCCTCACCGAAGAACAGGCCCACGTTGTCGGCGCTCGCGGAGAAGGAGCGCACCTTCTCGCGGGCCTTGTCGGTCAGCGGCCCGTGGGCGCGTTCGGCGGCGCCCTCGGCCATCGGCGCCACCAGCGGGCGCACCGTCTGGGCGGGTCCGCAGACGCTGACGAGGCCGAGCGCGGCGGTGACCTGGCGCAGCAGGAGGTACAGGGTGAGGAAGCGCCCGGTGGTGAGCTTGGTGAACCGGGCGATCAGGGTGCGGGCCTGTTCCTGGAGGCCGTGGCGCTCCAGGAGGCCGATAACGGGCAACGTGATGGCGAAGATCGTCACCGCTCGGCTGGAGGCGAAGCCGTCGCCGAAGGCCGCGAGGACCTCGCGCGGCGACAGGCCGCCGAGCAGGCCGGTCGCGATGCCGGCCACTCCTACGACCAGGAGGGGGTTGCGCCTGGTGGCGAATCCGATCACCACCACGAGGACGCCCAGGAGAACGAGCATGCGTCCGCCTTCCGCGTGGGACCCCACGGGGCGTGAGGAGAGTGAACGGGAGGTTAGGCGATTGTTCAACGATCCGACAAGGGGTCGAGAGACAGAGGCCACAGCGACCGGCGCCGCCACCACCCGCTCGCCCCGCCGCGTCGGCCGCGCACGGCGGCTCGCGGCAGCCCGCCGCCACGCCTGGGCACCGCCACCCCACACCCCGCCGGCGGCCGGCCGGCGCGCCCGCCCCGGCGGTCACGCGGCGGCCGCCAGGGCCCGCTTGACCGGGCCCGACCGCGGGTCGGCGCGGGTCAGTCGGTCGCCATCTGCTGGGCGTACGCCCCCGAGAGCTGGCTGCGGGAGTCCGCCAGGTAGTCGGCGAGGAGGGCCTCGGCCTCCGCGACGCGGCCCGCGTCCAGCGCCTCCCAGACCTGCCTGTTACGGGTCAGATAGGGCGCGTGGAAGCGGCGTGGGTCGGCCATCACGTGGAAGACCAGGCGGAGTTCGGCGAGCACGCCGCGCATCAGATCGTTCGTCCGGGGGCTGCCCGCCAGGGCGACGATGCCCTGGTGGAAGCGGATGTTGGCGGTGGAGAGGTCCTGCCAGGCGCGCCCGCGCGCGGCCTCCTCGCCAGCGACGACGGCCGCCTCGATCGCCCGCATCGCCTCGGCGACCGCGCCCGTGTACGGGGGCTCGCCCACGCTGCGTACCGCCGCGCACTCCACCAACGTGCGAACCCGGTAGATGTCGCCGAGGTCCTCGACCGTCACGACGCGTACGAACACTCCGCGATTCAGCTCATGCACCAGCAGACGTTCGCGGGTCAGCAGCCGGAACGCCTCCCGGAGGGTGTTGCGCGAGATGCCGAGGGCCCCCTTGATGCTGTCCTCGGAGAGCTTGGTGCCGGGCGGGAAGAAGCCCTCGGCGATGCGGTCGCGCAGCACGTCGGCCACCCGCTCCGCGGTGCTCGTGCGCCCGAGCAGCAGCCGGTCGGTCTCCAGCCTGGAGACGTCGATCACTGCCGTGAGCCGTTCGTCCGCACCGCTTGTCACGCGTGTTCTCCCTCGCCCGGTGCGACCATCGTGGGATGGCCGCGTCTGCCCTGTTGAGCGCGCCGGCGCTCGGCTCGGCGCGACAGAAGTCAAGCCGAGACGGACCCGCGATCACAACAATCCCTTGTCGGATCGTTCAACAATCGTCTACGTTGAGTGTCGGCCGGTCGGCCCGGTTGCACGACAGCGGAGAGTTCTACGGATGCGGGTCGACCGGTCCACGGCGTCAGGCTCCGCGCGCGGCGGGGAGCGTGGCGTCGCCGGCGCCCAGTCCGCCGGCCACCCCCGGCTCCCGCCCCGCGCGCCAGCGGCCACGCCCCGGCGCCCGCCCCTGCCACGACGCCGCGCGCCGCACGGCGCGCCTGCCCGAACGGACGGACATGACCGACGACGCGGACCGACCTGTGATCGACCTCAACGCCGATCTCGGGGAGGGCTTCGGCCGCTGGCACCTGACCGACGACGAGGCCCTGCTCTCCGTCGTCACCAGCGCCAACGTCGCCTGCGGCTTCCACGCCGGCGACCCGTCGACCATGCGGCGGGTGTGCGAGCTGGCCGCCGAGCGCGGCGTGGTGATCGGCGCCCAGGTCTCCTACCGCGACCTGGCCGGCTTCGGGCGGCGCGCCATGGACGTACCGCCGCGCGAGCTGGCCGACGAGGTCGCGTACCAGATCGGCGCGTTGGACGTCTTCGCGCGCGCCGCCGGCGCCCGGGTGGCCTACGTCAAGCCGCACGGCGCGCTCTACAACCGGTGCGTGCGCGACGAGCAGCAGGCGGCCGCCGTGGTGGACGGCGTACGCCTGGCGAGCGACGCGCCGCTGCCCGTCCTCGGGCTGCCCGGCTCGCTGCTCCTCGCGGCGGCCACGGCGGCCGAACTGCCGGCCGTTCCCGAGGCGTTCGCCGACCGCGCCTACACCGCGCACGCCACGCTGGTGCCGCGCGGCACCCCCGGGGCGGTCATCGACGATCCCGACGCCGTGGTCAAACGGTCGTTGACGATCGCCCGCGACCACGCCGTGACCACCATCGACGGGGATCAGGTCGCCGTGCAAGCGCGGTCGCTGTGCCTGCACGGCGACACCCCGGGCGCGGCGGCGACCGCCCGCCGGGTACGGACCGAACTGGCCGCCGCCGGGGTCGGGTTCAGGGCGTTCGCGTGAGGGAACACGCGCCGCACGCGCCCACGACGCACCCGACCACGGGAAACAGCGGGCCGACCCCGGTACCCGAGGCCGAGCACGCCCGGCACATCGAGGAGGTGGCCGGCATGCCGCACCAGGCGCCGGACCGCGCCGGCTTCGCCGTACGCGGCCTGCCCGTGGGGGAGAACGCCCTGCTGCTCGAGGTGGACTCCGACGAGGCGGTGGAGGCCCTGCACGCCGAGGTGCTGCGGCGGCTCGGCACAGCGGAGCTGCCCGCCGTGCGGGACGTCGTGCCCGCCGCCCGCACCGTACTCCTCGACGGCCTGGCCGACCCCGCGCGCACCGCGGCGCTGGCCGCCCGCTGGCACATCCCCGCGCCCACCCGTGGCCAGGGGACGGCCGTGGAGATCCCGGTGCGCTATGACGGCCCGGACCTGGCCGAGGTCGCGAAGCTGTGGGGCGTCACGCCCGACGAGGTCGTACGCATCCACTCCGGCACCGAGTTCCGCGTCGCCTTCTGCGGCTTCGCGCCCGGCTTCGGCTATCTGACCGGGCTGCCCAGCCGCTACCACGTGCCGCGCCGCGACACCCCGCGCACCCGCGTCCCCACCGGCTCCCTCGCCCTCGCCGGCCCCTACACCGGCGTCTACCCGCGGCCGTCGCCCGGCGGGTGGCAGCTCATCGGGACCTCGGACGCGGTGCTCTGGGACGCCACCCGCGACCCCGTGGCGCTCTTCGCTCCCGGTACCCGGGTCCGCTTTGTACCGTGTGGCGACCGCCACCCCGCGCACGAGGACGGCGCCGTGCCGCCCGGCGGCGCCCCCGCGCGGCCCGTGGCCGACCTGCCGGCGCCCGACCGACGCCCCTCGGTGAACGGGGCGCGCCGATGAGCGGGTTCGCCATCCTGGAGGTGGTGCGATCCGGGGCGCTCACCACCGTGCAGGACCTGGGGCGCGCCGGCCACGCGCACCTGGGCGTGCCGCGCTCGGGCGCGCTGGACGAGCCCGCGCACCGGCTCGCCAACCGCCTGGTGGGCAACCCGGAGCAGGCCGCGACCCTGGAGACGACGCTCACCGGCTGCGCCGTGCGCGTGGACCGGGCCGTCACCGCCGCCGTCACCGGAGCGCCCTGTCCGGTCCGGGTGAACGGCCGGCCCGCCCCGTGGGGCGCGCCGATCCGGCTGCCGGCCGGGGCCGTGCTGGACATCGGCGCCGCCACCCACGGGGTGCGCGGCTACCTCGCCTTCGCCGGCGGCGTCGACGCGACCCCCGTGCTCGGCAGCCGCGCCACCGACGTGCTCTCCGGGCTCGGGCCCGACCCGCTCGCCGACGGGGACGTGCTGCGACTCGGCCCGCCGACGGACGCGGCCCCGCGCCTGGACGCGGCGCCGGCCCCCGGGCCGGTGCGCGAATTGGTGCTGCCCGTGCTGCTCGGCCCGCGCGACGCGTGGTTCACGGCGCGGGCGCTGCGCACGTTGGGCCGCGCCGCGTACGCCGTCTCCCCCGCGAGCAACAGGATCGGGCTGCGTACCGAAGGGCCGGCGCTGGAACGCGCGCGGGAGGGCGAGCTGCCCAGCGAGGGCATGGCGCTCGGCGCGCTCCAGGTGCCGCCGGACGGCCGGCCGGTGCTCTTCCTGCACGACCACCCGACGACCGGCGGCTACCCGATGATCGGGGTCGTTCCCGAGCGCTGGTTGGCCTCGGCGGCGCAGGCCGTGCCGGGCACGCCGGTGCGCTTCGTGCCCCGTCGGGCGCGCTCGGGGGCACGCGGCTGAAGGGGGTTACGGGCCGCTTCGTACGGGAGCGGCCGGCGCCGTGCGGGCCGGCGGTCGACATGTCGTCCGGGCCTGGTGGCTGACCCTTTCAAACGGCTCTAAGGATTTGTCGATACGGATACGTCCCGCGACGCTTGGCCGTGGATGGGGAAGGGAGCCGCCGTCGGCGGCGCTTCCCAGGGGGCATCCAGGGAGGGTGGAACGGCCCGTGTGCGGGGGACGGCCACACGCGCGGTGCCAGGCACCGTGCGGCGCCGGCCCCCGAGCCCACACGGCAGTCGCCGCCAGGCGACGAGCCCGGGCCGGCCATCGCCGCCGATGGGCTCCGCGCACCGAGTCCGCGCGGAGCCCATCCGGCCTCCCGTGGTCGGCCGCCAGCTGACGGTCACCCGCCGATCTCGTCGTCGGCTATCCAGTTGCCGTGGAACCCGAAGGGGACACGTCGCGGCAGGTGGACGCGTGCCACGGGAGCCGCCGCGACGTCGGCGGCGTCGAGCACGACCAGTTCGCCACGGTCGGTGTTGCCGTCGTGGACGACCGAGAGAATCCAGCCGTCGTCCTCGGTTCTGGCGCCGGGTCGCGCCACGAACGTCGGCTCCTGGGTCACGCGCCCGGCCCCGAAGTGGTGCGTCGACGCCTCGCCGGTCGTGGTGTCGAACTTGACCAGGGGGCCGGGTTCGAAGCTGCCGCCGAGGTCGCGGTTGACGTCGTCGGACAGGCGCAGGCTGGTGGGGCCGACGCCGCCGAACCAGCCGTAGCGGTGCGGGCGCCCGAGCCACTCCCCGTTGATCCGGGGCCACTCGACGCCGCGGTCGGACATGATCTGCTCGGAGACGGTCCCCCGGCCCGGGTCGATGGTCCAGCGGGCCAGGGCGGGCAGCCCGTCGGCGGGCCCGCCGAACACGTCGCGGAAGACCGTGTCGTAGCGGACCACGTCCACGACGATCGAACCGCCCGGCACGTCGTACGCGTTGAGGACGTGGAAGACGTAGCAGCGCGGCGCCTCGCACCAGGTGACCTGCCCGGCCGTGCCACCGCGCGGCAGCACTCCCACCCGCGAGGGGCGCTCCTCGTTCCAGCGCATCGGGAGCGCGTCACCGGTCTCCGGTGCGCCCGCCGCCAGGCGGCCGACGGCGTCCGGTGACAGGGAGACCGGCAGGTCGAGCACCACGACCCGGGTGGCGGTCAGCGCCATGTCGTGGATCATCGGCACCCCGGAGACGGGCAGTTCGGCGGCGTGCGTCGCCTTTCCGGTGGCGTCCAGGACGACGTAGCGCAGGTGCTCGGCGCCGGGCCTGATCAGGTAGTTGACGGCGTGCGTCTCGCCGGTCACCGGATCGGTCTTCGGATGGGCGGTGAAGCCGGCCCGTAACGCCCCGTCGGCGTCCCAGGTCGCCATCCGGTCCAGGTCGGGGGCGATCGACACCGGTGCCCCGCCGCCCTCGACGAGCGCGAGGAGCCGGCCGCCCTGGGCCAGGATGTTGGTGTTGGGCGAGTCCTCGGGCACGTCACCCTGCACGAACCGGTTGCGGTACCACTCGGCGCGCCCCTCGCGCAGGCGGACGCCGTGCACCATGCCCCGCCCGACGAACCAGTGGTGGCCCCGACCGGTCTCCTCGGGCGCCGTGGGGTTGGGGCCGATCCGCAGGTAGCGGCCGTTCAGTTCGGGGGGCAGCACCCCGGTCACCGGCAGGTCGTCGACGCTGACCTCGTCGGCGACGGGGGCGAAGTTGCCGTTCAGGTAGGGGCTGTGGGGCGCGGCGCTCATCGGAACTCCGATCGTCAGATGTGACGGTGCAATGTGTACTGTTCAGATGCTCCAACTCCCGGCGTCGCGCGTGCAATGCTGAGGTTCAGACCGTCCGGATCGGGGCAAGGGATGCCAACGTTCTCCGCCAGCGCCTACGTCGTGCTCGGCCTCCTCGCGCAGTCGGGTTCCGCGACGCCATACGCGCTCGACCGCGAGATCCAGCAGAGCATCGGACATTTCTGGGCCTTCCCCAGGTCCCAGATCTACGCGGAGGCGGCCCGGCTCGTACGCCACGGGCTCGTCGTGGAGGAACGGGAGGACTCGGGGCGCCGGCGCCGGACGCTGTCGCTGACCCCGGCCGGGCGGGACCTGCTCGCCACGTGGCTCACGGGCCCGGCGGACCGACCCACGGAGATCCACGACGAGGGCTTGTTGCGGCTCTACTTCCAGCAGGACGGCCCGTCCGGCGCGGACCAGGTGCGACGCCTGGCCGAGCAGCAACTCCAGGCGCACCGCCGCAAGCTCGCCGAGTACGAGACGATCCTCGCCACGGCCCCGGCCCGGGGCGAGCCCCCGGCGGACCCTCCCGGGCTCGGCCTGACATTCCAGCCCCCGCAGGCCGCCGCCCTGGCGTACGGCCTGCGGTTCGAGCGGATGGCCATCGACTTCTGGTCACGGGTCGCCGAGCGCGGCGCCGACGTGGTGGACCCGCGCGTTGCGGTGACCGAGGCGGACGACGAGCGGTGATCGGAGGCCCCCGTGCCCAGGTGTCGGGGGACGGCCTGCGGACACCCACAGTTCACCGACTCCGGGGCGATCCCGTGGGGGCTACTCCTCGGGCCTCCCGTAGCCGCCGCCGCCCGGCGTGTGCACCACCAGGACGTCGCCCGCCGCCGCCTCCACCACGTCGCACCCGGCCAGCGTGCGCACACTGCCGTCGGCGCGCTCCAGCAGGTTGACCCCGAGGGAGCCCGGCTCGCCGCCGGCCATGCCGTAGGGGGCGACCCTGCGGTGGCCGGTGAGCAGGGCGATCGTCATCGGTTCGAGGCAGCGCACGCGCCGGGTCACCCCGCAGCCGCCGCTCCAGCGGCCCCGCCCGCCGCTCCCCCGTCGCACGGCGAAGGACTCCACGCGCACCGGGTAGCGCCATTCGAGCACCTCGGGGTCGGTCAGCCGGGAGTTGGTCATGTGGGTCTGGACCGCGTCGGCGCCGGCGAAGCCGTCGCCGGCCCCTGACCCGCTGGCCAGCGTCTCGTAGTACTGCACCCGGTCGTTGCCGAAGGTGATGTTGTTCATCGTCCCCGAGCCCTCGGCCTGCACGCCAAGCGCCCCGTACAGCGCGCCGGTGACCGCCTGCGAGGTCTCCACGTTGCCCGCGACGGTGGCCGCCGGGTACGTCGGGGCCAGCATGGAGCCCGCGGGGATGCGCACGTCGAGCGGGGCCAGGCAGCCGCTGTTGAGCGGGATGTCGTGTGCGACCAGGGTGCGGAAGACGTAGAGCACCGCGGCCATGACCACCGAGCTTGGCGCGTTGGCGTTGCCCGGCTGCTGCGCGGAGGTGCCGGCGAAGTCCACGACGGCGCCGCGCGTGCGGTGGTCGACGCGCAGCGCGACCTGGATGACGGCGCCGCTGTCGGTCTCGTAGCGGTACGAACCGTCGCGCAGGCCGGCGATGATGGCGCGCACCGACTCCTCGGCGTTGGCCCGCACGTGCCCCATGTAGGCGTGTACGACGTCGAGGCCGAACTGGTCGATCACGCGGCGCAGTTCACCGACGCCCTTCTCGTTGGCGGCGATCTGGGCCCGCAGGTCGGCGAGGTTGGTCTCCGGCGCGCGGGAGGGGTAGCGGGCCGAGGTGAGCAGGTGGCGCGTCTCGCGCTCGCGCAGCTCGCCGCCGCGCACCAGCAGCCAGTTGTCGAAGAGGACGCCCTCCTCCTCGATGGTGCGGCTGAAGGCGGGCATCGAGCCGGGGGTGCTGCCGCCGATGTCGGCGTGGTGGCCGCGCGAGGCGACGAGGAACAGCAGCCGCGGCCCGGCGTCGTCGAAGACCGGCGTGACCACGGTGACGTCGGGCAGGTGGGTGCCCCCGTGGTACGGGTCGTTGATCGCGTAGACGTCGCCCGGGCGCATCGCGCCGGCGTTGCGCCGCAGCACCTCCTTGATCGACTCGCCCATCGAGCCCAGGTGCACCGGGATGTGCGGGGCGTGGGCGATCAGGTTGCCCTCGGCGTCGAAGAGGGCGCAGGAGAAGTCGAGGCGCTCCTTGATGTTGACCGAGTGGGCGGTGTTCTCCAGGCGCACCCCCATCTGCTCCGCGATCGCCATGAAGAGGCTGTTGAAGACCTCCAGGAGGACCGGGTCGGCGTCGGTGCCCGCCGCGACGGTGCGCGGCCGCGGGCGCGCCCGGTTCAGCAGCAGGTGTCCCCGCTCGCCGATGCTGGCCCGCCAGTCCGGCTCGACGACGGTGGTGGCGTCCGCCTCCACGACGAGGGCGGGCCCGCTGAGCGTGTCGCCCGGGCGCAGGTCGGCGCGCCGGTACAGGCGCGTCGGCCGCCAGCGGCCGCCGGCGAACATCCGGACGGTCGGCGGCGGTTCGGCCGGCCCCGCCGCGTCCTGGTGCGCGGTGGGTCCGGTGCTCACGTGGGCGGGCGCCGCCGCGCACCGGGCCTCGACCGCGACGGCCTCCGCGACCAGCGGCTTGTCCGTGGTGAAGGCGTAGCGGGCGCGGTGCGCGCGCTCGAAGTCGGCCGTCATCGCCGCGGCGTCGGCCAGCGGCACGGCGATGGTCGAGTCGGTGCCGGCGTACCGCAGGTGGACCCGGGTCGCGGTGGTGATCGCCTCGCTGGGCAGGCCGTCGGCGGCCAGCTCCGCCCGGGTGCGCTCGGCCAGTTCCGCGCTGACCGAGCGCACCCGGTCCATGCCCGCCGGGTCGTCGACGCGGACCTCGACGGCCGCCTCGCGCATCGCGGTGGCGTCGGCCACCCCGATGCCGTACGCGGAGAGCACGCCGGCCAGCGCCGGGACGATGACGGTGTTGATGCCGAGCGCGTCGGCGACGGCGCAGGCGTGCTGGCCGCCGGCGCCGCCGAAGGTGGTCAGCGCGTACCGGGTGACGTCGTGGCCGCGCTGTACGGAGATCTTCTTGACGGCGGTGGCCATGTTGAGGACGGCGATGTCGAGGTAGCCGGCCGCGACCTGTTCGGGGCCTCGGCGGTCGCCGGTCGCGGCGGTGATCTCGGCGGCCAGCGCCGCGAACCCCTCGCGCACGGCCGCCACGTCCAGCGACTGGTTGGCGTGCGGCCCGAAGACGGCGGGGAAGTGGTCGGCCTGGAGGCGGCCGAGCATCACGTTGGCGTCGGTGACGGTCAGCGGCCCGCCGCGGCGGTAGCAGGCGGGGCCGGGCACCGCGCCGGCGGAGTCGGGGCCGACCCGGTAGCGCTGGCCGTCGAAGCGCAGGAGGGAGCCGCCGCCCGCGGCGACGGTGTGGATGTTCGTCATCGGGGCCCGCATCCGCACGCCGGCCACCTCGGTGCCGTAGACCCGCTCGAACTCGCCGGCGTAGTGCGACACGTCGGTGGAGGTGCCGCCCATGTCGAAGCCGATGACGCGCTCGTGGCCGGCCTCGGCCGCCGAGCGGGCCATGCCGACGACGCCACCGGCGGGCCCGGAGAGCACCGCGTCCTTGCCACGGAAGTGCGCCGCCTCCCGCAGCCCGCCGTTGGACTGCATGAACATCAGCCGGATGCCGCGCAGTTCGCCGGCCACCTCCTCGACGTAGCGTCGCAGGATGGGCGAGAGGTACGCGTCGACGACGGTGGTGTCGCCGCGCGGCACCAGCTTCATCAGCGGGCTCACCTCGTGCGAACAGCTCACCTGGGCGAAGCCGGCCTCCCGGGCCACGGCGCCGACGGCCCGCTCGTGCCGCGGGTACCGGTAGCCGTGGGTGAGGACGACGGCGGCGGCGCGCAGGCCGTCGCGGTGGGCGGCCCGCAGCTCCCGCCGCACGGCCTCCAGTTCCAGCGGCCGCACCACCTCCCCGTGCGCGCCGATCCGCTCGGGGACCTCGATCACGCGGGCGTAGAGCGCCTCGGGCAGCACGATGTGCCGGTCGAAGATGCGCGGCCGGTTCTGGTACGCGATGCGCAGCGCGTCCCGGAACCCCTCGGTCACCACCAGGACGGTGGGCTCGCCCGAGCGTTCGAGCAGGGCGTTGGTGGCCACGGTGGTGCCCATCTTGACGACGGCGATCCGCTCGGCGGGCAGCGGCTGCCCGGGGGCGAGGCCGAGCGTGTCGCGGATGCCGGCGACGGCCGCGTCCCGCGTCCGCTCGGGGTGGTGCGACAGCAGCTTCCTGGTCACCAGGCGCCCGTCCGGCCGCCTGCCCACCACGTCCGTGAAGGTGCCGCCCCGATCGATCCAGAACTCCCAGCGTCCCGTCGTCATCCTCGCATTGTCGCAGCGCGGGGCGGTACGGAGCGGGTACGCGGCCGGCCCCGGCCGGCCGCGATGTCGCGGCCGGTCGAGGTGCCGGGGTGGGCCGGGGTGCCGGAGCCGGCCGGGGCGCCGGGGTCGGGGGGCGCCGCGGGTGGCCCGCCGGGCGCCCACCGCGTCGTCATGAGCCGCCTGTCCCCGACGGCTTGGGCGCCGGTGCCGCCGCGACCACGGCGTCGGCGGTGGGCGCCAGCTCCGACGGGGCCGACGGGGCCGGCGGGGCCGACGGCGGCGCGTCGTGCGCGGCCAGGAAGGCGGCCACCGCGATCGGCCAGCCGAACTCCTCGGCGCGCGCCCGCGCGGCCTCGCGGCGGGCCACTTCCGGGCGGGCCAGCACGTCCTCGACGGCGTCCGCGAAGGCCGCGCCGTCGTCGGCGGCGCTGACGCCCGCCCTGTCAACGATGTCAGGCAGCGCCGACGAGGCGCTGACCACCACCGGCGTACCGCAGGCCAACGCCTCCAGCGCGGCGAGCCCGAACGTCTCGGCCGGCCCGGGCGCCAGCACCACGTCGGCGCTCGCCTGCCAGGCGGCCAGCTCCGCCCGGTGCGCCACGTGGCCCAGGAAGGTGACCGGCAACCTCTCGGCACGGGCGCGTTCGGCCAGCCGGGGGCGCAGCGGTCCGTCGCCCGCCACCACCAGATGCGCGGCCACCCCGCGCCGGCGCAGCGCGGCCACCGTGTCCAGGGCGCGCCCCGGCCGCTTCTCCGGCGACAGCCGCGAGCACATCACCAGGAGCGTCGTCGCCCCGCTCACATGGCGGGCCCGCAGCGCGGCGCTGTACCAGGCGGGGTGGCACTTCTCCAGGTCGACGCCGAGCGGGGCGCGGACCAGGTTGCGCACGCCGAGCCGTACGAACTCCCGCGCGGCCCACTCCGTCGTGCACACCACGCGCGCGTACGCCCGCGCCGTGCGCAGGTTCAGCCGGTCGGCGGCGTAGCCCGCGGCGGCCGGTGGGACGCCCCAGGTGCGCAGCACGGCGTCGGCGCTCTCGTGGGAGACCATGACCGCGGGCACGCGGGCCGCTCTGGCCCACTCCCCCGTCCACCGCAGCGTGGTGCGGTCCGAGACCTCAAGGCGGTCCGGGGCGAGGCGCTCAAGGAGTCGGGCCAGGTGGCGTCGGCCGGTGAGCACCCGGTAGCCGCCGGTGCCGGGCAGTTCGTGACCGGGGACGGTGATCACCCGCCCCTGCGCGGTGGCCTCGTCGGAGGCCCGCTCGCCGGGGATGACCAGGACCGGTTCGTGGCCCGCGGCCTGGTAGCCGGCGCCGAGTTCGCGCAGCGCGGTGCGCAGCCCGCCGGAGGTCGGGGTGACGAAGTTGGCGAGCCGCACGATGCGCAGCGGGCGTTCGGGATGCGTACGGGGCGGGGCGGACGGCCCGGGTGCGGGAGCCGAGGGGGCCGGGGCGTGCCGGGGGGAGCTGAGTTCCGTCATGCCGCCCTGCCCTCCACGACCCGCCCCGTGCGCTCGGCCAGGACCTCGGCGTAGTGGTCGAGCAGGAGGTCGCCCACCACATCCCAGGTGCGCCCCTCCACGGCGGCGCGTCCGGCTCGCCCCAGGTCGGCTCGCAGCCGTGGCGATTCGGCCAACAGCGCGACCGCGTCGAGCACGGCGGCCGGGTCGCCCGGCGGCACCAGCAACCCGGTGCGCCCGTGCGTGATCAGGTCGACCGGTCCACCCACGGCGGGGGCGACCACCGGCACGCCACTGGCCTGTGCCTCCTGCACGGTCTGGCAGAACGTCTCCTGCGGCCCGGTGTGTACGAAGACGTCCAACGAGGCGAAGAGGCGCGCGAGTTCGTCGCCGGTGCGCCGGCCGAGGAACCGGGCCCCGGGCAGCGTCGCGCGCAGCCCGGCAGCGCTCGGCCCGTCGCCGACCACGACCAGTCGCACGCCGGGCACGGCGGCCACCGGGGCGAGCAGCTCGACGCACTTCTCGGGCGCCAGTCGGCCGACGTAGCCGACGATCAGCTCGCCACCCGGGGCCAGGCCGCGGCGCAGTTCCGGATCGCGCAGGGCGGGGCGGAAGCGGGTGGTGTCGACGCCGCGTGGCCACAGCGCGATCCGTGGCACCCCGTGCTCGGCCAGGTCGCGGGCGGCGGCGGTGGAGGGGGCGAGGGTACGGTCGGCGGCGGCGTGCACGGCCCGTATCCGGCGCCAGGCGGCGGACTCGCCGGTGCCGAGGTAGGTACGGGCGTAGCCGCCGATGTCGGTCTGGTAGACGGCGACGGCGGGGACCCCCAGCCGGGTCGCCGCGGCCATGCCGCGTACGCCGAGGATGAACGGGCTGGCCAGGTGGACGAGGTCGGCTCGGTGCGCGGTCAGGGTGGCGGCGAGCCGGCGGCTGGGCAGGGCGACGCGCACCTGTGGGTAGCCGGGCAGCGGCAGCGAGGGGACGCGGACGACCGGGTAGGGGTGGGTGCCGTCGCTGTCCGCCGGACAGTCGTGCGCCCCGGCCGGGGCGAGGACCAGGGGCTGGTGACCGCGCCGGGCGAGGTGCTGGGCGGTCTGCAGGGCGCAGTGGGAGACGCCGTTGATGTCGGGGGGAAAGGATTCGGTGACGATGGCGACACGCATACCGGTGTTGTCGGCGCGCGGAACGTGACCCGGGCCACGTGGATCTTTCCGATCAGGAAACGTCCCATGAGCGTTCGCCGCTGGTGGGGGCGGGTTCTGCCCTGCCGGACGGGTCTGTCCGGAAAACGCCCCCGGCACACCGGCCCGCCACCCCCGCCGGCCCGACGCCACGCCCCCGCCCGCTGGGCCCGCGACACGCGCGGTTCGGGGCGCGCACCCAGGGGCCGTTCAGGGCTGGGCACGAAGCGCGCGGGCGCGTCAACGCGCGTAGCGGGGGCGTACGGCGTGGGTGCTCGTACGGGCCTCGGGGCGGTCGCGCGCCGTGGCCGCGTCGCCGATCGCTCGCGGTCAGTACGGCGAGGGCCGGTGCCGGGCGGGCCGGGCGGTCAGAGGGAGGCCGTGTCCGGGTCGATCCGGCTGCGCACGGCGGTCTGCACCTCGGCCTCCTCGGCCGGGTCCGCCGCGAGCCGGCGCAACTGGTCCACGACGCGGGAGTCGGCCGTGGCCGCGTGCCGGGCGGCGAGTTCGCGGGTCGTCTCCTCGCAGTCCCACAGGCACTCCACCGCGAACCCGGCCGCGAAGGACGGGTCGGTGGCCGCCAGGGCGCGCGCCGCCCTGCCACGGAGCTGCGATGACGAGGTCTCGCGGTAGATGTGGCGCAGCACCGGCGCCGCGCAGGCGATGGTGAGCCGGCCCGCGCCGTCCACCAGGTCCCACAGTGGCGCGGCGTCGGGACCCTCGGTGCGCACCACGCGGCGCAGCGCGCTCAGCACCACGGTGGCGTCGCGCTGGCCGCCCCTGCGGGCGAGGAGCGAGGCGGCGGCGGCGCCGAGCGCGTCGTCGCGACGCGCCCAGCTTCGGGCTCTGACCAGCGAGGCGTTGCTGCGCATGCGCTCGAAGGCGCCGATGGCCGCGTCGGCCACCAGGGACGAGGGGGACTCGGCCGCCGCCTCGATGAGGGCGAGCGACTCGGGGGCGTGCTGTTCGGCCAGGTACCGCAGGGCGGTGGCGCGCGCGGCGTCGGGGCCGTGGGTGGCCGCGGCGACGATCGCCGGGTGGTCGTCGGGTCCGGCGACGGCCGTCAGGCACCGGGCGGCCGGCCCCTGCCGGTCCTGGGTGGGGTGCTGGTCCTGGCCCTGCTGGGCCCAGTCGAGCACTTCCCGTACGCTCCAGCCCGGCCGTGGCCCGGTCGGCCTCAGCTGTCGCTGCCAGCGGTCGAAGCAGCCGCTTTCCAGGGCGGCGCGCACCCGGGCGGCGTTCCCCGGCTCGGAGGTGTCCTCCGCCCACAGCCGCCAGGGGCGCGGCTCGAAGGCGTCCCTGGCCGCCGTCGCGAGCGCGGCCTCCCCCTCGGGGGTGTGCGGGAAGCGGGCCAGCACCAGGCCGCTGAGGGCGCGCAGCCCGCTGTCGTCGTCCCGCAGCGCCAGCTCGTCGAGGGCCCACTGCCAGTTACCGCCCGTCGCCGCGTACCGGCGCAGCAGGTGCAGAGCGTCATCGCGCCCGTACGAGGCGAGGTGGCCGAGGACGGCGAGGGCGAGCCCGGTGCGCTCCTCGGCGGTGTCGAGGAGGTCGTCCGGGTGGAAGAGGTGTTGTTCGATCTCTTCAAGTCCGCCGTCGAGGTCCACGCAGAGCCTGGCGTAGTACAGCGAGCGGTTCTCCACCTGCCAGTCGCGGCGTGGATCGCGCAGCACGCAGTGGTGCAGCGCTTCGAGCGCCTCGGCTCGCGGTGCCGCGAGGGCGTGCAGGGTCCCGTCACCGCGGCCTCGCTGGAGGAGGCCGAGTAGGGAGCCGCTGGGCGCTATGTCTGGATCGAACATGAGGTCAGCATCCGGGGCGGGGGGTTGGACTGGCAACGGGATTTCCTTCGATCGGCATTCTTGCCGATGTCCGCGCCGGTATGCCTGATGAACGGCAGCGGCCACGCGTCCCGAGCGCCGCAGCCTACCCGGAAGCCCTCGCTCCGCGAATGTGCCCGGCATATCCACGGAAGGCCGCTGGCATATGTCAAGAGCACCACCGTATCGGGTATTGCCAAATCCCTTACAGTCCGTCGCAGCCTGTGCGACAGTCGTCACCGGCCCTTCCGTCCAATCTGGTCGCGCCGCGCCTGTATCGGAGTACGTCCCATGCCGTCGCCCCTCTTCGCGGACCGTCCCGCACCGCAGCCGCCCGAGCGCGGCGCCCTCGACGCACTGATCTCGCAGACCCGCCGGCTGCGCGGCGGCCTGGACGCCGTCCGCCGTGGGTCCGGGGTCGAGGACGAGCAGTTCGAAGATCCGCGCGCCCGCTGGCAACGCGCCCTGTGTGAGTTAGCCGTCCACCACCTGGACGACCTCGGCGAGCACCTGGGCCAGCTTCGCGAGGGAGTGCCGACCGACCTTGAGGAGACGCCGCCGCACGAGCGCCGGCCCGCCGCGCCGCCGGAGCCCGAGCACCGCTCGCTGCTGAGCCGCGTCGGCAGCGCCGAGTGGAACCTGCTCACCGACGAGGTGACGTGGTCGCCGGAGCTGTACGAGATCTTCGGGCGGCGGCCGGCCGACGGCGGTCTCTCCCTGGACGAGCTGCCCTCCTGGGTGCACCCCGCGGACCAGGCGGCGCTGACCGCGATGGTCACCGACTGCCTGGTGGACGGCACGCCGATCGACGGCGAGTTCCGCATCCTGGGCCCGGGCCCGCGCGAGCGCACGGTGCACATGATGGGCGAGCCGGTCCTCGAAGCCGACGGAAGCACCGGCTCCATGTGGGCCGTGCTGCGCGACGTCAGCGCGCTGCGCCGCAGCCAGCAGGCGGTGCGCGAGTCCCGCGACTTCCTCCAGCGCGAGCGGCACATCGCGCAGACCGAGCACCGGCTCGCGGTCGAACTCCAGGAGGCCGTCCTCCCGCCCTGGCGCGGCTCGCTGCGCCTGCCGCACCCGACGGGCGAGGACTCACTCGACCTCGCGGCCCACTACTTCCCCTCCGCCATCAGCGCGCTGATCGGCGGCGACTGGTACGACGCCCTCCACCTGCCCGACGGGCGCACCCTGCTCAGCGTCGGCGACCTCACCGGCCACGGGGTGGCCGCCACCTCGGGCATGGCCACACTGCTCGGCGCGCTGCGCGGGATGGCCGTGGCCGGCGTGGAGCCGGGCCCGCTGATGGGGTTCCTGAACCACATGGTCGACGCCGCGCCCCAACCGGCGCTCGGCAGCGCGATCTGCGCCCTCTACGACCCCCGCGCCCACACCCTCACCTGGTCCCAGGCCGGTCACCCCGCCCCGCTGCTGTTCCGCGGCGGAGCGGGGTGGTCGCTGCGACCGCCGGAGGGCGTGCTGCTCGGCGCCACCTCCGGGGCGACGTACACCCAGCGCACCGAGGTGCTGGAGCCGGGCGACACGCTCGTCCTGCACACCGACGGGCTGGCGCCCCGTGGCCCACTGGCCGGTGACGCGACGGGAGCCGAGCGACTGCTGCGCCTCGCCGACCGGTTCGCCTCGGCCCGTACGGCACAGGAGTGCGTGCGGACCGTCGCCGAGACCTTCGGCAACGAGGAGCGCGAGGACGACGCGTGTGTCCTCGTCACCCGGATCGGCTCCGACGCGTGACCCGCCACCGCCCGCACACCGCCACGGCCGGATCCCCTGCGACGGACGACCACACCGTCGGTCGTGCGTCCGCCCCGACCCGGCACGGTGGTGGGCGCGCGCTGCTCACGCCACGGCGCCCCACGGCGACCGTGGTCGCTCCGCTCGCGGCATACCCGTCGCCGACCGGCGTGCCGTGCGTGCGCGTGACCCCGCCCACCGGAGGGCTCGGGCCCGGGTGACTCCGGGTCAACTCCCTTGGTGAGGACGGCCATCGCGTGCGGGCCCGCGTCGACCTGCGTGACGAGGGCCTCGTGAGTGGGTAGTGGTCGCGGCGACAGGCCGTCAGACGGCGGCGCCGCGCTCCGGTCCTTCGCCGCCGCGATGCGGCAGGGCCTCCTTGATCTCCTCCCGCAGGTTCCTGATCTGCGCCTGGCTCGCGTACTGGCCGGTGAGCCGGTACATCTCGCGCAGTCGGTCCCAGGTGCGCAGTGAGGACGTCTCGCCGATGGTGACCAGGGCCAACCGTGCGTAACGGTCGCCTTTTTCCGGCTCGTCGTCGATGAAGCAGGCCGAGGCCATCGAGATGTGGTCGAAGATCTGTGACCGCTCCCGGCCCCCCACGCGCAGCCGCAGCGCCTCCTTCGCGTGCTGCTGGGCCACGACCGCGGCACCGGGCTCGTGCTCGGCGAGCGTGCGATACGCCAGGGCCTGCATGCCGTGCAGGTCGGCCTCGTCGAACATCTGCATCCAGCTCGGCGGCGGCACGTCGCCCTTGTCCGAGACGAAGAGTTCCTCCGCCTCGCCCAGCGTGCGGCGCATGGCCTGGCCCCGGCCCATCGACGCCTGTGCCCACGCCTCGATGGTGTGCAGCATGGCGCGGGTGCGCGGCAGTGCCTCCTCGCCGGAGCCGGACTTGGCCAGCTTCATGAGGTCCAGGGCTTCGTCGGGCCGTCCCAGGTGCACCATCTGCCGTGCGGCCCGGGACAGCGCCTCACCGGCCCGCGGGCGGTCGCCCCCCTCGCGCGCGGCGTGGGCGGCGATCACGAAGTACTTCTGGGCGGTGGGCTCAAGGCCCACGTCGTGGGACATCCACCCGGCCAGGACCGCCAGGTTGGCCGCCACCCCCCACAACCTGCGCTGCAGATGCGGCGGGTGATGGTAGGCGAGCATGCCGCCCACCTCGTTGAGCTGGCCCACCACCGCCTTGCGCTGGAGCCCGCCACCACGGGAGGCGTCCCAGGCGCGGAAGATGTCGACGGACTTCTCCAGCGCCTCGATCTCGGCGGAGCCCACGGGCGCCGCCTCGTAGCGGTCGAAACTGGCGTGGTCGGCGGCGTGCGAACCGGGGTGGAAGGGGGCGTCGGCTGACAGGGCGGGATCGGCGTGCAGCCAGTCGTACATGGCGCTGCTGAGCACGGAGCCCGCGGTGAGCGCGGCACCCGCGCCCACCAGGCTGCGTCGGTTGAACATGAGGTCCATTCCCGTGAATTCGGTGAGGACCTGGGCCGTACGCCCGGGCGCCCAGGGCAGACCGTCGTGCGCTTGTCCTTTGCCCGCGCGTCCGTGGCGGCCGAATCCGAGGTCCTCGATGGTCACGACACGACCGAGTCGCTCGGTGAACAGGGCGGCCAACACCTTCGGTACGGGATCGCGGGGCGTCTCGCCGGTCTCGATCCATCGCCGCACCCGCGAGGTGTCGGTCGCCAGTTGCGGATGGCCCATGGCCGCCGCCTGCCGGTTCACGAGTCTCGCGAGTTCCCCCTTGGACCAGCCAGCGAGGCCGAACAGGTCCGAAAGACGGGTGTTGGGTTCCCTCGTCACGTCAAGCCCCCAGGTTCCTCGGCTGAGTTGACAGTAGCCCCAGGGGTGGGGGGTAGCGAGCATTCGCCAGGGTTCGCCAGGGTCCGCCAGATGGTGTGCCACCCGTGCGCGGGTGTCCTGTAGGAACGCGCCACCCTCCCCTGGCTCTCGGGTTCAGGTGACGCAACCACGTGCGGTGATGTCGCGGGTTCCGTGGCCGAGCGGCGCGTGGCGTGCCGGCTCCCGAGCCGGCGCGGCCCCTCCCAGGAACCGTCACGACAGTGCCGGGGCCCGCCACGGCGGCGCCACCCTGGACCGGGCTTGCGCACCGCGTCCGCGCGCCGGGGCCCAGCCCGGCAGGCGGTCCGCATTCCCCAGGGTGCGGTCACCTCCCGGGTCTGGAGCGCACGCACTTGCCGGCACACGAAGGGATCTGTCTCGCCCATGTACACAGCACCGTCCCCCGTGTCCGCCCCTCTTCGGCCGCATCGCCCACACGCCGGCGGCGGGCCGTACCTCGATCCCAGCCGCGGCGGACGGGCACGACGCGCTGAGGGCGCTCTTCCCCAGCCGCTGAGCGGGAGGCTCGACCTGTCCGGCCCGCAGGGGGCCCGGGTCCGGACGGCCATCGCGGCGGTGCACCGCATCTGTCCCGAGTTCAACCCCGTCCAGGTGTTGCGCCGCGGCGGGCGCTCGGTGCTCCTGGTCGGCACGACGGGGCGGAGCACGGCGGTCGCGAAGTGCCTGCTCGACCACTCCTCGGCCTGGGCGGACCGGTTCCAGCACGAAATAGCTGCTTACCGGGCCTTCGTACGGCACCGTCCGCCGGTGCGCGTACCACGGCTCATCGCCGCCGACCCCGACAACTGCACGCTGGTCATGGAGCGCATGCCGGGCCGGGTGACCACCCTGCAACGGCATCCGACCGAGCCGCCGCCGCGCACCGACCTGCGCAGCGCGCTCGCCGCGATCCACCGGGTCAACGCCTGGCGCCCGCCGCCCGGCCTGTTCGACGCTCCCATCGACTACGCCGCCCGGCTGGCCCGCTACCACGAGCTGGGGCTGCTGACCGACCGGGACATCGGCGACCTCCAGAAGCTGCTGCGCGG
Organism: Streptomyces sp. 71268; assembly: GCF_029392895.1. Lineage (NCBI taxonomy): Bacteria > Bacillati > Actinomycetota > Actinomycetes > Kitasatosporales > Streptomycetaceae > Streptomyces > Streptomyces sp. 71268. The sequence goes on from NZ_CP114200.1 coordinate 630,461, forward strand.
CATCGCGCAGGCCCAGGGCCGGCAGACGCAGGGGCAGTTCTGCCACGGCGAGGCGGTGCTCTCGAACATGCTGTTCACGCCGTCGGGGGCGGCGCTGATCGACTGGGACCACGCGGGCTGGTACCTGCCGGGCTACGACCTGGCCACCCTGTGGGTGGTGGTGGGCGCCGACGCCGCGCTCGCGCGGCGGCAGATCTCCCAGTTGGCGCAGAGCGCGGGGTGCGCGGCGCGCGACGCGTTCCTGGTCAACCTCATGCTGGTGCTGACCCGGGAGATCCGCATGTACGAGACGGCCGTCCAGCGCACGATGCGCGACCCCGCCCCGGCGGCGCCCGGCGAGCCGGGCGCCGGAGCCGGTGAGCAGCAGCGACTGCTGTTGCGGCGGCTGCACGACGACTGCGCGCTCGCGCGGCGTGCCGTGCGCGCCGCGGTCGGCACGCGCTGAGCCGGCGCGGACCGTCACCGCCCCTGCCGGCGCCACCGCGACACGGCGCCGACAGGGGCAACGCGCCCGAGAGTACGGGTCAGTTGAGAAACCGGCTCGGACGTGATTGACGAGCCCCTCGCCAGCGGCTACCTCTAAGTGGGTTCAGCCCCGCACGCCCGATCGCTCCCGCGCGCCACCCCGCGTGGGAGCTACGGCTCAGCTTGAGGAGGCTGCGTTGCCAAGGTTGCCAGGATTCACCCGGAAACGAGCGGCGGCGAGCGGCCACGGCGGCCGTCGCGCCCGGCCGTCATCGCGCGCGCTCAGCGCCTCGGCGTCGATCGCCCTGCTCCTCCCCCTGCTGGCCGCGGCCCCCACGGCCACGGCCGACCAGCCGCGCGGCGGCGGCCTCCAGCAGGCGTTCACGGCCGCCGCGGAGCGCTACGACGTGCCGCGCGAGGTGCTGCTCGGCGTCTCGTACCTCCAGTCCCGCTGGGACGGACACCGGGGCGCGCCCAGTGTCGGCGGTGGCTACGGGCCGATGCACCTCACCGACGCGGCCACGGCGCTGGCCTCGGCCCCGCGCTCGGCCACGCACCACGCTCACGGCGCCGAGGACCCGCGCGGGGACGACGCGCGAGCGCCCAAGAAGGCGGCCCCCGCACCGCCGGCGCCGCCCGTGGCGGACGACCTGCCGGCGCGCCTGCGCACCCTGGAGCGGGCCCGGCATCTGACCGGGTTGCCGGCGCGGGAGCTGCGGGAGAGCCCCACGGCCAACGTGCACGGTGGCGCGGCGCTGCTCGCCGCCGCGCAGAAACGTCTCGGCCTGCCGCTCAGCCGCGACCCGGCCCGCTGGTACGCGGCGGTCGCCGACTACGCCGGGGCAGCCGACACCGCGACGGCCAGGGCGTTCGCGGACGAGGTGTACGCGGTGCTGCGCACCGGGGCCCAGCGCACCACCGACGCGGGTGAGCGGGTGCGGCTCGACCGGAGCCCCGGGCTGCGCCCGGACGTCGCGACGCTGCGCCGGCTCGGCCTGCCCGCCGGTGAGCGGGGGCCGGACGTCGAGTGCCCGCGCGGCGTGTCCTGCGAGTCCGTGCCCGCGCCGTACCAGGAGCTGGGGGACGGCGACTACGGTAACCACGACAAGGCCGACCGCCCCGCGTCGCAACGGATCGACTACATCATCGTGCACGACACGGAGGGGTACTGGGACACCGCGCTCAAGCTGGTGCAGGACCCGACGTACGTCTCCTGGCACTACACCCTGCGGGCCTCGGACGGGCACATCGCGCAGCACGTGCCGACCAGGGACGTCGGCTGGCACGCCGGCAACTGGTACGTCAACGCCAAGTCGGTGGGCCTTGAGCACGAGGGGTTCCTGACGGCGCCGGACGCCTGGTACACCGAGGCGATGTACCGGTCGTCGGCGCGGCTGGTGCGCTACCTGGCCCGGCGGTACGACATCCCGCTGGACCGGCAGCACATCCTGGGCCACGACAACGTGCCGGGCACCGTCACCTCCTCCATCAGGGGCATGCACACCGACCCGGGCCCGTACTGGGACTGGGCGCACTACTTCCGGCTGCTCGGCGCCCCGCTCCGGCAGACGGCGGGGCCCGACGGCGGGCTGGTCACCATCCGCCCGGACTACGACCGGCACCAGCCGGACTACACCGACTGCGGTAAGCCGGGTCAGCCGTGCGCGCCGCACGGCTCCGGCGCCGTGCGGCTGCACACCGCGCCGCGCGCGGACGCGGCGCTGGTCTCGGACGTGGGGCTGCGCCCGGACGGGTCGCCGGCGACGACCGGGGTCAACGACACCGGCGCCCGCGCCTCCACCGGCCAGCGCTACGCGGTAGCCGGGCACGAGGGCGACTGGACGGCGATCTGGTACCTGGGCCAGCGCGCGTGGTTCCACAACCCGGCGCGGCAGCCGACGGCCGTGCACGCCACCGGCTGGGTGGTGACGCCACGACCCGGCAGGAGCGAGGTGCCGGTCTACGGCCGGGCGTACCCGGAGCCGGCGGCCTACCCGCAGGGCGTGCCGGTGCAGGCGGTGTCGCCGCTGCCGTACGCGCTGAAGGCGGGCCAGCGGTACGCGGTGGGGCTGCGCACCCGGGGCGAGTACCTGTGGGCGACGACCTTCGACCCGGCCGGGCACAAGGTGGTGCGCGGCGAGGAGACGTACTACCAGATCCAGTTCGGGCACCGGGTGGCGTTCGTGCGGGCGGCGGACGTGACGTTGCGGCCCTCGGGCCGGTAGCCGGACGGGAGAGGAGCGGCGAAGGCCCCCGGCGCGCCGATGCGCCGGGGGCCTTGTCGAGTGCCGCGGGGCCCGTCGTCCGGGGCTCGCCCGGTCGTGACCCTGCTGTCGTCAGCCCTGCTGGAAGAGTTCGGCCGGCAGCGGCTTCAGAAGCCGGTAGAGGTCGTCGGTGATGGGCCGGTCCCAGCTCGCGATGGTGACCAGGACGCCGTCGCTACGGTCGAACTGCACACAGGAGACCCGGCTCTCGGAGAGCTTGATGCGGCGGACGATCAGCAGGTTGTCCTCATGCATCACGGGGCTGTCCTCGGACGAGACGACCTGCACGGGCTCGTCGTTGCCCAGGGCGTCGAGAAGCTGGGTCACCTCGAAGGGCACGCCCTCGCCCACCTCGCGGACGGGCGAGCCGGCCGGCAGGTTGCCGATGATCATGGCGGGCCCGCGTCCGCCGAACAGGTCGTACCGCAGGAACACGCCCTGACAGCTACCGTCCGGCGCGGGCAGCAGCCCGGCACCCAGGTCGCCGGGCCAGTCCCCCGGGTCCATGGCGAGGACATCGAAGTCCGGACCTGTCGGCGTGGCGGCGCTGCGGCGGCGGAGAAACGACATGCCGACATGGTACGTGCCCGGAGGGAGGGCGTGCGGCGCCCGGGGAGTCGCTCAGCGCCATCCCCAGGCCACGGATTTCGAAGATCGAAAGCCCCGGTTAATTTATCCATGACTACAGAAGAACCGGCGGTGCCGGACCGCTGACCGCCGGTGGCGGCGGGCCTCCGGTCGCCGGCCCGGCGGGCGCGCGGGCTCAGGGGCTGGCGCGCGGCCCGGCGGCGGTGCTCCAGCGGATCTCGCCGTCCACCACCTCGTCGGACGCGGTCAGGCCGAGCGCACGCGCGACGGCCATGGACGCGTCGTGCCGCGGATGGATGTGCGCGACCAGCCTGGTCACCCCCTGGGCGCGCAGCCAACTCGCCATCGCCAGCGCCCCCTCGCGCGCGTAACCGCCGCCCTGGTAGGGGACGCCGACCACCCAGGCGAGCGACGCCTCCAGCCCTCCCGCGCCCGGGCGGCACAGGGTGGCCTGGACGGTGCCGACCACCTGCCCGTCCACGGCCCGGCGCAGCATCCAGTTCAGCCACCCCTGGGTGCCGTCCGGCGACCGGCCCGCCTCCTGGCGGGCGTAGCGGGCTTCGAGTCGCGCGAGCGAGCTGGGCGCCCCACCGGTCCAGGTGTGCAGCCGGACGTCGTCGAGGACCTCCACCGCCTCGCGCGCGTGCGCGCGGCGGAGCGGCTCCAGGCGCAGGCGCGGCGTGGTCAGCGGGGCAGCGGCGGGCCAGGGCGTGGGCACGGTCATGGGGGCACCCTAGACAGGCGGCGTGGACAGGTGGTGGCTGGCCGGGTGGCGGCGGTGCGGGCCGCGTGCCGCGGCGAACGCGCGCGAGCTGCCCGGGCCGCTGGTGCGGCCGGGGCAGCTCGTCGGCCCTGCCGACTGTGCGGCAAAGGGCGGGATCCTACGGGGCCGGGCAGGCGAGGCCCGGCGGTGGGCCACGGCGGGTGGCCGACCCGCGTCAGGTCAGGTCGAACTCGCCGTCACGCGCGCCAAGTACGAAAGCGCGCCACTCGGCAGGGGTGAAGATCAGCGCGGGGCCCTCCGGGTGACGGCCGTCCCGCATCGCGATGTACCCCTCGACGAAGGCGATCTGGACGTCACCCGATCCCTGGCTGCTCGACTGCCACTTCGCGTCGCTGAGGTCGAGTTGCGGCTTCTTGCCGCCCGCCAGTGCTTGTTCAGTGGTGCTGTCGGCCACGTCCGTGCTCCTCCCGGTTCGTCATCCGGAGTCAGCCTAACCACCGGTCGGGGCCATGGGACAGGTCGCTGCGGAAGATGCCCGACCGCATCGGGAGGAGCAGCCGCACACCCGTACGAGACACGCGGAAGTTGCGCGGAAAGCGGGGAGGACCAGCAACTGAACGGCGACGAAGGCGTGATGGTCAGGCGACGACCGACGATCCGACGCGACGCACCCCGGCTTCCGAGCTACGGGGCTACGGGGCTAGCGTCCGGCCGAGGCGGTGGGTGGTGGTTGGCACACCGAGCGCAGGCCGCGTGCGAGGGCCACGCCGTGCAAGCCGTCCAGCGCGTGGTTCCGGTGCGCGCGGGCGGCCTCGGACAGCAGCACGAGGGGGCACGGCCAGGCTGTGCGGGCGGGCTCGGCGGCGGCGATGGCGCGGACGAGGCCGCCGTTGATCCGGCTGATCTCCGCCCGGACCTCGGCCAGGTCGGGTCGTTCCGTCGGCGCCGAGGCCGGCGCGGCACGCCACTGGCGGTGCAGCGCGCGTTGGACGACCTTGTTCGCCTCGATCTGGTCGCGGAAGACGGCGACCGTCGCCACCGGGTCGCCGCCCACCTCGCCCGCCTGCCGGGCGACGTCCGCCAGAACCTGTCGTTCGCGCTCCGGGTCGTCGATGGACTGCCCGGTCCCCCACTTCGCCGCGGCCACCAGGTCGGCGGTCCGCAGCCGCCGCGCCGACAGCTCGGCCAGCGGTCGCAGCGCGCGGCGCGTCCCGGCCCCGGCCGACGCGGCCCGTCCCGTGGCCTCGGCGACAACTGCCGCACTCGACGCGTCCGTTGGGCCACGGTCGTACGCCGGTGCGGTCGTCGCCGCCCGGGGCGCGGCGGCGAGCGCGAGCGCGGTGAGGACGCCGATCGCCACGGCACGGAAGCGGGGCACGGCACGCACCGCGCGCATCAGGTTCCCGCCCCCGCTGGCGGTGTGCCGGCCGGCCCGGTCGCGGGCGTGGGCGTGGGCTCCAGCACGAGGACGGGGATCACGCGATCGGTCTTCTCCTGGTACTCGGCGTACGGCGGGTACGCGGCGACCGCCCGCTCCCACCAGGCGGCCCTCTCGTCCCCGGTGACCTCACGGGCCGTCATGTCCCGGCGTACGGCACCGTCCTGCAGCTCCACGTGCGGGCCCGAGGTGACGTTGGCGTACCAGAGCGGGTGACGCGGGGAGCCGCCGTTCGATGCGACGGCCGCGTACCGCCCCTCGTGCTCCACGCGCATCAGCGGGATCTTGCGGATCCTGCCGCTCCGGACGCCGCGCGTCGTGAGGATGACGACGGGCAGGCCCGTGTCCCACAGCGTCACGCCCCGCGTGCCGCCCGAACTCTCGTACAGCTCGACCTGTTCGCGCACCCACCGCACCGGATGCGGTGCGTACTCGCCCTCAAGCGGCATCGCCTTCACCCCTCGTCGCCGACGGTCGTGTGGGGTAGCTCACCACAGGCGCCGCGCGATCGCACCCCCGCTAGCCGTCGCGCGGGGGCTCGCCGCCGTGCAGGGCGGCCGCCTGGCGGTAGACGGCGACCGCCTCCTCGTGGCGGCCGAGCCGCTCCAGGCACTGGGCCTCGTCGTTGCGGCTGGCCAGGGTGTCCGGGTGGTCGGGGCCGAGGACGCGGGCGCGGGCCGCGGCGACCTCGTGGTAGGCCGTCAGCGCGTCCGGCCAACGGTCGAGCCAGCCCAGGCAGACGGCCACCTCGCGGCGGCTGACCAGGGTGTCCGGATGGTCGCGGCCGAGGACGCGCTCGCGGACGGCGCACACGTCCCGGGCCTCGGCCAGCGCCTCCTCCCAGCGCCCGAGGCGGCCGAGGTTGACGCCGAGGCCGTGTCGGGCGCGCAGGGTCTCCGGGTCGTCGGCGCCGTGCACGCGCGCCCGGTCCGCGGCCAGGGCCTGGTAGAGCGCGAGGGCCTCCTCGCTGCGGCCCAGCCGGCCGAGGCTGATGCCCACCTCGTAGCGGGCGGCCAGGGTGTCCGGGTGGTCGGCGCCGAGCGCCTCCTCGCGGGCTGCGGCCACCTCGCGGTAGGCGCGCAGGGCCTCGTCGGAGCGGCCGAGCTGGCCGAGCGCGTAGGCCACCTCGTACCGGGTGACGAGGGTGTCCGGGTGCAGGGCGCCCAGCACCCTGGACCGGGCGTCGGCCACCTCCCGCGCCATGCGGTACGACTCCTCCAGGCGGCCGAGGCGGCTGAGGTTGAAGGCCAGGTTGTGCCGACAGCGCAGGGTGTCGGGGTGGTCGGGGCCCATGACGCGCTCGCGGGCGGCGAGTACGACGCCGTAGACCTCGTGCGCCTCCTGGTGGCGGCCGAGTTGGCTGAGCACGTACGCGCTCTCCTGGCGGGCCGCGAGGGTCTCGGGGTGTTCCGGGCCGAGGACGCGGTCGCGGCCCTCGGCCACCCGCCCGTACTCGCGCAGCGCCTCGGCCGGCTGCCCGAGCCGGCTGAGCGTGAACGCGACCTCGTACCGGCTGGCCAGCGTGTCGGGGTGGTCGGGGCCGAGCGCCCGCTCCCGCTCGGCGGCCACCGCGCGGTGCACCTCGGCCGCGTCCTCCCAGCGGCCGAGACGGGCGAAGCTGAGCCCGGCGTGGTGGCGGATGGCGAGTCGGTCGAGCACGCCCGGGGGCGGGGTGGGGCGCTTCTGCTCGGGGCCGGGCGGGGCCTCGGACAGGTTGGCGTGGGGGCCGGTCCACGCGCCAGTGAGTCCCGCGGTGCGGTCCAGCGGCTGCTCGACGACCGTGCCGCTGCCCATGGCCTTGGTGCCGGTGGTGATGTGGCGCGCCCACCGCGGCAGGTCGGGGTCGACGTCCGGGGCGCCGCCGACCGGGGCGGTGGCCGGGCCGACGGCGACGCGGGCGGCGGGGGCGGCGGGGGGCAGTTGGCCGGCCGCCGTCATCCTGGCGCGGCTGGCGGCGATGCGGGTGGCGAGCGTGGCCGCGTCGCCCGGGCGCCGCTCCGGGTCCTTGGCCAGCAGGTCAAGGACGACGTCCGCGAACGGCGTGGGCAGCTCTGGGCGGTGGACGCGCGGGGGCTGCGGCGGGGTGTCGCGGTGGCCGACGAGCACCGCCCAGGCGTCGTCGTGGTCGAACGGCGGGACGCCGGTGGCCAGTTCGTAGAGCACGCAGCCGAGCGAGTACAGGTCGCTGCGGTGGTCCACCAGGCCGCCGGCGATCTGCTCGGGCGACATGTAGTGCGGGGTGCCCATGGCGATGCCGGTGCCGGTCAGCCGGGAGGTGTAGCCGATGTCGTGGCCGAGGCGCGCGATGCCGAAGTCGCAGATCTTCACCGTGCCGTCGGTCAGCCGCATGATGTTGGCGGGCTTCAGGTCGCGGTGCACGATGCCCTGCCGGTGGGTGTAGGCCAGGGCGTCGCTGACCTGCTCGGCGATGTCCACCGTGTCGGCCACGGGCAGCGGGTGCGGCTGGCTGTCGTCGAGGAGCTGGCTGAGGTTGCGCCCTTCGAGCAGCTCCATCACGAGGTAGAGGATGCCCTCGTACTCGCCGAAGTCGTGCACCACGGTCACCCCGCGGTGCTGGAGCGCCGCGGCCACCCGCGCCTCGCGGCGGAAGCGTTCGCGCAGCACTGGCAGGTAGGAGGCGTCGTGCTGGGGGCCTATCGGCTTGAGGCACTTGACGGCGACGAGGCGGCCGAGCGAGGTGTCGCGGGCCCGCCACACTTCGCCCATGCCGCCCCGCCCGATGATGTCGAGAAGCTGGTACCGGCCCTGGATCAGCCTGGTGTCCGCCATCGAATCCGCCATCGGCTGCCGTCGCCCCCGTCGTGTGTCGCCGTGCCTCCCCTGTCCGTCCAGTATGGCCGCCGGGCCGAGCGGCACGCAGGCGAGTAAGGGGCGGCTGCGCTGGTGTCGGCCGTGTGACCGCCCCGGCGGGGCCAGCGGCTTGCGATTGCCGGCCTGTGTAGCCGGGTACACGGTCCGCGCGTCGCCGGGTGCCGTGCGGGTCAGGGCCGTGGCCGGCGGCGCGTATGGTCGGCCAGGGAGCCGTGTCGTACGGCTAACGAACAGATGGAGGAGCCATGTCGGGCTTGCTGAGTCGCATCAAGGCGTTCGCGAGCAGCCCCCAGGGGCGCAAGCTGGTCACGGAGGGCAAGCGCGCGGCGTCCGATCCCCGCAAGCGGGCCCAGGCCCAGCAGCTTCTGCGCCGGCTGCGGGGCCGACGCTAGGGCGCCATGCGCCGCCTCGCGCCGGCGTGAGGCGGCGCGTGGCGGCCGGATGGGCGCGTACGCGTACGCCGGTGGGTGCTCCGGGTGCGAGGGCGGCGGCAGGTCGCGCCGGAGTCTGTGCGGCGCGCGCCTCGGCGCGCCCGCCGTGCGCGCGGGACAACCGGGCGACGGCCGCCGGGCCGGGCCCGGACCGGCGCCGTCACGCGCCGGGCCCGCCTTGCCCCCGAGAGCGTACGCCGGGCGCGGTCGCGCGCCTGCCCGTCGCGGTCCGCGCCAGCGCCGGTCCGCCCCGTACCGTGCCCGGCAGAGCGAGGCCCGCGCGGAGGAACCCGGACATTCGGCCGCTGGCCGGGGCAGAGCAGCGCGTACCGGATACCACGCACATCTCCCCCGGCACACACACCGGCCCCCACGGCCACCGTCAGTTGTGACACGCGTTACCGCCGTGGCCCGGGGGCCGCGCGGCTCGGGCACGGACGTGGGGTGTTTCGTCCGTGGCGGGCACGGCAGCGCTACGTCCGTGTCACACGCCCGCATCAGTGTGGTCCGACGCGCCCGAAGGGGCTGCAGGACAAAGGTTCGATGCCCAAGACTCGGTGAGCCAGTCAAGCGCGGACCGCCGCCCCTCGCGGGAGGGGCCGCGCCCGTCGGGCCGAGGCGAAGCACCGGGGCGTCGGCGCGGAACGGGCACGTCGGCGCGGGCCGATCACGGGCTCAGGCGGCGGACGCGCGCACGTCATCAACGGAGGACGCGTGACGTACAGCTTCCAGCACGGGGACGATCTGCCGCGGGAAGAGCGGTTCGATTGGTGGTGCGAGGTGAGCAATCGCACCGTGTCACCGGCTCGTGTCAGCAGTGAGCACGTGAACGACTTCTCTGCCCACCTAGAAACGCTCGCCCTGGGCGGTGCGCGCCTCACCTCCCTGGTCTTCTCACCGGTCAGGGCGCAGCGCACCGCCGCGCTCATCAACGGCAGCGACCCCGAGGAGTACGAACTCGTACTCGCGGTCCAGCACGAGCAGCGCGTCTCGCAGCGGCGCCGCGACATCCTGCTGGCCGCCGGCGAGTTCGCGCTGCGCAGCACGTCGCACCCCTACGACTGCCACACGCCCGACGGCGGCGGGGCGGGGCGGGCGGACTCCCGGGTGCTGGCCCTGCAACTGCCGCGCGGAGTGCTGCCGTTAGCCAGCGACCGGGTGGACCGCTTACTGGTGCGCAACATGTCGGCCACGCACGGCACGGGTGCGGTGCTCGCCGACTTCCTGCGCAGCGTGTTGCGGCAGGGGCCGGCGCTGACGCCTGTGGCAGCGCAGCGGATCGGCGCGACGGCGGTGGAACTGGCCGCGTCCGTCTTCGCGCACTACCTCGACGCCGAGGCCCACTTCCCGCCGGAGGCGCGCCATCGGATGCTGTTGGCGCGCATCGAGCGCTTCATCGAAGAGAACCTTCCGCATCCGCACCTGACCCCGGCGACCATCGCCGCGCACCACCACATCTCGCTGCGGTTCCTGCACGCCCTCTTCCGCGCGCGACAGCGCACCGTGGCCGCGACCATCCGGCACCGCCGGCTGGAGCGCTGCCGTGCCGACCTGGCCGACGCGCGGTGGCGCGCGGTGCCCATCCAGGCCATCGCCGCGCGCTGGGGGTACACCGACGCGGCGGGCTTCAGCCGCGCCTTCCGCGCCGCGTACGGGATGGCGCCCAGCGACTTCCGCCACCGCGCCGACCGGGAGGGGCAACGCGTGCCGCGCGGGCCGAGTTGGGGCCCGGGCGGGTCGGGCGCGGCCTACCGGCGGCACGAGTCGGGGCAGGCCCCGCGCTCCCGGCGCGCGGACGACGGCCCGGCGGGTGGCACCGGCCCGCGGCGCTTCCCCCGCTGGTCGTGACCGCGACCGACGCCGCGCGGGCCACGTCCAGGGCGCGGCACGGGCGCGGTCGTGCACTCCTGTGGGCGCGCGGTGCGCCGGGCCCGGCGGGTGGCGGCCCGGGGCTTCTCACCCGATCGGCCGGTTCCGCGGGGGCATCGGCGGCGGGTTCGTCACGCGGGGGAATAGCCACCCCCCGCGCGTGGCTTGATCTCCGACATGACCGCTACCTCGTACGATCCGCGCACGCTGCTCGCCGAAAGCCGGCTCGGTGTCCTCGCGACCATCAAGTCGGACGGCCGCCCGCAGCTCTCGCCCGTGATGCCCTTCTACGACCGGGAGGCCGAGGTCCTCTACGTCTCGATGACCGAGGGCCGGGCCAAGACGGCCAACCTGCGACGTGACCCGCGCGCGGCCCTGGAGGTCACCGGCCCCGACGGGTTCGCGTGGGCCACCGCCGAGGGCACCGTGACGCTGGTCGGGCCGGGCAGCGACCCGCACGGCGTCGAGGTCGAGGCGCTGGTGGACTACTACCGCCGCGCGGCCGGGGAGCATCCGAACTGGGAGGAGTACCGATCGGTGATGGTCTCCGACCGCAGGGTGCTGATGAGGATGGCGGTCGAGCGCGTCTACGGCGAGAAGATCCGCTGACGGCCCGTCGCGGCCGGCCCGGGCCAGCGGGCCCGGGCCGTTCGCGGCACCGGGAGGTCACTCCTGTCCGGCGCCGCCGTCGCCGATGTCGTCCCAGTGCGGGATCGGCCGTGGCGGTTCGAGCACGGCGTCGGCGTAGTCGCCGTCAGCGACCTCGATCTTCATGGTGCGGCTCGCGGAGAAGGCCCAGAACTGGTTCGGCTCGTTCGGTACGGGCAGCACGGCGCGCAGTTCCCGTTTGAAGTCCGGGAAGTCGTCGAAGGTGTCGGACCAGGCGCTGAGCTTCGACGGCCCACGGGCCACCACGCCCCCGGGCCGCGCGCCGTCGTGCAGGCGGACGCGTACGTACTCGCTCCCCGCGAACACCCAGACCTCGTTCGGCACGTCCGGGGTCGGCATGATGGCGTCGATGCCGTCCAGGAAGTCCGGCCGGCCGGCGAAGGCCTCGGCCCAGTCGCTGAGCGGGCGCGGCCCGGTGAGCAGCGTGTCCGCGTGGGGGTGGCTCGCGCCGACCCTCATCCGCAGGTACTGGTCGCCGGAGAAGACCCAGTACTGGTCCCGCTGGCCGGGGACGCGCAGCGTCGCGTCGATCTTCTCGGTGAAGCCGGGCGCGCGCTGGAACGTGTTGCTCCACCCGCTCAGTGAGGTCGCTGAGGTGGTGTGCCTCTTACGGAACGGGGTTCCGGAGGCCGCGACATCGACCCGGGTGTACTGGTCGGCGGAGAACAGCCAGTAGGTGCTCGGTGCGGCGTGGCCCAACTCGCCGGGGACGGGCATGACGGCGTCGATCGGCGTCAGTCGCCCGTCGGCGGCCGGGGGTGCGGCGGGCCGGGTCGCCCCGCCGGTGGGTGTCGTCGCGCCGGCCGCGGCCGACGAACCGTCCGGCGAGCGGCTCACCAGCACCACGGCGACGACCACGCCCGCCACGAGCGCGCCGATCACGGGGAAGGCCCAGCGCGGCGGCCGGCGGCGCGTGGGCGTGAGTACGGGGAGGGGCGCGGGTGCGGGGTGCGGGCTCGGGAACACGGCGTCGCGTACGGTGGCGGGCCGCTGCGGGACCTCACCCGCGACGGCGCGCAGGTGCGCCAGGACCGTGGGCGTGAGGGGGCGTTCGGCGGGCTCCTTGCGTAGCAGGGCCTCGATGAGGGGGCGCAGCGGGCCGACGCTCTGCGGGATCGCGGGCTGGCCGTGGGCCACCGCGTGCAGTATGGCGGCGGCCTCCGAGCGCTCGAAGGGCGAGCGGCCGGAGACCAGCGCGCACAGGGTGCAGCCCAGCGAGAACAGGTCGCTGGGCGGCCCCACCGGCCGGTCGACCAGGCGCTCCGGGGCGAGGAACGGGAGGGAGCCGACCACCTCGCCGGGCCCGGTGAGCGAGTCGGTGTCGCTGTCGGTGAGCACCGCGATGCCGAAGTCGCAGAGGACGACGTTGCCGTCGGGGCGCAGCAGCACGTTGGCCGGCTTGACGTCCCGGTGCAGCGCGCCGACAGCGTGCACCGCGTCCAGCGCCGCGACGAGTTGGAGGCCGACCGCGGCGGCCTGAGCCGGTGACAGCGGCCCGTTGGCGGCGAGGTACTCCGCCAGGGACGGGCCCTTGACCAGTTCCATCACGATCCACAGCCGCCCGTCGTGCTGCACCAGGTCGTAGACGTCCACCACGTGGGGGTGCGAGATCCGGGCCACGGCGCGGGCCTCGCGCATCGCGCGCCGCATCCGGTGGGCGAGTTCGACCCCCGTGGTGTGCAGGGGGATCTCCTTGATCGCCACGGTACGGCCCAGGAGTTGGTCCGTGGCACGCCACACCGTTCCCATGCCTCCGCTGCCGATGCGGGCGACGATTACGTATCGGTCAGCGATGGCGCGCTGTTCCCCATTACCAGTCACTCCGGCACCGTACTCAGGCCGGCCGACGTGGTGTGCGCGATGGCCACTCTTCGTATGGGCCCACGAGCCCCTTCGGTCCCAACTCGCGCGCCGCACTGACCGGCCGGCCGGCGTGGGGGGCCGGGAGGCTCTTACGGGGTCCGGCGGGCCGCGGGCGTGGCGGCCCGCCGAGGGAGGGTGGCTGACGGTTCAGTGGCGGGCCGGGGTGGAGATGCCGGTCCCGCTGGGCAGGTCGGCGCCGAACTGTGCGATCGCCGCGTCCAGGTCGAGCGGCGCCAACGCCTCGCGGGTCACCTCGTCGACCTTGTCCGCGGGCACCAGCCAGCACACCTCGAACTGCAGACCGTCCGGATCGCTGGCGTACAGCGACTTGGTGGTGCCGTGGTCTATCTCGTGGACCACCTCACCGGCCCGCAGCAACCTGCCACGGACCTGCTGGAGTTCGGCCAGGGTGTCCACCTCCCACGCCAGGTGCCCGAGCCCCGGACGTCGCCCCGGCCCCGGCCTCGGCGGGGAACTCGGGCCATCGATCCGCATAAGGGCCAGGTCGTGATCGTTGGTCGACCCCTCGGCCTGTAGGAACGCGGCCTCGGGCACCTTGTCGCCGTCGGCGTGCAGGCGGTGGTTGACGCGGAAGTTCAGCAGGTCGGCGTAGAAGGCGACGCTGCGTTCGAGGTCACGGACGTAGAGCACGGCGTGGTTGAGACGCTGGACAGGCATGTCACTCCTCGCGTGGTGACGAATAGTGCGTTGCCTCACCATAGGGATGTAACGGGGGCCTCACAAAAGGCACATTGGTGTGCGTAGAGCACACCGCTGCCCCTGTCCCCTACCCCTCAGAGTCACCCACTCTCCGCGAGCGCGAAGCGCGCCGCCCTCAGGGCCGGGACGCGGAGGAGGCGGTGGCGCCGGCGTGGGAACGGTTGGCGCGGATCTCGTCGTGGTGGTCGGCCACCCAGCCGATCAACTGCCTGACGATGCCGTACAGTCCGCCGCCGAGCGGGGCGAGCGCGTACTCGACGCGCGGTGGCACTTCCGCATAGGCGGTACGGCTGACCAGTCCGTCCTCCGCGAGTTGGCGAAGGGTTCGGGTCAGCATGCGCTGGGAGATGCCCGGGATCTGGCGCTGCAGGTCCGTGTAGCGCATCGGGCCGCTCTCCAGGACGGCGATGACCAGCATGCTCCACTTGTCACCCACCCGGTCGAGCACCTGGCGGACGAACTCCATGTGCTCGACGGGGATGCTCGCGCACGGCCCGACCGAAGCCGCCATCCCCACATCCGCGCTGTCCCGCATAGCGCCCCTTCCTCTCTGTCGCACCCACCGATATGCCTCGTGCACGGCCTCCACACTGACCCACGATGGCGTTACGAACAATCAGTAGGAATCGAAGGTCAGGTTCAACGAGTTGTGATCTGGCCTGAGTTCGCCCCTCCCCTGGCGCGACCGGGCGCCGACACGACGTCAACCCGGGGCGGGCGCCCGGCGCACCTGACGCCGAAGTCACGGCCGCCGCCACGGGTAGGCCGGCCCGACGCGAACCCCTACCGCGTGATGCCGGACCCCCACGAACGCCGCGAATGCCGCGAGGCCGCCCGCGACGCCTCGCGCCCCCTGAACGGCGCGCGGTGGACAAGTAGTTGACGTGTCATATAGAAAGATGACGCGTCAACCAAACTGGTTCGTGCGCGCCCGCACTCCTGAAGGAGATCTCGATGAGCACGCCCCCGAAGGCCGGCCTCGAAGCCCTGCTGACCCCCGAGGAGAGCGTCCTGGTGCTGATCGACCACCAGCCGTACCAGTTCGCGAACCTGCACAGCCACGAGCCGATGATGGTCACCAACAACGTCGTGGGCCTGGCCAAGGCCGCCAAGGGCTACGGCGTCCCCACGATCCTGACCACGGTCGTGGAGGAGCGCGGGGGCCTGCTGATCCAGGCGCTCCAGGACGTCTTTCCGGACCAGAAGCCGATCAACAGGACGCTCATCAACACCTGGGAGGACCAGGTCGTGGTGGACGCCGTGAAGGCCACCGGACGCAGGAAGCTGATCATCGCCGGCCTGTGGACGGAGGTCTGCGTGGCCATGCCCGCCATCCAGGCGGCGGGGGAAGGGTTCCATGTCCACGTCGTCACCGACGCGTCCGGTGGCGTGTCGGCCGAGGCTCACGACATGGCGGTACGGCGCATGACCCAGGCCGGGGTCGTGCCGATCACCTGGCTGGCCGTGATGTCCGAGTGGCAGCGCGACTGGGCCCGGACGGACCGCGTCACGCCGGAGGACCAGATGGCCGTCCTGGAGCACGCGGGCGCCACCGGGGTCGCGACGGTCTGGGAGCAGCAGCTCCTGAACACCCCGGTCGCCGAGACGGCCGCGGCGTAACGGCACGGGAGCCGGGGGCGGTCTCGGTACGGAGCGCCGCCCCCGGCCCCGCCCGGCACGCGACCGTCCCAGCCGTCCCCGCCGCCAGCCGTCGCGCCCCGGGGCGCTCCCGGGGCGCGACGTAACGGTGGCTCGCACCCCCGGCCGGCCCGATGACGCGTCAACCACTTCACTACACTCGCCCTCGTGGCTGACGGGGTGAACTGGCTGACGGCGGAGGAGCAGCACGCGTGGCGCAGCTTCGTCCGCCTGCACGAGCGGCTCATCGGCCGCCTGGCACATCTGCTCCAGACGGAATCCCGTCTGTCGGCGACGGACTACGCGGTCCTGGTCAACCTGACGGACGTGCCAGACGGCCGTCGGCAGTACCAGGACCTCGCGCGGGCGCTGGAGTGGGAGAAGAGCCGGATGTCCCACCACATCACGCGCATGATCGGGCGCGGGCTGGTAGCACGCGAGGAGTCCCCGGACGACGGCCGGGCCGCCTACGCGGTGATCACGGAGGCGGGACGCGAGGCCATCGCGGCGGCGGCCCCCCTGCACGTACAGGCCGTCCGGTCCCTCTTCCTGGACCACCTCACCCCGGCGGAACTCCGCACCCTGGCTGAGATCTCCGTCCGCGTCGTGGAGAAGCTGGACGAGGACGCCTGAACGGGGCGCGCCAGCGCGCCCGGGTCCGGCCGCGGCTGGGCGCTGTGGCCGCGTTGCGAACCACGAGGGCGTTCGGGGGTGGGTCACCGCTTCGAGGCCAGGAGCCGTAGCAGGGAGCACTCGGCGAGGGTCATGGCCGCCAGTTCGTCGATGTCGACGCTCTCGGGTGAGGAGTGGATGTTGCACAGCGGCTCCTCGCAGCCGATCAGGAGCACCGTCGCCTTGGGGTTGATCTGCTGGAGCTCGGTGACCAGCGGGATCGTACCCCCGTCCCCGACGTACACGGTCTCCTTGCCGGGGTACGCCTTCTCCATGGCTTTCCTGGCCACCGTGTAGCCGGGCTGGGTGGTGTCCGCCTGGAATCCCGCACCGGAGTCCGCCCTCTCGACCGTGACCTCGGCGTTCCAGGGGTTCAGCTCGGGCCGCTCGATGAACCGCTCCAGTTTCGCGATGGCGTCCTCCGGATCCTGCGACGGAGCGATGCGCAAGCTGACCCGTGCGCTCGCCGTATCGGTGAGCTGGTTGACGGGCTTGGCGTACGGTCGCGGGCCGCTGAGGCCGGTGACGTTGACGGATGGTCGGACGTAGAGCCGGCTGCCGAGGGTGTCGCTGCCGATGAGCTTCACCTGCGGCAGGATGCCCGCCTCGGCGCGGAAGGCGGCTTCGTCGGATTCCTCGCCGCTCCAGTGGTCGCGCACCAGGCCCGGTATCGCGACATCGCCCTTGTCGTCGAGGAGGGCCCAGAGGATGCGCGTCAGCGCCATGAAGGCGTCCGGTGGCGGACCGCCGTACACGCCGCTGTGCTTGGGCTTTCTCAGCGTGCTCACAGTGACGTCCACGGCCACCACGCCGCGCAGGCTGGTGGTGAGGGTCGGTTCGCCGAGTTTGTAGTTGCCGGTGTCGGCGATGACGATGACGTCTGCCGTGAACAGATCCTTGTTCTTACGCACGTACCCTTCGAGGGTGTCGCCGGACTCCTCTTCGCCCTCCAGAACGATCTTCAGCGGGACCGGTGGCTTGCCCTTGAAGGCGCGGAGCGCACCGAGGTGCATCATGACCCCCGACTTGTCGTCAGCCGCTCCCCGGCCCCGCACCCGCTTCTTGTCGTCGACGAGCTTCGGGTCCCATGCCTCTTCCCACCCGCCGTCGTCCACCACGTCGTAGTGGGCGTACAGCAGCACCGTGGGCGTCCCTGCGGGGACCTCGTCGGGTCCGCACGTGGCGTAGACCAACGGCGCGTTCTTGGTGGGGTCGCCGATGCACTTCTGCTCGACGTGTTCGGGTTTGACGCCCGCGCCCGTCAGCTTCTTCTGGCACCAGTTCGCGGCGTCCTTCACCGGTCTCAGGTCCTTCTCGTCGTAGACCGACCGGATCCTGATGAAGTCCATCAGGTCCGCGACCGCGCTGTCGCTCAACTTGCCTATAGCGTCGACCAGTTCATCGCTGTCGACCAGTTCATCGCTGGTAGTCATGTCTCCTGCTCCTTGGGACCAGGGGGGGTGGGCCACGGCAGCCGTGGTTGCGAGGCGAGCCGTCAGGCGCGGGTCACGTCCTCAGTTTCGCGAGTGGGGCGTTGACGAGGACGTTGGACTTCCCGGGGAACTCCGTGGGAACGAAGTCCAGGTTCACGCCTGGTTTGAAGACCAGGCAGTGAGTGGAGCCGCCGTAGTGGAACGAGCCGAGCCCGTCACCGCGCTTGACCTGCTGGCCGGCCTTCACGGTGACCTCGCAGGAGGAGACCTCGGCCATACCGATGGCGATGAAGGCCATCAGGCCGACAGCCGGTCGCGTGGCCTCGATGTAGACCACCGCGCGGGCGGCGAGGTGAGCGATGTACCCCTGTGACAGGTCGGGGGCGGCGACGTCACACAGGGCGGCCGGGGTCTGGGAGTAGTACGTGCCGGGGATGTTGCGGACGGCCTTGACCGTACCGTCGACCGGGCTGTGCCAGCGGTGGTAGTTGAGGGCGCTGAGAAACGCCTGGTAAACGGTGCCTCCGACGAAGTCCTCGGGCGTCGGTTCGGCCGCGCCCTTGTTCGCGGAGTCGAGCAGGTACGCGAGGGCGTACGGCTGCCCCTTGAGCCAGAACGTGTCCCGCAACTGAACCTTGCGGGCCAGTCGGTAGGGGACGGACTCGGCTGCGCTCGTGACGGTGTTCTGGTCCGTGGCGACGGGGCGCACGCCGGGCTTGAGTCCGCGCGTGAAGAAGTCGTCCCACGACGTGAAACCGTAATGTGGGGTGTCGGGGTCGCACACGAAGGTCTTGGCGAAGCCGGGCATCGCGTCGAGCGCTTCCTTGCTGAACCAGTGGTTCTTCTCCGCGTCGAGCACATAGGTCGACGCGGAGCTCTTCAGGTACACGCACCACTCATCGAGCATGTCCTTGAGTGCCTTGTTGACGTCGCTGTCGAGGAACGCGGCGAAACCAGCCTGGGTACCCATCGCCCAGTTGAGGATCGCGTTGATCGGGAAG
The DNA here is from genome assembly GCF_029392895.1 of Streptomyces sp. 71268. Lineage (NCBI taxonomy): Bacteria > Bacillati > Actinomycetota > Actinomycetes > Kitasatosporales > Streptomycetaceae > Streptomyces > Streptomyces sp. 71268. The sequence goes on from NZ_CP114200.1 coordinate 649,068, forward strand.
CCGACGAGTTGGGTCCCGTTGAACTCGGGGGCGCTCTCGATGGCGTCGTCGAACAGCAGGAGCAGTTGGTCCACCGTTGTGACCTGTGGCGAGCCGGTCGGTGTCTCGCGGTGGGACAACTGCCACAGCATGTCGTGGAAGAGCATGTGGATCTTCGGGTCTCTGTCGATCAGGTCACGGAGGGCGGCGACGGAGGGCTTGAGGTCCTCCAGCCTGCTCAGTCGGGCGTCCTCCGCGATCCTCGCGATTCGTTCGTCCAGCCAGTCCCGCAGGAGACCTTGATCCGACGGAAGCCAACCGCCCTCGCGCACGGTGGAGTAGAGCTCCATGATGTCCCTCACCTGTGGGTGTCTCGTCTCGCCCGGACGGACCTCGCGCCATCAGGGCGACCGTGGGCCACGGTCCCGGCCCGCGTCCGGGGGGCGCGGCGTGCGGGCAAGCCCTGTCGCTCTCACCGTAGGCACCGGTGTCGGCGGGCACGAACGCTCGTCCGCTGGGGTGACAGGACGGCGGAGCACGCTCGCCAGCGGGGCCCGGGCAGCCATCACCCTGCGTTACGGGAACACCCTGCGGCCCGGTCTGAGCCGTTGGCGCACCCGCTCGGCGGTCGCCGTCGTCCGTCACTACCAGTAGCGCCAGTCACCCTACGAATTCGCCACGGCGCTCACTCGGGTGGAGTAGCGCCCGAAGCTCCGGCGGTCGGTCGGCTCTCGCCGCTCGTTTGCCTCGCTCGGCGACACCAGGCGGGCGCTGCCAGAGACGCCTGTCGATCCGGGGCGTGGCTTCCTCCGCCAGCGTCCAGCCGTTCTTTCGCTTAAGTCCCTTATCGCCACGGGCGCATCGCGTGATGCTCGCTTGCGCGTACTGCGCATGTCGCTAATATTTAGCCGCCGACAAATATTGTTGGGCGCAGGAGGCACCCGCTCTTCCGCACCTACTCGACTCCGACTCGTGACGGTGTGCTGGGCGTCGCACGTGAGGAGCATCTGGTGAGTAGTAGTGAGACCGCTACGCGAGAGCGCGTGAGTAACGCACTCAACGAGCGTGCCGACAAGATCGCCGACCGGTGGGTGCAGCTGCAACTGCAGCGTAGCGAGGCTGGTTCCGGGATCAGTGAAGCGGAGTTGCATGAGGAGGCGGACGCCGTGGTCGCCGCCCTCTCGGCGAGTCTGGCGGGCGGTCTGCCGGTGGAGCGCGTGGTGACGGCGCATCCCGAGTTGCACCGCGCGATCACCGAGCTCTCGCTGCGCCGCGCGCGGGGTGGGGCCTCACCCACCGACACGTCCCTCGCGGTCCTCACCCTCAAGGAAGCCCTGCTGGAGTCCGTGCAGGAGTCCGTGCGGGCCGCTGACGAAGCGCTCGCCGTCGCGCTGCTGATCAACAGGCTGCTGGACGCCGCTGGCGCACTCTCGTTCAACACCTACGTCGAGGGCCGGGAGGAGATCATCGGGCGGCAGAGCCGGCAGTTGCTGGAGCTGTCGACTCCCGTGGTGCGTCTGTGGCGTCACGTGCTCGCCGTACCGCTGATCGGGACCCTCGACACCGCACGCACCCAGGTGGTCATGGAGAACCTGCTGCAGGGCATCCAGGATCACGAAGCGCTCGTCGCGATCATCGACATCACCGCTGTTCCCACGGTGGACACGGCCGTCGCGCAGCACCTGATGCAGACGGTCAACGCGGTACGGCTGATGGGCGCCGACTGCGTTATCAGCGGGATCCGGCCCCCCATCGCGGTGACCATCGCCCAGCTCGGTATCGATCTCTCCTCCATCCTCACCCGGTCCACCCTCGCCGATGCCCTGTCCGTCGCCATCAAGATCACCGAAGGTGATCAGCTGAAGGCCGAATCATCGGCAGTGCGATGAACGCCCGGCCCGTGGCGGGTGTGCCCATACTGCGGCTGGGCAACGTGCTGGTCACCGGGCTCCTCGACGAACTCGACGATAAGGCCGCCCTGGCCTTCACCGACGAACTCACCCAGCGCATCGCGGCGGAGGACGCGAGCGGTGTCCTCATCGACATCTCCCGACTGGAGATCATCGACTCCTTCGTAGCCCGCACCCTCATGGAGCTCACCACCATGGCCAGGCTTCTCGGAGCCCGGGTCATCGTGGCGGGCATGCTGCCTCCGGTGGCGATCACCCTGGTGGAACTGGGTCTGCACCTGGACGGGGTCGAGACCGCGCTCAACGCCGAACGGGGCATGGCTTTGCTCGGATGGCAACAAAACCGCCAGCTCCCCGAGGGGGCACCCAGTGCTGCGTTCCACTGAACAGTCCCCTTCCTCCGAAACCGCCCCCCGCCTCGATCCACGGGCGGGTGAGCCGAACTCATACCCGGTGCGTACGGAGGAGGACCTGCTGACGGCCCGTCACGCCGTCCGCGCGGCCACCCTGGCCCTCGGATTCGGCATCGTCGACCAGACCCGCATCGTCACCGCCGCCAGCGAGCTCGTACGCAACGCCTACATCCACGGCGGGGGCGGCACCCTCACCCTCACCCTGCTCGAACGTCCGGGCGCACGGGGTCTACGGCTGGTCATCAGCGATGACGGGCCGGGTATCCATGACGTCCAGCAGGCCCTCACCGACGGGTACACCACGGGGGCCGGACTGGGCCATGGACTGGGCGGGGCACGACGGCTGATGGATGATTTCCGCATCGACTCGGCGCCGGGCCGGGGCACCACCGTCACGGCCACCCGATGGACGACACCGTGACACCGGCACCCGCCACATCGACCGTTCAGGTCCGTGTCGACCACCACAGCGCCGTCCAGCTCGCCGCGGAAGCCGCCCGCACCGTCGCCGAGTCGTGCGGTCTGACCGGTTCCCTCCCCGACCAGGCCGCCGTGCTGGCGTCGGAACTCGCCGGGAACCTCGCCAAGCACGCCACCGGCGGCTCGGTGTACCTGCAGCCGCTCCTCCTCGGAGGCGGGATGGAGATTCTCGCCGTCGATCGCGGGCCCGGCATCGCCGACCTTCCCCGCGCCCTCACCGACGGATACAGCACCACCGCGACCCTCGGCGCCGGCCTGGGCGCCGTCCGTCGCATCGCCACGGACTTCACCATCCGCACCGAGCCAGGCACCGCGACCCTCGCCTGTGCCCGGCTCACCGATGCCGACCACCGGCCGAAGGCCCACCAGGAGATCGGTTCCCTCTCTCTTCCCGTCGACGGGGAACAGCCCTGTGGTGACGCGTGCGCCTCGGCGGACACCGCGGATTGTCGTACGGCCTTCGTCGTGGACGGCCTCGGACACGGCCCCGAGGCATCGGAGGCGGCACAGGCCGCCCTGCGCGTGTTTCACCGCGCACCCGACCGCGCGCTCCACGACATGCTCTTCGCCGTCCACCGGGCGCTACGCCACACCCGCGGTGCCGCGGTCGGCATCATGCGGCTGCACCACGACCGGACCGAGTACTGCGGCGTCGGCAACATCCGCGCCCTGGTCGTGACTCCCGAGACCATCCGCCACGGGATGACCGGCCTGCCCGGTGTCGTCGGGTGGAACATGCCCACCCCGCGCACACACACCCTGCCCACGGGCCCGGGAGTCATCGCTGTGCTGCACTCCGACGGGATCCTCCCGCGGTGGGCCCACGCGCCCTCGCGCTTCCTGCTCCGGCTGCCGCCCGCGCTGCTCGCGGCGGCAGTGGCTCACGCTCACCGTTCGACGCGGGACGACGCGACCTTCCTCGCCGCCAGGGCACCGGGTGGCCGTTTTGTCTGACACCTTCCGGACGCTGCGGTCCTTGCGCCGCGCCCTGCGCCAGGTGGCCGACGCCTACGGTCTCCCCCTCGAAGTGCGCGCGCGGCTGGTTCTCTCGATCAGCGGCGTCGCCGGCCACGAACTGCGAGCCGGACGCACGGTCAGGCTCGGCTCCACCTGCCAACCAGGCTCCAAGGGGCAGCCGACGCTTCTCTCCGTCAGCCTGGTGTCGCCGGCGTCGCGGAGCCCGCTGCCGTTGGCCGGGCTCCCCCTCGCCGCCCAGGCGGTCTGCGACACCACGGCCACCTGGCACGTGCCTGTCCCGGAGGGAGCCGAGCCGCCCCCCGACGCGTGCGCACCGCGCGTGGCGCGGAGATCAGAGAGCGAAGAGCTGGAACAGGAACTACGGGCCTCACTCGCACGCGTGGACGCCTTCGCCGCCGAACACCGCGTCCTCAAGCACGAACTGGCCGAGACCAACAGCGGCGTCCTCGCCCTGTACATCCAGCTCGAAGAACGCGACGAGCAACTGCGCCAGGCGCACGGCCGGATGCTGCAGGACATGGAGAACGCCCTTCGTCCCCCTCCCCTGGCAGTGGAGGGCCTGGAACTCGCCGTCCACTACGAACCCGCCGACACGCACGACCCCACCGGTGGCGACCTCTACGACTGGTTCCGTCTGCCCGACGGAACCGTCCACATCACGGTCGTCGACGCCCTCGGACACGGCATCACCAGCACCCGAAGCGCCCTGAACGTGACCCACGCCGTGCGGACCCTGGCGCTGGACGGACACCCGCTGACCGCGATCGTCAAACGGGCCGACGAGATACTCATGCCTCTGGACGGCGATCTCCTGGCCACCGTGCTCCTGGCCCGACTCAACCCGGCGACGGGCGAACTCAGCCTGGCCAACGGCAGCCACCCTCCAGCGCTCCTCGTCCGCACGGACGGCCGGGCGGACTTCCTCAACGTACGAGGACGCGGCATCGGCTTCCCGTTGGCCGGCAGCGACAGGGTGCTTCAGACCCGGATGGAACCGGGCGACCTGCTCTTGCTGTACACCGACGGACTCACCGAGAGTCGCCGCGATCCCATCGAGGGCGAGGCGCGCCTCATCGACTCGGCCCGGAAGCGGTCACGGGACCCGACAGCCTCCCTTCCCGGAGCCATCGCGACAGACATGCGAACGGTCGTACTGCACCCGGACGACACGCTCGCCCTCGCCGTTCGCATGGGCCGCCCCGGGAACTGACCAGGTGCCCCGAACCGCCGCCTCCAGACGGTCCTCCACATGTCCCGACGACTCACCGTCCGGATGCGTAGCGATCACCGCGCCACACCGGCCACGGGAGCCGCCCGACCTTCGGACCCGGGCGGTGCGCGCAGACCAGACCGGCGTCCCGAGGCTGCGCTCAGCCGCTCTCTTCGACGAGCTGCTCCCGCGCGTACGGGAGGGGCTCGGCGACGGCTTCGCAGAGGGCGGCGAGGCCAGTGGCCAAGGCGTCGCGTGTGAGGGGGGTCATCCGGTTCATGGCCTGACGGAGGGCTTGCTCACGGCGTCGCCGGACCTCGCGCAGGTGCGCGGTGCCGGCGTCGGTGAGCGTCAGCTGCATCTCGCGGCGGTCCTCGGGGCGGGGAGTCCTGCGGAGGAATCCGGCGGCCTGAAGGCGGTCACACAGGCGCGTGGCCGTGGGAGCGGCCACCGCCAGGTGACGACGGAGGGCACTGAGGTTGATGCCTGGCTCGCGTTCGATGATGTACATCACACGAATCTGTGCCGTGGAGACAGGAGCGGTGCTCAGGGCGTCCCGGCCCCGTTCCCAGGCGATCTCCAGGAGCTCAAGGACACGGCTGACCTCAGGCACTGCGGCGGTGGCCTGTTGCTGGAGAGCCATGGGGTCCTCGCGCATGTGACACTCCCGTGTGAGCGTTTTGTGCTCGATCCGGCTGGTCGGTATAAGAAGTCGCATGCATGAAGATATGTCAAGGAAGGCAAGGTCCGATACCGGTGGACAGACCCAGCGCGGTTGAGCGCCTGTTGCGCGAGGCCGCGCCTCATGAGGTTTTCGACGTGGTCCGCTCGGTGATCGAGCGGCGACACGGCGCTGTGGCGGTCGATCTCCTGATGGCTGACTATGCCATGACGCAACTGCAGCCCGTAGGCGTTCTCCCGCACACCCACCATTCGCTGCCGGTCCATGACACTGCCCCGGGTCACGCCTTCATCGCCCAGGAAGCGCACTGTGTGCCCGACGCCGCGTCCTCCACCGTAACGGTCCACCTGCCGGTCAGTGTCCGTGGTGACCGGCTCGGCGTGCTCAGCGTGCGGTTGCCCGGCCGTGAGAGCGACGTCAGCCCCGACACTCTGGCGGACCTCGCGCAGTGCGCGGCCGCGCTGGCGCACGAGATCGCCGTCGCGGAGCGGGACACCGATCTCTTCCTGCAGGCCCGCCGCGCGGAACGGCTCACCCTCGCCGCCGAGATGCAGTGGCAGCTCCTGCCCGGGCGCTCCTGCTCGCGACCCGAGTACGACGTCGGCGCGCAGCTGGAGCCCGCTTACGCGATCTTCGGTGACAGCTTCGACTGGTCGTCGTCCGCCGACGACCTCCTCCTGACCGTGAGCAACGGCATGGGCCAGGGCATCGACGCGGCCTTGCTCACCAACCTCGCGACCAACGCCCTGCGCAACGCCCGCCGCGCCGGGCTGAACCTCGCCGACCAGGCGTACCTGGCCGACCAGGCCGTCTACGGCCAATACCACGGCCGGCAGTTCCTGTCCACGCTCATGCTCCGCTTCTGCCTTCCCACCGGAGACGTGGAGATCATCGACGCTGGCTCGCCCCGCATCTGGCGGCTTCGCCGGGATGTCGTCGAGGCCATCGAATTCGATGCGCAGATCCCCCTGGGGATGTTCGAGGACACGACCTACACCACGCAGCGCTTCAAGGTCGAGTCCGGGGACCGGCTGTTGTTCATCAGCGACGGCGTCTACGACGCCCTCTCGCCGGCGGGTGAGAAGTACGGTCAGTGGGCGTTGGCCAGGGCGATCACCAGTACACGTCTCCTGCCCGCTTCCCAGGTGCCCAGGACAATGTTGCAGGAGCTGCTGGGACACCGCGGCTCCGGGCCGGCGGCGGACGACGCGCTGGTCGTGTGCCTGGACTGGCACGGCCGCCCGGGCACCGACTGACACGACCTTGACGGGATCCGACCCGGGAGCGGCATCCGTTGGCGAGCGAGGTGTGGGGGCGATCTCTTGTTCCCGCCGAGAGTCGTCATCGGCGTGGTCGCCCACTTGGTGGAGGTGGCGAACGCGGCTACCTCCACCGTGGCACCGCAGCCGCCGCGCCTCACCATCTGGCGACGAACGTGCTCATCCGGACAGGTCCGCACCGCACGGGCAACGGCGGACCAAAGCGCGGTAGGAGAGACCGCCTGGAGTGGTGATGCCATCCTGGCCAAGAGACGCCCGCGCCTGATATTGGTTCGAGTGTTCGCTCCCGGAAACCCGGGCCCGGGCACCAACGCCTGACGCCTTGTCAGGGAGTGGGAACCAGTATCGCCGGAACCCACCTTCGACCACCGTGAAGCACCAAGATCGATAACGGCTGGCATTCGCTCTGACCCGCACAGACACAGCTCACAACCCCGTCTTTGACCTGCCGAGGAGAGACAGTTGAGGATGCTCATCAACGTGCCCGAGACCGTGGTCGCCGACGCGCTGCGCGGGATGGCCGCCACGCATCCGGAGCTGACCGTGGACGTGGAGGGGCGGGTGATCGTACGCCGCGACGCGCCGGTGGCCGGAAAGGTGGCCCTGGTGTCGGGCGGCGGGTCCGGGCACGAGCCGCTGCACGGGGGTTTCGTGGGCACCGGGATGCTTGACGCGGCGTGCCCCGGTGAGGTGTTCACCTCGCCCGTGCCGGACCAGATGGTCAAGGCGGCGGCCGCCGTGGACAGTGGCCAGGGGGTGCTGTTCGTGGTCAAGAACTACACCGGCGACGTGCTCAACTTCGACATGGCCATGGAACTCGCCGAGGACGAGGGCGTGCGGGTGGCCAAGGTGCTCGTGGACGACGACGTCGCCGTGACGGACAGCACGCACACGGCGGGCCGTCGTGGCACCGGGGCCACGCTGTTCGTGGAGAAGATCGCGGGCGCCGCCGCCGAGGAGGGCGCGCCGCTGGAGCGGGTGGAGGCGATCGCCCGCCAGGTCAACGCGTCGTCCCGGAGCTTCGGCGTCGCGCTCAGCGCCTGCTCCACGCCGGCCAAGGGCGGGCCGACGTTCGCGCTGCCCGACGGCGAGCTGGAGCTGGGGGTGGGCATCCACGGCGAGCCCGGCCGGGAGCGGCGGCCCATGATGACCTCGCGGGAGATCGCGGACTTCTCCGTGGACGCCGTCCTTGAGGACCTGCGGCCCACCAACCCGGTGCTCCTGCTGGTGGGCGGCGCGGGCGCGACGCCGCTGCTTGAGCTGTACGGGTTCGCCGCCGAGGTGCACCGGGTGTTGGCCGAGCGTGGTGTGCCGGTGCTGCGCAGCCTCGTGGGCAACTACGTCACCTCGCTGGACATGGCGGGCTGCGCGGTGACGCTGTGCCAGGCCGACGAGGAGTTGCTGCGCCTGTGGGACGCGCCGGTGCGCACGCCCGCGCTGCGGTGGGGGCTGTAACCCGCGCCCGCGCCAGCGCACGTGGCGCGCGGCGGCGGGCGGTTGATGCGCACGCGCTGCGTACGCTGGCGTAGAGCGACGGAGAACGACCGGCCCCGGCCGGTCGTACGAGCGAAGGGACCCACCCGTGTCCGGCACTGCATCCGCCTCCAACAGCGACCCCGCCCCCGCGCACGCCCACCCCGACGCGGGGTCGGGCGGCGGCCCCGACGAGGGGTTGGACGCCGCGTTCTTCCTGCGGTGGCTGGCGGCGGCCGCCGCCGCCGTGGACCGCGAGGCGGACCGCCTCACCGAACTCGACGCGGCGATCGGGGACGCCGACCACGGCAGCAACCTGCGACGCGGATTCGCCGCCGTGGCCACCGCCCTGGACGCGGGCCCACCGGGCACCCCGGGGGCGGTGCTGGCGCTGGCCGGCCGGCAGTTGATCTCGACGGTGGGAGGCGCCTCCGGGCCGCTGTACGGCACCCTGCTGCGGCGTACGGGCAAGGAGCTCGGCGACGCGCAACGGGTGAGCGTCGCCGAGCTGGGCGCGGCGCTGCGCGCGGGCGTCGCGGCGGTGGCGCAGCTCGGCGGCTCCGCGCCGGGCGACAAGACGATGCTGGACGCGCTGGTGCCCGGCGCGGACGCGCTCGGCGCGTCCGACGCGGCGGGCGACCCGTTCGACGCGGTGCGGGCCGCGGCGGAGGAGGGCGCGCGGGCCACGGAGGCGCTGCGGGCCCGCAAGGGCCGGGCCAGCTATCTCGGTGAGCGCAGCGTCGGACACCTGGACCCGGGGGCCAGCTCGTCGGCCCTGTTGTTCGCGACGCTCGCGGAGGTGGCGCGGTGAGCGCGGTGCAGCGGGTGGCGCAGGAGGGGCGGGTCGGGGTGGTCGTGGTCTCGCACAGCGGGCCGGTCGCGGAGGCGGTCGCCGAGCTGGCGCGCGGGCTGGCCGGGCTGACGACGGCACCGGTCGCGCCGGCCGGCGGCACCCGGGACGGCGGTCTCGGCACAAGCGCGGATCTCGTCGTCGAGGCGGCGCGGGCGGTGGACGGCGGCGCAGGCGTGGCCCTCCTGGTGGATCTGGGCAGCGCCGTCCTCACGGTGAAGGCGCTGCTGGCCGAGGGGGACGAACTGCCGGCCGGCACCCGGCTGGTGGACGCGCCGCTGGTGGAGGGGGCGGTGGCGGCGGTGGTCACCTCGGCCACCGGCGCCGACCTCGACGCCGTGGCGGCGGCGGCCGAGGAGGCGTACGGCTACCGCAAGGTGTGACCCGGCGCCGGCCCCGGGGTTCGGGGCCGGCGCACCACCGGGCCCCTCCCCGCCCGCCGCCGCCCGAATGTCCCGATGTCCCGCCGCCGACTGCCTGGTGGGAGGCGTGCCGCCGGGCCGCGAAACATGATCGCGCGGCGCGGCGAGGGCTCCGTACACTGCCCGGCATGGCATGCCGCATCAGTGAGCTGATCCTCGAATGCACCGATCCCGAGCGACTCGCCGCCTTCTGGTGCGAGGTGCTCGGCTACGTAGAGATCGGCCGGGAGGACGACGGGGGCATCGAGATCGGTCCGCCCGAGGTCGGCTTCGGCGGTCCGCAGCCCACCATCATCCTGAGCCCCAACGACGCCCCGCCCACCGCGAAGCCACGGCTGCACATCGACGTCAACCCCACCGACCGCGACCAGGACGCCGAGTTGGAACGGCTGCTCGCGCTCGGCGCCAGGCCCGCCGACGTCGGCCAGACGGGCGCCGAGGACTGGCACGTGCTGGCGGACCCGGAGGGCAACGTGTTCTGCCTGTTGCGCGCCCGCGTGCGGCCCGTCTAGCCACGGGCGACCGGGCGCCGGCCCGGGGCGGTCACCGACGAGGAAACCCGGAAACCCCGTCGTTGACCGCCTTTCGTCGTCCCTCCGTCACACCTACGAAGGCGCGCCCCGGGGCGCCGGCAGCGGGTCGAGGCCGCCGTGTTCGAGGCGGATGACCCGGGGCAGCCGCTCGATCGTGGACTCGCGGTGGGCGATGACGATCAGGGTGCGGTCGGTGCGCAGCACGTCGATGGCCGTCTCCAGCTTGTGGGCCGTCTGCGGGTCGATGTCGGCCGTGGCCTCGTCCAGAACCAGCACGGCGGGGTCGACCAGGGCCGCCCGTACCAGGCCGACCAACTGCACCTCGCCGGCCGACAGCCGGCCCTCGCCGCCGCCGAGCCGGGTCGTCAGGCCGTCCGGCAACCCGGCCACCCAGTCCTCCAGGCCGAGGCGGGCCACGGCCTGGCGGACCTCGTCGTCGGTGGGCCGGCGCGGGACCAGGGCCAGGTTGTCCTGGAGCGTCCCGCTGATCAGGTGCACCCGCTGCGGCACCAGGACGACACGCCGGCGCAGTTCGCCGGGCGGCAGCGCGCGCAGGTCAACGCCGGCGTAGCTGACGCTGCCCGCGTCGGGGGTGTACAGGCCGGTGATCAGCTTGGCCAGGGTGGTCTTGCCCGCCCCGGTCGGGCCGATCAGGGCCACCCGGTCGCCGGCCGGGATGGACAGGCTCAGGCCGTGCAGGACCTCGGCGTCGGCGACGTAGGAGTAGCGCACGTCGCGCACCTCAAGGTCACCCCGCGCGGGCGTCGTTGAAGGGATCGGGGCCGTGCCGCGTACGGCCTGTAGCGGCCGGTCCGGCGGGGCCGCCTCGTCCGTGGAGGCCTGCTTCGGGGGCGCGGCCGTCGGCTCGCGGGGGTGTGCGGTGTCGGGCGCCGCGTCGTTCTCGGTGGTCTCGGCGACGTGCGGGGCGGTCGTCGTGAGCAGGTCGAGCAGCCGGGCCAGGCCGACCTTGGTGAGTTGCAACTGGCCGACGAGGTTGGACGCCTGGGTGGCCGAGTCGAAGAGTTGCCGGGTGGCCAGGATGAACACGACGACGGTGCCGACGCTGATCTGGCCGTCGGCGGCCAGCCAGCCGCCGAGCAGCAGCAGGACCACCGTGGTCAGGCCCTGCACGACGCGCGAGAGGCTGATGATGAACAGCGACTTCTGGGTGCGCCGCGCGGCCTGGTAGCGGTGCTCGCTGTCGGCCAGGAACCGCGCTCGCCAGCCGCCCACACCGTTGTTGGTCTGCAACATCTCGCGGGCCGTCACCAGCTCCCGGTAGGTGGCGGCGACGGTGCCGGCGGCGGCCGCCTCGGCCGCGAAGGCCGGGCCCGCCGCGCGCTTGAAGCGGCGCAGCACCCACACGATGCCGGGCACGAACACCACGAGCAACGCGAGGGTGAGCAGCGGCGAGTAGCTGAGCAGCAGGACGGTGGTGAACAGCAGGTAGCCGAGGACGGTGAGGACCTCGGGCAACTGGCCACGGACGAAGTTGGCGAGGTCGGCGATCTCCGTGGTGGTGCGCCGCAGCAGATCGCCGGAGCGGTGTGCCTCAAGAAAGCGCAGCGGGGCCTGGGCCAGGCGTCGTACGGCCAGTTCGCGCAGGCCGCGCACGACGCGTTCGCCGACCGTGGTGAGCCAGATCTCGGACTGCCGGAACAGTACGAGGCGCACCACGACGAGGCCCACCAGCACGCCGGCGGCGGTGAGCAGGCCGTCGCGGTCGTCCTCGATGAGCTGGTCGACGCCGGCGCCGATGACGGCCGGCACGGCGACCGTGCAGGCGGTGGCCGCTGCGCTGCCGACCAGGGCCAGCGCGATGCCGCGCCGCTCGGGGCGCAGGTAGGGCCAGGCGCGGCGCAGTACGGCCGTCTGGTCGGGGGTCTCGGAGAGCCCTGGCTGCTCAGCCACCCGCGCTCACCCGCTCCTCGTCGGCCGCGGCCGGGGCGGTGTGCGCCAGGGTGATGACGCGGTCGGCGGCGGCGAGCACGGCCGGGCGGTGGGTGGCGAACACGACGGTGAGCCCGTCGCCTCGGCTGGTGAGTCGTTCCACGATGGCCTTCTCGGTTTCGGTGTCGACCGCTGAGGTGACGTCGTCGAGCAGCAGCACGGACGGCTTGCGCAGCAGCGCCCTGGCCAGCGCGAGTCGCTGGGACTGGCCGCCGGAGAGGGTGTTGCCGCCCTCTCCCAGCGGGGTTTCCAGGCCGTCGGGGCGCTCGGCGAGGTAGTCGTCGAGCGCGGCGAGGTGGCACGCCTCGCGCAGCTCCTCGTCGCTGAACTCGCCGCCGAGGCGCAGGTTGTCGGCGAGGGTGCCGCTGACGGTGACCGGCCGCTGCGGTACGTACGCGACGCGGGCCCGCAGTTCGTCGGGGGCGGCCTGGTCCAGGGGGACGGCCCCGTACCGTACGGTGCCCTCGCTCGGGGCGCTCAGGTGGGCGAGGACGCGTAGCAGCGTGGTCTTGCCGGAGGCCATCGGGCCGGTGAGGGCGACCAGTTCGCCGGGGCGTGCGGTGAGGCTGGTGGGGGCGAGGATCGTACGGCCCTCGCGGTGGACGGTGACGCCGTCGGCGACCAGGTCCCCGGCGGTGGGCAGCGGGGTGGGGTCGGCCGGTGTGGCCAGGGCGGGTTCGGTCTCGAAGACCTCCACCAGGCGGCGGGCGGCGGTGCGGGCCTGGCTGAGCTGGCTCAGGCGCAGGGTGAGCACGCCGACCCAGAGCACCAGCATGCTCATCCAGCTCGTGAAGGCCACGATGCCGCCGATGGTCATGTCGTCGCGCAACACGGCCAGGCCGCCGACGGCGAGGCCGACGCCGATGGCCAGCCCGGGCACGAAGGGCGAGACGGCGGCCCAACTCGCGGAGACGCGGGCGGTGACGAGGGTGTGCCGGGTGACGTGGGAGCTGCGTTCGTCGTGCCGTTCGACCAGCGCCCGCTCGCCGCCGAGGCCGCGTACGGCGGCGCTGGCGGACAGCAGTTCCTCGACGGCGTCGGCCCGGGCGCCGTGCGCGGCGGACAGGTCGGCGTTGGCCGCTCCGAACCACTTGGGAAACAGCACCGTGTTGATGATCACCAGCGGTGGTACGCAGGCGAGGCCGACGACGGCGAGCAGCGGGTCGAGCCCGAGGATGGCGATGATCATGACGGTGAAGCCGATGACGCCGGTGACGAAGGAGGCGAACCCCATCAGCCAGGTGCGCACCAGGTCCACGTCGCGCGTGCCGCGCATGCTGAGGTCGCCCTCGCCGTACCGGTCCATGGCGGCCTCGTCGAGTACGCCGATCCGGTCGGCCAGGCGCAGGTAGAGCCGGTTTCCGGTGAGTGTCGCGCTGACCGTGGACTGCCAGCCGAGGACGATCTCGCCGAGCGCGGCGGCCACGCTGACGGCGGCGATGACGCCGGCCCAGCGCAGCGTCGCGGGCGGGTCGTCCACCGTGATGCCCTGGTCGAGGGCGCGTTCGACGCACCAGGGCAGGCCGATGAGGGCGAGTTGGTAGAGCAGTCCGCCGACGACGGCGATGGTGACGCGGCCCGCGTTGTCGCGCAGGCACCACAGCAGCAGGCCACCGGGGCCGGTCCGTACGGCGGGGGTGGCGGGGGCGGCGGGGTTCGAGGGGTGTGACACGGCGGCGGGCGGGCGCGTCATGTGCCGCTCCCGGCGGGGAGTGTGGGCATGGTCGGGTTGACCTCCGTTGGCCGTGCTGGGTGGGGGCGTCGCGGCTGGTGGGCGCGGGCGGGCCCGGGGGGGCCGGGGTGCCGGTTCGGGGGTGGTGACCGGACATGGGGCGGGCTCAGACCTCGCTGTCCTGGGTCTCGCCCCGCGTCCAGTACGCGGTGAGGTGGGTGTGTGCCCGGTCCATGCCGTGGGTGCGGACGTAGTGGCCGCGCAGGGCCTTGACGACGCCGCGTTCGGCCGCGCCCCACACCCGGCCGGCCCCAGGCGGCAGGGGCGTCGCGAGCGCGGCGTCGTGCAGCGGCTGCCCCGCCGGGCGACCGTCGCGGTGCAGCCAGGTGATCTCGGCGTCCGCCGCGGTGGGCAGCGGCTGCTCCTCCTGCGCGTCGGCGATCTCGATGAGCACCCGGGCCCTGGCCCCGGCGGGCAGCGCGGCCAGCGTGACGGCGATGGCGGGGATGGCCGTCTCGTCGCCGAGGAAGAGGTGCCAGGGGGCTTCGACGTCGAGTTGGTAGGCGGGGCTGGGCCCGAACCAGATGCTCTCGTCGCCGGGCCGTACGGTCTCGGCCCAGCCCGACGCGAGCTGGTCGGCGCCGTGCAGGACGAAGTCCATGTCCACCTCGGCCTGTTCGGGGCGGTGGTGGCGGATGGTGTAGCGGCGCAGCCGGGGGCGGGCGACGGGCAGCAGGGCGCGGGCCGCCTCGGCGGTGAAGGGCCGGGGCAGTTCGACGTGCGGCTCGTAGAAGTAGAGCGCGACGTGCTGGTCGGTGCCGTTGCTCAGAAAGCCTGACAGGTCGTCACCTCCGAAGGTGATCCTGGTCATACGCGGGGTGATCCGGCGCACCTGGCGCACCCTCGTGACGTTCAGCCTGCCCGGCCGACGGCTCGCGTACCGGTGCTCTTGGATCGACGCCCCGCTCATCCTGGTGGGCTCCTCACTCCTCAACGGCGGCCAACTCCTTAGATCTTGCGGTCAAGGAGTAAGTTAGGCAAGCCTAACCTTTCATGCGCGGCATCGTCGCGCCGTATTCGACGTGCGAGGAGATCTGAGATGACCCGATCCGCCACCCCGTTCACGCCTGTGAAGCGCCGGGCGTTCCTCGGCGGACTGGCCGGAACAGCCGCCGCCATCGGACTGACAGCCTGCGGGGTGAGCGAATCCAACGACGACGACAAGAAGGACGACAAGGGGGGCGAGGGCGGCGGGAAGCAGGACACCCGCAGCGTCAGGACCGACAACGGAACCATCGAGGCCCCGGCCCACCCGCAGCGCGTCATCGCCTGCGAGAACTGGGACACCCTGATGCTCCTCGACCTCGGCATCGTGCCGGTGGGCATCCCCGACGGCATCGCGAACCCGGCCGCGCTGCCCGCGGACGTCTACCAGAAGCTGCGCCGGGTCAAGACGATCGGCGTGGCCGGCACGCCCAACGCGCAGGCGATCGGCGCGCTCAAGCCCGACCTGATCGTCGACCAGTTCTACAAGGACAAGACCGCGCCGCTGAAGACCATCGCCCCGGTCGCGTACTTCAACTGGTCCGACAGCGGGGCCCTGTGGTACGAGCAGCTCGACAAGGTCGCCGACGCGGTCAACCGGCGCGACGCGCTCACCGACGCCAAGTCGGAATACCGCCGACGGCTGAGGGAGGTCAAGGACGCCCACGCCGCGCAGATCTCCAAGACCACCTGGGCGCCGCTCAGCGGCGGCCAGAACGGGGCGTTCTTCCTCGGCTCGCCACTGCTGACCGTCATGCGCGACCTGGGCCTGCGGATCGGCGCCAGGATCGCCAAGGACGAGGCCGGGTTCGTCCAGAAGTCGTACGAGGAGCTGGAGATCCTGGACGACTGCGACGTGCTGCTCTACCCGCACCTCTTCGACGGCAAGGCCCCCGCCCTCACCCAGCAGTTGCTGGACAACAAGGTCTGGAAGGGGGTGCGCGCGGTCAAGGCCGGGCACGCCTTCCCGATCAAGCATTACACCGTCGGCTCCTACCGCTGGGCCAACGGCGCGGTGGACGAGATCGAGAAGATCCTGCGGAAGCTGTAACGCGCGCGCCAGGGCGCGGGGTGGCAACGGCCGCCCCGCGCCCGGCCGTTCCGCCCCGCACGGCGCTCTCGGCCCTGCGGGGCCCGGCGCATGCCCTGGGCCCTGTCGCCCCGCCGGGCCGGGAGACCCCGCCGGACATACGGGCGCCCCGGGGCTCCCCGCGCCTCTGGCGGGGCGGCGCCCCCGCGTGCCCGTGGTGCGCCGGGGCGCGGGCCCCGGCGCACCAGCCGTACGGCGCCCGCTCGTCAGGCCGGCCCGTCCCCCGCGTCCGGCGGCGTGTCGCCGAGGCGGGAGAGGGCACGCAGCGCCGTGGTCCACGCCTCGGCCAGTTCGCGCACGCTCGCCTCGGGGAGCAGGTCGGCCGGCCAGACCCACCCCGCGCTCAGTCGCGGCCCGTCCGGGCCGTCGACCGTGGAGGCGGTGATGTCCAGCAGGTAGCCCACCGGCATGTCCAGGTCCCGGCCGCCGCCCATGACCCCCGCCTCGGGGGCCGGGGCCCAGTCGCCGCGCCCGTCGGGCCCGGCGTCCGGCCGCCCTTCGGCGCCGGCCGCGCCGTCGGTGCCGGTCGCGGCCGGCGCGCTGCCGGCGAACCTGCCCAGGTAGTTGAACTGCACCTCGGGCGTGCCGAGCGCGGCGAGTTCGGGGCCGGTGCGCGGGTTGAGGTAGCGCAGCAGGCCGTAGCCGATGCCGTTGTCGGCCACCGCGGCCAGTTGGTCGCCGATCCGTCCCACCACCTCGCGCAGCGCCCTGGCCCCGCCGCCCCGTCCGGTCAGCGCCTCCGCGAGGTCCACGCCGGCCGCGTCGAGTCGTACGGGGTAGACGGAGGTGAACCAGCCGACCGTGCGCGAGAGGTCGGTGCCGGGGGCGATGTCCTGCTCGCGGCCGTGGCCCTCCATCGCCACCACCATGCTCCTGGGCCGCGCGTCGCCGCGCTGCTCGCGCCAGTGCGCGAGGGCCACCGCGAGGGCGCCGAGCAGCAGTTCGTTGACGCTGGCGCCGGTCTCCCGCACGGCCGCCGTCAGCAGCGGCCCGGTGTGCTCGGGCGGCAGCTCGACGCTGAGGTGAGTCAGGGTGCGTACGGTGTCGCGGGCCGGGTCGAGCGGGCGGGCGGCCAGCGGGGCCGACGCGGCGGCCAGCGTCTCGCGCCAGTGCGGCAGTTCGCGCTCGCGCTCCGGACGCGTCGCGGCCTCGGCCAGCGCGTGGGACCAGGTGCGGAACGAGGTGGGCACCGCGTCCAGCGTCGCCCGCCCGCTCGCGCGGGCCGCCTCCCAGGCGGCCCGCAGGTCCGGGTGGAGGACCCGCCAGGAGACGCCGTCCACCACCAGGTGGTGCAGCAGCATCAGCAGCCGCCCCGGGCGGGCCGGGCCCGCGTCGAACCAGACCAGGCGTGCCATCCGGCCCGACTCCGGGTCGAGTTCGCCGACCGTGCCGAGCAGCTTCTCGCCCATGGCGTGGGCCAGTTCACGGCCGGGCGCGACGTGGGACACGTCGATCCGCTCGACCAGGTCGGCCGCCCGCACGGCCCCGGGCCCGGGGATGTCGAACTCCCACCGCTCCCCCGCCCCGGACGCCGGTTCGGCCGCCCCCGGAGCCGGTTCGGCCGTTCCCGGCGCCGGTTCGGCCGGGTGCCGCACGAGGCGGGCGCGCAGCAGGTGGTGCCGGTCGAGCAGCGCCTGCACGGCGGCGGTCAACTCGGTCAGGCCGAGCGCGGCTGGCACCTGGAGGACGGTGGACTGGGAGTACTCGCCGATGGGGCCACCGAGTTCGCGCAGCCACTCGATGATCGGGGTGCTGGGCGCGGTGCCCACCCCCGCGGCCTCCTCCTCGACCGCGCCGCGCGCGGCGCCGGTCAGCGCCTCGGCGAGGGCGGCCGGCGTACGCAGCAGGAAGACCTGGCGCGGCGAGAGCCGCCAGCCGTCGGCCCGCAACCGGCTGACGAGCTGGATGGCGACGATGCTGTCGCCGCCCAGGGCGAAGAAGTCGTCGTCCGCGCCGATCCGGGGCAGGCCAAGGACGCCCGCCATGGCCGCGCACAGCGCCCGCTCCCGGTCGCCCTCCGGCTCCCGGCCGACGGCCACGGCGCCGAAGTCGGGCGCGGGCAGCCGCTTCCGGTCGAGCTTGCCGTGCGCGGTCATCGGCAGCGCGTCCACGACGACGAAGGCGGCGGGCACCAGATGGGCCGGCAGCCGTTCGGCCACGTGCGCGCGCAGGCGCGCGGGGTCGGCGGTGGCGCCCGCGCGCGGCACGACGTAACCCACCAGGCGGCGCACGCCGGCGTCCTCGCGGGCGACGACCACGGCCTGCGCGACGTCCGGGTGGCCCCCGGTGGCCGTCTCGATCTCGCCCAGCTCGACCCGGAAGCCCCGGATCTTGACCTGGTCGTCGACGCGGCCCAGGAACTCCACCGCCCCCTCCTCGGTCCAGCGCGCCAGGTCGCCCGTGCGGTACAGGCGTCCGCCGGTGCGCGAGAACGGGTCGGCGACGAAGCGCTGGGCGGTCAGCGCGGGCCGCCCCAGATAGCCACGGGCCAGCCCCGCGCCGGCGATGTACAGCTCGCCGCTGACGCCGGGCGGCACGGGCCGCAGCCCCGCGTCGAGCAGGTAGACCCGGGCGTTGTCCACCGGGTGCCCGATGACCTGCCGGTCGCTGTCCTCCACGCGGGCGAGCAGCGAGTCCACGGTGCACTCGGTGGGCCCGTACAGGTTGACGCTGCGGGTGTTGGTCAACCGCTTCAGGCGGCCCCACTGGGCGTCCGGCACGGCCTCGCCGCCCACGCCGAGCAGCGCCAGCGGGCAGCGCCCGCCCTCGGTGAGGCCGGCCCGCTCCAACTGGGCCAGCACCGAGGGGGCCAGCTCGATGAAGTCGATCCGCCGCGTGCGCAGGTAGTCGGCCATCGCCTCCGGGTCGCCCTGGAGTTCCTCGGAGAGGATGTGCACGGCGTGCCCGTGGAAGAGCCAGAGCTGCGGCTGCCAGGAGGCGTCGAAGGAGAACGACCAGGCGTGGCCGACGCGCAGGGCGGCGCGACCGGTGGCGGCGATGGTCGGTTCGTACAGCGCCCTGCGGTGGCTGTGGAAGAGGTTGAGCACGTTGCGGTGCGAGATCAGCACGCCCTTGGGCGCGCCGGTCGAACCGGAGGTGTAGATGACGTACGCCGGGTGCAGCGGGTGCAGGGGGCGCACCCGGTCGGCGTCGGTCGGGTCCGTCCCCGGTCGGGTGCGCAGCCGCTCCCGTACGGTCTGCTCGTCCAGGGTCAGCACGGGCACGGCCGGCTCCGGTCGGGCCGCCGCGATGCCGGTGGTGGTGAGCAGGAGGCGGGGCGCGGCGTCGGCGAGCAGGTAGTCGACGCGCTCGGCGGGGTAGTCGGGGTCGATGGGCAGGTAGGCGGCCCCCGCCTGGTGCACGGCGAGCAGCGCGATCACCGGGTCGACGGTGCGCGGCAGCAGCAGGGCCACCACGTCCTCGGGGCCGACGCCTCGGCCGATGAGTTCCCAGGCGAGCTGGTTGGCCCGGCGGTTCAGCTCGGCGAAGGTGAGGCTGACGTCGCCGCAGACCAGGGCGGTGGCCTCGGGAGCGGCCCGGACCCGGTCGGCCAGCAGGGCGGGCAGGGTCTGGTCGGGGTACGGGTGGTCGGTGGCGTTCCAGTCGGCGGTGATCCGGGTCCGCTCGGCCGGGTCCAGGACCTCCAGGCGCGCGCAGCGCTCGTCGGGCCGGGCGGCGAGCGTCTCCAGGACCCGGGTGAGGCGGCGCAGCAGGGTCCGCGCGTCGGCGTCGGAGAACAGGTCGGGCCGGTACTCCAGGGTGAGCCGGGCGTTGCCCGGGTCCACGGCCAGGGTGAGCGGGTAGTGCGTGGCGTCCGCGCTGTCCCCGCCGGTGACGGCGAGCGACCCGGACTCCTCGGCGCGGCGCAGCCCGTCCGCGTCCACCGGGTAGCTCTCGAACACGACCAGGGTGTCGAAGAGTTCGCCGACCCCCGCGACGCGCTGGATGGCGGAGAGTCCGAGGTACTGGTGGGCCGAGAGGGCCGACTGCTCGTCCTGGAGCCGGGCCAGCGCCTCGCGCACGGTGCCGCCGGGGCGCAGGTCGAGGCGGACCGGCAGGGTGTTGATGAACAGCCCGGCCATGGTCTCCACGTCCTCGATCTCCGGGGGCCGGCCGGAGACGGTGGCGCCGAAGACCACGTCGTCGCGCCCGGTCAGGCGGGCGACGAGCACGCCCCACGCGAACTGGACGACGGTGTTCAGGGTGACCCCGCTGCTCCGGGCGAGGCCGGTCAGGGCCTGGTCGAGCGCGTCCGGGAGCTGGTACGGCAGGTGCCGGGAGAGCACCGGGCGGCGGGCCGGGTCGGCCGGGGCGAGCAGCGTCGGCTCGCTGACCCCGGCCAGCGCGGCGCGCCACGCCTGTTCGGCCTCGCCCGCCTCGCGCGCGACCAGCCAGGCGAGGAAGTCGCGGAAGGGGCGGCGGCGGGCCGGGCGTGGGGCGCCGGAGGTGCGGGTCGCGTAGAGCTGGAACAGCTCCTGCACGATCAGCGGCAGCGACCAGCCGTCGAGCACCAGGTGGTGGTTGGTGACCACGAGCACGCCGCGGTCGGCGGACAGGCGCACAAGGTGCAGGCGCAGCAGCGGCGGGGCGCTCGGGTCGAACCTGCGGGCGCGGTCGGTGGCGGTGGTCTTCGCGAGGAGGGCGTCACGCTCGTCGGCCGGCAGCCCGGACAGGTCGGTGACGGACCAGTCCGGCTCGACGTGGTCAAGGACCAGTTGTACGGGCGTGCCCGCGGCGGTGGACACGAACGCGGTACGCAGGTTGTCGTGCCGGGCCAGGAGTTCGGCGGCGGCCTCGCGGAGCGCCGGGGCGTCGATGGCGCCGGAAAGGCGCAGCGCGAGCTGCATGGTGTAGACGTCCACCGGCGCGTGGTCCGGGCCCGCCGCGCCGTCGGCGGCGGTGCCGGCTGCGGCGTCGGTACCGGTGCCGGCGTCGTCGTCGGCCATGCCGGCCAGGAAGACCAGGCCCTCCTGTAGCGGCGTCAGCGGCCAGATGTCGGTCAGGCCGGGGTGGCGCTCGTCGAAGGTGGCGACCTCGCGCTCGGTGAGGCGTACCAGCGGGAAGTCGGACGGGGTGTGGGTGGCCGGCCCGTCGTGGGCGGCGAGGCCGGTCAGGGCCGTCACCCACAGGTCGGCCAGGTCGTCCAGTGCGGCCTGGTCGAGGATGCCGGCCGGGCAGGACCAGCGGGCGCCGAGCACCGGCCCCTCGGGGCCGTCCACGGTGGAGGCGTTGATCTCCAACGGGAACAGGACGGGGAACCGGCCGCGCCCCGGGCCCGGGGCGGGCAGGGCCTCGGGGGCCGGGGCCCAGGCGGTGGTGTGCTCGGGGTCGGCCGGGCCGTCCCCGGTGAAGCGGCCGAAGTAGTTGAAGACCACGGGCGGGGTGGTGTCGGCGGTCGGCTCGCCGGGCGCGGCGTCCGTGGGCGCCGGGCCGGCGTGGGTCGCGGCCCCGGGCGGCTGATCACCGGTGGCGCCGGGCGGCTGGTCGCCGGTGGCCTCGGCGCCGAGCGGTGGATAGCGAAGCAGTCCGTAGCCGATGCCGTTCTCGGCCGGGGCCCTGAGCTGTTCCTTCATCCGGGCGAGCACGGTATGGGCGGCGGGCCCGCCGCGCAGCGCCTCGTCCAGGTCGGCGTCCACGGGGTCGAGGACCACCGGGTACCAGGTGGTGAACCAGCCTACGGTGGTGGAGAGTTCGGCGCCGGGCACCGCGCTCTCCTCGCGGCCGTGTCCCTCCACGGCGATCACGTCCCGGCCGCCGCCCGCCTCGCCGCGCAGCGCGCGCCAGCGGGCCATGGCGAGGGCGAGGGCGGCCAGCAGCACGTCGGGCACGGCGCCGTGCACGGTCGCCGGCACCGTGGTCAGTAGGGCCTGGGTGAGGGCGGTGGGGAGCTGGCGTTCGGCGTGGACGCGGGTGTCGGCGGTGTCGGTCGCCGGGTCGAGCGGGCGGCGGCCGAGCGGGGGCGCCGGCACCGCCTCGCGGGAGCGCCACAGTTCGGCCTCGGTCCGGAGGGCGGGGCGGCGGGCGGCGGCGAGGCCGAGGGCCCACTGCCGGAAGGAGGTGCCGCCCGTGGCGGCGTTCGGCAGTTCGCGCCCGGCGCGCGCCGCCGCGTGCGCGGCGGCCAGGTCGGGGGTGAGGACGCGCCAGGACACGCCGTCCACCACCAGGTGGTGGGCCACCAGGAGGAGGCGTCCCGGCGCGTCGGGTCCGGCGTCGAACCAGACGGCGCGCAGCATCTGGCCGGCGCGCGGGTCGAGTTCCTCGACGGCGCGGGCCGCGTGCTCGGCCACCAGGGCGGCTAGTTCACCCGGCGCGACGGCGCTCGCGTCGACGCGGGTGAGCACCCGCGCCCCGGTGACGGCGCCCGGGGGCGGCACCTCGAGGGTGGGCTCGGTGTCGGCGGGGACGAGTCGGGCGCGCAGCATGGGGTGCCGCTCCAGGAGCCAGTCCAGGGCGGTGGTCAGGGACGCCGTGTCGGCGTCCGGCGGGGCGACCAGGTGGGTGAACTGGTGCAGGTGGTCGATGTCGGCCCGGGCCAGGGCCCAGCGCATGATGGGCGTGAGCGGCAGCCGGCCGGTCGGCGCCACCGGCGGCAGCGCCCGGGCGCCGGTGACGGGGGTGGCGGCGCGGGCCAGGGCGGCGGCGGTCCGGTGCTCGAAGACGTCGCGCGGGGTGATCACCAGGCCGGCCTTGCGGGCCCGGGCGACGAGTTGGATGGACAGGATGCTGTCGCCGCCCAGGGCGAAGAAGCTGTCCTCGACGCCCACCTCGGGCATCCGCAGCAGCTCGGCGAAGAGTTCGGCCAGCAGCGCCTCGCGGGCGTCGCGCGGCGTGCTGCGGGTGGCGGCGCCGGCCAGGTCGGGCGCGGGCAGCGCGCGCCGGTCGAGCTTGCCGCTGGGGCCCAGCGGCAGCGTGTCGAGGACCACGAGGGCGGTGGGCACCATGTGGTCCGGTAGCCGGCGCGCCGCGTGGACCAGCAGTTCGTCGGTGTCCACGTCGGCGCCGGCCGGGGCGACGACGTACCCGGCCAGGTAGCGCTGGCCCGGCTGGTCCTCGCGTACCACCGCGGCGCAGGCGGCGACTCGCGGGTGCTCGCCCAGCACGGCCTCGATCTCGCCGAGTTCCACGCGCAGCCCGCGCAGCTTGACCTGTCCGTCGGTGCGGCCGACGAACACCAGGGCCCCGTCCGCGCGCCGTCGCACCAGGTCGCCGGTGCGGTAGAGGCGGCCTGCTGGTGGGCCGTACGGGTCGGCCACGAAGCGCTCGGCGCTCAGCGCGGGCCGGCCCAGGTAGCCGAGGGCGAGTTGGTCGCCGCCGAGGTACAGCTCGCCGACGACGCCCGTGGGCAGCGGGCGCAGCCAGGGGTCGAGCACCAGGGCGCGGGTGTTCCACACCGGCAGCCCGATGGGCACGGCGCCCTCGTCGGCGGGCCCGGTGGGCCAGGCGGTGACGTCCACGGCCGCCTCGGTGGGCCCGTACAGGTTGTGCAGCGCGGCGCCGGGCAGGGCGCGGCGGGTGGCGGCGGCGACGGCCGGTGGCAGGGCCTCGCCGCTGGCGAAGACCAGCCGCAGCGTGCCCGGGTCGGCGCCGGCCGGCCCGGAGTCGGCGAGATGGGCGGCGAACGCGGCGAGCATGGCCGGCACGAAGTGCGCGACCGTCACCCGGTGGCGCCCGATCGCGGCGGCGACCTGGGCGGGATCGCGGTGCGCCCCGTCCGGCAGGACGACGAGCGTCCCCCCGGCGAGCAGCGGCAGGAACAGCTCCCACACCGACACGTCGAAGCTGACCGGCGTCTTGTGCAGCACCCGGTCGCCGGCGCCGATCGCGTACTCATCGCGCATCCACAGCAGCCGGTTGACGGCCGCCGCGTGCTGTACGACGACGCCCTTGGGCCGGCCGGTGGAGCCGGAGGTGTAGATGACGTACGCGGGGTGGGCGCCGGTCAGTTCGGCAGGCGGGGCCGCCGTGGGGGTGACGGCGGCGAGTTCGGCAACGGTCTCGGGCGCGTCGAGGACCAGCGGGTGGCAGGCGGCCGGTAGCTCCGCCGCGTGCGCGACGTCCGTCAGCGTCACACGCGGGGCGCTGTCGGCCAGCATGTGGGCGACACGGTCGGCCGGGTAGCCGGGGTCGACGGGGACGTACGCGCCGCCGGCGCGCTGCGCCGCGTGCACGGCGACCACCAGGTCGGTGGAGCGGGGCAGCACGACGGCGACCCGGGTGTGCGGGCCGGCACCACGCTCGCGCAGCACGGTGGCGAGCCGGCCGACGCGGGCGTCGAACTCGGCGTAGGACAAGGGAGGTTGACCCTCGTCGGCGATAAGGGCGGTGGCCCGCGGGTCGCGGGCGCAGGCGGCGGCCACCAGCGCCGGCAGGGTCCGCGCGGGCAGCGCGCGGACCGCGCCCGCGCCGCTGGCCAGGGCCTGGGCGTGCTCGGCCGCGGTGAGCTGCGGTACGCGGTGCAACGGCGTGTCCGGCTGCTCGGCGAGCCGGGCGACGAGGGCGGCGAACCGGTCGGCCAGCGTGCGCGCGGTGGCCTCGTCGAACAGGGCGCTCTGGAAGTGGAGCAGGCCGGCGATGCCCTGCCCGCCGGGCCGCTCGGCCAGGGTGAAGCCGAGGTCGAAGCGGGAGACGCCGGGGTCGGCGCCGAGCGGGGTGACCTCCACACCGGGCAGCGTGGGCGACTCGCCGCTGAGGTTCTGGAAGACCAGCATCACCTGGAACAGCGGGTGGCGGGCGAGCGAGCGCTCGGGCGCGAGCAGGTCGACCAGCCGCTCGAAGGGCAGGTCGGCGTGTTCGAAGGCGGACAGGTCGGTGTCGCGGACCCGGTGCAGCACTTCGCGGAAGGTGGGCCGGCCCGCGACGCTGGTGCGCAACACGAGCGTGTTGACGAAGAAGCCCACCAGGTCGTCCAGGGCCGCGTCGCCCCGGCCGGCGACGGGCGTGCCGATGGGGATGTCGGTGCCGGCGCCGTGCGCGCCGAGCAGCGCGGCCAGCGCCGCCTGCGCGGCCATGAACACGCTGGCCCCGGCCTCGGCGGTGAGCGCGCGCAGCGCCCGGTGGGTGCGCGGGGTCAGCTCGAAGGTGACGGCGCCGCCACGGTTGTCGGCCACGGCCGGGCGTGGCCGGTCGTAGGGCAGGGCCAGCTCCTCGGGCGCGCCGCGCAGGGCCTCGCGCCAGTAGTCGGCCTGCCGGGACAGCAGGCTGTCGGGGTCGCTCTCGGAGCCGAGCACCTCGCGTTGCCAGCGGGCGTAGTCGGCGTACGCGACGGGCAGCGGCCGCCAGGCGGGGGCGGCGCCCTGGCGGCGGGCCGCGTACGCCGTGCGCAGATCCTGGACCAGGGGGCGCATGGACCACTCGTCGCCGGCGATGTGGTGCAGCGTCACCGACAGGACGTGGTCGTCGCCCAGCCGCAACAGCCGGGCCCGCAGCGGGATCTCGCGCGTGATGTCGATGGCGGCCGTGGCGTCCGCGCGCAGCTCCGCGTCCAGGCGCTCGGCGCTGACCGGCGACGGGGCCAGGTCGCCGAGGGCCTCGGCGCCCGCGGTGGGGTCGAGTACGTGCTGGTAGGGCACGCCGTCCGGGCCGCCGCGCGGGTCGGCGTCCTCGGTGGGGGCCTCGGTCTCGGGGAAGACGGTGCGCAGTGGCTCGTGGCGGGCGACGAGGTCGGCGAAGGCGGCGCGCAGCGCGCCCGCGTCCAGG
Source organism: Streptomyces sp. 71268 (assembly GCF_029392895.1). Classification (NCBI taxonomy): domain Bacteria; kingdom Bacillati; phylum Actinomycetota; class Actinomycetes; order Kitasatosporales; family Streptomycetaceae; genus Streptomyces; species Streptomyces sp. 71268. The sequence continues at coordinate 674,730 of NZ_CP114200.1, forward strand.
TCGCCGGTCAGCCTGAGCGCGAAGTAGAGGTTGTAGGTGGCGCTCGGCCCCTCCAGCCGGTGCAGGAACCACAGGCGCCGCTGCGCGAAGGACAGCGGCTCGCGCTCGCCGCGCTCCCCCGCCGTCAACGGCGCGCGGCGCGTTCCGCGCGGCAGGACGACCTCGGCGAGCGCGGCCGGGGTCGGGTGGTCGAAGACGTCGCGGATGGCGACGTCGACGCCGAGCGCGGAGCGGACGCGGTTGGCCAGCCGCATGGCCAGCAGCGAGTGTCCGCCGAGGGCGAAGAAGTCGTCGTCGGGCCCGGCCTCGGGCTGGCCGAGCAGGTCGGCGAAGAGGCCGACGAGTACGGCCTCGCGCGGGTCGCGGGGGGCCCTGGCCCGTTCGGCCTGGGCCAGTTCGGGGGCGGGCAGCGCGGCCCGGTCCACCTTGCCGCCTGGGGTGAGCGGCAGCTTCTCCAGCGGCACCGTCAGCGAGGGCACCAGGTGCGCGGGCAGCCGGTCGGCCAGGAACCCGGCGAGCCCGTCGGGCGCCCCGGTGACGTAGGCGACCAGGCGCTGGGTGCCCGACGCGTCGGGGGCGGCGACCACGACCGCGTCCTCGACCCCCGGGTGCGCGCGCAGGACGGTCTCGATCTCGCCGGGCTCCACCCGGTGGCCACGGATCTTGACCTGGTGGTCGACGCGGCCGGCCACCCGCAGCGTGCCGTCCGCCCGCCAGGCGGCCAGGTCGCCGGTGCGGTAGAGCCGGGCGCCGGGCGGGCCGAACGGCGAGGCCACGAAGCGTTCGGCGGTCAGCGCCGGCCGGTTCAGGTAGCCACGGGCCAGGCCGGCGCCGCCGACGTACAGCTCGCCCAGGGTGTCGGCGGGCACCGGACGTAGCCACGGGTCGAGCACGTGCAGGTCGGTGTTGCGCAGCGGGCGGCCGATGTGCGGGGCCTCGTCGCCGGTCAGGTCGCCCGCCGTGGACCACACGGTGGTCTCGGTGGGCCCGTACAGGTTGACCAGCCGCGCGCCGCGCCCGGCCAGCGTGGCCGCGAGGTCGGGGGCGAGCGGCTCGCCACCGGACAGGACGCGCAGTCCCGTCAGCGCCTCGGGCACGGCTTCGGCGACGGCGCGCCACAGTGACGGGGTGGCCTGCATGAGGGTGGCCCCGGTGCGCTCGGCCAGGCGGGCCAGCCGGCGCGGGTCGGTGACCTCGTCGCGGCCGGCCAGGACGATGGTGGCGCCGGTGCACAGCGGGACGAAGAGTTCGAGGACCGCGATGTCGAAGCCGACGGTGGTCACGGCGAGCAGCCGGTCGCCCGCCCCGGTGTCGAGCAGGTCGGCCATCGCCTCCAGGAGGTTGTCAAGGCCCCGGTGGGTGACGACGACGCCCTTGGGCCGGCCGGTGGACCCGGAGGTGTGGATGACGTACGCGAGGCCGTCCGGCCGGTGCGGCGCGCGCCGGGCGGGCGCCTGGGCCTCGTCGGGCTCCGGCGGGGCGAGCACCGGGGAGGTCGCGTCGACCACGAGCACGGGGCGGACGTCGCCGAGCAGGTAGGCGATCCGCTCGGCGGGGAACTCCGGGTCGACGGGCACGTAGCCGGCGCCGGTGCGGGCGACGGCGACGAGGGTGGCGACCAGGTCGGACGAGCGCGGCAGCGAGACGGCCACCAGCCGCTCGGGGCCCGCGCCGCGCGCGAGCAGGCGGGCGGCGATGAGGTCGGCGCGCCGGTCGAGCTGCCGGTACGTCAGCTCCCGGTCGCCGGCGATCAGCGCGGTGGCGTCGGGGGTCGCCGCGGCCTGGTGGGCGAACCGGTCGGCGAGCCCCGTGGGCGTGATCGGCTCCATCGGACCGCGCAGCCCCCGCTGGTCGGCGGCCGGTCGCAGCGCCGCCACGGGCGTGTCGGGCCGGGTGACGACGTGGTCGAGCACATCGACCAGGTGTGCGCCGATCGTCTGGGCCCGCTCGCGCGGCAGCAGTTCGGGCCGGTGGTCGATGGCCAGGGCGAGCCGGTCGGTGCCGGGCAGGGCGACGAGCACCAGCGGGTAGTGGGTGGCGTCGTGCCCCTGGGCGCCGGTGACGGTGAGGCCGGCGCGCCGCTCGGTGGCGCGCAGCCGCTCGGAGTCGACCGGGTAGTTCTCGAACAGCAGCAGCGTGTCGAAGAGTTCCCGTTGCCCGCTGGCCCGCTGGAGTTCGGCCAGCGACTCGTACTGGTGGTCCATCATGCGGGCCTGCTGGTCGCGGACGGCGTGCACGACCTCGACCAGCCGCTGGTTGGGGGCGAGCGCGACGCGGGTGGGGACGGTGTTGATGAACAGGCCGATCATGCGGTCGGCGCCGTCCAGGTCGGCGGGGCGGCCGGAGACGGTGACGCCGAAGACGACGTCGGTGCGCCCGGTGAGCCAGCCGAGGAGCACGGCCCAGGCGGCCTGGAGCACGGCGTTGGTCGTCACGCCCTCGGCGCGGGCGAAGGCCGTGACCCGGGCGGCCAGGTCGGCCGGCAGGTCCACCTCGACGCGGCTGGGCACGCTGGCGGGCGCGGCCGAGGCGGCGGGCGCCAGGAGGGTGGGCCCGTCGATGTCGGCCAGGGTCGCCCGCCAGGCGTCGGCGGTGGCGGCCCGGTCCCGGTCGGCGAGCCAGAGCAGGTAGTCCCGGTAGGGGCGCGGGGCCGGCTCGGGGGTGCCGTGGTACAGGCCCAGCAGGTCGCGGATGAGCAGCGGGCCCGACCAGCCGTCCAGCAGCAGGTGGTGCGAGGTGAGGGAGAGCAGGTGGGTGCGCTCGGCCAGGCGCACGAGGGTCAGCCGCGTCAGCGGCGGCGCGTCCAACGCGAAGCGCCGCTGCCGCTCCTCGGCGAGCACCTGGCGGGCCCGCGCGCGCACGGCCTCCGGTATGACGTCGGGCCGCGCCGCCGCCGGGGCTCCGGGAGCCGCGCCGTCGTCGGGGGCCGGCCCGTCGTCCAGGCGCACCTCGCGCCAGGGCATGCGCACCCGCGCGGGGATGACCTGGAGCGGCTCGGCGTCGGGCCTGGCGCGGAAGGCGGCGCGCAGGTTGGGGTGGCGGGCCAGCAGCGCGTCGGCCGCCGCCCGCAGCCGCGCGGCGTCCAACTCCCCCTCGACCTCCAGGGTGAGCTGGGTGGTGTAGACGTCGGGGCCCGCGTCGTCGGCGCCGTAGGAGGAGAGGAAGAACAGGCCCTGCTGGAGCGGCGAGAGCGGCAGCAGCTCGGCGAGCGCGCCGGTCTCCGCCTCGATCGTCTCGATCTCCGCCTGACCCGTGGTCACCAGCGGGAAGTCGCCGGGGCTGTGCCCGCCGGCGCCGGGGCGGGAGCCGGCCGTGGCGATGGTCTCCAGGGCCGAGAGCCAGAGCTGGGCGAGGCGCTCCACGTCGTCGGCGGGCAGCAGACGGGCCGGGAAGGTGAACGCGGCCTGGAGCCGTGGGCCGTCCGGCCCGTCCAGGGTCGAGGCGTTGAGCTGGAGGGTGTGCGAGGCGGGCAGCCTGTCGTCGGCGCCGCCACCGAGCGAGCCGGTGAGCGCGGCGGGCGCCCAGTCGCGCTCGGCGTCGCCGCCGGCCCCGAAGCGGCCCAGGTAGTTGTAGCCGATGGCGGCCGTGGGCAGCGCGGCGAGCCGGCCCTCCGGGTCGGGGCGCAGGTGGCGCAGCAGGCCGTGGCCGATGCCGCTGTCGGGGGCGGCCCGCACCTGTTCCTTGATCCGTTTGAGGGCGGCGCCTGGGTGGTCGGGGTCCGTGGGGTCGAGCCCGGTCAGGTCCAGGCGTACGGGGTGGACGCTGGTGAACCAGCCGACGGTGCGGGAGAGTTCGGCGCCTGGTACGGCCTCCTCGACGCGCCCGTGGCCCTCAATGTCCACCAGTACCGGGCTCGGCCGGCCGCGCCAGGCGGCCAGGGCGAGGGCGAGCGCGGTCAGCAGCACCGCGTCGGGGCCGGTGTGGAAGGCGTCGGCGACCTCGGTCAGCAGCGGCCCGGTAGCCGTCGGCGGAAGCTCGACGGCGACGGTGCGCAGCGTCTCCAGGGTGTCCGTGGCCGGGTCCAGCGGCAGCGGGCTGATCCGCAGCGGGTCGCCGTCGGCCAGGGCGCGCCAGTGCGCGAGTTCGGCGCCGCGCCGCTCGGAGGCGGCCTCCTCGACCAGGCCGGTGGCCCAGGCGCGCAACGAGGTGCCCACCGGCGGCAGGGTGGCCGTGCGGCCGTCGGCGGCGGCGCGGAAGGCCGCGGCCAGGTCCTCGGTGAGCACCCGCCAGGAGACGCCGTCCACGACGGCGTGGTGGACGAGGACGGCGAGCAGGCCGGGTCGCCCGGGCCCGGCGTCCAGCCACACCAGGCGCAGCATGGTGCCGCCGAAGGGGTCGAGGGCGCGGGCGGCCTCGGCGGCGTGCGCGCGCAGCGTCTCGGCGTGTGCCGCGGGCGGCAGTTCGGCGGCGTCCACGCGCGCGATGAGGCCGGCCGCGTCGAGCGTGCCGGGCGCCGGGATCTCCAGGGTGGTACGGGTGAGTGTGGCGCGCAGCGCGTCGTGGTGGTCGACGACCTGGCCCAGGCCCGCCACGAGGTGGTCGAGCCGGGTGCCGGGTGGGGTGCGCAGGACGGTGGACTGGTGGTAGTCGGCGATCGGGCCGCCGCGCTCCACGAGCCAGCGCAGGATGGGCGTCAGCGGCGCGCTGCCGGTGGCGGGCACGGTGGCCGGCGCGGGTTCGGCCGGCCGCTGCTCCACGGCGGCCAGGGCCGCGACGGTACGGCGCTCGAACACGTCGCGCGGGCGCAGCCTGATGCCGCGCCGGCCGGCCGCGCCGACGAGCTGGATGGAGGAGATGCTGTCGCCGCCCAGCGCGAAGAAGCTGTCGTGGACGCCGACCTCGGCGAGGCCGAGCACCTCGGCGACCAGGCCGGCGAGCACCCGCTCGCGCTCGGTGCGCGGGGCGGTGCCCTCGCTGGCCGGGGCGAGGTCGGGCGCGGGCAGCGCGGTGCGGTCGATCTTGTTGGCGGTGGTCACCGGCAGCGTGTCCAGGGCGACGAAGGCCGCGGGCACCAGGTGTTCAGGCAGCGCGGCGGCGACCCACGCGGTCAGCTCGCTGGCCGGCGCCGAGGCCCCGGCCTCGAAGACGACGTAGGCCACCAGGCGCTTGGTGCCGGCCGCGTCGGCGCGGGCGACGACCACGGCGCGGGCGACGGCCGGGTGGTCGGTCAGCAACGCCTCGATCTCGGCGGGCTCGACGCGGAAGCCACGGATCTTGATCTGGTGGTCGGTGCGCCCGGCGTACTCCAACTCCCCCGCCGTGTTCCAGCGGGCCAGGTCGCCGGTGCGGTACATGCGGGTGCCGGCCGGGCCGAAGGGGCAGGCGACGAAGCGCTCCGCGGTGGTGCCGGGCCGGCCCACGTAGCCACGGGCGAGGCCGGGCCCGGCGACGTACAGCTCGCCGAGCACGCCGGGGGCCACCGGGCGCAGCGCGCCGTCCAGCACGTAGGCCCGCTTGTTGACGTCCGGCGGGCCGATGGGGATCGGGCCGCCGTCCCAGGAGGCGGGCACGAGCCAGGTGGCGGAGTTGACGACGGCCTCGGTGGGCCCGTACGCGTTGAACAGCCGGTGCCGGCGGGCCCAGGCGCGGACCACTTCGGCGGGCAGCGCCTCGGTGCCGACGATCAGCGTCATGTCGGCGGGCAGCGTGGCCTCGGTGGGCAGCGAGGCCACCACGGTGGGCGGGATGACGGCGAGCGTGATCCGGGCCCGCACCAGGAAGTCGGCCAGCGGCGCGCCGGCCCGCTCCTCCTCGGCTACCACGACCAGGGTGGCGCCGGCGAACAGGGAGTTGGCCAGTTCGCAGAAGGTGACGTCGAAGCTGGGCGAGGCGAACTGGGTGACCCGGTCGCCCGGCGCGGTGCCGAAGCGGGCGTGGGCCCAGGCGACGAGGTCGACCAGCGGCCGGTGCGCGACCAGCACGCCCTTGGGGGTGCCGGTGGAGCCGGAGGTGTAGATGACGTAGGCGGCGTTCTCCAGCCGCAGCGGCGCCAGCCGGTCGGCGTCGGTGGGGTCGTGCGCGGGCCCGTCCGTGGGCAGGTCGGCCAGGCGGACGACGGGGGTGCCGAGCGCCCAGGGGTCCGCGGCCACGTCGGGGGCGGCCAGGACCAGGTGTGGCTGGGCGTCGGCGACCAGCGCCCGCAGCCGTTCGGCCGGGTAGTCGGGGTTGAGCGGCAGGAACACGCCGCCCGCCTTGCCGACGGCCAGTTGGGCCACGTAGACGTCGGCGCCGCGAGGCAGGGCCACGCCGACCGGCCGTTCGGGGCCCACGCCGAGCCGGATGAGCTGGTGGGCCAGCAGGTTGGCACGCTCGTTGAGTTCGCGGTACGTCAGCTCGATGGCGCCGTCGACGACGGCGGGCCGCTCGGGCACCTCGTGCGCCCAGCGCTGGAACAGCTCGGGCAGGGTCCGCGGCACGACCCGGGTGACGTCGCTGTTCCACGCGCGGGTGACCTGCTCGCGCTCGGCGGGGGTGAGCAGGTCGAGCTGGGCCAGGCGGCGGTCGGGGTCGGCGGTGAACTCCCGCACGGCGCGGCGCAGCCGCTCGGCGACGCCCCGTACCCGTTCCGGTGACAGCGCGTCGGAGCGGTAGCGCAGGGTCAGGCCGAGCCCGCCGGTCGCGGTGGGCGCGGCGACCAGGGTGAGCGGGTAGTGGGTGGCGTCCCGCCCGGTGACGGCGCTGACCCGCACACCGGCGAAGACGGCCCCGTCCCCGGCGCCGTCCCCGGTGTCGGTGTCGGGGGTCTCGACGAGGTAGTTCTCGAAGACCGCGAGGGTGTCGAAGAGCGGGCCGACGCCGCCGAGGCGTTGGATGTCACCGAGGCCGAGGTGGTGGTGGGGCAGCAGGGCGGCCTGTTCGGTCTGGAGGCGGCCGACGAGGGCGGCGAGCGTCTCCTCGTACCGCGCTCGGACGCGGACCGGGACGGTGTTGATGAACAGGCCGACCATCGACTCCACGCCCGGTAGCTCGGCGGGGCGGCCGGAGACGGTGGAGCCGAAGACCACGTCCTGGCGGCCGGTGAGGTCGGCGAGGACCAGGGCCCACAGCGCCTGCACGGCGGTGGGGACGGTGACGTCCAGGCGGCGCGCGGTGGCGGTGAGCGCGGCGGCCAGGCCCGGGTCCAGCTCGACGGCGACGCTGTCCGGCTCCGCCGGGGGCTGCTCTGCCGCGCCCGGGGCGATCAGCGTCGGGCCCTCAAGGCCGGCCAGGCCGGCGCGCCAGGCCCGCTCGTCCGCCTCCGCGTCCCGGGCCGCTGCCCAGGCGAGGTAGTCGCGGTAGGGGCGGACGGGCGGCAGGGCGGACGGGTCGCCGTCCGCGGCGTAGAGCGCGAACAGCTCCTGGATGACCTTGGCCGTCGACCAGCCGTCGAGGAGCAGGTGGTGGTGGGTCAGCAGCAGCCGGTGGTGCGCGGGGCCGAGGCGGATGACGGTGCAGCGGACCAGCGGCGGGCTGCCCAGGTCGAACCTGGTCCGCCGGTCGGTTTCGGTGATCCGCGCCAGGCGCTCGCGCCGCGTGGCCTCGGGCAGCCCGGACAGGTCGGCCTCCTGCCAGGGCAGGTCGACCTGGGCCGGGATCAGCGTGACCGGTTCGCCGTTCTTGCGCTGCCGGAAGGCCGCCTTGAGGTTGGGGTGCCGGGTCAACAGCGCGCCGGCGGCGGCGCGCAGCCGCCCCGTGTCCAGTTCCCCGTCGAGGTCGAAGCCGAGTTGGACGGTGTAGACGTCGAGCGCGCTCTCGTCGTACGACGAGAGGAAGTACAGGCCCTTTTGCAGGGGGGACAACGGCAGGATGTCCAAAAGCCCCGAACTCGCCCTGCTCACAGATTCCTCCACTCGTCTTCGAACTCGTCGATCTCGTCCTGGCTCAGGGACACCAGTCCCAGGTCGGACGGTGTGTGCCCGGCCGTGGTGCCGCCCCGCGCGCTGTCGAGCAGGGCCTGGAGCGCCTCGCGCCACCACTGGTGCAGTTCGGCGATCTGGGCCGCGTCGAGCAGCAGGCTCGCGTGGTGCCAGGTCACCGACAGCTCGGTGCCGGTCGGCCGGCGCAGCGCGGCGATGCTCAGGTCGAGCGCGGTGTCCACGCCGACCGTCGCCTCGTCCCGCCACAGCGCGTCCGACTCGGCGGCCGGGGTCCACGGCCGCCCGTGCCCGCCGGCCGCGCCGTCGGCGACGCCAGCCGGCCCGGGCTCCGGCCCACCCGAGGGTGCCGGCGCCGGCTCGGCGGGGCCCACGTCGAAGCGGCCCAGGTAGTTGAAGCTGATCTGTGGGCGCGGGCCCTTGGCCAGCTCGGCGCCGGCCGCCGGGTTCAGGTAGCGCAGTTGACCGAAGCCGACCCCGCCCGCCGGCACCGCGCGCAGCCGCTCCTTGAGGTGCTTGAGCAGCCGCCCGGCCGCCTCCGGGTCCTCGTACGGGGCCCGTGGGCCGACGCCGTCGGCGGTCAGTCGCACCGGGTAGAGGCTGGTGAACCAGCCGACGGTGCGCGAGGGTTCGCGGCCCCCGGGCAACACCGCGTCGCTACGCCCGTGGCCCTCCAGGAGCACCAGGACCGCGTCGCGCCCGGTCCGCCACCGCCGCACGGCCATCGCCAGCGCCGCGAGCAGCACCTCGTGCTCCCCGCAGTGGAAGGCGGCCGGCACCTCGGTCAGCAGCGGCTCGGCCAGCTCGGGCGGCACGGTGACCGCGAGCCGACGCACCGTCTGGGGCACGTCCCGGGCCGGGTCCGGCTCCCGGTCGCCGATGGCCGGGTCGGGTGCGGTCAACACCTTGCGCCAGTACGGGAGTTCGGCCTCGCGCTCGGCGGCCTGGGCCGCCAGGGCGCGGGCCCAGGCGCGGAAGGACACCTCGACCGGTGGCAGCTCCGGCCTCCGCCCGGCGCTGGCGGCCTCCCACGCCTGGACCAGGTCGGGCAGCAGCACCCGCCAGGAGACGGCGTCCACCACCAGGTGGTGGGCGAGCAGCAGCAGCCGGCCGGGGGTGGCCGGGCCGAGGTCGAACCAGACGGCCGCGAAGACCCGGCCGCGCTCGGGGTCGAGCGCCTCGGTGGCGGCGCGGGACCCGGCGCGCACGGCCGCGCGCAGCGCGTCGGGGTCGTCGGGCGCGACGCATACCCGGCGCAGGCACCGGGCGGCGTCCACCGTGCCGGGCGCGGGGACCTCAAGCTCCCAGGGAGCCTGCGGTGGCGCGTCGGGGCCGGTGGGTCGGAGGGTGGCGCGGAGCATGCCGTGGTGGTCGAGCACCGTCCGCACGGCGGCGAGCAGGCTCTCGTGGTCCACCGTGGTGGGCAGGGTGACCAGGAGGGACTGGCTGTAGGCGCGCGGGTCGCCGCCGCGCTCGAACATGGCGTGCATGACGGGGGTGAGCGGCACGGTTCCGGTGCCGTCGTCGTGCTCGGCCGCCGCGTCCCGGGGCGCGGGCTCGGCCACCAGCGCCAGGGCGGCGACGGTGCGGTGCTCGAACACCTGGCGCGGGGTGATCACCAGTCCGGCGCGGCGGGCCGCGCTGACGAGCTGGATGGAGGAGATGCTGTCGCCGCCGAGCGCGAAGAAGCTGTCGTTGGCGCCGACATCGTCACGGCCGAGCAGCGTGGCCACCAGCTCGGCCAGCACCCGTTCGGCGTCGGTGCTCGGCCGCGCCGGCGCGCCGGGTTCGGCCGGCCGAGGCGGTGCGGGCAGCGCGCCACGGTCGAGCTTGCCGCTGCTGGTGAGCGGGAACGCGTCGAGGACCACCAGGTCGGCGGGGACGAGCGCCGGCGGCAGCAGCGTCGCGGCGTGCCGCAGCAGCGCGGCGGTGTCGATGGTGGCGGGGTCGCCGGAGCCCGCGGGCCCGCCGGCCGGGGTGACGTAGCCGACCAGACGGGCGGCGCCCGGCGGGTCATCGCGGACGATGACGGCCGCGTCGGCGACGGCCGGGTGGGCGAGCAGCGCGGCGCGCACCTCGGCCGGCTCGATCCGTACGCCGCGCAGCTTGACCTGGTCGTCGGCGCGGCCGGCGAACTCCAGCTCGCCCGCCGCGTTCCAGCGCGCCAGGTCGCCGGTGCGGTAGAGCCGGGTGCCGGGCGGGCCGAACGGGTCGGCGACGAACCGCTCGGCGGTGCGCACGGGTTCGCCGAGGTAGCCGCGCGCGAGTTGGGCGCCGGCGAGGTACAGCTCCCCCACCACGCCGACCGGCACCGGTCGCAGCGCGGCGTCCAGGACGTAGGCGCGGGTGTTGTCGCCCGGCGCGCCGAGCGGCACGGTCCCCGGCCAGCCGGGTTCGGCGCGGCGCGCGGTCACGTCCACGGCCGCCTCGGTCGGCCCGTACTGGTTGATCAGCGCGGCGTCGCGGTCCCGGTACCAGGCGTCGGCCAACTGGCCCGGCAGCGCCTCGCCGCCGCTGAAGACCCAGCGCAGCCCGCCGAGGTCGGCGGCGGCCGGCTCGGCGGCGAAGAGCGCGAGCATCGACGGCACGAAGTGCGCGGCGGTGATCCGCCGGGTGCGGATCGTCTCGGCCAGGTAGGCCGGGTCGAGGTGGCCGTCGGGGCGGGCGACGACGAGGGCCGCGCCGCCGAGCGGCGGCCCGAACTGTTCCCACACCGACACGTCGAACCCGGGCGCCGCCTTGTGGAGCATCCGGTCACCGGGTCCGAGCGGGAAGCGCCGCTGGTTCCACACCAGGCGGTTGACCAGCGCCCGGTGCGGGACGGCCACCGCCTTGGGCCGGCCCGTCGACCCCGAGGTGTGCAGCACGTACGCGGTGTTCAGCGGGTGCGGCGGGTGGGTCGCGGCCGGTGGCGTGGTCGGGTTCCCGGCGACCTCGGCGACCAGCGCCGGGTCGTCGAGGAGCACGGTGCGGGCGCCGGGCGCGGGCAGCGCGGCGGCCAGCGTCGCGGCGGTGGCGGCGTCGGCGAGGACCACCGCCGGGGCGGTGTCGGCGAGCAGGGCGGCCAGCCGCCCGGCGGGGTGCGCGGGGTCCAGCGGCAGATAGGCGGCGCCCGCGTGCTGCACGGCGTGCGCGGCGAGGACCGAGCGGGCCGAGCGCGGCAGCAGCACCGCGACGACACGGTCCGGGCCGGCGCCCCGGCGGGCGAGCGCGTGGGCGAGCTGAGCGGCTTGCTCGTACAGCTCGCGGTGGCTGAGCGTGGCGTCGTCGGCGATGACGGCGGGCGCGTCCGGCGTGCGGGCCGCCGCGTCGGCGAGCGCCTGCGGCACCGTGGCCGGCGCCACCTCGGCCGCCGTGTCGTTCCACTGGCACAGCACGCGGTGCCGCTCCTCGCCCGTCAGCAGGTCGATCGCGGTGACGGGGCGGTCCGGGTGGGCGGCGAACGCGGCGAGCACGCGGGTGAAGTGGGTGGCGAGCCGGCGCGCCGTGGCCGCGTCGAACAGGTCGGTGCGGTAGGTGATGCCGCCCGTCAACGCCCCGTCCGGGCCGGGGTGTTGGACGAGCGTGAAGGTCAGGTCGAACTTGGCGGTACGGGTGTGTACGGCGACCGGCGCGCTGTCCAGGTCGGCCAGGCGCGGCCCGGCCGGGGTGCGCGTCTGGTGGTTCAGCATCACCTGGAACAGCGGGTGCCGGGCCAGCGAGCGTTCCGCGCCGAGCGCGTCCACCAGCCGCTCGAAGGGCACCTGGGCGTGGTCGAACGCCTCCAGGTCGGCGGCCTTGACCCGCTCCACCAGCTCGCCCGGCGTCGGCTCGCCGCTCACGTCGGTGCGTAGCACCAGGGTGTTGACGAAGAAGCCGACGAGGTCGTGCAGCGCGTGCTCGTCGCGGCCCGCGATGAGCGTGCCGATCGGCAGGTCGCACCCGGCGCCCAAGCGCTCCAGGAGGACGGCGAGCGCGGCGTGCGCCACCATGAACGGCGTGGCGCCGGTGCGCCTGGCCAGTTCCCGCAGCCCACGGCGCACGTCGTCGGGGACGGTGAACTCCACGACCTCGCCGTCGTACCCGGCGTGGTCGCCGCGCGGCCGGTCCAGCGGCAGCGTCAGCTCGCCCGGCGCGCCGGCCAACCGCTGGCGCCAGTACGCCGTCTGCCGGCTGACGCCGCTGTCCGGGTCGTCCTCGTCGCCGAGCACCTCCCGCTGCCACAGCGCGTAGTCGGCGTACTGCACGGGCAGCGGCGTCCAGCGCGGGGCGTGCCCGGCCACCCGGGCGGCGTAGGCACTGCTCAGGTCGCCGAGCAGGGGCCGTACGGACCACTCGTCGCCCGCGATGTGGTGCAGCACCAGGAGCAGGACGTCGCCGTCGGTGTCGCCGTTCCCGGTGTGGCCGCCCTCGGCGTCGGCAGTGGCCTCGGCGGGGCGCGGGCCGGTGGCGGCGGGGCGTGGGCGCAGCACCGTGGCGCGCAGCGGCAGGTCGCGGGTCAGGTCGAAGGGGCGTATGGCGGCGGTGTGCAGCGCGGAGGTCAGCGCCTCGTCGTCGGGTCCGGCCACCGGTACGAGGTCGGGCTCGACCCGGGCTCGGTCGGCGGGCACGATGTGCTGGCGCGGCACGCCGTCGGTGTCCGGGAAGACGGTGCGCAACGCCTCGTGCCGCACCACCAGGTCACGCAGGGCGGCGCGCAGCGCGGGCAGCTCAACGCGGCCGGTCAGCCGCAGCGCGATGGGCACGTTGTACGCGGCGGTCCCCGTGTCGAGCCGGTCGAGGAACCACAGTCGGCGCTGGGCCGGTGACAGCGGCGGCTCGGCCGGGCGCGGGCCCGCCACCAGCGGCGCCCGCTGCTGCGTCGCGGGCCGCAGCAGCGCGGCGGTGGCGGCCGGGGTACGGGCGGTGAACAGGTCGCGCACGGCGAGCGAGACGCCCAGCGCCGCCCGTACGGTGCCCACCAGCCGCATCGCCGACAGCGAGTGCCCGCCGGCGGCGAAGAAGTCCTGGTCGGGGGCGACGGACTCGACGCCGAGCGCGTCAGCGAACAGTCGGCACAGCAGCTCCTCGCGCTGCCCGAGCGGCACGGCGGGCACGGCGGGCGCGGCGGGCGCCAGCCGGGGGGCGGGTAGCGCGGCCCGGTCCAGCTTGCCGTTGGCGGTCAGCGGCAGCCGCTCCAGACAGACCACGGCCACGGGCACCAGGTACTCCGGCAGCGTCCGCGCGAGCCGCTCGCGCAGCGCCCGGCCGAGGGCGTCGCCGTCGCCGGTCGGGGCGGCGATCGTGCCGGCCGGGTCGGCACCCGCGTCGGCCGTCGGCCGGCCGGCCGACGCGGGGTTCGGCACGACGTACGCGACCAGGGCCGGGCCGGTCGGCAGGTCGGCGCGGGCCACGACGGCGGCGTGCGCGACCTCGGGCAGGGCCCGCAGCGCGGCCTCGGCCTCGCCGGGTTCGACGCGGTAGCCGCGCAGCTTGACCTGGTCGTCGGCGCGGCCGACGAAGTCGAGCCGCCCGTCGGGGCGCACCCGCACCACGTCGCCGGTGCGGTAGAGCCGCGCGCCGGGCGGCCCGGCGGGGTCGGCGACGAACCGCTCCGCTGTCAGCGCGGGTTGGCCCAGGTAGCCACGGGCCAGTCCGGCGCCGCCGAGGTACAGCTCGCCGGGCACGCCGTCCGGCACGGGACGCAGCGCCCCGTCCAGGACGCTGGCGCTCATCCCGTCCAGCGGGGTGCCGATCGGCAACGGCGCCCCGGCCTCGGCGGCCTCGGGCCCGGTGCTGCCGAGCCCGGCGGTGTCGGGTTCAGCGGCGCCGGGCCCGGTGGTGTCGGGTTCAGCGGTGCCGGGCCCGGCGTCGGGTTGCCCGGCCCGGCCGGTGAGCCCGGTGGTGAGCTGGCTCGACGTGGCGAAGGTGGTGGTCTCCGTGGGGCCGTAGCCGTTGACGATCCGCAGGTGCGGTGCGGCGGCGCGCACGGCCCGTACGGCGGCGGGCGAAACGACGTCGCCGCCCGTCCAGACCTCGCGCACGCCGTGGAACGCCTCCGGTGCCTCGTGGGCCAGGAGCGCGAACAGGCCCGCGGTCAGCCACAGCGCGGTGGCGCCGCTGGCGGGCAGCAGGGCGCGCCAGGCCGCCGGGTCGGCGTCGCCGTCGGGCGCCACGATCACCTCGCCACCGCGTAGCAGCGGCACCCACGTCTCGTAGCTGGCGGCGTCGAAGGAGTGCGGGGAGTGCAGCAGCACGGCGCGGTGTGCCGCGCCGTCCCAGCGGGCGTCGGCCGCCAGCGCCAGCACGGCCGCCTGCGGTACGGCCACGCCCTTGGGCGCGCCCGTGGAGCCGGAGGTGTACATGACGTAGGCGAGTTGCTCGGGGTGCGCGGGCGTGGGCGGCCGCCAGGTGGTGCCGGCGGCGCCAGGTGCCGGGGTGGCCGGGTCGGCCGGGGGCGGCGGCAGGATCGGGAGCGCGCCCGCGGCCTCGGCCGCCCGGGCGTCGTCGGCCTCGGCGACCAGGGCGACGGCCCCGGCGGCGGCGAGCACGGCCCGGCAGCGCTCGGCCGGCCAGCTCGGGTGCAACGGCAGGTAGCCGGCGCCGGCCCAGGCCACCGCGAGGAGGCTGGTGACCAGTTCGGGCGAGCGCGGCAGCAGCACGCCGACCACGGCCTCCGGGCCCGCGCCGGCCGCCCGCAGCCGCTCGGCCTGCCGGGCCGCGCGGGCGGCGAGTTCGGCGTAGCTGAGCCGGCCGGTGCCGTCCGCCCGCCGCACGGCGGTGGCGTCGGGGGTCGCCTGGGCCTGGGCGGCGAACGCCTCGGCGATGCCCGCGCCGCCCGCCTCGCGCGGGGCGGCCGGTAGCGGGCGGGCCGGGGCGCCGGTCAGCCGCCAGCGCGGCGGGCGGTGCGGGTCGGCGGTGTCCACGGAGCCCACCGGGGACTCGGGGGCGCGCGCGAGGTGGTCGATGGCGGCGGCCACGCGGCGGGTGATGTCGCGCGCGGCGTCGGCGTCGCAGAAGTCGGTGCGGTACTTCAGGACGAGCCGCAGTCGGCCGGCCTGCATGGCGGCGGAGAGGGTGAGCGGGTAGTGGGTGGCGTCCAGGCCGCCGACGCCGCGCACCGCGAGGCCGGCGGCGCGCTCGCTGCCGCTGAGGGCCTCGTCGTCGAAGGGGTAGTTCTCGAACACCGTCATGGTGTCGAAGAGTTCGCCGTGCCCGGCGGCCCGCTGGATGTCGGCCAGGCCCAGGTACTGGTGGTCCAGGAGCGCGACCTGCTCGGCGTGCACCTCGGTGACCAGCTCGCGCAGCGGGCGCCCCGGGGTGAGCCGTACGCGCGCCGGCACGGTGTTCACGAACAGGCCGATCATCGACTCGACGCCGGCCAGCTCGGGGGGCCGCCCGGAGACGGCGGCGCCGAACACCACGTCGTCGCGGCCGGTGAGTTGGCCGAGCACCAGGCCCCAGGCGGTCCGCACCAGGGTGCTGAGGGTGACGCCGACGGCCCGGGCCGTGCTATCGGCGGCGGCGGTGGCCCGCGCGGAGAGGGTCAGCTCGCTCTCGCCGGGGACGGCGGCCACGGCCGTGCCGGCCGCCGGCGCGACGAGCGTGGGCCGCTCCAGCCCGGCCAGCGCCCGCCGCCAGGCGGCCAGCGCGGCCTGTTCGTCGCGTCCGGCCAACCAGCGCAGGTAGTCGGCGTACGGGCGGCGGGCGGGCAACGGCTGGTGCGCGTACGCGGCGAACAGGTCGGTCAGCAGCAACGGCGCCGACCAGCCGTCCATCAGCAGGTGGTGGCTGGTGAACAGCAGGCGGTGCCGGTCGGGGGCGACCCGGGCCAGGGTGAAGCGCAGCAGCGGCGGCCGGTCCAGGTCGAACCGCTCGACGCGGTCGGCCTCGGCGAGTCGGGCGAGCGCGGCGAACGGGTCGGGCTCGGCCCGTAGGTCGCGCTGGCGCCAGGCCACGGGCACGGCCGCCACCGTGTAGCGCACCAGCGTGCCGTCGGCGAGTTGCCGGAATCCGGCGCGCAGGCTCGCGTGCCGGTCCACGACGGCCTGCGCGGCCCGCCGCAGCCGGTCCGCGTCCAGCGCCCCGGTCAGCTCCAGGTCGAGTTGGACGACGTAGACGTCGAGGGCGCTGGTGTCGGCGAGCGCGTGGTAGGCCAGGCCCTGTTGGAGGGGCGACAGCGGCAGCACGTCCACCAGGTCCGGATGGGCCCGCTCCAACTCGTCGATCCGCCCCTGGTCGAGGCGGACCAGCGGGAAGTCGGAGGGGGTGTGTCCGCCGCAGGTGCCGTGGCCCGCGTGCTCGGCCAGCTCGCGCAGCGTGGCGGTGAAGCGGTCGGCGATCCGGCGTACCCGCTCGGCGTCCAGCGGGCCCGGCGGGTAGGTCCAGCGGACGGTCAGGCTGGGGCCGTGCGGCCCGCCGACGGCCGAGGCGTGCACGTCCAGCGCGTGGTCGGCGGGGAGGCCGGGGTCGGTGGGGGCGGTGACGGCGTCGGACTCGGGGGCCGGCGTCCAGCTTCCGGCGACCGGGTCGCCGCCGGGCGCGGCGCCGTCGAAGCGGCCCAGGTAGTTGAAGGCGACCTGGGCGCCGCTGGGGGCCTGCGCGTACAGCAGCCCGTAGCCGGTGCCCTGGCGCGGCACCGCGCGCAGTTGCTCCTTCACGCGCTTGACCGCGGTGGTAGCGCCGGCACCGCCGGGGACGACGCGAACCGGATACTGGGTGGTGAACCAGCCGACCGTACGGGAGAGTTCGGCGCCCTCGACCAGTTCTTCGTGGCGGCCGTGCGACTCCAGGTCGATCAGCAGTGAGTCGGCTTCGCCGTCGCCTCGTTCCGCGGTGACGGCCAGGGCGAGGGCGGCGAGCAGCACGTCCTCGGGGGTGGCGTGGAAGGCGGCGGGCACCTCGCCGAGCAGCGGGCCGGCCAGGTCGGACGGTAGGACGGTACGCAGCGTGCGGCAACCGGCGGCGGTGTCGGTCGCGGGGTCCAGGAGCCGGGCCCCCAGCGGGGGTTCGGCGCCGGTCAGGGTCGCCTCCCAGTGCGCGCGCTCGTCCTCGTGCCGGTCCGCGCCGGCGCGCAGCTCCCTGGCCCAGTGGCCGAAGGAGGTGCCGGGAGCCTCCAGCGTGCGGCCGGCCCCGGTGGCCGTGGCGTGCGGCCCGGTGCCGTCGCCCCGGTGGTCGCCGAGCAGGGTCGCGAGGTCGGCGAGCAGGATGCGCCAGGAGACGCCGTCCACGACCAGGTGGTGAATGGTCAGCAGCAGTCGGCCGCTCTCGCCGTGGCCGGCGTCGAACCACACCGCCTCGACCAGCCGGCCCCGCTCCGGGTCCAGCCGTTCGACGGCGGCGGCCGAGTGCTCGGCGACCAGGGCACGCAGCCGCTCGGGGCCGGCGTCGGCCGCGTCCACGACGGTGAGTCGGTACGCGTCGCGGGTCGTGGTCCCGGTGGGCCGGTCGGCCGTGAGGGCGGGGGCGCCGGTGGCATCGCGGACCACGGTGGCGCGCAGCATGCCGTGGGTGGCGACGAGTTCGCCCAGGGCGGCGGCGAGGGCCGGCTCAGTGAGCGTGCCGGGGACGCGGACCAGCATGGACTGGTGGAAGGTGCGCCAGGCGGCGGGCCGGCCGGCGAGCCAGTGCATGAGCGGGGTGAGCGGCACGGTGCCGCCCTCGCGGGCGCCCGCCGCGGCGGGCGCGGCGTCGTCGACGGGGCTGACCACGGCGGCCAGGGCTTGCGGCGTGCGGTGTTCGAAGACCTGTCGGGCGGTCAGGGCCAGGCCCGCCGCGCGGGCGCGGCTGACGAGTTGGATGGAGGAGATGCTGTCGCCGCCGATGGCGAAGAAGCTGTCGGCGCCGCCGGCCGGCGCGCGGCCGAGCACCTCGCCGTAGAGCGCGGCCAGCGTGGCGGCGGTGCCTTCGAGTGGCCGCTCGTCGGCGGCGGCCGCCTCGGGCGCGGGCAGCGCCGCGCGGTCCACCTTGCCGTTCGGGCTGAGCGGGAGGGCGTCCAGCTCCACCAGGACGGCCGGGACCAGGTAGTCGGGCAGCGTCCGAGCCAGGGCCGCCCGGAGCGCGGCGTCCTCCAGCGGGCCGGTGCTGCCCCGGTCGGCCACCAGGTAGCCGACCAGCAGCGGCTGGCCCGGCTGGTCCTCGCGGAGCAGCACGGCGGCCTGTCGTACGCCGGGCAGCGCGCCAAGCGCGGCCTCGACCTCGCCCAGTTCGATGCGGAACCCGCGCAGCTTGACCTGGTCGTCGGCGCGGCCCAGGTACTCCAGGTCGCCGGTCACGGTCCAGCGGGCCAGGTCGCCGGTGCGGTACATGCGGGTGCCCGGCGGGCCGTACGGGGCGGCGACGAAGCGCTGGGCGGTCAGGCCGGGGCGCGCGTGGTAGCCACGGGCGAGACCGGAGCCCGCGACGTACAGCTCACCCGGCGTGCCGGGGGGCACGGGTTGCAGCGCGGCGTCCAGCACGTAGGTGGCCGTCCCGGTGACGGGCCGGCCCACCGGTACCGGGCCGCCGCGCAGGGCGTCCGGGTCGCAGCGCCACAGCGTCGCGTCCACGGTGGTCTCGGTCGGTCCGTACGAGTTGTACATCGGGGTGTGCGGCGCCCAGGCGCGCACGAGTTCGGGGGCGCACGCCTCGCCGGCGACGATGACGGTGGTGCCGGGCGCGACGGCCCGTTCGGGGAGGGCGGCGAGCACCGCGGGCGGCACGGTCAGGTGGGTGATCCGGCGCTCGGCGACGAACCGCGCCAGGGGCTCGCCGAGTCGCCGCTCGG
This sequence comes from Streptomyces sp. 71268, assembly GCF_029392895.1. Lineage (NCBI taxonomy): Bacteria > Bacillati > Actinomycetota > Actinomycetes > Kitasatosporales > Streptomycetaceae > Streptomyces > Streptomyces sp. 71268. The sequence continues at coordinate 693,306 of NZ_CP114200.1, forward strand.
CCGGGACGATCTCCAGGCAGCCGCCGGACAGCAGCGCCATGACGATCTCCCACAGGGAGGTGTCGAAGCTCAGCGACGCGAACTGGAGCACCCGGGAGCCGGGGCCCACGCCGAAGCCGTCGATGACGGTGTCGGCGAGGGCGGGCAGTCCCGCGTGGGTGACGACGACGCCCTTGGGCCGGCCGGTGGAGCCGGAGGTGTAGATGACGTACGCGGCCGAGTCGGGCCGCAGCGCCCGCCACGTTCCGGGGTCGGTGGCCGGCACGGGCGTGGCGGGCCCGACCGGCAGGGTCAGGGTAGGCAGGTCGGCAGGGGTGGGCAGGTGCTGGCCGGGCGCGACCAGGGCCAGGGCGGGCTCGGCGTCGGTGAGCGTGAACCGCACCCGCTCGGCGGGGTAGTCGGGGTCGACGGGCAGGTAGACGGCGCCCGCCTTGTGCACGGCCAGCAGCGCGGTGACGGCCTCCACGGTGCGCGGCAGGGCGATCGCCACCCGGTCGCCCCGCCGTACGCCGTGCGCGATGAGGGTGTGGGCCAGCCGGCTCGCCGCGTCGTCCAACTCCCGGTAGGTAAGGGCGAGGTGGTCGCCGGTGAGCGCGGAGGGGCCGGCGACGGCGGGCGCGGCGCCGTCCGCCGCGACGCGCGCGCCGAACAGCGCGGGGAAGGTCGACGGGCCGCCGGAGCGCGGGGCGGGACCGTGCGCGGTGGGCCCGGCGGGGGCCGGCAGCCGGGCCGGGGCGGGCGGCGCGGGGGCGGTCAGCGCCGCGCGCTCGGCGGCCGAGAGCACGTCGAGGCGGTGCAGCGGGAGGTCGGGCTCGTGGGCGGCGGCGGTCAGCAGGCGCACCAGGCGGTCGGCGAGCGCCACCGCCGTGGTCCGGTCGAAGAGGTCGGTGGCGTATTCGAGGATGCCGTCGAGGCCGTCGGCGCCGGCCCGTTCGGCGAGCGTGAACGTCAGGTCGAACTTGGCCGCCTCGCCGAGTGCGGGCACGGCCGTGGTGCGCACGCCGGGCAGCCCGATCTCGGCGGCGGACCGGTTCTCGTAGGCGAGCATGGTCTGGAACAGCGGGTGCCTGGCCAGCGAGCGGTGCGGGCTGACCACGTCCACCAGGTGCTCGAAGGGCACGTCGGCGTGGGCGTAGGCGGCCAGGTCCACGGCCCGGACGCGGTCGATCAGGGTACGGAAGGTGGGGTCGCCCGAGGTGTCGGCGCGCAGCACCAGGTTGTTGACGAAGAAGCCGACCAGGTCGTCCAGGGCGGCGTCGGCGCGGCCGGCGACGGGGGTGCCGATGACCACGTCGGTGCCGGCGCCGACCTTGGTCAGCAGGGCGGCGAGCCCGGCGTGGACGGCCATGAACAGCGACCCGGAGGCGGCGCCGGCCACCTCGCGCAGGGCGCGGTGGGTGGCGGCGGGGACGCCGAAGCGTACGAAGCCGCCCCGGTAGCTGGGCTGGGCCGGCCGGGGGCGGTCGGTGGGCAGGGCCAACTCGTCGGGTAGGCCGGCCAGTTGGGCTCGCCAGTACTCGACCTGCGCTTCGAGGGGGCCGCCGGGCAGCGCCCCGTCCTCGTCCCAGCCGAGCACCTCGCGCTGCCAGAGGGTGAAGTCGGCGTAGCTGACCGGCAGCGGTGCCCACGCGGGCGCGGCGCCCTCGCGGCGGGCGGCGTACGCGGTGGCCAGGTCGGCCAGGAGCGGGCGGGCCGACCACTGGTCGGCGGCGATGTGGTGCACGACCAGGGCGATGACGTGCTGTTCGGCGTCGAGGGCCAGCAGCGTGGCGCGCAGCGGTATCTCCCGCTCCACGTCGAAGGCGGCGCCGGTGAGCTGGGTCAACTCGCGCTCCAGGAGCCCCGGCGCGACCGCGCGCACCGGCAGCACCTCGCCGATCTCGGCAAGCGGCACGACCGCCTGGTGGGGCCGCCCGTCCCCGGCCGGGAAGACGGTGCGCAGGCTCTCGTGCCGCCCAAGGACGTCGCGCACCGCGGCGCGCAGCGCCGGCACGTCCAGCGGCCCGGTCAGCCGGGCGACGAAGGGGATGTTGTACGTGGCGTTCGGGCCGTGCAGTTGGTGCAGGAACCACAGCCGGCGCTGGGCCGGCGAGAGCGGCACCCGCTCCGGGCGCGGGCGCGGCACCAGTGGCGCGCGGCGCGAGCTGCCCGGCTCGGCGCGGCGGGCGAGCCCTTCGACGGTGGGCGCCTCGAACACGTCGCGCACCGACACGTCGGCGTCCAGGGCGGCCCGTACCCGGGAGGCGAGCCGGGTGGCGAGCAGCGAGTGCCCGCCGAGGGCGAAGAAGTCCTCGTCCACGCCGACGTGCGCGACGTCGAGCAGGTCGCGGAAGAGGCCGGCGACGATCTCCTCCCGCGGGGTGCGCGGGGGGCGCCCGGCGCGCGCCACGGCCCGCTCGGGCTCGGGGAGCGCCCGCCGGTCGAGCTTGCCGTTGCCGGTCAGCGGCCACCGCTCGACGGGGACGACGGCCGCCGGCACCAGGTAGCCGGGCAGTCGGTCGGCGACGCGGGCGCGCAGCCGGTCCACGTCCAGGTGGTCGGTGGCGGGGCGGACGTAGCCGATCAGGCGGGTGCCGCCGTCGGGCGCGGGGCGGGCCAGCACGACGGCGTCGGCGACCTCGGGGTCGGCGGCGAGCGCCGCGCGGGCCTCGCCGGGCTCGACCCGGAACCCGCGGATCTGCACCTGCTCGTCGGCCCGGCCCAGGTAGTCGAGTTCGCCGTCGTCGCTCCAGCGGGCCAGGTCGCCGCTGCGGTACATGCGGGCGCCCGGCGGGCCGAACGGGTCGGCCACGAAGCGGGTCGCGGTCAGCGCGTGCCGCCCCAGGTAGCCACGGGCGAGCCCGGGCCCGGTGACGTACAGCTCCCCCGGGTGGCCGGGGGCGACGGGCCGCAGGGCGGAGTCCAACACGTAGACGCCGAGGTCGTCGATGGGCCGGCCGATGGGGCTGAGCGGCTGCGAGGCGGCTCCCCCGGCGGGTTCGGCGCCCTCCCCGGCCTCGGCAGGCTCGGAAACCTCCCCGACCCCGCTGGCCTCGGCCTCCAGGACGTGCTGCGTGACGTGCACCGTGGTCTCGGTGATCCCGTACATGTTGACGAGTTCGGGGCCGTCGGCGCCGTGTCGGGCCCGCCACGGCGCGAGGCGGGACGGGTCCAGGGCCTCGCCGCCGAAGACGACGGTGCGCAGCGCGAGCGGCGCGGCGTCGGGCGGGGTGGCGCACTCGACCTCGGCGAGTTGGTAGAACGCCGACGGGGTCTGGCTGAGGACGGTGACCCGCTCGGCGGCGAGCAGGGCGCGGAACTCCTCCGGCGCGCGCGTGGTGGCCGGGTCCACGACGACCAGCCGCCCGCCGTGCAGCAGGGCGCCGAAGAGTTCCCAGACGGAGAAGTCGAAGGCGTAGGAGTGGAAGAGGGTCCACACGTCGGCGTGGTGGAACGCGAAGAGTTCGCGGGTGGCGTCGAACAGGCGCAGCACGTTGCCGTGCGGGACGACGACGCCCTTGGGGGCGCCGGTGGAGCCCGAGGTGTAGATGACGTACGCGGTGTGGGCGGCGGTCAGCCGGGGCGCGGGGGCGGGCGCGCCGGCCAGTTCGGCGAGGCGGTCGGCGGTGCGCGGGTCGTCGAGGGCGATGCGCGGCACGCCGCCGGGCCCCTGCGGGAACGTGTCGCCACGGGTGAGCAGCGCGACGGGGGCCGCGTCGCGGAGCACGGTGGCGGCACGGTCGGTGGGCCCGTCGGCGACCAGCGGCAGGTAGCCGGCGCCCGTCTTGAGGACGGCCAACACGGCGGCGATCTGGTCGGCGGACGGCGGGAGGGCGAGCGCGACCAGTTCGCCGGGGGCCGCGCCGTGCTCGCGCAGCAGCGCGGCCAACTGGTCGGAGCGGGCGTCGAGTTCGCGGTAGCTGAGGTGGGTGGTGCCGTGCGTGACGGCGGTGGCGTCGGGGTCGCGGCGGGCGGCGCGGGCGAACCGGGCGGTGAGCGTGTCGTCGTCCGCCGGGGCCTCGGTGGTCAGCGGGGCGCCGTCGGACAGCGCGCGGCGGCGTTCGTGCGGGGCGAGGAGTTCTACGGAGCCCACCGGGCGGTCCGCGGCCCGCGCGTACGCGCCGAGCACGCGCGCGTACGCCGCGCCCAGCGCCCGCGCCCGCTCGGCGGTGAGCTGGTCGGGGCGGTAGCGCAGCGCGATCCGTGGGTGCGGTCCGGGGTGGACGACGACGGTGACCGGGTAGTGGGTGGCGTCCTCGCCGCGTACGGAGGCGACCCGTACGCCGCCCGCGGCCTGGGCGGCGGCCAGCCCCTCGGAGTCGACAGCGAAGTTCTCCACCACCAGGAGCGTGTCGAAGAGTTCGCCGATGCCGGCCGCCTGTTGGACGCGGGCCAGGCCGATGTGCTGGTGGTCCAGGAGGCGGGCCTGGTCGCGCTGGAGGGTGTGGGCGACGTCGGCCAGCGCGCGGGCGCTGGGCGCGTGCACGACCACCGGCAGGGTGTTGATGAACAGGCCGATCATGGTGTCGGCGCCGTCGAGTTCGGCGGGGCGGCCGGAGACGGTGGTGCCGAACGCGACGTCGGGTCGGCCGGTGTAGCGGGCCAGGGTGACGCCCCAGGCGGCCTGGTAGAGCGTGCTGCTGGTCAGGCCCTGCGCGCTGGCCAGCGCGGCGAGCCCGGCGCCGGTACCGTCGGGGAGGGTCAGGTCGAGTTGGCGGGGCAGTTCGGGTACGCCGCCGAAGGGCCCGGGGACCAGCAGCGTCGGCTCGTCGAGGCCGACGAGCGCGGCGCGCCAGGCGGCCTCGGCCGCCGCGTCGTCCTGGCCGGCGAGGTGGGCCAGGAAGTCCCGGTAGGGGCGGACCGGCGGGAGCGCGCCGTCCGAGCCGCCGGCCGCGTAGCAGGCGAACAGCTCCTTGCCGAGCAGCGGCACCGACCAGCCGTCGATGAGGATGTGGTGGGCGCACAGCAGCAGGTGCCACGCCTGGTCGCCGAGCTTGATCAGCGTCATGCGCAGCAGCGGCGGCTCGGTCAGGTCGAAGCGGCGGGCCCGGTCGGCGGCGGTCAGCCGGGCGAGTTCGCGCTCCCGCTCGGCCGCCGGGTACGCCGACAGGTCGTGCTCGTACCAGGGCAGTTCGCAGTGGTGCGGGATGACCTGGACGGCGCGGTCCAGGCCGTCCTGGAGGAAGGCGGCGCGCAGGTTGGCGTGCCGGCGCAGCAGGCTCTGGCCGGCCGCGCGCAGGGCCCGGCCGTCGACGGGGCCGCGCAGGTCGAAGGCGAGCTGCATGGTGTAGACGTCCAGGGCCCGCGCGTCGAACGCGGAGTGGAACAGCAGGCCCTCCTGCAACGGGGACAGCGGAAGGATGTCGTCCAGGCCGTCGTGCTCACTCACCGGTTCCTCCATCGTGCTTGGAGCAGGGCGCTCTGTTCTGGGCTGAGCGGGGAGAGCGGTGGCCCGGCGGGCTCGCGCTCGGGTGCGGGTGCCGGCTGTGGCTCGGTGCCGTCGTACGGGCGCTGGTCGGCCGGGTCGCCGTGGGCCAGGCGGGTCAGGGCGGCGAGCCACAGCGCGCCGAGTTCGGTCACCTCGGCCTCGGTCAGCGAGCTGGGCGCCCAGGTGAGCCGGGTGTGCAGGGCGGGCCCGTCCGGGGTCTCCCGGGTGACGGCGTTCAGCTCCAGCGGGTGGGCCATCGCCAGCGCGCCGTCGATGGTGCCGCCGAGCACGCCGGCCTCGGGCGCCGCCGACCAGGGCCGGTCGTCGGACGCTGCGGCGAAGCGGCCCAGGTAGTTGAAGGCGATCCGTGGCGTGGGGGCCTCGCGCAGCGCGGCCCGCCCCTCGGGGTCGAGGTGGCGCAGCAGCCCGTAGCCGATGCCGCTGTCGGGGATGGCGGCCGTCGCCTCGCGTACGCGGCGCACCGCCTCCCTGACGGGGCCGGTCACGGGGGCGTCCAGGAGGACCGGGTAGAGGCTGGTGAACCAGCCGACGGTGCGCGAGAGGTCGGCGCCCGGGAGGATGTGCTCCTCGCGGCCGTGCCCCTCGACGTGCACCAGGAACCGGGCGCGCGCGGCGCCGCCCCACGCGCCGACCGCGCTGGCGAGCGCGGTCAGCAACAGGTCGCCGACCCCGGTGCGGTACCGCTCGGTCGCGGTGGTCAGCAGCGGGCCGGTGGCCTGCGGTGGCAGCACCACGACGCGGTGCCGCGCCGCGCCCACGGTGTCGGTGACGGGTGCGTCGGCCCGGCCGCCCGGCAGCCCGTCCGGGGCCGACAACACCTCTCGCCAGTGCGGGAGTTCGGATCGGCGCCGGGCGGCGACGCTCGGCAGGTCGGCGGCCCAGGCCGGGAAGGAGGTGGGCACCGGTGGCAGCGCGGGGCGCCGCCCGGCGGCCACGGCCTGCCACGCCGCGCGCAGGTCGTCGACCAGGACGCGCCAGGACACGCCGTCCACGGCCAGGTGGTGGATGACCAGCAGCAGCCGGCCGGGGCGCGCGGGGCCGTGGTCGAACCACACGGCCCGCACCATCCGTCCGCGCGCCGGGTCGAGCCCGTCCGCCGCCGCCTCGGCCTCGGCCCGAGTCGCGTCCTCGGTGAGCGGCCGCGCGGCGGCGACGTGTCGCAGCGGCGGTACGGAGGCCGCGTCGGCCGCCTCCGGTACGTCGAAGGTGCCGTGCTCGGCGGTCAGGTCCACGCGGGCCCGCAGCATCGCGTGCCGGTCGATCAGCGCGGCCAACACCGCCTCCAGTTCCGCGCGTTCGATGCCGGGTGGCAGGGTGAGCAGCATCGACTGGCTGAAGCGGCCGGTGGGCCCGGCGCGCTCGGCCAGCCAGTGCATGATCGGGGTCAGCGGGGCGGGCCCGGCCGGCGCGGCGGGCGGCCCGGCGGGCTCGGCGGCCGGCGTGGGCTCGGCCCGGTCGGCGACGAGCGCGGCCAGCCGGCGCACGGTGGCCTCCTCGAACACCTCGCGCGGGGTGAGTCGCAGGCCCGCCGCGCGGGCCCGGGCCACCAGTCGCATGGACAGGATGCTGTCGCCGCCGAGCGTGAAGAAGCTGTCGTCGGCGCCGACCGCCGGCAGCGCGAGCACCGCCGCGAACAGTTCGGCGAGCAACTCCTCGGTCGGCCCGGCCGGCTTGGCGTGTCCGACGGCAGCGGCGAAGTCGGGCGCGGGCAGGGCGTCCTGGTCGAGCTTGCCGTTGGCGGTGACGGGCAGCCGGTCCACCACGACGAGCGCCGCGGGCACCATGTGCTCGGGCAGCGTGGCGGCCAGTTCGGCCCGTAGCGCGTCGGTGTCCACCGCGTCTGCCCGTTGCCCGTCCCGGGACTCGGGCCGCGCGGCCGGGACCAGGTAGCCGACCAGTCGCCTGGGGCCGCCGCCGTCGGCGCGGACCACGACGGCGGCCGCGCGTACCTGGGGCGAGCGGGTCAGGGCGGTGGTGATCTCGCCGAGTTCGACCCGGAAGCCCCGGACCTTGACCTGGTCGTCGCCCCGGCCGTGGTAGCGCAACTGGCCGTCGGGCCCCCAGGAGACCAGGTCCCCGGTGCGGTACAGGCGGGCGCCGGGCGCTCCGAACGGGTCGGCCACGAAGCGCTGCGCGGTCAGCCTCGGACGCCGCAGGTAGCCACGGCCCACGCCGGCGCCGCCCACGTACAGCTCCCCCACCACGCCGGGCGGCACCGGGCGCAGCAGTGGGTCGAGGACGTGCGCGGTGGTGCCGGGCAGCGGGCCGCCGATCGGGGGCGGGGCGGCGCCGGTGAGCGGCTGGCTCATGGTCACGCAGGCGGTGGCCTCGGTCGGCCCGTACGCGTTGACCATGCGTCGCCCGGGCGACCAGCGGGCCACCAGCTCGGCCGGGCACGCCTCGCCGCCGACGACCAGGGTGCGCAGGCAGTCCAGGCCGGCGGGGTCGAGTCCGGTGAGCGCGGTGGGTGGGATGAGGGCGTGGCTGACGCGGTGCTCGGCGATGGCCTCGCCGAGCGGTTCGCCGGCCAGCGGCCCGGGCGGCGGGACGACCAGCGTCGCGCCGGTGGCCAGGGCCATCAGCGTCTCCATCACGGAGGCGTCGAACGAGGGCGAGGCGAGCGCCAGGACGCGGCTGTCCGGGTCGATGGCCAGCCGCTCTGCCTGGGCCCGCGCGAGCGCCGCCAGGCCGTGCTGTTCGATCACCACGCCCTTGGGCCGGCCGGTGGAGCCGGAGGTGTAGATGACGTAGGCGGCGTCGCGCGGCGAGGGCGCGCCGCCCGTCCCGCCCTCCCCCGGGCCGGTGGCCGGGGCCTCGCCGGTGGTCAGGTCCTCGATGAGCAGGGGGCGGGCGTCGGACGCGGGCACCTGGTCGGCCAGGGCGCGGGTGGTGAGCACCAGCGCCGGGGCGGCGTCGGCGAGCATGAACGCGACGCGCTGGGCCGGGTAGTCGGGGTCGATGGGCACCTGCGCGGCGCCCGCGTACTGCACCGCGAGCAGCGCGACGGTCAGGTCGACGGAGCGCGGCAGCAGCAGGGCGACCAGCCGCCCACGGCCCGCGCCGTGCGCGGTGAGCCGCCCGGCCAGGTGCCGGGCCCGCGCGTCGAGTTCCCGGTAGGTCAGTTCGCCGGTGGGCCCTGTCACGGCGACGGCCCGTGGGCGGGCCCGTACCTGGTCGCCGACCAGGCGCGCCCAGGTGGTGGGGGGCGGCGCGGCGGGGCCCTGGCCGTGCTCGGCGAGTGCGGCCCGTTCGGCGGGCAGCAGCGGGTCGAGCGCGCCGACCGGGGTGTCGGGCGAGGTCACGACGGCCCGCAGGCCTCGTACGACGCGCTCCGCGATCCGCCGCACGGTCGGGGCGTCCAGCGCGTCGCTCTGGTACTTCAGGCGCAGCGTCAACGCGTCGCCGGGGATGGCGACGCAGGTGAGCGGGTAGTGCGTGGCGTCCCAGCCCTGGACGTCGGCCACGGTCAGGCCGGTGCCCTCGGTCAGCTCCGCCAGGTCGTCCACGGGGTAGTTCTCGACGGCCGTCAGCGTGTCGAAGAGGGCGCCGAGGCCGGCGTCGCGCTGGATGTCGGCCAGGCCCAGGTGCTGGTGGGGCAGGAGGGTGGTCAGCTCGTCCTGGACCCGGGCGAGCAGCGCGCCGAGCGGTTCGTCGGGGCGCAGCCGGACGCGGACCGGAATGGTGTTGACGAACAGGCCGATCATGTCGGTGACGCCGGGGACCTCGGCGGGGCGGCCGGAGACGACGGTGCCGAAGACGACGTCGGCGCGGCCTGTGCAGGCGGCCAGGGTCAGGGCCCACACGGTCTGCACGACGGTGCCCAGGGTGAGTTCGGCCCGCCGCGCGAAGGCGTTCAACTCCGCGGTCAGTTGGGCGTCTATGACCTGGGTCAGTTCCTCGGGCGCGCCGGCCGTGGCGCGCGTGGTGGCGGGCGCGACGAGGGTGGGCTCGGTGACGCCGGCCAGGGCGGCGCGCCAGGCCGCGCCGGCCGCCGCGCGGTCCTGGGCGGCGAGCCAGCGCAGGTAGTGCGGGTAGTGCGGGGCGGCCGGCGGGGCACCTGCCGCCGGCCCGTCGCCGTCGGCCGCCCGTGCGCGGGCGTACCCCTGGAGCAGCTCCCGTACGAGTAGCGGCATCGACCAGCCGTCGAGGACCAGGTGGTGGCCGGTGAGCACGAGTTCGCTGGTGGTGTCGTCGAGCCGCAGGAGCGTGCAGCGCAGCAGGGGCGGGGCGCTCAGGTCGAAGCGGCGCAGCCGGTCGTCCTCGGCGGCGCGGCGGGCGCGCCGCTCGCGCTCGCGCCGGGTGTACCGGCGCAGGTCACGCTCGCTGACCTCGGCGCGCGCGGTCTCGACCGGGCGTTGCACCCAGCCGCCGGCCGACCCCGCGTCCTGGTCGGCGCCCGGGGCGGTGGGCGAGAACGCCGTCCGCAGCGGGGCGTGCCGGTCGATGACGCCCTCCAGCGCGGCACGCAACCGCTCCGCTTCCACGGTGCCGCGCAGGCGCAGCACGACCTGGACGTGGTAGAGGTCGAGCGCGCTCTCGTCGTACCGGGACAGGAACAGCAGCCCCTCCTGGAGCGGCGTCACCGGCCAGTCGGCGCCGGGTTCGGCGGCCGGCGCGACATCTGGCGTGGCGTCCGGCGTGGCGTCCGGCCCTGTCACCGGTACGCGCTCCGCGACGGTCAGCAGGCCGCGCACGGTGCGCTGGCGGAAGACGTCCTGCGGGGTGAAGCGCAGGCCGGCCCGGCGGGCGGCGCCGACCAGGTGGATGGAGAGGATGCTGTCGCCGCCGAGCGCGAAGAAGCTGTCGGTGGTGCCGGCCTCGGGCAGGTGCAGCAGTTCGGCGAAGAGGCCGGCCAACAGGTGCTCGTCGGCGGTCTCGGCCCGCACCCGGCCGGCTTCCCGGGCGAGTTCGGGGGCCGGCAGCGCGGCGCGGTCGAGCTTGCCGTTGCGGGTGACCGGCAGCGCCGCGAGGCCGATCAGGGCGGTGGGCACCAGGTGCGCGGGCAGCACGGTGGCCAGGTGGTCGCGGAGGGCGGCGAGGGCGGCGGCGTCCAGTGGGTCGCGCTCCCCCGGCGCCTCGGGCGCGGCCGGGACGACGTAACCGATCAGGTGCGTGGCGCCGGTCGCCGGGTCGGTGTGCGCGACGACGGCGCTGTGCGCCACGGCCGGGTGCGCGTCGATGGCCGCCTGGATCTCACCGGGCTCCACCCGCAGTCCGCGCAGCTTGATCTGGTCGTCGGCCCGGCCGAGGTGGTCCAGGCCGCCGTCGCGCCGCCACCGGGCGAGGTCGCCGGTGCGGTAGAGGCGGGAGCCAGGGGGGCCGTACGGGTCGGCGGTGAAGCGCTCGGCGGTGAGCGCGGCCCGGCCCAGGTAGCCGAGCGCGAGTTGGCTCCCGGCCAGGTACAGCTCGCCGGGCACGCCCGGGGGCACCGGGCGCAGCGCGGCGTCCAGGACCAGGGTGCGGGTGTTCCACACCGGCCGCCCGATCGGCACCAGGACCGCGTCCGCGTCGGCCGCCTCGGTCCGCCAGGCGGTGACGTCCACGGCGGCCTCGGTGGGCCCGTACAGGTTGTGTAGTTCGGCGTGCGGGGCCAGGCGTCGCCAGGTGGCGACGGCGGCCGGCGGCAGCGTCTCGCCGCTGGCGTACACGCGGCGCAGGCTGGCGCAGTCGGCCGGGTCGGCGACGGCCGTGAACGCGGCGAGCATGGAGGGCACGAAGTGCGCGGTGGTGATCGCCCGGTCGCGGACGAGGGCGGCGATGGTGGCCGGGTCGCGGTGGTCGTCGGGGCCGGCGACGACGAGCGTGGCGCCGGCGAGCAGGGGCCAGAACAGTTCCCACACCGACACGTCGAAGCCGGCCGGCGTCTTGTGCAGCACCCGGTCGTCGGCGCCGATCGGGTAGGCGTGCCGCATCCAGCGCAGCCGGTTCGCGATCGCGTCGTGCGTGACGAGCACGCCCTTGGGGCGGCCGGTGGAGCCGGAGGTGTAGATGAGGTATGCCGCGTCGCCGGGGCGCGGCGCGGTCAGTTCCGGCGCTCGCGCGTCGGCGGGGGTGGGTTCGGGTGGCGTGCTCAGCCGCAGCAGCGGCAGCGCGGCGCCGTCCGCCCCTGCGCCGTCGGCCACGGCCCACCGGCCCACGCCCCTCGCCTCCGGGAACCACCGCTCGGCCAGCTCCGGCGTGGTCACCAGGGCGCCGGCGCCCGCGTCGGCCACCAGGGCGGCGGCCCGCTCGCGCGGCAGCTCCGGGTCGACGGGCAGGTAGGCGGCACCGACCCGCTGCGCGGCGTGCACGGCCAGCACCAGGGCGGCCGAGCGCGGCAGCGCGACGGCCACCACGTCGCCACGGCCGAGCCGGGCGCCGTGGCCGGCGCCGGTGTCGGGGGCGGCGAGCAGGTGCGCGAGGGCGTCGGCGGCCGCGTCGAACTCCGCGTAGCTCCAGCTCTGTTCGCCCACGACGAGGGCGGTCGCGGCCGGGGTGCGGGCGGCCTGCGCGCGGACCAGGTCGGGCAGGGTCGCGGGGGGCAGCGCGCGGGCGGTGTCGTTCCAGTCGGTGAGCGCCCGTCGCCGGTCGGCGGCGGTCAGCAGGCTCGCGGCGCTCAGGGGCGTGTCGGGGTGGTGGCAGGCCCAGTCGAGCAGGGCGCACAGTCGGTCGGCGAGGGCTCGTACGGTGGCCCGGTCGAACAGCGCGGTGCGGTAGTTGAACGCCGCGCGCAGCCCGTGCCGGCCGTGCTCCTCGACGACGGCCAGGGTCAGGTCCCACTTGGCGCCCCGGGTCTCGACCAGCTCCACGGTGGCCCGCGCGGGGCCGAGCGCGACGGTGCGGCGCGGCGCGTTCTGGTGTACCAGGGCGACGTGGAACAGCGGGTGCCGGGACAGCGAACGCTCCGGGCTCAACCGGTCCACCAGGCGCTCGAAGGGCATCTCGGCGTGGTCGAAGGCGTCCAGGTCCACCGCGCGCACCCGCTCGACGAGCTCCCGGAAGGTGGGGTCGCCCGAGGTGTCGGTGCGCAGCACGACCGTGTTGGAGACCAGGCCGACCAGGTCGGCGAGGGCCTGGTCGGCGCGCCCGCTGACGACGGTGCCGATCGGCAGGTCGGTGCCGCCGCCGTGGGCGGTCAGCAGCGCGGCGAAGGCCGCCTGGACCACCATGAACAGCGTCGCCCCCGACTCGGCCGCGAGGGAGGCCGCCGCGCGGTGGGCCGGCGCGTCGATGGTGAACTCCGCGGAGTCGCCGCGCTGGTCCACCTCGGTGGGCCGGGGCCGGTCGAGGGGCAGCGGGATCTCCTCCGGGGCCCCGGCCAGCGCCGTGCGCCAGTAGGTGGTCAGCGCCTCCTCCCGGTCGGCCAGGGCGGTGGCCTGCCAGAGCGTGTAATCGGCGTACCGCACGGCCGGCGCGGGCGGCACCGCGCTGGTCGCGCCGGGCAGGCCGGCCGCGTAGAGCGCGGCCAGGTCGGCGACCAGCGGCCCCACCGACCACTCGTCGCAGGCGATGTGGTGCAGGACCAGCACCAGGACGCTCTCGCCGTCCCCGGTGTGCAACAGGTGGACCCGCAGCGGGGGTTCGGTGGCCAGGTCGAACTCGTACGCGGCCAGCCGCCGCACCTCGGCCGTGACCGCGTCGGCCGCGACCTCGCCGGTGTGCGGGGTGGGTGCCGCCTCCTCGGGGGTGAGCACGCGCTGTGTCGCGCGGCCGTCGCGCTCGGGGAAGACGGTGCGCAACACCTCGTGCCGGGTGACCAGTTCGGCCAGCGCGGCGCGTAGCGCGGTCGGGTCGAGCCGGTCGCGGGTGCGCAGCACGAGCGGCACGGTGTACGTGGTGCCGGAGCCGGCGAGCCGGTGCAGGAACCACAGCCGCCGCTGGGCCGGCGACAGCGGCAGCGGGTCCGGCCGGGTGGGCGCGGCGGTCAGCGCGGGCCGGGGCGCGCGCTCGGCCCGGTCGTCGGCGGCGACGCGTTCGGCGATGGCGGCGACCGTGGGGGCCTCGAACAGGGCCCGGACGGGCAGGCGTACGCCCAGGTCGGCGTGGATGCGCCCGACGAGCTGGGTGACCAGCAGCGAGTGGCCGCCGAGGGCGAAGAAGTTGTCGTCCAGGCCCACCGGCGGGACGCCGAGCACCTGGCCGAACGCGGCGCTGAGCGCCTTCTCGCGCGCCGTGCGCGGCGCCCGTCCGGGCGTGGCCGGCGCGCGGGTGGGCGGCGGCAGCGCGGCCCGGTCGAGCTTGCCGTTGGTGGTGAGCGGCAGTCGGTCCAGGGTGACGAAGGCGGCGGGCACCATGTGCTCGGGTAGCGCGGCGGCGCACGCGGCGCGCAGCGCGGCGGCGTCCGTCGGGTCGGGGCGGCGGGTGGCGGCGGGGTCCGTCGGGTCGGTGACCACGTAGGCGACGAGGCCCTCGCCGGTGGGCAGGTCGGTGCGGAGCACCACGGCCGCCGCGCGCACGCCGGCGACGGCGAGCAGCACCGCCTCGACCTCGCCGCTCTCCACCCGGAAGCCGCGCACCGAGACCTGGTCGTCGGCGCGGCCCAGGTAGCGCAGCACCCCGTCGCGCGACCAGCGCACCAGGTCGCCGCTGCGGTAGAGCCGACTGCCGGGCGGCCCGAAGGGGTTGGCCACGAATCGGCTTGCGGTCAGGCCCGGGCGGCGCAGGTAGCCTCGGGCGAGGCCGCCGCCGGCCACGTACAACTCGCCGCGCACGCCCGGCGGCACCGGCCGCAGCCCGTCGTCCAGGACGTACAGGCGCAGGTCGTCGATGGCCCGGCCGATGGGGCTGGCCGCCTCGGCGTCGAGCGCGGCGACCTCACGCCCGGTCAGTTCGTGTTCGGTGACGTGGACGGTGGTCTCGGTGATGCCGTACATGTTCAGCAGCCATGGCCCACCCGGCCTGGCCGCCCAGGGGGCGGCGCGGCGCGGGTCGAGGGCCTCGCCGCCGAAGACGACCCAGCGCACGGAGGCCGGCGGGGCGGCGTCGCCCAGCGCGTCGGTGAGCTGGTAGAAGGCGGACGGCGTCTGGCTGAGGACGGTCACGCCCTCGTCGGCGAGCAGGCGCAGCATGTCCGGGGCGGAGCGCGCGGTGTCGTGCGGGACGATGACGAGCCGGCCGCCGTGCAGCAGGGCGCCCCACAGCTCCCAGACGGAGAAGTCGAAGGCGTAGGAGTGGAACATCGTCCACACGTCTTCGGGCCCGAACGCGAAGCGCTCGCGGGTGGCGTCGAAGAGGCGGGTGATGTTGCGCCGGGAGACCACCACGCCCTTGGGGCGGCCGGTGGAGCCCGAGGTGTAGATGAGGTACGCGGCGTGGTCGGGGTGCGCGGGGGCAGGGGCGCTGGTGCGCGCGGGGGGCGCGCCCTCGGCCGCGAGGTGGTCGCCGTCCTCGGTCAGCGTCAGCACCGGGTGGCCGCGCAGGGCATCGGCCCCGGCGTGCTCGGCCGTGGTGAGGACGGCCGCCGGGGCGGCGTCGGCGAGCGTGTACGCGATCCGGTCGGCCGGGTGGCGCGGGTCGATGGGCACGTACGCGGCCCCGGCGCGCAGCACGCCCACGATGGCCACGACCGCGAGCGGTGAGCGGGGCAGCAGCAGGGCGACGCGGTCCTCGGGGCCCACGCCCCGGTCGGTGAGGCGGGTGGCCAGGCGGCGGGAAGCGGCGTCCAGTTCGCGGTAGCTGAGGGTGTGCCCGGCGTGGCTGACGGCGGGCGCGTCGGGGTGGGCCCGCACCACGGCGGCGAAGCGTTCGACGAGGTCGGGCTCGCCGTCGTGCTCGCCGGTGGGGTTCCACTCGGTGAGCTGGGTGTGCCGCTCGGCGGCGGTGGTCACGGCCAGCCGCGTCACCGGCACTTGGGGCCGGTCGACGGCCTGGGTCAGCAGCCGGACCAGGCGCGCGGCGATGTCGGCGGCGGTCGAGCGGTCGAACAGGTCGGCGTCGTAGTTGATCGCCCCGGTCAGCGCGCCGGTCCCGGCGTGGTCGGTGAAGCCGACGATGAGGTCGAACTTGGCAGTGTCCGTCTCGCGCAGCGCGAAGTCCACCTCGGCGCCCTCGGCGGCGAACGGCGGCTCGGCGCGGCTCTGGTAGGTCAGCATCACCTGGAACAGCGGGTTGGCCGCCGGGGAGCGGTCCGGGTTCAGCTCCTCGACCACCCGCTCGAAGGGCACCTGGGCGTGGTCGAACGCGTCGAGCGTGCCGCGTCGCACCCGGGCGAGGAGGTCGGCGAAGGTGGGGTTGCCGCTCAGGTCGGTGCGCAGCACCAGGGTGTTGACGAAGAAGCCGACGAGCCGCTCGGTGTGCGGGTCGTCGCGGCCCGCGGTGGGCACGCCCAGCGGGATGTCGTCGCCGGCGCCGAGCGCGTGCAGCAGCGCGGCGAGGGCGGCCTGGGCCACCATGAACGGGGTCACGCCCCGCTCGCGGGCCAGCGCGCGCAGCGCCGTGACCGTGGGTTTTGGCACCTCGAACGGGACGAAGCCGCCACGCCCGCTGGGCACCGCGGGCCGCGGCCGGTCGGCCGGCAGCTCAAGCACGCGCGGCGCGCCGTCCAACGCGGCACGCCAGTACGCCAGTTGCCCGTCCCAGGTCGGCCCGTCGAGCAGGTCCCGCTGCCAGGCCGCGTAGTCCGCGTACTGCACGGGCAGCGGCGCGTGGTCGGGGGCGCGGCCGGCGCGGCGGGCGGCGTAGGCGGCGGACAGGTCGGTGAGCAGCGGCTCGACCGACCACTCGTCGGCGGCGATGTGGTGCAGCAACAGCAGCACCGTCCACGTGCCCTCGCTCCGCACCACGCTCACCCGCAGCGGGAACTCCGCCGCCAGGTCGAACGGCCGGCGGGCCAGCGCGTCGAGGGTGGCCTCCAGATCGGCGGCGGCGACGGTCCGCACCTCGAACGGCGGCCGCCAGTCGGTGGCGACGCGCTGGTACGGCTGGCCCTCGTCGGTCTGCGCGAACACCGTGCGCAGCACCTCGTGCCGGCCCATCAGGTCGCCGACCGCGTCCCGCAGCGCCTCGGGGTCCGCGTCGCCGGTCAGGGTGAGCACGAAGGGCAGGTGGTAGGCGGCGCCCGGGGCGGCGAGCCGGTGCAGGAACCACAGCCGGCGCTGGGCCGGGGACAGCGGTGGCCGCTCCGGTCGCGGCCGGGCGGTCAGCGCGGGCGCCGCCGGCCGGTCGGCGGCGGCCAGCGCGGCCAGCGCGCGCACGGTGGGGGCCTCGAAGACGGCGCGTACGGAGACGTCGAGCCCGAGCGCGCGCGCCCCGGCGGCCAGCCGGGCGGCGAGCAGCGAGTGGCCGCCGAGGGCGAAGAAGTCGTCGTCGGCGCCGACCCCGGACAGCCCGAGCACCCGCGCGAACAGGCCGGCCAGCAACTCCTCGCGCTGGCCCGTGGGCGCGCGCCCGGCGACCGCGTCGAACCGGGGGGCGGGCAGCGCGGCGCGGTCCAGCTTGCCGTTCGGCGTACGCGGCAGCTCATCGAGCGGCACCAGCAGCGCGGGCACCAGGTGGTCGGGCAGCGCGGCGGCCAACCCCGCGCGCACGTCGGCCAGGGCCGCGGCGTCGGCCGGCCCCACGACGTAACCCACCAGGCGCGCGCCGCCGCCCGCCGGCGCGCCGGCCTCGGTGGCCAGGACGGCGGCGTCGCGCACCCGGGCGTCGGCGCGCAGCGCCGCCTCCACCTCGCCGGGCTCCACCCGGTGGCCGCGGATCTTGACCTGCTGGTCGGCGCGGCCGACCACCTCAAGGGTGCCGTCGGGGCGCTGCCTGGCCAGGTCGCCGGTGCGGTACATCCGCTGGCCGGGCGCGCCGTACGGGTCGGCCACGAAGCGCTCGGCGCTGAGCGCGGCCCGGCCCAGGTAGCCGCGGGCCACGCCGGCGCCGGCCAGGTACAGCTCGCCGGTCAGGCCCGCGGGCACCGGGGCCAGCGCGCGGTCCAGGACGTAGGCGCGGGTGTTCCACAGCGGGCGGCCGACCGGCGGCGCGCCGGCCTCGTCTGGCCCGATGACGGCGGCGGTGGACCAGATGGTGGTCTCGGTCGGCCCGTACAGGTTGACCACCCGCCCACCGAGCGCGACCAACTCCGACGCCAGGTCGGGCGGCAGCGCCTCGCCGCCGCTGAGCACGCGCAGGCCGCGCGGCGCCTCGGGGTCGGCTTCAAGCAGCGCGCGCCACAGCGAGGGCGTGGCCTGCGCGAGGGTGGCGCCGCTGGTGCGCAGCAGGGCGGCGAGCAGCGCGGGGTCGCGCACCTCGGCGCGGCTGGCCAGCACGACGGTGCCGCCACTGGTCAGCGGCAGGAAGAGTTCGAGCACGGAGATGTCGAAGCCGACGGTGGTCACCGCGAGGAGCCGCTCGTCGCCGGTGAGGCCGAGTTCCGCGCGCAGGCAGGCGAGGAGGTTGGCGACGGCCGCGCGGGGCACGACCACGCCCTTGGGGCGGCCGGTGGAGCCCGAGGTGTAGATGACGTACGCGCCGTGCTGCGGGTGCGCGGCGCGGGGCCGGGTCAGCGGCTCGGCCGAGGCCAGCGGCGCGGCGGTCGCTCCGTCGTCCAGCACGATCGGCCGGCCCCCGGGCAGCGTTTCCAGGTCGTCGGGCAGGGCGGCACCGGCGGTGGTGGCCCGGTCGGTGACCAGCAGGGCCGGGGCGGCGTCGGCGAGCATGTACGCGATCCGCTCGGCGGGGAAGTCGGGGTCAAGCGGCAGGTAGGCGGCGCCGGTGCGGGCCACCGCGAGCAGCGTGACCAGCAGGTCGGCGCCGCGCGGCAGCAGCACGCCCACCAGGTCGCCGGGGCCCGCGCCGCGCGCGGCCAGCAGGCCGGCCAACCGGGCCGCGCGGGCGTCGAGTTCGCGGTAGTCGAGCCGGTCGCGGCCGGACAGCAGGGCGGTGCGGTCCGGGGTGCGGGCCGCCTGGGCGGCGACCAAATCGGCGATGCCGGCCGGAGGCACCTGGCGTTCGGCGCCACCGGGCGCGGCCAGCAGCCGGCGTCGCTCGGCCGGGCCCGTGACGTCCATGGTGGCGACGACGGACTCCGGGCGCTCGGTCACCGCGTCCAGCAGCCGCAACAGCGCGGCTACCAGCCGTCGCACGTCGGACGCCTCGAACAGGTCGCTGGCGTACTCGACCTGGCCGCTCGCGCGGCCGGCGGCCACGTCCTCGGTGACCGTGATCTGGAGGTCGAACTTGGCCGTGCCGGTCTCCACCAGACGCGGGCGCCCGTCCTGGCCGGGGAACGGCTCGCCCGCCGCGAACTCCTCGCGGACCGCGAGCAGCACCTGGAACAGCGGGCTCAGCTCCCGGCCACGGGTCGGGTTCAGCTCCTCGACCACGCGCTCGAAGGGCACCTCCTGGTGCGCCATGGCCGCCAGGTCCATCTCCCGCACCTGGGCGAGCAGGTCGAGGAAGGTGGGTTGGCCGCTCAGGTCGACGCGCAGCACCAGGGTGTTGATGAAGAAGCCCACCAGGTCGTCCAGGGCCGCGTCGCCGCGCCCGGCGACCGGCACCCCGACGGGGATGTCCTGGCCCGCGCCGAGCCGGGAGAGGGTGGCGGCCAGCGCGGCGTGCACCACCATGAAGGTGCTGGTACGGGTGCGCAGCGCCAGCTCCCTGACCCGGGCGTGGACCCGTGGGTCGATGGTGAAGCGCTCCACGTCGCCACGGCCGGTGGGGTGCTGGGGCAGGGGCCGGGCCCACGGCAGGGCCAGCCGCTCCGGGGCGCCGGCCAGCCGCGCGCGCCAGTACGCGAGGGACTCGGCCTGCCGTTCGGCGGCCCCCGCGCGCTGCCACAGCGCGTAGTCGACGTAGCTCACGGGCAGCGGCGCGGTGGCGGGCGCGGCCCCGGCGAGGCGGGCGCGGTAGCCGGCGGCCAGGTCGCGCAGCAGCGGCGGCAGCGACCACTCGTCGCCGGCGATGTGGTGCAGTACGAGCAGCAGGGTGTGCCGTTCGGGGGCGAGCGAGAAGACGTGGGCGCGCAGCGGCAGTTCGCGCTCGATGGCGAAGGGCTGGCGCGCCGCTTCCGCGACGGCCCGCTCCAACGCGCCGTCGGCGACGCTCGTCACGGTCAACGGGACGGCCTGCGGGGCGGGCAGCACCCGCTGGTACGGCTCGGCGTCGGCACCGGTCACGGCGGGGAAGACGGTGCGCAGCACCTCGTGCCGCTCGGTCAGGTCGCGCAGGGCGGCGCGCAGCGCGGCCGGGTCGAGCGGGCCGTTGACGCGCACCGCGAGCGGCACGTTGTAGGTGGCCGTCGGGCCGTCGGCCTGGTGCAGGAACCACAGCCGGCGCTGGCCGGCCGACAGCGGCGGGCGGGCCGGGCGCGGCTGGACGGTGAGCGGCGCGCGGGCGGCGCGGGCCCGCTCCAGCGCGCCGGCCAGGGCCGCCGCGCTGGGGTGGTCGAACAGGGCGCGTACGGGCAGCTCCGTGCCGGCCTCGGCACGCAGCGCGGCCACCACCCGGGCGGCGGTCAGCGAGTGGCCGCCCAGGGCGAAGAAGTCGTCGTCGGCGCCGATCTCGGGCAGCCCAAGCACTCGCGCGAACAGGCCGCACAGCAGACGCTCGGCGTCGGTCGCCGGGGCCCGGCCGGCGGGCCGCGCCCGCGCCCCGGGAGCGGGCAGGGCGTTGCGGTCGAGCTTCCCGTTGGGGGTGCGGGGCAACCGGGCCAGCGGCACCAGGAGTTCGGGCACGGCGTACCCGGGCAGCGCGCCGGCCAGGTGCGCCCGCAGCGCCGCGTCGACCTCGGCCGGGGCGGAGCCCCCGGCACCCGCCTTTCCCGCCTGCTCTGCCTGCCCCGTCAGAACGCAGTACGCCACCAGCGCGAGCGCCGCGCCCTCCTCACGCGCCTCGCCCAGCGGCCTGGCGACCACGGCGGCCTCGCGCACCAGCGGATAGGTGAGGAGGACCGCCTCGATCTCGCCCGGTTCGACGCGGTGGCCGCGGACCTTGAGCTGCTGGTCCACCCGGCCGCGCAGGTCCAGGGTGCCGTCGGCGCGCCAGCGGGCCAGGTCGCCGGTGCGGTACATGCGCGAGCCCGCCGGCCCGAACGGGTCGGCCACGAACCGCTCGGCGCTCAGCCCGGGCCGCCCGAGGTAGCCGAGCGCGACGCCGGTGCCCGCGATGTACAGCTCGCCGGTCGCGTCCGGGGGCAGCGGCGTGAGCGCGGCGTCGAGCACGTACAGGCGGGTGTTCCAGATCGGGCCGCCGGCGTGCGGCGCGGTCGGCGCGGTGGTCTCGATGCACGGCGTGTGGCTCACCTCGCCCGTGGTGGACCAGATGGTGGTCTCGGTCGGCCCGTACAGGTTGACCACCGACACGGCCAGCCCGGCCAGCCGCCCGGCGAGGTCCGGCGGCAGCGGCTCGCCGCCGGTCAGCACCCGCAGGCCGACCACGGCCTCGGGCGCGGCGTCGGTCAGGGCCCGCCACAGCGACGGCGTGGCCTGCATAACCGTCGGCTGGGTGGCGTCGATCAGGTCGCGCAGCAGGAACGGGTCGCGCACCTGCTCGGCGGCGGCCAGCAGCACGGTGCCGCCGGCCAGCAGCGGGGCGAACAGCTCCAGGGCGGCGATGTCGAAGGAGACGGTGGTCACCGCGAGCAGCCGGTCCTCGGCCGTGAGGGGCAGCTCCGCGCGCAGGGCGGCCAGCAGGTTGGCCAGCGCGCGCCGGGGCACGACCACGCCCTTGGGCAGGCCGGTGGAGCCGGAGGTGTAGACGACGTAGGCGGGGTGCTCGCCGTGCGCCGTCACCGCAGGCGCCGCAGGCGCCGCGTCGCCGCCGGGCGCGCGCTGGGGCGCCGGCGCGCCGGGGGTCGGCTCCGGGGTCAGCACCGGCCACGGGCCGGCGGCCATCGCCGTGGCGCAGGCCGCGCCCACGGCGTGTGGGTCGCTGACCACGGCGACCGGGGCCGCGTCGCGCAGCATGTGCCCGATCCGGTCGGCGGGGTAGTCCGGGTCAACGGGCACGTAGCCGGCGCCGCTGCGCACCACCGCGAGCAGCGCGACCAGCAGGGCGGGCGTCCTGGGCAGCGCCACGGCCACCAAGCGCCCGGGCCCGGCCCCGTGCACTCGCAGCCGCCGGCTCAACTCGTCGACTCTCCCGTCGAGTTCGGCGTACGTGACCACCTGGTCGCCGCCGCGTACGGCCACCGCGTCCGGCCGCTCCCGGGCCCAGGCGGCCAGGGCGGCGTCCAGGTCGGCGCCCGCCTGGCCGCCGGCGCCCGGGGCGTTGAAGTCGGTGAGCACCCGACGGCGCTCGGCCGGGGCCAGCGTGCCGATCGAACCGGTGGGCGCCGTGGCGTCGGACCGCGCGAGACGTGCAAGCAGCGCGGTGAAGCGCTCGGTGTGCGCGGCGAGTTCGGCCGCCGAGTACAGCGCGGGGTTGGCGTCCAGGGTGAGCGCGAGGCCGCCGGCGGGCATGCCGCTGACGGTCAGCGTCAGGTCGTCGACGGCGCCGGCGGCCAGGTAGTGCGTCGTGCCGGTGGCGGCGCCGAAGCGCAGCTCGGGCGGGAAGGGCTTGACGTTGATCTGCGGCCCGACCAGTCTGCGTCCGGCGCCGAACAGGCCGAGGTCGCGCCTAAGTTGTTCACCCCGGTAGCGCTGGTGGCGGCGCTGGGCACGCAGCAGTTCGGTCACCCGGCGCACCTGGGCGGCCAGCGGGGCGCCCTCGGTGACGGGGACGCGCAGCGGTACGACGTTGACGGCGGTGGCGGGCACCCGGGCCAGCGGCGTGCCGGTGCGGTTCATCACCGGCAGCCCGAGCACGACGTCGTGGGTGCCGGTGAGGCGGGCGAGGTAGAGCGCGCTGGCCGCGAACACCGCCTCGGGCCACGAGGCGCGGCACGCCCTGGCGAAGCGTTCCAGCGCGGCGGCCTGGTCCGCGTCCAGCCGCGCGCGGTGCCGCAGGAAGGTGTGCCCGGGGGCCGCGGTGCGCTCGGTGAGCGAGGTCGGCCGGGGCCGGTCGGCGAGCAGGTCGTGCCAGAACGCGGCGTCGGCCCGCTGCGCGTCGGAGCCCTCGTACGCCTGGTCGGCGGCGACCGCGTCGCGGATCGACCCGAAGGGGCTGGCGAGTGGCGTAGCGCCGGCCGCCAACGCCTCGTAGACGGCGGCGACGCGCTGGGCCAACTGGAAGAAGCCGTAGCCGTCGAGGAGGATGTGGTGGCAGCGGTGGTACCACAACCAGCGCTCCTCACCGACCCACAGCAGCGCGTGCCGCACCAGGTCGCCGCCCTCCAGGTGGACCGGCGCCGCCCGGTCCGCGTCCATCCACGCCACGGCCGCCGCGTCCGGGTCCGCCTCGCCCCGCAGGTCGACGCGTAGCGGCGGCGCGGGCGGCACTCCCCCCAGCTCCTGCCAGACCACCGCTCCCCCGGGACCACGAGAGCCGACAGGTAGCTGACTAGACGTCAAATTACGCGCTTGTCCGACCTCTTCAGGTTCGGCGACGAAGCGCACCGCGAGCCCGTCCGCCTCGGCGATGGTTCGCTCCAGCGCCGCGAGGAACGCCCGCTCGTCCAGCGCGCCCCGGATCTCGACGTACTCCGCGGTGAGGTAGGCGGGGCTGGCCGGGTCGAGTTGCTGGGCGGACCACAGTCCGAGCTGGGCCGCGGTGAGCGGCAGGCGGGTGGCGCGGCGTTGACTCATGCGGAATCTCCCAGCGGTACAGCTCGTACGGCCATGACGGGGTGGGGCGCGGCGGTGGCCGGGCGCGCGGAGGGAACCGTCCACCCGGGGGCGGGCGACGGGGTGCGCGGTGGCGCCGTGCGGCGGTGGGTGGACCCGGGGACTTCGAGGCGCGGGCTAGTGGCCGTGGGCCGGGCCGGCGCCGTGGCCGGGCGGCGCGGCGGCGAGCACCTCGGGCGGCATGATGACGAAGGGGCGCATCATCATCATGTCCTCGTGCTCGTAGATGTGACAGTGGTGCATGAAGCGGCCCGCGGGACCGGTGAACTCGGCGGCCACGTTGACCATTTCGCCGGGTCCGAGGCTGATGACGTCCTTCGGTCCGCGTTCGCCGGGGGTGAGCGTGCCGCTCCCCTTGCGCTTGAGGGGTGACGTGGTGCCGGCGCCGTAGCCGCCGCCGGGCAGTTCGAAGAACTCGAAGCTGCTGACGTCGTACCGGTCCCGGCCGAGGGCCTGGAAGGCGACCGCGTGCAGGTGCATCGGGTGCGGGTAGCTGCCCTCGGACTTCTCCAGGCTGAGGAAGCTCCAGCGCTCGGTGGCGCCGCTGGGCACGGTGAAGCGCACCGGGTCGTCGAAGGTGCTGGAGACCCGCTTGTAGGTGTGCACGGTGCCGTCGGGGTGCTCGAACTGGATCACGCCGTCGATGGGGAAGGGCCCGTCGGGCGCCTTGACGCGCTCCATCTCCCACAGCTCCGGGTCCTTCGGGTAGACCGGCGTGACCACGACCATGCGTTGGGTGGCGTCGGCCACGTCCGCCTCGTTGCGCCGGCGGTAGGAGGGCGAGAGGGTCGCGCCCGGCGCGGGGGCGGTGGCGCCGCCGTGGCTGGCGCGCGAGGCGACGCGGAACTCCATCATGTCGGGCCTGGCGCCCGGTTCGGGCAGCGCGTTGACCAGCCGCGGCCTGCGCCCGCGCAGCGCGCGGAAGTCCACCAGCAGGTCGGCGCGTTCGGCCGGGGTGAGGGTGATGCCCTCGCCCAGCGGTACGGGCTTCGGCAGCAGGCCCGCGTCCCCGCCGATCTGCAGGAAGGCGCCCGCCGGGATGGGCTTGTCGTCCTCGTCCACGACGCGCAGCCGGTAGGGCCGGTTGTTGGCGGCGTTCAGGACCCGGAAGCGGTACCAGCGGGCCTCGACGTCCAGGTGTGGCCAGATGACCCCGTTGACGAGGGTGAAGGGGCCGGTGAAGGGCCGGACCAGCTCGTACGGGTCGTCGGCGACGACGATGCCCTTGTAGAGCAGGTCCCCGGTCAGTTCGCCGCTGTCGTCGGCGTCGAGGTTGCGGTCGTAGAAGACCAGGGGTATCTCGTAGTCGCCCGCCGGCAGGTCCAGGGCGTCCTCCTCCTCGTCGCGGATGAGGTAGGTGCCGGCGCCGAGCCCGGTCATCACGTTCAGGTGCGTGATGTGCATGGCGTGGTCGTGGTACCAGAAGTGGCCGGCGGGCTGGTCGTTGGGGTACTCGGCGAGTTGGGCGTGGCCGGGTGAGACCGCGTTCTCGGCCCAGCCGTCGTTGCCACCGCCGGTGACCGCCCCGTGCAGGTGGACCACGGCCCACGGTGGGAGCGCGGCGACCTCCTTACGGGGCGCGCCGCCCTCGCGGCCCGGCCGGTCCCACATCAGCGGCTGCTCGGGGTCGTACGCGAAGGGCACCCGGACCGCGGTCACCGGGAAGTCTCCTTCGAGGTGGTTCTCCCAGGCGACCCGCAGCCGCCGGCCGCGCCGCACCTCGATGGTGGGCCCGAGGTGGCTGCCGCCGTAGGTCCACAGGTGGGTGGCGGGCAGAGACCGGTGCAGCCGTACCCGGGCCCGCTCCAGCGGCAGTGTGAGCGTCCCGCGCGGGCGCAGCACACGCGGGATCGGCAGCGGGTCGAGGAAGGGTCTCAGGGTTCGCGGGGCCGCCGCCCGGGCCGCGTCGGCGCCCGCCGGGCGGGTGGCCGGCAGGTGCGGCAGGTCCCGTACGGGGGTGCCGAGCGCGGCGGTCATCAGGTCGGGCCGGGGGCCGGCGGCGCGCGCCGCCGAGGCCCCCGGTACCGCCGCCGCGACCCCGATGGCGAGTCCGCCGACCGCGCCGGCGCCGGCGAGGAAGTGCCGTCTGCCCAGGCCGCTACGGGGCTTTGGCGCGAAGCTCATGACGGGTCGTCGGCCATGCTCGCGATGAGGCTCTTGGGCCGCAGGTCGGTCCAGTTCTGCTCGATGTAGTCCAGGCACGCCTGCCGGGTGTCCTCGGGGTGGACGACGGTCCAACCCTCGGGTACGTCAACGAAGTTGGGCCACAGCGAGTGCTGGCCCTCGTCGTTGACGAGCACCAGGTACACACCGTCTTCGTCCTCGAACGGATTGGTCACCGAAACCTCCACGTCGTCGGCGGGCCCGCAACACCCGGGACCTGCTATTTAGGTAAGCCTAACCTTAGTTTTTCGTCCGCTTCAAGAGCCGAAAAGGAGTGCTGGTTCACATCGCGGAACGGCTAACGCCGTCCCTCGCCGCGCCGGTTGAACAGCACCCAGGCGAGATAGAGCCCGCCGAGCACGGCCGTCGTCACCCCCACCGGCAACTGGCTGTTGCGCTGACTGTCGTCCACCACCGCGAGCCACGACACCCGGTCCCCCACCCACGCCAGCACGGCGAAGAACTGGTTCGACGCCAGGTGCGCGGCCGACAGCAGGGCGGCCCCCGTCACCCCCGCAGCGGCCACGCTCACCCCGGGCGACCTGGTCAGCCGGGCGGCGATCTGCGGGGCGGCCAGGGCTACGAAGGGCACCGGCCCCGCGCTGGCCACCGCCACCCCGCACAGCCCGATGCCGAGCACCGTCAGCGCCAGCCGGGCCCGGTCCACCCGCAGCCCGAGACCACTGGCCAGTTCGTCCCCCAGCTCCAGCATGCGCAGTTGCCGCCCGAGCAGCACGGTCGCCGGCAGCAGCACGAGCAGCGCGATGACCATCGTCTGCACCGCGCCCCAGGTCCGGCCGTTGAGCGTGCCGATGAGCCAGATGTGCGCGTTCTGCGCGCTGTTGAGGGTGGAGCGGGTGAGCAGGTACGAGTTGACCGATCCGAGCATCGCGGTGACCCCGAGCCCGATCAGCACCAACCGCACCCCGTGCACCCCGCCCTTGCTGGCCAGCAGGTACACCACCAGCGCCGTCAGCAGCCCGCCGCCGATGGCGCCCGTGGCCACCTGGGCCGCGCTCCCACCGAAGGCGACGATGACCACGATGGCGCCGGTCGCCGCCCCGCTGTTGAAGCCGATGACGTCCGGGCTGGCCAGCGGGTTGCGGGACAGGCTCTGGAAGACGGCCCCGCTGATCCCCAGCGCCCCGCCCACCAGGACCGCGAGCAGCGCCTGTGGCAGCCGCTCCTGGTTGACGAAGTGCACCGCGAGCCGATCGCCGGTGCCGACGAACAGGGCCCGCGCCACGTCGGGCACCGGCACCGGATAGGCCCCCACGCACAGGCTCACGGTCAGCAGCAACCCGCTGACCAGCAGGCCGACGCCGCACACCCAGGCGGTGCGCGGGTGCGTACGGAAGGAGACCCGGCCCGACCACAGGCGCACCGGCCGGGTGCCCGCACCGACCTTTCCGGCCCGCTCGCGCGCGGGGGGCGCCACGTCCGTGACCGTC
Organism: Streptomyces sp. 71268; assembly: GCF_029392895.1. Classification (NCBI taxonomy): domain Bacteria; kingdom Bacillati; phylum Actinomycetota; class Actinomycetes; order Kitasatosporales; family Streptomycetaceae; genus Streptomyces; species Streptomyces sp. 71268. The sequence goes on from NZ_CP114200.1 coordinate 719,975, forward strand.
ACAGCGCCACCTCCTTGCGGCGCCGCACCATCGCGATGAACACCGGCGCCCCGATCACGGCGGTCACCGCGCCGACCTCCAACTCGCCCCGTGGCAGCACCACGCGCCCCACGATGTCGGCGCCGAGCAGCAGACAGGGCGCCAGCAGCATCGAGTACGGCAGCACCCAGCGCAGGTCAGGGCCGGTGAACCAGCGCGCGACCAACGGAATGACCAGGCCCACGAAGCCGATCGGGCCGGCCGCGGCCGTGGCCGTCCCGGTGAGCAGGGTCACCGCGACGACCCCGAGCAGCCGGGTCCGCGCGATCCGCGCGCCCAGCGCCCGCCCGAGGTCGTCGCCGAGCGCCAGCGCGTTCAGCGGCCGGGCCAACAGCAACGCGATCACCAGCCCCACCACCACGAACGGCAGCATCTGCGGCACCAGGTCCGAGGACCGCCCCGCGAGCGAGCCGACCATCCAGAACCGCAGGTAGTCGTAGGTGGCCGCGTCGAAGACGGTGAGCCCGGCGATCAGCCCGCTCAGGCTGGCGCTGATCGCGGCGCCGGCCAGCGCGAGCCGCACCGGCGAGGCGCCACCGCGCCCGGAGGCCCCCAGCACGTAGACGACGACCGTGGTCAGCGCGGCCCCGACGAAGGAGAACCAGACCAGCGTGGGGTAGCCGCTCACACCGACCACGCCGAGCCCGAAGACCACGGCCGCCGACGCGCCGGCGTTCACCCCCAACAGACCCGGGTCGGCCAGCGGGTTGCGGGTCAGCGACTGCATGATCGCCCCGGCCGCGCCGAGCCCGGCGCCGGCCATCAGGCCCACCATGGTGCGCGGCAGCCGCAGCTCCCTGATCACCTCGGTGGCGTACGAGCCGTCGTCGGACCACAGTGCCCGCCACACCTCGGCCAGCGAGGTGTCCTTGGTCCCCACCCACGTGCTGACCACCGTCAGCAGCAGGAGCAGCCCGCCCAGGACCAGCAGTCCGCCGCCGCGCAGGGCGGCGCGGCCCGCGCCGCCCTCGGACACGGCCTCCCGGCCGCCGCCGACGCCGGCCCGGGCCCGGTCACGTCCCGGCCCGGGGCTGCCGGTCGTCGACGGCGCGGCCACGGCACCCGGGCCTCGGGCCGGGCCCGACGGCCCGGCGGTTGACTGTGCCACGGCGGTGACTCACCCAGCCGTCCGCGGCTGGCCGCCCAGGTAGCCACCCATGGTGCGGAAGTAGTCGGTGGCCGCCAACTCCGTGCCGTCCTCGGTGCGTACGCGCTTGACCAGCAACCCCCGGCCGCGCCCACGGCGGGCCTCGGAGCCGGCCACGACGACCACGCCGTCACCCTCCTTGATGAAGATCCGCCCCGGTGTGCCGCCGTACGCGCCCTTCGAGAGCCCCGCGGAGACGATCCGCAGCCGCTGCCCCCGGTGGTAGGTGAAGGCGTTGGGGTACGGGTCGGACTGGGCCCGCACCAGCCGCTCCAGGTCCTCCGCCGGCCAACTCCAGTCGATCCGGCTGTCTTCGAGCGCCCGCTTGTGGAAGAAGCTGGCCTTCGAGGGGTCCTGCGGCGTCCACTCCGCCTTGCCCGACTCGATCAGTTCGAGGGCCTCGGTGACGATCGGGGCGATCAGGTCCACCGTGGCGTGGAAGAGGTCGGTGGCGGTGTCGGTGGGGCCCACCGGCACGGAGCGCTGGAGCAGGATGTCACCGGCGTCCAGGGTGGCGTCCATCCGGTGCGCGGTGACGCCCACCTCGGGCTCGCCGTTGATGAGCGCCCAGATGATCGGCGAGAAGCCGGCGTAGCCGGGCAGCAGCGAGTCGTGCACGTTCAGGGTGCCGTGCCGGGGCAGGTCGAAGATCTCCGGCGGTATCCAGGTGCGCCAGTTGTTGGCCACGATCAGGTCGGGGGCCAGCTCGCCAAGGGTCGTGACCAGTTCGGCGTCGGGCCGGTTGGCCAGTACGACCGGGACCCCGTGCTCGGCCGCCAGGTCGGCCACCGAGTCGTCCCACACCTTCTCGTACACGTGGTCGCTCTTGGGGTGGGTCACCACCAGGCATACCTCGTGTCCCGAATCCAGCAGCGCACGCAGCGTGCGGTGCCCCCAGGTCTGGTAGCCGAACATGGCGATCCGCATACAGCAGCTCCCTTGGAATTGGATGACGCTCCGTCATACGCCAGCCGGGACGGTGTGACCTGAACGAGCCACTCCGTCGTTGCAAGGCAAGGCTAACCTTACCTAGGATTGCCCCGGCTAGGGAGGCGATGCTGCGTTGAACCATGTCAGCCGCGACACGGAAACCATCCATGACCTGCTAGGAATCGGCTTTGGGCCGTCCAACCTGGCGCTCGCCATCGCGATTGAGGAGCACAACACTCACGCCGGGACCACGGATCGCATCCACGCCCGATTCCTCGAAAAACAGGCCGCGTTCGGCTGGCACCGGGGAATGCTCATCGACGACGCGACCATGCAGGTGTCCTTTCCGAAGGACCTGGTCACCATGCGGGACCCCACCAGCGACTACAGCTTCCTGTGCTACCTCAAGGAACAGGGGCGCCTGGTGGACTTCCTCAACCAGAAGACCCTCTTTCCGCTCCGTATCGAGTTCCACGACTACTTCGAGTGGGCGGCCGGCCGGCTGGCCCACCTGGTGGACTACTCGGCCGAAGTGGTCGCGGTGACACCGGTGACGGTCGACGGCGAGGTGCGCTACTTCGACGTGACCAGCCGCGAGGGTGACACCCTGCACGTGCGGCGCGCCCGCGACATCTGTCTGGCCACCGGCATGCGACACCGCCTGCCCGAGGGCGCGCCGCTGTCGGACCGCGTCCTGCACAACCGTGATCTGGTGCCCCGGGTGGCCGAGTTGGCGGGACGACCGATGCGCCGCGTCGTCGTGCTCGGCGCCGGCCAGTCCGCCGCCGAGACCGTCGGCTACCTGCACCGCGCCTTCCCCGACGCGGAGGTGTGCGCGGTGTTCGCCAAGTACGGCTACACACCGGCCGACGACAGCCCGTTCGCCAACCGGATCTTCGACCCGGAGGCGGTGGACGCCTACTACCAGGCGCCGACCGAGGTGAAGGAGTCCCTGCTCGGCTACCACCGCAGCACCAACTACTCCGCCGTCGACATCGAGTTGATCGAGACCCTCTACCGCACCCAGTACCAGGAGCGCGTCCAGGGCAAGGAGCGGTTGCGGATGCTCAACGTGTCCCGGCTGCGCTCCGTGGAATCCGACGCCGACGGCCTGCGCGTGACCGTGGAGTTCCTCCCCACCGGCGAGCAACAGGTGCTTGAGGCCGACCTGTTGGTGTACGCCACGGGCTACCAGCCGCCGGACCCCGGCCCGCTGCTCGGCGAGGCGGGCGCGCTGTGCCTGCGCGACGAGCGGGGCGAGCTGAACGTCACCCGCGACCACCGGGTGGCCGTCGCCGACCACGTGTCGGCGGGCATCTACCTCCAGGGTTCCACCGAACACACCCACGGCATCACCTCCACCCTGCTGTCCCACACGGCCGTCAGGGTGGGCGAGATACTCGACTCCCTCCTCAGCCGCCGCCACCGACCAGAGCCGTCCAGACCCCGGGTCTGACCCGCCCCCAACGCCCACCGTCCGCCGCTCGCCGTACGACCGAACGGCGACACCCCCACGCGGCCCGGCGCGCCCCACGCCCCTCTCCCACACGCCGGAGAGGCGGCGGGGCGCGCCGAACCCAAACACGGTGTCAGGTGCGGCTGTTGCCCACACACCTGCGGACGGCCCCGCGCGCGACCATCCCGGCCCACCTCGCGACCCCGCATTCCCTCTCGGTCACAGCCGCGTGCGGGGCGCTGGACAGCGCTCGACGTACCACCGTCAACGCCCAACTCGCCGTCACCTGGCTATCCGTAGGGACCCCGAGGCCCTCTCATGGCCGCGTCCGCCTCGGCCGTAACGCTGCCTTGCCGGTATACGGCCCGGACCGTTCAACGCACCGCCTGGCCGGGGTACGGACGGCGCCGTCGAGACCGTCCGTACCCCGGCCAGGGAGGGGGTCAGCCGATCTTCAGGAGGATCTTCCCGCCGATCCCGCCACGCAGCGAGCGGAGGGCGTCGAAGACGCCCTCAAGGGGCAGTTCCCGCACCCAACCGGTGGTGTCGTAGAACCCGTCGGCCATGGCCGCGATGACCGCGTCGAACTCCGCCGGCCGGTATCCGACCGCGCCGACGATCTCTGTCTCGGCCATCATGAGTTGGGTGGGTTGGAGTTGTGTCGGGTGCTCGTGCAGCGCGGGAACCACGAGCCGGCCGCCGGGAGCGAGGCCCGCCAGGGCGGAGGAGAGCGCCGGGCCCGCACCCGCGGCGTCCACCGCGATGTCCACACCGTCACCGCGCGTAAGCGAGGCGACGGCGGCCGGAAGGTCCTCGTTCACCGGGTCCACGACCCGCGCTCCCAGAGCGGACATGATGGCCCGGCGGTCCGCGCTCGGCTCGGACACCAGCACCTTGTCCACACCGCGCGCCTTGAGCGCGAACCAGGAGCCGATGCCGATCGGGCCGGCGCCTGCGATGAGCGCCGTGCCGCCCGGTTCGACGCCGCTGCGCGAGACGGCATGCCAGGCCACCGCCATCGGCTCGACGAGCGCCCCCATCCTCAGGTCCACACTGTCCGGCAGCAGGTGCAGCTTGGTGGCATCGAGGGTGACGTACTCCGCCAGGCCGCCGCCGGTGACGTTGGAACCGAGCGAGCCCATCAGCGGGCAGGAGAAGGGCAGGTTCTTGCGGCACGCCGCGCACGTGCCACAGGAGACCGCGAGCGGGTAGACGGCGCCGCGGTCGCCGACACTCACGTCCGTCACCCCCTCGCCGACCTCGACGACGGTGCCGGAGAACTCGTGGCCGAGGATCTGCGGCAGCGTGGCGCCAGTCAGGGGATGCGGCTCGTCCAGGGCGAACGGCAGCGACTCGGGGTAGAAGAAGAAGTGGAGGTCAGAGCCGCAGATGCCGGCGTAGGCGTTGCGCAGCTTCACCTGCCCGGGGCCCGGGGTTGGCTCCGGCACCTCCTCGATGCGGAGGTCTTCCTTGCCGTAGAACCGGGCTGCCTTCATTGTGGTGCTCCTTTCCTGACGGTACGGGAATCGCCGGCCACTGTGGTGGGACCGGCGCGCACCGCCTCGCGCGTTGGGAGGGCGTGCCCCGTTCGGTAGTCGTGGGCTGGTGGCGCACCCTCGTCCGCATACCGCACGTGCGCTGTATCGCGGCCGTGGGACATCGGACCAGCCGACCGTGTGCGCGCCCGCCGCGCGGTTGCGTTCTCCGTCCGCCATCGTCGCGCGCGCTGATGTCGCGGGCCCACCGCCGGACGCGGCTGATTCAACGGGTTCTGCCCGCCGTTCGCGCGGTCAGGGGCACGGATGGGTTCGGCGCCTTTCAGGGAACAGGACGCCCATGGGCGGGACTGCCCGCCGCCGTCAAGCAGCACCGGCCGCGGCACGGCCGCTCGGCTGGCCGCAGCCCCCTGGGCTCGGCCCTCCATGGGGCGGCCCTGGACCCTCGCACCAGGACGATGTGCTCGAACGGCGGGTTGATCGGCTGACATCCGCGGCGAACGGCGGTGCCCTGCTCCGGTGCCCCCTGCCCACCATGGACGCGGCTCACCGGCGGACTGTGAGCGGTTGGACGAGGTGAAGGGGCACATCATGGACTGGCCGGCAGGTGAAGCCGCGTTCGTCACGGGCGGGGCGTCAGGGATTGGCCTCGGCGTCGCACGGGCGCTCGTGGCCGCGGGCGCGAAGGTCGCGCTGAGCGATGTCGACGAGGGACGGCTCGCCGAGGCAGCCAAGGAACTGACGGACGCGGGCGGAACCGTGACGGCCGTACGGCTCGACGTGAGCGACGAGAAGAGCTGGGCGACGGCGGCCGACCGGGCCGAGGAGGCGCTCGGGCCGATCTCGATCCTGTGCAACGTCGCCGGCGTGAACGGCGGCGGTCCGATCGAGGAGACGCCGCTCGAAATCTGGCGGTGGGTGCTCGCGGTGAACATCGACGGCCAGTTCCTTGGCGTGTCGACCTTCCTGCCCCGGTTCAAGGGCCGCGGCACCCGAGCCCACATCCTCAACACGGCCTCGATCTCCGGACTGGTGCCGATGGCCAACGTGGGGGCCTACACCGCGTCGAAGTTCGCCAGCGTCGGCTTCACGATGGTGCTGCGCGAGGAACTGTGTGACAGCAACGTCGGAGTCTCCCTGCTCATCCCCGGGACCGTCGCCACCCGCATCAACTTCACCGCCGGCGAGGCTGAGGCCAGACTGCTCGGAAGGCAGCTGAATCGCGAGGTCACCGAGGCCAACCACGCGGTACTCGCCGCGGGCGCCGACCCCGACCGCGTCGGCGAACAGGTCGTCGAAGCCATCCAGGGCAACCAGTTCGCCATCGTCACCCACCGTGAGTGGGGAACGCTGGCCCGCCGTGCGCACGCCGAGATCGAGGACGCCTACGAAGCGTTCGACGGGCGCCACGGACCGGACCCGACCGCTCAGATGCTGGCCGGGGGCACGAACCCGGTGACGAGCTGAGCGGGCCCTGATCGCGGCCGGGCACCGGCGTCGTGATCACTCCCCGCGCTCCGCCCCTCGCCCGCGGGCCCTCTTCGCCGTGACCGCGCCGTTCACCTGCCCCCAGCTCAGGAACAACCCATGACCGCGCCGTCCCTGGCCACGCGTGGGTCGCAGGCCTGCTGGAGAGCTGATCAGACCGGGGTGAAGAGGGGGCGGTAGACTGGCTGGCTGAGCGAGGGAGGGCAGATGCAGGAACTCCTCGAACGGCTCACCGCCCTCGACCCCGAGGCCAGCGAGAGCTTCAGGGTCGTCTCGTACTTCGACACGCTGGTCATCGCGGGGGCCGGTCCCGACGCCCTGCTGCGCGGCGCCGCCGCGCTGTCTGGAGTCGTCGCGGGAGCGGACCGGCGCGGGCGAATCGACCGCCGTGCCCCCGACGGTCGAACACCCCGGACTGAGTGCCTTGTCCGATCGCCGCAGCGGGCGTGCTCGGTGGGATCGGTATGGCTGGAGCGTAGCGGCGACCCCCACGCCAACGACGAGATGATCGTCGAACGTCTGGCGTTGTCGCTCGACCTCGTCGAAGCGCGACGCAGCCCCGTCAGCGGCCTCGAATTCGTCTTCGACCCGGCCCGTACCGTCGCCGAGCGGACCACGATGCTGGCCAAGCTGCGCCTCAAGCCGGGGTCAAGGATCCGGATCGTGGCGACGCGACCCGACGCACCCGCCACCACCGCGGCGTCCGCCGTCCTGCCGACCAGGTACGGAATCGTGCGCGCGACCCTGTGCCGCACCGCGCAGGAGCCGCCGTCGCGGCCCGCGGGGCTCGGCCAGTGGGTGCGAGCCGACCACGCGCCCGACTCGTGGGACGGCGCCGTGATCGCGCTACGGCTCACCGAAGCTTCGGCCCCGGTCGTGGATGCGACCGACCTTGGCGCACTCCTGCTGCTCGCCCGGGCGCACGATCCGCAAGAGCCGCATGAGGACATCAACTCCCTCGCCCGCCTGGACGTCCGCTCCACCCAGGTACTGCGGGCCCTCGTCGAAGCGGACAGCCTCCGGTCCGCGGCCGCCCAGCTCGGTATGCACCACTCCACCCTCCAGGCGCGGCACGACGCACTCACACGTGAACTCGGATACGACCCGCGCACCGCGTCGGGCAAGGTCCGCTACGCGGCCGCCGAGTTCCTCCTGCGGCTCACCGACCTCCGCACCACGCCCCGCCCCGCCGGGGCCCGGACCTCGTGAACGGGAACTGCCGAGGCATCGCCGCCTCCCACGGTTCTCAACTCCTGCTCGGAAGCCGACCCGCATCCGGGACCAGGTGTTCGACTACCTCTACCTGACAGACAAGCGCGACGGCGCGTCCTTCGAGACCGAGGACGAGACGGTGATCGTCACCCTGTACAGGGCTTGTCGGCAGGAGAAGGCCGACAGGCAGGTGTTCCACACCAGCCGGGCCGCCGCCCTCGCCTGCCACCGCGGACTCACCATGGGAAACAGCCTCTGAAGGCGTGCGTGGCCCGGGCTTCCCGGACCGTGCGACGTGAGCCGCGGAAGCGGGACGCTTGGACGGAGTGCGGATGGGGCACCGTCCGTTTCGAGCCCGACAGCGGCCGCCACTCATCGGCCACTGCCGGGCTCGTGCACCGCGTCGTTCCCGTCCCCACGGTCCGACGCGGTGCCCGGGGATGCGCGGCGTTCCGCTGTCGCCGGCATCCCCGGGGTCTTCATGGACTGGACGCGTCAGACGCGCGCCGGCTCGCGCTCGGCGTCCGGGTCCTGAGCCTCGGCGTTGAGGTGCCTGGTCAGGGCCTCGCCCTCCACGTCGACGTTGGGCACGGCCTTGTCCAGCCACTTCGGTAGCCACCAGGCGTGCCTGCCCAGGAGGGCGAGGACGGCCGGGACGATGGTCATGCGGACGATGAAGGCGTCCACGAAGACGGCGAAGGCGAGGCCGAAGCCGATCATCTTGACCATGGCGTCGTTGGAGCCCATGAAGCCGGCGAAGACGCTGATCATGATGATCGCGGCCGCGGTGACGACTCGGGTCCCGTGCTGGAAGCCGGTGACGATCGCCTGCCGGGGGCTCTCGCCGTGGACGTACGCCTCGCGCATGCGGGTGACCAGGAAGACCTCGTAGTCCATGGCCAGGCCGAAGACGACGCCCACCATGAAGATCGGCATCATGCTCATGATCGGGCTGGTCTGTTCGACGCCGATGAGGTCGGCGGCCCAGCCCCACTGGAAGACCGCGACGACGGCACCGAGTGCGGCGAGCACCGACAGCAGGAAGCCGAGGGCCGCCTTGAGCGGGACCAGGATCGAGCGGAACACCAGGATCAACAGGAGGAAGGCGAGGCCGACGACGAGACCCAGGTATGGGACGAGCGCGTCGTTGAGTTTCTCCGACACGTCGACCTTCATGGCCGTCTGGCCGGTGACCATGACGTTGGAGCCGGTGTGGTCACGGATGTCGGCGAGCAGGTCCTCGGTCCTGGTGCTGTCGGGTGCGGACTTCGGGACGACCGTCAGGATGGCGGTCTTGCCCGCCTTGTCGTAGGTGGCCGGGGTGACGGCCGCGACGTTCTCCAGACCGGTGATGGTCTTGCTCACCGCGTTGGCCTCGCTCTTGACAGCGCCGCCGTCGGCCGACGTGTCGACGGTCACGAGCAGGGGGCCGTTGGCACCGGGGCCGAAGCTCTCGGAGAGCATGTCGTACGCCTTGCGCTGGGTGGTGCTGGTGGGCTGCTCGCCGTCGCCGGGCAGGCCCATCTTGAGGCTGGCGACGGGCACGGCGATCACGCCGAGGGCGACCACGGCGGTGAGCAGGACCGTGACCGGCCGGCGCAGGACGAAGCGGGCCCAGCGGGTGCCCATGTTCGGCTTGCCGGCCTCGGGGGCCGTGTTCGGTGAGTGGAGTCGGGCCTTGCGACCCAGGACGCGCTGGCCGGCGAAGCCGAGGAGTGCCGGGATGAGGGTGAGCGCGATGATCACCGCGATGGTGACGGTGCCGGCGGCTGCCAGGCCCATCTTGGTGAGCATCGGGATGTCGACGACGGTCAGCCCGGCGAGCGCGATCACCACGGTCAGGCCGGCGAAGACCACCGCGGAGCCGGCGGTGCCGGTCGCGAGGCCGGCCGCTTCCTCCCGGTCGCGGCCCTCGGCGAGTTCGGAGCGGTAGCGGGAGACGATGAACAGGGCGTAGTCGATACCGACCGCGAGGCCGATCATCGAGGCGAGGGTGCTCGTCGTGCTGGAGAGGTCGAGGACCTCGGTGAGCGCCATGATCGAGGCGACCCCGATACCGACCCCGATGACCGCGGTGAGCAGGGGTAGGCCGGCGGCGACGAGCGAGCCGAAGGTGATCACCAGGGTGAGGGCGGCCAGGGCGAGGCCGATGATCTCGGCGGAGCCGGTCTCTGGCATCTCGGCCATGGCCGGGCCGCCGGCCTCCACGGTCAGTCCGGCGTCCCGGCCTTCCTCGAGGACCTGGTCGAGCGTGTCCTTGGAGGCGTCGGACATGTCGTTGAACTGCACGGTGTAGGAGACCGACACGTAGGCCGTGGTGCCGTCCTCACTGACGGCGCCGGCCGCGAACGGGTCGACAACGGTGGCGACCTGCTTGTTGCCGTCCCCGAGTGCACTCACGGCCGCCTCGACGACCCGCTTGTTGTCCGACGCGGTGATCTTCTCGTCGCTCGGGGCGCGGAAGACGATGTTCGCCTGGGCGCCGTCCGCGTGCATGGCGGGGAACCGCTGGTCCAGCAGGTCGAACGCCTTCTGCGCCTCGGTGCCGGGGATGGAGAAGCTGTTGTTGCCGGTGGTGTTGGCGCTCGCCGCGCCCACCCCGACGACGGCGAGCAGGGCCACCCACAGGAGGGCGACGAGCCGTCGGCGGCGGAAGGAGAACCGTCCGATTTTGTAGAGGAATGTAGCCACGGGGAACTGCTCCCAGTCAGGTCGTGGATGTGCGAAAGGGCGTGGTGAACGAGCCCGACGACGAGAGCGGTACGCGTCAGGTGAGGTTGGGGGAACGGTGTGGGTGCGGTGTCGTACGACGCTGTACGAACAGTCAGGCACCGAGGGCGGGGAAGACCACGGCGTCGATGTAGTGGGTGAGGAAGGCCCGGTCGGCCGTCTCGTCCTCGATGAGCTGACGGGTGATCAGCGCGCCCAGCAACATGTGCGGCACGAAGGGCAGCGCGGGCGAGTCCGCGGCGATCTCACCCCGCTCCACCGCCCGCGCGAGCAGCGCGTCGAGGCCGGTCAGCTCAGGGTCCACGAGGAGGTCACGCAGGGCCTGGAGCAGTTCGGGATGGGTGTGCACGGCCTGGAAGAGGCCGCGCATGAGCAAGGCGTCCTTGACCATCTGCCGGTCGTCCATCTGCGCCACCATCGTCCGGAAGTCGCCCCGAAGGGTTCCGGTGTCGATCTCGGCGAGGGCGGCGGGCTGCTGATGGCGCAGCGCCACGGCGACCAGCTCCGCCTTGCCCGCCCACAGGCGGTAGAGGGTGGCCTTGCTGCACTGGGCCCGGGCGGCCACGGCATGCATGGTCAGGGCCTCGTAGCCGAACTCCCGCAGCAGGTCGAGAACGGCCGTGTACAGCTCCGCCTCGCGCTGCGGCGTCAACCGGCTGCGCCGGCCCGGCCCCGCCGAGGCCGCTGATGTCTCTCGCGTGGTCGTCGTCGCCATCAGCGCCTCCATCGAACGGAACCGTTTCGTACACAAGGAGGCTATCCCCGACACTCATAAATACGAAACCGTTTCGGTAGTGAAATGAGTCACGGGTGGGCCCGTCGCCGACGGAGCGGGGGTCGGCGCCTGCGCGCACGGCCTGGGAAACTGGGGGGCGAGCAGATCTGGAAGGGGCATACATGGCCAGCACCTCGCCGACCGCCGCGAAACCGGGGCGTCCCCGCGACCCGGGCGCGGACGCCCGGATTCTGCGCGCGGTCGTGGACGAACTCGCCGAGGTCGGCATCGCCGGCTTCCGCATCAACTCCGTAGCCGCGCGCGCCAAGGTCGCCAAGCGGACCCTCTACTCCCGCTGGCCCGAACGCGACGACCTGATCCTGGCGGGCCTGTCCACCTTGTCCGTACAGCTGGAGCCGCCCCGCACGGGCAGCCTCGCGAAGGACATACGGCTCCTGTACGAGACCCTCGCCGAGGCCCTGGACAGCCCCCGCTGGCTGATCGGGGCCCGCTGCTCCTTCGAGCTTCCCGACCACCCCGAGCTGTACGCGACATTCCACCGTGACTGCATCGACCAGCCGCTGGCCGTTATCGAAGACGCCCTCTTCGATGCCCAACGACGCGGTGAACTCCGCGCGGACGTCGACCGATCCGTGGCCGCGGAGTCCCTCGCCGCGTCAATCGCCATGTTCAGCTCGCACATCGCCCGCATGCGTGGTGTGAACGCGCACGAGGTTCGCGACCGGTATCTCGACGTGTTCCTGCACGGGTTGTGCGCCAAGGGGGAACGCCCTGGGTCGGACTAGGACACCACTTCAGTTGACGTGATCTCGCGGCAGTCCGGGATGATGACCGCCGCGCTTGTTGAGCGGATGGCGCCGGAGGACTGGTGTGAACTGTTCCAGCGGAAGGTCCCACCATCTCCGGAACGACCGCGGGCCAGGGACGGCGCCGGCGATGTCACCGAAGAGTTCCGGGCCGGCCTTCGCGCGCCAGCACACGCCATGCCCGTACTGAGTTGGTGCCGAGTCCAGCGGTTGGAGCCTCGCACCAGCCCGGCCGCCCCTCCCCGCGCCGTCCCGACGCGCGGCTGGGCGGACTTGACCTCACCCCTCGCCGAGACCCTCGAACCAGGCCGGGCCCTCGCTCAGTGCCATCTTGATCCGTGAGGTGGCGAACTCCTCCAACTCCGGCAGGGCGTCCAGCTCGAACCAGCCGACCTCCAGGTTCTCGTCGTCGTTCACGCGTGCCTCGCCACCGACGGCGCGGCAGCGCAGGCAGATGTCCATGAACTGGCAGATGTCGCCGTTGGGGTAGGTGATCGGCTTCTCCTGGCTCTGCACCAGGACCAGGCGTTCGGGCACGCAGTGCACCGCCGTCTCCTCGTACACCTCCCGCACCGCCGTGCGCGCCGGTTGTTCGCCCGGCTCGGAGATGCCACCGATGATCGACCAGCGGCCGTTGTCCACCCGGCGGGCGAGGAGCACCCGGCCCTCGTCGTCGAAGACGATGGCGCTGACAGCGGGCAGGAAGAGCAACTGCTGGCCGATGCTGGCCCGCAACGTGCGGATGAAGTCAGGGGTAGCCATGGGCCGAGCGTATGCCCTCGGCCGGCCTGTCCGGACGCGGGGTGATCCTCCCGCACCCGCGCTACGCGGGGGGCCGCGTCCTCGCTCGGGCCACGGCCCGGGCGGCGCCGCCCCGGCAACCCGCGGCGCGCGATAACGCGGCGCGTGCGGCGCTCGTGGGACTCGCGCGCCGGCCTCGGTGCGCGGGCGCGCGCACCGGCGCCGCATCGTTTCTGCGCAGGATGTCCACAACCTCCCCCGCACCCGCTACGGTGGGCCAAAGTCCTTGCCCGCAGGCGACGTTCGTCCCGCCGCGCGGTGCCCGCTTCGACTCGGGGGGGTCGACGGGATGGTCTCTTCAGCCGTGTCTCCTGTGCTCACGACGCGCCATCGGTCCGACCGCGCCGGCGTGGTGGTCCTCGGCTTATGCGCCGCCTGGGCGCTGTTGTGCGCGGCCGGTCGCCCCGCGCGGCCGGAGGGCGTGCTGCTCGCCGTCCTCGCGGTGGCGGCGGGGTACGCGGGCGGCCGGATCGTCGGGGCGCTGTTGCCGGTGGTCGCGCCCGCGGCGGCGGCCGTGGTCGGCCTGGGGCTCGTGCTGGCGACCCCGCACTCGGGGGAGCCCGGCACACCGGGACCCGCGGGGCTGCTCGTCGCGTACACCGCGCTCGCCGTCGGCGCAGCCTGCTGCGCGGCCTGGGCCAGCACGTCCACGCCGGCGCGCGTCGGCGCTGCCCTGCTCGCGCTCGCCGTCGTGGCCGCCGCCTTCGGCGTGGGCTCGGTACCCGGCGGCCTGGCCGGGACGGCGATCGCGCTCTTCTCGTGGGTGGCGCGGCGGCCCCGGCGGCTGCTGGGCCTCGTCGGGTTCGCCCTGTGCGCCGCGCTGGCCGTGGGCACCTCCTGGGCCACCGCCGAGCGCGCGCTGCCCGCCGGCCTGTCCACCTCGCTCCAGGGCCAGCTCACCGAGGAGCGGGTGCACCTGTGGCAGGACGCGATCGACATCGCCGCGAGCCATCCGGGGCGCGGCGCGGGCCCCGGCCGGTTCGCCGAGCTGAGCCCCACCGCTCGGCAGACGGCCGAGCCGGCCAGCCGCCCGTACTCCGCGCCGTTCCAGCAGGCCGCCGAGCAGGGCGTGCCGGGCGTCGCGCTGCTCGCCGCCGCCTTCGGCTGGATGCTGTACGCGCTGCGCTGCTCGTCCCGTACGACCCCGGTGGTGCTCACCGCGGGGGCGGCGCTGACCGCGCTCGCGGTGGCGGCGGCCGTCGGCAACGTGCTGAGCTTCTCCGAGGTCACCGCGGGCGCCGGTTTGCTGGCCGGGGTGGCCACGGCGCACCTGGTCAGCGAGGACGCGAGTGCGCGCAGGGAGTGCGCGGCCCACGCCTGACGGCTCGGCGGCTCGGCAACGACCCGGGCGGCGGCGGGGCGGCGGAGGCTAGGCCGGTGAGGGGTGGCCGGGGTGGCCGTCGCGCAGCCGGAGGCGGGCGCGGATGACGCGTACGGCGGCCTCCGCGTCGTCGACGGTCACCGTGAAGGTGCGGCCGTCACCGAGCCTGAGCACCAGCCCCTCGCCGCGCCGGACGACGACGGCGGTGCCCTGGTCGGGCCGCCAGCGGTAGCCCCAGCCGCCCCAGTGGCACGGGGTGACCCGGGGCGCGAACTCGGCGCCGATCACCTGTTCCAGCGGGATGCGGCAGCGCGGCAGCCCGATGTGCCCGCAGCGCACCTCCAGGGCCTCGGCGTCGACGCGGACGGCGACGTGGACGAAGGCGAGGGTGCCGAAGAGCATGAGAAGTCCGGCGGCGACGCAGCCGATCACCGACATCAGCAGCGGGGCCAGGCCGGAGGTCCACGCGGAGTCGACGGCCAGTTGGATGCCGAGGGCCACGCAGGCCGCACCGACGGCGGCCAGCGCCCACTGGAGCCGGTTGGTCGCGCGCCCGGTCCATACCTCGGCGTGCTGCCCGGCTGCCCGCGGCGGCTCGTCCTTGGAGTGGTGCCTCATGCTGTGCAGCCTACGCTCGGCGCCGCGCGCGGGCAGAGAGGTCGAGTCCCTGACGCCGCCCGCGCCGCCGGCGTGCCGCAGGCGCGTTACCGGGCCCGGCAGCGCTCTCCCGCCCAGGTCAGGCCCAGGTCAGACGGCCCCCACGCGCACGAGCTGGCCGCCCTCGGGATAGGCCAGCGCCTCGGCCGGCAGCGCCGACTCGCGCCCACTGAGCAGCACCGTCAGGGCCCCGGTGGGGGCCGCGTCCGGGGCGGGCTGCGCGCCGATGCGGCGCAGCGCCTGCGCGGCCACCGCGGCGGCGGAACCGAAGAGCGTCACCGGCTCGGCGGCCTTGGCCTGGACGGCGGTCCGGATGCGGTCGGCCAGCAGCTCGTAGTGGGTGCAGCCGAGCACGACGGCGCGTACGCCCGGTGGAGTGAGTCCGGCCGCCGCGCCGACGGCGGCGTCGATGCCCTGCTCGTCGGCGTACTGCACGGCGTCGGCGAGGCCGGGGCAGGGCACTTCGGTGACGCTGACCTGGGCGGCGAACTCGCGGATCAACCGGGTCTGGTACGGGCTCCCGGTGGTCGCCGGTGTGGCCCAGATGGCCACCGGGCCGCCGCCGACGGCGGCCGGCTTGATGGCCGGCACGGTGCCGATCACCGGGAGCGCGGGCTCCAGCTCGGCGCGGAGGGTGGGCAGCGCGTGCACGGACGCGGTGTTGCAGGCGACGATCAGCGCGTCGGGGCGGTGCGCGGCGGCGGCCCTGGCGCAGGCCAGCGCGTGCGCCGTGATGTCGTCGGGGGTGCGGGGGCCCCAGGGCATGCCGGCGGGGTCGCTGGACAGGACGAGATCGGCGTCCGGGCGCAGCCGGTGCACGGCGGCGGCCGCCGCCAGCAGGCCGAGGCCGGAGTCCATGAGCGCGATCTTCACTGCCGTACCGCCTCGCCTACCGGTCCGTCGCTGGGTGGGCCCGGCCGCTGTCGCGGGCGGCGGCGCGTGGGCCCCGTGCGGCACGCCACCTGAGCGCGGCACCCGGTCACTTTAGTCGATGGGCCACCCCGCCCCGCCGGCGGACGCGGGCCGGGCCACGCGCCGGACGCCGGCCGGACACGTCGGGACACGTCCGGACACCGGCCCCCGCTCGGTCCGCGCTGGCACACCGGCGCACCGGATCGCGGGCGATGCCCCCGTACACGGCGTTCACTGGGGCAGACTGCGAGGGGTGAGCGCGCTTACCTGGATCGCCCTGGCCTCGCTGGCCGCCTGGGCGTGGCTGCTGCTGGGGCAGGGTCTCTTCTGGCGTACGGACATCAGGCTGCCACCGCGTGGCGCGCCGGCGGACGGGGCCTGGCCCACCGTCGCCATCGTCGTCCCCGCGCGGGACGAGGCGCAGGTACTGCCGATGAGCCTGCCGTCCCTACTGGAGCAGGACTATCCGGGCCGGGCCGTGGTCTTCCTGATCGACGACGGCAGCACCGACGGCACCGCGAAGACCGCGCGCGTGCTGGCCGCCAACTGCGAGCGGGGGCTGCCGCTGGTGGTGGCCTCGCCCGGGGCGCTGGAGCCGGGGTGGACCGGCAAGCTGTGGGCGGTGCGGCACGGCATCACCCTGGCCAGGGCCCAGCTCGCGCCGGAGTACCTGTTGCTGACCGACGCGGACATCGCGCACGAGCCGGACAGCCTGCGCGAGTTGGTGTGCGCGGCTCGCTCGCGCGACCTCGACCTGGTCTCGCAGATGGCGCGGCTGCGGGTGGAGACGGTCTGGGAGCGGCTGATCGTGCCGGCCTTCGTGTACTTCTTCGCCCAGCTCTACCCGTTCCGCTGGGTCAACCGGCCCGGGGCGCGGACGGCCGCGGCGGCCGGTGGCTGCGTGCTGTTGCGCGCCGACGCGGCCGAGCGGGCGCGCGTTCCGGAGAGCATTCGCCAGTCGGTGATCGACGACGTGGCCCTGGCGCGCGCGGTCAAGCGCGCCGGGCGGGGCCCGGCGCCGCACGGCGCGGGGGCGTCGGCGGTCGAGCCGGGCGCGCGCGGGGCCGGTGGGCGCGTGTGGCTCGGCCTCGCGGAGCGGGTGGACAGCGTGCGGCCGTATCCGCACCCGCGCGAGCTGTGGCGGATGGTCTCGCGCAGCGCGTACGCCCAACTGCGGTACAACCCGGCGCTGCTGGTGGTGACGGTGGTCGGGCTGGCGGTGATCTACCTCGCTCCCCCGGTGGCGGTGGGCGTGGGGATCGGGCCGGGCGGGCGCGTGCTGTGGCTGGCCGG
Organism: Streptomyces sp. 71268; assembly: GCF_029392895.1. NCBI lineage: Bacteria > Bacillati > Actinomycetota > Actinomycetes > Kitasatosporales > Streptomycetaceae > Streptomyces > Streptomyces sp. 71268. Next base: position 736,999 of record NZ_CP114200.1, read on the forward strand.
AGGGCTGGCGTGGGCGGTGATGGCCGGCACGTTCGTGCCCATGCTGCGCTACTACCGGCAGTCGCTGTGGTGGGCGCCGCTGCTGCCGCTCATCGCGGCGCTGTACCTGCTCATGACGGTGGACTCGGCGATCCAGCACTACCGGGGCCGGGGCGCGGCCTGGAAGGGGCGCACCTACGCCCGTCCCGAGGCCGCGCCGTGAGCGCGGCGGGGCGCTGGAAGCGCCGCCCCGCGCACCCGTCCGGGCCTGGTGTCACTTGCGGCCCGGCGTCCAGTTCATGCCCCAGCCGTACGCGCGGTCCAGGGTGCGCTGCGGGCTGACGCCCCGGTCGGGCACCAGGTAGCGGGCCTCGCGCTGGACGACGAGGTCGCCGTTGTTGTTGGTGATCAACGCGAGCGCGCAGACGTTGGAGGGCACGGTGCACTCGTCGAGCGAGAAGTCCACCGGCGCGCCGTGCTGCGGGCTGAGGGTGACGGTGGCGTTGAGGTTGGCGAAGCTGCGGGCGCCCTCGTAGATCGTGACGAAGACCAGGATGCGGCGGAAGAGGTCCTTGGCGTCGAGGTTGATCGTCAGGTTCTCGCCCTCGCTGCGCGCGCCGGTGCGGTCGTCCGCGTCGAGGTGGATGAAGGGCGGCTGGTGCAGGGCGCCGAAGGAGTTGCCCAGTGCCTGTACGACGCCCTTGCTGCCGTCCGCCAGCTCGAAGAAGGCACCGAGGTCCAGGTCGAGGTCGGAGTGCAGGGCCATCACCTTGCCCAGCTTCTGGCCCCAGCTCTTGAACTGCTTGTGCTCCTGCCAGTTGAGGTTGACCCGCATCGAGCCCGAGGTGCCGCCCTGCTTGGTGAGCGAGACGGTGGGCGCGTCCTTGGTCAGCGTGACCTTGGTGAGCCGTACGGGCCCGCCGGCGGGGGCCGGGGCCGCGGGTGCGGCGGGCGGCGCGGGCGCGGCCGGGGCGGTGGGCGGGGGCGGCAGCGGGGCGGCGGGCGCGGTGGGCGGCGGGGGCGGGGCGGTCACGGGCGCCGCGGCGGGGGCGGGGGTCGCGGCGTCGGCGGGGCCGGGCTGCGGCTCGTCGACGGTGATGCCGTAGTCGGTGGCCAGGCCGCCGAGGCCGGTGTCGTAGCCCTGGCCGACGGCGCGGAACTTCCACGCGCCCTGGCGCCGGTAGAGCTCGCCGAGGACGAACGCGGTCTCCACGGAGGCGTCGTCGCTGTCGAACCGGGCCAGTTCGGCCCCGCCGGCGGCGTCCAGCACTCTGATGTGCAGCCCGGGCACCTGCCCGAACGTCCCGCCGTCGGCGGACGCGGCCAGCACGATGGTCTCGATGGCCGGCTCGACCTGGCCCAGGTTCACCGACAGGCTGTCGGTGACCTCGGCGCCGGTGCGCTTGCCCTCGTGCCGCACGGCGCCGGAGCTGTGCTCAGCCTGGTTGTAGAAGACGAAGTCCGCGTCGGAGCGGACCTTTCCGCCGGCCAGCAGCAGGGCCGACGCGTCCACGTCAGGCACTCCCGCCCCGCCGCGCCAGCTCAGTTCGATCCGTACCGCCGAGGCCGGCACGGGCACGTTCATGCCCTTGCGCATCGTCATGTTCCCCCACTTTCCTTTCACTCACCGGACGCCAAGACACAGGACAACTGCCGGCAACCCGTCCAGAACGCGCTCTTTACAGGATCTCAACGTACCCCGGCGACCGATTTTCCCGAATTCACGCGGATTGGGAACCACGGCCGGCCGGAACACACGTAACAAGCTTCTTATCCGACTCCCCAACCGGCACATGGTGGGCTTAACTTAAGGGCTATGACCCTCCCCCGCAGCGGCTACGGCGGCGGCTACTACCCCGCGCCGAACTTCCCTGACACCCCGATCTACGACAGCCTTGTCGCCGAGCGGGGCACACCACAGATCGCCCCCATCCGCGTCCCGTCGCCCTACGACGCGGGCGGCCACTTCCCCCCGGCCCTGCCGTCGGCGCTCCCCGCGCTCCCGGCCGGCCCCCTCGCAGCACACCCCGCCGCCCTACGGCCAGCAGGGTCCGCCGCAGCCCGCCCTCCAGCAGGCGCCCGCACCCTACATCCCGCCGCAGGCGGGCGGCCCGCGCGGCTACCCGGGCCCGCAGCAGGCCCAGCAGCCGCGCCCGGCGGCTCCGAACGGGTACGAGGCCATGCGCCCGATCGCGGCCCGGCCCGCGGCCCCGCGCCCCAACCCGGCGCCCTACCCGGAGCAGTACGGCCGCCAGCACCCCGGCCAGGGCTACTGAGCCAGCCCGCCACCCGGCGCGGGCCCGCTCCGCACCCATCCGATCGCACCGCCGCTACGGTCGGCATCGCCCGCGGTCACGCCGCGGGCGATGCGGGGAACCGAGGGACCTACCGCCGGCCCGGCCGCCGCCGACGGGCCGAGCGCGGGCCGCCACGCGCCACGTGTCGTACGCCACGTACGCGGGCCACCCACCGGCCCCACCGGCTGCCGGGCCGACGGGGCCGGCTGGCAAGATGGGGCCATGTCCGAAGCTCAGCTCAGCGCGGTCCACGTCTACCCCGTCAAGTCCGTGGGCGGGTGCGCACTCGGTGAAGCCGCCGTCGAGCCATGGGGATTGGCCGGCGACCGGCGCTGGTTGCTCGTCAAGCCCGACGGCACCTTTCTGACGCAGCGACACCTGCCGCGCATGGCGCTGGGCACCGCTGAGCCACTACCGGACGGCGGCATCGCCCTCAGCGCGGCCGGCCTTGAACCCCTGACGGTGCCGGTGCCCGACCCGCACGCGAACCGCGTCTCCACCGTGCGCGTCTTCCAGGACCCGGTCGAACTGGTGTGGACCGAGGGCGCGGGCAGCGCCTGGTTCAGCGAACTCCTCGGCCGCGAGGTCTTCCTCGCCCACCTCGACGACCCCGCGCGGCGGCGCCCGATCAACCCCCGGTACGCGCGCCCCGGCGAGACGGTCTCCCTCGCCGACAGCATGCCCTTCCTGGTCACCACGACCGCCTCGCTCGCGGACCTCAACTCCCTGATCGCCGAGGGGGACCACCCGCACGAGGGCCCGCTGCCGATGAACCGCTTCCGCCCCAACCTCGTCGTGGACGGCGTCGAGCCCTGGGCCGAGGACGGCTGGCGCAAGCTGTTGATCGGCGACGTCGCCTTCCGCGTGGCCAAGCCCAGTACCCGCTGCGTGATCACCACCACCGACCAGCGGACGGCCGAGCGCGGCAAGGAGCCACTGCGCACGCTGGCCCAACACCACCGGATCGACAACAAGGTGGTCTTCGGGCAGAACCTCATTCCCGAACACACCGGGACCGTACGAGTGGGCGACCCAGTCAAGATCCTTGAGTAGTGACCAGTTTTGGGCAATTTAGATCAGAACAAGGGCGCATCGTCCCGTACGCCGTAGTGTCAGCTCTCGCTGAGAGCGCCCCCGCGGGCGCCGCGACGCCATCAGCAGCGCTGCCGACGCCGACAGGGGGCCGAGAGACCGATGCCTGCCTCGGAGGTGGAGGGCAGCCGCCTGATGCCCGTGCACCACATGCGACCTGGAGACCATGCCTTCGTGAGTTACGGAGACGGCGAGTCCCGTTCGCAGATCATGGCGACCTACGCCTGGCTCGGTGTCGCGCGCGGCGAGAAGGTGACGGTCTACGCCGACCCCCGCCTCGACGAGCGGGAGATGCGGCACGCGGTGCACGCCCGTGGCCCGTCCATGGCCCCCGCGCTCGGCCGCGGCCAGGTGGAGTTCAGCACGATGCGGGCGCTGCTCAGCCCGGACCGCGAGTTCACCGTCCGGCGCCAGCAGTCGCGACTGGCCGAGGAGACCGAGCGCGCCCTCCACCAGGGGTACACCGGCTTCCGCGCCTTCATCGACATGGCCTGGGTGGCCGACCTGAACGCCGACGTCGCGGTGGTCGTCCACCGCGAGACCCACGCCGACCACCTGTTCGCCGACGGCCACTACAGCGAGATCTGCGCCTACGACCGGCGCTGGTTCGCCCGGGACGTGCTCGACCGGATGGCCGAGGCCCACCCCTGCCGGCTGCTCGACCGGCTCGGGCTGCTCAGCATCACCACGGCCGACGACACGCTGCTGGTGGTCGGCGAGGCCGACGTCAGCGGGCGGGCGCGCTTCACCGGAGGCGTGCGGGCCGCGCTCGCGCGCACCGACCGGTCGGCCCTGCTCACGGTCGACCTGTCGCGACTGCACTTCCTGTCGCTGGGGTGCGCGACCGACCTGTTGGCGCTCGCGGCCGTGAGCGGCCCGCGGATGTCGGTGGCCTGCACGCCGCTCGTGGCGCGCACGCTGCGCCGGCTCGGCTCCGATGCCCTCCCCCAGCTCGCGTTGATCGAGGTGAGCCGTCAGTGCTAGCCGATTTCCGCCGCCCCTCCCACGGCGAGGCGGACGGACGCCTGCTGGACCGTCACTTCACCGCGCGCGACCTGCCGTTGCTGCGGGTCCTGGTGGAGGAGCGCGCCGCGTGGGCCGGGCTGCCCGAGGCCCGCCGAGGGGACTTCGTGCTGGCCGTGGACGAGATCGCCACCAACGCGATCGAGCACGCGGGCGGCCGGGGCCACCTGGTGCTGCGCCGCGTCGACGGCGAACTGGAGTGCACCATCAGCGACAGCGGCCCCGGCTTCAGCGAGGAGGTCATCCCGGACGTGCTCCCCGGGCTCGACGGGGCGCACAGCGGGCGCGGCCTGTGGCTGACCCGACTCGTCTCGGACCGGCTCGCGGTCAGGGCGGGGAGCGTCGGCTCCATCGTCACGCTGGCGATGCGCGTGCGCTAGCCCCGTCGCCGCTCGCGCGGAAACGCGCGCACGCCTCGACGTACGCGAGCCGCGCGGAGCCGGCGAACGCACCCGGTCCGAGGGGCGCCGACGGTGGCGCGGGCGGCGCGTGGCGGCGCACCGAGGGCGCGCTGAAGCAGGGTGCCGCCGAGGGCGAGTCGGCCCGGATCGGGGCATGCCGGGCACCGGCTGCGCACTGGTCAACTCCCCCACACGGCGCACGCTACGGTGGTCCTTCCGGTACACCACACGGCCGTACCCGGTCGACGCACGCACGAGGTGGGGGCACGACAACACCATGGCTCAGGGCTCGGTCCAGGTGACGCACAGCGGCACGTCGCGGTGGCGGCGGCGCACGGGAGAGTACGCCTCGCTCACGGCGGCCCTGGAGGCCGCGGGGGACGGCGACCTGCTCACCGTGGCCCCGGGCACGTACCGGGAGAACGTGGTGCTGACGCGGGCCGTCACGCTGCGCGGCCCAGAGGGGGCGCGGGGCGCGGTGCGGATCGCCCCCACCGAGGGTGTCGCACTGACGGTGCGCGCATCGGCGGTCGTACGGGACGTGCACATCGAGGGTCAGGACTCCGCGGCCCCGGCCCTGCTGGTCGAGGACGGCTCGCCGGACCTGGCGGACGTGCGGGTGGCCACGCGCTCGGCGGTGGGCATCGAGGTGCGCGGCACCGCCCGGCCCACGGTGCGCCGCTGCACGGTGGACAACCCGGCGGGGATCGGTCTGAGCGTCTTGGACGGCGCGGCCGGGATCTTCGAGGAGTGCGAGGTGGTCGCGGCCGGCCAGTCGGGCGTCGCGGTGCGCGGCGGCGCCCATCCGCGCCTGGAGCGCTGCCGGGTGCACCACGCCAGCGGTGCCGGGCTCTCCGTCACCGGCGAGGGCAGCACGCTGGAGGCCGTGGGCTGCGAGGTGTACGAGATCAAGGGCTCGGGCGTGCAGGTCTCCGCCCGCGCCACCGCCCTGCTGACGGACTGCCAGGTCCACCGCACCACGGCCGACGGGGTCAACCTCGACACGGACGCGGTGCTCACGCTGGCCGACTGCGACCTGCACGACGTACCGGAGAACGCGATCGACCTGCGCTCGCGCTCGGTCCTCACGCTGACCCGCTCCACGGTGCGGCGCTTCGGGCGCAACGGGCTCTCGGTGTGGGACCCGGGCACCCGGGTGGACGCCTACCAGTGCGAGATCCACGACAGTACGGGCGACTACCCCGCGGTGTGGGTGAGCGACGGGGCGGCCGCGGTGCTGGACGGGTGCCGGGTGCACGACGTGCCGGACGCGCTGTTCGTCCTCGACCGCGGCTCCCGCGTCGACGTCGTGGACAGCGACCTCTCGCAGGTACGCAACACCGCCGTGTCGGTCAGCGACGGCGCCAGCGCGCAGCTCGACGACTGCCGGATACGCGAGGCGGCGACCGGTGCCTGGTTCCGCGACCACGGCAGCGGCGGCACCCTGTCCGGCTGCACCATCGACTCCGTCTCGACCGGGGTGATCGTCACCAAGGGCGCCGACCCGGCGATCGAGCGCTGCACCGTCACCTCGCCGTCCGAGGCCGGGTTCTACGTCTCGGCCGAGGGCCGGGGCTCCTTCCACAACTGCCGGGTGACCGGCAGCGGCGGCTACGGCTTCCACGTCATCGACGGCTGCCGCGCCACGCTGACCCGCTGCCGTACGGAGCGCTGCGCGCGCGGCGGGTACGAGTTCGCCGAGCCCGGGCCCACCAGCGAGGACTGCACCAGCGACGAGAGCGCCACGCACGCCCCACCGCCGCCCACCCCCGGTGGCGGCGCCGGCCCGACCGGCGCGCTCGGGCAGCCCGCCGTGCAGACGGTCGGACTCCTCGGCGGTGTGCCGAGCCAGTCCGCGGCGGCCCCGCAGACGGCCCCCGTGCCGGCGCCCGAGCCGGTCAGGGCCTCCGACGACGTGCTGGGCGAACTCGACACGCTGGTCGGCCTGGAGAGCGTCAAGCGCGAGGTGCGGGCGCTGATCGACATGATCGAGGTGGGGCGGCGGCGCCAGCAGGCCGGACTCAAGGCCGCCTCCGCGCGCCGGCACCTGGTCTTCACCGGCTCCCCCGGTACGGGCAAGACCACCGTGGCCCGGCTCTACGGGGAGATCCTGGCCTCGCTCGGGGTGCTGGAGCGCGGGCACCTGGTCGAGGTCTCCCGCGTCGACCTGGTCGGCGAGCACATCGGCTCCACGGCGATCCGTACCCAGGAGGCGTTCGAGCGGGCTCGCGGCGGGGTGCTGTTCATCGACGAGGCGTACGCCCTCTCGCCCGAGGACTCCGGGCGGGACTTCGGGCGCGAGGCCATCGACACGCTGGTGAAGCTGATGGAGGACCACCGGGACGCGGTGGTGGTCATCGTCGCCGGGTACACCGAGGAGATGGCCCGGTTCCTGTCCGTCAACCCCGGCGTGGCCTCGCGGTTCTCCCGGACCATCAGGTTCGGCGACTACGGGCCCGAGGAGTTGTTGCGCATCGTGGAGCAGCAGTCGCGGGAGCACGAGTACCGGCTGGCCGAGGGCACGGCCGAGTCGCTGCTCAAGTACTTCACGGCCTTTCCCAAGGACGCGGCGTTCGGCAACGGGCGCACCGCGCGGCAGACGTTCGAGGCGATGGTCGAGCGGCACGCGGGCCGGGTGGCGCAGCACCCGAACCCGAGCACCGACGAACTCACCCTGCTGTACCCGGAGGACCTGCCGGAGCTGCCGTAGCCCCCGGGCGGGTCACGGCGCGGGCGCCGCGCCGCGGCCTGCCGCCGGGTCGCCGGTCGCCGCGCCCGGCGCCGCGCGTCCGGCCGCCTTCGTCCTCGGGCGGGGCACTCCGTCGCCGGCGAGCCGGGCCAGCAGTCCGGCGCGCTCCTGGGCGAACGCCGGGTCGGCCTGGTAGTCGGAGTGGCCGAGGATCGGCGCGGGCAGCGGGTGTTCGGCGGTGCGGCCGTAGGCCAGCGGGTCCTTGAGCGCGCCCCGGTCGATGGGTGGTCGGCCGTCGCCGGGGCGGGCGTCGCCCAGGCCGGGGGGCTCGATGGGCCCGCCGATCGGGTCGGTGTACCGCCACAGGTTGCGCCAGCAGTGCAGCTCCCGGTGGAGGGCCGACAACTGTGCGGGCCCGAAGTACGCGGGGAACCAGCGCCCGTACAGCCGCTCCAGCGGTGATCCGTAGGTGAGCAGGGCGACGCGGCCCCGGGTGCGCCGGTCGAGTTGCCACACCGCCGCGGCGGCCAGCACGCTGCCCTGCGAATGGCCGGAGATCACCAGGCGGCCACCGGTCGTCGCGGTCCAGGTCTGCATGCGCCAGGTGAGGTCCGGTACGGCCCGCTCGGCGTAGCAGGGCGGCGCGAACGGGTGCGCGGCGCGCGGCCAGAAGGTGCCGACGTCCCACAGGATGCCCACCGTACGGCGGGCCCCCTGGTCCCGGTAGGCGCGTCGGCCCGAGGCGAGGAGGACGGCGAAGGCCACGCCCACCAGCCAGGAGCCCATCGCCTGGGCGGCCTGCGCGGCGGCGTCGATGACCGCTGGCGCGCCGTCGGCGGCCCGCCCCGGCACCTCGCCGGTGCCCCAGGCCCCGGCCACCGCGAGGCAGCCGAGGAGCAGGGTCAGCGCGGCGACGGGGCCGATGATCCAGGGCACGGAGTCGGTGAGGCCGGCGCGGGCGATGGTGCCCGCGATCTTCCTGGTGCGTACGGTGTCGGGGCGCTCGTCCGGGTAGCCGTCGGGCACGGTGCGCTCCAGGCCCGTACGCACCCGGTTGACGCGCCATCCGAAGGCCAGGAGCAGCAGCAACAGGATGACCAGCAGCGGGGGGATCACGGCGGCCTGCCAGGACAGCAGGATCGGCGGCCCGGCGATCGGGCCGTCGCCCATGCCGGGGGTGGCGCCGCCGTCCAGCCAGTCCGCGAAGCGCTGGGCCACGCCGCCGGTGAGCACGCCGGCGATGGCGCAGGCGAGGACCGCGACGGCGGGGCCGGCGAGCCCGGCGAGCGGTGTGCGCACCCGTGCGGGCGGGATCGGCTCGTGTCCCTGCCGTGGGTCGAGCCCGCCGGTGTGGCCGTCGCGGGCGGCCGAGCGGTAGAGCGCCACGGCGACCACGGCGAGCGCCAGGATCAGGGCGACCTGGGTGAGGGCGATGACGCCGAACGCCGGGTCGCCCGGCAGCCGTCCGCTCGACGTCCAGTCCGGACGCGACCACCCCGCGTGCAGCACGGACAGCGCCAGCAGGACGAGCGAGGTGGCGGGCACCACCTTGTCGGTGACGCGGTCCAGCGTGCGGTCGAGGGTGGTCTCGCTGCGGCCCCTGCGGCACACCGCGTACAGCACCGCGAGGCCGCTCGCCTGGATCGCCACGAGCAGCGCCCAGCCGGTGGCGTCGAGCACCGCGGAGCCGCCGGGCGCCCGGTCGTGGCGGGTGGCGGCGGCCGTCAGGACGGCGGCGACGGTGAGGAAGCCGGCGGCCGTGTGGACGGCGCGCAGCCGGGCCACGAGCCGGCGGCCGTACCAGAAGCCGGGCAGGTGCAGGGCGGGTCGGTGGGCGGCCGACGGATCGTCCTCGTTGAGCGGGCGCTCGACGGGCGGGGCGGACTCGTACGCGCTCCAGGTGCGCGTGGACAGCAACCACAGCAGCGCGATGACGGCCAGTGGGGCCACGGCGGCCAGTGCGATCCGGCGGCCGGGCTGGCTCCACCAGCCGCCGCCGGTCGGCGAGGCGAAGCCCAGCCAGGACCGGCCGTCGGCGCAGGCGGCCGACCCGGCGCACTGCCAGGCCGTCAGGTCGAGCGCCACCTCGCAGACGGCGGCGACGAACAGGATCGTCAGGGTGAGCGCGATGAGCCGCACCAGCACGCCGTACAGCCGTACGGTGCGCTCGCGGCGGTCGGCGGCGGGGCGGGACCAGTGCGCGAGGTTGATGACCATGAACGGGAGCAGCAGCAGCCACAGCGCGCGGCTGCCGTCGCCCGAGGTCAGGCCGGACCAGCAGTACGCCTCGGGCACCGGGCGGTCGCGGTAGTCGGCGGGACGCGCCTCCGCGTCGGCGTCCTCGGTGCAGCGGTAGACGCCCGCGGTCTCGTCGCCGGTGACCCGGTGCACGCGCGGGTCGTCGTCGAGCATCTTGGACGGGGTGGCGCCGCCGACGCCGTGCACGAGCAGTTCGAGCGCGAGCGCCTCGGAGGGGAGCGCCGCGTCCGGCCCGGGTGCGGCGGCGGGCCCGGCCGGGACGGGGGGCGGCGCGGCATGGGCCGCGGGAAGTGGCGGCGCCGCGGTGCCGGCCTGAGCCGGCGCGTGCGCACGGGTTGGGTTGGTCTCGTCGTCGGGCCGCTTCGTTGGCGCCACCGTGTCCCCCGATCCGGTGTTGGTGCGGGAATAGCCGCGCTCGATGGGACGCCGCGGCGGGCGGCGGCGGTTGCGGTACGGAGCCGCTGACCGGGCCCGCGGGTAGTCCCGCTGAGGCGATTGTGCCCGCTCCGGGGGTCGCGTACCCGCGTGCGAAGATGTGCGCGGACATCGGCGGCTGGGCGGAAGGGACGGGCGGGGTGAGCGAGAATCAGAACCTCCTCGCGGAGCAGCGACGTGCCCTGATTCTCGATGAGGTCAGGCGGCACGGCGGGGCGCGGGTCAACGAACTCACGCGCAAGCTCAAGGTGTCGGACATGACGGTGCGCCGCGACCTGGACGCGCTGGCGCGGCTCGGGGTGGTGGAGAAGGTGCACGGCGGGGCCGTGCCGATCGCCGAGGCCAGCACGCACGAGCCGGGGTTCGAGGCGAAGTCCGGGATGGAGCTCAGCGCGAAGGAGGACATCGCGCGCGCGGCGGCTCCGCTCGCGGTGCCGGGCTCGGCCATCGCGCTCTCCGGTGGCACGACGACCCACGCGCTGGCGCAGCACCTGGTGGACGTGCCGGGGCTGACGGTGGTGACCAACTCCATGCGGATCGCGGACGTGTTCCACAGCGCGCGGCGGGCGGCCGACGCCGCGTCGGAGGGGGCCGGCGGCCGGGAGCGGTCCTTCGGCGCGGCGACCGTGGTGCTCACGGGTGGGGTGCGCACGCCGTCGGACGCGCTGGTCGGCCCGGTGGCGGACGCGGCGATCCGCTCGCTCCACTTCGACGTGCTCTTTCTCGGGGTGCACGGCGTGTCGGCCGAGGCCGGGCTGTCGACGCCGAACCTGGCCGAGGCCGAGACCAACCGCCACTTCCTGCGGTCCGCGCGCCGGGTGGTCGTGGTGGCCGACCACACCAAGTGGGGCAAGGTGGGCCTGAGTTCGTTCGCCGCGCTGAGCGAGGTGGACGTGCTCGTCACCGACGCGGGGCTGCCGCGCGCGGCGCGCGAGGAGATGGCGGAGCACCTGCGCGAACTGGTGCTGGCCGGCGCGTAGGAGCCCCACCGGCCGGCGTCCCCATTGGCGCGCGCCTCCACCGGCCGGCGTCCCCGGCGCGCACGGCGCACGCGGCTCAGGCGACCTGTGGGGGTATACGGGTCACGGCCCGGCCGCGTGACGCGCGGTCGCGGTGGAAGGGGCTCGGTCGGGGTGGTGGTTCAGCGGCTGGCGGCCTCGGCGGGGTGACGCTCCAGCGGCGGTCTGGGGTAGGCGCCCAGCGTCGCCGCCGCGGTCGGCCGATCACCCTCCGGGCCGGTGCTGGGCGGGCCCAGCGGCACGGCCGCCCGTTGGGCCGAGCGCCGCGTCGGGCGCGGGTCGGCCTGGGCGGCGGGCAGCGTGAACCACACGGTCTTGCCGCCGCCGTCGGCGGTGCCGCGCACGCCCCAGCTCTGGCTGAGCGCGGCGATCAGGGCGAGGCCGCGCCCGTGTGTGCCCAGTGGGTCGAGGGTGGGCGCCGCGGGCTCGCGCGTGTCGCGGTCGCGGACGGAGACGGTGAGCCCGTCGAGCGCCCACTCCAGGTCCACGGTGCAGCGCTTGTCGGGTTCGGCGTGCAGGTAGACGTTGGTCAACAGCTCGGAGACGCCGAGGACCGCCGACTCGATGAGCGCTTCCAAGTGCCAGTGGCGCAACTGCGCCGATACGATCCTGCGGACCTGGCCGATCCGCTCCGGGAGAGCCTGGAGCTCCACGGTGCAATGCCTGCTCGGGCTGCTGATCACGGCCGCAACTCCCTGGAAAAGTAGGGCTAGCCTGCATCAGGTGTGAGCGGGAGTGGGGCGCGCGGGACTACCCTCCGCGCCCGACCAGCGCGCTGGCTCGCAGCGTAACCACTGGTGAACTCTCGGTGACACCGATGCGCGTCCAGCGTCCCGCCATCGGCGCGACCGCGCAACTCGCGATCAGCTCGTGCGGGGCTCGCCCTGCGCCGAGCGGATCACGTCCAGGAAGCGCCGCGCGGCGGCCGGACCGTCCGTGGCCCCCGACTCGCGCTGACCGAGCGTCAGCACGTACCGGGTCCCGTTGACGATGGCGCGCGCCTGGTCGCGGGCGGCGAACCAGGGCTTGCCCGCCTGCACCGAGCGCAGCGGAGCGCTGTCGATCTCGCTGCCGTAGCTGGTCAACAGCTTCAGTCTGCCGTCCTTGATCAGCACCTGTCCGGCGCGGGTCACCGAGCGCAGCGAGCGCTCGATCCGTACCCCGGTCGCGTTGAACTCGGTATCCGCCACGATTCACGCCTCCCCATCGCCCGGGCGCCCGCGCCCGCCGGCCATCCGCTCATCGGCATCGCCGTCACCCTACGTCCAAGGGGCAGTTTGCCTGCCGTACGAGCCGGGCACCAGAGCCGCTTTATGATCGAAATCGGGTCAGGTCCACCACCGGTCCCGGGAACAGCACGAGGAGTGGCATGGACAGCACCGAGACGATCGACGTGGACCGCACCGACCCGCACTACCGCGCCTGGCTGGGCGACGCCGTGCGCAAGGTCCAGGCCGATGCCAACCGTTCGGCCGACACCCATCTGCTGCGCTTCCCGCTGCCCGAGCGGTGGGGCATCGACCTCTACCTCAAGGACGAGTCCACGCACATCACGGGCAGCCTCAAGCACCGGCTGGCGCGGTCGCTGTTCCTGTACGGGCTGTGCAACGGCTGGATCCGCCCGGGCAAGCCCGTCATCGAGGCGTCCAGCGGTTCGACGGCCGTCTCCGAGGCGTACTTCGCCAGCCTGATCGGGGTGCCGTTCATCGCCGTGATGCCGCGGACGACCAGTCGTGAGAAGTGCCGTCTGATCGAGTTCCACGGCGGCCGGTGCCACTTCGTGGACGACCCCCGGACGATGTACGCGGAGTCCGCCGCGCTCGCCACGGAAACCGGCGGGCACTACATGGACCAGTTCACCTACGCCGAACGGGCCACCGACTGGCGGGGCAACAACAACATCGCCGAGTCGATCTACCAGCAGCTTCGGCTGGAGCGCTACCCGGAGCCGAGCTGGATCGTGGCCACCGCCGGCACCGGCGGCACCTCGGCGACGATCGGCCGGTACGTGCGCTACATGCAGCACCGCACGCTGGTGTGTGTCGCCGACCCGGAGAACTCGTGCTTCTTCGACGGCTGGGTCACCGGCGACCGGGACGCGCACGTCGAGCGGAGTTCACGGATCGAGGGCATCGGCCGCCCACGGATGGAGCCCAGCTTCGTGCCCGGCGCGATCGACCGGATGATGAAGGTGCCGGACGCGGCGAGCGTGGCGGCCGTGCGCGCCCTGGAGAAGGCCATCGGCCGCAAGGCGGGTGGCTCGACCGGCACCGGGCTGTGGAGCGCGCTGCGGATCGTCGCGGAGATGGTCGCGGACCAGCGCACCGGCAGCGTCGTCACCCTGCTGTGCGACCCGGGCGACCGCTACCTGGACAAGTACTACTCCGACGGCTGGCTCGCCGAGCAGGGCCTGGACATCACGCCGTACGCCGCCACCCTCGACCGCTTCCTGGCGGAGGGCGTCTGGCGGTGACGGCGCGCGCCACCCGGCGTGCGCTGTCACCCGCGCGGGCGCGAGGCCGGGGCTGAGCCCGGAGCCGCCGCCGCCGAACGCCGGGACGCTGACCGCGACGTCGCCGGCGAAGGTCCGCGACACGGTGTCGTCGAGGGTCGACTTCAGTGAGGCGGCGAAGACGGTGAACAGCGACACCACGCACACGCCGATCGTCAGCGCGGTGGCGGCCGTCCGCCTCGTTGGCCCGGCGACCTGGCCATCGGCAGGACGGCGCGGTCACCGCTCATGGCGCCGCCCTCCCCCGGGCGCCCGTCCCGTGGTCGAGCGCTGCCAGCCGGTCGAGTACGCGCTCCGCGGTCGGCTCGGCCAGCCGGTCCACCAGGCGGCCGTCGGCCAGCATGACCACCTCGTCGGCGTGCGCGGCGGCGACCGGGTCGTGGGTGACCATGACGACGGTACGTCCCATGGTGCGCACGGCCCGGCCGAGCAGCCCGAGGACCTCGTCGCCCGAGCGGGAGTCGAGGTTGCCGGTGGGTTCGTCGGGCCGGAGCCGGACGGGCCCATGATCGCGTTGAACCGCCCGACGGGGAAGCCGACGCTCACCCCGTCCAGGGCCCGCACCTCGGTCTCGCCCACCCCGTGGACCTTGACGGCGTCGCGGACGCGGGCGGCGCAGGCGGTGTCGTCGGCCGCGGCACGGTGCGCGGCGGCCGACGCGGCGGTGGGGAGGGTGTTCACGCCGTACCACTCCGGGGGCCGAACTCCTCGCTCAGGACGGAGAGTCGGCGCCAGTACTCGTCCTCGTCGATCTCCCCGGCGGCGAACCTGCGGCCGAGGATGGTCAGCGGCGAGTGCGCCCCGGGCGCGGCCGGCGCCGAGGCCCGGCCCCACGGCCCGCGGCCACGCCAGACGGTGCGCCGCACGAGGGCGACGCCGCCCCCGATGACCAGGGCCCAGACGAGGGGGAACAGCAGGATCCAGGGGCCGGGTCCCCCGCCGTCGCCCCAGCCGTGCGCGAGCGTGTTCATCGTGATCGGACTCCTCGGTGGATGGGCTGTGCCTGTCACGACCGAGCCTGCTGCGCGGTGGCCCTCCCGTCGTCGTACGGTCAGCGGCACCTGACGTACCCCGTGGGGAGTACGCGTGCGGTGCACGGCTACCGCGCCGGGTGACAAAGGGGTGATCCGGAGGGTCCGGGCCGGGGGCGTCGTGGCCTGAAGAGGGTGATCGCGGGCGGTCAGCGCGTTGTACGGTGAGTGTTCTGGCTTGAGGGGAGCGACGGCATGGGCACGGAGATCGGGCTCGCGCGGGCCATCCGCGGACTGCGGGCGGAGTTGGCGGAGGCGATGGCCGACGGCGAGGACGAGGCGATCAGGTTCCGTATCGAGTCCATCAGTCTCGATCTCCAGGTGGCCGTGGAGAACGCGCGCGAGGGACACGCGGGGCTCAGGTTCTGGGTCGTGTCGGCCGACGGTGGCGCCTCCTCGTCCACCGCCACCACCCACTCCCTGTCGTTGCAGCTCGCCGCCGAGATGGCCACCGGAGGTCACGTGCGGATCGCCGCCGCGCCCGAACGGCGGCCTGACTGACGGTGGTTGGCGACGGCGATGGCGTGCGGGACCTGCCGGACCGGGCCGTCGAGGTGGTGCGGGTCAGCCGTACGGACGGCGGCGTGCACTACGGCGGCTCCGGCTTCCTGCTGACCGGCGAACTCGTGTTGACCGCCCGCCACGTGGTGGACGACGGGGCGTACGCGTACCGCGTGTTGCGGCCCGCGCCACGTCGGGGCGCGGGCGCGGCCGAGGTCGAGTTGGTGGTGCCACACGGGGAACTCGACCTGGCGCTGCTGGTCCTGGACGAGGCGGTGGACGCGCTGGCGCCGATGCGCTTCGGGCGCCTGCCGCACGCGCTGGACACGGTGCCCTTCCACGCCATGGGCTTCCCCCGGTACGCGCGCGAGGACGGGCAGCCGCGGCGACGGCAGGCGACCGGCACCATCCAGCTCGCGTCCCGGCCGGACGCGGGCGGCCTCGACCTGTGGCACGAGAGCGCGCAGCCCGCGGACGTCCCGGGGGCCGGCTCGCCGTGGGAGGGGTTCTCCGGGGCGGCGGTGCTCGTCCCGCGCGGGCCCGGTCCGCGCGCGGAACACCTGGTCGTCGGCGTGTACGCCGCCCACCTCACCCCGGCCGGCGCCCGCTCCACCATCGCCACCCGCGTCGAATCGCTGGCCGACGCCGGCAAGTTCACCCGCTACCTGCGCGCCCACGAGGTCACCCCGGAGCCGGTGGACGTCCCGCTGCCCGGTGGGGCGCCGCGCGGTCTGCCCAGCAACGTGCGCACCCACGAGAGCGTGTTGGCCAGGTTGCGCGGCACGCGCAGCTACCTGTTGCCCGAGCACCTGCCCTTCGTCAGCCCGGGCCCGGGCAGCGAGGCCGCGCCGCGCCGCCTCCTGGAGCGGCTGGTCGACTCCGAGCGGGGGCGCGGGGTGCTGCTGGTGGGCGCGGCGGGCACGGGCAAGACCCGTACCTGCTTCGAGGTGGCCCAGGCGGCGCACGACGACGGCTGGCACGTCCTGCACGTACGCACCGACCGGCAGCGCTCGCTGACCGTGGCCCACCTCGAACAGGCCGTCTTCGACGCCGGCCGGTCGCGGGTGCTGCTGGTGCTGGACTACCTCGACACGTGCGCGCAGCTCGATCTCGGCGCGCTCGCCGACGAGTTCATGCTCGGCGCGGCCGAGCGCGGCATCCGGGTCGCCTGCGTGGCGTCGACCCGCCCCGGCACGCTGCCCGTACTGCGCAAGCGCGGCGTACGCCAGCACTTCGACGAGGTGGCGCTGCGTCAGGACAGCGGTCACCAGGGTGCCGTGATCGACGCGATGCTGCCGGTGGTCGCCCCGCACGCCCTCGACGGCCTGGGGCGGGCCGCGCTGCGGGCGGCGTGCGGCAACCGGCCGATCATCGCGCTCCTGGTCGCCGCCCAGATCGAGCGCCGCTACCTGGCCCGCCAGGACCTCCCGCACCTGACCGGCTGGCGCAGCGACGACCTGCTGGCCTGGCTCGACCCCCGGCTCCAGGAGGACCGGCTGCGGCCCCCGGAGGCCACCGACTGGGACGCCGACGCGGACGGCGGCGCCCCGCGTCCGCCCAGCGACCGGCAACTGGCCGCGACCGTGGCCGCCTACGCCTGCCCGCAGCCACGGGACGCCGTCGTCGCCACGGTGGACGCCTTCCTCGAAGGCCGGGACAGCGGGCTCGACGGCGAGTACGTCGTGCGCAGCCTGACCGAACTCGGCTGGCTTGAGGAGCCGCACGAGGACCAACTCATGGTGGTCCACGACATCGTCACCGACGAACTCGTACGGCAACTGCTGCTGCCCGCGGGGCCGGTGCACCCGGACTCGCTGCACGCCGTGTTCTCCACCTCGCTGACCAGCGCCCGCACCTTCGGTGGCTTCGCCGGCCACCTGGCGCGGCTGGCCGCCGACCTCGACGACGCGGACGGCCGCCAGGTGGCCCGCCTTGGCGGCGAGTGGCTGCGGGCCGCCGCGCCCCGCGTCGGCGCGCTGCTCAAGCGGGCCGGCGAGGACGGCCGGCAGGCGCTGCTCACGCTGCTCAGCCGGCGCCCCTGGCAGGCGTCGGTGGACGGGGTCTGGGACGAGGTGGCGCAGCCGTGGCTGGTGCGCGAGAAGGACTCGCCCACCGCGCGGACCCTGCTGGCCCAGGCCGTGGAGTCGGCCAGCGGACCGGTGCCGGAGCGGCTGGTCGAGGCGGCTCTGACCTGGCTGTACCGGGGCGGGCCCGAGGCGGAGACCTCGCACCACGTGATCCACGCCCTGCTGGAGCGCCGCGATCTGAGCGCGCGGGACGAGGTACGCGTCACGGACTACGCGCTGGCCTGGCTGGGGCTGTGGAAGCGGCACCGCTCGGCCCGGTTCGTGATCGGCGCGCTGCTGCGCGAGGACCGGGCCCTGGACACGCGGCGGCTGACGGCGGCCGTCCAGTACGCCTTCAGTTGGCTGCACGTACACGCCACCACGGACGCCGCCCACGTGCTGCACCGGCTGCTGGCGCGCGCGGACGTGGACCGTGCCGTCGCGCGGCGGACCGTGTCGGCGGCACTGACCTGGATCGGACACGGCCACGGCACGCAACGCGTCGCCAGCCTCGTGCTGGCCCCACTGGCCGCCCATCCGGAACTCAGCCGCCAGCAGCAGAAGCAGACCGCCGGGCTCGCGCTGACCTGGCTGGCGCACAACGAGGCGGAGCCGGTGGCCCGGTTCGTGCTGCGGGCGCTGCTGCGCCGCGGCGACCTGGCCGCGTTGCGCGCGGGGCGCGCCGTGGACCAGGCCGTGCTCTGGCTCCGGCACGGGCACGCCGCCACGCTCGCGGCGGCCCAGGTGTTCGGACCCCTGCTGCCGCACCCCGCCCTGGCCGGCGAGCAGCGCGCCCTGGTGGTCGAGATGGCGTGGGAGTGGGTGGGCGGTTACGGCGACTCGCTCGCCGCGGGGGACGTGCTGGGCTCCCTGTTGGCCGACGCCGCCGGTCTGGGCGAGCGCGCGGCCGACCTGGCCGAGCGCGCGCTGGCCTGGGCACAGGCCCACCCGCGGGCGCCGGAGGCCCCGGCGGTGCTGAGCGCGCTGCTCGGCGGCGCGGCCCCGGGCGACCGGCTGCACCGCAGCGCCGACTTCGCCCTGCACTGGCTTGAGTCGTACGGCGCCGAGGCCGACGGCGCCGCCGTGCACCGGGCCGCCCTCGCCTGTCGGGAGATGCGCCGCGACCAGGTCCGCCGCGCCGCCGACGCGGCCCTGGACTGGCTGCGGGCGCACACGCCGGCGCGGCCACCCGACGATCTCGATGTCGGCGCGCCCCCGGTGGGGGCGGCGTGCTCGGCCGCGACGCCGGCCGCCGGGCCCGAGGGAGACACGGCGGATCTGTGCGCGGAAGTCGGGCTAAAAGGAGCGGAGTTGGGAGGCGACGAGTCGGCCGAGGGGCTGGCGCATGGCGGGCTGGTGGACGAGGTGGGGGTGACGCTGCGCCTGTTGCTGGGCACGCCCGAGCTGCTCCCGGCGCAGGAGGCGCGCGCGCTGGAGCACGCGGCGGACTGGCTCGGCCTCCCCCGGCGCCACCGCGACCGCGGGTACCTGTGGCTGCGGGTGTTGCGGGCGCGCGGCTGGAGCGGCGGCAACCGTGGCTGGCCCCAGGGCAACGGGCCGCTGCCCGCGCCGGACCTGAGCGACCTCGCCGCGCTGCTGGGCCAACCGGACCTGACGGCGGCCGAGGCGACCCACCTGGCCGACCGGGCACTGGCCCTGAGCGCCGAGGAGGGCGCGCCCATCCGCGCGGTGCGCGCCGCCGTCGCCGCCGTGCTGCGCCTGCCGCGGCTCACCGCGCGGCAGGAGGCGGGCGCCGTGGAGCTGGCGACCCGTCTGGTGGCGGCGGAGCCCTCCGGCGGGACGCTGGACCCGCTGCTCGCGCTGCTCGACCGCCCGCTGGAGGAGGCCGCCCACGCGCGGGCGACGGCCCTCGGGTTCGGCTGGCTGGCCGCGTGTGAGCGGCTCGCCGACGCGCCCCGGGCGCTGTTCGCGCTCGCCGGGCGGCCGGGGCTGGCCGATGACCAGCGGCGCGCGCTCAACGCCCACGCGCTGAACTGGTACGCGGTCAACTCCGAGCACCCGTGGGCCCCGGAGGTCCGCGCCTTCCTCACCGATCACGGGGACGACGGTTTCGGCGCCTGGTTACGCGGTGTGGAGGAGACCCGGGCCTGGTTGCTGGCGCACCCGGACGACCCGGAGCGCGGCGCGGTGCTGCTGCGCCTGCTGGCACGGCCCGACGAGGCCCACCCCGCCGCCGCGCCGCCCGCCCGGCCCGGGGGTGCGAGCGACGCGGCGCGGGGCCCCGGCGATGGGCCGCCGGGCGGCGGGGCACTGGACCGGCGCCTCATGCTGTCCGCCGTGCACGCCGCGCTGGCCACCGTGTTGAGCTGGCGGGACTTCGTCGCGCTGCTGGAGAACGAGGACCTGCGGCCCGAGCAGCGGCGAGCGGTGGCCGGACAGGCGCTGGCCTACCTGCGGTCGCCGGCAGCGGTCAAGACCCGGCTGGTGATCATCGCGCTGCTACGCACCGCGGACCTCACCGCCGAGCAGCGGTGGGACGCGGCCGAGGAGGCGTTCGCGCTGCTGACCCGGACCAGCGGCCGGACGTTCAAGACCCGCCCGGTGCTGCTGGCCCTGCTGCGCCACCGGGAGCTGGCCCACGAGCACGAACAGGCCGCGATCGAACGGGCCCTGCGGCAGGTCGACGGGGCCGAGACCAGCGAGGCCAAGCCACTGCTGCGGCTGGTGCTGGGCAAGCGGCTGACCGGTGAGCAGGCGGCGCGCGCCATCGGCCACGGCCTGGACTGGCTACTGGGGCGCGAGCCGACGGGCGGCGTCGGCTCGGTGGTGGAGGCGCTGCTCGGACGCGCGGAGTGCTCCCCTGACCAGCGGCGGCACGCCGTCGCGTACGCCCGGCGCTGGCTCGCGGCCAATCCGGAGCACACCGTGGCCGAGCGCGTCGCCGCGCACCTGGCCGCCCACCCCGAGGAACCGTGCCCCGCCCCGGGCCCGCAGCGCACGGCGCCGGCACCAGCACCGGACGCGGTCTCCCCGACCGGCGGCTGACTCCCCCTCACCCGCGATCGCTCCGGCCGGCGGCTGTCGCCCACGCCGGCAACCACTCCGACTGGACACCGGCCATGACCGGGCCACCTGGCGCACGCCGGCTCGCTGGTACGCCGACACGGCACAACCCGGCGCGCCTCCACGCTGGTACGCCGACACGGCACCACCCGGCGCGCCTCCACGCTGGTACGCCGACACGGCACCACCCGGCGCGCCTCCGCGCTGGTACGCCGACACGAGCCAGCCGGGCCGGCCGTGCCCGCCGGCGTACGACCCACGTCGCGCCCCGCAACCGCGCACCCGGCGTGCGCGGGCGCCCGACGCGCGGCACCGAGTGGCGGCACCCGCCCGTGGTGGTCGCCTCAGGCGCTGAGCGCCCGCAGCGGGTCGTCGAGGACCGGCTGCCAGGCGAGTTCGGCCGCGCCCACCAGGCTGTTGTAGTCGAGTGTGCAGGGCAGCAACGGCACCCCACCGCTGCGGCCCCACAGGCTGCGCTCCGCGACGACCGCGCGCAGCCGCTCCGGGTCGGCGTCGAGCAGGTCGCGGTGGAGCCCGCCGAGGATGATCCGGTCCGGGTTGAGGATGTTGACCAGGCCGGCAAGGCCGCGGCCGAGCCGGTCGATGAGCAGGTGGGCCGCGGCGCGGACGGAGGGGTCGGCGTACTCGTCGCGGAGCAGGTCGCGCGCCTGCTGGAGGAGGGACACCTCGGGGCCGGGCTCGCGGCCGGCCGCGGTCAGGAAGGCCAGCGGGTCGGCCTCGACGTCGAGGCATCCACGGCTGCCGCAGTGGCAGGCACGCCCCTCCTCGTGCACCGTCAGGTGCCCGACCTCCAGGGCGAGCCCCGAGCTACCGGTATGCAGCCGCCCGTCGAGCACCAGCGCGCCGCCCACGCCACGGTGCCCGGTGGCCACACACAGCAGTTGCCGGGCGCCACGGCCCGCTCCGTGGCGGTACTCGGCCAGCGCCGCGAGGTTGACGTCGTTGCCGGTCTGCCCGATCGGCGCGCCGGGCGCGGAGTCGGTCGCCGAGGGGACAGCGGGCACGACCGTGGCCGTGGCATCGCCGGGTCCGGGGACGCCCGCGCGGGCGAGGCTGCGCCGGAACAGTTCCCGTACCGGCGCGCCGGCCTGCCAGGCGACGTGCAGCGGGTTGAGCGCCGTGCCCTCCGGTTCGGCGACGGCCGATGGCACGGCGAGTCCCGCGCCCAGGCAGCGGCGCCCGCTGGCGCGCAGCAGCTCGGCCCCGGCCGCGACGACGGCGTCCAGCACCGCCGCGGGGTCGGCGGGCACCGTCATGCAGCCCGGTGCCGTGGCCACGATCCGGCCACCGAGGCCGACCAGCGCCGCCCGGAACCCGTCCACGTGCACCTGCGCGGCGAGCACGACGGGACCGTCCGGGGCGACGGTGAGCCGGTGCGAGGGGCGGCCCTGGGTGCCGGCGGCCGCGCCCGGCCGCGAGTCCACCCGGATCAGGCCGAGCGCCTCCAGTTCGGCGGCGACGGCACCCGCGGTCGCGCGGGTCACGCCGAGCTCCGCCGTCAGCACCGCGCGCGTGGGGGCGCGACCTGTGTGTACGAGCTCCAGCGCCGGGCCGAGTGCTCCGCGGCCCCGCTCCAGTCTTGTCCGTGTCTGGGTCACGCCCCTATTCTGGCTTTGTGCCGACGCTGAACAAAATACGGACGGCCACTCCGTGGGGGCGGAGCAACGCCACCGTAGACCCCGCCATCCGTCGCCTGCGGGCGGCGCTCACCCTCTTC
The DNA here is from genome assembly GCF_029392895.1 of Streptomyces sp. 71268. NCBI lineage: Bacteria > Bacillati > Actinomycetota > Actinomycetes > Kitasatosporales > Streptomycetaceae > Streptomyces > Streptomyces sp. 71268. Next base: position 759,065 of record NZ_CP114200.1, read on the forward strand.
TTCGCCCTGGACGGCTTCATCTTCGCCGGCTGGGTCGTGCGCATTCCCGCCATCAAGCAACAAACCGGCGCCTCGACCGGCGCCCTCGGGCTCGCCCTGCTCGGCGTCTCCGCGGGCGCGGTGGCCACCATGATGGTCACCGGCCGGCTCTGCCAACGGTTCGGGCACCAGCCCATGACCGTCGTCGCCGCCGTCGTGATGTCCCTGAGCGTCGCGCTGCCGGCGCACACCCACTCGGCGCTCGCCCTCGGCCTGGTACTCCTCGTCTTCGGCGCGGGCTACGGCGGCCTCAACGTCGCGATGAACAGCGCGGCGGTGGACCTGGTGGCCGCGCTGCGCCGACCGGTCATGCCCACGTTCCACGCCGCCTTCAGCCTCGGCGGCATGCTCGGGGCGGGCCTCGGTGGCCTGGTCGCGGGGCGGCTGTCGGCCACCACACACCTGACCGCCCTCACCGTGTGCGGGCTCGCCCTCACGGCCTTCGCCGGCCGCGCGCTCCTGACCCACCCGGTTCCACGGCGACAGCACGAGCGGCCGGCCACGCCCACGGCGCCCCGCCGCCGCCCGTCACGACCCGAGGCGACCGACCCCGCCCACCACCCGTCGTCGACCCGGGCCGAGCCCGGCGGGCGGTTCGAACCCGTCGGGGAGGCCGCGGGCCGGGGCGCGGCCCGGCGTACCCGGCGACTGGTCGCCGTCTTCGGGCTGATCGCCCTGTGTACGGCCTACGGCGAGGGCGCGTTGGCCGACTGGGGCGCGCTCCACCTGGAGCAGGACCTCGACGCGCACCCGGGCGTCGCGGCGGCCGGCTACTCGGTCTTCGCCGCCACGATGACCATCGGCCGGCTGTCCGGAACGGCGCTCCTGGAACGCCTCGGCCAGACCCGCGCCCTGGTGGCGGGCGGCGCGACGGCCGCCACCGGCATGCTCGTCGGCTCCCTGGCCCCCACGGTCTGGCTGGCCCTGCTCGGCTTCGCGGTCACGGGTCTCGGGCTGGCCAACATCTTCCCGATCGCCATCGAACGCGCCGGCGCCCTGAACGGCCCGAGCGGCGTCGCCACCGCCTCCACCTTCGGCTACGGCGGCATGCTCTGCGGCCCGCCGGCGATCGGTTTCGTCGCCGACTGGTTCTCGCTGCCGACGGCGCTGACGACCGTCGCCCTACTCGCGGCAATCGCGGCAGCCGTCGCCTACGCCAGCCGCAACGCGCTCCGCCCACCCGCAAGTTGACCGCGTCCGCGCACGGGGCCGCTCGCCCGCGCGTTCCCCGGGCCAGCCGGAACCCAGTGGGCCGCCGCACGTGTAATCTGACGAACCGCTACGACATATAGATGACCGGTGAACCTCTGAGGATATGGTGCTGACTACGCCGCGTTTCGGCTCCGACGTCCTCGACGCCGCCGACGAGCTCACCGACGCGTACGTCGACGTCTTCACCGCCCCGCCCTGGGAGAGCCGCGACGCGCAGGCGACCCGGGCGGAGTTCCGGGAGCGGCTCGCGACGGACGCGCACCGCCCGGGGTTTCGGGCCGTACTGGCCACGTCGGACGACGGCAGGGTGCAGGGCTTCGTCACGGGTTGGACCACTCAGGCCCCGTTCCGCACTGACCGTGCCTACGGGAAGGTGACCACGCGACTCGGCGCCGAGCGGGTGGACGAGTTGCTGGTGGGCGCCTTCGAGGTCGACGAGCTGGGGGTGCGGCCAGACGCCCGCGGTACCGGTTTGGGGCGGCGGCTGCTCTCCGCCCTTGTCGACACCGCGCCCGGTGGCCGGGCGTGGCTGCTGACCTGGGATCAGGCGCACGAGACGCTCGCGTTCTACCGCCGCATCGGTTGGCAGGAACCCGAGCCCCTACCGGGCAACGAGACGGACGTCGTCGTGTTCCTCTCACCGGGCAGGCCCGGTGACCTCTCCGTGACCACGGACGGGGACCGCCACGACCTCAACACCGACCAGATTTCGGGAACCCGCCGAGGCCCGGGCAGCTGACGCCCGAGCCGCCTCCCCCGCCTCGTCCGCCCTCGGGCTGGCAGTCGCGCCGGAGCGATGTCAGGGGCGGCTGGCACACTCCCGGACATGAAGTACGGGAAGCTGACCGAGGTCGTCGCCCCCGAGGGGACGCCGCTCGCCGCCGGAGACCGGTTCCGGGCCCACGTACCGGCCGAGCGGAACCGAGACGGGGCTCCGCGCGGCGCGGCGCACACCGTACGAGAGGACGGGCTCGCGTCGTCGCACGACCGCAGTGACCGTAGCGGCACCTCGACCGTTCGCCGGTGCCCACGCCCACGCCACGGCGACCAGGGGCCCGGCCATGACCGATGACCGCGTGCCGCGCGAGCCGCGATCCGGAGACTCCGGCTGGCGGTGTGCGGGGCTGCGCTGGAGCCCGGCAGCTGAGCCCGCCCTGCTCTGGCGCCACCCCGTGCGCGGCGAGCGCGCCTCCGCCCTGTCCCCCGGCCGACCCGTGGCCTTCACCACGGGCGCGGCCCGGCGCTGCGTCGGGGTGCGCAGGGGCGACCGACACACCGCCTGCCCGACCGAAGCGGTGATCCCCCCGGCGGGGGTGTCCGCCCAGTGCCCCGAGTGCGCGCGGCTCGACCGGTCGTACTCCGTGGCGGCCGACACCCGCGCCGACGACCCGCGCCCCTACGACGTGTACCTCGCCTGGTTCGGGCCCGGCTGGATCAAGGTGGGCATCACCGCGACCGAGCGCGAGGGGGCCCGGCTGCTCGAACAGGCCGCGCTCTCCTACGTGCTGCTCGGGCGCGGCCCCCTGATGGCCGCCCGCCGTGCCGAGGCCGTACTCGGGGCGGCCCTGGCCGTACCCGACCGGATTCCGTACGCGGCCAAGCGGGCGGCCCGGGACGCCGCGCCGCCTCCGCCGGAGCGAGCGGCCGAGCTGGCCGAGCTGCACGCCCGGGCCCGCGCGCTGCACGCGCTGCCGGAGTCGCTCCAGGTCCTGCCGTGCGCCCCGGTCCACCACGACGCGGCCTTCGCGCTCGGCCGGCCCCGGCCACCGGGGCCGGCCGGCCTCGTACAACTCGCCCCGCACAGCACGGTGGTGGGCACCGTCGAGGCCGTCGCGGGCCCCGACGTCTCGCTCCGCGACACGGACGGCCGCGCCCTGATCCTCGACACCCGTCAACTGGCGGGGTGGCCGCTCGCCACGGCCGACCCGTCCGCCCCCACCACCGCGCCCGTACGCCCGACCGAGCCCCCGCCCTCGCCGCCGACCCCTGAGCCCCTGTTCTGAGCGACGCCGATCCCGAACCGCCAGGTACTCATCCGCCCCGGGCCTCACACTCCGCCACCGGGCTGGTGGTCCCGCTCGGTCCACATCGCCCGGTCCGGCACACACGGCGGGCAGCGACGCCGTTCAGCCCGCTCAGCCCAGCCAACCCGGGCGCACGAGCCCCGACTCGTACGCGAGGACGACGAGTTGGGCCCGGTCGCGGGCGCCGAGCTTGACCATGGCGCGGCTGACATGCGTCTTGGCCGTGAGCGGGCTGACGACCAGGCGCCGGGCGATCTCCTCGTTCGACAGGCCGATGCCCACCAGCGCCATCACCTCGCGCTCGCGGTCGGTGAGTTCCGTGAGGCCGACGGCGGCGGGTTCCTTGGAGCGGGCCGCGAACTCCGCGATCAGACGGCGCGTGACGCCGGGCGACAGCAGCGCGTCGCCCTCCACGACGGCCCGCACGGCGCGCAGCAGCTCGTCCGGCTCGGTGTCCTTGACGAGAAAGCCCGAGGCTCCGCAACGGATCGCCTCGAAGACGTACTCGTCCAGCTCGAAGGTGGTCAGCATGACCACCCGGACGTCGCCGAGCGCCGGGTCCTCGGTGATCCGCCGCGTGGCGGCGAGGCCGTCGAGCACCGGCATTCGAATGTCCATGAGGACGACATCGGGCCGCAGTTCGCGGACCTGGCGCACGGTGTGCTCGCCGTCGGCGGCCTCGGCGACCACCTCGATGTCGGGCTGGGCCGCGAGCAGCGCCCGGAAACCGGCGCGGACCAGCAGTTGGTTGTCGGCGAGTACGACGCGGATCACGGTGTCTCCTCGGGTGGCAGGGGGATGTGGGCCAGGACGCGGAACCCACCGTCGGGGCGCGGCCCCGCCTGGACGGTGCCGCCGAACGCGGCGGCCCGCTCCCGCATGCCGACCAGCCCGTTACCGCCGGACAGGGTGTCCGCGCGCCCGCCACCGGCAGCGGAGCTGGCCGGGCCGTCGTCGTCGATCGCCACGTGCAGGGCGTTCGCGTCGTGGCGCAGCAGGACGCGCGCGCCGCGCGCCTCCGAGTGGCGGATGACGTTGGTCAGGGCCTCCTGGACGATGCGGAAGGCGGCGAGGTCGGCGCCGGGCGGCAGGTTCGCCCGGTGGCCCTCGGTGCGCACCTCGACCCGGAGGCCGGCCGCGGCCGCCTGCTCGGTGAGTTCGGGTACGCGGTCGAGTCCGGGGGCCGGCGAGCGGGGCGCGCTACCCGGCGTGCGCAAGCTGTCGAGCACCTGCCGGACCTCGCCCAGCGCCTCCTTGCTGGCTCCCTTGATGGTGGTCAGCGCGGTCCGTGCCTGTTCCGGGTCCTGGTCGAGCAGCGCGAGGCCGACGCCCGCCTGAACGTTGATCACCGAGATGCTGTGCGCCAGGACGTCGTGCAGTTCGCGGGCGATGCGGAGCCGCTCCTCGTCGGCGCGGCGCCGCTCGGCCTCCTCCCGCTCGACGCGCTCGCGGACCAGTTGTTCCCGGCGCGACCGGGCGAGTTCGGACAGCGCGAGGATCACCAGCACCCAGGCGGCGATGCCCATCTCCTGCCACCAGCCCGCCGCCGCGTCGCCGCCCGGCGGGAGCCACCGGTAGAGCCAGTGCGTCACCAGGGCGTGCGCCAGCCAGGCCAGGCCGACCGCGCTCCAGGCGGCCCGCCGATGGCCCGAGATGACGGCGGAGAAACAGGCCAGGACCACGCTCAGGAAGATCGGCCCGTACGGGTAACCGGCCGCCAGGTAGGCCGTGACCACGGCACAGGTGCCGAAGACGGTGACGCGCGGGTAGCGGTGTCGGCCCACGAGGAGCGCGGGGCCCAGCACCAGCAGCGACCAGGCCAGCGGGTCCAGATCGACCCGGTCAGCCTGCCGGTGGGAGGCGAAGGTGGTGCCGACGCACTGGAAGACCGCGACGGCCAGCGAGGACAGCCACGGAAGGCGCCCGGAGGGCGCGGCAGCCCAACGGCGCCACGGTGGCCCCGGGCTCGTCCACCGGTCGGGCGCCCGTTCCTCGCCCACGCGGTGGACTCGTTCCGTGCTCATGCCGCAACGCTAGACCGCGCCACGACGCCGCGCGTCAGCCCGACGCGGTGCGCGCGGCTACTCCCCGGGGAGTAGGCCGACCTGGCGGGCCAGCCCGGCGGCGGCCTGGTCGAAGAACTCGTCCCGCGCCTCGACGACGTGGTTGAACTGCCCGAACACCTCGAAGTTGACCAGCCCGAACAGTTGCGCCCAGGTCGCGGTGAGGCCCGCCAGCGCCGGTGCGGGCAGGTCGACGCCGAGTTCGTCACCGAGTCGCCGCGCGTCCTCCTGCACCGGCGCGGGCGCCGCCGCCGCGTCCGTCGGGCGCAGCTCCCCCGCCTCGTGCGCGTCGCGGAGTACGGCTATGAGGGCGAGGCCGACGCGGGCGGCGGGGCCCGTGGTGTCGCTGGGGGCGGTGTAGCCGGGCACGGGCGTGCCGTAGATCAACGCGTACTCGTGCGGATGCGCGAGCGCCCACTCGCGCACGGCACGGCAGACGGCCGTCCACCGCCGGTCCGGAGAGCCCCCGCTGGCCGCGGCGAGCGCGTCCTCGGCGGCGGCGCCCAGCGCGTCGTACGCGTCGATGATCAGCGCGGTGAGCAGGTCGTCCCGGCTCGGGAAGTAGCGGTAGAGCGCGGAGGAGACCATGCCCAGCTCGCGGGCGACCGCCCGGAGCGACAGTTTGGCGGCGCCCTCGCGGGCGAGTTGCCGCCGCGCCTCTTCCTTGATCGCGGCGGTCACTTCGTCACGGGCCCGCTCTCTGGCCCCCTTGATCGCACTCATGCGGGCCAGTGTGCCACCGAAGCGGAGCACCAACCAGAAAAGAGAGCACTGCTCTTGTTTCGGGTCGCCGATTCGTGCACACTGATCCCAAGCGAGAGCACCGCTCTCGAAAATGGCTCCGAGGCCCTGCCGCGCGAGCCCGTCTCTCCTACGAAAGGCCCACCATGACGCACTACGCGAAGCCCAGCTGGTTCGAGGCCCGGGTGATCGGTGGCGGGATCGCCTGGCTGGCCCGGCGCGGCGTCTCGCTGTACGGCAGCGCGGAGCTGTCGGTGCGCGGCCGGACCACCGGTGAATGGCGCAGCGTGCCGGTCAACCCGCTCCACCTCGACGGGGCGCACTATCTGGTGGCGGCCCGGGGCACCACGCAGTGGGTGCGCAACATGCGGGCGGCGGGTGGCGGCCAGCTCAGAAAGGGGCGCACCGTGCGGCCGTTCCGCGCGATAGAGCTGCCCGAGGGCGCGGAGAAGACCCGGGTGCTCCGGGCCTACCTCAAGCGCTGGGGCTTCGAGGTGGGCAGGTTCTTCGACGGCGCCACGGGCACGTCGAGCGACGAGAAGCTGGCCGAGGTCGCCCGGCAGCACCCGATCTTCACGTTGACCTACGCGGACGATGAGGCATGGACAGCACACTCTCCCCGGCGCGAGCCCGCCGCGGGTTCAGGGCCGAGCGCCCCGACCGACGCCAGCGACGCTGCAGGACACGCCACCCAGGCCATCCCCGAGCCGCTGAGCACCGCACGCCCCTGACGGCCCGGCGACGCACTCGCGACGCGGCACCATACTCCCGAACGCCCCTGCCCACGGCCACCCAGCAAACTCGCTGGGCCGCCGCCACTCACCGACCCAGCACCCGCCAGGCACTCGCCGCTCTCGTCCACGCCGCCGCGCACGCGCTGAGACTGAGGCCGCGCCGCCGCCTCGCTCTCGTGCCCTGGCGCGACCGGCTCACCGGCGGGCGAGGCGGCGCGACCCGCACCCGCCACGGCCCGCCGCCCAGCGACGGAGCCAGCCGGCCACCGGCCGTCGCGGCGGAAGCCCGCCCGGGTCGCGCCTGGGGCATCGGGCCGACGCGGCACGGCGCCCCGCGGCCTTCCCGACGACGGAGCGGGGTCGGCGCGTCAGCCGCGGTCGAGCACCATCATCAGGCGACGTGCGGAGGGGTGGGTGCGGACGATCTCGGCAAGCGTGGTGGTACCGCGCGTGATCTTCGCGAAGGCCCGCCAGGCCGGACGCAGACCCGTGATCGCCGCGTGCACCATGCCCGGTCGCCGCTCGTAGGCCAACAGCAGACGGCGCCCCACACCCATCTCCACGCCGAGGCCCGACTTGATGGCGAAGGCGTAGTTCAGCGCCTGCCGCCGCGCGTCCACCGCGTCGTGCGCCTCCGCTATGCGCACGGCCCACTCCCCCGCCAGCCGGCCGGAGCGCAGCGCGAAGGAGATCCCCTCCCGGGTCCACGGCTCCAGCAGCCCCGCGGCGTCGCCACAGACGAGTACGCGACCGCGCGAGAGCGGCGAGTCATCGGAGCGGCAGCGCGTCAGGTGGCCGGAGGAGATGCTCGGCTCGAACCCCGCGAGGCCCAGGCGCGCGATGAAGTCCTGGAGGTAGCGCTTGGTCTCGGCGCCCTCGCCGCGCGCCGAGATGACGCCCACGGTCAGGGTGTCGCCCTTGGGGAAGACCCAGCCGTAACTGCCGGGAATCGGTCCCCAGTCGATCTGCACCCGGCCCGCCCAGTCCTCGGCGACGGTCGGCGGCACCGGGATCTCCGCCTCCAGGCCGAGGTCCACCTGCTCGACCTTGACACCCACGTGTCCCGCTATCCGACTGGCGCTGCCGTCCGCCCCGACGACGGCCCGGGCGAGCACGGTCTCCCCGTCGCTGAGCACGACGGCGACGGTGCGCCGGTCGGGCACGGAAGGGCCGTGCTGCTCGACCCGGGAGACGGTCACGCCGGTGCGCAGGATGGCCCCGGCGGCCGTGGCCGACTCCACCAGCGCGGCGTCGAACTCGGGCCGGTTGATCAACCCGAAGAGCATCTGCTTGGACCGCCGGGTGCGCGAGAGCTTGCCGTTGAGCGAGAAGGTCACGGCGTGCACGCGGTCCCGCAGCGGCATCTCGAAGCCCGGTGGCAGGGCCTCGCGCGAGGGCCCGATGATCCCGCCACCGCAGGTCTTGTAGCGGGGCAGCTCCGCCTTCTCCAGGAGCAGCACCCTGCGGCCCGCGCAGGCCGCGGCGTGCGCGGCGGAGGCGCCCGCCGGGCCCGCCCCGACGACCACGACGTCCCACACCGACTCGCTGTCGTCGGCCGCGTCGTCGCCGCCGTGCAGACCCATCTCGCCGCTGTTGTCGCTGCTCACGATGTACTTCTACTCCCGCTCGACCACTCGCTTCGGCTACCGCTCGCATCCTACGGCGCGCCGCTCGGCGGCCCCGCTGTGGGAAGATCGGTGCACCCTTCGCCCGTACGTACGGACATAACGCCGCGCCCACAAGGAGCGTTCCATGGAGCAAGCCTCCGTCAGCCAGTCCGACCACGCCACGCTCGCCCAGGCCGTGGCCGCACTCCAGCCCCGGGCTCGTGCGGAGCTGACCGAACTGGTCGCGTTCAAGTCGGTCGCCGACCCAGCCCAGTTCCCCAGGAGCGAGTGCGAGGCCGCCGCGAACTGGGTGGCGGACGCGCTGCGGGGCGAGGGCTTCCAGGACGTCGCCCTGCTCGACACCCCGGACGGCACACAGTCGGTCTACGGCTTCCTCCCCGGCCCCGAAGGCGCTCCGACGGTCCTGCTGTACGCGCACTACGACGTGCAGCCCCCGCTGGACGAGGCCGCCTGGCTGTCGCCGCCCTTCGAGCTGACCGAGCGCGACGGCCGCTGGTACGGACGCGGGGCCGCCGACTGCAAGGGTGGCCTGATCATGCACCTGACGGCGCTGCGGGCCCTCAAGGAGAACGGCGGGATACCCGTTCACGTCAAGGTGATCTGCGAGGGCTCCGAGGAGCAGGGCACCGGGGGGCTTGAGCGTTACGCCGAGGCCCACCCGGAGCTGCTGGCGGCGGACACCATCGTCATCGGGGACGCGGGCAACTTCCGGGTGGGGCTGCCGACGGCCACGGCGACCCTGCGCGGGATGACGCTGATGCGCGTGCAGGTGGACACGTTGGGCGGCAACCTGCACTCGGGCCAGTTCGGCGGCGCCGCCCCGGACGCGCTGGCAGCGCTGATCAGGGCGCTGGACTCGCTGCGCGCCGAGGACGGTTCGACCACGGTCCAGGGCCTGGCGTCCGACGCGAGCTGGGAGGGGCTGCAGTACGAGGAGGAGGAGTTCCGCAAGGACGCCAAGGTGCTCGACGGAGTGGAGCTCATCGGCTCCGGCACCGTCGCGGACCGGATCTGGGCCCGCCCCGCGGTGACCGTGCTCGGCATCGACTGCCCGCCGGTCGTCGGCGCCACCCCCTCGGTGCAGGCGAGCGCCGGCGCGCTGGTGAGCCTGCGCGTGCCGCCGGGCGTGGACGCCGCCGAGGCGACCGACCTGCTCGCCGCGCACCTGAAGGCGAACACCCCGTGGGGCGCGAAGATCGCCGTGGAGCAGGTGGGCCAGGGCCAGCCGTTCCGCGCCGACACCAGCAGCCCGGCGTACGCGTCGATGGCCAAGGCCATGCGCCTGGCCTACGACGGCCAGGAGATGCAGATCTCGGGCATGGGCGGCTCGATCCCGCTGTGCAACACCCTGGCGTCGCTCTACCCGGAGGCCGAGATCCTGCTGATCGGGCTGAGCGAGCCGGAGGCCCAGATCCACGCGGTCAACGAGAGCGTGTCGCCGCAGGAGCTGGAGCGGCTCTCGCTCGCGGAGGCCCTGTTCCTGGTCGAGTACGCGGCAGCCAACGCGGCCTGACACGACCACCACCCCCAACCGACGACACCCCCACCCCCACCTCTGCCGCAGCGCTCAGCCAAGCGCGGCGGCGGGGCGGGGGCGACAGGGCGCACTGCGCCTTGCGAGGCCCGTAACCACGGCACCCCGGGGGGCCGTCGGTCGGTCGCACGGCTCGACCCACCGGAGCCGCCGCACCGGCGGACGGGCGGGCGGGCGAGCCGGCGGACCCATCTCGTGCGCCCCGCGCCGGGTGCCACCGGCACCCGGCCAGGCGACGGTGCGGCACGATGCCGGGCGGTACGGAGCCAGTGTGCTGCGGTGCGGTGACCGACGTCGCGCGGGGCGCACGGGGATGCGGCGGGGCGCGCGGGGGTTCAGGTGACGGGGAGGCCCTGCTCCAGGTTGATGGGGCAGCCGCGCTCGCGGGCGCGGAGGGCCCAGCGCAGTCGGTGCCAGCGGTGCGGGGGCAGTAGGTCGGCCGCCTCGTCCTCCGTGACGAAGCGCCAGCCACGGAGTTCGTCCGCGGGGAGCAGCAACTCCCCCGCCTGACTCTCGCTGAGCCGGCCGCCGTCGAAGAGCAGGCGCAGTCCGCCGTATCCCGGCGGGTTCGGCGCCTCCCAGTCCACGACCAGCAGCCGCAGCGGGTCGGCGAGGCGCATGCCCAACTCCTCGGCCACCTCGCGGACCCCGGCGCGGGTGGGGGGCTCGCCGGGCTCCACCACACCGCCGGGGAACTCCCAGCCGGGCTTGTAGGTGGGATCGACGAGCAGTACACGGTCGTCTTCGTCGAAGAGCAGTACCCCCGAGGCCACCGTCTCCGCCGTGGGGCGCGGCGTCTGCACCACCGTGCAGGCGCCCGCGCCGCCCCGTATCGCGTCGGCCACCCGCTCCGCGGCCTGGCCCGCGGTGAGTTGGTCGGTGCGGATGACGTGTGCGTCGGCGGTGAGCCAGGACAGTGCCCCGCGGTAGGGCTCAAGGTGGTCCAGGCACCACTTTCGGATCGCCGCGTCGGCCTCGGGCTGGTCGGGGACGAGCGCCCGATCCTCGATCCGCTCGCGAAGGATCGTTTCCTCCGCGTGGAGCAGGATGTGCTGCACGGGGATGCGGCGGGACGCCAGGCCACCGAAGATCTCGTCCCGGTAGTCCTGCCGCAGCAGCGTCATGGGCGTCACCAGCACCCCGCCCACCTCCGCGAGGAGTGCCGCCGCCGTGTCCACCACCAGCCGCCGCCAGGAGGGCAGGTCCTGGTAGTCGCCCACCTCCGCGAGGCGCTTGCTCGGCAACATCGTGCGCAGGCCGCCGCCGATCAGTTCGGGGTCGAAGAACGTGCTGTCGGGCAGCAGTTCACACACCTCACGCGCCGTGCTGGTCTTCCCCACACCGAACGTGCCGTTCAGCCAGACGATCACGGGTTCCCCCTCCTCCGTAGCCCCCAGACAGTTGCCCGCATCACCGTGCCACGAAAACGTGTGCGGTTCGGAGGGGGCGCGCCCGGGCCCACGGCGGGCCGCCGGGCGGGAAGCGGGGGCCGGCGACGGGGCCTTCGGGCCCGTCGCCGGCGCCTCGGGCACCGGCCGGGTCGGGCCGACCGGTCGCGAACCCCTGGCGGCACCGCCGTCCCACCGACCCCCGGGAAACCGCCGGTCACGCCGCAGTCGGCGGTGGTCGGGGCGGGATTCGTGGCGGCATCGTTCGGCGCCACCGCGCGGGTCACGCGAGGGCACGCCCGGGCCGAAGCGCGGCCCGCCGACGCGCGCCGTGCGCCGCCGCGCGAGCCACGCGGCGCCGTGGCGCGGGGCAGGCGGGCGCGCCATCGCGCCGAGGCTCCGGCAGGCCCGGGCAGCGGTCATCCGCCCAGGCCCGCGCGCCTGCGCTCCTCCGTACGCGCCCCTGCGCTCCGCGCCTGCACCCACGCGCCCGACACCGCGCCACTTCGCCGTGTCGCATTCCCGCCGTCAGACACCGCCACGGGACGGAACCGACCCCGGGCGGCTCGGCTCCGAGTCGGCGGCCGACACCGGGGCCGCCGTCGCCGCCGGAGCCGCACCGGGAGCAGCTCCCAGCCGCGTTCAGAGCCAGGCCGGGTTCAGAGCCAGAGCGGATCAGAGCCAGAGCGGGCCAAGTCCAGGGCCAGGGCCAGGTCGGCGCGGGGCGGTCAACAGACGGGCAGTCCCGGGACGGGTTGGTCGTTGGCCCCGCCCTTGACGTAGACGACGCTGACGTACACACCGGCGTTGCCGCTGTCGTCGTCGGTCTTGGCCCACCACACGTTGGTCCAGGCGCCCGACGTCTCGCGGCGGCCCAGGTTCTCCTGGCAGAAGAAGTAGTTGGTGCCCTGGTTCAGGGTTCCCACCTGCGCGCCGTCGCGGGTGTAGGAGGAGGCGGACTTCCAGACCGTGCAGTCGTGTTTGCCGGCGCCGGCTCCCGACGGGTGGCACACCGGCGCCGGGGCCTGGGTCGAGGCGCCGGGCCCGGGCTCGGACGCGCTCGGCCGGTCCCGGCCCTCGCGCTCCTCCCCCGCCGCGTCCCGGTCCGCGTCCTTCGCGCCGTCCCCGTCGCCCTTGCCACTCTCGTCGGCGTCGCCCTTGCCGGGCTCGTCGTCGCCCCGCTCCGTGGGCCCGCCCGAGTCCGTGGGCGTCGGCGACGCGCCGGCCCCCGGTCCGCGCTTGCCCTTGGCGCCGCCCTGTTCCGGCTCGCCCGCCCCGCCGTTCGGGTCGACGGCACCCGGCTCGGCGCCGTCGGTGGGGTGCCCGGAGGACCCGCCGCCCGCTCGCGTCTCGTCGCCGCCGTCCCGGTCCATCAGCACGTACGTCAGGCCGCCACCCACCAGCACGGTGGCCGCCGTCACTGCGGCCAGCGTGCCGCGTCGGGCACGCCGGCGGGCGGGCAGCCGCCGCGTGGCCCGACCACCGCCGGCCACCAGCACCTCCCCGGCGCCCTCGCCGTGCCCACCGCGCCCGGCCACTCCACCGGCCCCACCGGCCCCCAGTGCGTGCGGCATCGCCCCGACCGCGCCGGAAGCCCCCGCCGTACCAGCGGTCCCCGCCACCCCGGGCGCCCCCGACACCGCACCCACGCCCGCATGGGCGCCCGACGCACCGGAACCCCCAACCGCCCCCGGCACGCCAGCGACTCCCGGCCCACCCGCGTCCCCAGCCACGCCCGAACCACCAAACCCACCCACCGCACCGCCCGCACCCACCACGCCGTCCGCGCCCACCGGGCCATGCGCCGAGCCCGCACCGTGCGCCGGGCCCGCGCCGTACGCGCCCGCCCCGCTCCCCTGGGCCGGCGCGCCGAAGACGCCGGGGTCGGGCGCCTGCTGGCCGGCGCCGGCGGGCCGTTGGCCCCAGTCGCCGCCCGATCCGTGCGCCGGAGCACCCGGAGCCCCGTAAGCGCCGTTAGCCCCGTACGCGCCGCCCGGGCCCCCGGCCAGCGGTGGGGCGTGCCCCGCGGCCACCGCGTCGAGCATCGCGGCGGCCTGAGCCGCCGTCGGGCGGGCCGCCGGATCCTTGGCCATCAGGGCCCACAACACCGGGGTCAGCGGCCCCGCGCGGCGCGGCTCGGGCAGCGGCTCGGTCACGATGGCGGTCAGCGTCGACCACACCGAGGTGCGACGGAACGGGGAGGAGCCCTCGACGGCCGCGTACAGCGTCATGCCCAGCGCCCACACGTCGGACCCCGGCCCCGGTTCGTGTCCCTGGGCGCGTTCGGGGGCCAGATAGTCGAGTGAGCCGATGAGTTCGCCGCTGCGGGTGAGCTTGGTCGCCGCTCCGTCGTCGGGGGCGTCCATGGTGGCGATGCCGAAGTCCGTGAGGACGACCCGGCCGGCGCCGAGTTGGGCCGACGTGCCGTACGCCCCCCGTGTACTCGCGCGGTCGAGCAGCACGTTGCCCGGCTTGACGTCGCGGTGCAGCACGCCCACCTCGTGGCCGGCGCCCAGCGCCTCGGCGACCCGCGCCCCGATGGCCGCGGCCCGCGCCGGGTCCAGCACGCCCTCGGCCGTCAACACGTCGTCCAGCGAGGGCCCGTCGATCAGCTCCATCACGATGACGGGCAGCCCGTTCTCCTCCGCGACGTCGTGCACGGTGATCACGCCGGAGTGCCGGATACGGGCCGCCGCGCGCGCCTCGCGGCGCATCCGGGTCCGCAGGTCCGCCAGTTCGGCCGGCCCGGCGTCGGTGAAGGCGCGGAGCACCTTGACCGCGACCTCACGGCCGAGCACCTCGTCCACGGCCGCGCAGACCACGCCCATGCCGCCGCGCCCGAGTTGCCGTGTGACCCGGTATCTTCCGCCCAGCACCCTGCCGGTCAGGTCCGCGCCGTCCCCCGTACTCACGTGCCGTCTTCCCCTCACGCACTCGTGCCGCGCCCTGGTCCCTGCCGCGCGTCCCGCGCGCGGTGGCGCCTCGCGCGGGCGTGCTGGCGCCGCGTGGGCTCAGCTTAGGCCCCGGCCCGTCGCGGGCCTTACGGCCCCACGCGCTGCCCGGAGCGCGCCCCGGCCGCGGTGCCGAAGCCGGCGACGTCACTGGCCCGCGCGGCGGCCGCGGCCGCGCCGACCAGGCCGGCGTCGGTGCCCATCTGAGCTGGCACGACGGACAGTTCCCGGACGAAGGACAGCCGCGCGTAGTCGCGCAGGGCGCGGCGTAGCGGGGCGAACAGCACCTCGCCGGCGCCCGCGACGCCGCCGCCGATGACCGCGAGTTCGACCTCCACCAGGGTGGCGGTGGCCGCGATGCCGGCCGCAAGCGCCTGTGCGGCGCGCTCGTACGAGGCGCGGGCGACGGCGTCGCCGGCCCGGGCGGCGGCGGCCACGGCGGCGGCTCCCGCCCCCTCGGGCCCCGCCCGCCAGCCGCCCGCGGCGGCCCTCGAGGCGATGTTGGGACCGCTGGCGATGCGCTCGACGCAGCCCTGGCTGCCACAGGGGCACGGGTCGCCGTCGAGATCGACGCTGATGTGCCCGATGTGCCCGGCGTTGCCGGTGGGGCCGAGGTGGGGTCGACCGTCGAGGATCAGGCCGCCGCCGACGCCGGTGGACACGACCATGCACAGCGCGTTGGCGCGGCCGCGCGCCGCGCCCTGCCAGTGCTCGGCCGCCGCCATCGCGACGCCGTCGCCCACCAGCGTGACCGGCAGCCCGCCCACGGCCTGGCGCACCTGGTCAACCAGCGGGTACTCGCGCCAGCCGGGGATGTTGACCGGGCTGACGGTGCCCACCGAGGCGTCCACGGGGCCCGCGCTGCCGATGCCGACGGCGACCACCCGCGACCACTGGGGGCTCGCGGCCAACTCGTCGAGCACGGCGCGCACCTCGGCCATGACGGTGGGCCCGGATGCGCGTGCCGGCGTGGCCCGTCGTGCCCGTACGGTCAGCGCGCCGGTCCCCCGTACGAGCGCGCCCGCGATTTTGGTGCCGCCGATGTCCAGCGCGGCGACGAGCTCATCTGACATGGGGCGGTCTCCTGACAGGCGGTGAGGGGCCGGTTGGCGTGCCCGGAACGGTCCCGTGGGGCGGGCGGGAGCCGAATGTACGCGGCCCGGCGGCGGGGCGTGGGCGCGCGCACCCCGGTTCCGGTCATAGTCTCCGCCGAATTTGACAACGTTGTCTAGAGGCTATGCTCGACCCGACGCCGCCAACAGACAATCCAGCGACAGGACGAGCGCACCGTGACTGACCCGGCCCGGGGCACCACACAACGCAACGGCACCACCTCTCCTCGCTACGGCAACAGGCCCACCATGAAGGACGTCGCGGCCCGCGCGGGGGTCGGCCTGAAGACGGTCTCCCGCGTGGTGAACAGCGAGCCCGGGGTGACGCCCGACACCGAACGCCGCGTACAGGAAGCGATCACCGCCCTCGGCTTCCGCCGCAACGACAGCGCCCGCATCCTTCGCAAGGGCCGCACCGCGAGCGTCGGCCTGGTCCTCGAAGACCTGGCCGACCCCTTCTACGGGCCGCTCAGCCGCGCCGTCGAGGAGGTCGCCCGGGACCACGGGGCGCTGCTCATCAACGGTTCGAGCGCCGAAGACCCGGCCCGCGAACAGGAGTTGGTCCTCGCGCTGTGCGCGCGCCGGGTGGACGGCCTGGTGGTCATCCCGGCCGGCGACGACCACCGCTACCTGGAGCCGGAGATCTCGGCCGGCGTCGCCACCGTCTTCGTGGACCGCCCGGCCGGCCGGATCAACTGCGACGCGGTGCTCTCCGACAGCTTCGGCGGCGCCCGGGACGCGGTGGCCCACCTGATCGCGCACGGGCACCGGCGCATCGGCTTCATCGGCGACCAACCCCGCATCCACACCGCCATCGAGCGGCTGCGCGGCTACCGGGCGGCGATGTCCGCCGCCGGCCTGCCCGTGAACGAGGCGTGGATGTCGCTGGGAGCCACCGACCCGAGCCGGGTGCTGGCCGCGACCGAGGCGATGCTGTCCGGACCGGAGCCGGTGACCGCGCTGTTCGCGGGGAACAACCGGGTCACGGTCACGGCCGTACGCGTGCTGGCGGCGCGACCCGGCCGGGCCGCGCTGGTCGGCTTCGACGACTTCGAACTCGCCGACCTGCTCTCCCCCGGAGTCACCGTCGTCGCGCAGGACGCGGCCCAACTCGGCCGCACCGCGGCGAACATGCTCTTCCGTCGCCTGGAGGGTGCCGAGGAGGAGCCCCGACAGGTCGTGCTGCCCACCCGGTTGATCGCCCGTGGCTCGGGCGAGATCCCGCCCGCACACCGCGTGGCCTCGTAACGACCGCACGCGGCACCGGCGCGGCCGGCTCCGGCGGGCCCTACGGAGGAGGCCCTTCCGGGCCCCTCGCTAAGGTTCCGACATGCGTCTACCAACCGAAGCGCCGCGCTCCCCGGTCACCGCGGACGACCTCGAACGAGCCGTACGCCATGCCGTCGCCACGCTCCGGCAGGCGCCCGCCGCCGCGTGGGAGAGCAAGGCCGGCACGCTGGAGTGGGACTGTTGGGAGACCGTCGAGCACCTCAGCGACGACCTCTTCGCCTACGCCGCCCAACTGGGCCCCGCCATACCGCCACTGACCGGTGACGTCCCGTTCGTCTGGGAGAGCCGCAGGCCCGGCGGCCCCGCCAACGCCATCCACGCCGACCGCGCGGCCGGTCCCGACGGCCTGTTGCAGGTGCTGGAGGCCAGCGGCGCGCTGCTGGTCGCCATGGTCCGTACGAAGCCACCCCAGGTGCGCGCCCACCACGTCTTCGGGGCCTCCGACCCGGAGGGCTTCGCCGCGATGGGACTCGTGGAGACCCTGGTGCACACCCACGACCTGGCCGAGGGTCTCGGCCTCGACTGGTCCCCGTCCGCCGACGTGTGCGCACGGGTCCTGGCGCGCCTCTTCCCCGACGCCCCGCGCACCACGGACCCCTGGCCCACCCTGCTCTGGTCCACCGGCCGCGCCGAGCTGCCCGACCACCCACGACTGGCCAAGTGGCGCTGGTACGGCGCGCCACGCTGACCCTCCACGACGACGGCCCACGCGGGACCGCCGTCACCGCCCGGCGGCCCACGCCTCGCCTCACGTGACGCACGGGGCGTCGGGAGCCCGGCCCGCCGAGACCGACCCTCCCGTCGACCGCTGGAGGACCGTGCGCGGCGCCTCCTTCGCCGTCGCCGAGGTCCCCGGTACGTCCCGGTCACCCCCGCGGGCGGCGGCCGGACCGCTGGCTGGCGAGAGTGGGGTTGCCGCCCGGGAAGCTCGACTCGGTCGCAGTCCGTTGCCGCGCTCAGCGCCGGACGGCGGTCCCTTCCGGCTCTCCCCCAGAGAGCGTTCGAGCCCTCATCACGACACGGCGTGGCGGCACACACCATGGCGATCGTCGCGGGCCGGTTCCCGACGGGGGAGATAGCTCCTTTGACATACGTATACCCGCATAGCTACATTCAGGCTATGCCCCCGTTCAGCGCGTCCCACCAGGACATCGACCGCTTGGCCCTGGGCCTCGTGGCATGTGTGCCCGCGCTGACCCGGGCCTTCGAGCGGCACGTCGACCAGCACTACCCGCACCCCAAGCCGTCTGACGCCCAGCTCACGCTGCTGCGGTATGTCGAGGCCCATGGCGGCACCACGGTTCGTGAGGCCGCCGAAGCGGTGCGGATGAAGCCGAACAACGTCAGCGCGCTGGTGACCCAGCTCACCGAGCAGGGGCTCCTCGAACGCCGCCAAGGCGGTGCCGACAAGCGCGTCGCACATCTCTTCCTCACCCCGACCGCGCGGCAGCAGCTCGGCGAGGTCACGCAGCTCATGGGAGAGCGCGCCGCGCAGGCGCTGCGGACGATGACCGACGGGGAGCTCGACGCCCTCGGCTCAGCCCTGGGGTCCCTCCAGTCGCTCAGCGAGCACCTGCACACCGCGCGCTGAACCGCGTCAGCGCGCGGGCGCTCGCCTAGGCACGCCCCGGTATGTCCCGGCGAGCGCGTCGGGGACTTCCCGCCCTTTTCCTCTTTCCGCCAGTCACGGCCGGCTGCCCCTCGTGGCGCCGTGCGCCGGCTCGGCGTTTCTTCACGACGAAAGAACACACACCCATGTCCTCCGTCGGCACCCTGGCCGAACCGTCCCACTCCCCGTCCGCCAAAGCAACGCGCGGGCCTCGATCCAACCCGTGGCTGACCCTGATCGCCGTCGCCTTCGGCCTGTTCATGGTCGGGCTCGACGGTTCCGTCGTCGCGATCGCCAACCCCGAGATCGGCCGGGACCTCCACGCGTCCACGTCCGACCTGCAGTGGGTCACCAACTCCTACCTGCTCGCTCTCGCCGCCGCCCTCATCCTCGGCGGCAAGCTCGGCGACCGCTTCGGCCGCCGCACCTTCTACCTCGTAGGCGTCGCGGGCTTCACCCTCGCCTCTGTCGCCATCGGCCTGGCCGGCTCCGTCGAGGGCGTCATCGCCTTCCGAGCCCTCCAGGGCTTCTTCGGCGCCCTGCTGATGCCCAACACCCTCGGCCTGCTCCGCGCCGTCTTCCCGCCGAAGAAGTTCGGCATGGCCGTCGGCATCTGGGCCATGGTCTCCTCGGTCTCCACAGCCCTCGGCCCCATCGTCGGCGGCTTCCTCGTCCAGCACGTCAACTGGGAGTCCGTCTTCTACATCAACGCCCCCATCGGCGTCATCGCCCTGGCCTTCAGCGCTGCCGTCCTGCCGCGGAGCCGGAACGAGCACGCCGCGCGGGAGAGGTTCGACGTCCTCGGCGTCCTCCTGCTCGCCGCGGGGCTCCTCGCCCTCGTCTTCGGCGTGGTCAAGGGGGAGACCTGGGGCTGGGCCTCCGGCGGCACCCTCGGCTCCATCGGGGCCGGCCTCGTGGTCCTGGCGATCTTCGGCTGGTGGCAGACCCGGGTCGCCTTCCCGTTGCTGCCCATGCGCCTGTTCCGCAACCCGGCCCTAACCATCGGCACGATCATCACGGCGCTGAACTTCTTCGTCCTGCTCGGGGTGATCTTCTTCGTCATGATCTACCTGCAGAACGTGCGCGGCTTCACCCCCGTCGAGGCAGGGGTCCGCACTCTTCCCCTCAGCCTCGCCTCCGTCGTCGCCTCACCGCTCGGTGCCGCGCTCACGGACAGGTTCGGACCGCGCCTCACCATGCCCCTCGGCATGGCACTCCAGGCCGTCGCGTGCTTCACCATGCTCGCCTGGGACGCTCACAGCGCCTACGGCCTCATGTGGCCGCCGTTCATCGCCCTCGGCCTCGGCGTCGGCATGGTGATGGCCTCCTCCTCCGACGCCATCGTCGGCAACGCCCCCGTCAGGGACGCCGGCGTCGCCGGTGGCCTGCAGGCCACCGCCCTCCAGGTCGGAGGCGCGCTGGGCACCTCCGTCCTCGTCTCCCTCATCTCGGGCCGTGTGGGCACCACCCTCACCGGCGAACTCATCTCGGCGGGCGTCCCCGCCCCCGCGGCCACCGCGCTGCTGGAGGCGAAGGACGCGGTCGCCATGGGCATCGCGCCCACCACCGGAACACCCGCACCCCTCAGCTCCGCGATCGCCCAGGGCAGCCATGCCGCCTTCATGAACGGCGTCCACACCGCCGTCCTGACCGCAGGCATCCTCTGCGTGGCCGGCGCCGTCCTGGCAGCCGTGGGCGTCCGGCGAACCGCCAACCGCGTCGATCACTAGGACGCGTCCGGTCGGCCGTGTTCCTCGGTAGATGGTCGAGGGCGCGGTGGCCACGGTGGCGGCCTGAACCGGGTCGAGGGCGCGGAGACCAGTTGTCAGACGGTCCTAGTCCAGGAACGGGTCGTCGTCCAGTTCGTCCGCCTCCCCGTCCGCGAACGCCCCGGCGCCGCCGTCGGGCGCGGCGTCCGGGTCGGGCACGCCGAGCAGGCGCCTGGTCAGGGCGTCCTGGTCGGAGAGGAGTTCGCGCAGGGCGGCGTCCAGGTCGGCGGGCTCCACCGCCGCCTCGCGCTCGGCGGCGAACAGCGTGGTCCTGCGCATCAGTTCCTTGGCGAAGGACGCGGTGGTGCCGGCGGTGCGTGCCACCGCGTCCGCCAGCGCCGCCTCGGGCAGTCCGAGCCCGGCCCCGTACAGGTCGAGCAGCCGGCGCCGGCCCTCAGCGTCCGGTAGCGGGATCTCCACGGCCATGTCCACCCGGCCCGGGCGCTGGGCCAGCGCGGGTTCCAGGACGTCGGCCCGGTTGGTGGTGAGCAGGAAGGCCACGTCCACGTCGTCTCCGAGCCCGTCCATCTCGTTGAGGACCTGGAACAGCAGCGGCTGTCCGTCGTCCACGAAGTCGCGGGACTCCGCGATGAGGTCGCAGTCCTCCAGGACGACCAACGCGGGTTGGAGGTGGCGGGCCAGCGAGCAGGCGTCGGCGACGTGTTGGATGCTCGTGCCCGACAGCACGACCACCGTGAACTCGGGCAACTGCGACAGCAGGTACCGCACGCTGTGCGTCTTGCCGGTGCCGGGCGGCCCGTACAGGAGCAGCCCGCGGCGCAGGTGCTGGCCGTGCGCGCGCAGGCGCTCGCGGCGCCTGGCCACGCCCACGACCTGCCGCTCCACGCGCGCCAGCAGCCCGTCGGGCAGCACGATGTCGGAGGCGGCGAGCGCGGGCCTGGGGTGGAACCGGAAGGGGCCGATGCCGTCCCCGAAGTGGCTGCTCTGGAAGGAGAGCACCTTGCCGCGGAAGACGTTGTGTTCGCGGATCAGCCGGTCCACGCCCGCCAGCAGCCGCTTGGCCGCGTCCCGGTCGGCCGTGAGCACGTCGAGTTCGACCTTGTTCCGCCCGTACTCCTCGTCGGGGCCGCGCAGCAGCACGACGTACGGTTCGCCGTCGTCGGTGCCGAGGTAGATGCCGAAGGCGACGCAGGCCAACTCCTCGTCGGTGGAGACGGGCAGGTACGCGTAGTCGACGGCGCCGACGGCGTGTCGGCCGTAGCGCTGGGTCGCCTCGATGATCTCCGTGAGGGAGTCGCCTCGGTAGCTCTCGGAGGCGACGCCGATGAGTTCGTGGGCGCGGCCGGGCTCGGTGAACCAGCGCTCGACGGCCAGGTGCACGTTGGCGTGGTCGTACGCCGGGTAGCTGGCCTTGACGATGGGCGCCTCCTCCGGCGGCCGGCCGAGGTGGTCGCGCAGTCGAAGGTCGAGTGAGCGCTCCGGGGCCACGTGCTCGCGGTGGACCACCTGGTCGAGGAACTGCCTGAAGAGCTTGCCGAACTCGGCGATCTCGGTGTTGTCCATGCCTGCGCCACTCCCCCTCCGCGGCGCCCGTGGTCCCCCCGGCCTGTCCCGGGGCCGCGCGCCGCCGACCCGGCGACACCCGCCCCAGCGGGCACCACCTCGCGCATCGTACGGGCCGATCGGCCGGCCGGGCCGCTCCTTTTATCGCGCTGTACGGGCCTATCGACGCTGTACGGCCTATCGGCGCCGTACGGGCTGGCCAGCGTCTGAGCAGCCGGGCTGGCCAGCGGCGTGCGGGGCGGCCCCCGCGCCCGGGGCCGCGTCGGCGGTCGGGGTGGGCCGGCCCGCGAGCCGGTCCAGGTCGGCCCGGTCCAGGCCGGTCAGGCGGCTCACCTCGGCGCCGTCCAGCGCCCCGCAGTCCAGGCCGCGCAGCAGGTGACCGCTGAGCGCCCGGGCGGTGGCGGGCTCGTCCAACACGGCGCCGCCCGCGCGCCGTACGTACGCCGCGAGCCGGCCGGCCGCCTCTTCGAGCCCCTCCCGGTAGTAGGCGTAGACGGCGGCGTACCGCGTGGGGAGGTGGCCGGGGTGCATGTCCCAACCCTGGTAGTACGCCCGGGCCAACGAGCGGCGTACCAGGGTGTAGTGGAGGCGCCAGGCGTCGTGCACCCGTGCGGTGGGGCCGACGGGCAGCACGTTGGTGGAACCGTCCGAGAGGCGCACGCCGGTGCCGGCCGCGGCGGCCTGCATGACGGCCTTGGCGTGGTCGGCGGCCGGATGGTCGAGCGACTGGTGGGCGGCGCTGACGCCGCAGGAGGCGCTGTAGTCGAAGGTGCCGTAGTGCAGGGCGGTGGCGCGACCGGCGGCGGCGTCGATGAGGCGGGCGACGGTGGCGCGGCCGTCGGGGCCGACGATGGCCTGGGTGGTCTCGATCTGGATCTCGAACCCGATGCGACCCGCCGCGAGCCCGCGCGCCCGCTCGAACTCCTCGCACAACCGGACCATGGCGCGCACCTGTTCGGGGTGGCTCACCTTGGGCAGCGTGAGCACGAGCCCGGCGGGCAGCCCGCCCGCGTCCACGAGCGCGGTCAGGAAGACGTCCAGGGTGCGTACGGCCCGCTCGCGTACGGCCGCCTCCAGGCATTTCATGCGGATGCCGACGTACGGGGCGGCCTCGCGGGGCCCGGTGCTGGCGCTGGCGGCGGCCACCAGGCGCGCGGCGCGGGCGGCGGCGGCGTCCTCCTCGGCGTTGGGCCGCGTCCCGTAGCCGTCCTCGAAGTCGACGCGCAGATCCTCGACGGGCTCGCGCTCCAGCTTCGCGCGCACCCGCGCGTACACCGGCTCGGCGAGGTCGTCCGGCAGTCCGAGCACGGCGGCGAGGGAGGCCGGGTCCGGGGCGTGTTCGTCCAGGGCGCGCAGGGCCTGGTCGCCCCAGGAGCGCACGGTGTCGGCGGCGAAGGCGTCGCCGGGGACGTAGACGGTGTGCACGGGTTGTCTGGTGCCCGGGTCGCCGGGGTAGCGGCGGGCCAACTCCGCGTCCACGTCGGCGAGCGCGGCCCCGATCTCCTCGCGTACGGAACGCGCCAGAGTGGTGGCCACCGCCTCGTGCTGCTCCATGCCCGCACCCCTCCCCTACTTCCGCAATACCAGTTCTTCCGTAGGACGAAATGCAACATCCGCCCAGCGAAGCTATCCGCGCCCTCCACCCGGGTCAACACCCCCCTCCCCGCCGGCCCCCGGGGCGGGAAACGCGCCAGGCCCCGCGCGGGCGTGCGCGGGGCCTGGTGCCGTGGAGCGGTCACCGGTCGCGGGGACCGGTCGACGGGGTCAGCCCTTGCGGGACTTGACCTCCTCGGTGAGCTGCGGGACGACCTCGAAGAGGTCGCCGACCACGCCGTAGTCGACCAGCTCGAAGATGGGCGCCTCGGCGTCCTTGTTGATGGCCACGATGGTCTTCGAGGTCTGCATGCCGGCCCGGTGCTGGATGGCACCCGAGATGCCCGCGGCGATGTAGAGCTGCGGGGAGACCGACTTGCCGGTCTGCCCGACCTGGTTGGTGTGCGGGTACCAGCCCGCGTCGACCGCGGCGCGCGAGGCGCCGACGGCCGCGCCGAGCGAGTCGGCCAGGCCCTCGACGATCGGGAAGTTCTCGGCGCCACCCACGCCACGGCCGCCGGAGACCACGATCGCGGCCTCGGTCAGCTCCGGACGCCCGCTCGACTCGCGCGGGGTACGCGAGACGACCTTGGTGCCCTTCGAGCTGTCGGCGACGGTGACGGCGAGCTGCTCCACCGTGCCGGCGGCCGGGGCGGCCTCGACGGGGGCCGAGTTCGGCTTGACGGTGATGATCGGGGTGCCCTTGGTGACGCGGGACTTGGTGGTGAAGGCCGCGGCGAACACGGACTGCGTGGCCACCGGGCCCTCGTCGCCGGCCTCCACGTCGACGGCGTCGGTGATGATGCCGGAGCCGACGCGCACCGCGAGGCGGGCGGCGATCTCCTTGCCCTCGGCGGAGGACGGGACGAGCACGGCGGCCGGCGCGACGGCGTCGTACGCGGCCTGCAACGCGTCCACCTTCGGGGCGACCAGGTAGTCGGCGAATTCCGGCGCGTCGGCGGCCAGCACCTTGACGGCGCCGTGCTCGGCCAGCACCGCGGCGGCGGTGTCCGCGCCGGGGCCCAGGTGCACGGCGACCGGCTCGCCGATGCGGCGGGCCAGCGTCAGCAGTTCGAGGGTGGGCTTGCGGACGGCGCCGTCCACGTGGTCGACATAGACGAGTACTTCAGCCATGGATCTGCTCTCCTGCGAAGAAAGTGCGAGACGGTGAGGGGGCGTGGGCTGTGCGCCCCGCCAGGGGCCGCTGTCGCGGGCCGCGCCGGCGGACGCCGGTCCGCGGGGCCCGGGCCCGCCACGGACCGCGCGCCGCCCGGCGGGCGGGTGCGCGACCTAGATGAACTTCTGGCCCGCGAGGAACTCGGCGAGCTGCTTGCCGCCCTCGCCCTCGTCCTTGACGATGGTGCCCGCGGTGCGCGCCGGGCGCTCGGCCACGGCGTCGACGGCGGTCCAGGCGCCCGCGAGACCGAGGTCGTCGGCCTCCAGCTCCAGGTCCTCCAGGTCCCAGGACTCCACCGGCTTCTTCTTCGCCGCCATGATGCCCTTGAACGAGGGGTAGCGGGCCTCGCCCGACTGGTCGGTGACCGACACGACCGCCGGCAGGGCCGCCTCGAGCTGCTCGCTGGCGGAGTCGCCGTCGCGGCGGCCGGTGACCTTGCCGTCGGCGACGGAGACCTCGGACAGCAGCGTCACCTGCGGCACGCCCAGGCGCTCGGCCAGCAGCGCGGGCAGTACGCCCATCACGCCGTCGGTGGAGGCCATGCCGCACACCACCAGGTCGTAGCCGGCCTTCTCGATGGCCTTGGCGAGGACGAGCGAGGTGCCCAGCGCGTCCGTGCCGTGCAGGTCGTCGTCCTCCACGTGGACGGCCTTGTCGGCGCCCATGGACAGCGCCTTGCGCAGCGCGTCCTTCGCGTCCTCGGGGCCGACGGTCAGTACGGTGATCTCCGCGTCGTCCGCGTCCTCGGAGATCTGGAGAGCCTGTTCGACGGCGTACTCGTCCAGCTCGGACAGCAGGCCGTCCACCGCGTCGCGGTCGGTGGTCAGGTCCTCGGCGAAGTGCCGGTCGCCGGTGGCGTCGGGCACGTACTTCACACAGACAACGATCCTCAAGCTCACGCCGGCTCTCCTACTGCATCGTCTCTTCGCAAACTGCCGTGTGCTGGCAGCATAGGCGCCTTCAGGGGCAGATCCCGTCCGGGGCGGTTCGCACCCTCGAACGAAATATTACTCGTCAGTACATCCACGGTTTTCCCCGTTCGCAAGGCCGTTGAACTGTGACCTTGCCAACGGCAGCACCGGCGCTCAGTCCCGCAGCGCGTTGAAGCGCCCCTGGTGGTAGAGGAGCGGGCGGCCCGCCCCGGCCGGGTCGCCGGTCAGCACCCGCGCGATGAAGACGCGGTGGTCGCCCGCGGGCACGCGCGCGCTCACCTCGCACACCGCCCACGCCAGCACGCCTTCGAGGATCGGGACGTCCTCCGGGCCCAGGCGCCAGCGGGTGGGCGGGGCGAACCGGTCGACGCCGCTCGTCGCGAACGTGGTGGCCAGTCCCCGCTGGTGCTCGCCCAGCAGGTGGACGCCGACGTGGCGGGCCGTGGACAGGACCGGCCAGCTCGACGACCCGGTGCCCACGCCGAAGGAGAGCAGCGGCGGCTCGGCCGAGACCGATGTCAGCGAGGTGGCGGTCAGGCCCACCGGGCGTGTCCCCCGGGCGGTGATCACGGCGACGGTGGCGGCCTGGCGGCGGAAGAACGAGCGGAAGACGTCCGTGGCGGCGAGCTGGGACGCGTCGAGTTCGGGCGAGGCGGTCATGAAGGGTTCCTTGCGCTACGGGGAGTGCTGTCGTCCACCGGTGCCCTCACTTGCGGACCGGGCCCACCGGGGTGTCCTGCCGTCGGCGCTCAGGGAGGCGAACAGTACGCGCTCGCACGGTGGACGAGGTCCGCGTGGGCGCGTGCGTACGGAAGGAGTCCAGGCCGCATCACGTCAGGGTGACCAGGCGCGGACGCCGCGGTCAAGACCGTGCCGGTCGGTGCGAGATCCATCACGGACCGTCAGACGGCCCGGCCGACGGCGGCGATGACGTCCGCCGTGCGGGGCTGCCCCTCGGCCGTGGAGACCACCCGGCCGCTGGCGTCGAGCACCAGGACGGTCGGGGTGCGCCGCACGCCGAGGCGCCGCACCAGGGACAGCTTGGCCTCGGCGTCGATCTCGACGTGCGCGACGCCCTCGACCAGCGTGGCGACGTGGGCGAGCACCCGCCGGGTGGCCCGGCACGGCTGGCAGAACGCGCTGGAGAACTGGACCAGCGTGGCGCGCTCGCCGAGCCGGGCGGTCTCCAGTTCGACGGCCGTCAGTCGTTGCGTCATACACCAAGCATGCGGCACGCGAGGCGGGGCAGAGGTCGTAACAGCGAAAGGCCGACCGCGCGACGGCGTTTTTGGTTGCCTCCCGTGATGAGGATCTCTCTCCCGGGCCCTCCAGAGGCTGGCCGCGGCGCCCGACATCAGGCACGATCAGCGGAAAGCCCGTACCTACGGCCGCGTAACTTCCGCCGGGAGAACCTCCCGCAGGAATGGCAGAAGGGTCCCTTGATGGCAGAGCTCGTCTACCCACCGGTGATCGGCATGGCCCGCACCATGTTCAAAGCGCTCGACCTGCGCTTTGACATCCAGGGCACGGAGAACATCCCACGCCGTGGCGGTGCGGTCCTGGTGAGCAACCACATCGGGTACCTCGACTTCGTCTTCGCCGGACTGACCGCGCGCCCCGCCAAGCGCCTGGTGCGCTTCATGGCCAAGGAGTCGGTCTTCCGCCACAAGGTCTCCGGGCCGCTGATGCGGGCGATGAAGCACATTCCGGTCGACCGCAAGCAGGGCATGGACGCCTACCGGCACGCGGTGAAGTCGCTGCGCTCCGGCGAGATCATCGGCGTCTTCCCGGAGGCGACGATCTCCCAGTCGTTCACGCTCAAGACGTTCAAGTCGGGCGCGGCGCGCATGGCGCAGGAGGCCGGCGTGCCGCTGCTGCCGATGGCGCTGTGGGGCACGCAGCGGCTGTGGACCAAGGGCCACAAACGCGACCTGGGCCGCAACCACTTCCCGATCACCATGCGGGTCGGCGAGCCGATGACCGCCGAGCCGGGCGAGTCGGCCGACTCCCTCACCGAGCGGCTGCGCGCCCGGGTGCAGGAACTCCTGGAGGCGGCGCAGCGGGCCTATCCCGTACGCCCCAAGGACCCCGAGGACACGTGGTGGGTGCCCGCGCACCTGGGCGGCACCGCGCCGGCGCCCGTCCAGCCCGCGGGCCACTGACGACCGCGGCCGGTGGCCGCGAACCACGGCGGCCGACCGGACGTTCCGCGTCCGGTCGGCCGCCGTGGTTCGGGCGAACACCCGGGGGCTACCTGCCCAACTCCTCCTTGAGCGCGGTGACGAAGCCGTCCACGTCCTCCTCGGTGGTGTCGAAGGAGCACATCCAGCGCACGTCGCCGGCGGCCTCGTCCCAGAAGTAGAAGCGGTAGCGCTTCTGCAACCGCTCGCTCACCTCGCGGGGCAGGCGGGCGAAGACCGCGTTGGCCTGGACCGGGTGGAGGATCTCCACGCCGTCCACGCCGCGCACCCCGTCGGCGAGCCGCTGGGCCATGGTGTTGGCGTGCCGCGCCTGGCGCAGCCACAGGTCCTTGGCCAGCAGCGCCTCCAACTGCACGGAGACGAACCGCATCTTGGACGCGAGCTGCATGGAGAGCTTGCGCAGGTGCTTCATCGCGCGCACGGCGTCCGGGTTCAGCACGACCACGGCCTCGCCGAAGAGCATGCCGTTCTTGGTCCCGCCGTAGGAGAGCACGTCCACACCCGCGGCGTAGGTGAACGCCCGCATCGGCACGTCGAGCGAGGCCGCGGCGTTGGCTATCCGGGCGCCGTCCAGGTGCACCTTCATGCCGCGCTCGTGGGCGTGGTCGCAGATGGCGCGCACCTCGTCGGGCGTGTAGAGGGTGCCCAGTTCGGTGCTCTGGGTGATCGAGACGACCTGCGGCATCGCCCGGTGCTCGTCCTCCCAGCCGTACGCCTCCCGGTCGATGAGCTCGGGGGTGAGCTTGCCGTCCGGGGTGGGCACGGTGAGCAGCTTCAGGCCGCCGACCCGCTCCGGGGCCCCGCACTCGTCGACGTTGATGTGGGCCGAGTCGGCGGCGATGACCGCGCCCCAGCGATCGGTCAGCGCCTGCAGGGCGACGACGTTGGCGCCGGTGCCGTTGAAGACCGGGTAGGTCACCGCCAGCGGGCCGAAGTGGCTGCGCATGACGTCCTGCAGGTGGGAGGTGTAGTCGTCCTCGCCGTAGGCCACCTGGTGCCCCTCGTTGGCCAGGGCGAGGGCGGCCATGATCTCCGGCGGGGCGCCGGCGTAGTTGTCGCTGGCGAAGCCGCGTACCCGCGGGTCGTGTCGGCGACGGGCGTCGGTCTTGCGGGGCGTTACGGCTTCGCGGTCAGCCACAGGCGGTTTCCGTTCACCTCTCGGGCGGGCTGCTCCCAGACTCCGGCGATGGCGTCGGCCAGCTCCTTGACGTCGGTGAAGCCCGCGAACTTCGCGTTGGGGCGCTCGGCTCGCATGGCGTCGTGCACCAGCGCCTTGACCACCAGGATGGCAGCCGCGGACGTCGGCCCGGCCTCGCCCCCCTCCTTGCGGAAGGCGTCGGCCAGCGCCAGCGTCCACGCCTCGGCGGCGGCTTTGGCCGCGGAGTAGGCGGCGTTGCCCGCGGTGGGCTTGCTCGCCCCGGCGGCGCTGATCAGCAGGTACCGGCCGTTGTCGCTGCGGCGCAGCCCGTCGTGGAAGGCGAGCGAGGTGTGCTGGACGGTGCGCACGAGGAGGTCGTGCAGCAGGGTCCAGTCGTCGAGGTCGGTCTCGGCGAAGGTCGCCGAGCCGCGCCAGCCGCCGACCAAGTGCACCAGGCCGTCGACGCGGCCGAACTCCTTCTCGGTGCGCGTCGCCCACTCGCGGGCGGCGAGCGGGTCGAGCAGGTCCACCGTGTCGCCCGTGACGGTGGCGCCGCCGTGCGCGTACCGCGCGGCGTCCACGGCCTCGGCCAGCCGGGCCGCGTCCGCGTCGGCGGCGACGACGGTGGCCCCGCCCTCCGCGAGCCGCAGCAGCGTGGCACGGCCCGCGGGGCCCGCGGCCCCGGCCACCGCGACGACCGCTCCCTCCAGCGCTCCCCCGCCCCGTGCCGCCGCACCGGCCACCGTGTTGTCGGTCATGATCGTCGCCTCCTGGTCGGACTGCTCGGACGGGGTCACGCGGCCACCCGGTCCGCGTTCTCGGCCGTGATGCCCTTGGTCGAGGCGATCACGGTCTTGAGCTTCTTCGCGAGGGCCTCGTAGAACATGCTCAGCGGGAACTCGTCCGGGAGCACGTCGTCCACCAGCTTGCGGGGCGGCAGCGACAGATCGAGCGCGTCGGGCCCCTTGGCCCACGTGGAGCCGGGGTGCGGGGCGAGGTACGAGGCGACCAGTTCGTACGCCTTGAACCAGTGCACGAGCTTGGGCCGGTCGATGCCGTCGCGGTAGAGCTTCTCGATCTCACCGCAGAGCTGGTTGGTGACCTGCGGCGCACGGTCCCAGTCGATGTGCAGGGTGTTGTCGGTCCAGCGTACGACGTCGTGCCGGTGGAGGTAAGCGAAGAGGAGCTGGCCGCCGAGGCCGTCGTAGTTGCGCGTCCGGCCGCCGGTGACCGGGAAGCGGAACATCCGGTCGAAGATCACCGCGTACTGCACGTCCCGCGCCTGCTGGTAGCCCTCGGCCTCCAGCTTCACGGCCTCCTTGAAGGCGGTCAGGTCGCAGCGCAGCTCCTCGAGCCCGTACATCCAGAACGGCTGCCGCTGCTTGATCATGAACGGGTCGAACGGCAGGTCGCCGTGGCTGTGCGTGCGGTCGTGGACCATGTCCCACAGGACGAACGCCTGCTGGCAGCGGTGCTGGTCGGCCAGCAGGGCGCGGGCCTCGGCCGGCAGGTCGATGCCCAGCGTCTCCACCGCCGCCTCGCTGACCCGACGGAAGCGCGCGGCCTCCCGGTCGCAGAAGATGCCGCCCCAGGTGAACCGCTCGGGCGCCTCGCGCACGGCGATGGTCTCCGGGAAGAGGACGGCCGAGTTGGTGTCGTAGCCGGAGGTGAAGTCCTCGAAGGTGATGCCGAGGAAGAGCGGGTTGTCGTAGCGCGTGCGCTCCAGCTCCGCGAGCCACTGCGGCCACACCACGCGCAGCACGACGGCCTCGAAGTTGCGGTCGGGGTTCCCGTTCTGGGTGTACATGGGGAAGACCACGAGGTGCTGGAGGCCGTCGACGCGCTGTCGCGCGGGCTGGAAGGCCAGCAGGGAGTCGAGGAAGTCCGGGACGCCGTAGCCGGTGTCGGCCCAGCGGCGCAGGTCGGCGGCGACCGCCTCGTGGTACGCCGCGTTGTGCGGGAGCAGGGGGGCCAGCTCGCCGATGGCCGCGACGCACCGGTCGACCTGTTGCCGCAGGGCGTCGGCCGTGGGCGCGCCCTCCGCCGTGAGATCGACCGAGCCGTCCTTGGACTGCCACGGCCGGATGGTCTCGACGGCCTCCTTCAGCACGGCCCATGCCGGGTGCTCCACCACGCGCTCCGCGGACAGAACGCCATCGATCGCCGTCTCCGGCGCGAGAATTTTCGTCATGATCACTCCTCCACGGAAGAACCTCGCGTGGGGCCACCGTATCCACGGAGCGATCACCGCCTCAAGTGGGGCCTCGAAAAATTATCCTGCTCACACCCGGTTTAGACCGCCGATTTTCCTGTCATGGGCGAGTTTGATGATCAAGATGGCCCCTCTGAGCCTCTCCCGCGTAACACCCGCCCGTCCGCGCCGACGGGTCGGGGCGGACGCCCCGGCACGGTTCCCCGATGGTTTTGCGCCGTACACCGTCCGTACGAAAGGGACCGTTAGGCTGACCGCCGCCGCACGCGAGGAGCGCGGCGTGCGCCCCGAACCGGGCCCACGACCAGGTCCCGCACCCACCGCGCCTTCGCCCTGCGCGGGCAGCCGCCGACCCCAGGAGCCAGCGTTGACCTTCCTCACCATCGGACACCGCGGCGTCATGGGCGTCGAGCCCGAGAACACCCTGCGCTCGTTCGTCCGCGCCGATCGCGAGGGGCTTGACGTCATCGAACTCGACCTGCACCTGAGCAAGGACGGGGCGCTGGTCGTCATGCACGATGCCGAGGTCGACCGCACCACCGACGGCTCCGGCCGTATCCGCGACCTCACGCTGGCCGAGCTGCGCGAGCTGGACGCCGGCCAGGGCGAGCGCGTCCCCGTCTTCGAGGAGGTCGTCGACGCCGTCAAGGCCCCCATTCAGGCCGAGATCAAGGACGCGGCGGCCGCCCGCGCGCTGGCCGACGTGCTCACCGAGCGCGGCCTGACCGACCGCGTCGAGGTCATCTCCTTCCACGACGAGGCCGTCGCCGAGATGGCCACCCTGCTCCCCGGGGTACGTACCGGTCTGGTGGCCAGCCGCTACGGCCTCGACGTCATCGACCGCGCCCTGGCCGCGGAGGCCGGCCTGCTCGCCCTCAACATCCGCCGACTCACCCTGGAGCTGGTGGACCGCGCGCACGCGGCGGGCCTGCGCGTGACCGCCTGGACCGTGAACACGCCCGAACACCTCAAGGTCGCGCACGGCATGGACCTGGACGGCGTCACCACCGACTACCCGGAGCTGGGGACCACACCGCGCCACCCGGCCTGACCTGACCCGTCCCACCCACCAGAGCGCTCCGCGCCCCATGACCGCCCACCGCCGAGGGGCGTGCGCCGGGCGCAGGGGCGCGGGAGCGGCGCACGGGGCGGAGGTCGACAGGGGGGCGTTTCCGGCCGTACTACGCCGACTGACGGATTCGCCCGCATTCGCGCCGTCGGATGCGTAGGGTCACGACCATGGTGCATGTGCTGAGCAGCCGCGTCCTCCTGCGGCCCATCGACCCCGAGCGTTCGCGCCGCTTCTACGGGCGCGCCCTCGGCCTTGAGGTCGCCCGCGAATTCGGCACCGGGCCCGAGCGGGGCACCGTCTACTTTCTGGGCGGCGGCTTCCTTGAGGTCTCCGGACGCTCGGACACCCCGCCCGCGCCCGGCCTTCAGCTCTGGCTCCAGGTCCCGGACGTGGCGGCGGCGCACAAGGAGCTGTCGGCGCAGGGCGTGCGAGTGCTGCGCCCGCCGCTGCGGGAGCCGTGGGGGTTGGTGGAGATGTGGATCGCCGACCCCGACGACGTGAGGATCGCCCTGATCGAGGTGCCCGTCGACCACCCGCTGCGCTACCGCCCCGGCCTCTGACTCCCAGCCGCCCCTCACCCCGGCCCGCGTCCAACCCGGCGCCCCGTCACCCCCGTCACGCCCACACCGCTTACGGGACTCCCCCGGGTACGCTCGCGAGAGGGTCACCGCGCCGACACCTCGTGCCGGGACGGCTCGGCCGCCGCGGGCACAGGGGAGGTCACGGTGTTCAACCTGGTCGACGAGTTGTTCGCGCCCGGCCGCAAACACACCCAGGACGAACGCGAGCGGCTTGAGCTGTGCGTGGACGACATCGGCGACGGCGACCCAGGACGTGGGCCCATCGACCTCGCCTCCGGCCGGGTGACGATACGCCGCGCGCCGGACCCGACCCGCTAGCGCGGCCCACCCGACGCGCGCACCGCGCCGCGACCGTACTCCGGCGCTCACCCCGAAGCCGCCACCGCGCGGAGGGGCACACTCCGCAACCCTTCACCCCACGTGTCGTGCGTCACTTCGGTGCTGTGACCGTACCGGCGCCCGTCCAGCCCCTCATAGGCTGAGCGACATGATGGTCCCGCTGGCGCTGCTGGCGCTGGGAGCAGTGGCCGCGGCCCTGGCGCCGCGCATGCTGACCCGCTCCGACTGGCCCGACCGCGAACCGGTGCTCGCCCTGTGGGTGTGGCAGTGCGTGGTGGTCGGCGTCATCATGTGCTGCGCGCTGGCCATGTCGCTGAGCGCGGCGGCGGCCTGGGAGGCGGTACGGGGCAACGTCTTCGCGCCCGCGCCGAACGGTGTCATGGAGGCGTACGCGCTCACCGCCTACGGGCCGTGGGCCGCGCCGGTGGCCGTCGTTTTGGCCTGTGGCGCCGTGTGGACCGTCGTCATGCTGACCCGGGAGGTGCGCGGCTCGCGGGCGCAGCGCAAGCAGCGCCGCGCCGACCTGCTCGTGCGCTCCCCCCAACTGCCCGGCGAGGAGTCCAGCGGCAACCGGCTGGTCGTCCTGGAGGGTGACCGCCCCGACGCGTGGTGGCTGCCCGGCGCGGCACCACAGTTGGTCATCACGACGGCCGCGCTACGCCGGTTGAACGGACGGCAACTCGACGCCGTGCTGGCGCACGAGGAAGGCCACGCCCACGCCCGCCACCACTGGCTGTTGAACGCCTCGTCCGCGCTGGCCGGCGGCTTCCCGCAGGTGCCGGTGTTCGCCGCCTTCCGGGACCAGGTGCACCGGCTGGTGGAGCTGGCCGCGGACGACGTGGCGTCACGCCGCTTCGGCCGGCTGGCCATCGCCCTCGCGCTGGTCGAACTCAACGAGGAGCGCGGCGTCTTCGGCCCCTGCCCCGGGGTCGCCGAGGTACCCCGCCGGGTCAACCGCCTGCTGGCCCCCGGGCAGCGCTTCACGACGGCCCGCCGCTGGCGGATGACGGCCGCGGCCGCCCTGGTGCCGGTGGTCCCGGTGCTCGTCACCCTCGTACCGGCACTGCGCGCACTGGGTTAGCCGGCGCCGCGCGCGCTGGGTCAGCCGGCGCCGCGCAACGGCGTACGCGACGCGGGCGAGGGGGTCGCGCGGCACGCGGGTGACTCCCTGCCCGTATGACCGACTGCCGCTCACCGCTCCGATCGGCGATCATTCCCCCCATGCGACCGCCGCCCCGAACCACCGCCCGCCGTCCCGCCCGTCCCACACCCAGGCCGCCCGTGCCACGACGCGGCTGGGCCGTGGTCGCGGCGGTGTGCGGTGGGCTGCTCGCGGTGCTGCTCACGCTGGTGGCCGCCGAGTGGGGGCCGCTGCTGTCCGTGGACCGCGACATCGCCACCGGCCTGCACCGCTCCGCCGTGGTGCACGACGACTGGACGCGGACCAACCGCGTCTTCTCCGACTGGGTCTGGGACCCGTGGACCATGCGCGCGCTGCTCGCCGTCGTGACCGGCTGGCTGCTGTGGCGGGGCCGCTGGCCGGTCGCCCTGTGGTTGGCGGCGACCGCCACTATCGGCACGGTGCTCCAACAGGGCCTCAAGGCCGCGGTCGGCCGGGAGCGACCTCGGTGGCCTGACCCGGTGGACTCCGCGCACTACGCCGCCTTCCCCTCCGGCCACGCGCTCACCGCGACCCTGGCCTGCGGACTGCTCCTGTGGCTGCTCGCGGTGCACTCGGTCCGCCGCCTGTGGCGGGGGCTGGCCGCCGCGACGGCGGCGGTCTCCGTGCTCGGGGTCGGCTTCACCCGGGTCTACCTGGGCGTGCACTGGGCGACCGACGTACTGGCCGGCTGGCTGATCGGCCTGGCCCTCACGGCGGTGGCCGTCCTGCTGTACCCGTACGCGGCCGACGCGGCACCCGGTGGCACGCCGAAGGCGAGCGAGCCGGAGACGGACACGCCGGCGCCGGGCGGCGCTACGGAGGGCCCGAGTCCGCGCGCGGACCGGCCGTACGGGACGTAGGCACGGGGCGGTGGCGTGGCAGAGTGCTCCCCATGAGCAACCTGGATCCGCGGCCCGCCACGACCGTCTGCGGCGGGCGCGCCGACGTCACCGCGCAACCCGTACGTGACCTCCTCGCGGCCAAGCCGGTCATGCTCGGCGAGAGCACCGAGGTCCGCCGGCTGCTGCCCAGCATGGGGCGACGGATGGTGGGCGCGTGGTGCTTCGTCGACCACTACGGGCCCGACGACATCGAGCGCGAGCCCGGCATGCAGGT
This sequence comes from Streptomyces sp. 71268, assembly GCF_029392895.1. Taxonomy (NCBI): domain Bacteria; kingdom Bacillati; phylum Actinomycetota; class Actinomycetes; order Kitasatosporales; family Streptomycetaceae; genus Streptomyces; species Streptomyces sp. 71268. The sequence goes on from NZ_CP114200.1 coordinate 794,206, forward strand.
GCCGCCGCACCCGCACATCGGCCTGCAGACGGTGAGTTGGCTGCACGCCGGTGAGGTGCTGCACCGGGACAGCCTGGGCAGCGAACAGGTCCTGCGGCCGAGGGAGCTGGGCCTGATGACGTCGGGCCGGGCCATCGCGCACGCCGAACAGTCCCCGCGCGAGCACGCGAAGCTGCTGCACGGCGCCCAGCTCTGGGTCGCGCTGCCCGACACCCACCGGCACACCGACCCGTCGTGGGAACACCACGCGGAGCTGCCCCAGGTGAGCGGTGGCGGCGGCCTCAGCGCCACGGTGATCCTCGGCGACCTGGACGGCGCCCGCTCCCCCGGTACCACCTTCACCCCGCTGATGGGCGCCGACATCACCCTGGCCGCCGGCACCGACACCCGCCTGCCGCTCCAACCCGACTTCGAGTACGCGGCCCTGACGATGTCCGGCGAGGCCGAGGTGGACGGCGTACGCCTGGCCCCCGGCTCCCTGCTCTACCTCGGCTGCGGCCGCCGGGAACTGCCCCTGCGGGCCACGGTGGACAGCGCGTTCATGCTGCTGGGCGGCGAGCCGTTCGAGGAGCGCATCGTCATGTGGTGGAACTTCGTCGGCCGCACCCACGAGGACATCGCCCAGGCCCGCGAGGACTGGGCATCCGGCACCCGCTTCGGCGAGGTCAGCTCGTACGAGGGCGCGCCCCTACCGGCCCCCGAGCTGCCGCCGGTACCGCTGAAGGCGCGGGGGCGTACGCGCTGAGGTGGTGTTTGGGTTCGGTGGGCGGAGGGGCGGCCAGTGCTGACGTGAGAAATGGGGGACGCGGCCGAGCGCTCTACGGGAGCGCCGTAGGGGCTGCCACCAGTCGAGGTTGGCTTGGTACCGGCGCACCCTTCGGGCAATGCCCTCGTCGAAGGGCACACGTGGCTCGTAGCCGAGTTCGGAGTCGATCACGGTTTGAGTTCAGTCACCTGGCTGAAGGCCTCCCGGTCGCGACCTGCCAGGATGACGCCATGCTGCAGGTCTGTCTCAACGGTGCTCGAAGCCGCGCCGAGTGTCCTCATCTCCCGGTGACCCCCGACGAACTGGCGACGGCGGCCCGTGAGGCTGTCGCCGCCGGCGCCGAGGACATCCATCTGCATCCCAAGGACCGCGAGGGCCGGGACACGCTGGATGCCGACGCCGTCGCCGCCGCCGTCAACGCGGTCCGGGCGGCGGTCCCGGGCGTCCCCGTCGGGGTCACCACTGGTGCGTGGGCCACGGAGGACCCTCAGGCCCGCGCCGCGCAGGTCCGGGCCTGGACCGTGCTCCCCGATCACGCCTCCGTCAACTGGCATGAGGACGGCGCCGACGACGTGGCCGCGGCGTTGCTGGACCGGGAGGTCGGTATCGAAGCCGGTATCTACTCCGGTACTCCCGCGGCGCGGCGGTTCCTGGGCTGGTCCGAATCCCACCGAACCCTGCGCATCCTGGCCGAGATCACCGCGACCACCCCGCAGGATGCGATCCATGCCGCTGCCGACCTGCTGAACGAACTCGCACCAGCCGCCTCGCCGGTCCTCCTGCACGGCGAAGACGAAGCCGCCTGGCCCGTCCTCCGCCTCGCGGTCGCCCGTGGCCTGGACACCCGAATCGGACTGGAAGACGTCCTCCACCTTCCCGACGGCCGTATCGCCCCGGACAACACCGCCCTCGTCCGCATGGCCCGCCAGACCATCCCGCACTCACGCAGGGATGTCCTTCGCCAGCCGTGATCACGCGCTCCGCGTGAGCTCCTTGGCACAGATCATGGAGGCGCGAAGGTGAGGCCGGCCCGGTGACTCTCGGCGGTCTTGTCATAGCGGCTGGCAATGCCGCGCCAGGCTTTCAGCTTGTTGATCAGGCGCTCGACGGTGTTCCTTGCCTTCGGCTTGACTCTCACATGATGTGAACGTTTAGCGTGCTGCCTCGTCACACGAGGCGACGGTGCGGTGATCCCCGCCGCGCGGGCGTACCCGCGCTCCCTCGCATCCGGACTGTCCAGGGAGGAACGCGCGTGTCCAGAGAAGCTCCGGCCCGGGCCGGACGGCGCGAGTGGATCGGGCTGGGGGTGCTGGCCCTGCCGACCATGGTGTTGTCGATGGACCTGTCCGTGCTGCACTTGGCGGCGCCCAGCCTGAGCGCCGATCTCGCCCCTAGCGGGGCTCAGTTGCTGTGGATTCTGGACGTCTACGGATTCCTCGTCGCGGGCTTCCTCATGACCATGGGCACGTTGGGCGACCGGATCGGCCGGCGCAGGCTGCTGCTCTTCGGTGCGGCAGCGTTCGCCGTCGCCTCCGCGGTGGCGGCGTGCGCTCCCACCGCCGAACTGCTCATCCTGGCACGCGCGTTGCTGGGCATCGCCGGTTCCACGGTGATGCCCTCGACCCTGGCCCTGCTGTCCGGCATGTTCCGCGACCCGGCTCAGCGCACCTTCGCCTTCGCCTTCTGGATGACGTGCTTCACCGCGGGCGAGGCCATCGGCCCGCTGGTGGGCGGCGCTCTGCTCCAGCACTTCTGGTGGGGATCGGTGTTCCTGATCGGCGTACCGGTGATGATGCTCCTGTTGGTCACCGGCCCGCTGTTGCTGCCCGAACAGCGGGAGCCGGCCACCGGGCGCTTCGACCTGGTCGGCGCCCTGCTCTCGCTGGCGGCCGTGTTGTCCGTGGTCTACGGCGCGAAGCGGATGGCGGTCTCGGGGCCGAGCCTTACGGCGACGGCCTGGATCGCCGGCGGACTCGCGGTAGGAGTGGTGTTTCTACGGCAACAGCGCCGAGTGGAAGAGCCGTTGATGGACGTCGGACTGTTTCGCCATCGGGCGTTCAGCGCGGGCCTGGCCACCCAGACCCTGGCCGTCGCCGCGATGGCGGGCTCGCAACTCCTGGTACTGCAGTACCTCCAAGCGGTCCTCGGGCTGTCACCGTTGGCTGCCGGGCTGTGGACCGTCCCCTCGGTGCTGTGCGGGATCGGCGCGACCCTCCTGGCCCCGCGCCTGGTACGCCGCGTCCGCCCGGCCCTGGTGATCAGCGCGGGCCTGGGCATGGCCGCGGTGGGGGCGGCACTGATCGCCTCGACCGTGACCCGGGAGAGCCTGGCCTGGACGGTGATCAGCTTCACGGTTCTGTACACGGGGGTGACCCCGACGCTGGCACTGACCACCGAAGCGATCGTCGGATCGGCGCCCGCCGAACGCGCGGGTCTCGCCTCCGGAATCTCGCAGAGCGGCGCCGAACTGGGCCTGGCCGGCGGGATGGCGTTCTTCGGCACCGTGGCCATGGTGGTCTACCAGGACCGCCTCTCCGAGGACATGCCCGACCGACTCAGCGCCAGCGCGCGCGACGAGGCCCACGAAACGGTGGGGGGCGCCCTGGACGTGGTCGACCGGTTGCCGGACGAACTCGGTACGGCACTGCGGGAGGCCGCGCGGCACGCGTTCGCCGGTGGGCTGCAACTCGCCGCCGCGCTGAGCGCGGTGGGCCTGGCCCTGGCCGCGTCGTTGTCGGTCCTGTTCCTCCGCGGAATGCCCGCCACCCAGGACTCCCCCGCCGCGGAGGAAGCGCACGGGACCGAGGCGGGAGCGGAGACCACAGTCCAGGAGGCCGCGCGAGCCCAGAGCGGAGAGGGCGGCGGGTGACGCCACCGGCGTGACCGCCACGAACTGACATCCGCGCACGCGGGCCCGGCTGTCATCCGGCGGTCGGGCCCGTCGTCATGGACCCCGGCGCGCGAGAGCGTTCCGCCGCCCCGCTACGCCGCCGGCCGGGAGGCCGCCCTGGTTCTGCGCCTGATGCGCGTCACACCCGACCACGCGCTCGACCGGGCCCTCGTCGCCAAGCCGATGCGCCGCCCCGCCCGAGGGGACCCGTCCGTCGCCGATGACCCCACGGGCGACTCCGCCACTTGGCCATCCCTGCGGAGCGACCGCCCCCGGCGCTGGGCCACAGAAGCGCACCGCCCGCCGAAACGGACAATTTGCACCCCCTCAGGGCCAATGTCACGATAAGTGACGTATACCACGAACTATGTGCGCCGCGCACGGCGCTTCTGGCTGACAACCCGCTGCCCACGTCGACAGCCGGGGCGGGCCCGTGCGAGCGGTGCGGAGGTTCGGTATGGACGCAGTTCTTCTTCTGCCTTTCCCCGATGATCTTCCCAAGACGCCAGTGGAGTTGGAGGACGCCCAGCGCGTGCTGCTGGAAGCCGTCCCCGAACTCGCCCTCCCGGGACCGCGCAGCCGCGTGCGGGCGGCGCTGGGCGAGGGCATGGCGCCGGGCGGCGCGCCCGCGCCGGCGGCGAGCGCGCCGGAGGAGGAGTTCACCGAGCACGACAGATTCTTCGGCGTCACCCGAGGTCACGGCGGGCCCGACCTCTTCCTACGGTCGTTGCTGCTCGCCGAGGACGACGCCTGGCAGGACCTGCGTACCCACGGCACCAGCCTCTCCCAGGACGAGCAGGCGCGGCTGCTCACCGCGGACCGCCTCTTCCTCGGCGGTTCGGCCACAGCCGGGGCGACACCGCCCGGTTCGAGCGCGATGACGCCCGCGGCGTGCGTCGACCGCTGGCGAACCGGACACCGCCTGTTCTTCACCCTGCTGCAATCGATCACAGTGAGCGTGAGCTGTGCGACGTGTACCACCGGCGCCACCCAACAGGCACACCTGGCACGCGCCGCCCGGCTCAGCAGCGCCACCGCCGCGGCGATGCGCTTCGCCGCCGACTTCGACGAGGGGCTGTACGCGTTGTCGGTACGGCCAGCCATGACACCGCCCCGGGTCAGGCCCGGGTTCAGTGGCGCTCAGACCCGCGACCACGACCGCCTCGTACGCCTGTTGCACACACTGCCCCAGCATGTGGACCGGGCCGCCCGCCGGAGCGCCGCCTACACCGAACTGCTGGATGCCCTGGCGGGCGTCTACCGCGCGCACGTGCACGTCTGCTCCCGCTTCGGCGGCGACACGGCGCCCAGTCTGCGGATGGACGTGGAGGAGCCAGGCAGTTCGGAGACCGGCGTCCAACGTGCGGAACACTTCGCGCGCCTGCGCGTCGACCCTCTGCGCGAAGACGCCGAATGACCGGCCCGCTCACCGACGTCCACGCCCATCTGTGGCCGGAGGACTACCTCACCCTGCTGGAGGAACACCACCGGCCGGTGTCCCAGACACGTGCGATGAACGCCACCGACCGACCCAGCCACCTGGCCACCCGGATCGCCGAGTTGGACACGGCCGGCATCGACCGCCAACTCGTCAGCGCCGCCGCACAGATGCCCGACCTCCCCCAGGCCACGGCCGCCGCCCATGCCGCCAGGCTGGCCAACGACCGGTGCGCCCAGGCCGTCGCACGCCACCCCGACCGGCTGGGCTTCCTGGCCGTACTCCCCCTGCCGCACCTCGACGAGGCGATCGCCGAGGCACGACACGCGCTGGACGTCCTCGGCGCGCACGGCGTGGCGCTGACCTGGCAGACGGGCGACCGCCAGATCACCGAGCACCGCTTCGACCCGCTCTTCGCCCACCTCGCCGACCAGGGCACCACCGTCCTGCTCCACCCCGGCGGCACCCTGCCCGCGCCCCCCGGCACACCGGAAAGTCTGCGGTGGACGGCGGGCGCGCTCGCCGAGCAGACCTTCGGTCTCCTGCGCTGGCTGGTCACCGAGCGCCCGCGCCGCTTCCCCCGTCTCACCGCGGTCATCGCCCGAGCAGGCGGAGCGGTCTGCCTGCTGCCGCCCTCGCTCCTGCCCCAGCCGCTGCCGACACCGGTCAGATTCGACAGCCACACGCAGGGCAACCACGCGGCCCTGCGCTACGCCGCCGACGCCTACGGCGCCGACCGCATCGACCTGGGCACCGACCACCCCTTCGCCCGGGGCCCCGACCTGGTGGCCGCGGTGAACGCCTACCGACGGCTGGCCCCGCCCCCGTCGCCCGCCCGTTGACCACTGCCCTGAAGCCACTGACCCGAAGGAGGCCGCATGTGGCGACCTGACGGCTGGAACACCAAGCGCAGGCTCGGCATCCTCACCCCCGACGTCGACCTGAACCCCGAATCGGAAATCCGAGCCATGGCCCCGGCCGACATCGGCCTACACGCGGCCCGCGCCCGCTTCGCCGTTGAGGCGCACCCCACCGTGACCATGCCGCTGTCCGCGGTGCGCGCCTTCGCCGCCCCGCCCCACGTTGACGAGGCCGTCGAGCAGCTCGCCGCGGCGCCGCTGGACACGATCGCCTTCGCCTTCACCAGCACCACCTACCTCCTGGGGGCACAGGGTGACGAGGCGATGCTGCGACGACTGCGGGAGCGGGCCCACGGAGTGCCGGTCGTGGCGACCGTCACCGCCGCCGTCCAGGCCCTGCGCGCCCTGGGCGCACAACGCCCCTGCCTGATCCACCCGCCGTGGTTCGACAGCGAGATGGACCGCATGGCCCAGACCTACTACCGCGACGCCGGATTCCAGGTGTCCGGCTCCTCCGTCCTGCACACCGCGCACGAATGGGCCACGGTCTCCCGTGAGGAGATCCACCGCTGGGCCCTCGCCCACACCCCCGACGCCGCCGACGCCGTCCTCATCGACGGCAACGGCTTCCGCCGCGCGGTCGGCACCATCGAGCAACTGGAAACCACGCTGCACCGCCCGGTACTGACGGCCAACCAGGTCCTGCTGTGGGCGGCCCTGCGCTCCGCCGACACTGCCGAATCCACCGTCACCGGCTACGGCCGCCTGTTCACCACAGACGACTGACAGCACAGACGACTGACAGCACCCCGCCGCCCAGACAGTCCCGAGTCAGGGCCGGCCACCCGGGCGCACCCGCCGTGCCTCACTCCGTCTCGGCGAGAACTCGGTCAAGTACCGCCTTCGCCTCCCGGGCCGGTAGGCCCGTTGCCTGGCGCCAGGTCCTGATCGCCCGCATGCGGTCGCCCGCCCGGGCCTGGGCCACCGCGTGGCGTACGTACCCGGGGTGGCCCGGCAGGCGGGCGGGGAGGGGCCGGCCGCGGGGGTCGCCTTCACGGCCACTGGGATCGTGGGCGTCCAGGGCGGTGTGCAGGGAGAGCAGGGGGGCGGGAACCTCCGGGGCCATGGCGCGGGTTGCCGCGAGGTGCCAGCGGAACTCCGGAGGCTGGGAGTTCTCGCCGTCCAGGCCAATCCCCAACAGGCCGGGATCGTCGAAGAGTTGACACAGGTTGTAGAGGACCTCGTGCTGCATCTCGCGCACCACGTCCGTCAGGTCGTCGGGGTCCACGCCACAGGCCAGCACCCGCTGCAGGGCGGTCGTCTCCGCCGCGTCGTTGGCGGAGTGCGCGGATCGTGGTGGGCCACCCGGCGAGGGAACCTTTGCCGATGGCCCGTCGCCGGCCATGGAGCCCGCCGCGGGCGACCCACCACGCCACACCTCCGCGAGCCAGGGCGGAGGGCCGCCACCCGGAGGCCCCTCCTCGGCTACGACCAGGCCCCACAGCGCGTCGAGGAACGCCTCGCGGGCGCGCAGCGGTCAGTCGTCGTCCGGGGCGGGGGTTGCGCTCTCGACCATGGACCCACCCTGTCAGAGGCGGTTGCCGACCCGGCAAGGCACCCTGATACTCACCGCCTTCGTGCCGACGTCTGTGCCAGGATTCAAGGGTGGAGATGACCGACGTCACGCGCGCGATCACGGCTGCGATGTCGGTCGCCGTATCGCTCGACCTGCCAGCCCACGACGCGGTCGTCCTCCAGAACTCGAACAAGCTGGCACTGCGGCTGACGCCATGCGACGTCCTTGCCCGGGTCGCTCCGGTGGGACAAGAGGTCGCACAGTTCGAAGTCGATCTCGCCCAGCGGCTTACCGAGGTCGGGAGCCCGGTGTGTCCCATGGAACCGCGCGCGGGCGCGCGGGTCTACACACGTGATGGTTTCGCGGTGACCCTGTGGACCTACTACGAACCCGTGACACCCCACACCCCACCAGTCGACTACGCCAAGGCCCTGGAGCAGTTACACGCCGGCATGCGCGGGGTCGACGTGCCGAGCCCGAGGTTCACGGACCGGATCGCGGAGGCCACAGAGGTGGTCGCCAGCCGGGAACGCTCGCCGGAACTCACCGACGTGGACCGTACGTTCCTCAGCGGCAGGCTGGCGAGCCTGCGACGAGCGGTCGACGAACGCAACGCCGTGGAACAACTACTCCACGGCGAGCCGCACCCGGGCAATGTGCTCAGCACGGAGAACGGCCCGTTGTTCATCGACCTGGAGACGTGCTGTCGAGGACCCGTCGAGTTCGACCTCGCCCATGTTCCCGAGGCGGTCTGCGCACACTACCCAGGCGTTGACCAAGGGCTGCTGGACGAGTGCCGGCAGCTCGTGATCGCGATGGTCGCCGCGTGGCGCTGGGAGCTTGGCGACCAGTTTCCGCAGGGGAGGCGATTCGGAGAGGCATGCCTGCGCGTGCTGCGCGAGGGGCCTCCGTGGCCGACACTCGACACGGTGACCAGGCGGCTGGGTGGTCTGTAGGAGGCGCCGCTGACACCGTCGCACCCCATGGGCGCCCGCCCCACCGCCACCCCGCGTCATGGAACCGGCGCCAACAGCCGTGACAACTCGTGGCACTCTTAGGGGACTTGACCAGGCCGTGCCAACCAGCACGGCCAGGCCGCTGGACGGCCCAGGACGAGTCACGCAACCCGGCGGGCGCCACGACTGCCGTGGGTCGGCACACCGACCGAGGCACCGCAGGAGTTCGTCGCTAGGCTCCGGCACCATGACCAGTGATCCCGGGTTCACCTGCGCGTGCTGCGGGGCCCACCACCCTGAGCTGCCGACGAACTACACGTCCGAGGCCCCCGGCGCGTGGGACCCAGCCTTCGCCGACGCCGACGACTGCTTGCTCACCACGGATCAGTGCGTGATCCGTGGTGAGCACTACTTCGTCAAGGGGTTGATCGAGATACCGATCATCGGCAGCGACGAGGTGTTCTCCTGGGGCGTCTGGGTCTCCCTCAGTCAGGAGAGCTTCTCCCGGGTGTCGGAGCTGTGGGACAGGCCCGGCCGAGAGGCCGAGAAGCCGTACTTCGGCTGGCTCACCACCGATCTTCCGGTCTACCCGACGACGACGCTCAACCTGAAGACGCACGTCCATACCCGTCCGGTCGGCGAACGCCCCTTCGTCGAGCTGGAGCCCACCGAGCATCCCCTCGCCGTAGAGCAGCGCGCAGGAATCAGCCTGGAGCGTGTGCGGGAGATCGCCTCGGCCGTGCTCCACACCGGAGAAACCGTGCCCACGCCGCTGACGGCCGGCGGCAGTAGTGGCTGACCAGTCCGCATCGCCCGCCCTGGTCGCACCCGCCGGCCTGAGCCGCGGGGCCCAGCGGTTCATCGAGACGGAGTCTCCACGGGGCTGACCCGTGACGAACAAGTATGCGTACCTACTGCGGCCCGAGGCGCCAGCGTCTGCCTTGGCCCGAACCACCAGCCGCGACCGCGTTCACGACCGCAGACTAGGGTGCCCGCATGTTGCTGGTGGGAAGGGACGTCGAGCAGGCGCGGGTTCAGCGCCTGCTGGCGGAGGCGCGTGACGGGCGTAGCGGGGCGCTGGGGTTGCGGGGCGCGCCGGGGATCGGGAAGTCGGTTCTGCTCGACCACGCCGTGTCGATCGCCGAGGCCGAGGGCATGCGCGTGGTGCGCGGGGCCGGGGTCGAGTCCGATCACGAGCTGGCCTACGGCGGCCTGCACCAACTCCTGTTTCCCCACCTGGATCGGTTGGACGCCCTGCCCGCTCCCCAGGCGACGGCGCTGCGTCGCGCGTTCGGCCTGGCTGAGGGAGACGACGCCAGCCGGTTCCTGATCTCCGCCGGCACCCTGTCGTTGCTCGCCGATCTGGCCGAGGACTCCCCGCTGCTGTGCGTGGTCGACGACCTGCAGTGGCTCGACCAGGGGTCCGTGGAGGCACTGTTGTTCGCGGCCCGGCGCTTCGTGGCCGACCCGATCGCGGTGCTGTTCGCGGTGCGCGACACGGCGGTGCCGGCCGTGGTCGCGGGGGTCGAGGTCGTGGACCTGTCCGGCCTCGCCGCGCCCGAGGCCGCCCGGCTGCTGGACGGCCACGCGCCGGAGCTCGCCGAACGGGTGCGGAGCAGGGTTCTCGCGGAGTCCGGCGGCAATCCCCTGGCGATCATCGAACTCGGGTCGTCGCGGCTCGCGGCCCCCGACGTGGACGAGTTGGACCCGGCCGAGCAGGTCGGCCCATTGCCGGTGACCCGCCGCGTACAGGAGGCGTTCCGCCACCAGATCGTGGAACTCCCCGGCCCCACCCAACGCGCCCTCCTGGTGGCGGCGGCCGACACGGCGGCGCCGCTGGCGACGATCCTGCACGTGATCGAATCCCTCGGTGGCGCCGCCGACGACCTGGCGCCCGCCGAACATGACCGGCTGGTCCGGATCGACAGCCGGATAACCTTCCGTCACCCCCTGGTACGCGCTGCCGCCTACCAGGACGCGCCGCTGCACCGGCGGATGGAGGTCCATCGCGCGTACGCCGAGGCGCTGCGCGCGGACGCCGATGCCGACCGTCGGGCCTGGCACCTCGCCGCCGCCACCACCCGGCCCGACGAGGCGGTGGCCGCCGAACTCCAGGGCGTGGCGGAGCGGGCCTGGCACCGGGGCGGCGCGATGGCGGTGTGCGCCGCCTACGAACGCGCCGGTCGGCTCAGTGCCGACCGGGAGCTGAAGGCCCGGCGTATCGCCCGGGCCAGCCAGGCAGCGTTCGACGCGGGCAAGGCCGACCGCGCCGCCCGGCTGGCGGCCGAAGCGCTCGCGCTCACCACCGACACCGGCGTCCGGACCGATGCCATCTACACCCGTGGCGCCGTGGAGTACGAGCGCACCTCGCCACGGGCCGACGCGGAGCTGACGCTTGAGGCCGCCGCACTGGTACGTGACAGCGATCCGGAGCGCGCCGCGCTCACGCTCTACGAGGCCGCGCACGCCGCCCGGCACGGGGCGGCGCACGACCTCGTGCGGCGCGCGGCGGACCTGATGCGCGGGTTCACCCCGCCCGAGCACTGGGCACCCGTGGTCGCCGCCCTCCAGGGGTGGGCGGAGCTTTTCGCCGGCCGTCCGGAGCTGGCCGTCGGCCCGATGCGCGATCTCCACACCGCCACACCCGGTGGCGGGCACGACCTGATGCGTCGTATCACCGCCGGCTTCGGCGGGCTCATGATCGCCGACGATGACAACGTCGTCGCCGAGACCGAGGACATGCTGGCCGTGGTGCGGGCTTCCGGGGCGTTGGGGTGGGTCCCGTACACCCTGAACGTGCTCGCCGTGGCACGGCTGCTGCGCGGCGAGTTCGCGGACGCCCGCGCGTGTGTGGCCGAAGGTGTCGCCGTGAGCGACGAACTCGGGAACACGACCGAGCGCCTGGCCCACCGGTCGGTGGAGGTGTGGTTGCGCGCCGTGTCGGGTGACGAGGCGGGCTGCCGGGCTCTCGCCGACGAGGTGCTCCCCCGGGCCCGGGCCCGGCACCGGGTCAACGCCGAGGTCGGGGACTGGGGCCTGGGGATGCTCGACCTTTCCGCCCGGCGGTTCGGGGACGCGTTCGACAGGCTTGACCTCGTGTGCCGGGGGCCGGCGAGCCGCGATCTCCTGGTACGGGCGGTGCCGGACCTGGTGGAGGCGGCCGTACGCGGGGGCGTGCCGGATCGCGCCCACGGGCCGCTGGCGGCTTTCCGGTACTGGGCCGAGCACGTCGACCGTCCGGTCGCCACCGGGCTCGTCCTGCGGTGCCGGGCCCTGCTGGCCGACGACGGCGACGCCGAGGCACTGTACGCCGGGGCGCTGCGGCTCCACGAGCGGCACGGCGGCCCGTACGAGCACGCCCGTACCCAGCTCGTCTACGGCGAGTGGCTGCGGCGCCGTCGCCGTCGTGCCGAGGCCCGCGGCCATCTCGCGGCGGCGGTCTCCGCGTTCGAGCGCCTCGGCGCGCGGCTCTGGGCCGAGCGTGCGCGCGGCGAGCTGGCCGCCTTCGGCGAGCGGAGCGAGGAGCCTCGGGGTGGCGGCCCGCTCACGCTGTTGACCCCGCAGGAGCTGCAGGTCGTACGGCTGGCCGCCAGCGGTCACACCAACAAGGAGATCGCCGCCCAGCTCTTCCTCAGCCCACGAACCGTCGGCCACCACCTCTACAAGGCGTACCCGAAGCTCGGCGTCACCGGGCGTGCCGAGCTGGCCCACCTCGTCCGGTGACCGACGCCGGTCGTCGGTTCCCCGGACACCAGTCACGATGACTGATACGTCAGCGGTACGCCCCGCCTAGCGTTGCGGTCATCAAGGCGGCGGCCGTCGGCCGTGGGCCCTACGACGAGGAGACGAGCATGACGAAGTACTTCCTGAGCCTCCCGCACGACTCCGCCGAGGAGCCGACGATGGAGTCCATGGACCCGGCGGAGCTGCAGGAGATCATGGCCGCGGTCGGTGCGTTCAACACCGCCATCGAGGAGGCGGGCGCGTTCGTGACCGCCGGGGGGCTGCAGCCGCCGTCGAGCGCGACCACGGTGGACTATTCCGGAGACAGCCCCGTCCTCACACCGGGTCCGTTCGTCGAGGCCGATGAGTACCTCGGTGGCTTCTGGATCATCGAGGCCGAGAACGACGATGTCGCGATCGAATGGGCCAAGCAGGCCTCGCGGGCGCTGCGCAGCAGGGTCGAGGTGCGGGCCCTCCAGGAGGAACCCGGCGCCTGAGCCTCCGCGACCTGCGTGACCCACCTGCCCCGGCGCTTAGGCGGACCGAGCGGCGTTGATTAGAATCGCTTCCCATGTCGAAGCCTGACGAACTGCTTGTCGATGTCGCGGCCTTGGTGGAGTCCGAGCGCAGCAACCAGATGACTCTGACCGTGGTCACCGGTGGTGCTGTCATCACGGGTCGACTGGCTCCCGAAGCTGTCTGGAGGCAGCGGGTGTCCGAGGTCCTGGCGGACTCGGCCCAGCTCAGTGAGTTCTCCACCGCCTTCACCGCTACGGGTGGTGAGAAGAAGACGCCCACGCACCTGCATTTCCATGTGGCACGGATTCTGCAGGGCACGGTGGGCATCCCGGAGACGGGTGGGATGTACCGCGTGGCGATCGAAGACGTCAGCGCTTGGACCGTGGGCGACTTCAGCTACTCCGACCAGTGAACACAACGCCGCGCTGACGCACCACGCGGCAACGGGACGAGGGTCCGACCGGCATCCGCCGGTCGGACCCTCGCCGTTGGGCCGGGGCGAGGGCGTCCCGCGCGGTGCCCTGGCCATCGACGACCGGCTGTGCGGCCAGCCGGCGGCCCGGCACCGCGTGCTCGGCTTCGGCGCTCGTGGACACGGCGGAGGGACTGGGCGGCTTACCGCCGTCGAGGATGTCGCGCAGTTGGACCCGGTCCGTGTACGTGGGACTGTCACGGACCGCGGTGAGCTGGCCCAGGGTGAGCAGTGGTGGGTCAGTTTCCCGGTCACGAGGTCTCTAGGCCGCTGCGGCGTCGTGGGAGGTCTGCCGCGTGGTCCTGCGCAGGGCAGCCGAGGCGGGGCTGCGCCGCCCGCGTGAGGCCGCGCTCCGCTTGCGTCGCTCGGCCACCGGCGCGGTGATCGTCACGGGGACGCCGGAGGGCGCCTGGGCACCGGTGAGCTGGCTCAGCGCCTCGTCACCGGGGCGGACCTGGGTGGTCTGGGGCACGATCCCGGCGGCGGCCATGAGGCGGCTCATGCCGCGACGCTGAGCGGGGGTGACCAGGGTGACGACCTTGCCCGACGCGCCGGCCCGCGCGGTACGGCCGCCGCGGTGGAGGTAGTCCTTGTGGTCGGTCGGCGGGTCGATGTTGACGACGAGGTCGAGGTTGTCGACGTGGATGCCGCGGGCGGCGACGTTCGTGGCGACGAGCACGGTGACGTGCCCGGTCTTGAACTGGGCCAGCGTCCGGGTGCGCTGCGACTGCGCCTTCCCACCGTGCAGGGCGGCGGCCCGTACACCATTGGCCAGCAGGTGGTCGGTGAGCTTGTCCACGGCGCGCTTGGTGTCCAGGAACATGATCACCCGGCCGTCGCGGGCCGCGATCTCGGTGGTCGTACGGTTCTTGTCCGCGCCGTGCACGTGCAGCACGTGGTGCTCCATGGTGGTGACCGCACCGGCGGACGGGTCGACGGAGTGGACGACCGGGTCGGTGAGATACCGGCGCACCAGGAGGTCGACGTTGCGGTCGAGGGTGGCGGAGAACAGCATCCGCTGACCCTCGGGGCGTACCTGGTTCAGGAGTTCGGTGACCTGGGGCATGAAACCCATGTCGGCCATCTGGTCGGCCTCGTCCAGGACGGTGATCGCGACCTGGTTCAGCCGGCAGTCACCGCGGTCGACGAGGTCCTTGAGCCGGCCCGGCGTGGCGACGACGACCTCGGCGCCGCCCCGCAGCGCGTTGACCTGCCGGCCGATCGGCATTCCGCCGACGACGGTGGCCAGGCGCAGCTTCACGGAGCGGGCGTAGGGGGTGAGCGCGTCGGTCACCTGCTGGGCCAGCTCGCGCGTCGGAACGAGGACCAGGGCCAGCGGCTGGCGGGACTCGGCGCGCCGGCCGGCGGTGCGGGCCAGCAGCGCCAGACCGAAGGCGAGGGTCTTTCCGGAGCCGGTGCGCCCACGTCCCAGGGCGTCGCGGCCCGCGAGGGTGTTGGGCAGGGTCGCACCCTGGATCGGAAACGGGGCGCTCATGCCCTGCGCGGTCAGCGCGGCCAGCAGTGGGGCGGGCATGTCGAGGTCGGCGAACGCCTCGACCGCGGGCAGTGCGGGAGTGATCGTCTTCGGCGGGGCGAACTCGCCGGTGGGCACGGCGGACCGCCGACCGGGGCCGCCCGACCGGCTCGGGCCGCCTGAGCGCCTCGGGGCGGGTGAGCCGAAGCGACCGCCCCGACCCGAACCGGCGTCGAAAGCGGGGCCGCCGGAGCGACGGGGCCGGGAGGTGCGGCTCGTACGTGTGGGGTTCATGGGAGAACCTTCCTCGATACGGCACGTATCAAGGCATTCCCGCAGCGGAACCACAGCGCCGGGAATCACGAGAACGGGCCGAAATGGAATGCGAGAATGAAAGCGAAAGCGAAAGCGCAACCGCAGCGCGGGGAATTCGATGCGCGGTGCGGGCGACAAAAGAGGGACGCCACAGGGGCGCGAGATCACGGACGCCGACGGGCGCGGCCCGGAAAAGGCGGGCGCCGCTGGAGAGGATCTGGAGGGGCTGCCCCTCGGGCGGCGGCACCGAGGAAAATGCTCGTAGCTGGGGCCCGCACCCCGAGGGATGCGGGCCCCAGCTACGAAGTGCGCGTCAGCGTCAGGCGGGAACGATGTTCTCGGCCGTCGGGCCCTTCTGGCCCGCAGCGATGTCGAAGGTGACCTTCTGCCCCTCGACCAGCTCACGGAAGCCCTGGGCGGCGATGTTCGAGAAGTGGGCGAACACGTCGGGACCGCCACCGTCCTGCTCGATGAAGCCGAAACCCTTGGCCGCGTTGAACCACTTCACAGTGCCAGACGCCATGTCATATCTCCTTGTGGGGCAGTACGCCGGAATCCGCGATTCACGGACACCGGGTCGCCGCGATGATGCCCCGCCCGGAGAACAACCGGAAATACAAGACGCTACCCACGGCCGAATAACCGAGGCCAGCGTCGAAGTCTTGGGAACCACAACTGCAACTGAGACCGACAGTAGCACGCGGGAAAGGCGCTCGTCTGATTGCTGACCGCACTTCGCCTGCACCGAGAGAAACACTCCGCGCGCCGCCCGCCAAAACCTCATTCGGCCGCAACAGATAGACGAGCGCCGGTGAACTTCTTTTACGGCGCACGGCGGGCTTGACCCTCGCTGGTCAGGTAGCCCCCAGGAAGATGGCCGTGTAGTGCGCGGAAAACGCGGCGATGGTGAGCGTGTGGAAGACCTCGTGAAAGCCGAACCAGTTCGGTGAGGGGTCGGGCCGCTTGAGGCCGTACACGGCCGCGCCCGCGGTGTAGAGGAGGCCGCCGGCGATGATGAGCGCGACCACCGCGGCGCCGCCGGCACGCGCGAAGTCGGGGAGGTAGAAGACGGCGGCCCAGCCCAGGGCGATGTAGCACAGGGTGTAGAGCCATCGCGGGGCGTTGATCCAGAAGACGCGGAAGGTGATGCCGGCCGTGGCTCCGCCCCAGACCAGGGACAGCAGAACCCGCTGTTGATCCCCGGGCAGCAGCGAGACCGCCAGGGGCGTGTACGTGCCGGCGATGATCAGGAAGATGTTCGCGTGGTCCAGCCGCCGCAGGACGGCCTCCCCACGCGGGCCCCAGGTCCCGCGGTGGTAGAGCCCACTGGTACCGAACAGCAGGCAGGCCGACAGCGCGTACACCGAGCAGGCGGCGACCGCCGCCGTCGAGCGGGCCAGGGCGATCAGGACGATGCCGCCGGCCAGCGCGAGGGGGAACACCCCGGCGTGCAGCCAGCCCCGCATCCTCGGCTTCAGCACAGCCGCCGCGCGCCGCAGGGCCTCTTCCGGGGCGGCGGCACCTGCCCGCTGGGCGGGCGGGTCGGGCGGCGCGTCGACCGCTGGAACGCGGCCGACGCGGGCAGGGTGTTCGGGTTGGCGGCTGCGCGCCACCGGATGGGCGTTTTCAGCAGTCATGTACTCATCCGGAAATCAGTGGGCGGAAGGTACCGTGAGCGTTACCGCGACCGCGGATCAGTCGCCGGCCGCGGACTGGGACGCGGAGCGGCGGTACTCGGCGTTGATACGTCGGGCCTCTTCGAGCTGGTCTTCGAGGATGACGATGCGGCAGGCGGCCTCGACGGGCGTGCCCTGGTCGACGAGTTCCCGGGCCCGGGCGGCGATGCGCAGTTGGTAGCGGGAGTAACGCCGGTGGCCGCCCTCGGAACGGAGCGGGGTGATGAGGCGGGCTTCTCCGACGGCGCGAAGGAAGCCCTGCGTGGTGCCGAGCAGTTCGGCGGCCCGGCCTATCGTGTAGGCGGGGTAGTCGTCGTCGTCGAGACGGTCGAACGAGTCATTTGCTGTCATATACACCTCTTTGCGGAACGCGTGGAGGGGCCCGAGTGCCACATGGCACCCGGGCCCCGAAGGAACAACTACACCATCTGCCGGCCCTGGTACTACGCCGGCCTTCTGTTTCCGCTGACCCGACCTGAACTCTGCCGGGGGCGCGGGGATCGCGGTTGCTTGACCGGAGACCACCTCACTATCGATGTCCTGCGGTACCCGGGCTCAGACTTCACGCCCGGGCGATCCTGATGGCGCCTGGTCCCTCCGTTCTTCCCTCTGGGATCGATCTCTTGCCTACATCCGGTACTGCTGTCCTGCGTGTTGCTCAGTGGCCTGTGCCAGCGCCACTCTTCGGCAGCCAGCCCCGTCGCCCGTCCTGCCTCTGCTCTGGCTTGGAACCCCACTGCCGAACCTCCCGGTGCGCGCGTCCGCAGCCGACGCCTTCACCGAGGTGCTGCTCACCTTCGCTGCTGGGTACTGCTCCCGCGTGAACTGCGGTACTGCTCACGGCGGCCCCTGATCACCGCGGGCCACCCGGTCCGGCCGTCAGTCCCGTCGCCATCCTGCGATCACTCCGGCTTCGAAACTCCACCGCCGCACCGTCTTGCGAGCTGCTACTGCGGGTACTACTGCCCGGCAGTTCGTCTCTGCCGGGCCCTGCTTGTCTCTCTGGCTACGAGAAAAACCATAACCACGCCACTGCCCAATGTCTACTCTGGCCGGCATAGATTTTCGCGGCTCGGGGGCGGGGATAGTCGGCGTTGGCCACGGGGTGAGTGCGCGACGGTCTCGCTCCGGCCGAGGCCCGCGACCGGATGTGCTTACCCGTCGCCGCCCTACGATCACCAGCGCTGAGACACCGCCCTCCCTGAAACGGCAGCCACCCACCAGCCGCGTCCCCGACCTCACAGGGTCGTACAGCTAGCCCGTAAGGGCGCCTCCGGTGGCCTCCGACCCCGGGTCGCCGACGGCGGGATGGCTCTCCAGCAGCCGCTCCAGCCTGCGCCGTGCGGTGAACCCCTCGCGGGGCAGGTGAACAGTGACACGCAGATCGTGGCGGCTCGACGGGTGCAGGACCAGGTGATCGAAGGTCATCTCGCCCATGACGGGGTGCAGTACGGACTTGGTTCCGTTGGACTCCTTGCGTACGTCGTGCTGGTCCCAGAGACGTGCGAAGTCCGGGCTCTCCTGGCGGAGCCGGCACGCGATCACGGCGAACCGCTGATCGTCGGAGTAGGCCGCGGCGGCTCCCCGGAAGTCGGCGACCACCTGCGGGGCCAGGGTGTCCCAGTTGGCGAAAAAGGAGCGGTACTTCTCGTCAGTGAAAAAGGAGACCAAGCAGTTCTGGCCGTGGCCACGGAGCCCGAACACCGCCTGTGCCGACCGGTTGATGATGATGAAGTTCCACCACCGGTCCAGTACGTAGGCCGGGTAGGGCGACCACACGTCCACCAACCGCCGCAGCTCGGGCATGGGAGCTGCGTCCTCGACAACCTTGTCCTCTGGCGGCTGCAGACCCACCAACTGGTACAGGTACGCCCGCTCGGCACGGTTGAGAGTGAGCACCCGGCTGATCGACTCCACGACGGAGTCCGAGACGTTGATGACGCGTCCCTGCTCCAGCCATGTGTACCAGGAGACCCCGATGCCGGCGAGCGTCGCGACCTCCTCGCGGCGCAGGCCGGGTGTCCGACGCAGCCCCCGGCCGGGAAGCCC
Source organism: Streptomyces sp. 71268 (assembly GCF_029392895.1). Classification (NCBI taxonomy): domain Bacteria; kingdom Bacillati; phylum Actinomycetota; class Actinomycetes; order Kitasatosporales; family Streptomycetaceae; genus Streptomyces; species Streptomyces sp. 71268. Next base: position 812,920 of record NZ_CP114200.1, read on the forward strand.
GACGTCCTCCGGCCTGACCCGGGCACGACGCGAGCGCAGAAAGGCGCGGAGTTCCTCTCTACGTGGTCGGGACTGGTCCGCTCCGTCGGCTGCTGAGGTGTGAGTGGTGGTCATGACACCACCATAAGCAGGCTCTACTCACGTCCGGGCAATGTCGCAGAAGATGCTCGACGTGACGAATGCCGGGCCCACCCCGATGGGCCCTGTCTCTTCCTGCGCGCTCACCGGCAGGCATGGGCGGAAACGGAGGTTCCGGCGCTCGTCGGCACCTTTACTGACGCGTCACCACGGCCGAATGCGATGGCGATCCGGCCACCTCTTCCGATTACTTAACTGACTGGGTATGTCATGACGCAGAACAATCCGACCCCCTCTCGATTCGACGGCCGGGTCGTCCTGATCACCGGTGGTGCCACCGGCATGGGATTCTCCGCCGCCGAACTCTTTCTCGCCGAAGGCGCGAAGGTCGTCATCACCGGGCGCGGCGAGGACCGCCTGAAGGCAGCGGCCGAGCGCCTGGATGGTGGCGACCAACTGTTCGCGGCACCCGCTGACGTCTCCCGGCCGGCCGACCTGGACCGTCTGCTGGGCGCGGTGAGTGAGCGCTTCGGGCAGCTCGACGTGGTCTTCGCGAACGCCGGTGTCGGCGTTTTCAAGCGTGTTCAGGACTTCACCGCGGAGGACGTCGACCTCGTGGTCGACGCGAATTTCAAGGGCGTCTTCTACACCGTGCAGCGCGCGCTGCCGCTGCTGCGAGACGGCGCCTCGATCGTCATCAACGCCTCCTGGACCCACCATCGAGGCCTGGCCATCGGCTCCCTGTACGCCGCGACCAAGGCAGCCGCAGCCAACCTCGCCAAGACCCTGGCGAGCGACCTGGCCGACCGGCGCATCCGGGTCAACTCGATCAGCCCCGGCTACATCGACACGGACATGTTCCAGGAGTCGGTCCCCACCCCCGAGGAGCGGGAGGCCAGCGCCCGGCAGTCGGTGCAACAGCGGGTCGGTACACCGGAAGAGGTGGCCCGAACGGTCGCGTTCCTGGCCTCCGACGCCGCCGCGTTCGTCAACGGCGTCGACCTCCTGGTCGACGGGGGCGTCGTGAACGCGATCCCCGCCTGATCAGTCGTCGGCCACCGCGTGAAGAGGAGACCGGAAATGCGCACCATCGAAACGTACGTCAACATAGCGGCGCCCCTGGACGTGGTCTGGGACGTCATCGTGGACTTCGACCGGTACGGGGAGTGGAACCCGTTCATCCTGGAAGCCCGCGGAAAGGCCGAAGTCGGCCAGGAACTGTGGCTGCGCATGCAGCGCCCCAAGAAGTCACAGCAGGAGACCCACTCCCCCACGGTTACGGTCGTGGAGCGAAATCGCCACCTCCAGTGGTCGGGGATCATTCGTCACGCGACGGTGTTCCGCGCCCGCCACGAATTCCTTCTGGAGGAAATCGAAACAGGCGTGCGGCTGCGCCAGCGGGAGGACTTCGGCGGCCTGACCATGCCTTTCGCCGGCGGGATGGTCTGGCGCATCGAAGAGGGGTTCCTGCTCATGAACGCCGCCTTGAAAGTACGAGCCGAATCCCAGCGCTGACGCGCTTGTGATGAAGGAGCACGCGAAGTGAATGCCCTCTTGGCGGGTGGCAAGCGCCGATCGAGCCCCCAGCTCACGCTGGGCGCGGTGCTGTTGACACTGTTGATCCTGCCGACCTCCGTGACGGGGTCGGGGGTCGCGCTACCGCACATCGACCATGACACGCACGCCTCCTTGGACGCGTTGCAATGGGTGGTGCACGGTTACAACCTGACCTTCGCGAGCTTCATGCTGGCCTGCGGTTCGCTGGCCGATCTCGTGGGGCGTCGGCGCATGTTCGCGGTGGGCGCCGCGCTGTTCACCGGGGCCTCGCTGGTCAGCGCGGTGGCGAGCAACATCATCCTGCTCGACGTCGTGCGCGGGCTGGCGGGCGTGGGCGCGGCCGCGTTGCTGACCAGTGGCAGCTCCATCCTGGCCACCACGTTCGACGGTGCCGCCCGGACCAGGGCGTTCGCCGCCGTAGGCATCGCCACCGGCGCCGGTCTCGCCCTGGGAGCCATGATCGCGGGTGTGCTGTCCGACACTCTGGGGTGGCGCGCGTTCTACGGTTCGCACGCGTTGTTGATGGCTCTGGTCCTGTTGGTCGTGCCGTTCATGCCGGAGTCGCGGAACGAGTCGGCGGCCAGGGTGGACTGGACGGGGACGGTGACCTTCGTCGGCAGCCTGTTCCTCCTCATGCTCGGCATGGTCGAGGGGCCTCAGTGGGGCTGGGGCAGTGCCGGTGTCCTCGCGCTGTTGATCGGGTCGGTGGTCCTGATGGTGGTCTTCGTGCTGGTGGAGCGGCGCCAGGAGCACCCGATGTTCGACCTGTCGCTGTTGCGCAACGGTCGGTTCATGGCACTGTGCCTGATCCCCGTGGTGGTCACGTTCGCCTTCGTGATCCTGCTGCCGCTGTTGCCGAACTACCTGGTGGTGGTCAACGAGTCGAGCAGCAAGTCAGCTGGCGCCATGATGCTGCTCATGACAGTGCCAATCCTGGTCGGGCCGATCCTGGCCGGGAAGCTCATCAAGTGGGGTTGGTCAGCGCGCTCGGTGTTCACCGCCAGCCTGGCGTGTCTGACGTTCGGGGTGGCGTGGCTCGCCCTGGTCCTGGAGCCGGGGGTAGGCGCCGGCGCTCTGGCGGGCCCCCTGATCACACTCGGTATCGGGCTCGGGCTCAACTTCGGGCTGGTCGACGGTGCCGTCCTCACTGTCGTCCCGTCCCAGGCGACGGGCGCCGCCGCGGGTTTCCTCAACACCCTCCGGTTGGGCAGCGAGGCCGTCGTCATCGCCGCTGCCGGCTCGGCGCTCGTCAACCTGTTGCAGAATTCGCTCCGGGACGGACTGGACCGCTTCCCCACCTATCGGGGCGAACCGGAGGATCTGGCCAACGACGCGAACGCGGGCGACCTCGACGACGCGCTGTCCGAGCTGCCGGCCGACGCGCGGTCCGGGCTCTTCGACTTCGTCGCCGACGGGTTCACCGACGCCTGGCACGCGGTGCTGTGGGTCAGCGCCGTGATCTGCGCGCTGCTGTCCGTGGCGATCTACGCCATGCTCGGCGAGCCGAAGGAGCGACCCGCCGCCAGCGCGGGGGCAGCGACGCCGACCAAGGGCGCGGCCACAGCGGAAAGCGTGCCGTAGCCCGACACTGGTCGCGCACACACGGCGGGGCGGGTGCCCTTGACTGGGCGCCCGCCCCGTTTGGCATGCCGTCCGGGCGGCCAAGCGGCTCGCGTTCCTCGCGAGACGGCGGTCGAACTCACCTGAGGCGTGCGTGGACGCCCCGACCTCCGCCTATGGGAGCCAGGGATGCGTCGTCCGGCCGTAGCGAAGTCAGCAAGGCTCCACCTTTTCGATCAAGACGGTCTTTCTCATAACAGGTGATGGGTTCCGTCTTGAGCAGCGTGGTAGCGCGCCACGCATTTCTGACTGGCACCGCGCTCTCTCCCCTCCGACAGTAGCGTTTTGAGACATATTCGCGCCTCATCAAACCACCGCACAGCACCGATTCGCGCGGGTGGGAAAATACGGTATTCGCCGTTCCGGAAGTGCCGTGAGGCTGTCTGACTGTCGCTAACGGTAATTCGCCATTCTGCAGTTCGTGGCGCGACTGACGCGTGCGTTCTCCACCGAGAGGCCTTCCTGAGCTGGGCGTCCGCTCTCGTCTGTCGACGGGGGCAGCACGTCGAAGCTTGGTGGTCGCGCCCCTGAGACGCGTGGAGAGTGCCGCTCCCTCCACGCCCGGTACCGGTCCTCGCGGGCGGCTGCGCCGAAGGATGCGGACGGCGTGGGGTGCGTGTCGTAGGCCCTGCCGTGCGGGGGCATCGAGGCCCCTCAGCCAGTGGGCCGTACGGGATCCGGCTCTGGCGGCACGGAGTCTCTCCCCCGACGACGGCGCCACGCTTCTGCCGGGCCGAGCTGCGTCTTCCTCCCTGCTGGCCGATGCCAGCACCGGACGCGCCCACACGCCGCTCCCCACCCCCGGCCACGGCCGTAGGACATTGCCCGGACCGCGTCGCACGTGACGCGCACCGTGGTGGTCGACGGCCTCTGGGCGGCTGTCTGGCCGGAGCGAAGCGTGATCGCGCGTCGTGTACCCGCCCCAGGCAGGCCGATGTCAGCGACACCCGCCCGCGTAGGGAACTGGCAGGGGCGGTCTTCCGCCGTGGTCGCCGGGGACCGCTTTTATGAAATGTGTCGGAATCTTTCATCATGGCCAGTTCATTGCAGGAGAGGTAACGCACAGGAGAAGACCATTGTCTGAGGGCATCTACACTGCCAAAGTTGACACATAGCGCCGAGATTCCCAATCGGCACTGCTAACGGGGGGATGAGAGTGAGGACCAAATCTTTGCCGACTCTTTGGGGTCGACCGCCGTCCCCTACTCATGCCCCGGACACCGAACCTGTGCCAGGGATTCGTTGTGCACCGGGTCAGTCGGCGTGGCGCCGTAAGAGTCGCTCACCCTCCGGGCGCATCTCGAACGGGCGAGCTACGGAAGAGAAGGCCAACGTTGTCGGGCTCCCTTCCTTCCTGTCGCCGGAGCGGCCCACCACCCACACCGGGCCCTGCCCTTAACTGGTCGTCACACGGAGCGGCCCCGCTTTCCTGACCCGTTCCCCCACACGGCGTCGGCTCGCTCTTGAGCGATAGTTACCTCGGGGTCAGTTCTGCGACTCACTCCTAGGAAGAAGCCGAAGTAGCCATGGAATTTCGGACCCTCGGAAGTCTGGCCCTCATCGTCGAGGGGCGGGACATCACACCATCGGCCCCCAAGCAGCGCCAGGCGCTCGCGTTGTTGCTGCTCCGCGCGGGGCAACGCGTCACCATGCCCACGCTCATCGACGAGTTATGGGACGGGGTGCCACCCCGTACGGCCATGACCGCGCTCCAGACCTACATCGGAGTCATTCGCCGCATCATGGCCGAGGGCACCCGCACCACGGTGAAGCACGTGGCGGCCAGCAGGCTGGTGACGGACGGGAACAGTTATGTGTTGCGGGTCGCGGACGACGAGTGGGACAAGCCCTCCTTTCACCAACTGCTGCGGCGCAGCCGGGCGGCCATCGCGCGCGACGACGCCGCAGAGGCCGAGCGGCTGATGAGGCAGGGGCTGGCACGCTGGCAAGGGCCACCGCTCGGCAACGTCAAGATCGGCCGAGTCCTCTCCCCGCATGCCGAGCGCCTCTGCGAACTCCACCTCGGCGCACGTGAGTTGCTGGTCGAGTCCCTGTTGCGGACCGGGCGCGCCCAGGAGGCGGTGGAGGAGGCCACGGAGTTGACCATCGAGCACCCCTACCACGAAAACCTGCACGCCCAACTCATGCGCGGGCTGTACAGCTCCGGACGTAGGGCCGCCGCGCTGGAGGTCTACCAGCGACTGCGTACACGGATGGGCGAGGATTTGGGCATCTCACCGTCGCCGAGCGTGAACACGCTGCATCACGTGATGCTCCAGGACGAGCCCGACGAACAGTTCCTGGCCCTGTCCGGGGCCGCTCGGTAGGCACGGACAGGGGGGAGGGCACCTCCATGGTGCCCTCCCCCAGAATGCCCCACCGTCCGATCAGCCCGGAATCCCCGGTAACCGGCTCCCGCCCACCTCAAGGACGTAGGAGCCCAGTTGGGGGTCGTCCCCCACGGCAACGGGGTGGCCCACAGCCCGCAGTAGTGACAGATCCGAGGCGTGGTCACCGTAGGCAGCGGCCCGCTCGGGTGCGATGCCGTACCGAGCCAGCAGCTCCTGGGCCGCGCGCCCCTTCTGGGCACCGATCATGGGGCGGATCAACCGACCGGTGTAGTGGCCGGTTCGGTGCTCCGGTTCACTGCACACCACCAGGTCGGCGCCGAGCACGTCGCGCACCGGTGCCAGGCACGGCGGGAAGGATCCGGAGACCAGCACGGTGATCGCGCCAGCTTCGCGGTGGCGGCGCAGTGCCTCCACCGCAGGTTCGTGCAGCGCGCCACCGTCGGTCAGTTCGGCCGCGAACCACGCGCGGGCGTGCGCCGCCACCTCAGCCACGGAACGCCCGGAGTAGTGGCGGTAGTAGTCGCGGTTGGTCTCATCCCGGGGCACGCCGGCGGCGGCCCGGTTCCGCAGCTCCGCCGCGGCCCGTTCGTACACCTCGGGAGGCAGGCCGCGGGCTCGGAAGTGGTAGGCGAGGAAGCGGAACATGCTCTTGAAGGTGAGGAGGGTCTCGTCCACGTCGAAGAAGGCCATGCCGATGGGCTCGTCGGTCTCGCGCACAGCGCTACCTCGCTCCTGTCGCGCACTCATCGCGCGGTGGGGCAGCCAGGGTTGTCGGCAGGTACGGAGACGGGCGCCCCCTTGGGAAGTACGTCGGTGATGTAGAGCACCACGGGCTCGGTGCCCCGGTTGACTCCGTAGTGCACCTCCTTGGGGCCGGTGGGTTCGACGAGGGCGTCGCCGGGCCCAAGGACACGGACGCGGCAGTCGTCGCCGTTGACGCGCGTCAGCGTCCCGGAGGCGATGACGGCGATCTCGGACCCCGGGTGGTAGTGCCAGCCAGTGGCGGTACCCGGGGGGATGGTGGCCTTGCGGTACAGCAGGTGCCGGGGGCCCTCGGCCTTGATCCTGAACGGAAGGGTGGTGTCGCCCTCGGAGAGGGTCTCACTGGTGATCGGGCCGCCAGCCTGGGGCCGGGGCGCCGCGCCCTGGTCGGTGCCAGTGGCGCTCGCGGCGCCGACGGCGGTCAGGCACAGGGCCGTCGCCGCCGCGGCGTAACCGAACCGGCGCAGCCGGGAGACAGGAAGAAGGAAGGGGGTCATCGCGTACTCCTTGGTTGTGGGTGTCAGACGGATGTGCCGTACGGACGCAGGAACCGGCCTCCGACGCGGGCTCAGGTCGCGCCGGCGCGCGCTTCCTCGGTCAGCAGGACTCGCACACCACGGCCGGCGCTCTTGCGTCCGAGAAAGCCACGGTCCACGAGCCGGCGTAGTAGGTCGGTGGGGGCCGGAACCGGCCGACCCCGGCCCTGGTCCTGGTCCTGGTGCAGCCTGCGCTGTACCTCCAGTGCCACGTCGGCCCCGACCATGTCGAGGAGGCGGGTGGGTCCCAGGGGTTGGCCGGCGACGGACTTCATGACGGTGTCCAGCAGCGCGGGCTGGACGCGAGGGTCCTCCAGTGCCGTGAGGGCGTCGTTGAGGTAGGGGAACAGGAGGGCATTGACCACGAAGCCGGTACGGTCCTCGCACTCCACGGCCACCTTGCCCGCGGCGGCCAGCACGGCGCGGGCTGCGGCGAGGGCGGACTCGCCTGTGTGCTCCGTCCGTACCAGTTCGACCAGGTCCATGGTGGCTGCCGGGTTGAAGAAGTGCAGCCCGAGCACGTCCCGGGGCCGGCCGGAGGCGGTGGCGCACGCGGTCACGGAGAGCGCCGACGTGGTGGTGGCCAGCACCGTGCCGGGCCGGCACAGCGCACCGAGTTCGCCGAATATCCGGCGCTTGACCGCCAGGTCCTCCACGACCGCCTCGACCACCAGGTCGGCCTGCGCTACGACGGCGACCTCCGTGTGCCCGGACCACCGGCCGAGCGCCTCGGTCACCTCTTCCGTGGCTCGGCCGGTGCGCAGCAACCCGAACTCGACCGCCGCGCGCGCCTCGGCCACCTTCTCCTCGGTGCGCGCCACGAGCAGCGTGCGGTGGCCGGCGCGCAGGAACACCTCGGCGATGCCGGTGGCCATGGTCCCGGAGCCCAGCACGGCAACGGTCCGCACCTCGGGCACGGCATCCGTGACGGGCTCCGGCCGCGGGGATACGGCTACGGGTGGCCCGGCGAGCAGTGGGGCCGGAGCGTACCGCTCTCCCAGGCGCTGCTGGAGCCCGCGCAGGATGTCCGTGGCGGTGCGGTGCCCGATGGCCGCCAACACGCCCAGCGGCCCCTCCCGCCAGCCGCAGCCCAGTCGGACGGCGGTCTCCAGCACCTCCGGTTCCACGTAGCCGTCGTAACACATCCACGCCGCTTGGTTGAGGAACCCGAGGAGCAGACCGGGAGCGAGCGAGCCGGGCCGGTCGGGCACCTCGTGGGTGGTGACGCCGCCCGCCGCCAGTGTGCTCACGACCCGTCGCAAGGCCTCATCGGGGGCGCCCGGGGCCCGGGCCAGTTCCGCCGCGTCGAGCCGGTCGGCGCGGGCGAATCGCAGGGCCAGCAACGGGCCGGGGGCGGCGTCCGCCAGCGCGGCGACGGGCGTGCTGAGAGCCGTGGTGACGATGGGCACGTCGGCGCGCCGGTGGCCCGCGATGGCTGTCAGGACCGCGCGCTTGGCCGCCTCCGGTTCTGGTACGGCCTCCAGGACCAGGTCCGCCGCGGCCACCGCGGCCACGCGCGAAGTCACCTCGACCGGACCGGAGCCCACCGCACGTAGGGCGCGGGCGACGGCCTCGCCGTCCGGCTCGACGCCGATGACACGGATGCCGGCGCCGGACAGCCGGCGGGCCAACTCGGTGCCGGCGGTGCCGAGTCCGACCACGGCGGCGGTGTGGACCGTACTCACAGTCATGCGACTCCCGTCTTGGAACCAGATGGGCGGGGCAACCGGGGCCGCCCCCACCCAGGGTCAGTAGCGGCCACCGACCGCGGCGGGCAGCGCGTCCAGCTCCGCCAGGTCACCGGCGGTCAGCCGGAGTGCCTCGGCCGTGGCGTTCTCGGTCAGGTAACGCGGATTCTTGGTGCCCGGGACGGGGATCACGTGCTCCCCCTGGGCTAGCGTCCACGCGATGGCCACCTGGGCGGGGGTGACCGCGTGCCGGGCGGCGACCCTGCGGACGGCTGCCACGATGCGCAGGTTGGCGGCGAACGCGGCGTCGGCGAATCGTGGGTTGGTCGAGCGAAAGTCCCCCTCCTCGAAGTCCGGTCGGTCGAAGGCCCCGGTGAGGAAGCCGCGGCCGAGCGGGGCGAAGGGTACGAACGCGGCGCCGTGGTCCGCGCACCACCGCACCACGTCCGAGCCCTCGGCGAGCGGGTTCCGGGTCCACAGCGACAGCTCGGACTGGACGGCCGAGACAGGGTGGACCCGGTGGGCGCGCTCGATCTCCTCGATGGTCACCTCCGACAGCCCGAGCCGGCGCACCGTGCCCCGCGCCACCAGTTCGGACAGCGCGCCCCAGGTCTCCTCCAGGGGTACCGCCGGGTCCACCCGGTGCAGGTAGTACAGATCGATGACGTCCGTACCGAGACGGCGCAGGCTCGCTTCGGCGGCACGCCGGACGTGCGCCGGTGAGCCGTCGCGGTGCATCGCACGCGCGCCCAGGTCGTCCACGACCAGGCCCACCTTGGTCGCGACGACGGCCTCCCGCCGGCGCCGTGCGAGCACCCGACCCACCAGCGCCTCGTTGTGGCCGTCACCGTAGACGTCCGCCGTGTCCAGGTGTGTGACACCGAGGTCAAGCGCCTGTTCCAGCACCCTGACCGACAGGGCGTCGTCCCGCTGGGACTCGGCGTAGCCCCAACTCATTCCCATGCAACCGAGGCCGACCGCCCCGACCTCGGGCCCGCTGTCACCCAGTTGACGCGTCCGCATGCGCTCTCCTGTTCCTGTGGTCCGTTGGCTGTGCTGGTCTGTGTTGGCCGCGCTGGCCGTCGCGGCCCGTACCCGGGCGGCGCTCGTGAGCCCGACGGTGTGGGGGGCCGCGGTGCGAGCAGGGTCAGCACCCACCCGAACCCGGATCAGGCAGCGGTGAGCACCAGCGCCGCGTTGTGCCCGCCGAAGCCGAGCGAGGTGCTGACCGCGACATCCAGGGCCACCGTGCGCGGTGCGTCCGTGACCACGTCCACCGCGATGGCCGCGTCGAGCACACGCACGTTGGCGGTGGGTGGCACGGTCCCGTGACGAAGTGTCAGTGCGGTGTAGGCGGCCTCGATCGCCCCCGCGGCGGCCAGGGTGTGTCCGGTGACTCCTTTGGTCGAGGTGACGGCGGCGCCGTCGCCCAGCACCCGGCGCAGGGCACGGGCCTCTGTCAGGTCGTTCATCGGCGTCGAGGTGCCGTGCGCGTTGACGTGACCCACCTCGGCGGGGGCCACGCCGGCGTCGGCGAGCGCGGCGCGCAGCGCCCGTTCCAACCCGGCGCCCTGCGGGTGGGGCGCCGTGGCGTGGTGGGCGTCCGAGGAGGCGCCGAAGCCGGCCACGTCGGCGTAGCGGCGCGCCCCTCGGGCTCTGGCGTCCCGCTGCCGTTCCAGGACCAGGACGGCCGCGCCCTCGCCGGCGACGAAGCCGTCGCGGTCGGCGGCGAACGGTCGGGAGGCCGCGCCCGGGTCGTCCCCACGCGCCGAGAGCGCTCCCATCCGGGCGAGTCCCGTCATGGTCGCCGGGGACAGGGCCGCCTCCGTACCGCCGGCCAGTACGACATCACACACGCCGCCCACGAGCCAGTCCCGGGCCGTGCCGATAGCGGAGGCCCCTGAGGCGCAGGCGGTAGCGGTCACCAGGCTCGGGCCGAGGGCCTTCTGGTCCATCGCGACGTACCCGGCCACCATGTTGACCATGCCCATGGGGATCATCAACGGTGACAGGTCCTCGGCGGCGCCGCCGTAGAACATGCGGTGTTGGGCCTCGAAGGTTGTTGTGCCGCCCAGCGAGTTGCCGAGGACGACTCCGACCCGGGTGGCGTTCCAGGTGTCGGGCCCGAGGCCCGCGTCAGCGACCGCCTGCCGTGCGGCCACGACCGCGAGTTGGACGAAGCGGTCGAGGCGCCACGCCGTGCGCCGGCCGAGCAGGGCGTCGGCGTCGAAGTCGGGCACCCGGCACGAGAAATCGACCTCCGCGCCTTTGAGTTCGGGGTCCTTGGCCGCGGCGGAGACCCCGCGCAGAAGGCGCCGCCAGTTCTCCTCGGGGCCCGACCCAGCGGGTGTGAGCAGCCCCATGCCCGTGATCGATACGACGCGGTCCCCGACGGTGCCGGTCACACCCGCGGTCCCTTCGCCTCGATGACGGCCACGGCCTCGTCCAGCGTGTGCGAGGACTTCAATTCGCCCTCCTGTAACACCACGCCCATCTCCTTACGAAGGAGCAGCCCGAGTTCGATGAGGATGAGAGAGTCGATGTCCAGGTCCTCGAAGGACGCGCCGGAGAGAAGTTCCTCCGCCGGTAGACCGAACTTCTCGTCCATGAGGGACACCACTCGGTCCCTGATCTTCTGGGTGTCGACAGCCGCGGTCATGCCTGTTCCTTTCGGAGAGTGGGTGCGTGCGGTGCGGGAAGGGGCAGGTCCGGCCAGATCAGCGCCGTGGAGCCCCAGGTGAGGCCGCCGCCGAAGCCGGTGAGGAGTACTCGCTGCCCGGCGCGCAGGTCGCCGGCGGTGACCGCGTCGGCGAGTGCCAGCGGGATGGAGCCAGCGACCGTGTTGCCGACCCGGTCGAGGTGGATGACCACCTGTTCGTCGGCGAGCCCCAGCTGTTCGCCGACGGCTCGCAGGATGCGTACGTTGGCCTGGTGGGCCACCACCCGGTCGACGCCCGGTTCCGACCAGCCCACCCGGTCGATGAGCGTCTGCGCGGACTTGCTCATGCTGAGCACTGCCTGGGTGAAGACGGCCCGGCCCGCCATGGTGAAGAAGTGGTCCCCCGCGTGGACCTGTTCGGCGGTGGACCGCTGCCGCGAGCCGCCGGCCCGTACCGTGATGAGGTCTTCCCCGGTGCCGTCGCTGCCCAGGTCGAAGCCGAGTAGGGCTCCTGGCTCGTGGGCTTGGCCCGACCTGAGGACCACGGCGCCCGCGCCGTCGCCGAAGATGGCGCGAGTGGTGCGGTCCTCCGGGTCGAGGATGGTGGAGAAGGCGTCGGCGCCGATGACCAGGGCACGTCGGGCCGTGCCCGCCGACAGCATGCCGGCCGCGGTCGCCAGCGCGTAGACGAAGCCTGTGCACACGGCCTGTACGTCGAATGCCGCGACGGCACCCAGCCCCAGTCGTGCGGCCACCGTCGGCGCGGTGCCCGGGCAGGGGCGGTCGGGGGTGCTGGTGGCCAGCACGACGAGGTCGACCTCGTGGTCGGCGGCCGTGCCGCCGTCACTCGCCGACGCCAACGCCCGTCGCCCAGCCTCGACCGCCAGGTCGGAGGTGGCCTGGCCCCGCTCGATGACGTGCCGCCGCGCGATGCCGGTGCGGGTGCGTATCCACTCGTCGGTGGTGTCGAGTCGCTCGGCCAGGTCGTGGTTGGTGACGACGGTCGGTGGAACCCAGGCGCCCAGCCCACAGACCACGGCGGCCCGGCTCATGACGCCGCCTTCTCCGGCGCGGTCGGCCGCGCCTTCTTCGGTGCCGACGGCGCCGTGGCCTGCTGGGGGGCCAGGGCTCCCGCCGCGGCGCTCGCCCCCATCTCGGTGACGGTCTCGCCGCCCACGCTCGCGCCCGGCAGCGGTCCTGGCAGCACGACGCGGGCCCGCCTGAGGGCAATCCTCAGTTCGGTCGGCTCAGGTGCGATGAGGGAGGCGATGTGGCCGTCCGGGCGGACGAGCACGGCTCTGGGCTGTTTGCCCAGCAGCGGTCGGAAGCCGGGCCAGCCCGAGATGTCGACAGCGGCGAACTCCGCCGGCAGCGTCTCCAGCAGCGCCGCGCGCTGTCTGGCCCACGCGTCGTGCTGGCGCTCGCCCGCCCACATCAGCAGGGTGGGCAGCTCCGGATCGATGGTGGGCCATCGACCGCCGCCCGGCGTCGCGCCGGCCGCCGCCCCTTCGGCGGGGCCGTGCCGGCTGAAGACCGGCAGCCGGTCCCCCACCCGCGCCTGGCGGGTGAGTGATGGAAGGGTGTCCCACAGCGTCTCGGCCGGCCGGTAGGTCACGTCGTGCTGGGCCATCAACGGGGCACCGAACCGTTGGAGCGCGCCGGTACGCCGGGCCACCCGCACCAGGGTGTCACGGACGGCGACGTCCTTTCGACGGTGGAACAGGCCCCAGCTTGTCTGCTTGGCGGTGGTGAGGACCACACGCTCGGCGGCCGTGCGCCGCTCGGAGTCGTAGCTGTCCAGGATGCCCGGCTCCAAGGTGCCTCGGATCACGCCGGCCAATTTCCAGCCGAGGTTCACCGCGTCCTGGATACCGGTGTTCATGCCCTGGGCACCGGCCGCGCTGAAGATGTGGCCGGCGTCCCCGGCGAGGAAGACCCGGCCGTCGCGCAGGGTCTCGGCGACTCGGCGCCGGGCGCGGAAGATGGTCGTCCAGTTCAGCGGCCCGATCAGACCTCGCCGCGGCGCCCGCTCGTCCATCACTCGTTGGAACAACGCGCGGGGCGGTGCGTGGCCCTCGGTCCAGCCGGGGACGCTGACGGCCAGCCGGAACAGCCCGCCGCCGAACGGTGCGAAGCCCAGCGCACCACCCCTGGTGTAGCAGTAGAGCAGTTCGTGGTGGTGCAGGTCACCGTCGATGGGCCCGTCGCCGATGGCGAAGAGCACGTCCTCCCCGCTGCCGAGGAAGGCGATGCCCGCAAGGCGGCGTACCGAGCTGTGAGCCCCGTCCGCGCCGATCACCCAGTCCGACTCGATCTGTTCGGTGCGGCCCCCGGCCCACGTCACCTCGACCACGGGTCGCCCGCCGGAGTTGTCGAGCCCAGTGACCTCACCGTGCTCGACCTTGCCGCCGAGCGCCACCAGCCGGTCGCGCACCACGTCCTCGGTGCGGTCTTGCGGGATGACGAGGCCGAAGGGGTAGGGCGTGTCCTTCAGGCGGCTCATCTCGATCGAGCCAAGGGGTCGCTTCTGCGAGTAGTAGGACACCGCGTCCAACCGGTTGCCGGCCTCGGCCAGCGGTTCCGCCGCGCCGACACGGCTCAGCAACTCCAGGCTGCGCGGCCACACCACGATGGCGCGGGAGTGCAGTGCCGATCCGGGCGGGGTGCCGTCGATGATCCGCACCGGGACACCCTGACTGAGGAGTTCGCAGCCGAGGACCAGCCCGACGGGGCCGCCTCCGACAATGAGGACCGGCCGCTTGTCGCCCGGCGTTTCGCGTAGGGGAATCGTCATCATCGTGCCTTTCGTTCGGGTGCCGGGACTGCGAGGCAGGTCCGGCACCACGTGAGGAGGTTGGTTCAGGGGCGTTGGACGACCACGCCGCTCCAGGTGAAGCCGGCGCCCGCGCTGAGCACGACGGCGTGCTCGCCAGCGCGCAGGGACCACCGTCCGGAGCCGCGGAGCGCCGCGAGGTTCGACAGCAGATCACCCGCTCCCAGGTGACCGGTGTCGCAGCCGAGGTCGACGGCCGGGGCCTCGGTGACGGCCGCCACGGCCGGGCCGTAGATCTCGCGAGCCGTGGCGGTGCCCAGCCGGGGCAGCAGTACCGCGCGCACGGACCGGTCCTCGGGCGCGAGACGCGCCTGGGCCAGCGCACCCGCCACCACCCGCGACGTGGTCTCGCGCAGCTGGGCCACGAACGGCTCCCGGCCGGTGCCGGTCAGAAAGGCCTTCTTGGTACGCCGCACGTCGACGGTGGGCCCGGCAGCGTGCGCCGCTTCCTGGAAGCGGTCCAGATCGCGGTGGACGACCTCCAGCTCCGGCGCGGCCTCGGTGACCAGGGCCCGCAGTGCGAGCGCGTGGTCGGTCCGCTCGCCACCACGGGCGAGTACCGCAGCCGTGCCACTGTCGCCGTACCACACGCCGTAGTCACTGCCCCACCGGTCGAAACCGGGGGCACCGAACCGGTCCCCCGTCGTCACCAGGACCGGACCGTGATCGGGTTCGGCCACGAGCCTGGCCAGCGCGACCTCCAGGCCCGCCGCCCCGCCGTTGCACATCTGTTGGATGCCGACCGGGACGGCGCTCGTCGCGCCGGTGTGCCGCGCGACGTAGTGCGCGGGCGACCAGAAGTCGTGCCCCTGGTAGTAGGTCCAGGCATGTAGGACCGTGCGCACCGCCTCGGGCCGGGTACCGGCCCTGGCCAGTGCCGCGCGTCCCGCGCGCACCGCCAGTTCGGGGGCCGACTCGGCGGCGGAGACCGGCAGCCGCTCGTATCCCATGGCTCGCGCCTCGTCGTGGGTGATCAGCCCGTCGGCGAGCGCGTCGGTGGCCTTGACGACGGTGGGTGGCAACCAGTCCGCCGGGGTGAGGAAGATGTCAGCCGGCACGCTCATGCCTCCACTCCCGTTCTGACGGGCGGGCGCTCGGCCAGCACGGACGTCGCCGTGTGCACGCGGCCGGCGGCGACGACCGTGTTGTCCTGCGTGAACTCCACGTGGAAGAGCCGCGCTTGGGGTAAGCGGTCGCCGCTCTCGGCGGTGTACCCGTACGCCTCTGCCTTGCGGATGTGCACGGTGGTCAGGGAGTCCAGTTCGGCGTAGCGCGTGAACGAGAAGTCGAGGCCGACGACGGTCGTCCGGGGCACCGAGGCTCCGAACAGCTCGGAGGCGGCGAGCAGACACAGTTGCCGAGCCGCCTCCATCAGCACCATGCCCGGCAGGTGGTCCTGCTCGTGGTCGAACATGCTGCGGTGGTCCACCGGTGGCCGGATGGGGGCGGACGCCCCATCCGGGCCGACGGTGACGTCGCCGAGCACGACGTTCGCCGGATCGGTGCGCCCCACCAGGAAGGGTGGGACGCGTGATGCGGTGCGGGGGATCTCGGCGAACGGTGTGAGCGGCCCGCCCCGGCCCCGCTCGCGCACCGCGGCGTACACCGGGCCGGGGATGTAGCCGACGTCGATGCTCGCGTGGCCCAGCCGGTGACCGAAGAGCGCCATGTCGATGTCGTAGGTGAGCCGCCGCACGTCGCCAGCCGCACCCCGACGGTTGCCGGTGCGTACCCGCATGGCCAGTTCACCGGGGCGTGGGTACGTGGGCGCGGTCAGCAGTCCCGGCAGCGACATCGACCACGACCGCAGGAGGAACGTGGTGTCCCGGGCGACATCGAAGAAGACGTGGCCGCCGTAGGTCTCCGCCTGGCGGCAGCACTCCAACAACAGGAGCGGGTCCGGGACCCCGAGGCGCGAGGTGCCCTCCGTGTAGTAACCGTGCGCCGACGGCAGCTGAGCGGCGGCGAGGTACTCCGATTCGCTAACGCGTCGGGCATCGGTCAGAAAGACCTCGGAGAGTGCCCAGCGGTGGAGCAGGGACCGGTCGACGGTTTGCGTGAATTCCAGCGTCTTCGCTTCCGGACGACCGCGACCGGGAATCTCTGCTTCCATGAACACCTCCAGGGCCTGGGCTATGGCGTTTCCCGCGTATACATCTCTGATACGTGTAATTGCGGATCTCCTGATGTCCGTGCACACCGTCGTGGACCTCCGGCGACGCATTCGCCAGCCATCGTTGCAGCAACCGTCGGACCACGCCTCGGGCCGTTACGTGACCAGCATTCGGCAGGCCCACCAATTTTGAACTCAAGCCGGGCGAAGGCCGTGCCCAAGTGGTCGGCGCTTGTTGCCCGCTTGAGCCGTGACCTCCAAAAATCTAAACGCCGCTCGATTAACGGGAAGCGGGACAACGGGAGGAATGCAGGGTGGTCACCGCGGACAACAAAGAGGGGACGCGCGTCGCCGCGCTCTTCCCCGGACAGGGCGTGCAACGGTCGGGCTTGGGAAAACGGTGGCGTGACACTCCCGCGTGGGCCGACCTCACCGCCACCATTTCCGAGGCGTCGGGGCACGACGTGGTGGAGTTGCTGCTGGAGACCGACGCGGAGACGCTGGCTCGGACCGACCTCGCCCAGATCGTGGTCTACACGGCCTCGTCGCTGGCTTGGGCGGAGTTCCGGCGCACCCGCCCGGAAACCGAGGTGGTCGCCTTCGCCGGACACAGCCTCGGCGAGTACACGGCACTGGCCGCCTCGGGCGCGCTCAGCACCGCCGACGGCGCCCGGCTGGTCGGTGCGCGCGGCCGTGCCATGGTCGAGGCGTCCCGCCGCGCCCCTGGTGGCATGGCCGCGGTCATGGGACCACCAGCCACGGAAGTGACGACCCTCGTCGAGCGAGTACGGGCCACCGGCGGACACCTGTGGATCGCCAACCTCAACAGCGCCGCACAGACCGTCGTGGCAGGCGATCGCGAGGCGATCGAGACGGCCGGGGAGCTGGCTCGCGAGGCGGGGTGGCGCTACAACGTTCTCCCGGTCTCCGCCGCCTGCCACACACCACGCATGGCACCGGCCAGCCGCGAACTGTCGCACGCGCTACGAGACGTCCGGTTCGCACCCGCGCACGGAACGGTGGTGGCCAACACAGACGCGCGCCCGCACCGTGCGGGGTGGGTGTGGACGGACCTCTGCAAGCGCCAACTGGTTTCCCCGGTCCGCTGGGAGGCCACACTGCACGTCCTCGTAGCGGAGCTTGGCTGCGACCGACTGATGGACCTCGGGCCCGGTCGCACCCTGGCCGGCCTGGCGCGCCGCGTGCTTCCCGACGTGCCGGTGACGCCTGCTTCAGCAATCCCGGAGGCCCGTTGACGGGCTTGCCCGTCAACCGAGCACACGGGCCGTGCCTCGCGTAGCCATGGCTCTCCGGCTGTGCCCGGGATCACCGTCAGGCCCGGCATCTGATCTAGATCGCGCCCATGCGGCGGCAGTGGCTGCAGTGATGCCGGCGTCGGTGTCCTCGTGGGCGAGGCGGCGGTCGGGGTTCACGCCGCGCGGTGTGGCGAACGCGGGCGCGATGCTGGAGGTGTGGCCGCCCCCTCCGGCTCCTTCGCGGGCCAGGGCGACTGCTGACGCTGGGAGATTCCCCCACCGGTCTGGGCCGTGGCCCCTGGCGCCGCTCATTCTGACCGATGCCGACGGCAGGCCCGCATGACCTGCACGAGGGGCTTCTTCATGGCGAGCGATGACGACCCGCACGTGACCGATCTCCTTCTGGAGACCGACTCCCTGGAAGGGTTTCTGGACACCTTGGCCGACCACGCGCTGGCCCGTACACCCGCGGCGGACGGCTGTGGCATCACCCTCAGCCGCGAGGGCCGGTTCCTGACGGTGGCCAGCGCGGGACGCAGCGCGCGCGACTTGGACGAGAAGCAGTACGGCCTGGACGACGGCCCCTGCTTGCAAGCCCTGCGCAACGGTGAGGAGTTCATGATCGCCGACATGCTGGGTGAGCAGCGGTGGGACCCCTACCCCGCTCACGCCGTCGCGCGCGGGACCCGTTCCTCACTCTCGCTGCCGATCGCCGCGCACACCCACACGGCCGGCGCGCTCAACCTCTACTCGCCCAAGCCGGACGGCTTCGCCGAAACGGACCTCACCGGGCTACGACTGATCGCCGCGCAGGCCACCGGTGCGATCGCTCTGGCGCAGCGGATCGCCGACGCCCAGCGGTTCGCGAACGATCTGGAGACAGCGATGCGCTCGCGCAGCATCATCGACCAGGCCATCGGAATCATCATGGGCCAGCAGCGCTGCGACGCGGAAAAGGCGTTCGGCATCCTGCGCGGCGCTTCGCAGAACCGCAACATCAAGCTCCGCGACCTGTGTCGCGACCTGGTCACCAGCGTCGGCGGCCGACCACCTCAGGACGGCGGGCTGCGGCCCCGGCCCTGACCGGCCCACTGTTTCGGCGCGCGTGCAGCTTCGCGAGGTCCTGCCGCAGGTCGGCGTCCGGCCCGGGCGGCAGTGCGGCGAGCGCGGGTGACAAGGCGGTGCGCGGTCGCCCGGGCCTGCGGGCGCGTCCCCTCGGCCCGCTGCGGCGAGAACGCCGGGGCGTTCGGCGCCGCAGCATGCGTCACTGTGGTGATACGGCCGAAGCCGCTCTCACCGCTGCGCTGGCCGAGTTGTCCGCGCGGGCCACGTCGTGGGGAGTGTCTCTCCGCCGGTCAGGGGCGGGTGGTCCTGGCATGTGCGCGAGGCGGCCAGGTCGCGGGCGGCCTCGTGTCAGCCGTGGGACTGAGGGGTGGAGCGGCGGGGCGGGCGGCTGGGGCGTGCGTGTGGTGTCAGTCCTTACCACGGCCCGTCAAGGCGTCCCTGAGGCGGTCCACCATGCCCGCGCCGGGGGCCAGCAGTTTGTTGGCAGGCGGCGTGTCGGGGGCCGAGGGGTGGGGGCGGGTCGGCGCCGTCTTCTTGGCCTGGCGCACCTTGTCACCCAGCTTGGCCAGTTCCTCCGCGGAAGCCGCCGTCCGCAGCCGGGGAAAGAGGTGGCCCTCCTCGTCCCGCACGTGCGCGCGTATCTCCTTCATGAGATCGTCCACGAGCCGGTCGAACCGGGAATCGTCGGCGTCGACGCCTTCGAGTTCCTTCATGATCCGCTCGGCCTTGGCGTGGTCCTCGATCTCCTTGTCGGCGACCGCGTCCCCGTCCGGCAGGAATTCACGCACGGCCGGGTACAGATACGCCTCCTCGGCCACCGAGTGGCGCACCAGCTCGATCACCGCCTGCTCCGCGTACTTCTTGCGCCGCTCGTCTCCCGACGGCAGGGCCTGGATCTTCCCGAAGAACTCCTCGACCTCCTGGTGGTCGGTGGTCAATTCCGCGATGACGTCTCCGCCGTGGCCCACGGGCGTTCCTCTCGTGTGGTGACTGGGTTGCCTCGACCGTGTATCCGCACTTCCGCGTGTGCAAACGGGAACGCAATCGCGGCAGACAGTGGGCGACCTCCTCCAGCAGCCATCTCCCGACGCCTCCCTGGGCCCGGCGGCACGTTCCACGGCCGCCCGGCGCGCGGCCGGCCGTGCCCAGCGAACGGCAAGCACCGGATACGGAGAGGACAGTCCGTGCTCCCCGCCCCACAACCGTAGGCAGGTCAGGGCTTGTTGGGCCGAACACGTTGGCTTGTCACGCGCCCGGACTGGCGCTGAACTCGGGCGGCGACCCGGTCCAGCCCGCCGCCGACTCCCTGGCCATCCTGCTGAGTCCCGCGCGGGCCGCCCTCCTATGGTGGGTCAGCCAGAACGGCAGCCGTCTCGCCAACCGAACAGGGTGCGCTCCGCGAAGGCCCCGGCAGAACGGCAAGGCGGTATGTCGCGCCTTTCCTGGCAAGTACCTGCCGCGCACATCGACCCGGCGCCCGCCCCGCCTTCGCGGGTGGTACCAATGTCAGGCCAAATCTTCTCGGTTACCGAATGCCCGCTCGCTATCCAGCCAGGGCATTCCGAGCGGCAATCCCGGAGTATTTGCTACTGGAGAGAACTATTCGGGCGAATGGCGTGAGAATCCAGTTCCGTACGCGGTAGGGCGGCCCCACACGCGCAAGCCGACCGTGCGCCCCGACCGTGGTCGGGGCGCCCAGTTCACCTGTAGTCACTGAGCAGACCGCTGACGTTCACGACCTCGTGGCACTGCTGTGCCCGTTGTCCCGTCGCCGGCGTGCCCGGCTTCGCGCAGGTCACCTGGGCCCGCACGGTGGCGTTCTCGGTGATCCGGATGGGAGTGACCCAGTGGTAGTCCAGGTTGCGGAAGGTCTCCAGTGCGATCGTCGTGATCTTGCGGTTGCCGAAGTGGATGGTCAACACGCCCTCGTCGCCCTGGTAGTTGGAGACGACGATGTCGGTGACCTCGAACATCTTCCCCTTCTCCACCTTGTACGGAGTGGCACCCACCGCGCCCGCGGCCGCCTCCACGTCGAGCGTGACCGAACTCTGTTCCTTGCCGCCGGTCGTGCCGCCACCCCTGGCCGTGCCGTCGCCACCGTTCTCGCCGCCGGCCCCGGGGCCCTTCTCGCCGCCCGGCTGGGCGTCCGTGCCACCGCCGGGCTGGGCGTCCGTACCGCCCCCGGGGCGCTGTTCCGCGCCTTCGCCGGCCCCCTGTTCGTCCTGGCCGGGCGCGCCCGGCCCGGGCGTCGGCCGCGGACGCACGACGTCGTTGGCCGCGTCCTGGGCCGCGCTGCGCACCGTCGGGCGCACGAGCATGAACCAGGCCAGAAGCAGGGCGAGGAGGGCCGCCAACACGGCGAGCAGCCACTTCGGGAAGATCGGGATCTGGACGAACTCCACATCCAGCGACGGTTGGACGGCCGCCGGCCCCAGCTCCTCCGCTCCCTCCTGTCGGTCGCCGGTCGTCGCGGACTCGGCGACGACCACCGTGAACGGCCAGACCACGGGGGCGCCGAACCACACCGGCTTGCCCGTACGGACCCGCAAGCCCACGTGCGCGGCCTCGCCCGGGTCCAGTTCCTGGGTCGTGGGCCGGAAGTCGAAGCCGAGTTCCTCGCCCGGTTGGTCGGGCGTGAAGCCCACCCGTACCGGGGTGTTGCCCTCGTTGCGCACGGCCAGCTGGTACCGGCCGCGCAACCAGCCACGGCGGCGGCGCGGGGCCACCTCGGCGCGCAGGTGCCGGAACTCCTCGACGCGGACGGTGGTCTCGGGGACCCGTACCGCCTCGGGGTGTTCGGTGGGCAGCACCCGTACCGCCAACGGGTACGCGCCCGCGCGCACCTCGGACGAGCGCGGCGGTGCCAGGTGGATGGTCACCGTCTCGGAGGTGCCCGGGTAGAGCGAGACGCGCGCCGGCTCCGCGGTGGACCAGGAGGCGCAGTCACCCACGATCTCCAAGGTGTACGCCTCGACGATGTCGCTGTCGTTGCGAACGGTCAGTGTGGTGGACGCGGTGCCACCGGGCATCACCGACACTTCGGGGATGTCGAGACCGGCTGCACCTGGACTGGGAGAGGCTGTTGGAGACGTCACGCCTCGACGCTAGGACGCCGCGCCGATCGCCACGAGGGGCCCGGGGGCAAGGCCGCGGACACTCGCGGTGCCTTCGGAAGCTCCCTCCGGCTCCCTTTCCCGTACCACCGCCGACCGATCGCCGCCACGATCACCCCCGGCCGGTGGTCGCGTCGCTCAGCCGTACCACCCGCAATCCCTGCCCGTGCCCGCATGTCTCATGGAACAGGTGCCTGCCCATGCCATCGACCCAGATGATCAGCCCTACCGCCGCGTTCACCACGGTGCGCCAGGAACCCGACCGGTCGACCGCCCAGCCCGCGCGCTGGCCCGCCCACACGGTCAGCTCCGAGCGCGTCAGCGTCGCCGTCTACGCCCCTGACCCGATCCTCTACGTGGGAACGGTCCAGCAGTTACGGCACCGGCCCGAGATCGAGCTGGTCGCCGACGCCCACCTCGACGCCGCGCGCGTGTCCCTGGTGGTCGTGGACGTGGTGGACGACGAGACGTCCGCCCTTCTCAAGAGACTGCGGCACAACTCCACCACCCGTACCGGGGTCGTGGTGGGCACCTTCGAGTCGGGGGACGCGCTGCAACGCACGCTCAACCTCGGGGTCGCGGCGGTGCTGCGGCGCGCCGAGGCCGACCAGGACAAGCTGATACGCCTGGTGTCGGCGATAGCCAACGGCGAGGGCGTGCTCCCCGGTGACCTGCTGGCCAAGCTCCTCACCCACGTGGGTGGCCTGCAAAGCTCGTCGCTCGACCCGCAGGCCGTGTCCCTGTCGACCCTGACGGCCCGCGAGGCGGAGATGCTGCGCCTGGTCTCGGAGGGCCTCGACACCAAGGAGATCGCCCGCAAGACGGCCTACTCGGAGCGGACCGTGAAGAACGTGCTGCACGAGGTCATCACGCGGCTCCAGGTACGCAACCGGGCCCATGCCGTCGGCTACGCGCTGCGCAAGGGCCTGATCTGACCCACCGGCCCGTGCCCCGGTCGGCCACCGCCGTGCGCGCTGCCCTCGGACACACCCGCCTCTTCCCCTGACTTCGGCCCCGCGGCCCTGCCCCGCCTCCCGGGGCGGGCCGCAGGCTGGTGGCCGTATGCGCAGAGCCGGCGTGGGGACTGTGAGGTGGGCCGTGAGGGGCACGGGTAGCACGGGCGGTTGGCGGCACCGCTGGAGGAGCATCGGCCTGGCGTTGTTGCTGATGGCTCCCCTGCTGGGAGTGACGGCGGCCAACCGTCCGGTCGCGGACGAGGTCACGGTGCGGCCGGCCGACGCGCCCGACACGCGCATCGCGTACGCCGGGACCCGGCACCGGAGCCTGGGCAAGGTTGTTGGCGTCAAGAAAAGCAGTTCGCTGTTCACGGGGAGTCCGACTCACTACGACGTCCAACCCAACGCCTTGGGCGACCAGTTGGTCTTCGTGAGTCGTCGGGACGAGCGGCGGCCCCAGGTCTACCTGCGGGCGGCCGACGGTTCGGTGCGCCGGCTCACCAGCGGCCACGACGCCGCGCATCCACGGCTGACACCGGACGGGCAGGCGGTCGTCTTCGACTCGGCGGAGTCCGCTGGGCCCGGCGACCGAACGCAGCGTGACCTGTGGCTGGTGCGCGTCGACGGGAGCGGCCTGACCCGGCTGACCGGCACCCCGGCGAACGAGGAGTGGCCGACCGTCTCACCGGACGGGCAGCGACTGGCGTACACCAGCGACGCGGACCCGCTCGTGGGCCGGCAAGCCTACGTACGCCCCCTGACGGGCGGCGCCGCCAAGCGCGTCACGGACCCGGCGAACGGGACGGCCAGCGAACTCGCCTGGCACCCGGTGGTCGACGGCGCGCACCGGAGCGAGATCGCCTACACCGCCACCGACTCGAAGGGCCCCAAGCTGCGCTGGACCACCGAGAGCGGGGACGGTGGCGATCTGCTGCGCGACGGCATCCAGAGAAAGTGGCGGGCGCGCGGGGCAGCGTGGCTGCCCGACGGGAAGGGCCTGCTGTTCATCAGTCCGGAGAAGAACTGCAACTGCGATACCGACTGGGAACACGTCTACAAGATTCCCGATATCGACAACCAGCCCGCCGAACCGGAGCTGGTCCTGGACGAGGACCGCGAGGTTGGATCGGCCACCTGGCTCGGACCGCTCCCTGGCGGGAAGGTCGTGGTCGACCGCACCACCGCGGTCACCAAGCACACGGCCCGGCTCCAGGACATCCGCATGGACGGCTCCGACCCGCGCGACCTCAACCAGGACATCCTCACGGAGGACCCACGGGCGGACGGTCCCTACGGGTCGGGGGAGGACCCACTCTTCCGGCCCGAACCCAAGTACCACCCGTGGCTCGAACGGCAGAACTACACGCCCGACGGCCGGCAGATCGCATTCACCCAGTTCACGGGCGAGACGGACAAGCGGGCCGAGCACATACTGATCGCCGGTGCCGACGGTTCCAACGCCCGAAGCCTTGGGCTCGCGGGCCGGGGCGAGCACGACTGGGACACCGATCCCACCTTCTCCCCCGACGGCAAGTCCCTCGCCTTCTCCCGCTCGTCCCCGGCTGGTACCGACGGCAGGACCGCGAGTCGTGTCCTGATCGCGGACGCGGCGACCGGCGCGATCCGCCACACGATCACCCCGCCCGAGGCGACACAGCAGGACGCCCAACCCACCTGGTCACCCGACGGCACCACGCTGGCCTTCACCCGTACGCACGCGGCCGGCAGCAGGGGCAGCAAGCACATCTGGACGGTGCCGGTGAGCGCCCTGGACCAGCAGCGTGACCTGAGCGCCACCGTGTGCCCCGACCCCTGCTCGGTGATCGACGACAGCCCGGCGTTCTCGCCGGACGGGACGACCGTCGTCTTCAACCGCAAGGACGTCAGCGGCAGCGGCAACGAGCATGACGGCCTCCTGCTCACCTCCATGACGGGCGACGACTGCCGGGTGCTGCTGCCCGCCAGCGCGCGCGACCTGCCGGGCGGCTGCGAGCAGCCGCTGCCCGACACGAGCGTGACCGGCCCCTTCCAGCCCCGGGACGCCGCGTGGACGGGCGACGGCGAGAACCTGGTCTTCAGCTCGCGCGCCGACTCGCTCGCCCACAGCCCGGAGAAGCTGCGGCTGCTCAACGTCGACTCGGGCGAGGTGACCTCGCTCACCGACGGGCTGCCCGGGCGTCAGAAGGAGCCGACCGTGCAGCGGTCGGTGGACCTCGCGGTGCGGGCGCCCGACGCCACCCCCGAGGTCACCGTCGGCCGCACCCGTACGATCCGGGTCGACGTCGTCAACCACGGCCCCGCCGCGTCCCCCGGCACCCGGCTGACCGCCGCGCCGGCCGGCGGGGTGCGGCTGACCGGCCTCAGTGCGCCCGGCCGCTCCTGTGACGCGACGGGCCTCACCTGCGACCTGGGCGTGGTGGAGCCCGGTGACACCGTGCCGGTGACCGTGTCCCTGGTCGGGGCCGCGCCCGGCCACCAGCCGGTCGACTGGTCGGTGACCGGCGCCGTCCTCGACGCGAACCCGAGCGACAACGCCGACCGCACCCTGATACCGGTACGCGAGGCTCCCGTACCGCCCGAGCCCACACCCACACCCACCCCCACTCCCACGCCGACCCCAACACCCACCCCCACACCGACCCCGACGCCACCGGCCCCCACCCCGACCACGACGCCGCCCAGCACGCCGCCGCCCTCCACACCGGCGCCGCCCCCGCCCACACCGCAGCCGCCACCCCCGCCGTCGCCGCAGCCGCCTCCCCCGCCGCCACCGCCGGCGGAGCCGCCCGCGCCCAGGGCCGGTCCGGCCGTCAGCGTCAGGGCGCAGCCCAACCCGGGCTACGTCGGCGGTCGGGTCGTGGTCACCTACACCGTCCGCAACGGTCGCCAGGCTCTGGCCACCGGGTTGCGCCTGCGCATCGGCCTGCCAGCGGGCGTACCGAACAACGGCCCACCCCCCGGTTGCGACGCCGACTGGCAGTGCGCGCTGCCCGACCTGACACCCGGCGCCCGCACCGTGCTCCAGGTCGTCCTGAGCCCCAGGAAGGCCCTCACCACCCAGGTCACCGCGGAGCTGACGACGACCGGCACGGACGCCGACCTCGGCGACAACAGCGACCGCGAGCGGCTGCGCATCCTGCAACCGCGCATCGTCGCGGTACCCGCCGTCGGCAAGCCCGGCTTCGTGACCTCGGTACGCGGCAGGGACTTCCCGCCCGGCGCGCCGGTGCGCTTCCGGTGGAACCCGGGCATCACCGCGGCGGCGGCCCCGACGATCCCCAAGGCCAACGGCACCTTCATCGGCCAACTCCTCATCCTCGCCAAGGACCAGACGGGCCCGCGGACCATCACCGCGAGCGGTCCCGGCTTCTCGCCGGTGCGGACGGACTTCCTCGTGATCTACGGCAGCATCCAGCCGCCCGACGAGGTGATCCGCCGATGATCCACGAAGTCGACGAGGCGCTGAACCGCCTGCTCGACGAGTCCGGGTTCGCGGCGTCAGGCGTGGAGGTCGTCTTCGACGCGCCCACCCGCGACTGGGCGGCGCGCCGCAGCGCCCCGACCGTCTGCGTGTTCCTGCACGACATCCGGGAGGACGGCTCGCGGCGCGGCAGTGGCAGCGGCGAGGTGTACGACGCGGACGGGCTGGTCGTCGCGCGCCGGGCTCCCGCCCGCTGGTTCGACCTGACGTATCTGGTCACCGCCTGGGCCAGCCGCTCGCAGGACGAACACCGGCTGCTGGCGCAGGTGCTGACCACGGTCACGGCCGCGGACACGTTGCCGGCGCGGCTGCTGACCGGTTCGCTCGCCGAGCTGGGCCTGGCGGTCGGCCTCGACCTGGTGGGCGGCGATCCCGACGCGCCGGCCGCCTCCGACGTGTGGTCGGCGCTCGGCGGGGAGCTGCGGCCGTCGTTGGAGGTGCGGGTGCGGGCGCCGCTGCGCGGCCCCCACCTGGCCGCCGCGCCGCCCGTCACCGAGGGGCTGGTCGTACGGGCCGCGCCGGAGGCCGACCCGCGAGACCGGGAGCCCGCTCGCCGGCTGCGTTACGAGGGGGTCGGTGACGCGGGCGCGGAGGGCTTCGGCGCGCCACGGGAGCGGCCGGCGGCTCCCGCGCGCCGCCGACGACGAGGGGGCCGCCAGCCGTGACGTACACCGTGGAGCCGACGTCCCCGCCCGAGGAGGACAGCGCGCCGTTCCTGTGGCGACGGCTGCGGCTGGTCGAGGAGCGGGTGCGTACGGCGGTGGCGGCCAGGCACGCGAGCGACCCCGACCCGCAGGACCCCTACCGGGGCCAGTACCTCTCCCACGAGGCGGTCGCCCGCGTGCTCGACGCGCCCGCTGACCGTTTCGGCCTGCCCGCGCTGCCGGCCTCGGCCCCGCCGCCCGGTTCGGTGCTCGACCTCCTCGCGCGGGACTTCGGCCTGTCCCCGCTGGACGTGGACCTGCTGCTGGTCGCCGTGGCGCCGGATCTGGACGCCCGGTTCGAGCAGCTCTACGGCTACCTCAACGACGACCTGACGCGCCGTCGGCCCACCGTTGGCCTCGCGCTGGAACTGTGCGGGCACAGCGGGATGTCCCCGGGCCGGTTCCGGCTGGCCGCGGGCGCTCCGCTGCTCGCCGGTGGGCTGCTGGAGGTCGTGGGGCCGGAGCGCCCGCCGCTGTCGCGGGTCGTGACCGTGCCCGACCGGATCACGGCCCACCTGCTCGGTGAGGGCACGCCGGACGCGAGCCTGCTTCCCGTACTGGGCGATGACGGCGCCGACCCGGCGGCCGACCCCGCCCTGGTCCGCGCGGCCATCGCCGCCGCGGGCACCGGGACGGGGCACGTGCACCTGTGGGCCCAGGGCGGTGCCCCCGAGGGCCTGGCGGGTGCGGCCCTGCGCGAGGCCGGGCGCCGCTCGCTGGTGCTGGACGCGGCGGCGCTGGCCCAACGGCCCGCCGAACTCGCCAGCACCGCCGCGGTCGCGGCCCGCGAGGCGCGGCTGACCGGCGCCGGGATCGTCCTGGGGCCCTTGGAGGCGCTGCCGGACCAGCCATCCGAACGGGCCCGCGCGTTGCGCGCGCTGTGCGCGGCGGCCGCCGGCGTCCCGCTGTTCACGTACGGGTCGAACGCCTGGGACCCGGTCTGGGCGACGGCCACGCCGGTCACCCTGGCGGTTCCGGCCGCCTCCCCCGAGCAGCAGGTCGCCCGGTGGCGGCACGCGCTGGAGGGTGCCGGTGGCGCGGCGGTGCCGGAGGCCGACGCGCTGGCGCGGGCGGTGGCCGCGCACCGGCTGGACTCCGGCCAGTTGCGGCGGGCCGCCGGTGCGGCCGTGCGGACGGCCGCGCTCGCCGGGCGGCCCGTCGGCCCGGACGACCTGCGGGACGCCGTGCGGGCGCAGAACGGCGCGGGGCTCGCCCGCCTCGCCCGGCGCGTGGCGCCCGCCGTGGGCTGGGACGACCTGGTGCTGCCCGCGCGCACCCGGGACGAGCTGCGCGAGCTGGCCGTACGGGCCCGCCACCGCGACCAGGTCCTCGGGCAGTGGGGCATGCGGCCCGGCGGTGGTCGCGGGCACGGCGTGATCGCGCTGTTCGCCGGCCCGTCGGGCACCGGCAAGACGATGTCCGCCGAGGTCGTGGCCGCCGATCTGGGCATGGACCTGTACGTGGTGGACCTGTCCACGGTGGTCGACAAGTACGTCGGGGAGACCGAGAAGAACCTGGAGCGGATCTTCACCGAGGCGTCGGCGGTCAACGCGGTGCTGTTGTTCGACGAGGCCGACGCGATCTTCGGCAAGCGCTCGGAGGTCAAGGACGCCCACGACCGGCACGCGAACATCGAGTCGGCGTACCTGCTCCAGCGCATGGAGTCGTTCGACGGCATCGCCATCCTGACGACCAACCTGCGGGCCAACGTGGACGAGGCGTTCACCCGGCGCCTGGACATCGTGGCGGAGTTCCCGGTGCCGGACCGGGCACAGCGGCTGGCCCTGTGGGAGCGGTGTCTGAACGGCCGGGTGCCGCGCGACGGCGACCTGGACCTCGGCTTCTGCGCTGACCGCTTCGAGCTGTCCGGGGGCTCGATCCGGGCCTGCGCGGTGACGGCCGCGTACCTGTCCGCCGCGTCGGGCACCCGGCTGACCATGGGCCAGGTGGTGACGGCGGTCGCCCGCGAGTACCGCAAGCTCGGCCGGCTGGTGCTGGAGAGCGAGTTCGGGCCCTACTTGGCCGAGGCGAACGGGCGCTGAGCGACCCGCTCGCCGGCCCCGCGCGGGCCGCTCGCCGCCCCTGGCACGCCCCGTGCGCCACGGTGGCTGCACGCGGCGCGCGGCGGCGGCGACCGCGCGGGCAGGGCCGCTGCCCCCGGGCAGGGCCCGCGGTCCGCTGTCACCGGTGGCGGCGGGCGGAAAAGCTGTGCCTGCGACCACCAGGGGCCCCAGTGCGCGGCCCAGTCCCCCAGCGTGAAGGAGCGAGCATGCCGACGTACCTCACCCCAGGCGTGTACGTCGAGGAGGTGCAATCCGGCGCTCGGCCGATCGAGGGGGTCGGCACCGCCGTCGCCGCGTTCGTCGGCTTCGCCGAGAACGGGCCCTTCCACACGCCGACCCTCGTCACCAACTGGGAGCAGTACAGCCAGCAGTTCGGCGGCTTCACCCGGGGCGCCTACCTGCCGCACGCGGTGCACGGCTACTTCGCCAACGGCGGCGGAGCCGCGTATATCGTGCGCATCGGCGGTTCCGCCACCGACGCGTCGGCGCCGGCCGGCGAGCAGAGCGCGCCGCGGCCGGCCCAGACGGCGACGGTCGGGTTCGGCGGGTTCCTGGTCGCGGCCCGGCCCGGGGTGAGCGGCGTGTCCGTGGAGATCGCCGACCCCGACGGGGAGAACCCGCCCGACGACCGCTTCAAGCTGCTGGTCCGCCAGGGTGACCAGGTGGTCGAGACGTACGAGGCGTCCACCCGCAAGAACGTGAAGGGCTACCTCCTCAACCAGACCCGGGCCTCGAAGCTGATCGAGGTCACCGAGCAGCGCGGGGCGGCGCAGAGCCGGCCCCCGGCGCAGACGGTGGCGGTGCCCGACGCGCCGGCGGCCGCGCCAGCCGCGCCGGGCGGGGTCGCGCGGCTGGACGCGGCCGAGTACCTGGGGGACTCCGAGGCCCGGACCGGTTTCGCCGGTCTTGAGTCCATCGACGAGATCACCATGGTCGCCGTGCCGGACCTGATGAGCGCCTACCAACGCGGCGACCTCGACGCCGAGGGCCTGCGCACGGTCCAGCTCGCCGTCATCTCGCACTGTGAGCAGATGGGCGACCGGGTGGCCCTCCTCGACTCACCGCCCGGCCTGACCGCCCAGCAGATGCGCGCCTGGCGCAGGGACGAGGCAGGTTACGACTCCCGCTTCGCGACGCTCTACTACCCGTGGGTGCGGGTCTTCGACCCGGCCGCCGGTCGCAACGCCACCGTGCCGCCCAGCGGCCACATCGCCGGCCTGTGGGCCCGTAGCGACGCCGAGCGCGGCGTGCACAAGGCCCCGGCCAACGAGGTGATCCGCGGCGCGACCGACCTGGAGCTGCGGCTGAGCAAGGGCGAGCAGGACCTGCTGAACCCGATCGGCGTGAACTGCGTGCGCGCCTTCCCGGGCCGCGGCATCCGCGTGTGGGGCGCGCGCACCCTCTCCTCCGACCCGGCCTGGCGCTACCTGAACGTGCGCCGCCTCTTCAACTACCTGGAGGAGTCGATCCTGCTGGGCACCCAGTGGGTGGTCTTCGAGCCCAACGACGACCGGCTGTGGTCGAGCATCCGCCGCAACATCAGCGCGTTCCTCTCCGAGGAGTGGCGAAGGGGCGCGCTGTTCGGACGCACGGCCGCCGAGGCCTTCTACGTCAAGTGCGACCGCGACAACAACCCGCAGGAGTCCATCGACCAGGGGCGCGTGGTCTGCGAGATCGGCGTGGCCCCCGTCAAGCCCGCCGAGTTCGTGGTCTTCCGGCTGGCCCAGTTCTCCGACAGCACGAGCCTGATCGACGAGTGAGCAGGAACAGTAGGGAAGGGGACACACAGTCATGGCAGAGGGCGATGCTCTTTCCACCCATATCTTCGGCGTGCAGCTCGGCGGCTACCTGGTCGAATCGATCCAGGAGATCAGCGGGCTGAACGTCGAGGAGGAGGTCGTCGAGGTCCGGCAGGTCAGCGCGGAGGGCAAGCAGATCATCCGCAAGCAGCCCGGCGCCCGCCAGGCCGGCGAGATCACCATCACCCGGGGGCTCGACAAGAGCAGCGAGTTCACCACCTGGATCAAGGAGACGCTGAACAACGGCGCCGTCGACACCGCGCGGCAGAACCTCACCATCGAGATCAAGGACTCCACCGGCGAGACCGTCCGGCGCATCCAGCTCATGCAGGGCTGGGCGTCCAAGTGGGAGGGCCCCTCGCTGAAGGCGGGCGAGTCGTCGGCCGCCACCGAGACCGTGACCATCGTGTTCGAGGAGATCGTCGTCGAATGAGGCGCCGTACGGTCACAGCGGGCAACCTGGAGGAGATCCTCCAGGCCACGGCGCCCGCGGCGAAGGCGGACGAACAGGCGCCCGGGCCACCGGTCGCCGCGCCCGGAGCAGGCCAGGAGCAGGCGTGGCGCACGGAGTTCGAGTTCGAGCTGCCGCGTGGGTACCTGGACGAGGCGGGGACGGTGCACCGGCACGGCGCCATGCGACTGGCCACGGCCCGCGACGAGTTACGACCCCAGATCGACCTGCGGGTCAAGGAGAACCCGGCGTACCTGAGCGTGGTGCTGCTCAGCCAGGTGATCACCCGGATCGGCGCGATCACCGACGTGCACGCCGGCGTCGTGGAACGGATGTACGCGACCGACATCGCGTTCCTCCAGGACTTCTACCGGCGCGTCAACAGCGAGGGACACACGCGCGCGGCGGTCACCTGCCCGCACTGCGAGGGCGGCTTCGAGGTCGACCTCTCGGGTGGGCGCCTGGGGGAATCGTGACGTACGCCCTCCCCCGGCTGCGGGAGGAGATCGCGTACATCGCCTACCACTTCCACTGGCCGCGCGAGGAGATCCTCGACCTGCCCCACGGCGAACGCCAGCAGTGGGTGGCCGAGATCGCGCAGATCAACACCCGGGTGAACGAAGGCGGTTGAGGCATGGCATGGCGGGACAGGTGGCGCAGGCGCCCGGCCACGGGAGGCGCCCAGGACGGGCGGCTCCCCGAGACGGCCGCGGCGGAGCGGGGCGCCGTCACGGCGCCGGGCACCGCCACGGAGCACACGCCCGCCGTGCCGACCGGCTGGGACGGTGGCTGGCGGTACGCGCGGCCCGCGCGACTCACCATCTCGCGCTCGCCGTTGGCCGTCGGTGACGGCCTGGTCTTCCGGTCGGGCCTGGCGGCCTGGCGCAACCCCCTGTTCGACACCGGACTCTCGCACGCCATCGACCCCGCCGCCCCGTCCGGCCTCGTACGCGGGATCGTCGGCGCCCCCGTGGCGCCCGCCTCGCACAGCGGTGGCGGCCCGCTCCTGCTGCGCTCCGCGCTCCCGCCCGCCGACCCAGCCGAGGACGGACCGGCCGAGGCCGGGGGCGGCCGAGCCCCGCTCGCGTCGGGCGCGACCCGGCAGCGGGGCGACGGGGCGCGGCGACAGGCCACGGCGCGGGGCCCGCGCGACGCCGGTGGCAGCGGCCACCGCGCCAGCCCCGGTGCGCCGTCGCCCGGGGACACCGTCCAACGCCGTGTCACCGCCGGCGGCGCGGCGGGCCCGGCCGCCCCAGGTGCGGGCCCGACCGTCGCGGGCTCGGGCTCGACCGCGCCCAGCACGGGCCCGGTGCGGGGTGCGTCGGGTGGCGGCGCGCCGGCCGGCGCGCGTGAGCGGGGGGCGGGCGGCCGGGGAGGGGTCGGCCCCGTCGTCGCGCGGTCGACGGCGGGCGACGGGTTGTTCACCACCAAGGTCGGTCGGGGCGGTGGGCCGGCGGGCCCGAGCGACGCGGCGCCGGCCCGTCCGGCCTCCAACTCCGTCGGGGGCGGGGGCACTTCGGCGCGCTCCGGCGCGGGCGCCGGTGTCCCGGAACGGGGTGTCCCGGAGGCTGGCGCCGCCCGGAGTGCCGGGGCCTCGGGCCCCGCTGGTGCGTCCTTGCCGACCCCTACGTCAGTCGAACCGGTCGGTGGTGGGAGTCCCCGGGGCGGGGCGGCCCCGGCTCCTCCGTCGTCTCCGTCGTCTCCGGCGCGCGGCCTCGTGTCCGAGCGGCCGATACCGGCGCGCGGCGCCACCGCGCCGGACACCGTTCAACGGGCCGTGGCGCCGGGCGGGGGCGGCGCGGTGCCCGCGTCGACCGAACCGGCCCCCCAGCCCGAGCTCCCGCGCTTTCCCCTCGTACGCCGCGTCGCGGTGGTGCCCGACACCTCGCCCCGGTACGCCCCCGGGCCCGACCGGGCCGGGGCGACGGCGACACCGGTCACCGGGCGCGCTGACACCGCGCGTCCCGAACGCGGCGGACGCGCCGGCCAGACCCGAACCGCGTTTGCCAGTCCGCCAGTTATCGACTCCCCCGGCCCGGTGGCGGGTGTCGGGGGCCCTGGTCGCGGCGGTGCGAGCCGCACACCGCGCGCCGACGGGGCGCGCCGCGCGACGGGCCCGACGGTTCGCGCCCGTCCCCTGGGCCGTCCGCTGATCGTCGCCCGGGCGCCGGTCCGTACGCCACGGCGCGTGCTTCCCGTACGCCCCAGCGCCCCGTCCGTCCGGCACGGCGAGCCCGCCACCGCGCGGCCGGCCACCGCCGCGCGGTCCGCCTCCGCCGAACAGTCCGCTCCCGCCGCGCGGTCCGCCCCCAAGGCCGATGGCCCGGGCCGGGAGGCCGGGGCGTCGGCCACCCGTCCGCCGCTCGGCGCCCCGATGGCCAGCCTGCCGGCCACCGCCGTGCCGTTGACGCCGAGCGCCCCGACGGCCCACGAGCCCGTGACCGGCGCGCTGCCGATAGTGCGGCCCCACGCGGCGGAGCCCGTCGAACGCCCGGCGGGTCCTCCCGCCCGCGCCGCCGGGCCGGCTTCGGGGCACGCCGCGTCCGCGCCGAGCGCGCCGCCGGAGCGTGGCCGGGCCCCCGGCGTCCCTTCCGCCACGGACGGGGCGGCGCGCCCTCGACCCAACAACCCCACGGCTCCCCCTTCACGGCGCCCCGGCCCCCGCACGGGGCTCGGCGCCCCGCTGCCCGCGCTACCGCCCAGCGCCGACCTGTCGGCGCCGGTGCAGCGCGCCGCCACACTGGGTTCCCGTACGGAGCACCAGCGCGCGCCGGAGCGGTCGCCGAGCACCGCGCCGCCGACCAGCGCTCCGGCGCCGGCCGCGCAGTCACCCGTCGCGCCGTCTCCCACCGCGCCGCCGGCCCGCTCGCCGCGCCCGGGCGCCCAGGCCCCGGCGTCGGGCCACGCGCCGTTGTTGGGAGACGTGAGCCCGCATCCGGGCGGCGCGACCCGCCGCGACGAGCGGAAGACCTACGGCGTGACCGTGTCGCCCACGCTCGTCCAGCGCGTCGTCGCGCCCGCGTCCACGGCGCCCGCGAGCGACCTCACACGGCCCGCGGTCAGCACGGCCGTGGCACCCGACGCCCCGCACGGACCGCGAGGCAAGGCGGCCGGTACGGAGCGCGCGGGCCGGGACGCGGCGCGGCCGGCAGCCCCCGGGGCCGCCCCGTCCGCCAGTCGCCGTGCGGGCGGCCAGGTCCCGTTGGTCGTGGCCCGACCCGTGCCCCGCGCGGAAGAATTGAGCGGCGGCGCGGGAGGGACGAGCGGCGGCGCCGGAGGGGTGAGCGGCAGCGCGGGCGAGCCCGCGCCCCGGGTGGTGGCCACCGCCCGTCTGCTCGCCTCGCGTCCGCTGGTGCCGGGCATCGGCCCCGCCGCCGAGGCGGCTCCCCCGCGCGCCACCCGCCCCGTGGTGGCGCCCCGTTGGCCGCGTGCCACAGCGCCGTCCGCCGCCCAGGCCCCGGGCCCGGCTCCGCGACCCGTACCGCACGCCCCGCCGGTCACCGGGGCGACCGCCCCCGTCCAGCGGGCGCCGGCCAGGCCCACCGGGTCGGGGCAGGGCGCCGCCGGCCCGGCCGCGTTGGCCGACGGACCCGGCGCCCCGTCCCCGCCCGGCACTCCTCCGCTCGTACGACCAAGCACGCCCGTGGTCAGGCCGGGACCGACGGCGGCCAGCGGCGGGCTCGCGCCGGTCGGGCCGCTGCCCGTGACGGCGCCGCGCGCCGAGCCTGGCGCGGCGCGGCCCCCGGTGGGCGGCGCCCCCGTCGTGCCGGTACGTGCCGTGCCGCACGCCGCGGCCGGTCCGCCCGTGCTGGCCCGTCGCCCGGCTCCGCCCTCGGCGGCGACGGCGAGGCCGCCCGGCGCGCCGGTGGTCCAGCGGGCCCCGGGCCGCACGCCCGAGGGCGGC
This sequence comes from Streptomyces sp. 71268, assembly GCF_029392895.1. NCBI lineage: Bacteria > Bacillati > Actinomycetota > Actinomycetes > Kitasatosporales > Streptomycetaceae > Streptomyces > Streptomyces sp. 71268. Next base: position 847,909 of record NZ_CP114200.1, read on the forward strand.
GGGCCCGACGGCCACCCGCCCGGGGTGGCGGCGCCCCACCAGGCGCGGCCCACGGAGCGGGGCGAAGGCGCCGCGCCCCAGCAGGCGCCCCCGCAGACGGCCCAGGCCCCGCCCGACATGGACGAGTTGGCCCGGCGCCTGCTCGACCCGGTGGCCCGGCTGCTGCGCACCGAGCTGCGGCGCGGGCGCGAGCGGACGGGCAGGCCCTTCGACGGGCGCCGGTGAGGGCACGGCCCGGTCGGCCCCGCCCCCGAGGGCGGGGCCACGGGGGACACGCGACGGACGAGGAACGAACGACGGGACCGGTGGACGCATGACGGACAACATCTTCGCGACGAGCGTGTTCTTTCGCCTGGCCATCGGCGGCAGCGACCTGGGCGCCTTCCACACCTGCTCGGGCATGGGCGCCGAGGTCGAGATGGAGAGCTACGCGGAGGGCGGCAACAACGGCTTCACCTGGCAACTGCCCGGCCGGGTGTCCTGGTCCAACATCACCCTCACCCGGCCCGTCACCGCCGACACGGCGAAGATCGGCCGCTGGCTGGACGAGACCCTGCGGCGGGTCGAGGCCAAGGACGGCGAGATCGTGGCGTTGCGGCCGGACCTGAGCCAGATCATCAGTTGGCAGGTGTTCGGCATCGTTCCCGTGCGCTGGCAGGGCCCGTCCTTCGACCCGAGCAGTTCGCAGCCGGCCGTCGAGACGCTGGAGATCGCCCACCAGGGCCTGTCCCCGAGCTGACGGCGCCGGCACCGGGACGACGGCACCGCGCCGCGCCAACGGGTCGGCGAGCCGGCCCATCCCTCCGACGCACCGCCCGAAACAGGAAGGCACAGCATGTCTCCAGCGGTCCGTGCCAGCCGGGCCAGGGCCCAGCTCACGCTCAAGGAGCCGCCGACCGCCGTCGGGGCCAAGCCCGGCGGGGTGATCGCGCGGCTCAACCTCCAGTTCAACCCGTCCACGCTGCAACTGGGCAAGACCACCGAGTGGCGGCGTACGCCCTCGCGGATGGCGGACGAGTCCGCCCTGCCCGAGTTCGTCGGCAGCGGGCCGCGCACGCTGAGCCTCGACGTGTTCCTGGACGCCACCGCCCGCCACGACGACTCGGTGGAACGGGCCGTCGAGACGCTCATGAAGGCGTGCGTGCCGACCCCGACCAGCCTGGGGCGCAAGAAGCCGGCGAGCCCGTGGGTGCGGTTCGAGTGGGGTACCGCGCGCTCCACCTCCTTCGACGGGGTGCTGTCGAACCTGTCGGTGTCGTACACGCTCTTCGACGTGGACGGGACGCCACTGCGGGCCACGTGTTCGCTCACCATCGAGGAGGCGAGCGTCGGACCCGCCGGGCAGAACCCCACCTCGGGCGCGCGCACCGCGCGCCGCACGCACACCGTGGTGGCCGGCGACAGCCTGGCGATGCTGGCCTGGCGCGAGTACGGCGACGCGACCGTCTGGCGCGTCATCGCCGAGGCCAACGACATCGACGACCCGATCGCCCTGGTCCCCGGCAGCGAGGTCGTGGTGCCGGCCATGCGGGGCGCCGACGACGAGGAGGCGTCGTGAGCCCGTCGAAGGCCAGCGGCGGCCGGGCGTTCGCCGCCGACCCCATCATCGAGGCGCCCGCCGAGCTGCCGCAGGCGTGGGCCGCGCAGTTGGTGAGCTGCGTCGTCGACGAGAACGTCGGCCTGCCCGACACGGCGATCCTCACCTACCGCGACGACCGGCACGAGTTCCTGTCGGCCAACGGCATCACCATCGGCACGCCCCTTCGGGTGTCGGTGATGACCGCGAAGAACCAGGCGCGCCAACTGCTGTTCAGCGGTGAGGTCACGGCCCTGGAACTCGACCAGGACGGCACCGGCGCCTTCACCGTCCTGCGCGCCTACTCCAAGGCCCACCGCCTCCAGCGGGGCCGCAAGGTGGTGGCGTACCGGAACATGACGACCGCGGCGATCGTCCGCAAGGTGGCGGCCGGGGCCGGGCTCGCCTGCGGCAAAGTGCAGGCGTCGGCCATCACCCACCAGCAGTTGTCCCAGGCCAACGTCTCCGACTGGGAGTTCCTGCAGTACCTGGCGCGCGAGAGCGGCGCCCACGTGCGCGTCGACGACAAGGGGCTCCTCCAGTTCACCCAGCCCGAGAAGGCCGCCCGCGCGCCCGCCCCCTCGACCTCGTCCGGGCACAACCCGTTGGTGTTGCAGTTCGGGAGCAACCTGCTGGCGCTGCGGGCCGGGCTCTCGGCCGCCGACTCCGCCGCCCGGGTGCAGGTGCGCGGCTGGAACACGACCACCAAGAAGCCGTTGGTCGCCGAGCAGCCGTCCGTGGTCAGCGGGGCGGTGGCACCCGGCCTGAAGCCGGCGACCGTCGCCGCGAAGTTCGGCAAGGCCGCCCGGGTGGCCGTCACGGACACGCCGTACCGCACCCAGGCGGAGACGACGGCGGTGGCGCGGGTGACGGCGGAGCAGGTCGCGGCGGGGTTCGCGGAGTTGGAGGCGGTGGTCGAGGGGAACCCGGAGCTGCGCGCGGGCAAGCCGATCGCGCTTGGCAACGTGGGGCAGGCGTTCACCGGCCGATACACGGCCACGGCGGTGCAGCACGTCCTGGAGCCGCACGGCGGGTACCGGACCACCCTGTGGGTCAGCGCCAGCCCGGACCGCTCGCTGAACGGCCTGGTGACCGGCGCCAACGCGCCCGATCGCGGGCCGCGCATGCCGGGTCTCGCCATCGGCGTGGTCACGGACGTCCGCGAGCCGAACCGGTCCGAGCGCGGCGCGGTGCGGCTGAAGTTCCCCTGGCTGGACAACACGTACGTCTCGGACTGGGTACGCACCGTCCAGTGGGGCGGCAAGGGCGGCGGCGGTGTCGTCAGCCCCGAGGTCAACGACGAGGTGCTGGTGGGGTTCGAGCAGGGGCTGCTGGACAGCCCGTACGTCATTGGCGGCCTCTACAACGGCGTGGACAAGCCGTCACCGCACGACGTGCCCCTCATCGACAAGGTCAGCGGCAAGGTCAACCGCCGCTCCGTCGCCTCGCGTTCGGGGCACCGCGTGGAGTTGCTGGACGCCTCGGCGCCCGGCCCCTCGGGGCTGCGCCTGGTCACCGGGGACGAGCGCCTGGAGGTGCGCATGGACGACCGCCGGGACCGGATCGAGGTGACCGTGTACGCGGGGCCCAGGAGGGCCGCGACCTCCGTCGTCCTGGACCGGCGGAGCATCACGTTGGACGCCGGGCAGGGAACCGTGACCCTCAAGGGCCGCCAGGTGGACATCAACGGCAGCGCGGGCGTCAACATCGACGGGGCCAGGGTCGGCGTGTCCGGCAGGGCCCAGGTCACGGTCGACGGCGGCCTGCTCGGCGTACTCAAGGCGAAGCTCATCCGCATCAACTGAGGCCCCCGGCCCGCCCCCTGCCACTTCCCGACCTCGCTCCCCGCCTCGGCCCCGTCCCTCGCCCTTAGCCTCTTCGACCCAAGGAGCACACCATGCCCGCCGCAGCCCGCACCGGCGACGCCACCGTCCACGGCGGCCGGATCACCACCCCGCCGCCCCCGGTCGCCGCCACGGTGGCCCGCGTCCTGATCGGCGGCCAACCGGCCGCGGTCGTGGGCAGCGTGCACTCCTGCCCGCTGCTGCCGCACGCGGTGCTCGGCCCGGGCAACGTGGTCACACCCAGCCCCGGGAGCGTCACCGGCGGCCTGGTGCTCATCGGCGGGCTGCCCGCCGCGCGGGTGGGCGACCGGACCACGTGCGGCGCGCAGATCATCACCGGCGCGCTGAACGTGCAGATCGGAGGGGCGCTGTGAGCGAGAGGTTCATCGGCCGTGGCTGGGCCTTCCCGCTGCGAGTCGGGCCCGCCGGGGGCATCGCCATGGTGGAGCGGGAACGGGAGATCGAGGAGGCCATCCGGCTCGTGCTCGGCACGGCGCCGGGCGAGCGCCCCATGCGGCCCGAGTTCGGCTGCGGCATCCACGACTACGTGTTCGCGCCCGGCGACGGCGCCACCGCCGGACGGATCGCCCAACAGGTACGGGAGGCGCTGGAGCGGTGGGAGCCACGGATCACGGTGACCGACGTGCTCGTCGCCTTCGACTCGGTGCGGGTGGGCACCCTCTACATCGACGTGCGCTACACGGTGCGCACCACCAACGACCGGCGCAACCTGGTCTTCCCCTTCTACACCATCCCCTCCGACGAGGGCGCTGAGGAAACGGTCCCGAGCTGATGGCCCTGCCTTCCCCCAACCTCGACGACCGGCGCTTCCAGCAGCTCGTCGACGAGGCCAAGCGGTACGTCCAGCAGCGCGCGCCGGAGTGGACCGACCACAACGTCTCCGATCCCGGCGTCACGTTGATCGAGACCTTCGCCTACCTCGTGGACCTGACGCTCTACCGGCTGAACCGGGTGCCGGAGAAGAACTACCTGGCCTTCCTCGACCTGTTGGACATCCGACTGTTCCCGCCCGGAGCCGCGAGCGCCGAGGTTGACTTCTGGCTGTCGGCGCCGCAGCCCGAGGCGGTGGTGCTCGCCGCCGGCACCGAGGTGACGACCGCGGCCGGCGAGACGGAGGAGGCCGTGGTGTTCGCCACCACGGAGGAACTGCGCATCGTCCCGAGCGAGTTGACGCGCCTGGTGGGCGCGCCGCGCACGGGGGAACAGGCGGACCTGACCGGCGCGCTCGCCGAGGAGCGGGACGTGCCCTGCTTCCAGGCCACGCCCGAGCCGGGTGACGCCCTGTTGTTCGGCCTGCCGACGGCCGTTCCGCGCTGTGTGGTGGCCGTGCGGCTGGACAGCCGTGTCGAGGGCGTCGGGGTCGACCCGCGCCAACCTCCGCTGGTGTGGGAGGCGTGGGACGGCGGACGCTGGCAGCGCTGCGAGACCGGCACCGACACCACCGGTGGCCTGAACCGGCCGGGCGAGGTCATCGTGTACGTGCCGGCCGCGCACACCGCCTCGGTGATCGGCGGTACCCGGGGCGGGTGGCTGCGCTGCCGGGTCGTGGAACCCGAGCCCGGGCAGCCCTTCTACTCGGTCTCGCCCACCGTGCGCGAGGCGGCCGTGTTCACCGTCGGCGGCACCATGACGGTCGAGCACGCCGAGACGGTGACCGACGCGGCCCTCGGCATCTCGGAGGGGGTCGCGGGACAGAGCTTCCGCCTCGACCGCCCGCCCGTCCTGCTCGACGGGCCACCCCCGGTGGTGGAGGTCTCCACGGCCGACGGCTGGCAGCGCTGGGAGGTGGTCGACGACTTCGGCCGCTCGGGGCCCGCGGACCGACACGTACGCGTGGACGCCACGCGCGGGGAGTTCGCCTTCGGCCCGGTGCTGCGCGAGCGGGACGGCACGCTGCGCGCGTACGGCGCCGTGCCGCCCAAGGGAGCGCACGTGCGCGTGGCCCGCTACCGCACCGGCGGCGGCCCGGAGGGCAACGCGCCCCGGGGGGCCATCAACGTGCTGCGCAGCTCCGTTCCGTACGTGACGCAGGTCGACAACCGCGAGGCGGCGCGCGGCGGGGTCGCCGGGGAGAGCGTGGCCAACGCCCGGCTGCGCGCCCCGCAGGCGCTGCGGACGCAGGGGCGGGCGGTGACGGCGGAGGACCACGAGATCATCGCCCGCCAGGCGGCCCCCTCCCTGCGCCGCGTCCGGTGCCTGCCGGCGGCGGACTCGCCGGGGGCGGTCCGGGTGTTGTTGGTGCCCGACGCGGTCGCCGACGAGGGGGACCGGCTCCGGTTCGAGCAGTTGATCCCGAGCGACCAGGTGCTCGCGTCCGTCACCAGGGCACTGGACGAGCGGCGCCTGATCGGTACCCGCCTCGTCGTCGAACCCCCCGTCTACCAGGGCGTCACCGTGGTGGCCCGGTTGTCCGCGCGCGCCGGTGAGGAGCCCGACCAGGTGCGCGACGCCGCGCTCGCCGCGCTGTTCCGCTACCTCAACCCGCTGCGCGGCGGGCCCGAGGGCGGCGGCTGGCCGTTCGGCCGGCCGGTGCAGTACGGCGAGGTGTTCGGCGTGCTGCAGGGCGCGGTGGGGGACGCGCTGGTAGAGGAGATCCGCATGTTCGCCGCGGACCCGATCACCGGGCGGCGCGGCGCGCCCGTCGACCGCATCGACATCGGACCGGGCGCCCTCGTCTTCTCCTACCGGCACCAGGTGATCGTGGGTCCCGCCGCGCCGGAGGGCCCGGCATGACCCGCGCCGCCGTGCCCGGCCTGCCCAGCCGGCACCCCATCGGAGCCCAACTGCCCGCCCTGTACGCCGACGACGACCTGGCCCAGCGGTTCACCGCCGGTCTCGACACCGTCCTGGCCCCCGTCTTCGCCACCCTCGACAACCTGCACGCCTACTTCGACCCGAGGCTGACCCCGGCCGACTTCCTGGGCTGGCTCGCGTCCTGGGTCGGCGGGATCGACGACGCGAACTGGCCGCTCGCGTTGCGCCGCGAGGCCGCGACGCGCGCCGTGGAACTGCACCGCGGCCGCGGCACGCGGCGCGGGCTGACCGAGGCCCTACGCCTGGTGCTCGGGGTCGGGTCGGACGTCGTGGGGGACGGCGGGGCGGTCTGGTCGCGCACGGCGGGCTCCGCGCTGCCTCCGCCGCCGGACCCCGAGATCGTGGTCCGGGTCTGGCCCCGGGGAGCGGCGGCGGTCCAGGCGGAGCAGGTCCACGAGATCGTGCGGGCCCTGGTCCCCGTGCACACGGCGTACCGCGTGGAGGTCCTGGCCGGGCCGCCGTCGGACGAAGGAGGGGCAACGTGACACGCGCGTGTCCGGCCTGCGGGGCCGCCAACGAGGAGACCGACGACTTCTGCGGGAACTGCGGCGGCTACCTGGGCTGGTCCACGCCCCGGGGCGCTTCGTCGGGCGCGGGGAGCGCGCCGGACGACGCGCCCCGGCAAACGGCCGACGCCCCCGGAGAGGCGGGCGGCGCGGCCTCCCCCGGCCCCCAGCACCGTGCCCCGGCCACGGACGCGGGCCCGAACGTCGCCGCCCCCACCGCCGCCGCCCGGCCCGCGGCGACACCGGAGCCCGCGGCGCCCGCCGCCTCGGCAGCGGTCCCCGAGGCACGGGCCACCAGGCCGCCGGAGACCAGGCCGCCGGAGACCGGAACCGCGCGGGCGCCGGCGGCCACGGACGGCGACACCCCAGGCGGCCCAGCGCCGTCGTGGCCAGCCCCGTCGCGCTCGGAGGCCCCACCCACCACACCCGCGGCGCGCTCGGCCCCGGCGCCCGAACCGGCCCGGCCCGGCCCGGCGAGCGCCCCACCGCAGGACGACGCTCCCCGGCCGGTCAAGCCCGCGAAGGCGGTCGCACCGCGCCCCACCGTGCGGCCGGTCACGACGGACGACACCACGACCGGCATCCCCTGCCCCACCTGCCGAGCGGCCAACCCGCCGCACCGCCGGTTCTGCCGCCGCTGCGCGGCACCGCTCACCTCGGTCGCCGCGCGGGACCCGCTGCCGTGGTGGCGGACCCTGTGGCCGCTGCGCCGTCGCACCAGGGCGAGTTCGGGCCGGCTGGTGCGGCTGTTCGTGATCCTCACCGTGGTCGCGGCGCTGTGCGTCGGCGGCTATCTGCTGCTCCCCACCGCACGGCACCTCTTCGAGGACACCCGCGACAAGCTGAAGAAGCCCAAGGCGGTGACGCCGACGCGCACGTCGGCGTCCGCGCAGGTGGCGGGCCACCCAGGGGGCAACACGACGGACGGGTTCCGTAACCGCTACTGGGGCGCGCCCGCGCCCGGCGCCACCGTGACGTACGACTTCGCCAAGCCGTTCCGCCTGGTGCAACTGATCGTCACCAACGGCGCATCGGTCGCCCAGAAGGAGTACGCCCGTCAGGGGCGGGCCCTGCGCGTGGACATGGAGGTGGTGGCGAAGGACGGTCAGACCACCCGCAGGAAGCTCGACCTGACCGACAAGGCGGGACCGCAGACGTTCCACGTCGGAGTCAGCAACGCGACGAGCATCCGCCTCACGCTCGCCTCCCCGACCGGACTGGCCGGTGGCCGCCATCTGGCCCTGGCGGAGGTGGAGTTCTTCCGGCGCCCGTGACCGGGCCGGCACCCGGGACGTTGGCCGCCGGCCTCGCGCGGGCCCACCAGTGGCGCCGGCCCGGTTCACCTCGCGAGGCGCCGGCCGGCGGTTGTCGGCGGCCGGCCGGTACGCCCCGCCGACCGGCCCGGCGCACGGGTCGGTGTGCTGGTCGGCACGCTGGTCGGCGAGGCGACGTCCGGCCCGTAGCTCGTAGCCCGTAACCCGTTGGTCAGTCGTCGAGCGCGTCGAGCACCCGGCCCAGGTCCACGAACTTGAAGTTGGTGGAGGGGCGTTCAGTAGCACCCGGCGTGTCGTGGCCGTCCTGGACGACGAGCAGGCCGTGCGGGAACCGGCGGCCCAGCGGTTCGTTGAGCACCGCCGCACCGTCGCACTCCTGCGAACCGTCCAGCGTGGCGGAGGCCGCGCCGACGCGGAAGCCGCCCTCGTACTCGTTGCGGTCGGACAGTTCGCGGTCGTAGGCGGCGAAGGTGTCGTCGCCCTGGCTGGAGGCCAGCAGGTAGCCGTCGCCGTCCGCCTCACGCAGCAACGTCAGGCCCTCGACGTCGGCCGCCAGGCGCTCACCGCCGTAACCGGGGTCGGCGCCCGCCACGCACTCCTCGCTCTCCTCGTCGTACGTGCCGAGTACGCCGTACTCGCGCACCTTGTCCACCAGGTGCGGCGTGCCGGTCAGGTCGGCGCGCAGCCGCCAGATGCCGACGTCCTCCTGCCCGGCATACAGCGTGCCGTTGGCCGGGTCCACGACCATGCCCTCGACCTGCGGCAGTTCGCCCGGCTCGGCGCACGGGGACCAGTCGGTGCCGTTCGGCAGCCGGAAGCTGGCCGGCAGGTCGAGCGTGCGCACCGGGCGATAGCCGACCGTGCCGTCGGGGTTAGCGGTCAGTTCGAGGAGTCCGATGCGGGTCCGCTCGCGCTGGCTGACCAGTGCGTAGCCGCGGCCGGTGGCGGGGTCGGGACATGTCGCGAGGCCGTAGGTGGTGCGCTGCTCGTTGATCTCCTGCTGGGAGGCGGAGAAGACGGGCGGCGCCTTCGGGTCGGTCACGTCGACCAGCGGGCCACCGGCGTGGCGCGGGTCGACGCGGTAGACCCGCAGCCGGTCGTTGCCCCGGTCGCTGGTGACGGCCAGGTCCGCGCGGCCGGTCGACAGCCGCAGGCCGTGCACGAGGTCGACGTTGTTGAACCGGCCGGGGGCGTCGTCCGGGCCGGGCGGCGTGGGCGCCGGCACGGACTGCACCTCGCGCGCGTCCAGGTCGTACACGCGCAGCCCGCCCTCCTTCGCGGTGGCGATGACCAGGCTGCGGTCCGGGCCGGCGGCGTTGCGCCAGATGGCCGGGTCGTCGGCGTCGGCGTTGCCGCCCGCCTCGTCGTCGTGGAGCGCGGGGGTCTCCGCGACCGGGACGACCGAGGGGAGCCCGGCAGCGTGGGCGCCCGGGGCGGACACGGTCGCGGCGAGCGCCACGAGGGCGGCGGTGAGGGCGAGTCGGCCAAGGCGTGAGTGGGCTGCGCGGGTCTGAGCCATGGAGCGGAGTCCTTTCATGTCGCGAACATGACGAATCCACCTTCTGGTCGCACCGTGAAGCCTCGCGTCCGGTGAAGGGAGTTCAAGCTGGCCAGGACGTGAACGGCTGGCCTCCGCGAGCCGGTAGTCGGTACGGGACCGGCGCCAGCAGCCGGCTTCCCGAGCCCCGCCGGCCCGTGGGGGCGACCGGGGGGCGACGGGCACCGCCCGGAGCCCCGTTCCCGTCCGTTTGGTGTACGTGGCGTGTGTGGGGCTTGACCTGCGGACTTGGCGAGGCATGGGTTGGTAAGCCCGTCGCCCTCATCGTCAGCCCACTGTCTGGACTGTGCTTCGCCTACAGCCACTCGTCCCATGGGAACGGTGATGGCGGGTACGACGGGCCCGGAAGCATTTCGGGTTTCGGGAGTGTCCGGTCGCGGATGCGGAGAAGCTGACCGAGTGGCTGGCAAACAGCTCAGCAGACCCGGCACCGGTTAGGAAGCTCGGATATTGCGGCGCGCGGCGTCGAGGTAGTCGGTGATGGCTTGGTGGTTCTTGGTGAGACATTCGATTTTCTCGGCCATGCGATCGCGTTCACGTTCGAGCGTTGCGACCATGTCTGGCGTGACGTAGGGCATGTGGATCGTGCGGGGGGTGTTCAGGCAGGGCAGGATCTGCTTGATGATCCGTGTGGGTAGCCCGGCATCGAGCAGGCCCCGTACCTGGAGAACCCGGTCGACGACGTACTCCTCGTAGTCCCGGTATCCGTTGGGCAGTCGATTCGCCTCGATCAGTTCCTGCTCCTCGTAGTAGCGCAGCAACCTCATCGGAGTCCGGGTGCGCGTCGACAGCTCACCGATCCGCATATCCCTCTCCTCGCCCTCTGTGGCTGACGTTCTGTGACTCGGCGCACACCGAGTTGACCTTCACATTGATGTCACCCATCGATGGTGAGGTTATGACACGACCAGACACTCTGCTACCTCGCTCGACAACGAACGCCCGGCTCCCGCTGGCGGGTCTTCTGGCCTTGGCCACCACCGGGTTCATCACGCTCCTGACCGAGACGATGCCCGCCGGGGTGCTCCCCGAGATGAGTCGAGACCTGGGTGTCAGCGAGAGCACCGCCGGGCAGAGCGTGACCGTTTTCGCGATCGGGGCGATCCTTGCCGCGATCCCGCTCACCAAGGCGACGATCGGCTGGCCGCGCCGACACCTGCTGCTGGTGGCGATCGCGGGACTCGTGATCGCCAACACCGTCACCGCGCTTTCCGATAACTTCGCATTCACGCTAGTCGCCCGGTGCCTCGGCGGCATCGTCGGCGGATTGCTCTGGGCGCTGTTGGCCGGATACGCGGTACGGATGGTTCCCTCACATCAGCGCGGCAAGGCAATGGCGATCGCGATGGGGGGCGCAATCGTCGCCCTGTCCGTCGGAGTTCCTGCCGCGGCGTTTCTGGCCAAGCTCGTCGAGTGGCGATACGCGTTCGGGATCATGACCGTCCTCACGCTCGCGTTGATCGTGTGGGTCATCGCGGCGGTACCGAACTTCCCCGGACAACCCAAGGGCTCACGGCTCCCGCTCACCCGTACCCTTCGCATTCCCGGCGTAGCGCCCGTGCTCTTCGTGACCCTCACGTTCGTGCTCGCCCACAGCCTCCTCTACACCTACATCGCCTCGTTCCTCAAGCCGCTCGACATGGCAGGTCAAGTCGACGCCGTGCTGCTCACCTTCGGCCTGGTGTCGCTGGTAAGCATCTGGATCGCCGGAGCGCTCGTCCACCGGCGCCTGCGCCTCCTCATGATCATCGCGTGTGTGCTGTTCGCGACATGCGCGCTGCTGCTCGGCGTCTTCTCCGGCGTGCCCGCGCTCGTCTACGCCAGCGCGGAGCTCTGGGGGCTCGCGTTCGGCGGCACCTCCACCCTGTTGCAGACCGCGGTCGCCGAAGCAGCAGGCGACGCAGGCGATGTCGCCCAAGCACTCCTCACCACCGGATGGAACGTCGGAATCGCCGGTGGCGGCATCATCGGAGGCCTCGTCCTCAGCGGATGGGACGCGTCCTGGCTGAGTTGGGTCGCGCTCGCACTGCTCGTCCCCGCACTCGCCACTGTGCTCGCGGCACACCAATACGGGTTCACCAGGGGAGAACTCGGCAGCCGCTAGACCACCACTGCTCGCGACCCATGAAATGCCATGACTTCGAATGGGTCGGCCGCTGGCGAGGGCCTTCGCGAAGTGCGGGAACTCGCGCTTGGTGCGCAGGTAGCGGATGCACCCGTCAGCGCCGTGACGTTGCTCGGTGGTCAACGTGGCCTGATCCGAGCGGCACTGGCGCGCAGCCACTTGGCCTGGGCCGTCGGGCCGAAGCGCGGGATGTACTGGCCGCCGCGGCCGCCGGGCGCAGAGAGAAGATCAACGAAGGCCGCCAGGCCCCTGCTGGCGATCGACAGTACTCCTACCCTGCGGGTCCGCTAGTCGACTAGCGGACCGCTGACACGAAGCTGGGTACGCTAAGCCGACGGATTCACAGATCGCCGGCCCCCCCCGACCGCACCCGTCACCGGCCCGGCCTGCGCGTGCGGTGGCCAGCCCCCCACAGACCGGAACGGGGACGCGGCCGACGACGCGGGCCGTCCATCCGGGCCGCCGCGCCGCAGCCATCGGCCGCCCCGCTTCGCGACGGGCCCGCCGAATCCCCGAAAATCCCGAAACCCCGACGACAGGTGCCAGCCATGCCCTCCGTACCGCCCGAACCGACCACCCCGCCCGTACCACCCACGCCGACCACCCCGACCACGCCGTCCGGGGAAGCCCACAGCGCCGCGCGCCCTGGCGGTGCGGCCGCCGACCTCGCCGCCGTGTGGGCGGTGTTCACCGACATGTACGAGGCGTACCTGTCGGGCGACCGGGCCCGGATCGACATCCATCTCGACCCCGAGGCCACCATCTGGGACTCGGCCACACCGCAACTCCTGCTCGGCAAGCCGGATCTCGACCGCATACGCGCGGGGCGGCCCACCGCCGAGGGTGACGGTGGCGGCCCGGTCGAGGCCGGGCTGACCGCGTACGACCAGGTCATTGACGTCTTCGGGGAGTTGGCCGTGTGCCGGCACTGGGTGCGCGTCGACTACCACGACCGGCCGTCGGCGCTATTGCGCAACACCGCCGTGCTGCGGCGCGCCGACGGGCGCTGGCTCATCACGCACCTGCACGAGGACCAGCAGGCCGCCGGCTGACCGCACCGCCCACCGGCGCGGGGCACGGGCCCCGCGCGTCCCGTATGTCCCGTGCGCCCGTCGCGCGGGGCGGCCAAGCCCCGGGCTGGTCGCCCCCGTGCCGGCGCGGCCGCCGCCGGACGTCCGTACGAGCGTCCGGCGCGGGAGTGCGCGGCGCACGGGTGAGGCCCGGTCTGTTGTGCGGCGGGCACATGGTCGCGCCCCGGGGCACCTTCTAGCTTGCGGAGCAGGTTCCGCACTCAAGGAGGGTTCATGACCCGCTACCGCGTGTCCATGGACATCGGAGGAACGTTCACCGATGTCGTCACCTACGACGAGGAGACCGGCCGGTTCGCCGCGACCAAGGCGTCCACGACGCCGGACGACCTGAGCCGTGGCGTCCTGTCCGGGCTGGCGTCGGTCGTCGACTCCCCCGGCGACATCAGCTTCATGGTGCACGGCACCACCCAGGGGCTCAACGCCTTCCTGGAGCGGCGCGGCGTGCGCGTTCTGCTGCTCGCCACCGAGGGGGCCGAGGACACGTACCACATCGCCCGCGGCCCGCGGACGCGGTTGTACGACGTGCACTACCGCAAGCCGGAGCCGCTGGTCCCGCGTCGGGACGTGGTGGCGATCGGTGGGCGCCTCGCGCAGGACGGCTCGCAGGTGCGGCCGCTGGACGAGGAGGCCGTACGGCACGCCGCGCGTCGGGCGCGGCGCGAGGGACACGGCGCGATCGCCGTCGCCTTCCTGTTCAGCTACAAGAACCCGGCGCACGAGCTGCGGGCCCGGGAGATCGTCGCCGAGGAACTGGGCGAGGACTTCACGGTCTCGCTCTCGCACGAGGCGGCCAAGGAGTGGCGCGAGTACGAGCGCACCTCGTCCGCCGTGATCGAGAGCTACACCGGGCCCGTGGTCCGCCAGTACCTCAGCCGCCTGGAGGAGGAGCTGCGCCAAGGCGGGCTGGCCGTCCCGCTGCACGTCATGCAGTCCTCCGGCGGTGTGCTGACCGCACAGTCCGCGCGGCGGCGCCCGCTCCAGACGCTGCTGTCGGGCCCGGTCGGCGGGGCGATGAGCTCCCACGAACTGGCCCGGGTGACCGACCGGCCCAACCTCATCGGCGTCGACATGGGCGGCACCTCCTTCGACGTGTCGCTCATCGTGGACGGGGAGCCGGACGTCGCCGCCGAGGCCCGGCTCGAGGGCCTGCCGATGCTGATGAGCGTGGTCAACATTCACACCGTCGGGGCGGGCGGCGGGTCCGTCGCGTACGCCGAGGCGGGCGGGCTGCGGGTGGGCCCGCGCTCGGCGGGCGCGAGCCCGGGGCCCGCCTGCTACGGGCGGGGCGGCACCGAACCGACCGTCACCGACGCCAACCTGGTGCTCGGCCGGGTCGACCCGGAGGGCTTCGCCGCCGGCCGGATGACGCTGGACCAGGAGGCGGCGGTCAGCGCCGTCGACCGGCTCGCCGGCGAACTGGGCCTGGGCACCACCGCCATGGCCGAGGGCATCTGCGACGTCGCCAACTCCAAGATGGCGCAGGCCATCCGCACCATCACCGTCTCCCGTGGCATCGAGCCGCGCGACTTCAGCCTGGTCGCCTTCGGCGGCGCCGGCCCCATGCACGCGGTCTTCCTCGCCCGCGAACTGGGCATCGCCGAGACGATCGTGCCCCGGTTCCCCGGCGCGTTCTCGGCCTGGGGCATGCTCCAGACGCAGATCCGCAAGGACTTCTCGGAGCCGTACTTCTTCCTCGACGAGGACCTGGCCAGCGGCGACATGGCCGCCAGGCTCGCCGCGATGGAGGAGGAGGGCCTGGCCTCGCTGGCCGGTGAGGGTGTCGTCGCGGACCAGCGCACCGTCCAGCACGCCGTGGACATCCGCTACGCGGCCCAGGAGTACACCCTCACCGTGCCGCTCACCGACGCGGCCGAGCCCCGGCGGGAGGACTTCCGGGCGGTGATGGCCGAGCGCTTCGCCGCGATGCACCACAGCCGCTACGGGCACGCCAACCCCGGGGCGCCGATCGAGTTCGTCACCCTGCGCAGCACCGCCCTCGGCGACCTGGGCCGCGCTGAGCCCGAGCCGCTGGAGAAGGCCGACGGACCTGACTTCCCGCACCGCACCCGCCCGGTCGTCTTCGGCGGCCGGGAGACCGAGTCCATCGTCGTGCACCGCGACGACCTGCGGGCGGGGCACCGCTTCGAGGGGCCGGCGGTCATCGTCGAGGCCACCGCCACCAGCGTCGTGCCGCCCGGGTACGACGTGAGCGTGGACGAGATCGGCTCACTGATCATCCGAGTGAAGGGCAAGTGATGACCACCACCACGGCAGTCGACCCGGTAACCGTCGAGATCATCCGCAGCGCGCTCAACTCGGCGGCGGAGGACATGAACGCGACGCTCATCCGCTCCGCGTACACGCCCATCATCTACGAGTGCGGCGACTGCGTGGTCGCGCTCCTCGACGCCCAGCACCAGGTGCTCGGACAGTCGGCGGGGCTGCCCATCTTCCTCGGCAACCTGGAGACCTGCACGCTGGCCACCGAGGAGCGCTTCGGGCGGGAGGTGTGGCAGCCGGGGGACGTGTGGATCCTCAACGACAGCTACCTGGGCGGCACCCACCTCAACGACGTCACCATCTTCGGGCCGGTCTTCCACGACGACCGCCTGATCGGCTTCACGGCCTCCCGGGCGCACTGGATCGACGTGGGGTCCAAGGACCCCGGCGGCTCGATGGACTCGGTCAACATCTTCCAGGAGGGGCTGCGGCTGGGCCCGCAGAAGCTGGTGTCGGGAGGCGAGTTCGTCCGCGAGATCATCGACACGATCAGCACCAACGTCCGCTTCCCGTACCCCACCACGGGCGACATGCACGCGATGATCGCCTGCATCCAGATGGGCTCGGCCAGGCTGACGGAGATCGTGGACCGATTCGGCCTGGACACCCTGGAGGGCGCCAGCGCCGAGATCTTCCGGCAGACCGAGGTGCTGGAGCGCGAGGTGGTCGCCGCCATCCCGGACGGCGTGTACACGGCCGACGGCGTGCTGGACAACGACGGCGTCGACCTGGCGACACCGGTGCCGATCAGGCTGCGGATCACGGTCGCCGGCGACACCATCGACTTCGACGTCACCGACTCGGCCGACCAGACGACCGGGCCCGTCAACTGCGGCGTCTCGCAGGCGGTCTCGGCCCTGCGGGTCGGCTACAAGCTGCTGGTGAGCCCGGACGTGCCGGGCAACGGCGGCTCGTTCCGCACCATGACCACCCAGGTGCGGGAGGGCTCGGTACTCGGCGCCAAGGCCCCCGCCGCCTGCCAGTGGTACTTCTCCCACCTCGGGCTGCTCATCGACATGGTCGGCCGCGCGCTGGCGCCGGCCGTGCCCGAGCGCGTCGCGGCGGCCAGCCACGGCGACTCGATGATCGTGCTGCTCGCGGGCTTCGACCCGCGCGTGGCCCGGGAGTACGTCAGCCTGGAGGCCACGCTCGGCGGTTGGGGGGCCTGGCGGGGCTCGGACGGCGAGAGCGCGCTCATCAACAACGTCAACGGCTCGCTCAAGGACGTGCCGATCGAGGTCTTCGAGACCCGCTACCCGTTCCGCGTCACCTCCTACGGCATGCGCCCGGACAGCGGTGGCGCCGGCCGGTGGCGCGGCGGCAACGGCGTCGTCCGCGAGTACGAGGCGCTGGCCGACTGCACCGTGTCGCTGTGGTTCGAGCGCTCCCGGCAGCCCGCCTGGGGCCTGTTCGGCGGCGCCGACGCGGTCGGCCCCGACGTCGTCATCAACCCGGGCCGCCCCGACGAGCGCCGGCTGCTCAAGGCCAACGGCCTGAAGCTGGCCCAGGGCGACGTCGTACGGTGCGCCACCGGCGGCGGAGGCGGCTTCGGCGACCCGGCCGAGCGGGACGCGGAGGCGGTACGCGCCGACGTCGCCGACCGGTACGTCAGCCCGGAGGCGGCGCTGCGCCAGTACGGCGTCGGCGACTGACACCGCGTCGAGCCCGCGCGGGGCGGACGCCCGGGGCGGCGGGACCGCCGTCGGGCGCCCGCCCCGCGTCGCCCTGCCCCGCCTCGGCGTCGCGCCAACCGTTCGGCCGGCTACGTGCTCCGGCCCGGCCCGGTGTCGGGCGGTGGCGCGTCCGGCTGTCGGGCCTCGCCCGGCCTGCCGGCCGCCAGCGCGTGGCACAGCACGTGCACGGCGAGCCGGCTGGCCGGGTCGTCGTACGCCAGGCCGACCTCCTGGGCCCGCTTCAACCGGGCCAGCACCGTGTTGCGGTGCACCCCGAGCCGCGTCGCGGCCCGGTTGAGCGAGCCGCCGTGGTCAAGCACGGCCAGCACGGTCCGTACGATCTGCTCCCGGTCGCGGACGTCGGCCAGGGCCGGGAACACCAGGTCGGCGACGGACACCAGGTGGTCCACCGGCAACGCGGCCAGCGCGGCGGCCACCCCCGACGCGCCGAACTCCCGTACCCCGCCCGGCCCGTCGGCCGCCGCGGCGCCCGCGGCCAACCGGGCCTCGCGCAGCGAGCGCAGCAGCCCGGCGGCCCCCGGCAGCGGTGAGCCGACGCCGACCACGGCGCCGTGCTCGCGGGCGACGTCGCCGACGAGGGCGCGCAGCCGCTTGGGCGGGCCGCCGCCCGGCGTGTCACGCGGCTGGTTCCACCAGCTCAGCCAGCCGCCCTGGTCGGCGACGAGCGGCAGGTCCGGCAGGCGATCGGCCCACGCCGCCCGCACCATCGTGGTCCGCTCCGGTGCCGGCGGGTCCTGGGCACCGGAGGGGTCGGCGATCCACAACGCCGTGTTGACCCCTTCGACGCGCCACCCCAGTTCGCTGGTCCACACCGGCGGCTCCCGGTCGGGCGGAGGCCGCGTACCGGCGGCCGGTGGCGCCCCGTCCGCCGCCCGTCCGTGCTCGACGCTCTCCCGCAGCAGCCCGAAGGCCGCCTGCTCCCGGGCGGTGCGCCGGGCCGTCTCGATGCGCCGGCGGGCCGAGGCCGCCAGCAGCGGGGCCCGTGCCAGCCGCAGCAGCGTGGGCACGTACTCGGCGTAGCCGTCCGACGGCTCGGGCACGGCGGCCACCAACTCGGCCCAGCGCCGCCCGGCCGGCCCGGGAACGTCCACCCGTACGTCGGTCAGGCCACGGCCGGGCCGCAGGGCGGCGGCGCGGCCGGCGACGAGGCCGCCGTCCACGAGCAGGGCCACCGGAACGCCCGCCAACTCCGCGTTCAGCACGCCCAGCACGCCGCGCACCGTGGACTCGCGCGCCAGCAGTTCGGCGCAGGCGGCCACCCGGCGGGCGCGTTCCGCCTCGGGCCGCGCCACCTCGGCGGCCAGGGCGAGCGCCACCTCCACCGGGTCCCGGTCGACGGCGAGCACGGTGATGCCCAGCCGCCGCGCCAACAGCGCGGCGGAGCGGCTCAGCGCGACCCGCGGGGTGACCACCGCCGCGGCGTGGCGCTCCCAGGCCATGTGCAGGGCGCTGGCCAGCGACCAGCCGCCGCTCGCCGCCTCGCCGTGCAGCACCACCACGGTGTTCGGCGCCAGCTCGCGCAGCCTCGGCAGCTCCCCGGCCAGCACCAGGTGTTCCACCGGGCCGCCGCCGTCGGCCAGGAACACCTCCTCGGCGTCGCGCAGCGCCCCGACGGTCAGCATCTCGGCCACCGTGAGCCTGGCCGGCGGGCCGGTCGGGTGCGCCCTCACCGGGCCACCCGGGGGTGCTCGACCGGCAGGCCGAAGGCGCGCGGGCCCGCCAGCGCGAGCCCCGCCGGGGAGTACCAGACCGGCGCGGCCGGCATCACCAACACCTCCACCACCTCACCACCGCCCAGGCTGTCCAGGCCGACGACGCCGCCCCGTACGGCATCCAGCAAGCAGATCACGTCCGGTACGGCCGCCGTCAGCGCTCCGTCGGCGAGGACCAGCAGGATGTCGTTCTGCAACTCCAGTTGGAGCAACCTCCCCGCGCCGCCGGACTCGGCCACCAGCACCGTCGAGGCGTGTGCGGGCTGGGCCCATTCCATCGGCCGGGTGAGCTGCTCGACCTCGACCACCCGGCCCCGCCCCACGCTGCGGCAGCCGGTGACGGCCGACAACCGGCTGACCGTCCGGTCCACCGGGCCCCCCGCGCGCAGGACACGCCCCGCGGCCAGCAGCCGGGACACCGTGCCGTGCAGGCCGGCGCCGCGCAGTTCGGCGGCGTCGCACGGGTAGCTGGCGGTCGCCGCCCAGCCGCCCATCAGGTGGACCTGGGCCCGCAGCATCGTCTCCACCCGGTCGGCGGACGCGGCCTCCACGGTCAGGCTCTCGCCGGCCGGCCCCGCCGCGCACACCGGGCCGACCGGAAGGCCCGCCAGGTGCAGCGAGGTGTACTGCACCAGCGGGAAGACCCGCCCCATGCCGTCGCTGTCGATCAGCGGCAGCCCGCGCAGACAGGCCGCCACCAGCGGCGTCAGGGCGTTGAGGGCTGCGGCGGCGAGCGGGAAGACGGCCTCCACCCGCTGGCCGAGCCGCCGCTCAAGCCCGCTGAGAGCCGTGGTGAACTCGTCCCCGACGGGCGGCAGTTCGGCCAGCGCCGTGCCCGAACCGACCAGGCCGAGCGCGGCGCACCGGGTGTCGGGCGGCAGGGCCTCGGCACGCACCAGCGGGACGGGGCCGTGTTCGGCCAGCAGCGCGGTCACCCACTCCCGCAGGCCCTCGGCGCCGTCGTCGCCGAAGGCGGGGGCGTAGAACTGCGCGCCCGCCCACAGCGTGGACACGTCTTCGGCGCCGATGGCCCGCACCGGCTCCACGCCGCGCGCCGTCACTCGGACCTCCGAGGACGCCGGCCGGCGGGCGCGCCCCCGGCGGCCCGCGCACCGCGACCCTCGCCCGCCTCGCGCCCCTCCCCCACATCGCGGGCCGCTGGCGCCTCACCGGCCGGACGCGAGGCCACCACCGCGTCGGCACCGTCGCTGGACTCGCCCCCGGCCGGCCCGCCGGCAACCCGCTCGCCGTCGGCGCCGGCCCCCGCTGGTTCACCGTCCCTGGCGGCGGCTTCGCCAGCGGTCCACGGCTCGGCCTCGCCGACGGCCCGCAGGTGGACCCGTATCGTGCCGGCCGGGCTGAACGGCAGCGCGACCACGGTGGTTTCCACCAGCCGCGCGCTTCCCGGCGCCGCGCCCTGCGCGGTGACCATCGCGATGGTGCGCTGCTCCGCGTCCCGCCGCACCGCCGCCAACTCGCGGGCATCCTTGACCTGTACGACCTCGTCGACCCAGGCCATGGGTGGACACAGCGCGGTTCCGATCAGCGCCAGGTCGGCCGGTGGCGACAACGACACCCGGTCGTCGCGGCACGCCACCCGGTGGCCGCCGCTCGTTCCGCCACCGGCGTCGCAGACCGGCCCGGGCGCGGCGACGGGGCCGGCGGCCGGGGCGGGGTGCGCGGGATGCCCGTCCCCGGCGGCGACCACCACCGTCGGCGGCTCGCCGCCGTCACCGGCACCGGCCTCAGCACCATCACCGTTACCGGCATCGGCATCCGCGCTGTCGGCAGCGCCGCCGCCGATCCCGTCCAGGGCCGTGCCCTTCGCGGAGAGGATCGCCATCGGCACCGAGAGGCGCACGCCCCAGCCCGGAACCCGTCCCGGCCGCACCAGCGGTACCCCGTTGCGGACCTCGCCGAGCAGCGCGCCCTCCGACCCCGGCAGCAGCACCCGGCACCGCTCAAGCCCCGCCAGGCGCGCCGCGCCCAACAGCGCCGCGGCCTCGGCCGCGCCCACGGCCACGACCGGCAGCGTCCGCGCCCTGGCCAGCGGGGTACGGCCGCCGTCCCCGCGCGCGACGCCGTGCTGGGCCCGTGGCACGACCCGGCCGGCGGCGGCCTCGCAGGCGCCGAGCACCTCCTCGGCGACGTCGGCGAGCGCCGCGTTCAGCACGGCCGACGCCTCCCGGCCCGCCAGGTCCTGGCCGCCGAACTCGTGGGAGAGCGAGATCCGCAGGCCCGGGGCGGCCGCCAACAGCCGTTCACCCACCGCCCGTTCGTGGGCCGGCGCGGCCAGCGATCCGCAGGCGGCGACGGCGACGGCGCGCACACCGCTCGCGGCCAGCTCGTCCGCGAGCTCCCCGACCCGCGCGTCGTCCAGCGCGGCCAGCTCGCGCCCCAGCAGGTCGTGACCGCCCGGCAGGGTGACCGAACGCGCCACCAGCCCGGCGATCGGCGCAGACGGGTGCCGGGCCAGGGCGGGGTGCCGGGCCGGCCGGGGCGCGATCCGCACCGCGACCACCGGAACGGTACGCGCGGCGCCCTCACCCGCCCCCTGCTCCGGCCCGTCGGCCGGCTCCCGCACCGCCGCCAGCAGGGCGGGCCCGACGTCGAAGGTGACATGCCGTACGGCCGCGGCGTGCGCGCCGCACACCTCGGCCAACACCCGGGTCAGGACCGTCCGCCCGCGCCCGGGAGCCCGCGCGGCGGCGAGCACCCGGGAGCCGCTCAGCAGCACGGCGGAACACCCGTCGGGCCCCCACCTGACTCCCACTCGCATGCCGCCGCGCGCCGCCTCTCCCTGCCCGTTTCCGTTGCCTCCCCGTCCCGCCCGGTGCGGGCGATCGTACCTTTCGATACGGGGCTGACCTGGTACGCCGCGATGGCGGTCGCCCGCGACCGGGCCCGCGTGAGCCGGGTGGGCCCGGCCCACCCCCGCGTCAGTGGACGGGCCGCCAGTGCTCCAGCGCGTCGTCCAGCAGCGGCGCCTTCGGGTCGTCCCAGACGAGGCATCCCCACACTAGGCCGGGCACGTCCGGGCCCATGGCGTCGGCCGGCCCCTCGGTGAGCGTGCGGTGCACGGCGTCGAGGTAGCCGGCGATCGACGGGTAGTCGGGCTGGTCGAAGGCCAGGTCGTCGGGGAGCGACCAGGAGCCGACGCCGGCCCCGCCCACGTAGTGCCCGGACTCGGGGCCCGCCTCGTCGCGGGTCAGCCACGGCACCACCGGGGCGCCCCACACGTCGCGACGGCCGACCTCGGGCAGCCGTGGCCCGAGCGCCTCCGCCGGACCGAGCAGAACCCCACCCGGCAGGAACGCCCCCGAGCCGACCTCGCCTTCCTCCTCGTTGGCCTCGATGTACTGGTGCTCCACACCACCACACAGCCGCCACAACGCGGCCAGCTCCGTGGGAAGCCCGAAGTTCGCGTGCCGCCTCAGTCGGGCGTCGGCGGCCTCGATGGCCCGCTCCGGGGCGGGCGGGAGCAGCGACGCGTACGAGAGCGGGGCGTGCTCCTTCAGCCAGGCGGTCAGACGGCCCCAGGCCGCCGCAGTGTTCTGGTGGTTGCTCATCCCGTCAGTCATCCCGGCATCCTCCCCCACGCCCGCTCGACGAGGGCGGGTCAGCCCGGGCGCCCCGTCACCGGCCTGGAGCCAGCCGGGGGTCGAGCAGGTCGATGACCTCATCCACGGCACCGAGCTTCCGGGACTGGTCGGTGGTGATGGTGTGTCCGCGATGCGTGAGCCGGTACACGTACCGGTCGCCGCCGATGTCGCTGACGCTGCGCCGCGGCAGGTCGGCGCACTCCACCTCGCGCAGCAGGGCCCGCAGTCGGCTCAGTTCCTGGCCGGTGAGCCGGTCCTGGCCGCCGCTGGCGCCCTGGTGCTCGGTACGCAGGGTGCCGTCGTCGTACACGGTGACCTGGTCCCAGCGGCCCGCGTAACCGCCCTCCCGGTGCAGGGAGACCAGGCCACCGAAGGCGGCGGGCTCGTCCGCCAGGGCGCCGCAACCGCTGGCCGAGACCGTGAGCAGCGCGGTGGCGATCAGAACGAAGAGCCAACGGAAGGGCGCGCTTCCGGTCACGCGGGCGATGGGTCGTCTCACGACAGCTCCTCAACCATGTGGTCCAGCGCGTCCGACACCGCGTCACCGCCCGGGTGGGGGCGCCCTTCGGGCCGTGTCCGCTGCGGGGTGGTGCGTCGTCCGCATCGTACGGTCCTGCCGCGGCGCGGGCTAAGCGGCGCGGCGGCACGGTTGGCGTGCAGGCGTGCCGATCGCCGCACTGCCGTCACCAGACGGGGCGCAGGGGCGGGATCGAGTCGCCGGCCATGATGCGGATGATGGCCGCGAGTTCGGCGCGCGGTACCCGCAGGCCCACCTCGTCGAGCCGGTCGGCCAGTTGCGCTTCCTGCTCGTGCAGGATTCTTCCGGCCACCGTCAGGTGCTCCCGCGCCTTCGCCGTCAGCACGACGAGCTTGCGCCGCCCGCCGGCGGGGTGCGGCTGGCGCTCGACGTACCCCCGCCTCTCCAGGTCGTCGATGATCTGGCCGGTGGCCAGGCCGTGGTGCCGGGCAGCGACGAGAAGATCCCCCTGGGCCCGTTGAGCGCACCGCCCCGGCCAGGTCGCACGGTGCGACGGCGCCGGCCCACGCGGCCGGCGCCCACGCCGGCCGTCAGGTGTCGTCGGTGGTCGTCGGCATGCCCGAGGCGCGGGCGATGTTCTCCACTTCCTGCCGGTCGAGGACGCGCTGGCGCTGCTGGGCGTCGAGGCGGTCGCGCATGGCGCGCAGGCGTTCCGGGTCCGCGGCGACGTCGGGGGGCACCAACGACATGGCGCCCTTGGCGTGTTCGCCGTCCCCGAGCTGGGCCACCACGTGGTCGGCGCGGTCCTCGTGGCCTGGTTCGAGCGCTCCGATCAACCCCATGAGGTTGAGCAACTCCTGCTGCATGGCCTGGGTGAACAGTTCCTTCTCCGGGCCGTCCAGACTGAGCCGGATGGTGCCGCCGCCGTGCTCGGCCCACATCCGGATCACCTGCATGAGGAGGTCGAACTGTTCCTTGGGCATGCGGGCGCGGAGCGTGTCCACGTAGAGCCGGTAGCGCGCCAACGCCACCTCGTGCGGGTCCTCCTGGTCCGCCACGACCGTCCCTCCTTCCGGCACCGTACGGGGTTCCGCGCCTCCGGGCCCCGGGCCGATGCCGTCCTCGACGTCTCCCGACCGTACGGCACGGCGCGCGGCCCCGGTGCGGATTCGGTGGATTCGGGAGGATCGGGGGAACCGGGGGTAATCAGCCACCGGGACCTCGGGAGGGCGCCGGGCACTCGGGGGGCGCCGGGCGGGCCCCGGTGCGAGGGCCCGCCGTGGCTCGGGGTAGGTCAGCCGTCCGTGTCGAGCAGGGCGTAGGCGCGTACCGGGAAGGTGCCCATGCCCTCGACGGGCGGCGGCACGGCGTGGAAGCGGAAGCCGCGCGGGGGCAGGTGTTCCAGGCCGCGCAGGTGCTCCACGACGGGGATGCCGGCCGCGAGCAGCGCGGTGTGCGCGGGGCGGGCGCCGTCGTCCGTGTCGTCGATGTTGAGGGAGTCGATGCCGACGAGGGCGGCCCCCTGTTCGACCAGCCAGTCGGCGGCCGCGGCGGTCAGGAACGGGTGGCCGCTCCCGTACGCCTCGGTGCCCCAGTGCCGCGCCCAGCCGGTGTGGACCAGCACGGCCCGGCCGGCGACGTCGTACGGCAGCAGCGTCTCGCGGTCCAGCGCACGTCCTTCGTGGCCCACCACCCGCACGACCACCCCGTCCAGGTCGGCCAGCTTCTCCAGCGGCAGGCCGGCGAGGTCGGTCCCGTCGGGGAAGCGGTGGAACGGGCTGTCGAGGTAGGTGCCGGTGTTGGAGACCATCGTGATGCGGCCGATGGCGAACTCGGTTCCCGGCGCGTAGTGGTCGCGCGAGGCCCGCCGCGAGAGGTGGTCGCCGATCTCGGGGCCCGGCAGGCCGGGGTAGGTGGTCATGCCGTGCCGCACGGTGTGGCTGAGTTCCACGAACCGGCGGTCCGCAGCCCCGCGCCCTCCCGTGATCCCGCGCGCGTCGGCCGCGCTCCGCAGCCCCCGGTGCGCCTGACGCACCGCCTCGCGCCCGCTGATCCGCACCTCGGCCACCATGAGGAGGCCGAGTTCGCGGACGAACAGGTCAGCCAGTTCCCGGTCGTCGATGTCCGGCGCTGGGACGTCCAGCAGGAAGCCCCGTGTCTGGAGACCGCCTTCGTTACTGAAGGTCACCTCCGCGTCGAACCGTATTCGCCACTGCTCAGCGCTCTCGTCCATGATCCGATCCTCCGTGCGGGACGGCCCGTGGACAAGCGTGTTTCCGATACCCGCCACCGCGCCGGCCGGGTCCGAGCCGGTGGGCGCGGCGGCGCCCACCGGCTCGGCTCCCCCGCCTCAGCGCCGGCCCGTCCAGAGTTCGCGCGCGTCCGCGGCGGGGTCCTCGCACACGGCGGGCGCGGAGCCACCCAGGAGCATGACCGACCGCCGCGCGCCGTACACGGGCCAGGATGGCGCCGCTTCCTCGCTGGTCACGGCGTCGGGGCGGCCGGTGCGGGCGAAGGAGGTCCAGGCCGCGCGCATCCGGTCGGAGAGGTCGCGCGGGGCGTCGGGCCCGACGAGCGGGTCGTCGAGGTTGCCGAAGACGAAGCCGATCTCCGCCATGTGGCACGCCCCCAGGACGCCGTCCATGGCGGGGGACGGCCGGGTGAACTCGTACACGAAGGTCTCCGCTCCCGAGGCGGCGCGCGCCTCGGCGACGCGGACGGCGGGGACGCGGTAGGCGTGGTCGGTCATGACGGCCGAGAACAGGTCACCGGGGCAGGCCCCGGGGCGCGCGGCGGCGTAGACAGCGCGGGCGTGGTCGGGGTCGAGGCCGAAACCGGCGAGGAAGCCGTGCAGTACCTCGTCCGTGATGCGCGGCGTGATCCCCAGCGGGACGAGGAAGAGCCGGAACTCGTCGGAGGTCGTTCCGGTGAGCACGTCGATGTCGCGGCCCGCGCCGGCGGCGATGGCGTCGATCGCACGCTCGGGGAGGGTCGCCCCGTCCACCACGGGCAGCACGGTGGTGCCGCCGCCCGCCGACTCGCCCCACCGCGCCGGGTCCGTGTCCTGCGCGATCTCCCGGCTCAGGGCGGCGTCGGCGGCGACGAGCCGCTCGGGCGGAACGGCCGCCAGCGCCTCGCGCGTCGGCGCCACGCCGGCCAGGGCGGCGAGCCGCTCGGTGACGCGCCGGGCGATGTGTTCCGGGTGGCTGTGGTGGCCGGCGCCGCTCTGCGTGATCACGCGGCGGAACAGCCCGCGGGCCCGGGGCATGGCCAGGAGCGCGGTGATGCTGATGGCGCCGGCGGACTGGCCGAAGACGGTGACGTTGTCGGGGTCGCCGCCGAAGCCGGCGATGTTGTCCCGGACCCATTCCAGCGCGGCGATCTGGTCCAGCAGACCCAGGTTGCTCGTGCCGTCGGGCAGCAGCAGGAACCCCTCGGCGCCGAGCCGGTAGTTGAGGGTGACGCAGACGACGCCGTCCGCGGCGAGCCGCGCCCCGTCGTAGCTGGGCAGCGAGCCGGCGCCGTTGCGGAACGCGCCGCCGTGGACCCAGACCATGACCGGCAGCCCGCCCTCGGCCCGGCCCGGGGACGGCGTCCACACGTTGAGGCTCAGACAGTCCTCGCCCACCTCCCCCGGCTCCCCCAGCAGGTCGACCAGCGCGGGATGGTAGCCGGGTTGGGGCGCGGACGGGCCGGGGGCGAACGCGTCGCGCACGCCCGACCACGGTTCGGGTGGCTGCGGCGGTAGCAGCCGGCGCGGCCCGAACGGCGGCGCCGCGTACGGGATGCCCGCGAAAGCCGCGACCCCTCCCTTCCGGCGTCCGCGTACCGAGCCTGCGGTGGTGGGGATGACGTACATACGGCCCTCACGGAGGAGACTGGTCTGTCTCCGCCATCCTCACCACGCGCTCACCGACGGGCAACGCATTTACGCCGCTGACCAGGGCACATGCCCGGGCGCCCGGCCGTACGCCGGAGTGTGGGCCGGCACGTGGGCCGAAGGGCCCGCGGGCCGGCCCCGCGACCGCGCGGCCCCGTGCGCGCGGTCGCGGGGGGCCGCGCGGCGGCGCTCAGCCGTCCGAGCCGGGCGTGGCGCCGCCGCGAAGCCGGCGCTCGGGTCAGCCGTCCTTGCCCATGGCCTTGCGTACGGCGTCCTTCGTGCGGTCCATCAGTGCCGCGACGGGCCCGAGGGCCATGTTGGCCGCTCTGGACTCGACGCCGGGGTGCGGGCGGGTCGGGGCCATGGCCTCGGCCGCCTTGACGCCCTTGGCCATGGAGGCCAGGCGCGCGGTGTCGGCACTGCGGCGGATGTGGGTGAACTCGTACCGCTCCTCGGCCCTGGCGTGGGTCTGAACGCTCTCGCGGAGCGCGCGCAGCCGGGGGAGGAACCCCGGGTCCTCGGTGTCCAGGTCCTCCAGGGCCGCCAGGCTCTCCTTGGCCTTGTGCTCCTCGGCCAGGCGCTCGTCGACGACCTCCTCGGCGCCGGGAAACGCGCGGCGGGCGAAGGGGTGGACCACCTCCTCCTCAGCCGTCTCGTGCACGGCGAGCAGGCGTACCAGGCGCCGGAAGGCGTCCTTGCGGTCCTCCCCGGTCGACGCCTCGACCTCGTCGAAGAGGTTGCGGATGTCGCCGTGCTGACGCATGAGGAGCGTGACCACGTCGGTGTCGGCGGCGTTGTCGTCGCCGGCGTGCGGTGTGTGGGTGTGTGACATGGCGGGATCGCCCCTCACTGGTTCTCGGGCAGTGCGGCGACCGGGTGCTCACCCTCGGTCTCCAGGCGGTACTGGCGGCCGAACATCTCCTGGTGCTGGTCCATGACCCGGTCGCTCGGCGCGGCCTCGCCCCCGTGGATCTGTGCCTGCATCTCCTCGAACCGTTCGTGTGCCTCACGGACGTACCCGGCGCCCAGGGTGGTGAGGTCGATCTGGGTGGCGAGCAGTTCCCGGAGGTATCCCTTGTTCGGCTCGAAGGTGAGCACGTTGGGCAGCTCGGGGGCCAGCACCTCGGCCGGGTCGCGGTTGTCGTGGCGACGCATCAGGTCGCAGGCGATGTGCAGGTGCTCCAGTTCCATGTTCAGGTGCAGCTCCCACAGCGCCTTGACCTTCGGGTCGCTCTCCTGCTCCATGAAGGAGTAGTACAGGTAGCACTCGTTGTACTCGTGGTTGACGAGCTGCTCCCACCACGTCTCCCCCGGGTCGACCAGCGACTCGTAGTGCGTGACGTGCTCCTCCTCGATGAGCCCGATCTCCTGGTAGAGCTGTCGGGCGATCGGCTCCATGTAGGTGGGGCCGGTGTTCATGTAGAAGTTCATCGTCTGCTGCTCGGCGGAGAGGATCGTCAGCGCGTGCAGCTTGGAGAGCGGGTCGGTGCGCGTGCGGTCGTAGGGGTCGCGGACGTTGTCCACCGGGTTGCGGTGGTGGAGCCGGGTGGGACGGCCCGGCATGACCTCCGTGAGGCCGTCGACGATCGCCTCCGCCTTGCGGTGCTCGATCATCTCGTACAGGTTCGCGTACCGGTACAGGTGGTCGAAATCCTCCAGCACGCCGAACTGGTACGCCTGCTTCAGGTACGGGTCGGGCTCCATCCGTGCCACCCAGGCCGTCAGGTCCACGGCCACCTGTTCGTAGGCGATCGTCGTCTCCAGCACCGACGACACCCCGGGGAGCAGCCAGTTGACCGCCTTCTGCTGCTGTGCCTCGACGTAGCGCGTCCGTGCCAGTTGCCGCTTGACCTCGGGGTCCTTCGTGTGGCGGGCCAACTGGTGGCTGAACATGATGGCCTCGACCTCGATGCCGTTCATGGTGATGACGCGGCAGCGGGTGTACGGGTCACAGTGGTCCGGGTCGATCGGTTCGACGTTCAGCTCGCGCCAACTCCTGACCTGGCGATCCAGCGGGATTCCTCGATGCTCCAACGGGTTGAACGACACCTGGATCTCCTCGTGGTGTGGGGCGGAATCTCCGAAGTACCCGCGAACGCCCGGCGGAACCGGCGGAGTGTGGGGACGCCGGGCCATCCTCGGCCTGGCCGACCCCCCGGGCTCGCTGCCATGCCCTCGGACCACGTCGACGTCACTCGACCGGCCCGCACCCCCGCCTGGCCGGGTCACCCGGTCGTGCGGCCTGACGCCGCTGGCCCGCCCCGTCGCGGCGCGGGGCGGCACGGGGCGGGCCAGCGGCGGCTGGTGGGTGGTTACCGGGTCACCACGTGGCGCTTGTTGGGGACGCAGTGGGTCATGGTGAGTCCGGACACGTCGCGCGGCGGGTTGTCACCCAGCCGGCTCAGGCGTTCGCGGTCCTCGTCCGTCAGGCTCTGGCCGGGCAGCGGTTCCAGGTGGGTCACGTCGGAGGGCCCGATGCCCAGGCCCTTGCCGACCCGCAGGCCGAGGTCGTTCTCGACCAATAGGAAGTGCCAGACCATGCGTTCCTGCACCCGGCGGTCGCACTGGGAGATGAGGTTGACGAAGTTGGTGACCAGGTCGTCGCGCTCCCAGTCCTCCAGCAACAGGTAGCGCTGGCCGGCCTGCTGGTAGTCGTTGGTGAGCGCGATGCGCTTGCGGGTCAGCCGGCCCCTGATCTCCGGCCCCTGGTCGTCGTGGGTCGGGTACTGGCCCTCGTGCAACCCACCGGTGATCGACGGCTCGTAGTTGACCTCGGGGTTCGCGTTGGCCGCGCGGTTGTCGTAGGCCATGAACCCGTCCCGCTGGTTGGTGCGCACCTCCGCGTTCTTGGCCTGGTTGACCGGCAGTTGCAGGTAGTTGGGGCCGACGCGGTAGCGCTGGGTGTCGCTGTAGGAGAACGTCCGCCCGACGAGCATCTTGTCGTCGGAGAAGTCGAGGCCGTCGACGAGGACGCCGGTACCGAAGGCGATCTGCTCGTTCTCCGCGTAGTAGTTGTCGACCGTGCGGTCGAGCACCAGCCGGCCGACGGGCTTGGGCGGGAAGAGCTGCTCGGGCCAGGTCTTGGTGTCGTCCAGCGGGTCGAAGTCCAGCTCGGGGTGGTCGCCGTCGGCCATGATCTGCACGAGCAGTTCCCACTCGGGGTACTCGCCCCGGCCGATGGCCTCGTACAGGTCCTTCGTCGCGTGGCCCAGCTCACCCGCCTGGACGTTCGCCGCGTCCTCCTCGGTCATGCTGCGCACGCCCTGCTTGGGCATCCAGTGGTACTTGACCAGAACGGTCTGGCCCTCGGCGTCGACCCACTTGTAGGTGTTCACCCCGAAGCCCTGCATGTGCCGGTAGTCCGCCGGGATGCCGCGCGGGCTGAACAGGTTGACCAGCATGTGCATGCACTCCGGCGTCTGCGACATGAAGTCGAAGATGCGGGCGGGCTTCTGCTCGTGGGAGACCGGGTCGGGCTTGAGGGCGTGGATGACGTCGGGGAACTTCACGGCGTCCCGGATGAAGAAGACCCCGAGGTTGTTGCCGACCAGGTCCCAGTTGCCGTCCTCGGTGTAGAACTTCACGGCGAAGCCGCGCGGGTCGCGGGCCGCCTCCGACGAGTCGCGACCGCCGATGACCGTGGAGAACCGCACGGCCACGTCGGTGCGCTTGCCGCGCTCCTGGAACAGCTTGGCCCGGGTGTACTGGCTGATCGGCTCGTCACCCCAGGCCCCGTACGCCTCGAAGTAGCCGTAGGAGGTGACGCCCCGGGCGTGCACGACGCGCTCCGGGATGCGCTCCCGGTCGAAGTGGCTGATCTTCTCCAGGAAGTGGTAGTTCTCCAGGGTGGCCGGGCCGCGGGCGCCCACCGTGCGCTGGTTCTGGTTGTCGTAGATCGGATGGCCCTGCCGGTCGGTGAGTACCGTCTGGGGGTCGTCCTCGGGTGAACCCAAGCTGGAAACGTCGGTCATGCCTTTGGCTCCTCGGCGAGTGTCCGTGCGCCCGTACGCCCGCGTGCCGGGAGGCGTACGGGCAGGGTGGTTCCGTTCCAGTACCCACTTCGTCCGCGATGGCGCAGCGGAGGTGAGCCCGCGCGCCTGCCCGCGCGCGCAGGAGGCCGGCACCCGGCCCTGGGCTTACCGCAAGGCTGCGCCAGCGGGCCGGGGTCCGCATTCCGGGGACACGCCGCCGATGGCCCGACCGGGGGGGCGGGCGGAGGTAGCCGCGAGGCGGGCGGAGGGCGGAGCCGGCGGGCGCGAGCGCTGGGGGCCGTGCGACCCGGGCACGGGGGTACGGGCCGGACGCGGCCGGCGAAACGGGCCGCCACCTGCGCTCACGGCGGGTGGCGGCTGGCACGGCGGGTGGCCGCGCGCGGGGCGTCGGCGGGCGCAGGGGGCGCGGTCGCGGCGCCCCGGCGTCGGCCCGGCCGCGCGGCTGCGTACGGCGCGACGGCGTGGGCCGCGTGCCGCAATCGGGTCACGACGGTGGCACCGGACGCGGAGTGAGGCCGGTGACCGGGGTACCCGGGGGTGGCCGGACGCGCCGACCGAGGCATCCGGAAGCGCCGGCCGAAGCACCCGAAGCCAACGAAGGGACTGTCCATGGGAGAGACGAGAGGTCGGGAACCCGCGGCGGCGCTCGCCGTCGCGCACGGTGCCTTCAACGTCGTGGGGGGACTGTGGCCACTGCTGCACCTGCGCAGCTTCGAACGGGTCTTCGGGCCGAAACACGACCGGTGGCTCCAGCGGACGACGGGCGGCCTGCTGGTCTCGACCGGCCTCGCCCAGTTGGCGGCGGCCTCGGCGCCGCAAGGCGCGGCCCACGCCCGCCGCGTCGGACTCGGCACGGCCCTGACGCTGCTGGCCATCGACCTCGTCTACGTACCGAAGGGGCGCATCCGGCCGACGTACCTGTGGGACGCCGCCATGGAGGCCGGGTGGATCACCGCCTGGCTCCGCACCCGCCCCGTGGGCCGCGACAGCGCCGGTTGACCACCGCCCGCACGGGACACCCCCGATGAAGAACGACACCTTCCGATGGAGGCCGATCATGAGCGACCAGATCCCGTCCCAGGCAGAGGGCGAACGGCAGGACGACATCACGCCACCCGACGACCCGAACGCGCCCGACGGCCACAACGTCGCCCGGACGACGCCCTCGCAGGCCGAGGGCGAGGACCCCGACGCGGAGGACTCCCCGGAGGACGACGGCCGCACCGATCCGTGAGCGGCCCCGCCACGCGACGACGCGCGCCGCGTGCCCCGACAGCCCGGGACGGCTGGCCGTGGCTTGTGCCCGTACAGCGCGGTCTGCGGCGTTTATCCCCTAACCGGCGAGGGCACCCGACGGCCGGAGGTGGTCGTGGTGCCGGAACCCGGAAGCAAGAAGTACGACACCCGGCGGGCGAGGCTGCGCAAGGACGCGGAGCGGTCGGGGATCTCCGACCAGGACGCCAACGAGGCGGCCAACGAGACCCTGCGACAGGACCCCGAGTACCGCAGCCGTGGCCCGCGCACCGAGCGGGGCCGGGGCCCCAAGGGCGAACGCCCCAAGGACACCGGCTGACGCGCCCGCCAACGGCGCCGCGCGTCCCCGTGTAGGCCGGCGTCCGCGCGCCACGGATGGCACGCGGACGCCGGCCTCATGCCGCGGCGGGCCGCGCCGTCGGGCGCGGCCCGCGCCGGTCTCAGCGTGAGAGGCCGGCGCCCGGCCGGGTGCGGGTCCGGGCCTTGGCCGCGCCGGCGCGCTCGCGCTCGCCGGCGTCCCCGGCGTCCCCGTCGCCGCCGGACGGGCGGGAGGTGGACATGCCGCGCGCCTGGAGCTCCACCGCGAGGGGGGCCGCGGTGAACATCGAGGAGTACGTGCCGACGGCCACGCCGATCAACAGCGCGAGGGCGAAGTCGGTCAGCGAGTCGCCACCCACCAGGGCGAGCGTGGCCAGGATGCACATGGCGCCCATGCCGGTGTTGACGGTGCGCGGCACCGTCTGGACCAGCGCGGTGTTGGTCGTGCGCGCGTACGGCTGCTCCGGGTGGCTGGCCTGGAGCTGCCTGACCCGGTCGAAGATCACGACGGAGTCGTTCACCGAGTAGCCGATCACCGTCAGCAGCGCGGCCAGGAAGACCCCGTCGATGGGCTTGCCCATCCAGGCGAAGGCGCCCACCACGATGAGCGCGTCGTGCACCATCGCCACCACGGCCGAGACGCCGAGGGCGAAGCGGAACCGGACGGCGAGGTAGAGCAACTGGGCCCCCACCGCCACCGCGAGCGCGATCAGGGCCCCGCGCCGCAGCTCCTCGCCCATGCTGGGCCCGATGAGTTCGTCGCGGACCTTCTCCACCTCGCCCCCCGCGAGATCGCCGATCGCCTCGCCCACCCGCGCTTCCTCGGCGTTCGACATCCCACCGGTACGCACCGTCAGCTCGCCGTCGCCCGACGCCTGCACGACGGCGCGCGGGAAGCCGGCGTCCGCCACCGCGTCGCGGGCCCGGTCCACGTCCACGGGCTTGGTGGTCGCGTACTCCACGAGCCGGCCCCCGGTGAACTCCACGCCGAAGTCGAGGCCGCGCACCAGGATGCCCGCCGTGGCCAGCACCATGGCCACGGCCGAGGCGGCGAGCCAGCGCCGCCGGCGACCCATCAGGTCCGGGTCGCGCCGGGTGAGGCGGGTGCGGACCGCGCCGATGTGGGCGATCCCGGTGATGCCCGGCCGCCGTCGCACCGCGCGCCGGGCCACCGCGAGGTCGGCCAGCGCGCGGGTGATCACCAGTGCGCTGACCATGGAGGCCAGGACGCCGATGCCCAGCGTCACGCCGAAGCCACGGACCGGGCCCGAGGCGAAGAGGAACAGCAGCGCGGCCGCGATGAGTGTGGTGATGTTGGAGTCGGCGATGGCGCTCAGCGCCTCGCGGAAGCCGGCCGCCAGCGCGGAGCGCGGGGTCTTCCGCTGCCGTGTCGCGGTCGCGTACTCCTCGCGGGCGCGTTCGAAGACCAGCACGTTGGCGTCCACGGCCATGCCGATCGCCAGCACGAACCCGGCGAGCCCGGGCAGCGTGAGCGTGGCGCCCAACCCGACCAGGGCGGCGTAGGAGATGACTCCGTAGCAGGCCAGGGCGATGACCGCCAGGCCGCCCAGGAGGCGGTAGACCGCCATGATGAACAGGCCGGTCAGGGCGGTGCCGATGATGGCGGCCTGAGCGCTCGCCTCGATGGCGGCGGCCCCCAGTGTGGGGCCGACGGTGCGCTGTTCGACGGCCTCGACCGGCACCGGCAGGGCGCCGCCGTTGATGAGCAGGGCGAGTTCGCGGGCCTCCTTGCGGTCGAAGTCGCCGGTGATCTGGGTCGAGCCGCCCGCGATGCCCTTGCCGCACTGGACACCGGGGTCCACCTGCGGGGACGAGATGACCTCGTCGTCCAACACGATCGCCACCCGGCGGACGGGGTCACCCGGAGCGGCGCAGGCGGCCTCGCCGGTCAGGTCGGCCCACTTGCCCTTGCCTCCCTTGTGGAAGTCGACGCTGACGAACCAGCCGAGCCCCTGCTGCGGTTCGATGCGCGCCTCCGCCTCGGCGACCTCGCCCCCGTTCAGCGACGACGGCCCCAGCCGCAGCGGCCTGCCCTCCTCGTCGGGCAACACGAGTTCACCCTTGTCTGACTTGTCGGGCTTACCCGCCTTGCCGCCCTCGTTGTCCTTGCCTCCCCCCTTCTCCTTGTTCGCCTCGTCCGTGGCGCCGGGTGGCGCCTCGCCGAGCACGGGGTGGAAGGCGAGTTGGGCGGTGCGGCCCAGGACGTCGGCGGCCTCGCGCGGGTCCTGAACGCCGGGCAGCTCGACGATGATGCGTTGATCGCCGGAGCGGGTGAGGGTGGGCTCGGTGATGCCGAGCGCGTCCACCCGGCGGCGCAGCACCTCCAGCGTTCGGTCGGTGGCCTCGGAGTCGGCCGTTGCGGTGGGTGTGTCACGGGTTTCGAGCACGATCTGCGTGCCACCCCGTAGGTCGAGGCCGAGACGGGCGGGCACGGTCACGGCGACGTAGAGCGACAAGGCGACGATGGCGAGGGCGAGCAGGGCCCGCACCCGCATGGAGCGCGTCAAAGGATGCCTCCGGCAGGCATGCCGCGGCCGCGCGAGGCGGCGCGGAAAGGAAAGGGGAAAGGGTCAGCTGCCGAATGGCGGCGGCGGTGCCCGTCCGGAGTAGGGGGTGAGGTGGCGCGTGTCAGGGCCGACGTACGGCGCCGTCGGCGGCGCACGCCAGCCGACGGGCGGGGCGAACACCACCGGCACGGGCAGCAGCGTGGCGCCCGGGGGCGCCGCGGCGTGCCGGGTGCCGGAGTGGTCCGCGTACAGCCGTGGCCAGGTGCCGTTGGGCCGGCCGTGCGGCCCCCGCACCTCCGGCCCTGACCCGCGAGCCTGCTCCGCGTCGCGCCCCACGGCGGCCGACCCGGCGGTGGAGCCCGAGGGGGTGGGGCTGCCGGGGGTGGTGTGGCCGGGGTTGGTGGCGCCGGATGGCGCGGGGGCCTCGGCGGCCGCACCGGGTGCGGCAGGCGCGACACCGGCATCGGCCCGCGCCGGGACGGGCCCGAACGACGACGCGGCGGCGTACGCGGGCTGGGAGGCCGACGACAGCAGACCGAGGACGCCGACGAGGACGGCGACGACGGCCGCCGTCAGCCGCCGCGCCCGGTCCGCGCCAGCGCTCACCGGTCCGCGCGAGGCGGCTGCCGTACGCCGTGTCATGCCGCCTCCCCTTCCGTCGGGCCCACCCGGTCGTCGCGTCGCCACGGTCCCGGGGGCGGCGAACGCACGCGGGCTGACGAGGCTACCGTCGCGGCCCCACCAGGTCAGCTCTGCCGGCGGCCATCGGCCCGGGCGCGGTGGTCGGGCCTGGCCGCTAGGTTAGCCCGCCGCCGGGCGAGGGGGGCGATGCCACGGTCCCCGGCCGCTCGGGCACCGGGGCCCGTCCCGCGCGGCCGGCTCCCGTGATGGGCGCGTGGGTGGCGGGTCAGCGGCTCGCGAGGGCCAGTTGCAGGCCCAGGCCGACGAAGGCCGCGGCGAAGGTCCGCCGCATCCAGGCCAGCACCGTGGGGCGGGAGACGATGTGGTCGCGTACGGTCGCGGCGAAGGCGCCGTAGATCACGAAGACGACGAACGTCATGGCCATGAAGACGGCCGAGAGCGCCAGCATGTGCGGCAGGGAGTTGTCGCTGTCGGCCGGGACGAACTGGGGCAGGAACGCCAGGAAGAACATGGACAGCTTCGGGTTGAGGAAGTTGATCAGGATGGCGGTCCAGGTGACGCGCGCCGCCGAGTTCTCCTTCGACTGTCCCCCGCCGTCCGTGTCGATCTTCATCGCCCCCTTCTCGCGCAGCGTCTGCCAGGCGAGGAAGAGCAGGTAGCCGACGCCGGCCCACTTGAAGCTCTCGAAGGCCAGCGCGCTGGTGTGCAGCACCGCGGCGAGACCCGCGATGGCCGCGGCCAGGTGCGGGACGATCCCGAGGGTGCAGCCGAAGGCCGCCACGACCGACATGCGGAATCCGCGCGTCAGGCCCGTGCCGACGGTGTACACCGCCCCGGTGCCCGGCGAGACCACGATGATCAACGCGGTGATGAGGAACTCAACGCTCATGGGCAGGCGCTCCCTTGATGGCCCGGCAACTCTGCGGCGTCCGTCGGGGACGACACTACTGCGGGGCGTCGGGCTCGTCGGCGGGGACGCCCGGGAGCGCTCG
The DNA here is from genome assembly GCF_029392895.1 of Streptomyces sp. 71268. NCBI lineage: Bacteria > Bacillati > Actinomycetota > Actinomycetes > Kitasatosporales > Streptomycetaceae > Streptomyces > Streptomyces sp. 71268. Next base: position 884,090 of record NZ_CP114200.1, read on the forward strand.
TGGCCCACCGCGCGGCGAACCCATGCGCATCGGGACCGCTTGGTGGGGCCGCCGGCCGGAAAAGCCCTTTGGACCCGGCTGTCGACAGCGTGGCGACACTAGCTTAGGCTCACCTAAGTCCAGTTGGCTCGCCCCGTCGGCGTGCTCATCGCCATGCCCTGGCGCGGGTGGCCGGCTGAGCACGGGCCCACTCCGCACGGCTTCGCCGGGCAGGCCAGCGCGCGAACGGTGGCGCGTGCCCGCCCCGCCTGGGGAGTGCCCAACTGGCGGGCCCGGCAGAACGAAGGAACGACGAACCTCAACATGAGCACGACGACAGTGGAGCGCCCCGCTCCCGGCGGCCTCACGGCCGTCCGCCGGCGGCGGAGCGTGGGCCTGGGCACGCTGGTGGTGGTCCTCGTCGTCGCCGCGGGGCTCTCGCTGGCGGTCGGCGCACGCGCGCTCAGCCCCGCCGAGGTCTGGCACGGGCTGTTCGCCGCGCCCGACGCCGACCAGCGGCTCACCGAGATCAGGCTCATCATGCGCACCGTGCGGGTCCCCCGGACGGTGCTCGCGGTCGTGGCGGGTCTCGCGCTGGGGGTGGGCGGGGCGTTGATCCAGGGTTACACGCGCAATCCCATAGCCGATACGGGCCTGCTGGGGGTGAACGCCGGCGCCTCGTTCGCCGTGGTGACGGTGATCGCCGTGTTCGGGTTGACCGACCCGCTCCAGTACGTCTGGTTCGCCTTCGCCGGGGCGGCGGTCGCCGGCGTCGTCGTCTTCGGCCTGGCGAGCATCGGACGCGGGGCGGGCAACCCCCTGACGCTCGTCCTGGCCGGACAGGGCATCACCGTCTTCCTCACCGCGATGACCACGGGCGTCGCGCTGTCCGACCAGAAGTCGCTGAACGCGCTGCGGTTCTGGAACTCGGGCTCGGTGGCCGGCGTCGGGTTCGACGTCATCTGGCCGGTGACCGCGTGCGTGGCTGTCGGCCTGGTGCTGGCGGCGATCACCCTGCCCGCCCTCAACCTGCTCAACCTGGGCGAGGACGTGGCGCGGGGGCTCGGGGTCAACATCGCGGCGAGCCGGACCCTCGGCATCGTCGCGATCACCCTGCTCGCGGGGGCGGCCACGGCGGCGTGCGGGCCCATCGCGTTCCTCGGGCTGATGGTGGCCCACGTGGCGCGGTACCTGACCGGCCCGGACTACCGCTGGCTGGTGCCGTACGCGGGCGTGCTCGGCGCCGTCGTCCTGCTGGTGTGCGACATCGTGGGGCGCCTGGTGGTACGGCCGGGCGAGCTGGACGCGGGGGTGGTGGTCGCCCTCCTCGGCGCCCCGTTCTTCGCGGTGCTGGTGTGGCGAGGGAAGTTCAAGAGCGCATGAACGCGGCAGACGTGAAGACATCGGTGGCGCCGGGCGTACGGCTCGGTCCCCTCTCGTTCGTGTGGCGGCCCTGGCTCGTGCTGGTGACGCTGGTGCTGGCGGCGGTGACGTTCCTGCTGTTCTGCCTCTCCATCAGCGTCGGGGACTTCGCCATCAGCCTCCCCCGGGTGGTCGCCACCGTCTTCGGCCGGGGCGAGCGGATCGACGAGTTCGTGGTCATGGACCTGCGCATGCCGCGCGCCCTGGCCGGGGTCGTGGTGGGGATCGCGCTGGGGGTCTCCGGGGCGATCCTGCAGTCCCTCGCGCGCAACCCGCTCGCCAGCCCGGACGTGCTGGGCATCACCGGCGGGGCCAGCGCGGTCGCGGTGTTCCTGGTGACGGTCTCCGGCGGCACCACGGCCGCGGTGGTCAGCTCCGTCGGCCTGTCAGCGGCGGCGCTCGCCGGCGGGCTCGGCACCGGGCTGCTGGTGTACTTCCTGGCCTGGCGGCGCGGGATCGACGGCCTCCGGCTCATCCTCATCGGCATCTCGGTGAGCGCCGTGATGGAGGCGGTGACGACCTGGCTGCTCACCAAGGCCGACATCAAGGACGTGGCCAAGGCCCAGGCGTGGCTGGTCGGCTCGCTGGACGGCCGGTCCTGGGACCAGGTGCGGGTGGCGTTCTGGTGCACGCTCGTGCTGTGCGTCGTCGTGGCCGCGGTCGCCTTCCAGTTCAAGCCGATGCACCTGGGCGACGAGGTCGCCGCCGGCCTCGGTGTGCGGTACGGGCGGGTGCGGGCCGTCCTGATGCTGTGCGCGGTGCTGTTGGCCGCCGCGGCGGTGAGCGCGGCCGGCCCGGTCCCGTTCGTCGCGCTGGTGGCGCCGCAGGTGGCGATGCGGCTGGCGCGCTGCCCGACGCCACCGATGGTGGCCTCCGGTCTGGTGGGCGCGCTGCTGCTGATCGGCGCCGACCTGATCGCGCGCACGGCCCTGCCGGTCTCGCTCCCGGTGGGCGTGGTCACCGCCGCGATCGGCGGCCCGTTCCTCGTCTATCTGCTCGTACGGGCGAACCTCAGGTAATGGCAAGCGGGAATGGCGAAGCTCAGCGAGGGGGGATTGTGAACGCTCGGTTCGGCACCACGACCGAGTCCGACGCCGGGGGCGTCGTACGGTTGGCCGCCAGGGACATCACGGTCGGGTACGGCGGCCAGACGGTCATCGACGGCCTGGACGTGACGATCCCGACGGGGGTGGTCACCACGATCATCGGGCCCAACGGTTGCGGGAAGTCCACCCTGTTGCGCACCCTGACGCGGCTGCTCAAGCCGGCCAGGGGGGCGGTCGTGTTGGACGGCGAGGACATCGCCACGCTCAGGACCCGGGACGTGGCCAAGAAGCTCGGCCTGCTGCCACAGGCGCCGGTCGCGCCGGAGGGGCTGACGGTGTCCGACCTGGTCGCCAGGGGGCGGCACCCGCACCAGAGTTGGCTGCGGCAGTGGTCGTCGGACGACGCCGACATCGTGGCGAAGGCGCTGGCGATGACCGGGGTGTCCGAGTTGGCGCAGCGCCCGATCGACTCGCTGTCCGGCGGGCAGCGCCAGCGCGTCTGGATCTCGATGACCCTGGCGCAGGGCACCGACCTGCTGCTGCTCGACGAGCCGACCACCTACCTGGACCTGGCGCACGCGATCGACGTGCTCGACCTGGTGGACGACCTGCACGAGTCCGGCTGCACCGTGGTCATGGTGTTGCACGACCTCAACCTGGCCACGCGCTACAGCGACCACCTCATCGTGATGCGGGCGGGATCGATCCTCGCGCAGGGGACCCCACGGGAGGTGATCACCGCCGAACTCCTGGAGGAGGCGTTCGGGTTGCGCGCCAAGGTGATCGACGACCCGGTGGGCGACCGGCCGCTGATCGTGCCGATAGGCCGTACGCACGTCCGGCTCGACCCGTAGGCCCCGGCGCACGGGCACGCGGCTTGGCGCCGCCCGGTCGCGGACGGCGTCGCTTGCGGCCCGCGTGAACCGGCCACTCACGTGCCGGCCGCCGGCGACCCATCCGCGCCGTCCGCCACCGGACTTGGCCTGACCACACGTAGCGGCGAGCCCCTGCCGCCGGCCGGGAGCGGACGGCATCACTTAGGCTAGGCTGGCCTAAATTAACGGTATATCGTATGGCTGCCCACGGGCCGCCGTGGACAGTGCGAAAGCAAGGGATGACGCATGCCTTTCCCCCGAACGATGCTGGCAGGCCCACGGCGGCGGATAGCGGCGGCGCTGTCGGCCGCGGCCCTCGGCGTCACCCTCCTCGCGGGATGCGGTTCCGACACCTCGGACAAGGAGAGCGACGCCGGCCCGGCGGCCGGTGGCGGCACCTTCCCGGTCACCGTGGAGCACGCCTTCGGGTCCACGGAGATCACCAAGGCCCCGCGCCGCGTCGTGACCGTGGGCTACACGGACGACCAGGCCGTCCTGGCGCTGGGCGTCAAGCCGGTCGGCATGGTGGACCAGTACCCGAACCCGGCGGGCAAGTCCCCCGACATCAACACCCAGTGGCCGTGGGTGAAGGACAAGTGGGGCGAGACCCGTCCCGAGGTCATCATGGAGAACGGCGACTCGGGCCCCAACTACGAGAAGATCGCCTCGCTCCGGCCCGACCTGATCATCGCCGTCTACTCCGAGATCGACAAGGCCGCCTACGACAAGCTCTCCAGCATCGCCCGCACGGTGGCCCGCACCAAGGGCGAGAAGGAGCCCTTCAGCGCCCCGTGGCAGGACAACGCGGTGCACATCGCCAAGGCGCTCGGCAAGGAGGACGAGGGCACCAAGCTGGTGCGCGGCATCGAGGGCAAGCTCAACGCGGCGAAGAAGGCGCACCCGGAGTTCGCGAAGCAGAAGGCCGTCGTGCTGTCCTGGTACAAGGACTCGGTGGCCCCCTTCACCTCCACCGACGTGCGTGGACGACTGGTGACGGGCACCGGCTTCCGGTACCAGACCGAGATCGACAAGATCGCCGGCGGCAGCTTCTCCACCGAACTCTCCCCGGAGCGCATCGACCTGGTGAACGTCGACCGCGTCTTCGTCATCAACGACAAGGCCGACACCGAGGCGCTCAAGAAGTTCAAGCTGTTCGCCAACCTGCCCGCCGTCAAGCAGAACAAGGTGTCATACCTGCTCGACAGCGAGGGCCCGGCGGTCGGTGCCGCCATGTCCCAGGGCACGCTGCTGTCCCTGCCGTACGCGATCGACGAGCTCGTCAAGTCGGTCAAGTAGGGATGACACGCCAACCCCTGGGCCGCCGGCCCGGCCCGGTGCGGGGATGAAGGGCACCGACCCCGGTGCGGCCGCGGCGGCGAGGCTGCGTACGGCGAGCGGGCGCGAGGCCACCCGTTGGGTGGCGGTGCACTGCCGACAGGTCCCGTGGCTGACGGCCGCCACCGCACTCACCACGGTGGCCGGGGCCGCGCTCCAGGTGCTGCCGCTGCTCCTGCTGGGCCGGGTGGTGGACGCGGTGGTGGCCGAGGAGTCCCGTTCGGTGCTGGTCACGGTCGGGGGCCTGATGGTGGCCGCCGCGCTGCTCGGCGCGGCGGCCACGGCCGCCTCGACCTACCTGATCGGGCGGTTGGGCGCCGACCTGCTCGCCCGACTGCGCGAGTCCGCCGTCCGCGCGGTGCTCGGGATGCCGAGCGCGCGCGTCGAGCGGGTCGGCCGGGGCGACGTGCTCTCCCGCGTCGGTGACGACGTGGCCATCCTGTCCAAGGGCATCCGCACGGCCGTGCCCACCGTGTTCTCGGCCGGCGTGCTGGTCACCATCGCCACCGTGGGCATGTTCGGGTTGGACTGGCGGCTCGGCCTGGCCGGCGCCGCCGCGCTGCCCGCCTACGCCCTGGCCCTGCGCTGGTACCTGCCCCGCTCCGCGCCGCTCTACCAGCGCCAGCGGACGGCCCAGGCCGACCGCGCGCAGGCGTTGATCAGCGGACTGAACGGGATCGACACGGTCCGCGCGTACCGCCTTGAGGACGCCGTCCGCGAGGAGGTGACCCGCGCGTCGTGGCGGGTGCGCGACCTCGGCGTCGAGGTCTTCCGCTCCTTCGGCCGGTTCGTAGGCCGGGAGAACCGCGCCGAGTTCATCGGCCTCGTGCTGATCGTGGTGGTGGGTTACGCCCTGCTGGAGGCCGACGCGGCGCGCCTTGGCGAGGTGTCGGCGGCCCCGCTCGTCTTCCACCGGCTGTTCACCCCGCTGGGCGCCATCATGTTCACCTTCGACGAGGCGCAGAAGTCGGGCGCCAGCCTGACCCGCCTGGTCGGAGTGGCCAAGGAGCCCGCCGCTAAACGGTTGGTGGGTCACGCCACGCTGGCGCCCACGGACGCGGGGCCCCAGCCGGTGACGGTACGGGGCCTGACCTTTCGCTACCCCGACTCAGAACAGCCGGTGCTGCGCGAGGTGGACCTGACCGTCCCGGCGGGTGGTTCGCTCGCGCTGGTGGGGGCGACCGGCGCGGGCAAGTCGACGCTGGCCGCCCTCGTCGCGGGCATCGGCACCCCGCAGCGCGGATCGGTGCGCGTCGGGCCGTACGACCTGGCCGAGCTGGACGAGGCCGGGGCCCGGGCCCTGGTGAGCATCCTGACGCAGGAGACGCACGTGTTCGCGGGTTCACTCGCCGACGACCTGCGGCTCGCCGCGCCCGAGGCCAGCGAAGCCCGACTGCTGGCCGCCCTGCGCACGGTCGGCGCCGACGGCTGGGTGGACCTGCTCCCCGACGGACTGGCCACCCCGGTCGGCGAGGGCGGCGAGCGCCTCGACGGCACCAAGGTCGCCCAACTCGCCCTGGCCAAACTGGTGTTGAACGACGCTCCGGTGGTGGTGCTGGACGAGTCGACCGCCGAGGCGGGCAGCGAGGGCGCCGCCGACCTCGACCGGGCCGTACGGGCCGCGTGCGCCGGCCGCACCGCGCTGTTCGTCGCGCACCGGCTGACCCAGGCGATGGCGGCGGACCGGATCGCCGTCCTCGACGCGGGGCGCGTGGTGGAGGAGGGGACGCACGACGAGTTGGTGGCCCTGGGCGGCCAGTACGCGCGACTGTGGCGCGCCTGGCGCGAGGGCGGCTAGTGCGGCCCCCGCGCCCAGCGCCACCGAAGGCCGCGCCCACCCACCGGCCCGAGGCCCGCGCCCGACCCGTACCGCTCACGCCGCACACCCTGGAGGCGATGGCCCCGTGCTGAAGACCACCGCCCGCCGGCGGCCCCGGCCCGGCGCGGACATCCTGCGGGCCGCGCTGCGCCGCAACGTCGGCGCCATGGCCTGGGGCACCGTTCTGATGGGCCTGTACCAGGCGGGCGAGACGGCGTTCCCGATCGCGCTCGGCCTCATCGTCGAGCACGCGCTGCGGGACCGGAGCCCGGCCGCGCTCGGCCTGTCGATCGGCGCCCTCGCGGTGATCATCACGACGGTGTCGCTGTCGTGGCGGTTCGGGATGCGCGTCCTGCAGAAGGCCAACACGACCGAGGCGCACCACTGGCGCGTACGGGTGGCCGGCTGCGGGCTCCAACCGGTGGCCAGGGACGTGGACCTGAAGTCCGGCGAGGTGCTGACCATCGCCACCGAGGACGCCGACCAGACCGCCGACATCATCGAGGTGGTGCCGCTGCTGGTCAGCTCCCTGGTCGCGGTGGCGGTCGCGGCCGTCGCGCTGGGCCTGGCCGACCCGCGACTCGGCCTGCTGGTGATCGTGGGCACCGCCGCGATCCTGTCCGTGCTGGCCGTCATGTCGCGGCGGATCGGCGCCAGCACCCGGGAGCAGCAGACCCGGGTGGCGCGGGCGGGCGCCAAGGTCGCCGACCTCATCATCGGCCTGCGCCCGCTGCACGGCTTCGGCGGCAACCACGCCGCGTTCGCCTCCTACCGGAAGCTGAGCGCGGACGCGCGGGAACAGGCGATCACGGTCGCCAGGGCGCACGGCGCCTACGAGGGCGTGGCGCTGGCCCTGAGCGCGGTCCTGGCCACCGCCGTCTCCCTGACGGCGGGCTGGCTGGCCTTCGGCGGCCAGATCACCATCGGCGAGCTGGTCATGGCGGTGGGCCTGGCGCAGTTCATCATGGAACCGCTCAAACTGTTCTCGGAGATGCCCAAGTACGTGATGATCGCGCGCGCGTCGGCCGAGCGGATGGCGCTGGTGCTCGGCGCGCCGCCGGCGCACGTACCGGGCACGCGGAGCCCGGCCCCCGGCGGCGGGCTCGACGTCGACGCCGTGCGGTACGGGTCGCTGCGCGGGCTGACGTTCGAGGTGCCGGCCGGCGACTTCGTCGCCATCGCCGCCTACCAGCCGCGCGCGGCCGCCGAGTTGGCGTCCGTCCTCGCGGTGCGCGTCGCGCCCGGGGCGTACGAGGGGGGGGTGCGGGTCGGCGGGCAGGCCCTGGCGGATCTCTCGATCGAGGCGGTCCGCGCGCACCTGCTGGTCAACCCGTACGACGGGGAGATCTTCGCCGGCACCCTGCGGACGAACATCGACCCGTCGGGCACCAGCGCGTTGGTGAGCGAGGCCGTCGAGGCGTCCCTGCTGACGGACGTGGTCGCCCTGCACCGCGACGGCCTGGACCACGCGGTCCGCGACCGTGGGGCCAACCTCTCCGGCGGTCAGCGGCAGCGGCTGTCCCTGGCCCGCGCGCTCGCCGCCGACGCCGACATCCTGGTCCTGCACGACCCCACGACGGCCGTGGACGCGGTCACCGAGCAGCTCATCGCGCGCAACCTGGCGCGGTCGCGCCGCGGCCGCACCACGATCGTGATCAGCGGCAGCCCGGCCCTCCTGGACGTCGCCGACCGCGTCCTGGTCCTGGACGACGGCGTCATCACCGCCGAGGGCACCCACCGCGACCTGCTCGCCAACGACACGCGCTACGCCGCCGCCGTCGCCCGCTGACATGCCGTCGCCCGTGGGCCAGTTGGCCGGGCCTGGTCGCCTGGTGAGCCGCGCGAGGGGCCCTGCCGCCACCGTGGGTGGCGGCAGGGTGACGTTGGCGAGCCGGCGGCCGGGTGGTCAGTCCTGGTGCCTGACGCGCACGTCGCGGATCTCGACCTCGCCGTAGTTGTCGTCGGCGCACGGTGAGGAGTTGCCGCAGTGCGCCTGGGTGTAGGCGCCGGTCTTGAAGTAGTTGGTGGGGTCGGAGTGGGCGATGGTCGTCTCCAACCTGCCGTTGAAGTACACCTTGACCTGGCCCTTCGCGACCACGTAGCGGACGGTGAAGACCGTGCCGAGCCGGTAGTCGTCGGTGATCAGGTGGTGGTGGGTGGTGTCGCCCTTGGTGACGTAGAGCTTGGTGCCCTCCAGGCGCAGGGCGGTGACGTCGTCGTCACCACCGTGGATCTGGGCGCCGACGACGTGCGGCTTGCCCTCCGGGAGGTGGGTGAACGCCTCGCGGACGGTCATGGTGTGCTTGCCGGAGGTCGATGACCACTCGATCTCGTCCGAGCCGTCGCTCTCCATCTCCCGCAGTTCGGTACGGGGGTTCTTCGACCCGCTGGTCGTGACGCCGTTGACGGGGGCGCGGAACCTGACCGCCTTGCCGGACCTGGTGACCGTGAAGTACGGGTCCTTGGAGTAGCCGTCGAGTTCGGGTTGGAAGATCTCCGTGGGCTTCTCCTCCTCCCCGATGGGCAGCGTCACCTTCCAGTTGTCGAGGTCCAACACCTCGGACGGCAGGTCGGGACGGCCGCCCTGGGCGGCGGCGGGCGCGTCGGGGCCGGCCGGCGCGTCGGCAGCGTGCACGGACACCGGCGCGACGAGCGCCGTGGTGAGGGCGGCGACCGGCAGGGCGGACGCCAGGGCCAGCCGGCCGCGCCTGCCCCGCCCGGGGCGTGCGGAGTCGTTGTGTGTCACGGGGTCTGTCCTCCGTCGTTACGAGGGGGTGTCGCCCGGAGCGGGCCTGCGCCAGGCCCGCTCCGCGGCGTGTCGGAGGTGACGTTAGGGCCGGGTGGTGGGGACGGGTCCCAAAACGCCGAAGCCGCTGGCCGGGTGCCCGGTGCGCGGACGTCAGCCGGCGCCGGGGGCCTCGCCGACGTGCGAACTCGGCCACCCGAGATCGTCCTCCATCAGCTCCAGGTCCGGCGGCACCAGGGTGGTCGAGGCCACCAGCCCCCGAAGCAGGTTGTGCAGGAGGCTGTTGTCGGACGGACGCTCCTCGGGGTTCTCGTGCATCAGCGGGTACTTGAAGCCGGTGCGGTGCAGCCGGCGGCGTACGGCCTCCACCCGGTACTCGATCTTGCGGACGGTCCAACCGGCGTCCGGGCGCAGATAGCTGAGCTGCTCGGCGGCCCGGCCGTACGTCAGCGGGCGCGGGTCCGGCTCGTACTCCAGGTAGTGCTGGCCCAACACGACCAGCAGCAGCCGCTCGTCGTCGGTGAGCGCCCACCGCTCCGGCTGGACGGTGTCCGCCGACCGGCTGGAGACGGGGCCCCGGTCGTCGTGGTCGGTGACGTACAGCTCGACGAGGTGTTCCCGGTGGCCCGAGCCCTGCACGAACAGGGGCGTGTAGCCGGTGGCGAGCGGGATCGGCTCGGAGGTGGCGTGCATCATCCGGCCCCGGGGCAGCCGCACGAGCTGCTGCCCGATGTTCCGCAGCCACCAACCCCCCTGCCGGTACGTCAACTCCCCGTGACGCCGGCTCACCCGCCGGTCGTCCACGCCCACGCCCAGGTCCGTGCCCGGCTTGTCGCCGCGCCCGAAGCGCACGGTCAGGCCCGGCCGGGGCGGGGCGGTGAGGTCGCCGCTGACCGTCCGCGCGTGCAGGGTGCCGGGCCGCCCGGGCGGGACACCGCGCGCCAAGCTGTCAGAGCCGCTCATCGCTCTCTCCTCAAGGTCGTCGTACCGCCCGAGCAAGGCGTTCGGGCCATCGTCCACCCGCCGTCGCGGGACCCCTCCCGACGGCGCGCCTAAGGGTCGGCGGACCCCACCCTCGACGGCGAACAGGGGTACCGCACTCGCAGTCTGCCAGCCGATCATGGCCCCGGGTGAGGGCCTGTTCGCCACCATGTGGGGCACGCTCCGGACCGATTGGGACAGGTGTGCCCAGGCACGGTGCGACAGCCCGGGGAATTAGGTCGGAAACGGAGAGTGGCGGGCCTTGTACGCAGTACATTCGGTCCGCGACCGCGGTCCGCGTAGCGCTCAACCGCGGTGGTTCCAGCCTGTGGTGAGGGGAGTGGCGTCGTGCGCCCGGGGGAGAGAGTAGGCAAGTACCGGCTCACGGACGGACCCCTCGAAGGCGGTCGGGGAGCCGTCTGGTTCGCCGTCGACACGGAGTTGGACCGCAGCGTCGTCCTCAAGCGCGCCCGGCTGGAGAACAGCGGCCCCGGGGCCTTCGAGGAGTTGCTGGCCGAGGCGCGGGCGCTGGCCAAGTTCAGCCACCCGCACGTGGTGACCCTCTATGACGCCGTGCGCACCGGCAAGGACAAGCGCGCCACGTTCTGGCTGGTGATGGAGCACGTGCGGGGCGGCAGCCTGGACGCCCCGGTGAAGCTGGCTCCCCAGCACGCCGCGGCCATCGGCGCGCAGATCGCCGACGCGCTGGCCGCCCTGCACGCCAAGGGGCTCGTGCACTGTGACGTCAAGCCGGGCAACATCGTGCTGACCGAGGAACACGTGGCCAAGCTGGCCGACTTCGGCGCGGCGCACCGGGTGGACTCCAGCGCGACGATCACCCCCAACGGGCCGCTCAGCCTCACGCCCGCCTACGCCGCCCCCGAGGCGTTCCGCGGGGCTCCCGAACGGGCCTCCGACGTCTTCTCGCTCGGCGTCACGCTGTACGTGCTCACGACCGGAACCCCGCCGCTGCGCGGCCCCGGGCACGTGGTGCGGCTGGAGGCCATCAGCCCGCACATCGGGCCGCTGAGCGCCCTGGTCACCGCGATGCTGCACACCGACCCGCGAGCTCGGCCCACCGCCGGCGCGGCGCACCAGGCGCTCACGGACCTCGCGGGCGGGGCGCGGGACCTCGCCACCCTCCCCCTGAACAAGATCACCGTCCCCTTGCCTGACCCGACCGTCGGACGCGGCCTCCCCCCGAGGCCTCGCCCGCTGCCACCGGGCGTCCCGCGGCGCGGTCCGCTGCTCGCGTCCGGCGCGCTGGCCGTGGCGGCACTGGCGGTGGCCGTACCCCTGTTGTGGCTGGGCCTGTCCGACGACGGCGACGGCGCCACGGACCAGGCCGGGCCGTCACCGAGCAGACCGTCCGCCACCTCCCTGGCCTTCCTCGGCGAACCCCGGACGGCCGACCCCTGCGCGCTGCTGGACGCCAGGGGGTTCGACGCGTACGAGGCCACCGAACTCGACCGCCACCAGGGCAACTTCAACCGCTGTGACGTCCTGCTCCTGGAGGGCAACGAGGATGTCGTGGACGTCCGGGTGGAGCTGGACGCCGACGAACTACCGGAGGGCGAGAAGAGTCGCACCACGGGCCGGGTCACCGTCGTGGAACCCGCCGTCGAGCGGGACAGGTGCGAACGGGCCCTGGCGGTCACCGGCGTCCGCGAGAGCAGCCTGCGGGTGACCGTGGCGGCGCGGGAACCCGACCAGGTCAAGCAACACCTGTGCGACACCGCCGAGATCGCCACCCGGCACGCGGTCAAGGTGCTGAACGACGGAGAAGTCCCGCGGCGCGACGGCGACTTCGCGGCCAACTCACTGGCCCGCCAGGACGCGTGCACGCTGCTCGACGTGGCGGCCCTGGCGAAGGTGCCCGGCGTCGACGCCGGGGACCCGGACGCCGGGTTCGGCCACTGGGCCTGCCAGTGGAAGTCCACCACCGCGGACATCGAGGTGGACCTGCAGTTCGACCAGGGCAGGCTGCCGAGCGGCAAGGACGCCGAACGGACCAAGGTGGGCGATCGCTCGGCCGTCGTCCTGCCGGACTACGACGGCACCGGCTCCTGTCGCATCGAGGTGGTCCACCGCCCGTACATGGGACCGGACCGTATGGAGGGTACGGAGCGGGTGGCCCTCACCGCCAAGGGGGACGACCTCAAGGGCTCCGCCTCCTGCACGCTGGCCAAGGACCTGGCCCGTTCGGTCGTCGAGTCCCTCCCACCGGCCTGACACCCCACTCACCCGCTCCACCCGCGCGCCTCACCCCGCCACGGGCAGCGTGACGTGCCCGCCGCAGCGGTCGCACTTCGGCAGGTAGGGGTTGTCGCTGGCCGCCAGCGCGCAGGCGGAGCAGAGCAACTGGCCGCACGAGGCGCAGATCAGGGCCTTCCCCTCCAGCGCGCCGTCGTGGCTGACCGTCACGGACGACGCGGACTGGAGCGCGACGCCGAGCGTCCTGGCGCACCGGCCGCACTCCACGGTCTCGCCGTCGGCCAGGCCGTGATCAACCCACGGCCTGGAACCGACCGCTCCCCCGGACGGCGCGGGACGCCTCTTCCCGCCGAACCTCCGAAACAGGCCCATGACTTCCTCCACGTGGTCGGGGCCCCATCACAACCCCACCCGTGCGGGACCGGTCCGAAAGCCCGCTCCCCCACTCCCGCCACTCCCCCGAAATCCTCCACGTCACGGCAACCGTTCGGCCGGAAGCTGTTCACGGGCGGGGGCACAACTGTGCCGCCGGACGACTCGTCTCACCGGATGACCACGAGCACCGCGGCGCACCGCATCCTCGAAGGGGCCCCACCACATGCGCATTCACCGCACTCTCGCCGCCACGGCCACCCTCGCCCTCGCCCTGGGTGGCGCCACCCTCTCGGCACCGGCCGCCGCCCAGACCACCACGGCCACCACGGCCACCACGGCCACCACGGCCAGCGTCGTCCACGAGAACAGCGAACTCTGGTACAAGGCCGCACCCGGCCAGCGGAACGAGCTGACGGTGCGGGAGAAGATCGAGGACCGAGGCGAGTTCGAGTCGTACTACGTGCTCACCTTCCACGACCGCTACGAGATCGCCATCGACGCGAGCGCGGCGGGCGCGGACGAGTGCGCGTACCCGACTCCCGGCGACCGGACCACCGTGCGCTGCGCGGTCCTGATCCCGCAGAACTCGGACGACTCGGACAGCTACGACATCAGCCTCGGCGACCTGGACGACACGGCCACCCTGGAGCCGGACAGCGACGCGTGGGCCGGGGTCTACGGAGGCCGGGGCAACGACGTGCTCACGGCCTCCGCGTCCGCCATGCTGTACGGCGAGGAGGGCGACGACCGCCTCGACGGCGGTGGCGGACCGTTCGGCTTCGGCTCCGACGGCGGCCCGGGCGACGACACCCTCACCCACTGCGGGCAGGACTGCTTCGGCGGCCCCGGCAACGACGCCCTGACCGGCACCGACGAGGAGAACAACCTGCACGGTGACGACGGCAACGACGTCCTGCGCGGCGGGGGCGGCGCCGACGTCCTCTACGGCGGCAGGGACGACGACCGGCTCTACGGCGAGGCGGGGAACGACACGCTGTGGGGCAACAGCGGCGACGACGTCCTGTGGGGCGGCCAGGGCACCGACAAGCTCTCCGGCGGCCCCGGCCGCAACGAGGTGCACCAGGACTGAGCGGCGACGACGGGCGGGCGAGCCGCGACGGTGTGCTCGCCGAAAGCCCGCACCGTTGCTTCCTGATTCCTGCTTCCTGCTTCCTGCTTCCTGTGTCCACGTAACCCGCGCCCCGGCCGCCTCACCGCCTGGCCCCGGGGCGCGGGAACGGCTACGGGCTACGGGCTACGGGCTACGGGCTACGGGCTACGGGCTACGGCAGGGTGGGCGGGAACGCGTGGTGCAGGCGTGCGACCGGCGGCAGGGGCGCGGAGGTTCCCGCGTCCGGTGCGGCGCGGAACGCCTCGATCAGGTAGGCGGCGAAGCGGCGGGAGGCCGCGAGCCGGGTGGCGGGCGGCGCGTCCTGGACGCCTCGGTGGGCCATGAGCATGAGGACCAGGTCGTCGACGACGAAGTCGGGGCGCAGCCGCCCGGCCCGCTGGGCGCGGCGGGCCACCTCGGTCACCGCGCGCAGCGCGTGCTCCCGGTCGGCGGCGAAGTCCACGGCCTCCGGGTAGGCCGTCATGAAGGCGTCGGCGAACCCCCGGCTGTGGGCGTGGAGTTCACAGATTCGCTCGACCAGGTCCCGGAACCCCTGCCAGGGGTCCGGGTCCGCGAGGGCGTCCCGGACGGCGGCGTGGCAGGTCCGGCGCTGCGCGGCGAAGGCCTCCGCGATCAGCGCCCGCTTGGTCGGGAAGTGCCGGTAGAGCGTGGCCGGGCCGACGCCGGCGCGCCGGGCGACCTCGCGCATGGGCGCGCTCAGCCCCTCGTCGCCGAAGACCGCGCGGGCGGCGTCCACCATGCGCGCTCGGTTGTCGCGGGCGTCGGAGCGCACCGGGTGAGACAAGTGACCGGTCATCGTCTCTCACTTTAGCCAACCGGACGAGGGCGCCCGTTACGTTCGCAGCGCGGTGCCACCCCACCCGCGCCGTGCGTTCTCGGGGTGGGGCCGCCGCCCCCTTCACCCGCTCCGAGGAGTCGCCATGAAAGCCGTCGTGATCGAGACGTTCGGGAGCCCGGACGGCCTGGAGGTGGTCGACGTACCCGTGCCCGATCCCGCTCCGGGCCAGGTGCGGGTCGCCACGGAGGCGATCGGGGTGGGCGGCGTGGACGCCGTGATCCGCCGGGGAGCGCTGGCCGCCCACGGCTTCCGGGCGGGCCACCTGCTCGGCAGCGAGGTAGCGGGCCGCGTCACCGCCGTGGGCGAGGGCGTGGACACCGCGTGGACCGGGCGGCGGGTGTGGGCCTTCACCGGCCTGTCCGGTGGTTACGCCGAGCAGGCCATCGCCTCGGTCGAGGACGTCCTCCCGCTGCCCGCCGGCCTGAGCTGCGCCGACGCGGTGACCCTGGGCGCCTCCGGCGTCGTCGCCCACTTCGCCCTGGACCGGGCCCGCTTCGCGCCCGGCGACACGGTGCTGGTGCGTGGCGCGGCGGGCAGCATCGGGATCACGACGGTCCAGCTCGCGGCCGGCGGCGGGGCCGGTGCGGTGGTGGTCACCACCGCGTCGGCCGAGCGCGGCGCCCGGCTGCGGGAGTTGGGCGCGACGCACGTCCTGGACCGCTCCGGCGCGGGTGGCCCGGACACGCCGCACGGCTTCGACGTGGTGATCGACGTCGTGGCCGGCCCGCGACTCCCGTACTTCGTCGACCGGTTGAACGCCAACGGGCGGTACGTGGCGGTCGGCGTGGTCGGCGGGCAGCCGCCGACGGACTTCGGTGGGCGACTGCTGGCCGCCTTCCGCAGGTCGCTGTCGTTCGCCACCTTCAGCTCCGACACCGTGCCCGGCCCCGCCCGGCAGGCCGTGCGGTCGGCCCAGTTCGCCGACGCCGCCCGTGGGGCCCTGCGCACGGTCGTGCACGAGGTCCTGCCACTGAGCCAGGCGGCGCTGGCCCACCACGCGATGGACGCGGGCACGGTGTTCGGCCGGGTGGTGCTGACCCCCTGAACGGGGCCGACGCGGCCCGTACGACCTCGCGGCGCGCCCAGCCGGGCCGCCACGGGTGCGAGCAGGCCCGTGTCCGCCGCTGCCTGCCGAGGCGCCGCGATGCGATGCCATGATGATCGGCTACGGCGGACGTCCGTGGGTGCGGCGCCCGGCCGACCGGCGGGCGCCCCACCCACGCGCCCGTCTCCCGGACCGTACGCCCGACGGAGGAGAGCACGTGACAGACCTGACGCGACAGGAATCGGTGAGTCCGGAGGTGCGGCGGCGCGTCCAGGAGAGCTTCGACCGTCAGGGGCTGATGAGCCACCTCGGTGCGCGGATATCGCACATGGCGCCGGGCCGCGTGCACATCGTGCTTCCGGGCCGCCCCGAGGTCACCCAGCAGAACGGCTACTTCCACGCCGGCGCCACCAGCGCCATCGCCGACAGCGCCGGCGGCTACGCCGCGTACACCCTGTTCCCCGACAACACGGACGTGCTCACCGTCGAGTACAAGGTCAACCTGCTCGCGCCGGCCATCGGCGACCACATCGAGGCGGTCGGGACCGTGATCAGGTCCGGACGCACCCTGACCGTCTGCCAGTTGGAGGTGTTCGGCGTTCAGGGTGACGGCGAGCGGAAGCCCGTCGCCCACGGGCAGCAGACGCTGATCCGGCTGGATCGCCCTGGGGACTGAGCAGTTGGCGGGCGGGTTGGTCAGGTCGGCGCCCGACCGTGGGTCGGGCGCCCGCGCGGGCCGCCGCGCCGTGGGTCACGCGTCGACGGGGTGCCAGGCCGGGCCATCGTCGCCCGGACGTACGTGTCCGAACACCACGTCGGCGAAGTGGACGCCGAAGCCGATCGTGTCGGGCTCCTGGAGTTCGGCGACGAGTTGGCGGCGGAAGTCGGCGGACTGCGCGGTGTCGTGGTCGGACCAGGCGGACCACTCCGGGTGGCCGATCTGGACCGGCGAGTGCAGCGCGTCGCCGAAGGCGATCAGCCGGCGCCCGCCCCCGGTGATCACGTAGGCGGTGTGACCGGGCGTGTGGCCGAGGAGGAAGCGGACCCGGACGCCGGGGAAGACCTCCTGTCCGTCCGCCACCGTGCGCACCCGCGGCTCCATCGCGGCCAACGTCTCGGGGCTGGTGCCGTGCGCCTCCAGCAGGTCGCGCTGGGTCCACTCGGGCTCGGCGACCAGGTAGTCGGCCCCGGTGAAGGCGGGGTCGTCGGCGCCCGGGGCGCGGTGCGCGGCCCAGCCGACGTGGTCGACGTGCAGGTGCGTGAAGGCCACCGCCTCGATGTCCGCGGGGCGGTGGCCGAGGCGGGTCAGGTTGTCGAGGAGGGCGCCGCCGTAGGTGGTGCCGATCGGGCCGTCCGGCTGGGCGGGCACGGACTTGGGACCGAACCCGGCGTCGATCAGCAGCGCGCGCCCCTCCGCCTCCACCAGCAGCCCGCCGATGCCGGCCACGAGGTAGCCGGCGTCGTCCAGATACCCGGGGTGGGCGGCCCACACCTCGTCGGTGGTGTCGGGCAGCCAGCCGCGCGGGGCGAGTTGGACCGCCCCGTCCGGCACGTACGTCACCTTCGTCCCGCCGAGCTCCAGCGAGCGGAGTGCGGACGGCCGGCGCAGCCGCTCGGCCTGGTGCGATGCGGTGGTGCTCATGGGTACCTGCTTCCTTCCCGCGGAGAGCGCCTCCGCGAACGACTTCCGCGCACACGCGCATACGCGCACACGACAAGGGCGGTCGTCGCCGGCCGCTGCCTCACTGGGCATCAGCCGGCGACGTCCCGGCAACCGTAAGCATCAAGCTTGAACTATGCAAGCTAGCAATATTCAGGCTGGATGCTTTTGCTACGATTGGCCGCATGACACACCCAGAGACACAGGCCATCGCCGAGCGGGAACTGTGTGGCCTGATCAACGGGATGGCCCACCAGATCGCCGAGCACGTACGGCAGCGCGCCGTCAGCCTGGGCCTGACCGCGCCACAGGCGACGGCGTTGCGCGAGCTGACCGGGCCGATGACGATGCGCGAGCTAGCGGAGCGCATGAGCTGCGAACCCTCCAACGCCACCTTCGTGGTGGACAAGTTGGAGAAGCGGTCACTGATCGAGCGCCACCCGCACCCCACCGACCGCCGCGCCAAGCAACTGGTCCTCACCCCGCAGGGCACCGCGCTGCGCGAGCGACTCCTCGAACTGCTCAGCTCGGACTCCCCGCTCGCGGGCCTGACGCGGGAGGAGCAGGCGACCCTGCAACGGCTGCTCACCCAGGCCACCACCCGCCCCTGAGGCGGCACGCGGGGCGCGGCGCCCCCGTCAGCGCGACCGGTACCCGTCGCGCGCCTCGGCGGCGACCTTCAGGTCGCTCAACCACGCCTCCAGCCCGGCCCCGAGGAGCGCGGTCGCGGTGGGGACGTCGGCCTCGACCTGGGCCCCGGTGTGGGTCTCCGCGGTACGCACCAGGACACCGCCCCTGACCTCGGTGAAGGTCCACACGTGAACGCCGTTGTCGATGCGCAGCCCCTCGCCGACGGCGGGGCCGGTCCAGCGGATGCAGGAGTGGCGCTTGAGCTGTTCGACGGTCGAGGTGATGCCGAGCGTGGTGTCGGGGATCGAGGGCACGCCACGTACGGGCGTCGTCCAGTGGAACGCCGAGCCCTCCCGGAACCGGCCGTGGTCGAGCCGGTCGGCGGTCTCGACGGGGCGCTGCCATGACGGCCAGCGCTCCACGTCGGTCTGCAACTTCCAGATGGTGCGCAGCGGCGCGCGGATCACGGTCTCGGCCTGGTAGCGCACGACGGCCTTGGGATCGACCCCTGCTCCGCGACACGTGACGGCGGCGCCCGGGCGGGACTCGCCCGAGGGGGTCGCGGTCGACTGGGGAACGGCCGGCCGCGGAGAGGTCGCCTGGGGAGCGCCGGCTCGCGGCGTGGCACCGGCGGGCGTCGCGACGGTGGCGAGGACGCCCGCGACGGCGAGCGGCAGGGCGAACAGAGCACTGCGGGTACGGGTGCTGGGCGTGCCGGGCATGGCGTTCCCCTTGTCGGGTTTCGGTGCACAAGGCTGGCGGACGCGGATAGTTGGGGCATCGATGACCGCCCACACCACTCGCGGAACGCGTCGGACGACTCGCGGCGCGAGCCTCTCTGTCGTTCGTTATAAGTTCTAACTCTTGCGAATAGCTCCGGTCAAGAGCGTTGGTGAGAACCTCTCACTGACGTACGAGCGCGTCACCGAGGCAGCGCACCCGCGCGAGCCACGCCGCCGCCCACCGCACCGCCCTCACCCTCGGCCGGCCGACCACCCGGCCGACCGCCCGGTCGCCCGACCACCGCTCAGGCGCGGCTCGGCGGCACCGGGTCCGGGTGCTGGCGCAGGGCGTCCAGCACGGCGCGGACGGCCGCGCGCGGGGGCGTGCCGCGTCGGATGGCCGCCGTGATCGTGCGCGTCACGGGGGTGGCGAGCTGCCTGGTGGCGACGTGGTAGCGGCTGTGGTCGACGGCCAGCCCGGGCAGCAGCGCGATCGACAGCCCGGCCTCGACGTGTTGCAGGGTCATCAGGTAGTTGCCGAACCGACACCGCACCCGTGGCTCGAACCGCGCCTGGCGACACAGCCGCAGCGCGAGGTTGGCCATGTACGACCGTGGCGTGTCGAACGCCCAGGGTTCGTCCGCGTACGCCGCGAGGTCCACGGCGTCGTCCTCGGTCGCGGGGTGCCCGGGCGGGACGACCAGCAGGATCGGGTCCGTGGCCAGCGGTACGAGGTCGAGGTCGGGCCCGAGCGGCAACTCGTCGAAGTCCGTGGTGGTGATGATGAGGTCCACGTCACCGCCGCGCAGCGCGGGCATGCTCTCGTGCGGCTCCAGTTGCGACAGCTCCACGTCGAGGTGCGGGTACGCGTGCGCGAGCCGGGTCACCGCCGGCACGGCCATGGTGTGGATCGCGCTCTGGAACGACCCGAGGCGCACCAACCCGGCGGGCTCCGCGCCGAAGCCGCGCAACTCCGCCTCGACGGTGTCCATGTGGTCGATGACCTCCCGCGCCCGCCGCGCCAGGATCAGCCCGGCCGGGGTCAGCCGCACGCGACGGCCGGTGCGCTCGATGAGCTGGGTGCGCGTCTCGGCCTCCAGCACGGACAGTTGCTGGGACACGCTCGACGGGCTCAGGTTGGCGGCCTGGGCGACCGCGCGCACGGTGCCCAGCGCGTCCAACTGGCTGAGCAGCCGCAGCCTCCAGGGGTTCAGCACTCCCCCATTGTTGTGCGGCCCGGCCGAACAGGACAGCCGGAAGGTTGAGATGGACGCCCCCGAACGCCGCGCCTACCGTCGGCGGCATGGCTGCCACGACCCCCACACCGTCACCCACCGACACCTTCTGGACCGACGCCGAGCGCCACCTCGTACGCTACGGCGGCGAGTTCACGCCCGAGATCATCGAGCACGCCGCCGGCAGCTTCCTGCGCACCGCGAGCGGGCGGCGGATACTCGACTTCACCTCCGGCCAGATGAGCGCGATCCTCGGGCATTCCCACCCGGAGATCGTGGCCACCGTGCGCCGACAGGTCGCGGACCTCGACCACCTCTACAGCGGCATGCTCAGCCGCCCGGTGGTCGACCTCGCCCGCCGCCTGGCCGGGACGCTGCCCGCCCCGCTGGAGAAGGTCCTGCTGCTGACGACGGGCGCCGAGTCGAACGAGGCCGCCGTCCGGATGGCCAAGCTCGTCACCGGCAAGCACGAGATCGTCTCGTTCGCGCGCTCCTGGCACGGCATGACGCAGGCCGCGGCGTCCGCCACCTACAGCGCGGGACGGAAGGGGTACGGGCCGGCCGCGCCCGGCAACTTCGCCATTCCGGCGCCCAACACGTACCGGCCCGACTTCACCACGCCCGACGGTGAGCTGGACTGGCGCCGCCAGCTCGACTTCGCCTTCGACCTGATCGACGCCCAGTCGACCGGCAGTCTCGCCGCGTGCCTGGTCGAGCCGATACTCAGCTCGGGCGGCATCATCGAGCCGCCGGTCGGTTACTTCGCGGCCCTGCACGACAAGTGCCGGGAGCGCGGCATGCTGCTGATCCTGGACGAGGCCCAGACCGGCCTGTGCCGCACCGGCACCTGGTACGCGTTCGAGCGTGACGGCATCGTCCCCGACATCCTCACGCTCTCCAAGACGCTCGGCGCGGGGCTGCCGCTGGCGGCCGTGGTCACCAGCGCGGAGATCGAGCGGGAGGCGTACGAGCGCGGGTTCCTGTTCTTCACCACGCACGTGGCGGACCCGCTGGTGGCGGCCGTCGGCAACACCGTCATCGACGTCCTGGTCCGCGACGGGCTCGACGCCCGCGCGCGGGTGCTCGGGGACCTGCTCCGCCAGGGCCTGTGGGACATCGCCGACCGACACGCCGTCGTCGGCGACGTGCACGGCCGGGGACTGCTCGCCGGGCTCGAACTCGTCGTCGACCGCGAGACCAAGGAGAGTTCGAGCGGGCTGGGCGCGCGGGTCACCCGCCGGTGTCTGGAACTCGGCCTGCACACCAACATCGTCCAGCTCCCCGGCATGGGCGGAGTCCTGCGCATCGCCCCCGCGCTGACCGTCACCGAGGACGAGCTCGCGCTCGGCCTGGACATCCTGGACCGGGCCATCGGCACAGCCGGCGCCGCCCGTTGACTCCGCCCCGCGAGCCCGCGCCCGCCCCAGCCGCCGAACCGGTCGGGGTGACCGGGGCGGGCTCGCTCACAGCGATGGTGACCAGGCCGCCCGCCCCGCGCCGCCCCCTCCCGCGCCGCCGGTTGGTCTATCCGTCGTGATCGTGTGAGCGGTAGCTTTTCGACATCGAGCCACGAGTGCACCGTGATAGCTTCTCACTCAAGCTTCAGCTTGTAGCACGCTGGATCGGGAGGGTGGCAGGCCATGGCGGAGACCCGCGCGACGACGACCCCGCGCGAGCGCTACCGCGCCCAGGTGCGCACGGAGATCAAGGAACGCGCGTGGGAGCAGATCGCCACGACGGGGGCGTCCGCGCTGTCCCTGAACGCGATCGCCAAGCAGATGGGCATGAGCGGCCCCGCGCTCTACCGCTACTTCGCCAACCGGGACGACCTGATCACCGCGCTGATCCGGGACGCGTACCGGAGCCTGGCCGACGCCTGCCGGCTGGCCACGGAGGCCGGCCACGGGCCGGACCTCGCCGCCCTCGCGCACGCCCTGCGCGACTGGGCCCTGGCCGACCCGCAGCGGTACTTCCTGGTCTACGGCACGCCCGTGCCCGGCTACCACGCGCCCGAGGACACCACGGCGATCACCCGCGAGATCATGACGCTCATGCTCGACGCCTGCGCCGCCCTCCCCGCGAGCGGGCCCGCCTCGCCGTTCGACGCGCACCTCGCCGACCACCGCGAGTGGACCGGCGACCACCCCGCACCCCCCGCGGCCCTGCACCGGGCCCTGTCCTTCTGGACCCGCCTGCACGGCCTCCTCTCCCTGGAGCTCGCCGGCCACTTCGCGGGAATGGACTTCGACCCCGCCGAGATGTTCGCGGCCGAGCTGGACGCCCTGCTGGCGAACTAGGGCTGCGTCGGAAGTGCTCAAGAACTCTTGCGGAGATGGCCTTCTGAGATGGGTGCGGGTCCTTCTGAGTGACGGCACGCCATAGCCACGAGATGACCTCCCGACCTGCGCGGTTCGACCGCTCGGGGCTTCCCTGAACAGGGGCCCGGCCTCGGCGTCAAGCGTGTGGGCGACGGAGTCGGGATCCGGTGCTTCGGTCGCCTGTGTCAACGTGTATTGACGTCCCTCTCAGCGGAAGTCCGCCGCGTGGTCCACCGCCCACTCCTGGAAGGATCGGGCCGGGGTGCCCGTGATGCGCTCCACTTCATCGTTGACCGGCTCCGGGTTCTCGAGCATCTCCGCCTGGGCCGGCAACACGGCCTCCACCAGCTCTGCCGGGTAGCCCGCGGCCTTCATCTGCTCGATGGCCTCGTGCAGCGCGACCTCCTCGAACCGCACCGGTCGCCCGATCGCCTCGCTGATCAGGGCTACCTGTCGTTCCTGGGTGATCAGTTCGGGGCCGGTGATCAGGGGGCGGGTGCCGAGCAGGGCGTCGGTCGTCAGCGCCTGAACGGCGACCGCGGCCATGTCCGCCTCGTGGATCAGCGGGCGGGCCAGCCTTGCCAGCGGCGCCCGTACCGC
The DNA here is from genome assembly GCF_029392895.1 of Streptomyces sp. 71268. Classification (NCBI taxonomy): domain Bacteria; kingdom Bacillati; phylum Actinomycetota; class Actinomycetes; order Kitasatosporales; family Streptomycetaceae; genus Streptomyces; species Streptomyces sp. 71268. The sequence goes on from NZ_CP114200.1 coordinate 907,062, forward strand.
ACCGGTGGTGCGGACCTCCTCCGCCCAGCCCAGCGTGTTGCTCGCGAATCCGGTGGGCCGCAGCGCCGTCCACTCCAGGCCCGACGCCTCGATCAGCCGCTCCAGCTCCGTGTGGAACATGGTGATCGCCTCGCCGGGCTTCTCCTTCTCGCTCCCGACCCCGGCGGATGACAGGTATACCACCCGTCGAGCGTGCTTCCCGATCGCGTCGATCACGTCCGGCGCGCCCTCAGCGCTCAGGAACGGCCACACCAGGAAGACCGAATCGACGCCCTCCAGAGCCGTGCCCAGCGACGCGGGATCACCGAGATCGCCGCGCACCGCCTGCACACCCTGCGGGAAGTCCGCCTCCCCTCGCACCAGCGCCCGCACGGGCACGCCCGCCGCGTGCAGTTGGGTCACCACCGCGCCGCCGACCTTTCCCGTCGCGCCGGACACCAGGATCCTGGGCTGTGTCATCGGAATCTCCTCGTCTCGCCGTTCGATGACACGACTCTCGTACGTCAACCAAGGTTCAGGTCAAGCACCGGCCGGAGTGGCCATCAGGCGCTGTTCCAGCAGGCCATCCGCCCGCGGTGGTGGAACGTGGATCCCCCGCGTGACAGCCGAGCGTCACACCCACTCGTTGATGGCTGCGATGGGCTCGGTCGCCTCGTAGCGGACCGCGAGCTTGTCGTATCGCGTGGCGAGGCATGATCACTGGCTGCAGCGAACACGCCGCCCGGCGGCTCCTTCCGCAGTGCACCCCGCTTCCGGGCGCCGGCCGCGTGCTGATGGGCGCGGCACACCGGTCCCACGCGATCGCACCTTCCGCATCGGCCAGGCACCGGAGGTGGCTGAGGATCCGGTGCCAGGTGCCCTCCCGCTGCCATCGGCGGCACAGATCGTGGATCCGGCCCCACGGCCCGAGCGGCACTCGCGGGCGAGCCCGCCCGGAGGTTCCGGACGGGCTCGTCGTCGTTCTCGCACCAGCGGTCAGGGGTGCTGGCGGGCGCGGCGCCGGAGTGCGGGGGTCAGGCGGCGATCGCCTCCTCGATCGTCTGCCGGATCTCCAGGACGCCGTCGACACCAGTGACCTCAAGAAGGCGTCGCACCTGCGCTGACGGTGCGACGATGCGCAGCTTCCCCGACCGGTGGGTGATGAGCAGCAGGTTCAGGAACGTCGAGTCGGCGAAGGCGATGTCGCTGGCGTCGAGGACGACCTTCGGGTACTGCTTCGCCGCGGTGTGCAGCGCCTCTCTCAGCACGGTGATCGAGCCCATGTCGTACTCGCCGACAGCGGCGATCACACAGGCTCCGCGGTACTCGTACTGCCGCACCTCGGAGTCGTACGAGGCGTGTGCAGTGACCTGTTCTGGCGCCAGTGTCGCGCTGGAGATGCTCGCGCGTGCCGGCAGGGTGGCCTCGTTCCAGGGCACCTCGGTCTCCTTCTGTGCTTCTCCCGTGCGGGAGCACGTCGCCTGTTACAGGAAAAGTATGTCATGTAACAGGCTTCCGGCAACCACTGTCCTCTAAAATGGCCGGCATGGCCGCAGTACCTGAGTCGCACACCGGATGGACGTTCATCACCAGCCACGCGCGCGTGCTGGCAGCTATCGCCGACAATCCGAACATCCGCATCCGCGAGATCGCCGCCCATTGCCGGCTCACGGAGCGCGCCGTAGCGAGGATCATCGCCGACCTGGAGAAGGACGGATACCTTTCGCACACCCGTGAAGGGCGCACGAACACCTACCGCATCGACCCGGACAAGGTGCTGCGCCACCCCGCCGAAGCCGGCCTGTCCGTGGCCTCGCTGCTCTCCCTGCTCGTACGGGACGAAACCGAGCGCGCCAGCGCGCCGGCCGCCCACACGCAGCAGCTGGTGGACGCCGGCGGGCAGTAGCGCTCGACCTTGGTCGCCGACGCCGGGCGGCCCCACCCCGCCCGACAGACCGGGCGGGGTGGGGCCGCGTCGTGACCGGTGGGCGGCGGGTCAGCAGCCGTTCAGCACCGAGGTGAGGGCACTCTTCTCCGTGGCGTCGACGGACAGCCCGTAGTCGTGCTTGACCTGCACCCACGCCCGGGCGTACGTGCAGTGGTAGGCGGTGCGGGAGGGCCACCAACTACCGGGGTCCTGGTCCCCCTTGGACTGGTTGACGTTGTCGGTCACCGCCAGGAGCTGGGGGCGGCTGAGGTCGTTGGCGAAGTTCTGCCGCTTGGAGGTGGACCAGGACCAGGCGCCCGAGCGCCACGACTCGGCCAGCGGTACGAGGTGGTCGATGTCCACGTCCGAGGCGGCGTACCAGGTGGCCCCGTCGTACGGGGAGTACCAGCTTCCCGAGGTCGCGGCGCAGGACGAGTCGGTCACCACGCCGCTGCCGTCGCGCTTGAGCACGGTCTCGCGGGTGTTGCACGCGCCGCTGATGGTGATCCAGTGCGGGAACAGGTCACGGCTGTAGCCGGTGAGGGAGTGCTCGGCGGTGGCGGGCATGGCCGCCAGGTAGGAGCGGGCGGTGGCGGCGCTGACCGGGGTGGGCAGGGCGGCGTGCGCCGTGGGGGCGGTGGCCAGCAGGGCGGCGGCCGACGCCGTGGCCACGGTCGCGGCGAGGGCGGCGCGGCGGGATATCTGCATGAGGGTCGTCAACTCCCGTACGTCGAGGGTGGGGAGGCGGCGTCGCTCATCGTGGCCCCGCTGGGTCTATGCGGGTAGAAACGCCCCGGTGAACTCTTCGTGAGCAGTAGCCCCGGCGAGGCGGTGGGGCGGCGACCGGCCCACGTAGCGGGAGCACGAGGAAGAGTTGGCCCGCGAGCGGGGGCCGTCGCCGTGGGTCGCGTTCCTAGGCGGAGCCGCCGTTGCTCTTCAGCAGTTGCCCGTTCACCCACTGGCCGCGCGGCGAGCACAGGAAGTCCACCAGGTGGGCGGTGTCCTGCGGGGTGCCGAGGCGGCCGAGCGGCGTCTCGGCCGTGCACGCCTCGCGCAACTCCTCGGACATCCACCCGGTGTCGATCGGCCCGGGGTTGATCACGTTGGCGGTGACGCCGAGGTGGGCGAGTTCGTGCGCGGCGGCCAGGGTGATGCGGTCCAGAGCGCCCTTGCTCGCGCCGTAGGGGAGGTTGCCCACGGTGTGGTCGCTGGTGAGGCTGACGACGCGGCCGGCTCCCCGGGCGCCGCGAAAGCGCAGCCCGTACTCGCGGATCAGCAGCCAGGTGGCCCGCGCGTTGACGGCGAAGTGCCGGTCGAAGCTCTCGACGGTGGTGTCGAGCAGGCCGGAGTCGACGGACTCGCAGTGGCACATCACCAGGGCGGTGACCGGGCCGAGGTCGCGTTCCGCCGCGTCGAAGACGCGCGCGGCGGCATCGGGGTCGGCGAGGTCCGCTTCGATGGCGGCCGTGCGCGCGCCGCGCGCGGCCAGCGCGCGGTCGATCGCGTCGGTCGCCCCGGACTCGACGCCCCAGCTCATGCGCTCGTCGTACGGGTGCCAGTACGTGAAGGCGATGTCCCAGCCGGAGCTGGCCAGTTGGCGGGCGACGCCCGCGCCGATACCGACGGTGCGGCCCACGCCGGTCACCAGCGCGAGGGGGCGGGGTGCGCCGGGGGCGGTCGTCTCGTTCTCGTCGATGGTGTGCACGGGAGGAGATCCTCCAGCCCAGGCCCGGAGCGGGCAACCGCGTTTCATCCGGACGCCACCGCCGGTCGCCACTCCCCCGCCGCTGGTGGCGTCACCGCCCCGGCCGGGGCGGCGCCACCAGCGGCGGGGGCCGACCCCGCTACGGGGCGCGGCGGCCGGCGGCCGGGGTGCGGTAGACGTACGGCACGCTCGCCCCGGACGCCCGGGCGGGCCGGCCGGGCGCGGCGAGTGGCAGGGGCCGGGCGGTGGGCGTGCCGGTGTCGCGGGGCGCGTCGGCCGCCGCGCGGACCAGCGCGTGGTCGGGCGAGAGCGCGCACGCCGGGTCCGTACGGGCGGCGTCGCCCGTGAGCGCGTACGCCTGGCAGCGGCACCCGCCGAAGTCGATCTCGCGGCTCGGGCAGCTCCGGCACGGCTCGGGCATCCAGGCCGTGCCCCGGTACCGGGTGAACGCCGGCGATGACTCCCAGATCCACTCCAGCGACCGGTCGCGCACGTTCGGCGGATCCAGGTCCGGCAGCACCGAGGCGGCCGGGCAGGGCAGCACCGTGCCGTCCGGGGCGACGGTGAGCGAGACCGCGCCCCAGCCGCCCATGCACGGCTTGGCCACGCCGTCGAAGTAGTCCGGCATCACCCACACCAGCTCCATGGTGCCGGCCAGTTCGGCGCGGCGGCGCTCGATGGCCGCGCCGGCCCGCGCCAACTGCTCCCTGCTCGGCAGCAGGGCCTCCCGGTTGCGCAGGGCCCAGCCGTAGAACTGGGTGTTGGCCAGCTCGATCCGCTCGGCGTCCCAGGCCACCGCGAGGTCCACGATGGCGTCCACGGCGTCCAGGTTGTCGCGGTGCAGCACCACGTTGACGCCGAGCGGCAGGCCGGCCGCGCGGATCAGCGCCGCGGCCCGTTCCTTGGCGGCGAACGCCCGGTGCCCGGCGATCCGGTCGGAACGGGCGGGGTCTGCGTGCTGGACCGAGAGCTGCACGCTGCGCAGCCCCGCCTCGACCAGGGAGCCGAGCCGCTCCTCGGTGAGCCCGACGCCGCTGGTGACCAGTTGGGTGTAGATGCCGGCCGCGTCGGCGGCCGCGACGATCTGCTCCAGGTCCACGCGGAGCAGGGGCTCACCGCCCGAGAGGTGGGTGTGCACCACGCCGAACTCGCCGGCCCGCCGCATCAGTTCGCACCACTCGTCCGTGCTCAACTCCGCTGACCTGCGGACGAGTTCGAGCGGGTTGGAGCAGTACGGGCAGTGCAGCGGGCACCCGTGGCTGAGTTCGGCCAGCAGGGCCCAGGGGCGCTGGGGTGTCTCGTTCATCGCAACCACCCCTGTTCGCGGAGTCTGGTCAGGAACACGGGGACCTCGTCCGGCACCGGCGCGCCCGGAAAGCGGTCCGCCAACTCTCCTACGATGTCGGCGACATGGCGCCGCCCGTCACACAGCCGCACGATGTCGGCGGCCCGGCCGGTCAGCACCACCACCCGCTCGGGCAGTACCAACAGGTCGGCCTCCCGCACCCGGTCCCGGCGCAGCATGATGCCGGGCGACAGAGCGGGCCGCCACACCGGGTCGACGGGGGCGGGGGCGGGGCCGGCGGCGGGCGCGGGCCGGTCGCCGGTGCGCGTGCTCGCGCCGGGGGCCTGGCTCACGGCCGCCACCTGACCCGATCGGCGTCCGTGACGGGGTCGGCCGTGTCGGCGTGCGCCACCGCGTCGAGCAGCGACCAGAGCACGTCGCACTTGAAGTTCAACGCCGCGGCGGCCCGGTCCTGGTCGACGGCGGTCGTGGCCCAGGACAGCACGAGGTCCAGCGCCTCCCCGCTGTCCCGGCGCCCCTCGCGCTCGCGGTTGCGGAAGTAGGTGAGCCCGGCCGGGTCGATCCAGCGGTAGTGGCGCTCGAAGGCGTCGATGCGGGTGAGCATGATGCCGGGCGCGGACAGTTCGGTCAGCGAGGCGGCGACCGCCTCCAGCGGCGAGCCCAGCCGGCAGAAGTTGACGTAACCCTCCACCGCGAGGCGCACGCCGGGCAGCACCTCGTCGCCCGAGAGCAGCAGGTCGCGGTCGAGCCCCACGGCCTCGCCGAGCCGCAGCCAGTTCTCGATGCCGCCCTCGCCCTCGGCCCTGCCGTCGTGGTCCTGCACCCTGCGGAGCCAGGTCCGGCGGTGCTCGCGGGAGTCGAACTTGGCCAGGATGAGCGCGTCCTTGACGGGAATGTGGCGCTGGTAGTGGAAGCGGTTGAGGACCCAGCGACGCAGTTGGTCGGGGGTCAGCCGGCCCTCGTGCATGGCCACGTTGAACGGGTGCCGGTCGTGGTAGCGCTCCCGGGCGATGGTCCGCAGCCGCGCCTCGAAGGCCGCCGCGTCCGCGGCCGGGCCGCCCGCTCGCCCGGCACCGGCGCCGGCCCCCGGGCGCGCTGCCGGTCCCGTTCCCTCTGTCTCGGCGGCTCCCGGCCCGTCGCCGGTGCGCAGCGCGGCGTTGCTCACAGCTCGATCACCATCCCGTCGGCGGCTACCTCGATGCCCCACTCGGCCAGTCGGCGGTGTTCGACCGCGTCCGGGTCCACGAGGGGGTTGGTGTTGTTGAGGTGGGTGTAGAGACAGCGGGCGCGCAGCGCGGCCAGCCGTTCGGCCGTGCCGCCCGGCCCGACGATCGGCAGGTGTCCCATGCCGGTGGCGGTCCGTGGGCCGATGCCGGTGCGGCGCGGTTCCTCGTCGTCCCAGAACGTCCCGTCGACGATCAGACAGTCGGCCTCCGCCGCCGCGTCGGCCAGCGCGGCGGACCAGGTGGCGACGGCCGGGGCGTACAGGGCGGTGGCGCCGGTCGCCCGGTCGGCGATCCGCAGGGCGACGGACCAGCCCGCGCCCTCGTGGTCCGGGTCGGCGCTCCCGGGCTCCGCCGCCGCATAGCGCGGGCGCTTGCCCGACACGGGGATGGCGCTGACCTCCACCAGGGCTTTGCCATCCGTGGACGCGGCGGCCGGGCCCACCTCGGCTCGCGCGTCCGGTCGCTCGGGCTCGGGCCGCTCGGGGTCGGGAAGCTCGGGAGCCTGCCCCGGCTCGGGCCCGAGGGCGATCGGGCTCGTGTGGGGCAGGTCGCGCCAGCGCACCTCGGCGTACGGGGCCAGCGTGGTCCCGAGGTGCAGCCGGGTGCGCAGGGCGTCGCGTACGGCGGCGGTGGCGAGCACCTCGAAGCCGTCGGCCTCGCGCAGCCGGGCGATGCCCAGGGTGTGGTCGAGTTCGGCGTCGGTCAGGATGATGCCGGCCACCGGGGTGTCCCGGGTGCCGGGCCTGGGCAGCAGGGGTGGGCAGTCCTCGATCTGGTCCCCGATGTCGGGGGTGGCGTTGACGACGTACCAGCGGTCGTCCGCGGCCTGGACGGCCAGCGAGGCGTGGCGGCGGCGCCGGGCGGGGTGGGCGCGTGCCCCGGTGCAACTGGGGCACGCGCAGTTCCACTGAGGTATGCCTCCGCCCGCCGCGGTGCCGAGTACCCGCAGCAGCACGCCGGTTAGCGCTTGCTCAGCGAGTACGCGGTGACTTCGAGCGCGGTCTCGACGACCGTGTAGTCGGGCGTCTGCCACCCGCCCTCGGCCGCCGGCCCGGAGATCGCCGGGTCAACCGGACGCGTCTGCCGCTCGACCGCCTGCTGTACGGATTCGGTCATGATCCATACCTGCCCTTCTTCGCTTGCGCTGCGGTTGCCGTACGTTCTTCGCTCTGCTCGCTCGGTGCTTGTTCGGGCTAGCTCCGTCGCCACCCACCCGTGCCCGGGGCCCGGCGCGGGGCTGGCCCCTCGCTCCTCGCGCCCCTCGCCCGCTGCCCGCCGCGCCGGCCCGCCCACTCGGCGTGGGCCGTTGGGCGGGTACGCGGGTGGGCCGCGCCGCGCGGGCCGGCACGTGCGCGGCGGGTGGCCCCTCGTGGCGGGACGCCACGAACCCGGGGCGAACCGGGCACGCCCGGGCCTGCCGTGTCGTTGTGTGTGCGGGCGCGAACCCGTGCGCGTTCGCGGAGCACGGACGCGTACCTGCTGGACGGACCCCGTTGACGGTGCGTGAGGACGGTTCGGCTGGTGCCGACGTACGGTGCTGCCCGGCCGGGTGTGACGTGTCGACCGGACCGTTGTCCATGATGCTGGTCGGGTTCAACTGTGCCTAGGGGGCCTGGATTTCACGTCGGATGCGCCCAGGGGCTCCCGTTGCAGAATCGCGATCCGTGTGACGCCAGTCAAGTGCTGTTGACGGCCAGGGAAGCCTTCCTTACATTTCCCACGACCGCACACTCGCACGCCCGGCGCCCGCCCCGGTGGACGCCGCAAGGTTCACCACGTCGTCGCCCGACGGCCCACCGGCGCCACCGCCGGCCGTGCCATCCCACCAGGTCAGGGCAGGTTTGACGCCCTGTCCGGGCGGTGTCACGGGCCGGCACACCACGGCGGCGTCCGGCGCACGCCGCCGTGTCGCGTGACGACGTGACGAGCCGTACCGGCACCGCCTACGAGCACATCGCCACCGCAGCGCACCGCCCCCGCCACCGTGCACGAACTCCCATCCGCTAGGAGGAACGTTCCATGGCCAGGGCCCCCCGTCCTTTCCGGCAGAACCGCCGGCGCACACTGCTCGCGCTGACCGCCACGACCGCGCTGTCCGCGGGCCTGCTCACCGCCACCACGGCGACCGGCAACGCCGCCACCACCCCCCACCGACCCGCTGGTACCAGCCACGCGGCCACGGCCGGTTCCGGCCAACTTCCGTCCACGGCCGACGCCGGGGCGGTCACGCTCCCGGGCGGCCACCACGGCCGCTCCGTCCCGTCCGCCATCAGTACCGTCTCCGAGGGCTGGTCGATCCCGTGGGGCCTGGACTGGCTGCCCGACGGGTCGGCGCTGATCACCGAGCGGGAGACGTTCAAGCTCTTCCGGCTGACCCAGGCGGGCAAGCGCGTGGAGATCGGCACGGTCCCCAACGTGGTGACCACCAAGGGTGAGGGTGGGCTGCTCGGCCTGGCCGTCTCGCCGAACTGGAAGCGCGATCACCACATCTTCCTGATGCACTCGGCCGAGGGCGACAACCGGATCGTGCGGATGACGTACGACGGCACCACGCTCGGGGAGTACACCCCGCTGGTCACCGGCATCAAGAAGTACAACTACCACAACGGCGGCCGGCTCCAGTTCGGCCCCGACGGCTACCTGTACGCGACGACCGGTGACGCCTTCCAGGCCGCGCTGGCCCAGGACAAGACGTCCCTGAACGGCAAGATCCTGCGCATGACCTCGGAGGGCAAGCCCGCCCCCGGCAACCCGTACGGCTCTCTCGTCTACTCGATCGGCCACCGCAACCCGCAGGGGCTGACCTGGGACGCCCAGGGGCGGCTGTGGGAGGCGGAGTTCGGTAACAACGCCTTCGACGAGCTGAACCTGATCAAGCCGGGCAAGAACTACGGCTGGCCCACCTGCGAGGGCCAGTGCACGACGCCTGGCATGACCAACCCTGAGCGGCAGTGGAAGACCAACGAGGCGTCGCCGAGCGGCCTCACCTACGCGGACGGCGCGGTCTACCTCGCGGCCCAGCGCGGCCAGCGGCTGTGGCGGGTGCCGATCACCAGGACCGGCACCGGCACGCCCGAGGCGTACTACACGGGCGACTACGGCCGGCTGCGCACGGTCGAGAAGGTGCCCGGCGCGAAGGCGCTGTGGCTCACGACGACCAACGCGGACCTCGGTGGCGGCCAGCCGGCCGGCTCCGACAAGGTCCTCCGGGTGGACCTGCGCTGATCCACCGCCGCACGACTCGGGAGCCCGGTGCGCACCCCGCCACCGGGCTCCCTCGCACGCCGTCGCGCCCAACGCGGCGCGGTCGACCGACCGGCATCGGCCCGGACGGGGCCGGCCCGCACCGGCCCGGGCCGTAGCGGGCACGGCCGGCAGCCGCGGCGCGGCCCGGTGGTGGGGGCGCGCCGCGGGCCGGGTGGGTCAGTCGGTGGTGGGGCAGTAGCGGCCGGGGGCGATGACGCCGGCCGGGTCGAGCGCGGCCTTGAGCTGGGTGATGACGCCCCACGGGGCCGTGTCCTGCTCCGTCAGGAACTCCATGGCGTCGATGCCCACCCGGTAGAAGCGGAAGCCCTCCGCGTACAGCCGTCGGTACAGCTTGTCGTTGCAGGCGTGTGCCGCGCGGGTCTGGTCCGGGTCGGTGCGGTCGAAGTACAGGTTGATGACGACTTCGGCGTAGTCGGCGTTCATCGGGTTGATGGCGAGGGCGGGCACGATGGCGTACTCCGCGCAGACGCCCTCCACCAGGGCCACCAGTTCCTGGGCCGCCGCGCCGTCCACGGCGATGACCGGCATGCAGGCCAGGTAGCCGATGGTGGAGTCGTCGAGGGCGTCCACGGCCTTGGCGTCCGGCACCGTGGTGGCGCCCGTCGCCTGGTGTAGACCCTCCAGGAACGCGGTGGACGGGCGCCCGGAGTGCACCGCGTACATCGCGCTCAGCAGCGGATCGGCCGCCTCGCCGGCGACCGCCTCCGCGCTGACCTCCCGGGGCGCGGCCCCGGCGGCGGCCAGTGCGGCGCTGGCCTCCTCCACCGCGAGCGCCACCTGGGCCCGCGACCCGTCGATGGCCACCACGCCGGTCCAGGTGGGCACCTGGGTGCTGGCCGTCATCGACAGGATGCGCTTGTCGTTGAAGACATGGACGATCGACCGGAGCACGTCAGCGGTGAACAGCTCGCCGACCGTGTCGAAGACGCCCGCCAACACCTCCTCGGAGAAGGAGAACATCAGCAGCCGCAGCTCCTCGCGGCGCGGCAACAGGTCCACCACGGCGGCCGTCACGATGCCCAGGTTGGACTGGACGAACAACCCGTCGAGCCCGGGGCCGAGGCCGTGCCGGTAGTGGTGGGCGTGGCGCGCCCCGGGGTCGGCCCACAGGCCGGTGCGCACCAACTCACCCAACCCCAGCACCACTTCGAGTCCGCGCACCTCCTCGGCCCGGTGCCGGCGGAAGCCCGTACCGCGCTCCAGGAGGTTGCCGATCACAGAGGAGTTGGGGGACGAGCCGGTCACGTTGGCCACCAGCTTCGGGGCGTGCTCGGCCAGGTGGTCGGCCAGCTGTGCCTGGGTGACGCCCGGTTCCACCACGGCGTACCGGCCGCGGGTGTCCACGGAGCGGATGCGGTTCAGGCCGGACAGGTCGAGCAGCGCGCCGCCGGGCCTGACCGGGAGCTTCGAGCCGAGCCCCCAGTTGCGCCCGGTGCTGATGGGGTACAGCGGTACGCGGTGTTCGCGCGCCACCCGTACGACGTCGGTGACCTGCTCGGCCCGCCTGGGACGCAGGATGGCGACGAGGTCGCGGGGCGGGAAGGCCGAGGTGTTGCGCTCCGCGGCGGCCAACTCCTCCGGCGCCCGCACCAGCGCGTCGGCGCCCAGGATCTCGCGCCACGCCGCGATCGCCTTGTCCTGGTCCGTGTGGTCCAACGACTCCCCTTGGGGGTGATTCATCTGCTCCGCTCCAGATCCGTGAGTGAGGGGCGGTCGGGGCCCGTTGTGGGGCGCCCGTCCGGATGTCGGGGCGCTGGGGCCTGGGCGCGGCCCAGCGCGTGCGGCCCCGGCGGGGCGTGTCGCCCTCGGCCGGCCGCCCGGCCCGCTCCGGGCGGCCCCGGGGCGGGCCGGCGGTCGCCGCGGGTGGGCCCGGACGCTGGGTGCGCCCGGGCCCACCGGTCAGGACCCCGCGGGGCGCAGCACGCGAAGCAGCCGCAGCCCCGGCCCTGTCATGGCGGTGGTGACGAGGGTGACCACCACGAGCGCGACGAAGAGCTGGGTGCCGATCACTCCCGCCTCGTGGCCGATGCTGAGGACGACCAGTTCGGTCAGGCCGCGCGTGTTCATCAGAATCCCGAGCTCCAACGCCTGGGTGCGCGAGAGCCCGGCGACATAGCCGGCCAGGCCCGCGCCGACCACCTTGGAGACCGTGGCCAGCACGAGGAGTACGGCGAGCAGCACGGCGCCCTCCGCGCTGAGGGAGAGGTCGCCGAGGTCGAGGGAGAGGCCGAAGCCGAGGAAGAAGAACGGCAGCAGCAGTCCGGCGATGGTGGCCACCGATGTCAGCGCCGCCTCCCCGTTGCCCCGCTTGGTGGCGCGCGGCCAGGCCAGCCCGAAGACGAACGCGCCGATCAACTGGTGGATGCCGAGGGCCGCGGTCAGCCCGGCCGACGCCGCCACGCCCGCGACGCACAGCGTACTGACGACGGCCGGCGAGTACCGTACGGGACCGTCCAGCACTCGCGCGAGCCCGGTCCTGACGGGCCCGAGCAGCATGGCCGTGGTGCCGGCGAAGACCAGCAGCTTCCACCACTGGTCCCCCGTGCCCTCACCGGTGGCGAGCGCGAGCGCCGCCGTGAGCACCACCCAGCAGGCCCCGTCCCCCACCGCCGACGCGTAGAGGCTGAGCCGGCCGGTGCGGCTCTTGAGCAGGCCTAGTTCGGTGAGCACGCGGGCGAGCACCGGGAAGGCGGTGACGCTCAGCGAGCAGCCCAGGAACAGGGCGAAGGCCAGCGGCTCGCCGGAGCTCCCGCCGTGCTCGTCCCACAGCCACAGCGCCGTGGCGGTCCCGATGGCGAACGGTACGAGGAAGGAGGCGAGGGTCACCAAGGCGAACCCGCGCTCGATCCGGGACTGCTGCACCTGGACCAGTTCCTGCCCGACCCCGAACATGAACAGCACCAGGCCGAGTTGGGCCAGTGCGTCCAGGCCGGTCACCACGTCGGGCGGGAAGAGCCAGTCCGAGACCCCGGGGCCAAGCTCGCCGAGGACCGAGGGGCCAAGGGCCAGGCCCGCGCAGATCTCGCCCATGACCCGCGGTTGGCCGATGCGGGCCGCGAGCGCCCCCGCGCCGAGCGCGACCGCGAGGACGCCCGACGCGGCGAGCAGCAGGGTGGCGGTGGAACTCTTCGCGCTGTGCCCGGCCGCCGCCGCGCCCGAACCTCCGGGCGCGGCGACGAGCGCGATGACACACCCCACGACGGGGAGCGCGACGAGTGCGACGTAGCCCAGCACGCGCTGGCGCCTGCCGACCCGGCGGCCCCCGTCGGGGTCGGCGTCGGTGGTCTTGCTGGCCTCGGCCAGGCTCATGCGGCCACGCCCGCACCACCCAGGTCGAGCATGCCGGCGTGCAGCAGACGACGGACGAAGCGCTGGCCCGCGTTGTCCAGCGAACCGATGAGTTCCTGCCACCCGACGGGGCCGTTGTTGAGCCGCTTGGCGATCTCGGCCGCGCCGTCCCAGGTGTCGATGCCGCGCACCTGCGGGCCGTCGGGGTCGTCCTGGAAGAAGAAGCGGTGGCACGGCAGCGTCCTGCCGAGGGAGGACGGGGTGATGTCCGCGTAGCGGACCGGGTCGCTCCAGTACTTCGCGGCGGCCTTCTGCTCCTCCTCGCTCATCAGCTCGGGGATCGGGGGGACGGCCGCCTTGAACCCGGGCACGTCGAGCCCGAGCCCGGAGGTGACCGTGACTCCGGCGGCCAGTTTGACCGTGGCGCCCGGGCCCAGGTTGAGCGAGTTGGCCTCGGCGTAGGCGGTCATGAACGGGCCGTCGATGTCGAGACCCTCCACTCCCTCGCCGTCCGAGAGCACCTGGAGCAGGTCCGGCGTGAAGGCCGTGTTGAGCAGGGCGTGGAAGGTCTGGTCGGTGGTGAGGCCGAGCGAACCCGCCTTGCCGCGGCTGTTCCAGTAGACGCTGTCGGGGTTGTCGCTGCCGATGGCGTAGTACCACTGGTCGATGGAGAGCGCGAAGGTGGCGGCCATGCCGTGCCACTCGGAGTCGTAGTCCCGCCACATGCCGCGCACGTCCTGTTCCGGTACGTCCCCGCTCGCCGTCTGGCCGAGCAGCGTGGCGGTCGCAACGGCCTGGTTGGTGGCGAAGGCCACGCCGGAGGAGAAGAGCGGGTCGACGAAGTAGGAGGCGTCGCCGAGCAGCACCCAGCGCTCGTCGAGGTTGGCGAACCTGTCGTTGATCATCGAGTAGTTGGTGGCCGTGAGCATCCGGTCGGGATCGACCGCGCGCACGTCCTGGATCAGCTCCCGCAGCTTGGGCACCTCCTTGACGGTGCGCAGGAACAGCTCGGGGTCGGTGAAGTCGCAGTCGGGACGCTTCAGGATGGCCGGATCGGTGACGATGCCGATGGAGTGCGTCACGACGCGCTCGCCGTCGATGATCTTCGGGACGGGGATGTACCAGGCCCACCCGTCACGGAAGGCGAAGCACCCGATGGGAGAGATGTCCTTGTCCCGGAAGATGTTCCAGTCCCCCGGCAACGACTGGGTCGTCTTCCCGCCCAGGTAGTGCTGCCAGATGGCGATGTTGCGGTAACCCGACAGCCAGTCCCGCTTCTTGTTGGTGACGATGCTGTTCCGGCGCCCCGAGGCGTCCACGAACCAGCCGGCACGCACCGTGCGGCCGTCCTTGAGCGTCACCTCGCGACCGGTGCCGTCGGGCAGTAAGTCGCATTTGGTCACGGAGGCGCCCTCGAAGACCTCGGCGCCGACGTCCGCCGCGTGGTCCAGCAGGATCTTGTCGAACTCCGAGCGGTTGACGTGCATGGCCCAGCGGTGGACGCCGTCCCGGACGGTGTTGACGTGGTCGAAGTAGGCCACGTGCGGGTCCTCACCGCGCCACTGGAAGATCCCGCCGAACTTCTTCACCCAACAATCGCTGGCGAGCACCTTGTTGAGTGCCCCGCTCTCCTCCAACACCGGTATGAGGGGGTGCGCGAAGGACTCCCCGATGTGCTCCCGGGGGAAGTGCTCCTTCTCCAGTACGGCGACGCTCAGTCCCCCCTGCTTCATGAGGAGCGCCGCGAGGGTCGAGCCGCCAGGCCCGCCACCCATGATGACCACGTCGTAATAGGGCTTCATTCGGTCATGCCTCTCTTACGGTTCTCACATGCTCGTACGGGATACCGGCCGTGCGCGCCGCGCGCGCCGGGCCCCCGCCGACGGCGGCAGGCCGCGCGGCGGGTGGTCTGCCAACGGGCCGGGCGGTGCCCGACCCGGGCCGGGCGCGCCGACTCCCGTGGCGCGCCACGGCCAGGTCGCTCCGAGGCGGGACGGAGCGGTCCGCCGCGCTCGCGGCGGGTGGGGCCGGCACGGCGGAGCCAACGGGTCACGTGGACGCACCCGTTGGTGGCCGCACGGCCGGCAGCCGGCGCCGCGGACACGCGGCGCGCCCGACCGGCTGGTGTCCCGGGCCGGGGTGGCGGTCGGCCACGGGACGTCGTACGGGATGGCGATGATGACCCCCTTGGTCTCGATCGGTCGCGCTTGGTCTCGGTCGGTCTCGTTCTCTCTCAGCCGCGCGTCCGGGGTGGCGCGTGGTGGGTCACGCCGAGGGAGCGGGCGACCGCCCTTCCCGTGTGCCGGGGGGCGAGCCCTGGAGAGCGGGGCGGGGCGGCCGAAGGAGTCGGCCCGGGTGGGACGGCTGGAACGGCCGGGGCCCCGCCGTCGGCCACGGGCCCGGAGACGTGATCACTCCGGTGTGCACGGCCCGGAGGGTTGCGTGGCGGAAGCGGGAGCAGGACGGCTGACGGTTTCGGGAGCGTGGCCGGAAGGAGGGTGGGGCTGTGGTGCGGTCTCAACGGGGGCCGTGGTCAACGGGGTTGGCGTCGCGGTCGGGTCGGCCAGGGCGGGAGTCACGACGAGCGTCCACCGGTACGGCGACGCGCGGCCGGCACCGGGTGGGGTCGGAGGGACGACAACGGGTCCGCCACGGCGAGCCGGCGCGGCTCCCGCCGGCGCGGCAGAGCCCGACGGGACTCACGGACGCGCCGGGCGAGCGTTCCCACTCGACCGTTAGCAGTCGAGCGTCGAGCCCCTAGGGCTGGGTGCCAACGATGTCAGCGAAGCGACAGACGGCGCGACCGCCGCCGGGATCACGATCGGGGCGTGCAGCGAGGGTGGCCGTGGGGCTCGTGGGACATCCCTTCTCGATTGACTGGCGCATAACTTTATGCTCAGCAAATGGGTACCACACTTTTCCGCGCTGCGGGAGGACCATTCGTCAATTCACCGCCCCATCACGTCGATTCGATCGAGTTCCGACGAGCCCCAGTGAACGCAATGCTACTGCGCCCGGGTCGCGGTGTGTGCTGCAGCTTCTTGCCACTGTCGGGGAGCGGAATTCCCGCCCCCATATTCGGCACCTAGGTGACACATCCCGGCCACGACTCAACCAGGCCAACAGGAACGGAGCATTCAGCTCCCACCGCGCGAGTTCGGCCACGCCCGGAGAGCGCGGCCCGTCGCCACACCGGCGGGAAGTGATCGGCCACCTCGCTGCCCCCGGGCCCTCTCGACAGCACGTACTCCGCGATTCCGCAACCCCGCACATAAAGCGGAATCCTCCGCCTTCCCTGTGGTTTGGCGATGGCGAGCAGAATTCCCCTTTCCGGGAAGAAAAACCTGCGCGACGATGACCGGTTCGGGTAGTACCCCACGGACCGACGCGTTCCGGCGCCGGTCCGGTGCGGCCTGGTCTGGTCGGGACTCACCGACATCGCCAACCACCGGGCGCCGGTGACGTGGTGGTGGGCACACCACCGCGAGCCGCGCTTGCGGCCTGCGCGAACGCCGAGGCACCGAGGGGCGCGGCGCGCGAGTGGCGCGTACGGGCCGGTAGGGCGTACGGACGGGTGCCGGCGACGGAGGGCGCGGCCCATGGATGGCGGGGGGTTGATCCGTGCGGGGGGGCGGTCAGGCGAGGGCCGGGGGCTTCCCCTGGCCGGCCCCCACGGAAGCGGTGGAATGTCTTCCGGTGGGCGGGGCGAGGACGGTCGTGCGGGTTCAGCAACGCATGCCGTAAAGCCTTTTGGGAGCGGGCGAAATCCACGTCGTTACGCGCGACGGAAGGTGACGGCCATTCCGCTAGCCGTCGAGGACGGTTCCGTACGCCCTTCGGTAAGCGCACCCGATGCGACCAGCGGGCGAGGGGTTAGCCGTATTCCCCTTACGGTGCGCGGGCGACAGGGGCACGGTTTTCGGTACGCTCGCTCACCGCGAAGGTACTGGCGAATCGGACCACGCACAGAGCGGCGCACGGCCAACGGCTGGCGTTGACGCACTCCGGCTGACCCCGTGAAGGGCCGTTCCGACGCACGGAATTCCGCTCCGTGGTAGGAGCTGGCCTCGCATCGATGTGGTTGCGCCCCTCGCCGCACTTTCGCCCTCGCGGCTTGGACATCGTCCATCGCATTCCCGCTCGGGAACTGCCTGCATGCGCCACCCGGTGTCGCGCTCGCTACGTCCGATCGCCATCCGGTCTCGGGCGGATGGCTCCGCCGTTTCACGAGCCGGCCCCTGGGCCCGCTCGCCCCGGCACCCTTTTCTCCGGCGCACGAAGCCACTCCGCGTAACGCCTCGGGCGCGGTGCGGAAGGGCCCGCCGGGCCGTGCCCGCACCGGCGCGGGCACGCGGCTGCGAGGCCCGCGCTCTCTCCGCACGCCGGCTCCGGGTCCGCGGTGCGGGGCCTTTCGGCGAGCCTGCGGCTCCCCACACGGTCGCCCGTATCCGCGCCCGCCTACCTCCTCGCGGCCCGCACGCGGAATTCCAACCGAGGTCTCAATCCGCGGCAATCCAACGCCCGTTCGACGATCTCTGACATCGGCAGGGCCGGACACCCCCGGGCCACGCCCCGCGACATATCCCTTTCCTTGGCGCATCGCGGGCATCGCCCCGGTACCGGGAGTTACCCGGCTCGCCTCAAAGCGTCGGGCGCGCCCGAAGAAATGTGCGAAGGATATGTCGAAAGCGCACGCCACACCGCGTGGCGAGGGGCGCCCGACGGGCGAACAGCCAGTCCGTTTCCCGGGGGTGACGCGTTTGCGAACTCGCGCCCCCACGGGTTCTCCGGCGCGCGCACGCCGTTGCCCGCCCCTGAAACCCCGTACCTATGCGCCGCTTACCGGACGTCGCTTCCGGACTTCCCGCGCGGATTCGGAGGAATCCGCGAGACGGGCGCGAAAGCGGCCCCCTACGGATGATCCGCACGCTCCTTCGCCGGATACCGAAATAGCCCTCGCCGCTTCGGAGTTCTCGACGCACCGCCCTCACACGGCCCGCCCGCTCGGCCCGCCACGCCCCGAGGCGACGGGGCGCGGTGATGGCCCCAAATGGGGCGGGAGACGGGGGCACGGCGCCGGAGGCCGGTCCCGCCGAGGGGGCTCTCAGTGGGGCGCGGCGGCGGACCACTCCGGGGAACGGCCGAGCGACGTCAGGACGAGGTCGAGGGCCGATGCGTCCGGGCGGGCGGGCAGTGCCGGCTTGAAGAGGGCCTCGGGGTCGGTGCGCCGTTCGTCGTCCGGCACGCGCTGCGCGATGGCCCCCGCGGCCCGCACGGTCTCCTCGTCCAGCTCAAGGGTCACCCCCAGCGCGCGGGCCACGTCCCAGCCGTGGACGACGTAGTCCAGGAAGTGGAAGCCGATCGCGAGGGACGCGGGAAAGCGTCGGGTGGTGCTGATCTCGGGGAGGGCGAACTCGGCGCTGAGCACGCCGGGGCGGGCGAAGGCGTGCAGCACCGCCTCGGCGGCGGTGCAGTACGTCGCCAGCGGGTCGTCGCCGAGTTCGCTGGGCTGCCAGTCGGCCAGGTCGGCCCCGCCGCCGGTGGCCGCGGCGGCGAACCCGTGGTGCTGGCCGGCCATGTGGGCCACCAGCTCGCGCAGCGTCCACTCCGCGCACGGGGTTGGCCGGTCCCAGTCGCGTGCGGACGCCTGGCCCAGGACGCGCACGGTCTCCAGGACAGCCGTCCGGTCGAGCTTGCGGATATCCATGCAGCCCCCTTGGTCGAGCGGTTACCTCCAAGACAATAGCACGACCGTACGTATAGTTATGAGGGTGGACGGACGGCCCGACCACCACCGGCCGGGCCCCCGCCACCGCGTCACGCGTCCCCCGCCGCCACCTGTGCCTCGATGAAACGGGCCAGCCGGCGCACCCCCTCCACGATCTCGTCCCGACTCAACGCGCTGCACGAAAGGCGCAGTTGGCGCTCGCCGCCGCCGTCGAGGAAGAAGTCGGCCATCGGCGTCCACAGCACGCCGAAGTGGCGCGCCGACCGCTCCAGCGCCTTGGCGTCCGCGACGAACGGCACGTCCACGACGAGGAAGAAGCCGCCCGCCGGCTCGTTCCACCCCACGCCCAGCGCCCGTCGCCGCTCGGCCGGAAAGTGGCGCGCCAACTCTTCGAGGACCGTGGACAAGTTGGTGCGGTAGTGGGCGATGGAGTCGGCGTTGGCCTCCCGCAGCCGGCAGCCCGACTCCACGAGCAACCCGCCGATGACCGCCTGGCTGACGGCCGAGGTGTTGACGGTGGTCATGCTCTTGATCTTGGACAGCTCGTCGGCGAGCAGCGAACGCCGCCCCGTGGGGTCGATGACCTCCTGGTCGGCGACGACGTACCCGACCCGCGCGCCGGGCAGCGCGGTCTTGGCGAACGAGCCGAGGTGCAGCACCCGCCGCTGCCGGTCCAGGGCCTTGAGCGTGGGCCGGGCCGAGCCCGCGCGCACGAAGAAGCCGTACGGGTCGTCCTCCAGGACCAGCAGGTCCTCCTGGGCCGCCACCGCGAGGAGTCGGCCTCGAGCCTCGACGGTCATGCTCGCGCCCGACGGGTTGGCGAAGTCCGGCACGACGTACAGGGCGCGCGGACGCCGGCCAGCCGCCCGGGTGCGGCGCACGGCAGCCAGCACCTCGTCGGGGTCGGGGCCGTGCGCGCCCTCCGGGACGGGTTCGACCGCGATGTCGAGCAGCCGGGCCGCACCGGTGACGCCGACGTAGCAGGGCGAGCTGACGAGAAGGGTGTCGTCGGGCCGGGCGAACAGGGCCCGCAGGGTGATGAGCATCGCCTCCTGGCAGCCGGTCGTCACCACCACCGACTCCGGGCTCACATGGATACCCTCGTCGTTGGCCAGGGTGCGGGCGATCAGGTCGTGGATCACGCCATTGGTGCGCCCGTACTGGAAGAGCTGGGTGCGCACCCGCTCGCGCGACCAGCCCAGTTCGCGCTCCAGGTAGTCGGTGTAGGCGCGCAGGTAGCGCGGCAGGTCCTCGACCTCGAACGTTCCCTCGGCCGGTCGGCCGGGGGCGAAGGACAGCGCGTCGGGGAAGCGGGCGACGACCTCGTTCAGGAAGTTCATCGCGTCGAGCAGCGGGTCGGTGAGCGAGGCGTGCAGGTCGCCGATGGCCAGCGGCTGGGAGTACGCCACGGGAGCGCTGGGTTCGGTCACGGCTCAGTCCTTGGTCGCGGGGTCGGCGAGGGCGGTACGCAGGTACGCGGCCACCCGGTCGAGGGCGTGCCGGCCGGCGGGGACGGTGCCGGCCATGGCGAAGAAGCCGTGGGTGACGCCCGGGTAGCGGACGGCCTCGGCGCTCACCCCGCACTCGCGCAGCCGCGCGGCGTACGCCTCGCCCTCGTCGCGCAGCGGGTCGTACTCGGCGGTGATCACCAGCGCCGGGGGCAGGCCGGCGTGGTCGGCCGCGCGCAGCGGCGATGCCAGCGGGTCGTCGCCGTCCTCGGCGGTTGGCAGGTAGTTGTCCCAGTACCACCGCACCGACTTGTCGTTGAAGAGCAGCGGGTCGGTGATCTCGCGCCGGGACGGGGTGTCGGCGCGGTGGTCGGTGTTCGGGTAGACGAGCACCTGGGCGCGCAGGTCGGGGCCGCCGGCGTCGCGGGCCAGCAGGGTCACGGCGGCGGCCAGGTTGCCGCCCGCGCTGTCGCCAGCGACGGCCAGCCGGCTCGGGTCGCCGCCGAAGCCGGGGGCGTGCTCGGCGGCCCAGCGCAGGCCGGCGAAACAGTCCTGGGGGGCCGCCGGGAACGGGTGCTCGGGCGCGAGCCGGTAGCCGACGGCGACGGTGAGGCAGCCCGCCGCGTTGGCCAGGCTTCGGCAGATGGCGTCGCTGCTCTCCAGGGAGCCCAGCGTCCAGCCGCCGCCGAAGAAGTAGACGAGCACCGGCAACGGCCCCTCGCCCGTGGGGCGGTAGACGCGCACCGGCAGCGGGCCCGCCGGACCCGCCAAGCCGGCGTCGACGACCCGCTCGACCGGCTCGGGCTCGCCCGCCTCGGCCTGGATGGCGGCAAGGTCGGCCGCCCTGGCCTCGGCCAGCGTCATGGCGTACAGGGGGCGGACGTCCCGCGCGGCGCGCCGGTCGTACAGGGCCTGCGTGTGTGGTTCAAGGGGCATGGTCTCTCCGTGTCGTGGCCACGGCCCGGAACCTGGGCCGTAGGTCGCGGTGCGGTCGCGGGTCGCGGGTCGCGGGTCGCTGGTCGCGTCAGGGTGTGTCGGGGAGGAGCGCCGGGTCGGTGGCGACGCCGAGCAGGCGGTTGCGGATGCCGTTGGTCGCCCGTTGGTAGCAGGTGAAGTTGTGGTGCAGGACGGATTCGGCGTTGGCCGTCTCCAGCAGGGCGACGAGTTCGAAGGCGAGTTGGGGGATGTCGGTGTCCGTACGGACCTCGCCGACCCGCTGGGCGTCGGCGATGACCCCCTCAAGGAGGGAGAACCAGTTGCCGTGCGCCGCGGTGACCGCGTCGCGCACCTTGCCCTCGCGCGCGTCGTACTCGGCCGAGACCGAGTAGAAGAAGCAGCCGCCGGGAAAGACGCGCTGTTCGGAGTAGGTGAGCCAGTTGGCGCACAGGCGCCATATCTGGCCGATGCCGGGAGGCAGATCGCGCGCCGGCCGCACCACGTGCTCGACGTAGATCTTGATCGCGGTGCGTACGGTGGCCAGTTGCAGCTCCTCCTTCGAGCCGAACAGGGCGAACACGCCACTCTTGCTGAGCTGGAGCTCGCCGGCGAGCCGGCCGAGTGAGAGCCCCTCCAACCCTTCGACCGATGCGATGTTGACGGCTCGTTCGAGGACCAACCGCCGCGTCTGGTTGCCGCGTTCGATCCGTCCGTCCGGGTGCGTCGTCGTCAAGGGAAACCTCCTCGATGCCTCCCACCGGGGGTGCCGCTGCGTCTCGCCGAGCGCCCACCCGACTAAGTGGACGACCGTGCGGACATGTGGGAGAGTTCGGTTAGTGTACGCACGTGCGGTTAGTTGGCGTACAGGGTCGAAGCACGCGAAGCGAGTGACGGCGGGGGGATGCGCCAGTGGAGTCGACGCTCTACGACTACGAGACCGCAGCCAGGGAGCGATTACCGCGACCCGTATGGGACTTCCTCGCCGGCGGCAGCGGAACCGAGTCGATGCTGACCGCCAGCCGCGCGGCGCTCGACCGGCTCTCGCTGCGCCCGAGATGCCTCGTCGACGTCTCCGACTGCCGCCCCGACACCTCGCTCCTGGGCTCGCCGCTGCCGGCCCCGCTGGGCATCGCGCCCATGGCCTACCATCAACTGGCTCACGAAGACGCCGAGTTGGCCACGGCGCGGGCGGCCGGCGCGTCGGGCACACTCCTGACGGTCAGCATGTTCGCGAGCCGCACCCTGGAGGAGATCGCCGCCGTGGCCGGCGGCCCGCTGTGGCTCCAGCTCTACTGGCTACGGCGGCGGGAGCCGATGCTCGACCTAATCCGGCGGGCCGAGCGGGCCGGGTACCGCGCGCTCGTCCTCACCGTCGACGCGCCCCGGATCGCCTACCGCCCGCGCGACGTGCGCAACGGCTTCGCCCTGCCGGCCGGGGTCCGCGCGGCGAACATCGACCCCACGGTCATGACGGCCACCCACAGCGCCGCCGCGGGCGAGTCCGCCATCGCGCGCCACGCCCTGGAACAGTTCGACTCCTCGATTACCTGGAAGGACCTGTCCTGGCTCAGGGAACGCACCGAACTGCCCCTGGTCCTGAAAGGCGTACTCACCGCGGAGGACGCCGAACTCGCCGTGGAATACGGCGTTGACGCTCTCGTCATCTCCAATCACGGCGGCCGACAACTCGATTTCGCGACGCCCGCCCCCGACGCCCTGCCCGAGATCGCCGACGCCGTCGCCGGGCGCTGCCAGCTCATCATCGACGGGTCCATCCGCCACGGGGCGGACATCGCGAAGGCACTGTGCCTGGGGGCCGACGCGGCGTTTGTGGGCCGCCCGGTCCTGTGGGGTCTCGCGCACTCCGGAAGCGACGGCGTCGAGGCCGTCCTGAGCACCCTCATGCGCGAGTTCGACGAGGTCATGGCCCTGATGGGAGCCCCTGACGTGCACGCGTTCCACCGCTCGGGAATTGCGCGGAAATGAACTGACAACCCCGGATGGCCAATCGTCCCGCATTCCCTTTCGCCGGCTGGCGAAAGGGAATTTCGGGCTGCCCGCGAATAACTACCGCATCAGCTACAGGGTTTCACGAAGAACTTCGCTTGATTACTGAATGGTAGTGAGCAACGATGAATCTTGCCGCCGGGTGGGGAAACATGGCGGCGCACGCATCCGTATTCGTCAAAGGACGGCGTTGTCCCCTGGCGGCTCGGATGGTTCGACATCTGCTACAGGGGAGAGATTCCGGTGGGGGAAGCTGATAGATCGGCGCCCGATCTGCCTGTTGGTGGCGGCGGGGAATGGGTCGATGACGTACTGCTCGGGGGAAGTGGGCAGGACGTCGCCCTCCATCTGGGCGGCCCGGTCAGCCGCGCGGAGTTGCGCCGGCTCGTCGCCGACGAGCAGCGGCGGCTGCGCGCCGCCGGCCTGGCGGCTGGTGGTTCGCTGGCCGTCCGGCTGCCGCCGTCGTTGAGCTGTGTCGTCACCATGCTGGCCGGTTGGCGCTCCGGCGCCCAAGTGGCACTGCTCGACTACCGGTTGACGCGCCACGAGGTGGACGAGGCGCTCACGCTGCTCGCCCCGCAGGTGGTCGCGGAGCCGACCGAAGCGGTCACCGGCACGCTGCGCGGGTACGTCGACGTCCGCTCGCGGATCACCGCGCCGGCCACCGGTCGCCCGGCCGCCACCCCGCACGTCCTCCTCCAGTTGAGTTCGGGATCGACCGGCCCGTCCAAGGTCATCGGCCGCACGGTCGAGAGCCTGCTGACCGAGCTCGACCGGTACGCACGGCTCGACGACTACCCCGGCCGGGGCGAGCGCACCGTGGTGCTGGCCTCGGTCATCCACGTACTCGGACTCGTCGGCGGGCTGCTCAGCGGGCTCGCCACCGGTTCGCAGGTCGTGCTGCCCCGGACCCACACGCTCGACGGCGTCGTACGGGCCGTCGCGGCGGGAGACGGCCCGACGACCCTGCTCGGCGTGCCCTCACAGGCCGCGATGCTCGCCGCGGCCGGGGCACCGCCGAAGCTACGGCAGTTGCGCCGGATGATCGTGGGCGGCGAGCTGGTCAAGCCCGGCGTGCGGGAGCGCTTCACCCGCGGGTTCGGCGCCGAGCTCGGCGTCATGTACGGCATGACCGAGGTGGGCGTCATCGCGGCCGACGTGCGCGGTGCGCACGCCCCCGGGCTTGCCCCGGTGCACGGCATGCGGGTGCGGATCGAGGACGGCCAGATCCTGCTCGCCCTGCCGGCCAGCCCGTACGTGGGTCGCACCGACCGGACCCGGTTCGTGGACGGCTGGCTGCGCACGAAGGACGCGGGCGCCATCGACCCGGCCAGCGGGCTGCTCACGGTGCACGGCCGGCTGGACGCGCAGGTCTCCGTCGGCGGCCTCAAGGTCGACCTCGCCGAGGTCGAGGCCACCCTCGCGGCGCTGCCCGGCGTCACCGACGCGGTGGTGGTGCGGGGCACGGGCATCGAGGGCTTCGTGACCGTGCGCGAGCCCGGCGCGTTCGCGGCCCTCACCGACGCGCTCGCCGCGCGCCTGGCCCCGTACAAGAGGCCGCGAACGCTGCACCTGCTGCCCGCGCTCCCACGTACCGCGACGGGCAAGCCGGTGCGCGACCCGGAGGCGCTGCGCGCCGCGGTGCGCGCGGCGGCCTCGGTCGGGGCGGCTCAGGCGTAGTCGGCCGCGTCGACCCGGCGTACCCGGGTCCGGACGGCATCGGCCCGCACCGCTCCCTCCAGCGCCAACCCCAGGACGTAGCGCCCCTCCCCCACGATGACCGCCGACGAGGTCAGGTCCGCGGCCCCCGGCAGGGGGCGCGGTGCCAGCGACCCGGCGGGCGGCCACCGCTCCGGCAGCGGCACCGGTCGGCTCATGCCGCCACGCCGCAGCCCCTGGCCCCGCGCCTTGCCCACCGACTCCTTCTGCGTCCACAACCACAAGAAGGCCACCGACCGTTGCCGTTCGGGCAGGCCCGTGACCCACTCCGCCTCGGCGGGGTGCAGCCAGGACCGGGCCAGCGCGTCGGCGCGCAGCCCGCGCACCACCTCCACGTCCACCCCCACCGGGGTCCGGCCGGTCAAGGCGACGGCCAGCGCCCCGCGCGCATGAGCAAGGCTGACCCGCGGCGCCTCGGCGACCCCGCCGATGACGGGACGACCGCCGGGTTCGTGGTCCAACCGAAGACCTGACACCGGGACGCGCAGCATCCGCGCCGCGGCCCGGAGCAACAGGGTGTGCGCCGTGCGGCGCTCGTCCCCGTCCGTCGTGCACCACAGCACCGTCACCGTGTCCGGGGCCGGCCCCGGGTGCCCATCCATGAAGAGGGAGTCAATCAAATGTCCGCAGAGGTTGAGAAGTTCGTCATCGAGGCCCTCGACAACATGAACTACGACGTCACCGACGTGACCGCGGAGACACCGCTCGGCCCGTCCGGCCTCGACCTGGAGTCCCTCTCGGTGGCCGAGATCGCCATCCAGGTGGAGGACACCTACGGCGTGAAGTTCGACGAGGACGAGATGGAGTCCGTCGCCCTGCTGACCGTCGGCGGCCTGGTCAAGGAGATCGTCCAGCGGGCGTCGGCCGCGACCGCGGCCAAGTGAGCCCCGCCCGCCGCTGACCCGCCCGCCCCGACGTGCCCGCCCTCCCGGCCCAAGCGGCCCGCCGCCGGCCGGGAGCGGTGGCGGGTCGTACGCGATCCGTCCGATCGAGAAAGCGAAGACACCGGCAATGAATCCGAAGAACGAGCGCGCGGAACTCGCGGCCGACCAGCGGTTGGGCGTCGGCAACGTCCTGACCACCCTCGTCGACCGCGGCACCGGCCTGACCGCGCCGACGCTGACGTTCGACACCGAGGTGGACGGCCACCCCGCCTGGCAGGCCCTGTCGCTGGCCCAGCTCGGACAGCGGGTGGCGGCCCGGGCCGCGACGCTGCACGCGCTGGGCGTACGCCCCCGGGACCCGGTCGCCGTGTGGGTGGGCGCCGCGGCCGACCAGGTGCTCAGCTACCTGGCGCTGGTACGGCTCGGCGCGATCCCCGCGCTGGTCAACGGCCGGCTGCCCGCCGAGCAAGCGGGCGAGTACATCGCGCGGCTGCGGGCCGTGGGCGTGATCGCCGACGGCCCGCACCGCGAGGCGCTGTCCCAGGTCGGCTGCGCGACGGAGCACCTGGCGGACCCGGCCACGCTGGGCGCGGGCGAGGCCGCCGCCGCGCCCGCGCCCTATAGGCACCACGGCGGCGAGCCCGTGGTGATCACGCACTCCTCGGGGACCACCGGCCTGCCCAAGGCGGTGACCCACTCGCACCACAGCCTGTTCGCGGCCATCCGGCACCGCCTCTCGCTGCCCAAGGGCCAGGGCCTCGACCGCATGTTGGGCGTCCTGCCGTCGGCGCACGCGGCCACCGTCATCGCCGTCAACCTCGCGCTGACCAACCGCAGCCAACTCGCCCTGCTCTCCCAACAGGACGGCGGACCGGTCCTGGAGGCCATCGAGCGCTGGCAGCCACACAGCGTCCTCGGCTTCGCCACCACCTGGTCGGAGCTGGCCGGCGCGGACCTGGCCTCCCGCGACCTGGGCTCCGTACGCACCTGGTGGAACACCGGCGACTGCGCGCACGAGGCGCACATCCGCAAGCTGGTCGCCGTCGGCGCGCGGGAGGCCGTCACCAGCGCGGGCCGGGTGCGCCGGCCCGGATCGTTCTTCGTGGACGGCCTGGGCTCGTCCGAGATGGGCCACTCCCAGTTCTTCATCACCCACACGCCCGAGACCAGCCGCTACGGCCGGTGCATCGGCAAGCCGCACGCCTTCTCGGACGTGGCCGTCGTCGATGACGCGGGCCACAAGCTCGGCCCCGGCCAGGTGGGCCAGTTGGCGATCAACGCGCCGACGCTCTCGCTCGGCTACTGGAACGACTCGGTGACCACCTACCGCACCCGCCGCGACGGCTACTTCCTCACCGGCGACCTGGTCTTCCACGACACGGACGGCTACTACTACCACGTCGACCGGGCCGTGGACGCGGTGGACCTGGGCGGCGGCAACCGGCTCTACACGATGCTGTGCGAGGAACGGGTCCTCGCGGACTGCGCCGACGTGTGGGAGTGCACGGTGGTCGCGGTGCCCAGCCGGGGCCGGGTCAGCACCTCGGTGCTGCTCGTGCTCGACCCGGGCGCCGACCAGGAGGCCGACCGGGCGCCCGAGGTGCTCGCCGCCCTCGAACCGCACGTGGCCGACACCGTCGAGCGGGTCGTGGTGGTGAGCCCGGAACGCATCCCGCTCGGGGCGACCGGCAAGGTGCGCAAGTTCCTGCTGCGCCAGCGCTTCCTGGACGGCGAGTTGCTGGGCCGGGAGAGCGTCGCCGGGCAGGTGACCGCGTGAGCGCGGGCACCGGGCAGGCGCGACCCGTCGTCACCGGGCTCGGCACCTTCACCCCGCTGGGCCGAGGCGCCGACAAACTCTTCGACGCCCTGTGCCGGGGCACGTCCGGGCTGCGCAGGCCGCCGCCGGGCCACCTCCTGGACGGCACCGTGGGCGCGGCGGGCATCGCCCCGGAGATCGCGGCGCGCGAGGTGCTGCCACCCAGCGAGGGGCGGCTGGTCGACCGGTACGTCCTGATGGCCATGGCCGCCGCCGACGACGCGGTCACCGACGCCGGCCTCACCGTCGGCCGGGACGTGGACCCGCACCGGGTCGCGGTGGTCATCTCCAGCGGCGCCGGCGGGCTGACCACCTACGAGGAGCAGACCCGGGCGCGCGCCGAGCGCGGCCCGACCGCCGTCAGCCCCTATCTGCTGCCCGGCATGCTGCCCAACATGGCCGCCGCCCGCATCGCCATCAAGTACGGTGCGCGGGGCTGGAGTTCGGCCATCGCCACCGCGTGCTCGGCCGGCGCGCACGCGGTGGCCGAGGCCGCGCGGCTGATCCGCCTCGGCGAGGCCGACGTCGTGATCTGCGGCGGCGCCGAGGCCCCGCTCAACCCGACGTCGGCGCTGGCCTTCGCGCACGCCCGGGCGCTCGCCAGCGGCTGGGACGACCCGGAGCGGGCCAGCCGGCCCTTCGACCGGCGGCGCAACGGCTTCGTGCTGGCGGAGGGCGCGGGCGTGCTGGTCGTGGAGCGGGCCGAGCACGCGGACGCGCGGGGCGCGGCGGGCTACGCCGACCTCGCCGGCTGGGGCGCGACCACCGACGCGTACCGGCCGACGGCACCCCGGCCCGACGGCGAGGGGGCGGCGCACAGCATGCGCGGCGCGCTGGCCACGGCCGGGCTCGCGCCGGCCGACGTCGGCTACGTCAACGCGCACGGCACGGCCACCAAGCTGGGCGACATCGCGGAGACCAAGGCCGTACGCGCGGTCTTCGGGGATCGTTCGCCGGCGGTCAGCAGCACGAAGTCGATGACCGGTCACCTGCTCGGCGGCTCCGGCGCGGTGGAGGCGGCCATCTGCGCCCTCGCCGTGGCCCGGGGCGCGCTGCCGCCCACCCACAACCTGGACGAGGTGGACCCGCGCTGCGACCTGGACCACGTGCGGGGCGCGGCCCGGCACCAGCGCGTCGAGGCCGTCATCTCCAACTCGTTCGCCTTCGGCGGCCACAACGTCAGCCTGCTCCTCACCACCGCGAGCACCCGCGGGAAACACCCGGTCACGACCTCAGAGAAGGGCTCACCCGCGTGAAGATCGCAGCCGTGGACCACGTCGAGTTCTACGTCGGGGACGCGCAACAGTCGGCGTTCTACCTCTGCACCGCGTTCGGGTTCCGTCTGTGCGGCCAGTCGGGGCCCGAGACCGGACAGCCCGGCCAACGCTCCCTGCTGCTGCGCCAGGGTGGCATCGACGTCCTGCTCACCTCGGCGCTGGCCGCCGGTCACCCGGTGGCCGAGTACGTGGCCCGGCACGGCGACGGCGTGGCCAACATCGCCTTCGCGGTGGACGACGCCGCCCGGGCGTTCGCGACGGCCACCGCGCGGGGGGCGGTCGCCGTCGAGGAACCCACCACGCACCGGCGGGGCGACACGGAGGTGGTGACCGCCGCCGTGCTCGGCTTCGGCGACGTCATCCACCGGTTGGTGCAGCGCACCGGCGACCGCACCGACTTCCTCCCCGGCACGGTGGACATCTTCGCCGAGGACCCGGACCCCGGCCAGCAGTTGCTGACCACCGTGGACCACGCGGCGATCTGCGTGCCGGCGGGCCAACTCGGGCCCACCGTCGCCTTCTACGAGCGGGTCTTCGGCTTCCGCCAGATCTTCGAGGAGTTCATCGAGGTCGGCGAGCAGGCCATGGACTCCAAGGTGGTGCAGAGCCCATCCGGCCAGGTCACCTTCACCATCATCGAGCCGGTGCCCGACCGCCGGCCCGGCCAGATCGACACCTTCCTGGCCAGCCACGGCGGCGCCGGCGTGCAGCACCTGGCGCTGCTCACCGACGACATCGTGGCCACCGTGCCCGCCCTGAGCGCACGCGGCGTCAGGTTCCTGGACACGCCCGACGCGTACTACGACGACCTGACCGACCGCCTCGGCAGCCCCGACCTGCGCGTCGAGGACCTGCGGCGGACGGGCGTCCTGGTCGACCAGGACCACTGGGGCCAGGTCTTCCAGATCTTCACCCAGTCCCCGCACGTGCGGAAGACCTTCTTCTGGGAGGTCATCGACCGGCACGGCGCCCGCACCTTCGGCAGCGGCAACATCAAGGCCCTCTACGAGGCCGTGGCCCGGGCCGAGGTCACGGCCTGAGCCCGGGCCACGACGCCCCGGCGGGGCCCCGCCGCCCCTCAACACCCGCACCCGCACCCGTCGTACGTAAGGAATCTCCCGTGACTGCTCAGGACACAGCCGAGTTCACCCTGACCGACGAGGAGCGCGCCCTCCTGCCGTCGGACGAGGACGTCGCCGCCTACGCCGAACACGGCTGGTACTTGTCGAAGAAGCTGTTCACCGACGAGGAGACCGACCTCCTGGTGTCGGCGAGCGAGCGCTACTACGGCGGCCACCGCGACCGAAGACTGCCCGTCCGGCCGCCCAGGCTCGCCTACTGGGAACCGGCGGACGGCCCCGTACAGCGGCACAACGACTACATCCACTACGAGGACGACACGATCGGCCGCGTCCTGCGCAAGCCGCTGTTGGGTGCGGTGGCCGCGCGCCTGGCGCGGGCGGAGGCGATCCGGGTGTTCCAGTCCACGCTGATCTACAAGCCGCCGGTGGCCGGTGAGCCCTCGAACGTCGTGCCCTGGCACTTCGACCGGCACTACTGGGCCACCTCCACCTCCGAGCGGATGCTGACCGCGTTCATCCCCTTCCACGACTGCGACGAGGAGATGGGCACGATCACGATGGTGGACGGCAGCCACCGGTGGCGCGAGACCGCGGCCAACGACGCGACCTCGCTGCATTTCGCCGAGCGCGACCGTGGCGAGCTGGAGGCCATGTTGGAGGAGAACGCCCGCTACAACGGCGTGCGGGTGCGCAAGGTCCCGATGCGCATACCCAGGGGCCACGTCAGCTTCCACCACTGCCGCACCTACCACGGCAGCGGGCCGAACCTGAGCGACCGGCCGCGGCGGGCCGTCTCCCTCCACCTCCAGGACACCGGGAACCGCTACCGCGCCTTCACCCGCTCGGACGGCACGCCCGTCTCGTACAACCACGACGTACTGGTGCGCAGGACGGCCGACGGCACACCCGACTACGGCGACCCGGAGTTCCTGCCGCTGCTGTGGAGCAACCGCTGACGCGCTCTGTCGGGCGGGGCGGCGCCGGCCCCGCCCGTACGCCGGGCCGCCCGTCCCGCGCCCCTACCCCACCAGGGCGTCGCGCCGCCGCACCGCCGCGAGACGCCGCACCGAACGAGGAGAGCTGACCCGATGCGTGATCCGTCCCCCGCCCGCGCGGTGCGCGCGTGAGCCGTGCGGCGCCGCTGGTCGGCGCGGCCCTGAACGCGCTGGCGCGCCCGGCGCCCGAGTTGGCCGGGCGGGCGGCGTACGCGCTGTTCCGCCATCCGCTGCGGCGCGGCAAGGTGCTGCCGCACGAGCGCGCCGTCCACGAGCGGGCCGCCGTCGAGGAGTTGGTGGTGGCCGGCAAACGGGTGCGGTGCTACCGCTGGGGAGACGGCGGCCGTCCCGTGCTGATGCTGCACGGGTGGCAGTCCCGGGCCTCGCGGTACGCGGGGTTCGTGCCGCGCCTTGAGGAGCTGGGGCTGACGGGGCTGTCCTTCGACGCGCCGGGCCACGGAGCGTCGGCGGGGCGCGTCACGACCGTACTGGAGTACCGCGAGATCATCGGCCGACTCCAGGAGCGGTACGGCACGTTCCACGCGATCGTCGCCCATTCGCTCGGCGCCACCAGCGCGTTCCTGGCGCTGCGGGGCGGCGCGCGGGCCGAGCGGCTGGTGACGGTGGCGGCGGTGCGGGACTTCGACCACTTTCCCGACGCGTTCGCCCGCCTGCTCGGGCTGCTGCCGAGCCTGCGGCAGGACCTGCGCGAGCGGATCGAGCACCAGCTGTTCGGGCACGTGGCGGACCCGTGGGCGCTGTTCGACGCGGTGCGCGCGGCCCCGGAGATCGACGTGCCGACGCGTCTGATCCACGACGCGGACGACGACCTGGTGCCCCTCGCGCAGGCGCACGCGCTGCGCGCGGCGTACGAGGGGCGGGCGGAGCTGGTCGTCACCCGCGGCCTCGGCCATCGCAAGGTGCTGGGCGAGCCGGCGGTGATCGAGAGCGCGCTGGAGTTCATCGCGCCGGCCTCCCGGCGGACCGCCCTTTAAATTAAACGCACGATCGTTTAGTTTTATCGGGCGTCGGCGGCGCCTCGACGACCGGCCCGGCGCTCCGATGACCGCCGCGCGTCCGACGACCACCGCGCGTTCGATGGCGAAGGGACCCCCCGCATGACCACCGCCTCACCCCAGTCACCAGACGCCAGCCCGCCACCGGAGGCGGCGCCGCGCGCCGAGCGGCCGCGGCCGGGACCCGCCCAGGCGCCGGCCACGGCCAAGCTCGCGCTGCTGGTCGCGTCGGGGGCCACGTTCCTCGCGGTGCTCGACACCACGATCGTCAACATCGCCTTCGCCGACCTGCGGACGGACTTCCCCGACGCCTCGCTGTCCCAACTCACCTACGTCATCACGGCGTACACGGTGGTCTTCGCCGCGCTGCTCGCGGTCGCCGGGCGCACCGCCGACGTGCTCGGGCGCGGGAAGCTCTTCGTCTGGTCCACCGTGCTGTTCACCCTCGCCTCCGCGCTGAGCGGACTCGCGGTGGGCGTGCCGATGCTCGTGGCCGCCCGGGCGCTACAGGGCGTGGCGGCCGCCGGGATGATCCCCTCGGCGCTCGGCCTGGTGCTCCAGCACACGCCGGCGGAGCGCCGACAGGCCGCCGTGGGCGTCTGGGGCGCGGTCGGCAGCATGGCCGCCGCCGTCGGCCCGAGCCTGGGCGGCCTGCTGGTGGACGCGTGGGGGTGGCGCAGCGTCTTCCTGATCAACCTGCCGATCGGCTTCGCCATCGCGGCCGTCGCGATGCGCCTCACCGGCGACGCGCCCAGCGGACGCCGGCTGCCCGACCCGGTGGGCACCGCCGCCCTGGCGCTCGGCATCGGCGGGATCGTGTTCGGCGTGACGCAGGGAACGGAGTGGGGCTGGGGCAGCGGCCGGGTGCTGGCCCTGCTGGCGGCCGGCGCCGTGCTCCTCGCGGCGGCCCTGCTGGCCTCCCGGCGGCACGCCGCGCCCGCCGTCGAGTGGGACCTGTGGCGCAGCCGCGCCTTCGCCGCCACCAACGTGGCCTCGCTGCTGTTCGGCGCGGCCATGTACGCCTACCTCCTGAGCACCCTGCTGTTCCTCAACGCCGTCTGGGGCTACTCGGAGTTGAAGGCGGGCCTCGCGGTGACGCCGGGCGCCTTCGCCGCCGCCGTCGGCGCGACGGTGGTCGGGCGCCGGGTGGGCCCGCGGGCCCAGTGGGCCGCCGTGGCCGTCGGCTCCGCGCTCTTCGCCGCCTCCTGCGCCGCGATGTACCTGCTGCTCGACACCGAGCGCGCGTACCTGACCCTGTGGCTGCCCATCGGCGTGCTGGCGGGGCTCGGCATCGGGGCGGCCCTGACGGCGATCTCCAACGCGGCCACGGCCTCGCTGGAACCCCACCGATTCGCCTCCGGCTCCGGCCTGCTGATGACCACGCGCCAGGTCGGCGGCGCGCTGGGGATCGCCGCCCTGGCCGCGATCCTGGAGCGCCACGGCCCCCTGGACGACCAGGGCTACCTGAACGTGTTCCTGGCCTGCGCGGTCGGCTCGGCGGCCGCCATGGCCGTCGCGCCCACGATCCGCTCCCGGGCCGCGGGGCGCCGCCCACACCCGGAGCGCTAGCGGGCGGACCCGCCCGCCGCGCCCGCGACGCGAGGAAGCGAGCACCATGCCACCCATCGACCGATCCGACCGCACCGCCGCCCGCGCCGAGCACGCGCTGCTCGCCGAGCTCCAACCGGTGGTGGAGCACAACCTCCACCGCCACCTCGACGTGGCCAGGGAGTGGTTCCCGCACGAGTACATCCCCTGGAGCGCGGGGCGGGAGTTCGACGGGCCGCTCGGCGGGCGCCCGTGGACGCCGGACGAGGCCACGCTGCCCGAGGTGGCCCGCCTCTCGCTCGTGGTCAACCTGCTGACCGAGGACAACCTGCCCGGCTACCACTTCGCGGTGGCCGAGTTCGGCAAGGACGGGCCCTGGGGAAGCTGGGTCGACCGCTGGACGGCCGAGGAGGCCAGGCACGGCGCGGCCCTGCGGGACTACCTGCTGGTGACCCGCGCGGTGGACCCGAAAGCCCTGGAGCGCGCCCGGATGGCGCACATGTCAGCCGGTTACAAGCGGCCCGACGGCTACAGCGCCCTGCACGCCATCGCGTACGCCGCCTTCCAGGAGCTGGCCACCCGCATCTCCCACCGCAACACCGGGCAGGCCAGCGGCGATCCGGTCTGCGACGCGCTGCTGGCCAGGATCGCCACGGACGAGAACCTGCACATGGTCTTCTACCGCAACCTGGTCGAGGCCGCGTTCGAACTGGCCCCGGACACCGCCATGCGGGTCGTACGCGACGTCGTCGTCGGCTTCGAGATGCCCGGCTCGACGATCAGGGACTTCGGGCGCAAGTCCGCGGAGATCGCCCTGGCCGGCATCTACGACCTGCGGCTGCACCGGGACCACGTGGTCCTGCCGATCCTGCGCAAGCTGCGCGTCTTCGAGCGGTCCGACCTCGGACCGGCCGGCGAGGCCGCCCGGGAGGAACTCGACGCCTTCCTCACGCGGTTGGAGGCCAAGGCTACCTCCTTCACCACGCGGCGCGAGGGCATCCGGGCGGCGCGCGCCAAGCGCGCGACGACCGCCGTCTGACCGGCCCCGGTGGCGGCGCCCCAGCGCGGGGCGCCGCCAGCGGGTCAGTCGAACCAGTCCGGGTCCGCCGCCTCCAGGTACGCGGCCAGCACGGCCGGGTCGCGGTGGGCCTCGCTCAGCAGCGCGCCCAGGCGGCGCAGCGCGTCGGCGTCCGGGCCGTGCGCGGCGAACATGCCCGCCTCACAGTCGTACGCGACGTGCCCGGCCAACTCCGGGGCGCGCGAGCGTATCGCGGAGCGGGCGACGGCCTCCCAGTCGTACCCGCCGCCCTCGTGACCGCGTTCGCCGAAGGCCGCGGCGGTGGAGACCATGTGGTCGTCGCTCAGGATCAGCCCGTAGCGGTCCGGCGCGGAGTCGTACGCCAGGAAGATCAGCGGAGCGAAGCTCTCGCGGTCGGTCGGCTCGGTCGTCTCGGTGCTCATGCGGGCATCGTAGGCAGGGGGTACGACATCGCCGGCCCGCGCGCGTGGGGCGCGGGCCGCGGGCGGGAGCCAGCCCGCCGGCCCCGCACCCGCGCCTCGCCCCCCTACCGCGCGGGGCTCGCCCCCGGTCGAGCCCCGCGCGGGCGACTCCCCCGCCCCGTCCGCACGCGCCCCCGACGCGCCCGGCCGCGCTTACCGTCTCGCAGCCGGCTCGGGCGGCGCGAGCTGGCTACCGTCGGCGTCCGCGAGGAGTTGGGTGTCGATCACGGAGTCCAGGTGGTCCTTGAGCCACTGGTTCGGACCCGGCGGGCGAACCGGCACCTGGTCCGCACGGGGACAGGGCTGTGCGAGCGCCATGTGGTCCTCCAGGGAAGAGAGTTGACCGACCGTAGAGCGACTAGATACTAGCACGACCGTGCGTTCTTTTTCATCGCCAGCGACAGCCGATAGGCGGACGCCAGAAGGGAACAAATGTAAGCGAACGATCGTGCTAGCATCTCGTCCACTTCTGATCGCATCGGGAAGGCGTGCCATGGACCATGCGACGCCCTGCGTCAAGGCGACCCTCAGCGACGAGGGGCGGCGACTGTTCGACCTCTTCCGCCGGCCCCAGGGGCGCAGCAGGCCACGGCCCGACGAGCGCGCGGCCATGGAGGACGCGCGGTGGGACCGGCTGACCGTGGGCGGCACCTCGGTGGTCACCTACCGGTGGGGCGACGGCGCACGCCCGGTGCTGTTGGTGCACGGCTGGGAGTCGCGCGCCTCTCGGTACGCCAAGCTCGTCGCCCGACTGCTCGAACTGGGTTACAGCCCGCTCGCCTTCGACGCGCCGGGACACGGCGAGTCCGAGGGCGACAGCACGACGCTGATCGAGTACCGCGACGCCATCGGCCAACTGCACGACGCGCACGGACCGTTCGAGGCCGTGGTCGCACACTCCTTCGGCGTCACCGCCGCCTTCCTCGCCCTGCGCGACGGGGTACGCGCGCGGCGGGTGGTGGGCATCAGCTCGGTGCCGGACTTCGGCTACGTGGTCGACGCGTTCTGCGCCCGCACGGGGCTGTCGCCGCGCCTGAGGGACGAGTTGCGGCACCGTATCGAGCGGGACCTGTACCCGGGCGAGGCCGACCTGTGGACGCGCTTCTCGGTCCTGGCCGGGCCCGCCGACCCGCGCCCGCCACTCCTGTTGGTGCACGACGAGGACGACGAGGCGGTCGGCCCCGAGCAGGCACGGCGCGTCGCGGCGGCGTACGGCGAGCGGGCACAGGTGCTCACCACCCGCAGGTTCGGCCACCGACGCATCCTCGGCTCGCCCCAACTCGTCGCGGCCGTCGGGGACTTTCTGAGCCCGGGCGCCGCGAGCGGCGGGCTTCCGGGCGCGGAGGCGACGCGGTGAGCGGCCTGCTCGCGGGCAAGCGCGTCCTGGTGACCGGCGTCCTCCTTGAGTCCTCGATCGCCTTCCACACCGCCCGGCTCTGCCAGGAACAGGGTGCCGAGGTGGTGCTCACCGGCCACGGGCGGCTCAGCCTGGTCGAGCGGATCGCCCGCCGGCTCCCCGAGCCCGCGCCGCTGATCGAGCTGGACGTCCAGAACCAGGCGCACCTGGACGGCCTCGCGGACCGGGTACGGGAGTCGGCGACCGGCGACGCGCGCCTGGACGGTGTGGTGCACTCGATCGCCTTCGCGCCACCCGACGCGCTCGGGGGCAAGTTCCTCACCACCCCGTGGGGTTCGGTGGCAACGGCGGTCGAGGTGTCCGCGTACTCGCTCAAGGCCCTGGCCGTGGCGACCCTGCCGCTGATGCGCGAGCGCGGCGGAGCGATCGTGGGGCTGGACTTCGACGCGCGCACGGCCTGGCCCGCGTACGACTGGATGGGCGTGGCCAAGGCCGCGTTGGAGTCGACCTCGCGCTACCTGGCCCGCGACCTCGGCCCGCACGGCATCCGCTGCAACCTGGTGGCGGCGGGGCCGATCAAGACCATGGCGGCCCGGTCCATTCCGGGGTTCGAGACGTTCCGCGAGGTGTGGCGCACGCGCGCGCCGCTCGGCTGGGACCTGTCCGACCCCGAGCCGGCCGCCCGCGCGGTCGTCGCGCTGCTCTCGGACTGGTTCCCCCGCACGACGGGCGAGATCGTGCACGTGGACGGCGGGGTGCACGCCATCGGGGCGTAGCCCGTCGGGGGTGGGACGCGGCGGCCGGGCACACGGCGGCGGCCCGCCCCCGTGGTGCGGGCCGCCGCCCCGGTTCGGCGTCGCCTCGGGTGCGCTACGGCGCCTCGGGGAGCAGCGCGGGGTCGGTGACCACCGCGCGCAGGCGGCTGGCGATCGCCTTGGCCGCCATGTCGTAGTACGTGGACTCGTCGTGCAGGACCGACTCCGCGTTGGCCATCTCCAGGAGCGCGACGATCTCGAAGACGAGCTGCGGGACGTCGATGTCGGCCGCGATCTCGCTGGCCTGTTGGGCCTCACGCACGGTCTGTTCGAGGTAGGAGAACCAGTTGGTGCGCGCGGCGGCGAGGGTGTCGTGCACCTTGCCCTCGCGGGCGCCGTACTCGGCCGAGACCGAGTAGAAGAAGCAGCCGCCGGGGAAGACCCGGTCCCGGGAGTAGGTGAGCCATCCGGTGCACACCCGCCACAGCCGGTCCACGCCGGGCGGCAGCTCGCGGGCCGGCTGCACGACGTGCTCCAGGTAGACCTTGATGGCCGCCCGTACGGTGGCCAGTTGCAGGTCCTCCTTGGAGCCGAACAGGGCGAACACGCCGCTCTTGCTCAGCTTCAGCTCGCTCGCGAGGCGGCCCAGCGAGAGCCCTTCGAGGCCCTCGACGGAGGCGATCTCCACCGTGCGCTTCAGAATCGTCTGACGGGTCTGGTTCCCGCGCGCGATCCGCCCGTCGGTGTGTGTCGCCGTCGCTGCCATGCCCGCGTCTACCTACCTTCCGGTGCCGGACCCTCGTGGTCACCAGAGCCGTGCTCGTGCTGGTGGGGGGACCGCCCAGTGTAGCCAATGTGCGGACGATCGTGCGGTTTGCGTCACACAGGCCCGTGCTCCTCAGTCCGCGGACGCCGTCCGCGCCCGCGCCGTGCCGATCGCGCCCGGGCCGTGCTCGACGAAGTCCAGCACGGTGCGCACCACGTCGGCGTCGCCCAGGATGCGCCTGTGCCCGAGGTCCCGCGTGGTGACCAACTGTGCCTGTTCGCCGAACGCGGCGGCGATCCGGCGGCCCTGGGAGACGTCGATCCGCGTGTCGCCCTCGTCGTGGACGACCAGCAGCGGCGCGCGCACGGACGCGACCGCGTGCGTCACCGAGAAGGGCGTCAGCTCGCTGGGCACGTCGGGGAAGAGCCGCCGGCCGACCTGGTCGCGCAACCGCTCCTTGAGCTGGTCGCGGAGCCTGAGTTCGGAGCTGAACTCCTCGATGAGGAAGTCGAAGTCGCACACCCCGCTGACGGTCACGATCCGCTCGGCCCGCACGCCGTGGTGCAGCGCGTAGAACGAGCCCAACACGCCCAGCGAGTGGGCCACCAGACCCTCGAACGTGCCGTACCGCTCGTGCAGGGCGGTGACGATGGCGCGGTAGTCGAGGATGGTGGTGCTGCGGCCGGTCGCGTCGCCGTGGCCGGGCGCGTCGAAGGTGATGACGCTGTAGCCCCGCTCCAGGAGGCCGGGGACGAACTCGGCCAGCCGCGACCCGCGCGACTGCCAGCCGTGCACCAGCAGCACCGACCGGGCCCCGTCGCCCCACCGATAGGTCACCGCGCGCCCGCTGTCGACCGCCAGGTGCTCCACCGTGGCCGTCGCGAACAGCTCGCGCTCGCCGCCCCGCAGCTTGCTTCGCGCGAACGGCATGTGGAAGAGGCGGAACGCGCCGGCGCCGGCCAGCCGCCCGGAGACCCGGGAGACGGCGTTGAGGGTGGTGCTCGCGACTGCCTCGATGGGCTGCATCCCGCTACTCCTCGATCGGCGCCTGGAGCCTGCTACGTTAGCACGACCGTCCGTGCAGTTTTATGGCTCCACGCGCCCGCCAACCGCTCGGGTGTGGGGCCGCCCGGCGGCCCAGCAGTCGAGAAGGCCAAGGAGGCCGCCATGCCGAGCACCATCTGGTTCGCGCCGTGGAAGCCGGGCCTGGCCGACCGCTCCCGGGCGGCGGACGGCCCGGTCCTGGTGAGCGTGACCGAGTTCACCGCGCACCGACCGTGGACCGCGCCCGGCGTGACCCTGGCGGGGCTGGCGCTGCGCCGGTCCTGGGACGGGCTGGAGGGCGCGGTCGGGCTGTGGCTGTGGGCGGCCTCCGACGTGACGCGCCCCCGCTCGGGATCGGTCTCCGTCTGGCGCGACGCCCGGGCCCTGGCCGGGTTCGTGACCCGCCACGACCACGTACGGATCATGCGCGCGTACCGGAAGCGGGGCACCCTGCGCTCGACCAGTTGGCAGGCCGCCCCCTTCGAGCACGGCGCCACCCTGCGGGCCGCCCGGTCCCTGCTCACCGGGGAAGCCCCCTGGCCCGAAGCGGAGGCGGCGGCCGGCCCCGGGCACGCGAGGTCGGCCCTCCCGGGCCGCCGCCCCGGCCGGTCCGACACCTGACGCGAGCCGGCCCTCGGCGGCGGGACCGGCCGACCCTTGGCGGCGGGGCGGACCCTGGGCGGCGCGGTGCTACGGGCAGACGCCCGAGCGGCGCCCGACGGGGTACGTCGGGCGCCGCTCGTGAGGGCTGTGCGAGATGGCGGGGCGCGGGGTGGCGCGTCGCCGGGCGGTGCTAGACCTGCGGGGCCGGGTAGGTCGGGTACTCCACCCCGGAGACGTGCTGGACGACCCGGATGACCTGGCACGAGTAGCCGAACTCGTTGTCGTACCAGAGGTAGAGGATGGCGTCGTCGCCCTCGACCTTGGTGGCGCCGGCGTCGACGATCGAGGCGTGGCGCGAGCCGATGAAGTCGCTGGAGACCGCGTCGGGGGCGCTGATGAAGTCGATCTGGCGCTTGAGCGGCGAGGTCAGCGACACGTTGCGCAGGTAGTCCAGGACCTCTTCGCGGGTGGTCTCGCGCGCCAGCCGCAGACTCAGGATCGCGATCGACACGTCCGGCACCGGGACGCGGATCGAGCTGCCGGTGATCCGTGCGTCGAGGTCGGGCAGCGCCTTGGCGACGGCCGAGGCCGCGCCGGTCTCGGTGATGACCATGTTGAGCGCCGCGGAGCGACCACGTCGGTCGGACTTGTGGTAGTTGTCCAGCAGGTTCTGGTCGTTGGTGAACGAGTGGACGGTCTCCACGTGGCCGCGCAGCACGCCGTACTCGTCCGCCATCGCCTTCAGCGGCGGGACGATCGCGTTGGTGGTGCAGGACGCGCAGGACAGGATCCGCTCGTCCGGCTTGACCGTGTCGTGGTTGACGCCGTGCACGATGTTGGGAACGTCGCCCTTGCCCGGCGCGGTCAGCACGACCTTGGCGATGCCCGGGCGCAGGTGCTGCGACAGGCCCGCGCGGTCACGCCACTTGCCCGTGTTGTCGACGAGGATGGCGTCCTTGATGCCGTACGCCGTGTAGTCCACCGAGGTCGGGTCGTCGGCGTAGATCAGCTTGATCTCGTTGCCGTTGGCGATGATCTTGCTGTTCGCCTCGTCCACGGTGATCGTGCCCTGGAACTGGCCGTGGATGGAGTCCCGGCGCAGCAGCGACGCGCGCTTGACGATGTCCTGGCCCGCTCCCTTGCGGACCACGATGGCGCGCAGCCGCAGGCCGTTGCCCGAGCCGGCCTTCTCGATGAGGAGGCGGGCGATGAGGCGGCCGATGCGGCCGAAGCCGTAGAGCACGACGTCGCGCGGCTCCCGGCACTCGATCTTGTTGGCGCCGGTGGCCCCGGCGACGGCTTCAGCGGTGAACTCCGCCACCGACAGACCACGGTCGTCGGTGCGG
This sequence comes from Streptomyces sp. 71268, assembly GCF_029392895.1. Classification (NCBI taxonomy): domain Bacteria; kingdom Bacillati; phylum Actinomycetota; class Actinomycetes; order Kitasatosporales; family Streptomycetaceae; genus Streptomyces; species Streptomyces sp. 71268. The sequence goes on from NZ_CP114200.1 coordinate 947,587, forward strand.
TACAGCGCGGCGAGCATGCCGATGTCGATCTGGGAAGGGCCGAGATCGAGCGCGGCGAGCGCCTGGAGGAACGGCAGCGTCTCGGTGACCGAGAGCTCCTCACCGGCGATCTGCCGAGCGAATCGATGCGTCTTCAGGATGCTGACGACCGATTTGTTCACCAGGGAGCGGCTGTGCAGCAGGACGGTGACGTCCCGCTCGCGCTGCAGCTTCCCGATGATCGGGATCATCGACTCCGCGATCTCCTCGCGGTTCTTCCAGTCAGTGAACGAGTCCTCATTGACAGTCACAGATTTATCTTTCGAGCTAGGCGGTGCTCACATGTTAGCCCTCCACCGTTTGGCTGGTTCGTTCGGTACGAGTGACATGCGCCATGCCGCTTCGGAGCCGCCTCTCGCGTAGGGCGTACGGCGTGCGGCGTACGGGGCAGGCACGCGGGGTGGGCGCGGGCGGCGTACTGGGGGCGGCGGGGCGCCGGTCCCTACTGGTCGAGCATGCGGAGGTCGGCGCGTGAGCGTGGTGGTGACCAGGAGGTGGTTGATCAGGTTGTGGTTGAGCGCGTTGCCTACCGGCGGGGAGATCTCCTCCTCCAGCAGGCCGGCCACGCCGTGCTCGCCGCTCAGCCGGTGGCGTACGCGCGCTCATGACCTTGACCGACACGGGCCGGCCGCCGGGCGGCCCGTCGGGCGCGGGGCCCGCCCCCGACGGCGGGTGTCAGCCGTCGGGGGCGCGGCCCGGGCGTGCGCGGCACGCCGCGCGCCGGGGCGAGGTGCCGTGCGCGGGGCGGGTGCTCAGGAGCCGCCGGGCACCGAGGGCAGGAGCCCGAGTTCCACGGCCCGGGCACCGGCCTGGAAGCGCGAGTTGGCCCCCAGCTCGCGGATGATCTCGGCGACGTACCGGCGGTAGGTGCGCACCGAGATGCTGAGCCCCCGGGCCGCCGCCTCGTCGGTGCGTCCCGAGCTGAGGGCCAGCAGGATCTGGCGGGCCGTGTCGCTGCGCACGTGATCGCTGAGCCGCCGGTAGTCGTCGAGGGTGGGGCTGTTCGCCCAGGAGACCTGGAAGAGCGCCCGCAGGTTGCGCAGCACGTCGGGGGCGCGCACCACGGCGATGCCGCCCATGGATGGGCCGGGGCGCGACCAGGCCACACCCACGGCGCCGTCGGCGAGCACCGCTTCGTGCAGCGACTCGCGGACCAGGCGTACGTGCACGCCGGGCGCGTACGTGTCGAGCAGTTCCATGAAGAAACGGTGCTCCAACAGGCCCATCCCGGCCAGCAGTCGGACCTCGACGCCCCGGGTGACGGCCTGACCGAGTCGCGGGACGAGCCGGGCGGCCTCGCCGTCGGCGCACTCGGAGAGGATGACGACCAGCGACCGTTCCGCCGCGTCGATCGCGCGGGTCACGGCCCCGGCGCCCTCGGCGGGGTCCAGCGTGGCCAGGAGTTGTTCGCCGGAGTCGCGCCGGTCGGCGACGGAACCGAGGGCTCTGCGGTTCGGCACCGCCGTCCGCTCTCGCCCGACGGCGGGCATTCGGCCCGCCGTTGGTAATTCCGCGTCGCCGGGACGCCGTGGACCGGGAACGGTGGGGTCTTGGCCTCCGGAGGAATCCGTAGCGCCGTTGAATTCATTGACAGAGATGCTGGGCACAGCTCCCCCTAAAACATGGCCATTTCTTCGCCGCAACGTTCCATTGCCGAGGTAGGGCCACCGCCTCGAACTTACTCCGGGGTATGGGCTCCCATAAGGAGAAGGGGCGTGATGTGACCGACGACCCGGTTCTCACAAGACGACAGCGCCACGTTTACACCCCCCTGCCCCGCATGTGCGTCATTCGCAGGCAACACGACCGGTAGTCGGCGTGACCATTTCGGCAAACCCCCCACCATGACGGCGACACTACTCAGCAAATATATGAACAGTCAAATATTTCGTGCGGCAAAACCGCCCGCCGAACAGGATGCGCTCTGGCAGCTCGAATGATTGCAGGAGCAATTCGAAGGAAGGCGCTTGCTCATTCACCGCAAACACACACGCCACGGCGTTCGCGACATTCACAACAGGCCCACCGAACCCCGCAACGCGGCCCCGTGCGGGCTTACTTGTACGAACTCGTAGGGCGACTCCCACTGTCACGCAGGGCACGTTTCAAGAATTCTCCCCCGACGGCTTGCGAAAGATCGAGAACACCGTGGGCCACCCGGTCGCGGACCGCGCTCCGGCCGCCTCGCTTTCTGTAGCCAGGCCGCATGGAAGGCGCCCCACCCGGGGCATCCGAGTGGCGTTCAATTGCACTCTGCCGAGCCCGCTCCCGTGGAAACAAGGGTGGGATAAGGGCCGAAAATCCGCCTACCGAAATGCCCGAACGGGCGCCGAAACCCGCCCGTTGCGAGGAATGGCGCCGAGTCAGGTTCCGCTTATTGCCCGATCCGGGCAGCCAGGGCGGGGAGACGGACACGGACCCCCCACAAAAAGGGAGTGACATACCTCACACTCTCGGGTGTTCCCGTCGCTGAGCTGGGCTTATGCCGAAGCGAACCACGACAGGAAGCTGTCACAAACTGTCACCGCGGCGGACTGACCGCCACACCGCCCGCCACACCACGCCCACACACCACTCGCGGGCCGCCCACTCGGCGCCCGTTCCCAGGCACCCCTTCTCCGACCGGGGCACCCGAGCGGGCCCGGGTCGGATTCCGGAGGACGTGAGCGCCTCACACATCAAGCCGCCACGCCTGCGATGCCCGCACGACAGCTCGGGGCCGATCTCGACCACGCGGCCGACGACACCCCGCGCCGGGAGGCCAGCTCACGGGGGCCGAGGACATCGCCCCCTGGGTGCGGCTCCTGGTCACCGACGGCTGGTGGGCCAACGGGCAGACGCTCCTCCTCAACGGCGACCACACCGCGCGCTGGCCGAACCGTGTCCGAACCCTGGCCGAACGGTGTCCGGTCGCGGGCGCGACGCCCGGGGCGCGTGCCCGTCAGCTCAGCCGGATCACGGCCCGCCGGGGCCGGCGGGCGGCGTGCGGGGCGCGCGGGCCCGGTAGTGGTCGGTGGCGATGCGGACGAAGGAGCGTATGAGCGGTCCGGGGCGCCCGGCCCGCCAGGCGATGACCAACCGGCTCGGCGGCGCGTCGGTCAGCGGGACCACCGTGAGTCCCGCGGGCAGGGCGTGGCCGAGCGGCGCCAGACCCACCGAGCCGCTCCACAGCACGGACTGCAGGCACTCGTGGACGGTGCGCACGACGGGGCCCGGCCGGCGCCGCCCGGGCTCGCTCGTCGCGGCCCAGAACGCCTGCCACGCCGGGTCGGTGCCGTCCGGGAAGCGGAACCACGGGCGGTCGGCGACGTCGGCCAGGCACATCCGGTCGCGGTCGGCCAGCGGGTCGTCGGCGCGCAGGACGACCCCGACCGGGTCCGAGCCCAGCACCTGGGTGGCGATGCCGTCGCTGTCGAACGGCGCCCGGGTCAGGGCCACGTCCACGAGACCGGCCCGCAGCCCGGCCGTCGGATCGGAGAAGTCGGCCTCGCGGACGGCGACGCGCACACCGGGGTGCCGGTCCCGGAACGCGGCCGCCAGCGCCGCGCCGGCCTGTCCGACGCTGTCGGCCAGGGTGCCCAGCGTCACCGTCGCCGCCCCGGCCTCGGCGGCCACCCGGGCGCGGACCCGTTCGGCCCGCGCCAGCAGGGCCCGCGCCTCCTCGTACAGCAGCGCGCCGGCGGGGGTGAGGGTCACGCCGCTGGGCGAGCGGCGCAGCAGGGCGCAGCCGAGGTCGGTCTCCAACCGTCTGATGGCCCGGCTCAGCGGGGGCTGGGTCATCTGAAGGCGCGCGGCGGCCCTGCCGAAGTGGAGTTCCTCGGCCACCGACACGAAGTAGCGCAACGTGCGTAGCTCCATCAGCGGCGACGATACCCGTACGGCATCAGGCATGCCCGATCGGTGTTGGACGCCCCGGTGGGCGGGGCGGTGGACTTGGGCGGGCCGGCCCCGCCGGCCGTCCACGCCCGCGAGCCGGGCGCCCCACCACCACCCGCACCCTCAGGAGTCTCCGTGTCCGACGCCGTGCCGTCCGCCTCGTCCGAGCCCCTCGTCCACGTCGATGGCGCCCGGGAGATCGCCCGCGACGTACTGGTCATCCCGGACCGGCGGGTACAACTCGTGCCCAACATCGGCCTGATAGGAGGCCAGCACTCGGTGCTCGTGGTCGACACGGGCCTGGGCCCTGGCAACGCGCGACGGGTGCTGGACTTCGCGCTCGACTACGCCAGGGGGCGCGAGCTGTACCTGACGACCACCCACTTCCACCCGGAACACGCCTTCGGGGCGCAGGTCTTCGCGGGGGCGGCGACGTATCTGGTCAACCGGGCCCAGGCCGAGGACCTCACGGCGAAGGGCGCCGGGTACCTGGAGATGTTCCGGGGGCTCGGCGAGCCCGTGGCGCGCCAGCTCGCGGGCGTCGAACTCCCCCGGCCCGACGTCGTCTACGGCCAGGCGCACCGCCTGGACCTGGGCGGCCGGGTGGTGCACCTGCGGGCGACGGGCCGGGCCCACAGCCGGGGCGACCAGGTGGTGACGGTGCCGGACGCGGGGGTGATGTTCACCGGGGACCTGGTGGAGGCCCGGCAGTTCGCGATCTTTCCGTGGTTCCCGCCGCACGACATCGACGTGTCGGGCACCCGGTGGCTGGCGGTCGTGCGGCGACTGGCGGCCGAGGCGCCGCACGTCGTGGTCCCGGGCCACGGCGAGGTCGGCGGCCCGCGACTGCTGGCCGACGTGCGCGACTACCTGCAACTCCTGTGGGACGAGACGTGGATACGGCGCGCCGGGGCCGCCGGTGAGCGCACGCACGTCGAGGAGATCGAGGCGCTGATGGTCCAGCGGCACCCGGACTGGTCCGGCCGCGAGTGGATCGCGAAGGGCGTCGCATGCCTGTGCGCCGAGCACACCGGCTGACCGCCGCGTACGCCCCCGGGCGCGGGTCGCGGGGCCGCTCGTTGGGCGCCCCCGCGACCACGTGGTGACTGACTGTTCTACAGTGCCAAGGTCAGTACCGTCACCTGGTGGCCCGAAAAGGACAAAACGGATTATGCCGACAGAGACGTTCGAGTTTCAGGTGGAAGCGCGCCAGCTTCTCCAGTTGATGATCCACTCGATTTACTCGAACAAGGACGTGTTCCTGCGCGAACTCGTCTCCAACGCCTCCGACGCGCTGGACAAGCTGCGTCTCGAAGCGCTCCGCGACGACTCGCTCGACGTGGACGTGTCAGACCTCCACATCGACATCGAGGCCGACAAGAGCGCCCGTACGCTGACCGTGCGGGATAACGGCATCGGCATGTCGCGCGAGGAGGTCATCAAGCTCATCGGGACGATCGCGAACTCGGGCACCGCGGCGTTCCTGCGCGAACTCAAGGAGGCGCAGGACGCCAACGACGCGGCGTCGACCGAGGGGTTGATCGGCCAGTTCGGTGTCGGCTTCTACGCCAGCTTCATGGTGGCCGACCAGGTCACCCTGCTGACCCGGCGGGCGGGCGAGAGCCAGGGCACGCGCTGGACCTCCGACGGCGAGGGCACGTACAGCATCGAGGACGTCGCGGACGCGCCGCAGGGCACCTCCGTCACGCTGCGGCTCAAGCCGGAGGACAGCGAGGACCGGCTGCACGACTACACCGCGCCGTGGAAGATCAGGGAGATCGTCAAGCGGTACTCGGACTTCATCACCTGGCCCATCAGGATGGCCGCCGAGCCCGCCGCGAAGACGAGCGAGGACGCGTCGGACTCCGATGACGCCAAGGGCGCCGACGACGCCGAGAAGGCGACCGCGAGCGAGCCCGAGACGCTGAACTCGATGAAGGCGCTGTGGGCGCGCTCGCGGGACGAGGTGAGCGACGACGAGTACCACGAGCTGTACAAGCACATCAGCCACGACTGGAACGACCCGCTCGAAACCATCCGGCTGCACGCGGAGGGCACCTTCGAGTACCAGGCCCTGCTGTTCATCCCGGCGCACGCGCCGCAGGACATGTTCATGCAGGACTTCAAGCGCGGCATCCAGCTCTACGTGAAGCGCGTCTTCATCATGGACCACTGCGAGGCGCTGCTGCCGCCGTACCTGCGCTTCGTCAAGGGCGTGGTCGACGCGCAGGACCTGTCGCTGAACGTCTCGCGCGAGATCCTGCAGCAGGACCGGCAGATCCAGTTGATGCACCGCCGGTTGGCCAAGAAGGTGCTCTCCACGATCAAGGACATGCGCACCTCGCACGCCGACCGGTACGCCACGTTCTGGCGGGAGTTCGGGCCGGTGCTCAAGGAGGGGCTGCTCAGCGACTTCGAGAACCGCGACGCGATCCTCGGCGTCTCCTCGTTCGCCTCCACCCACGACGCGCAGGAGCTGACGACCCTGCGGGAGTACGTGGAGCGGATGAAGGAGGGCCAGCAGGACATCTACTTCATGACGGGCGAGTCCCGGCAGGCCATCGAGAACTCGCCGCACATGGAGGCGTTCCGCGCCAAGGGCATCGAGGTGCTGCTGCTGACCGACCCGGTCGACGAGGTGTGGGTGCAGGCGGTGCCCGAGTTCGAGGGCAAGCAACTGCGCTCGATCGCCAAGGGCGAGGTGGACCTCGACACCGAGGAGGAGAAGGCGGAGGCCGACTCCGAGCGCGAGAAGCGGCAGGAGGAGTTCGCGGACCTGCTGACGTGGATGAAGGAGCGGCTGGGCGAGCACGTCAAGGAGGTGCGGCTGTCCTCGCGCCTGACGGTGTCGCCCGCCTGCATCGTCTCGGACACCCACGACGTCACCCCGGCGCTGCAGAACATGTACCGCGCCATGGGCCAGGAGGTGCCGACCGCCAAGCGCATCCTCGAACTCAACCCGGACCACGCGCTGGTCAGCGGGCTCCGGAAGGCACGCGCCACCCGCGAGGGCGACGACGGTCTGGCCGAGACCGCCGAGCTGATCTACGACATGGCGCTGCTGGCCGAGGGCGGGGAGCTGACCGACCCCGCGCGCTTCGTCAAGCTCATGGCCGACCGCCTGGAGCGCACGCTGTGAGCCAGCCCGTGGGTCGCTGAACCAGGACGACCGCCGCGCCGCCCCGCGAGCCCTTCCCACCGGAGGGCGCCGCGGGGCGGCGTTGTTCGCCGGCTCGCGTAGGACGGGGCGGATGGTCGACCCTACGGGGATGAGCCAGCCCAGAATCCGCGTCACCGCCTACGTGCTCCGCCGCCGCGCCGCCCGCCCGCGGCTCCTGGTCTTCGACCACGTCGGCCTGCCGGAGGCCGGCACCCAGGTCCCGGCGGGCGGGGTAAAGCCGGGCGAGAGCTTCGAGGAGGCGGTGCTGCGGGAGGTCGCCGAGGAGACGGGCCTGCGGACGGCCACCGTCGTCCGCGAGCTCGCCGTCGAGGACAAGCCACATCCCGAGACCGGGCAGCCGCGCAGGACCACCTTCCTCCTGCTGCATGCCCCGGCCGACACCCCGGACGCCTGGCGGCACCGCGTCGCCGGCACCGACACGGACGCGGGGCTCACCTTCGCGTGCCGCTTCCTGCCACTCCCCCTGACCCGGCCGCTGGCCGACGACCAGGACGCCTGGCTGGGCCACGTCGACCCGCGACTGGCGACCGCGCCGGGAGACGGGCGGTAGGGGCGTGGCCGGCACGCGGCCTGGGGTGCGTCAGTCGGCGGTGCAGTGCTTCTGCGCGTCCTTGCGCACCGTGCGGCCGGTGAACTCCTCCAGGATGGCGATGTTCTCCGGCGCGTAGTTCGTCGCGGTGATCTTGTCGGCGTCGGGGCCGCCGACCACGCCCGTGTAGGGCGCCGACTTCTCCAACCAGTACGCCGTCCGCAGGAACTGGGTGAGCACCAGTTCGCGCAGCTTGGGCTCGGCCTTGATCTTGGCCCAGTAGTCGGGGTGCTTGGTCTTGGCCACCCGCAGGTAGAGCAGCAGGTAGCGCAGGTTGGTGGCGGCGATGTCGCGGGCGTTGCTGGCCCCGACGCCCTTGATGTACTCGTGGACGACCGTCACGGCGGGCAGCCCGGTCAGCCCGGCGTTCTGCTCGGCCAGCACGCCCTGCAGGCGGTAGGTGCCCTGCGTGGCGTCGCGCAGGTAGGTGTTGTCCATCGAGGCGGTGAGCCGGTCCTTGATCAGCGGCAGGATCTCCTTGCGCGGGAACCCGCCGTGCACGGGGACCTGCGTCGCCTGCCGCGAGCCGTCGATCCAGGCCGCGATGGACACGTCCCACTTCGTCCGGGACGGGTCGAGGTCCCACATGTGGGTCTCCTCGTGGATGGCCACCATCATCGACTCGGCGAAGCCCTCGAAGCTGCGCTTGTTGACGAACTGGTCCCAGTACTTGTCCTTGGCCTGGGCGATGGCCAGCTTCTCGCCGCTGGGCCAGCGCCGCTGGTACATGGTCTGGAGGGTTCGCATCCAGTTCGAGGCGTTGAAGGCGGCCCGCAGGTCGCTGATGTCGGCCTGCGGGTTCGACGGCTCGGAGTAGCAGAAGGGTTCGGCGGCGCCCTGGGGCCGGGCACCGGCCGGCTGCCCCGAGGGGGTGGGGGCCGCCGCGGCCACGTAGCCCGTCCCCAGGGACAGGGCGAGACAGCCGGTCAGCAGGCGGAGGGACCATCGTCCACGGCTCACGGGGACACCTCGTCTCGAAACGGACGGCAGGGGGATGACGGGTCGCGAACAGTGGGCCGAGCGGCGCCGGGCCGCGTCGGACCGCTGCGCGCTTGTCGTGGACACAACGTATGACCGGCGCGCGCCCGCGCCTACTGCCATGGCGTCATAACACCCTGGAAGGGGACGCCCTCCCGGTAGGCACCGGCGCCGGAGCGCGCGTCGCACGGCGGGGCCGCCGGCCGACCGGCCAGGGTGGCCGGGAGGGAACGCTCTGCAACCATCTCGCAACGTCGCGCCCGGTTAGCTGGTGTCGCCCGCGGGCCGGTGCGGCGACCACCGGCCGCGACGCACGCGCGGCGACGGGGCGCGCACCTGGGGGAGTTGGCACTGCGGGTGGACGGTACGGCGATGAGGTGGGGAGGGCGGGATGGGCGACGCGTACGGCGTCTCGCGCATCGCACTGACCGACGCGGCACGGGAGTTGCTGCGGCGACTCACCCGCGAGCACGGGCCGTTGATGTTCCACCAGTCGGGCGGCTGTTGCGACGGCAGCTCACCCATGTGTTACCCGAGGGGCGAGTTCCGCACCGGGGACTCCGACGTGCTGCTCGCCTCACTCGCGGTGGACGGGCTCACCGAGCGGATCGACTTCTGGATGGCGGGCCAGCAGTTCGAGCGCTGGCGCCACACGCACCTGACGGTGGACGTGGTGCCGGGGCGGGGCAGCGGGTTCTCCGTGGAGGCCCCCGAGGGCGTGCGGTTCCTGATCCGCTCCCGGCTGTTCACCGACCAGGAGCAGGCCCTCCTCGACGGCTGAGGGGCCCGCGGACCGGCGCCGGGCGGCGGCCCGGTGCCGCCACGACGGCGGCTGGCGCGGACGGTGCGTCAGCCGCTCCGCCACCGGCGGGCCGGCCGCTCACGCGGCGAACGGCCGGCCCGCTGGCCGGGTGGGCGCGCCCACCCCACTCGTACGGCCCGCCGTCGCCCGGCCGTTCGCGGCACGGGGGCGGCGAGGGCGCCGCCGTGGGCGTACCCGCCCGGGGGCCGGCCGGCGCGGCGTCAGCCGCTGGCCACGTCCGTCAGGGCGAGTTGGTGCAGCCGGTCCGGCGGGCCCGGCCGCGCGTAGTACCAGCCCTGAGCCGTGTCGCAGCCGAGCATGCGCAGGTGCTCCGCCTGCGAGCCGGTCTCCACGCCCTCCACCGTGACCGCCAGGTCGAGCGTGTGCGCCAGCGAGACGATGCCCTCCACGATCTTCACGTCCACCGGGTCGGCCGGAGCGCGCTGCATGCCCAGCGTGAAGGACCGGTCCAGCTTGAGCGTGCTCACCGGGAGGCGGCGCAGGTAGGCGAGGTTGGAATAGCCCGTCCCGAAGTCGTCCAGGGCGATGTCCACGCCCAGGTCCGCGAGTTGCCGCAGCGGGCGCAGGGCCTCCTCGTCCGCGCCGATCAGGTCGTTCTCGGTCACCTCAAGGCAGAGCGCCGCGGGGTCGAGGCCCGCCTCGTCGAGCACCGCGACGGTGTCGGAGACCAGGTCGGGGTAGCGCAGTTGGCACGGCGACAGATTGACGTTGACCCGCAGCGGCTCGCCGTCGTGGCTCGCGTCCCGCCAGGCCCGGGCCTGCCGGGCGGCCTCGGCGAGCACCCAGCGGCCGAGCGGCACGATCAGCCCGGTGTTCTCGGCGAGGGTGATGAACTGGTCGGGGCCGAGCACCCCGTGGACCGGGTGCAGCCAGCGCACCAGGGCCTCGGCGCCGCGTACGGTGCCGTCCTCCAGGCGCACCAGCGGCTGGTACTCGATGAAGAACTCGCCCTTCTCCAGCGCCGCCGGCAACCCGTTGGTGAGGCTGTGCCGGGCGATGACGCGGGCGTCGGAGGCGGCGTCGGCGACCTCGTACCGGTTGCCGCCCGCCGCCTTCGCCCGGTACATCGCGATGTCCACGCTGCGCATCACGGCGGCCCGGGTGGTCTCGCCCCGGGTTCCGCTGGCGACCCCGATGCTGGCGCGTACCAGCAGGTCGCGGTCCTTGATCCGGACCGGTTCGGCCAGCGCCCGCAGCATCCGCTCGGCGAGGTCGACGGCGTCGCGCTGGGCGGTGGGCCCCACGGTGAGGGCGAAGAACTCGTCCCCGCCGGGGCGGGCGACGATCTGGGAGGGCGAGGTCAGGCACTCCTGCAACCGTTCGGCGACGGCGATCAGCAGGTGGTCGCCGACGATGTGGCCGAGGCTGTCGTTGACGGCGCGGAAGCCGTCCAGGTCGAGGTAGCACATGCCGAACCGGGTCGCCTCGTCCGCCCCGTGGCCCGCGCCCGGCACGCGGCCGGCGCCCACCTCGCGGTCGGTGGCCGGCTCGTCGGGCGGGCCCGGGGGCCGCGCGAAGTCGCCGGGCCCGTAGGCCGCCCCGGGCGCGGGCAAGGCAGCGCCGTCCGCCCCCCGTCGCCACGGCCGCCGCTCGTCGGCGGCCGTGCCGTGCTCGTCGGGTCCGGGGGCGCGGTCGTCGGGTCGGGGGGCGCGGTCGGTGGCGGCGAGCGGGTCGGTGGCGGCCGGGCTGGGCGGCCCCGGTATCGCCTCGGCCTCCGCCTCCTCCAGGGCCGCGGCCTCCCAGCTGGCGCCGGCCGGATGGCAATGGTCTCCGTCGGCACCGTGAGTCTCGGCGGAAGCCGCGGAATCGGCGGCCGGGCCCGCGATCACCGCGTCGAGGCGCTCGAAGAACAGCGTGCGGTTGGGCAGGCCGGTCAGCTCGTCGTGGGTGGCCTCGTACCGCAGGCGGTCGCGCAGCCGGCGCTGCTCGGTGATGTCCTCCATCAGGGCGAGTTGGTACTGCGGCTTGCCGAGCGCGTCCCGCAACAGGGTGACGGTGAGGTTGGTCCACAGCACGCTGCCGTCGCCCCGGTAGTACGGCTTCTCCATCCGGAAGTGCTCGCGCTGGCCGGTGATCAGCTCACGGTAGATGTCCATCGCGGCCGGGACGTCCTCCGGGTGCGCCCAGTCCACCACGTTCTCGCCCAGCAGGTGGTCGCCCGGCCGGCCGAACATCCGGGCCACGGCGTCGTTGACCAGCAGCACCTGTCCGTTGAGGTCCGCCACGCCGACGCCGATGACCGCCCCGTCGAAGACGGCCTGGAAGCGCGCCTCGCTGTCGTGCAGGGCCTGTTCCGCGGCGGCGCGCGCGGCCAGTGCCTCCCGGGAGACCGACTCCTGCTCGCCCTTGGCCCGCTCGCTCAGCGCGTGCGCGAAGCCGGCGGCGAGCGCGTGCTGGAGCCGGGCGCACCTGGCCCGGGTCTCCTCCACCGGCATCGGCCGCCTGGGCGGGCAGTACAGCACCAGATAGGCGTCGAGCACGCCGAGGGTGACCGGCAGCCCGCCCGCGCTGTCACACCGGGCCGCGACGAGCGCCTGGCCCACCTCGTAGGCGGGCTGGGTGTCCAACGGCATGGTGCGCAGCGCGTCCCGCAGCCGGCGCGCGAGGGGCACCAGGTGCTCCACGAGCTCGCCCTCGGGCACGGAGATCGCCGTGGACGGGCGAATGGCCCGACTCCAGATCCTGGCGAAGCGTCGGAGCCGATCGTCCTCGCTCTCCGGCCCCGTACTGTACGGCTCCGCGTCCTGTCTCCCGCTCGGCCTCGCGGTCACGCCTCGCGCCTCACTGCGGCCCGCTCCATCAGTACTCTCCAGATCTCCCGGGGGGTGTGGTCCGGCTCCGCGCACCGTTGCTGAGCAGACATTACTGATCGCCCGTTCGAAGGGAAGACGCAAACGGAAATCTACGATCCGCATCTGGCCGCGGGCCAGGGGGAATTCTGCCGTGCCCAGCGTGGTCGCGTCGCCTGGTGCGCGTGTGAAGTGGGCCTGATGAGGTAGAGGAGGCTCACAGGTACGCACGTGGCGTACCAATGCAGCGCCGTGGCCGAGGTGTTTCGATGTGCGGCCATTTTCCGTCGGACGTCCGTTCCCGCTTTGGCGCCTTTCCGCCACCTCGCCGCCCGTCGCGCTCTGGTGCGCGGGGTTCCGGAGCGCCGTGGGGCGCCCGGGCGCTCCGTCCGTACGCGCCGGAGCGCGCCCCCGCGCAACCGCCGTCCCGTACAACACACCGCCCGTGCGCGGGCGTTGCGATCGGGCGTCGTTGCCCCGGGCGTCACCGCCTCGGGCGGCGGGGGCCCCGGGCGGCGGGGCAGGGCTGGGCTGGGCTAGGCCGTACGGTCGCAGGCTCACGGCGGGGCGCGACCGGGCTTTCGCGGACCCACCGGCATTGGTGATCAACTCACTTCGGCTACAAGGTCGTTCAGTCCTTACGCCGCGCCGCGCCGTCCGGGTTCGCGTCGTCGCGCCCGGCGGGGGCCGGGTGTGGGCCGGCGCCGCCGGGCCACGGTGCGCCGGCCAGGTGCTGGGCCACGGCGGCGGCCAGCGCGTGGGCCCGGGCCGCGGCGTGGCGCGGGCCCGTGCGGCGGGCGGGGCCAGCGGGGTGGGACAGGCCGCCGACGGCGAACACGCCGGGGTGTGAGGTGCGACCCTCGGCGTCGACGGCCGGGCGGCCGAGGTCGGCGGCGACGGCCAGGCCCGCGGCTGCGGCCAGCTCGTTCTCCGGCACCCAGGAGCCGCAGAACACCACCGCCGCGCAGTCGAGTTCGGCCACCGCGCCGTCGGCACGGCGCAGCCGCACGCCCGTGACGCGTCCGCCGGCCCCCGTCAGCTCCGTCACGGCGGCGGAGCCGAGGACGGGGACGCCCCAGCCGAGCCTGGCCAGCGCGCGCCACGGCGTCAGGCCGTGCGGCGGCCCGCCGACCAGCGCGACGGGCCGGGTGCCGGCCCGTCGCAGGGCGCGCGTCACCCGGTAGCCGGCGTCGTCCGCCGACCCGACGACCACGGCCGTGGCGCCCAGGTGTTGACCGTGCTCGTGCAGCGCGCGCAGCGCCCCCTCACCGGTGAAGACGCCCTCCCCACGCGCGCCCGGCACCCCGCGCGCGGCGCGCGGGCGCTCCCTGGCGCCGGTGGCCAGCACGACGGCCCGCGCGGTGATCAGCTCGCGCCCGCCGGGTCCGGTGGCCGCCACGGTCAGCGGGCCCGCCCAGCCGGTGGCGGTCCAGCCGGTGCGCACCAGGGCCCCGGCGCCGGTGGCGGCGTCGAGCAGGCGCCGCGCCGCGTCCCGACCGGCCGGGGCGTGGCGCGGGAGGCGAGGATCGGACCAGGCGCCGCACGCCCAGGGCGCGTAGCGCAGCACGCCACCGGCCAACGGCTGTTGCTCAAGGACCTCCACCCGGCCGACCCCGGCCGCGGCGAGCGCGCTCGCGGCGGCGAGGCCGGCCGCGCCCGCGCCGACCACCAGCACGTCCACGCTCCGCTCGGCCGGTCCGACGCCGTCCGCGCCGTCGGGCGCGGTCGCGGGCGCGGGGCGGGCGGCGGCGGTGTCGGCGGCGGCGGCCGGCGGTCGGGCCGCGCACAGGGCCCGTACCGCCGCGGCGCAGCGGGTGCCCTGGCACCGGCCGGCCGCCACCCGGGTGCGCCGGCGCAGCCCGTCCAGGCCGGCCGGCGGCACCGTACTGGCCAGCGCGTCCCGCACCTCGCCCCGGGTGACGCGCTCGCAGGGGCAGATGACGGTGCCGTACTCCGGGTCGGCTGCGATGAGTTCGGGGCGTTCGAAGGGGCGCGGCGCCGCGTCGCCGACGGCGGGCATCCGCACCGGTGGCAGTTCGCGCGGGGGGCCGAGGGGCAGGCCGCCGGCGGCGAGGAGTTCGACGACGTGGGCGGCGATGGCCAGGGAACCGGTCAGGCCGGTGGAGCGGATGCCGCCGACCGTGACGTACCGCTGCTCGGGGTGTGCGTGGATCTGGTAGTCGTCGTGTTCGGTGGCGGCGCGCAGCCCGGCGTAGACCGCGGTGACCTCCTCGGCGAGCAGCTCCGGCATGAGGCGCGCGCCGTGCGCGCGCAGGAAGGCCAGTCCCGCCTCGGTGGACTCGGTCGCGCTCTTGTCGGGCAGGTCCTCGGCGGTGGGGCCGAGCAGTACGTTGCCGAAGACGGTCGGCGCGACGAGCACGCCCTTGCCGAGCGCCGTGGGGACCGGGAGCACGATGTGGCGCACCAGGCGGCGGGCGCTCTTGTCGAAGACCATGAGTTGGCCACGGCGTGGGGTGACCGTGAACGCGTCGTGTCCGAGCAGCCGGTCGATCTCGTCGGAGCGCAGGCCCGCGGCGTTGACCAGATGGCGGGCGCGCAGCGGCCCGCGGTCGGTGCGGATCTCGTGCCACGCATCGTCGCCGCCGCCCGGGCCCGGCTGGCCGCCGACGCCGCGCACCCGGCAGCCGAGGTGCAGGTCGACACCGGCGCGTACGGCCTGTGTGGCGTAGCCGATGACCGTGGTCCACGGGCAGATGACGCTCTCGTCCGGCACCTCGAGGGCGCCGAGGGCCCCCGGGCCCAGGTGGGGTTCGCGGCGGCGCAGTTCGGCGGCGTCGAGCAGGCGGGTGGCGTGGTAGCCGTTGCGCTCGGCCTTGGCGGCGAGCTGGGGCAGGGCGGCGAGTTGCTCCGCGTCCCAGGCCACGAGCAGCGCGCCGACCCGGCGCACGGGGATGCCCGCCTCGGCGGCGTACCCGGACAGCAGCCGGTAGCCCTCGCGCACCAGGCGGGCCTCCAGGGTGCCGGGGGTGGCGTCGAAGCCGGTGTGCAGGATCGCGGTGTTGGCCTTGGACGTGCCCTTGCCGACGTCGTCCGCCGCCTCCACGAGCGCCACCCGCAGCGGGTGGCGGGCCAGTTCGCGCGCGATGGCGCAGCCGACGACCCCGGCGCCGACGACCGCGACGTCGTACCCGGTCTCGTACGCGTCGCGCGGCAGCCGGCCGGTGGTCGTGACGGTCATGCGGTCCCTCGCTGGTCGCTGGTGCCGGGCGCGCGGGCCGGCCGGTCTCCGTCGCCCCGGGTGCCCTCGCGGGCGACTGGCGGGGCGCCGGTTCGCACGGTCAGGCTACGGGGCGCGGCCGACGAACCCGCCGCCCGGGCGGCGGCCCCACAGGGGCGCGGGGGCTCGTGGTGGCCGGGTGGTCACGGCGTGCGGGCCAGCAGCGTCGCCACGGCCGCGCGGAAGGTCGCGCGTCGCTCGGCGGCCCGCTCCGCGGGGATGCGGGGCTCGTAGACCGCCGCGGGCCGCCAGGGTGGGATCGCCTCGGACACCGTCAGCCGAGGGTCGAGGCCGAGCCTGGCCACGGCGCCCACGCCCAGCGCGGTGGCGTCCGGCAGCGCCGACACCTCGACGGGGCGTTGCAGCAGGTCGGCCTGGGCCTGCATGAGCAGGGTCGACCGGGTCAGGCCACCGTCCACACGGAGCGCTTCGAGCGGTGCCCCGAGGTCGGCCGCGGCGGCGTCGGCGATCTCGGCGACCTGGGCCGCGATGCCCTCGCACAGCGCGCGGACCAGGTGCCCGGGCGCGGTGTCGAGGCCGAGCCCGGTCAGCGCGCCGCGCGCGTCGCCGCGCCACCAGGGCGCGGCGAGACCCGCCAGCGCGGGCACGAAGGTCACGCCGCCGGCGTCGGGGACGGCACCACCGACCCGGTCGAGGTCGTGGGCGCCGGCGAGCACGCCGAGTTCGGTCAGCCAGCGCACGGCGGAGGCCGCGGCGAACACCTGGCCGTCCAGGCAGTAGCCGGCCCGCCCGCCGAGCCGCCAGGCCACGCAGCTCACCAGGCCCGACGCGGCGCGCCTGGGGCGGTCGCCGGTCGGCGCGAGCAGGAAGGCGCCGGTGCCGTAGGTGCACTTGGCGATGCCCGGTTCGGTGACGCGCTGGGCGAGCAGCGCCGCCTGCTGGTCCACCAGCAGCCCGGTCAGCGGCACCTCGGCGCCGAAGGCGGTGGTGCCGCCCACGTGGCCGTCGGCGTCCACGACCTCGGGCAGTTGCTCGTGCGCGAGCCCGAAGACCTCCAGGGCGGTCCGGGACCAGGTGAGGCTGTCCAGGTCCAGGAGCTGGGTGCGGCCCGCGGTGGCCGCGTCGGTGACGAAGGCACCGGTCAGCCGGTGCACCAGCCAGGCGTCGCTGGTGGTCACGACGCCGTCGCGGGTCAGGTGTCGGCGCAGCCAGGCCATCTTGGGCGCGGCGAAGTACGGGTCGAGCGGAAGCCCGGTGATCTCCCGTACGGTCGCGGCGTGTTCGGCCAGCTCCGCGCAGAGCGGCTCGGCGCGGCGGTCCTGCCACACGATGGCCTGGGTCAGCGGCTCCCCCGTGGCCGGGTCCCAGGCCAGCACGGTCTCGCCCTGGTTGGCCAGCCCCACGGCCACCACCGGCTCGCCCGCGTCGGCCAGCGCCCGGCGCCCGGCGTCCAGCACCGACGCCAGCAGGGCCCGCGGGTCGACCTCGGCCAGTCCGCCCGCCGCGTACCGGGGGCGCAGCTCCGCGTACGCCGTGCCGATCACGCCCCGTTCGGGGCAGATGACCAGCGCCTTGGTTCCGGAGGTCCCCTGGTCGACGGCGAGTACGGGCCCGCTCATCGCTCACCGCCGCTCACTGGCCTACCACTCACTGGCACACCTCGCCCTTCGCCGGGGTTGATCACGTCCGCGTCCTGCCGCAGTGTCGACGCCCGGTGGCGGGTCCGGCAACCGTGCGGGCCGAACGGCCCGCGGCGGCGGCGCGGTGGAGTGCCGCGGGCCGGTCGCGGACGCGGGCGGCGAGCGCGAGGGCGGCGTGGCGCGCGCCCGCCCGTCGCCTTCGTGAACGATGTTCGCTTATCGGCGAGTTGTGCGCGCATTCGTCCCGCGAACTCCGCTTGGGGCGCCCGTCGGCGCCTTCTCGCCGGCTTGGCCTGTCGCTGGTTGATTTATCAAGCATCGGGTTCTCGAATTTCCTCGCACTATCCACATAACGCCACCACAAGTGGGCCGCGTGCGCCCTTCGGACGGAAATGCGCGCGCCCAGTCGGCCACCGCGTGGCGGGATTCCGCCCGCTATCGGGAATCTGACGGTCCGTAGATTTTCCCGATCACTGGATTAGCGGGCCTCTTCCCTGTACGAATGCCATCCGAGTGTCAGAACATCAGGCAGACCGCCGCTCCGGCACGGTGTCCGACCGCGGACCGTACGGCTGTTCGCCGCCCGTAGCCGTGCCGCGCGCCGACCACGCCGGTGCGGCAGTCGCCGCACCGCCGCACCCCCTGAAGGACCGATGACCCCCACGCCACGACCCGAGCACCGCCCCCGCGGCGCACGGGCGCGCTCCCTCCGCATCTCCTCCGCGCCCCCCGGCCGGGGCACCTCGTCGGGGGCGCCCCGTGGCGCGTGCCGGCCGCCGGGGCCGGGCGCGGGGCCCGGGGCCCGGGCGTCACGCGCGGTGGTGGCCTGATGGCCGACGGGGAGTTCCGCCCGGTCTACCATCCGGCGGGCCACGACAGCGGCCTGCGGAACGCGATGCAGGACGTGCGCACGGGCCGCTGGGTCGCCATGCGCGACCTGCTCGCCTCGACCCCCGACTGGGGACTGTGGACCCAGCGCACCCAGGTGCTGGCGGCCACGGCCGCGGGCTCGGACGTGGTGCGGGCCTGGCGCTCGGAGGAGCCGGACAACGTCGCGGCGCTGGTGATGCACACCCGGGTGCTGGTGGAGCGCGCGGTGCGCGCGCACCGCGCGGGGCACCGGCACACCAGGGAGTTATGGCAGGAGGCGTGGGAAGCCTGCCAGCTCACCGCCCACAACGCGCCCGCCGACCCGGTGCCGTGGGTGTGCCTGGTGGCGCTGGCCCAGTTGGACGAGGAACAGCGGCTCGCCGAGCACCGGGTGCACCCGCCGGAGCCGATGCTCTTCCCCGGCCCGTGGGGGCTGCTGACGGAGGCGCACCGGCGCGACCCGTACAACCGCGAGGCGTACCACCGGATGCTCCAGTTCGTGCACGCCCGGCGTGGTGGCGGGTCGCTGTCCGATGCGGTGAACTTCGCGCGCTGGGCCTCCTCGCGCGCCCCGGTCGGCCCCGCCGTGCACGCGCTGCCGCTGTACGTGCAGGTGGAGCGCTACCGCGAGGAACGCGGCCACCAGCAGGCCCTTGACCTGCACTGGACCACCGACGAGGCGCTGCGGGACGCCGACCACGCCCTGCACTACTGGTTCGCCCACACCGCGCCCGAGCGGTGTTCGCTGCTCGACCTGAACTACCTGGCGCACGCGCTGTGGGCGGCGCTGCGCTTCACCGAGGCGGCGCCCGTCTTCGCGGCGCTCGGCCCGTACTACACGCCGATGCCCTGGGCGAGCCGCGGCCAGGGCGCCGGCGGCCCGGACGCGGCCGAGGAGGTGTTCCTCCGCGCGCGCGGCCGGTGCCTGGCGGCGGCGCGGCGCTCGGGACCCTGACCGCCGCCACGCCCCGTGGCGCGCGCCGGCGCGAGGCCCCCGGCCCGGCACAAGCCCGCGCGCCCGTCTCCGCGCCTCCCCCGGCGCTTGCCGCGTCATCTCCCTCCGTACTCCCCCCGTTCCCCACTCTCCCCCGTGTTCCCCCTTCGGAAGGTACCTGTCATGCCCCCTACAAAATGGCCCCGTTCGGGCTCCGCCGCGCCGCACGAGGCGGCGCAGCGCGACGAGGAGCAACGGCTGCGCGAACTCGGCTACCAACCGGTGCTGGCCCGTCGCATGGGGCACTTCGGGAACTTCGCGATCAGTTTCTCGGTCATCTCCGTGCTCTCCGGCTGTATGACGCTCTACGGCTTCGGCCTCGCCACCGGCGGCCCCGCGGTGATGCTCTGGGGCTGGATCGGCGTCGGCCTCTTCGTCCTGTTCGTCGGCCTCGCACTGGCCGAGGTGACCAGCGCCTATCCCACCTCCGGCGCCCTGTATTACATGGCCGACCGCCTGGGTGGGCGTAAATGGGGCTGGTACACCGGTTGGCTCAATCTGCTGGGCCTGCTCGGCGCCATCGCCGGAATCGACTACGGCGCGGCCCTGTTCACCGGCGCCGTACTCAACCTGCAATGGGGATTCGATCCGACGCCCGAGTCGACCATGCTCATCTTCGTCGCCATCCTGCTCGTGCACGCCACGCTGAACCTGTTCGGCGTGCGGCTGGTCAGCGTGCTCAACTCGATCAGCGTCTGGTGGCACCTGGCGGGCGTGGCCCTCATCGTCATCGTGCTCACGGTCGTCCCCGACCACCACCAGTCCGCCGACTTCGTCTTCACCGAGTTCGTCAACGACACCGGCTGGGACAACCCGCTGTACGTGACCGCCATCGGCCTGCTGCTCGCCCAGTACACGTTCTCCGGCTACGACGCCTCGGCGCACCTGTCCGAGGAGACCTCGCACGCCTCGGTCTCTGCGGCGCGCGGCATCGTGCGCGCCATCTGGGTGTCGTGGATCGCCGGCTTCGTCCTGCTGGCCGGCCTGACCTTCGCCATCCAGGACTACGCCGGGGCGCAGAACAGCAGCACGGGGGTGCCGCCCGCGCAGATCATGCTGGACGCGCTCGGCGACACGGGCGCGGTGCTGCTGCTCCTGGTGGTGATCGTGGCCCAGTTGTTCTGCGGCAACGCCGAGGTCGCCGCCGCCAGCCGGATGGTGTTCGCCTTCAGCCGGGACGGCGCGCTCCCCGGCTCCGGGCTGTGGCGCCGGGTGAGCGCGCGCACCCAGACGCCGGTGCACGCGGTCTGGCTCTCGGTCGCGGTCGCCTGCCTGCTCGCGGTGCCGTCGCTGTACTCCGAGACCGCCTACGGCGCGGTCACGGCCATCAACGTCATCGGCATCACGCCCGCCTACGCCATCCCGATCTACCTGCGGCTGCGCGCCGGGAACCGGTTCGAGCCCGGCCCCTGGCACCTCGGGCGCTGGAGCAGGCCGGTGGGCTGGGTCGCGGTGTGCTGGGTGGCGATGGTCACGGTCCTGTTCTGCCTGCCCCAGTCGCGCCCGGTGACGGTGGACTCGATGAACTACGCCGTGATCGCGCTGGCCGTCGTCCTCACCCTGGCCACCGTCTGGTGGTACGTGGCCCGCCGCTCCTACGGCACGCCGGCCGCCTACGGAACGGCCCGGGAACAGGCGGAGATCGCCGAGGACATCGTCTGACCCCGCCCCGCACCGGGCTCGTACGGGCCACGCCGACGGCCGGCACCCCTCGGGGGCGCCGGCCGTCGGCCACGGCGGGCCCGCGCGAGATGTCCGCAAAGAGGCTAGGAGTCGGTGGCGGCCCGCCCGAGACTTGGGGCCGCCAGTACGGGGCGCTGGCGGGCGCGGCGCGGCCCGGGGGCCCGCGCGCGGCGGCCCGCGCCCGGCGCCCTGCCCCCGCGCAGGCCCGAGGAGTCGCTCCCATGAGCCGCGCTCGTTCACGCTGCGCCCACACGCCAGGCTGTCGCAGGTCCCGCCCCGCGCCGGCCGGGCGCGGTGATCCACGACCCGGGCGCGCTGACGCGCGCGTGGCTCGCCGAACACCCCGGCGCGCTCGCGGCACACGCGCGCTCGCCGCGACGCCCACCGTGCGCCGTGCCGAACTCGCCCCCCGAACTGCTGGCGCTGACCGCGACCTTCCACCGGCTCACCCGGCTCGCGGCCGAGAGCGACGTGTGCGTGGCCTGGCTGCCCGGGCACGAGCCGAGCATGGGCACGGCGGCCGAGATGCTCAGCGCCCACCGCGCGGGGCGCTCCGTGGTGGCCGTCACCGCGATGCGCCAGAACCTGGCGGTGCTCGCCTGCGCCACCGTCATCGTGCCGGGCCTCGACGCGTTCGACGCCTGGCTCGCGCAATCGGAGGGCGTTGGGTGACCCGCCCCGCGCCGCCGACGGGCCCGGCCGGCGGCGCGCGGTGCTCAGCAGCCCATGCCCACCGTGCGCAGGGCCCACAGTTGACGGGGGGTCGGCCGGGCCGGGAAGTACAGGTAACACACGCCGCCCGTGCCGCTGACCACCTTGCCGCTGGCGTTGTACCGCTTGGTCCGCAACCAGATGTTCTCGAACTCGCGGCGCTGGTAGACCCGGCGCACCGCCTCGTTGCTCTCGCTGTTCGGGTCGCCGGCCACCACGTCGCCCTGGGCCGTGAAGCCGGTGACGGTCATCAGGTGGCCCGCCGTGCCGTACCCTGCGCCGGTCAGCTCGCCCGGCAGGAAGGACTGCGAGGTGATCAGCGGGATGCCGGCGGCGATCAGCACCTCGGCGTCGGTGAGCGAGTTCAAGCGGGTCACCACGCCGGTCAGGTCGCGGTAGGTGGCCGCGTAGGCGGCGTTGAAGGGCCAGTTGCCGCAGCCCTGGTACTGGTAGTCGAAGGTGAACCGGGCCGCGTGGCAGACCTGTGGGTCGGCGTAGTCGGGGTTGACCCAGGCGAGGTCCGCCTGGCTGGGCCGGCGGCCCCAGTACTCGATGATCATCTGCGACGAGGTCGGGCTGCACCACGCCTCGCCACCGTTGTCGTACTCCGGGTACTGCCCCTTGTGGATCTCCTGGGAGTACCTGGGCACGGTCAGCTCGCGGCCGGTGGCGAGGTCCGGGTCGGAGGCGGGCACGGTGAACCGGGCGGGCACGTCCGAGCCCATCGCCCCCACCCGCCACACCAGCGGTGTCAGCGCGGTGCCGGGGCGGCGGTAGAGCGTCAGCCGTAGCCGGTACGCGGCGATCCGCAGCCCCTCGCCGGCCGGGTCCGCGTCGACGGCCAGCGTGTCGGTGGCCACCGTGCTCCTGCCGTCCCGCTGGCCGTCCACGGAGGTGCGCCGGATGTCCTGGTCGCCCGCGGCCCAGCGGCCCATCACGTACCAGGGGCTGAGTCCGCCGTCGGTGTAGGTCACCCGCAGTTCGACCTGGAGCCAGGTGCCGGTGGGGGTGTGCGCGTTCCAGGAGGCGATGACCTCGCCCGCCGGGGTGGGCAGCGCGTGCGCCGGCCCGGTCCAGGTGGCGTACTCCCAGGGGGCGGTGGTGCCGGTGTGCGGGTCGGTGTACTCGGTCGTGCCGGCCGGCTCGGCGATCACGATGCCGGGCCGTGCCCCGTCCCGTACCCGCACGCCCCGCACCGCGCCCGAGCGCCAGTCCGCGCCGCTGGTCCAGGCCCGGTTGTCCACGGTGGAGCCGGCGGGGGCCCCTGTCGCGTTCGGGGCACCCGGGGCGCCGGCGCGCGCGGTGCCGCGCGCCGGGGAGACGGCGGCGAGCCCGGCGGTCACGCCGAGCGCGGCGGTCAGGAGGGTACGCCGTGGGGTGAGTCTGCTCATGGTGAAAGGCCCCCAGTCATCTGATGCGACGGCAGGTGCACGACAGGTGGCCCCACTATGACCGCTGTGCCTGGCCGGGGCCAGTGATGTGCGGTACGGCGCGTCACCGCTCGGGCACGCCCGCGTGACCGGCGGCCCGAGCGCGGTGCGGGCGCGCCCCCGCCCGTAGGGTGTCCCGGTGATCGACCGCACCGACCTCTCCCTGACCGACCTCGCCGAACGGCTGCGCGCCCTGCCGCCGTCGCTGGGTCCGGTGCGCCTGGTCGCGGTGGACGGGCACGCCGGGTCGGGCAAGACGACCTTCGCGGCCCGCCTCGCCGCGGCGCTCGGCGACGCGCCCGTGCTGCACACCGACGACCTGGCCAGCCACGCGGCGCTGTTCGACTGGCAGGGCCGGCTCGTCGACGAGGTGCTGGAGCCGCTGGGGCGCGGCGCCGTCGCGCACTACGCCGTCTACGACTGGCGCAAGCGCCACTTCGCCGAACAGCGCGCGCTGCCGCCGGCACCGGTGGTGATCATCGAGGGCGTCGGGGCCGGGCGCCGGGTGGTGCGGCCGTACCTGGCGTGCCTGCTGTGGATGGAGTTGGCGGAAGGTGACTCCTGGTGCCGGGGACAGCGGCGGGACGGGCCGGAGATGTCCGCTTTCTGGGCGGGGTGGCTCCCCGCCGAGCGCGCGCACTTCGCCGCCGACCCCTCGCGTCCGCACGCCGACGCCCTGGTCCTCCAGCCGGCCACGCGGGCCGAGGGCTATCGCGTACGACCGGGCCCCGGGGGCACCATCTGACCCACCGCCAGCCTCACTCTGCGTGACGCGCACCGGTCATGCCGGGGATCATGGCGACTTCCCACAAGACCCACCCCCCAACTCCGCTTGACCTGGGGGCCATACAGGTCTTACGTTCTCAATGTGCGGCTCGTACGGGTCGCCCGCGGACACGAAGCCCCCGATTGTTCCCCCGTGATCGGGGGCTTCGTTCTGCCCTCAGCGCCGCGATTTGCGCGCTTTGCGAGACTTCGCACTCACGCTGGGTAACCAGTTCCGGAATCGCCTTCCGCACATCGCGAAAGCCCCCGCGACCAACCGAATCGCGCCCTTCCCTCACGAACAGCCGTGCGCACCCTTCGATCGACACCGTCTTCGCAGGTACGATGCCCATCAGTGCCGCCGGCGGGCGGACGCACCAGCACACTGGTCAATCCCCGGTCACGGCACGGCGGTTCGGCGAAGCGGCGACCGGGCACCCGCTCGGCGCCACACCACGGGGGCTCGGTTTGTGGGGGATGGGATGGATTTCGGCATCCAGGGCTCGCACGCCCCGGCCGAGCTAGCCTGGCTGCGCGGCGTGGACGCGTACACCATGGGCGCGTACCCGCAGGCCGAGGAGGAGTTCAGGACCGCGGTCGAACTCGACCCCGGCATGGCGGACGGCTGGCTCGGCCTGCACGCCCTGCGCGCCGACACCGCCACCGCGCTGCTGCGCATGTACCGGCACCGCGACCGGTTCGGCGAACAGCGCGCCCGGCACCGACGCTCGCTCAACTCCTGGTACTGGCTCGGCTGGTGGGTGCAGCCGGTCCTGGAAAGCGGCCGCGACCTGCTCCTGGCGCACGCCTCGCACTGGCTCGACGGCCGACACGTCCCCGAGCTGGACCGCGCGCTGGCGGGCTGCCCGCCCGTCGAGGCCGACCCGCAGGCCCGCTTCCTGCACGCCTGCCGGGCCTACCTGGTCAAGGACTGGGAGCAACTCGTACGGCACACCGAGCCGCTGCTCCAGGACCCGCTGCTCGGCATCGAGGCCGGCCTGTTCGGCGGCATGGCCAGGGTCCGGCTTGAGATGTACAGCCAGGCCGAGCCGCTGCTGTCCGCGGCGCTGATGCGCTGCCGCAGCGAGCAGCCGCAGCGCAAGGAGTTGCGCTACTGGCTGGCGCGCGCCCACGAGGGCACCGGGCGCAGCGCGGCGGCCCTGCCGCTGTACCGGGCGGTGCACCGCATCGACGCCACGTTCATGGACACCGCCGCCCGGCTCGCCGCCATCGCGGAGTCCGACGGCTTCGACGACGGCCCCGACCTGGCCCCGGTCTCGCTGGCCGGCGCCGGCCAGGACGCCGTCGACGCGTTCGACGGCGCCGACACCGACCCGGTGCCGACGGCCGACCCGCCCGAGGGCCGCGAGCTGCGCCCCGGCCCCGAGGCCCCGCTCGGCACCGGCCCCCGGCCCACCGACGGGCCGCGGGACCGGGTCGTCGCGCCGCGCCAGCCCGAGGCCGACCTGCCGACCGGCCCCGCCGACCCGCAGCTCCTCGCCGACACCCTGGGCGAGCTGGACCGGATGGTCGGCCTGGAGCCGGTCAAGCGTCAGGTGCGGGCGCTGTCCGCGCAGTTACGCATGGCCCGGCTGCGGACCGGGCAGGGGCTGCCGGTGCAGCCGCCGAAGCGGCACTTCGTCTTCTCCGGCCCGTCCGGCACCGGAAAGACCACCGTGGCCCGCATCCTGGGCCGGGTCTTCTACGCCCTCGGGCTGCTCGGCGGCGACCATCTGGTGGAGGCCGGCCGGGCCGACCTGGTCGGGGAGTACCTGGGCCAGACGGCGGTCAAGGCCAACGAGCTCATCGACTCCGCGCTGGGCGGCGTGCTCTTCGTCGACGAGGCGTACAGCCTCTCCAACTCCGGCTACACCAAGGGCGACGCGTACGGCGACGAGGCGCTCCAGGTGCTGCTCAAGCGCGCCGAGGACAACCGGGACCGGCTGGTGGTCATCCTCGCCGGCTACCCCGAGGGCATGGACCGGCTGCTCGCCGCCAACCCCGGCCTCGGCTCCCGCTTCACCACCCGGGTGGACTTCCCGAGCTACCGGCCGCAGGAGCTGACCGCCATCGGCGAGGTGCTGGCCGCCGAGAACGGGGACCGCTGGGACGAGGAGGCCGTCGAGGAGCTGCGCAGCATCAGCGGCCACGTCGTGGACCAGGGCTGGATCGACGAACTGGGCAACGGACGCTTCCTGCGCACCCTGTACGAGAAGAGCTGCGCCTACCGCGACCTGCGGCTCTCCGGCTGGAGCGGCACCCCGGGCCGCGAGGACCTGGCCACCTTGCGGCTGCCGGACCTCATGCAGGCGTACGGCGAGGTCCTCTCCGGTCGCGGCCCGACCGACCGCGACCGCAAGGACCCCCCGTTCGGCTGAGCCCGTGGCCCGGCGAGGGCACTGGCCCCGGCGGGTGGCCGCCGGGGCCGGCGTCAGGGGCGGACGCTCGCGTGCGCGCCCGACCGATGGGCGGGGTCGCGTACCTCGCCCACCAGCTCCTCCAGCACGTCCTCCATCGCCACCAGACCGAGCACCCGACCCGACGCGTCGCTGACCGCCGCCAGGTGGGCCGCCGCCCTGCGCATCACCGTCAGGGCGTCGTCCAGCGGCAACTCGGCCCGCAGCGTCTGGATGGGCCGCCACACGTGCTGCGGCACGGCGCGCTCAGGCTCCTCCAGTTCCAGCACGTCCTTCACGTGCAGGTAGCCCATGAAGGCGCCGCCCGGGCCGCGCACCGGGAAGCGCGAGTAGCCGGTGCGTACGGTCAGCTCCTCGACCTGGCGGGGCGTCACGGCCGGGTCGACCGTCACCAGGCCCGCCGGGTCGAGCAGGACGTCGGTGACCGGGCGGGTGCCCAGTTCGAGGGCGTCCGCCAGGCGCTCCTGCTCGTCGGGGGCGAGCAGGCCGGCCTGCCGGGAGTCGGCGATCAGGTGGGTGAGCTGCTCGCTGGTGAACACCGCCTCCACCTCGTCCTTGGGCTCCACGCGAAACAGCCGCAGCACCAGGTGGGCACAGGCCCCGAACAGGGCGGTCACCGGCCGGCACAGCCGGGCGAAGGCGACGAGACCCGGGGCCAGCCACAGCGCGGTCAGCTCCGGCGCCGCCATGGCCAGGTTCTTCGGCACCATCTCGCCGATGACCAGGTGCAGGCAGACCACGGCGGCCAGCGCGATGGCGTAGCCGAGCGAGTGGATGAGCTGGTGCGGGAGGTGGACGGCGTGGAAGCCGGGCTCCAGGAGGCGGGCGACCGTCGGCTCGGCGACCGCGCCGAGCGTCAGCGAGCACACGGTGATGCCGAACTGCGCCGCGGCCATCATCTGCGGCAGGTTCTCCAGCCCCTGGAGCACGGTGCGCGCCCGGCCGGAGCCGGCCGCCGCCCGTGGCTCGATCTGGCTGCGCCGGACCGAGACCAGGGCGAACTCGGCGCCCACGAAGAAGCCGTTCGCGCACACGAGGAGCAGGGCGAACAGCAGTTGCAGCGCGCTCATCGGCCCGCTCCCCCGCTCGCCGCCCCGCCCACCGGCGTACGGACTCCGGCGCCCCGCTCCCGCGCCGGCGCGCCGTCGGCGCCCGCGACGAGCGGCACGTCGGCCGCCGCGTCCACCACCGCGTCGGCCACCGCGCGCACGCCCACCGCGGCGGCGGCCCGCGACGGCCGGTCGGCGGCGGGTCGCCCGGCCGCGCACGGCGCGGGGCTCAGCTCGGCCCGCGGGCCCGGCGTGCCGCCCCGTACGGCCGCCGCCTGGCCGGTCCGTACGACGCGGACCCGCTCGGCCCGGTGGTGGCCGACCTGGCGGACGGCGAGCCGCCAGCCACCGGGAAGCTCGGCGACGTCACCGGGGACCGGGATGCGGCCGAGCAGCCCGGCCACCAGGCCGGCGGCCGTCTCGTACGGTCCCTCCGGGGCCACCAGGCCGATCCGCGCCAGGGTGTCCACGCGACAGCTTCCGTCGGCCTCCCACACCAGGTAGCCGTCATCCCCGGCCACCTGGACCAGCTCCGGCTGGTCGGCCGTGTCGTGCTCGTCGCGCACCTCGCCGACCAGCTCCTCCACGATGTCCTCCAGCGTGATGACGCCGGCCGTCCCGCCGTACTCGTCCACGACCACGGCGATGGGCTGGTCGCGCAACTGCTTGAGCAGCGGCTGCACCGGCAGCGTCATCGGCACCAGCAGCGGCACCTGGGCGATGGCGTCGACCGGCGTGTGCAGCCGGTGGGCCGCGGGTATGGCGAGCGCGTCCTTGAGGTGGACCATGCCGACCACCTCGTCGAGGCGGTCGCGGTAGACGGGGAAGCGGGACAGGCCGGTGGCACGGGTGAGGTTCAGGACGTCCTGGGCGGTGGCCGTGGCCTGGAGGGCGCTGACCCGTACCCGGGGCGTCATGACGTGTTGCGCGGTCAGCCCGGCCAGCGAGAGCGTGCGCACGAACAGGTCGGCGGTGTCCTGCTCGATGGCGCCGGCGCGGGCCGAGTGCCGGGCGAGCGAGACGAGTTCGCCGGGGGTGCGGGCCGAGGCCAGCTCCTCGGTGGGCTCCACGCCCAGGGCCCGCACCAGGCGGTTGGCCACCGCGTTCAGCAGCGAGATCAGCGGCCGGAAGAAGCGGGCGAAGGCGTGCTGCGGGCCGGCCACGAAGCGGGCGACCTGGAGCGGCCGGGAGACCGCCCAGTTCTTGGGCACCAGCTCACCGATGACCATCTGTACGGCCGACGCCACCAGCATGCCCACGGCCACGGCCAGCCCCGGCACGGCGCCGGCGGGGGCCCCGGTGGCGGTGAGCGGGCCGGTGAGCAGATGCCCGAGGGCGGGTTCGGCGAGCATGCCGACGACCAACGAGGTGATGGTGATGCCCAGTTGGGTGCCGGAGAGCTGGAAGGAGAGCTCCCGCAGGGCCTCGACCACGGTGCGGGCCCGACGGTCGCCGTCGGCCGCGGCCCGTTCCGCCTCCGCCCGCTCCACCGTGACCAGGCCGAACTCGGCGGCGACGAAGAAGCCGTTGGCGAGGATGAGGAAGAACGCCGCGGCGAGCAGCGACAGGGAAACGGTGGGACTCATGCCGCCGCCTCCCGGAGACGTGGAGAGGCGGCGCGGGTACTACAGGACGAACCGTCCATCGCTGGAGGAATTCACTCCTCGGATCGCAGGAGCCGCTTCGGCACGCGCGCGGCGCGTTCAGCCACCGAAAGGGCGGGGCGCGGGCGCGCCTTGGGCACCAGGGTAATCAAGGAGTGAGCGCATCGGGCAGGGCCGTCAGCGCGTGTGGCCGCCCGTTCCGTACGCCTCGCTCAGGGCCCGCAGCGTGCGCGCGTCCTCGATCGCCTGCGCCTTCGCGATGCCGGGCTGGATGCCGAGCGCGGGCATGCTGGTGCCGTCGGCGAGGTCGAGGAAGACCCAGGGATCACCCGGTCGCAGGTTGACCCGCAGGATCTCGGGCCACTCCAGGTGCCGGCGCGTGGTCAGGTTGGTGACGGTGACCCCGTCCGGCGCGGCGACGACCTTGGGCCGGGCGAGCAGCGCGAGCACGCCGCAGAAGAGCAGGCCGGTAAAGACGAAGCTGATCCGCTCCCCCGGGCTCAGGTTGGGCAGGGCCAGCGCGATGACCAGCAGCGTGACGAACAGCAGGACGCCGACCGCCAGCAGCACGACCCGGGTGCGGGTCGGCCGGAAGGTGATCGGCAGCTCGGGCAGGGGTGCGGGGGCGGACACTCGGCTGGCCTCTCAGATGTGCGGGGGGTGGTCACCGCGGGTGCGGCGACCGGGGCGGCGGGGTGTCGGCCCCGCCGCCTCGCGGCCGGTCACCGGCCGGCCCGGTCGGTCACCGGCCGGGCCGCGCCCGCGACGGGGCCGCGGCGTCACAGCCGGCAGGCGTGGATGCCGGTGGTGAGGATGGCGCGGGCGCCCAGGTCGTACAGCTCGTCCATGATGCGCTGGGCCTGGTTGGAGGGGACCATCGAGCGGACCGCGACCCAGCCCTCGTGGTGCAGCGGGGAGACGGTGGGCGACTCCAGGCCGGGGGTGAGGGCCACGGCGCGCTCCACGTGCTCCACGCGGATGTCGTAGTCCATCATCACGTACCGGCGGGCGACCAGGACGCCCTGCATGCGCCGGAGGAACTGCTGCACCTTGGGGTCGTCGACGGACTCCCCGGCGCGCCGGATGACGACCGCCTCGGACTCCAGGATCGGCTCGCCGATGATCTCCAGGCCGGCGTTGCGCAGCGTGGTCCCGGTCTCCACCACGTCGGCGATGATCTCCGCCACGCCGAGCTGGATGGCCGTCTCGACGGCGCCGTCGAGGTGCACGACGGCGGCGTCCACGCCGTTGTCGGCGAGGTGCTTGGTGACCAGGCCGGAGAAGGAGGTGGCCACGGTCATGCCGCCGAAGTCGCGCACGCTCTGCGCGGTGCCGGGGCGGGTCGCGTAGCGGAAGGTGGAGCCGGCGAAGCCGAGCTGCATGATCTCCTCGGCCTGCGAGCCGGAGTCGAGCAGCAGGTCGCGGCCGGTGATGCCGATGTCGAGGCGGCCGGAGCCGACGTAGACGGCGATGTCGCGCGGGCGCAGGAAGAAGAACTCGACCTCGTTGGCGCTGTCGACCAGGACCAGCTCCCGCCGGTCCTTGCGCTGCCGGTAGCCGGCCTCATGGAGCATCGCCGACGCAGGCTCGGACAGTGAACCCTTGTTGGGGACGGCGATGCGCAGCATGAGGTCAGCTTCCTTTACGCGAAGAGGGAGGGCTTTGCGGATACGTGCCGTGCGCACGGGTCTCGCACGGTCGGGTCGGGAGGTCGCGGGATGCCCGGGGTGTCCGGGCGGTGCCGCGTGGCGGACGCCGTCGTGGGGTCCGCCACGCGAGCCCGCGTCACAGATGAGCGTATACGTCGTCCAGGGAGATGCCGCGAGCGACCATCATCACCTGAACGTGGTACAGGAGCTGCGAGATCTCCTCGGCGGTGGCGTCGGCGCCCTCGTACTCGGCGGCCATCCACACCTCGGCCGCCTCCTCGACGACCTTCTTGCCGATGGCATGCACGCCCTTGCCCACGAGTTCGGCGGTGCGCGACGTGCTGGGGTCGCCGGTGGCGGCCTTGTGCTGGAGCTCGGTGAACAGCTCCTCGAATGTCTTGTTCGCCATGGTGCGGCTTAGCCTACGGGGTGCCGGGCGCGGGCTCAGCGCCAGGGCTCGGAGACCGAGCGCAGGGTGGTCGCGGTGGCGACGGCGGCGGTGACCGCCTCGTGCCCCTTGTCCTCCTTGGAGCCCTCAAGCCCGGCCCGATCGAGTGCCTGCTGTTCGTCGTCGCAGGTCAGCACGCCGAAGCCGATGGGGACCCCGGTGTCGACGCTGACCTGGGTCAGGCCCTGGGTGACGCCCTGGCAGACGTACTCGAAGTGCGGGGTACCGCCCCTGATGACGACGCCGAGCGCCACGATGGCGTCGTAACCCCGGCCGGCGAGCACCTTGGCGACCACCGGGAGTTCGAAGCTGCCCGGCACCCGCAGCAGGGTCGGCTCGTCGATGCCCAGCTCGGTCAGCGCGCGCAGCGCGCCGTCCACCAGGCCGTCCATCACCTGCTCGTGCCACTGTGCGGCGACGACGGCGACCCGCAGGTCACCGCAGTTCTTCACGGACAGTTCGGGGGCGCCTTGGCCGCTCATGTCTCTCCTCGTGCGCTGTGCTGAACACTTGCTGAACGCTGTGCTGGTCGGTGCGCGCCCGGCGCTGTCGACCGGGTGCCGGGGCGGCCCGGACGCCTGGAGGCGGCGCGGGCCGGGCGGCTCACTGGTCGCAGGTGGTGGCCGGCTCCCCGTCGAGCCAGGGCAGCTCGTGCCCCATCCGGTCGCGCTTGGTGCGCAGGTACCGCAGGTTGTGCTCGCCGGCCTGCACCGGCATCGGCTCGCGCCCGGTGACGTGCAGGCCGTGTTCGGCCAGGGCCGCGGCCTTGTGCGGGTTGTTGGTCAGCAGCCGTACGGAACGCACCCCGAGGTCGATGAGGATCTGGGCGCCGGCGGCGTAGTCCCGCGCGTCGGCGGGCAGGCCCAGCTCCAGGTTGGCGTCCAGGGTGTCCCGGCCGCGCTCCTGCAGCTCGTACGCGCGCAGCTTGGACAGCAGCCCGATGCCCCGGCCCTCGTGGCCGCGCAGGTAGAGCACGACGCCTCGGCCCTCGGCGGTGACGCGCTCCAGGGACGCCTGGAGCTGGGGGCCGCAGTCGCAGCGCTGGGAGCCGAAGATGTCGCCGGTCAGGCACTCGGAGTGGACCCGGACCAGCACGTCGTCGCCGTCGCCGAGGTCGCCCTGGACCAGGGCGATGTGCTCGATGCCGTCCACGGCGGAGCGGTAGCCGTACGCCCGGAAGTTGCCGAACGCGGTCGGCAGCCGGGTCTGGGCCTCGCGGCGCACGGTGGGCTCGGCCGCCGCGCGGTAGGCGATGAGGTCCTCGATGGAGATGATCGCCAGGCCGTTCTTGCGGGCGAAGGGCACCAGCTCGGGCAGGCGCAGCATGGCGCCGTCCTCGCCGGCGATCTCCACGATGGCGGCGGCGGGGCGCAGTCCGGCGAGCCGGGCCAGGTCCACGCCGGCCTCGGTGTGCCCGTCGCGGGTGAGCACGCCGCCGGGGCGGGCGCGCAGCGGGAAGACGTGGCCGGGGCGGACGAAGTCGGCCGGGGCGCTGTGCGGGTTGGCCAGCAGGCGGATGGTGGCGGCCCGGTCGGCGGCGGAGATGCCGGTGCTGACCCCGTGCTCGGGGCCGGCGTCCACGGAGACGGTGAAGGCGGTGCGCATCGCCTCGGTGTTCTGCTCGACCATCTGCGGCAGGTCGAGCCGGTCGATGTCGGTGGCCTCCAGCGGTACGCAGATCAGCCCGCGGCACTCGCTCATCATGAACGCCACCAGTTCGGGGGTGGCCTTCTCGGCGGCGATGACGAGGTCGCCCTCGTTCTCCCGGTTCTCGTCGTCGACGACGACCACGGGACGGCCGGCGGCGATCTCGCTGATGGCGCGCTCCACCGGGTCCAGCGTGAGGTCGCCGTCGGGCAGGCCGGCGAGGTGGGCGGGGGTGTGTGGGCCGGGCCAGTTGAGTGAGGTGGTCATGCGGGCGCTCCTTCCAGGGCGGGCGCGCCCGTGCGGGAGCGCAGCCACCAGTCGCGGGCACCCCACAGGGCGAGCGCGAGGTAGATCACGTAGACCAGGCCGGAGAAGGCCAGGCCGCTGCTGAAGGCGAGCGGGACGCCCACCAGGTCCACGAGCAGCCAGGCGAACCAGAACTCGACCAGGCCGCGGGCCTGGGCGACCATCGCCGCGAGGGTGCCGACGAAGATGTACGCGTCGGGCCACGGGTTCCAGGACAGCTCGGGCACGGCGGTGAACAGCCCGCCGACGGCGAGCGTGCCCGCGGCGGTCGCGCCGACGAGCGCGGCCCGCTCCCGCCAGCTCGCGAAGCGCACGGCTATCTGGCCGCCGTGGTCCTGGCGCCCGGTGTGCCACTGCCGCCAGCCCCAGGCGGCCACGGCCATCACCAGGAGCTGTTTGCCGAGGCCGCCGCTGAGCTGGGCGGAGGCGTAGGCGGTGACCAGCACGGCGCCGGCCACGAACTGCACGGGCCAGGTCCACACGGAGCGCCGCCAGCCCAGGGCCAGGGCGCCGAGCCCGAAGAGGTTGCCGATCATGTCGGACCAGATGACGTGCTGGCCCAGGACGGTGAACGCCTCGTCGCGCAGGCCGTCCCCCACGCTCTGCCACAGGCTCACCGAACAACCCCCTCACGAGTGTCCGCCGCGCCCCGGGCGGGGTCGGCCGCGGCGGGGTCCTGCGGGCCGGGTACGGGCAGGCCGGCGCCGGGCACGGTGCCGTGCGCGAGCAGGCGCTCGACGTACTTGGCCAGCACGTCCACCTCCAGGTTGACCGGGTCGCCGACCTGCTTGCTGCCGAGCGTGGTCAGGGCCAGCGTGGTGGGGATGAGACTGACGGTGAAGTGGTCGGCGCCGGCCTCGACGACGGTCAGGCTGATGCCGTCCACGGTGATGGAGCCCTTGTCGACCACGTACCGGGCCAGCTCGGGCGGCAGCGAGACGGTGACGATCTCCCAGCGCTCGCCCGGCACCCGCTCGGTGATCACGCCGGTGCCGTCCACGTGGCCCTGTACGAGGTGGCCGCCCAGCCGGCCGCCGAGCGCCATCGGGCGCTCCAGGTTGACCGGGGAGCCGGGCGCGAGGGCGCCGAGGCTGGAGCGGCGCAGCGTCTCGGCCATCACGTCGGCGGTGAACTCGCCGTCGGCCGCCTCCACGACGGTCAGACACACCCCGTTGACCGCGATCGAGTCGCCGTGCTTCGCGTCCACGGTGACCTGCGGCCCGCGGATGCGCAGCCGGGCGAAGTCGGCGGGGGCGTCGCCGGAGCCGGAGGGAGCCTCGCCCAGCTCCTCGATGGCGGCGATCTCACCCAGTTCTTCAACGATTCCGGTGAACACGTCAGCTCTCCTGAGTGGTGGTGGGACGGGCCGGCCGCTCGGGCACGGCCGTCATCCGCAGGTCGGGGCCGATGCGGGCGACGTCGGTCACGCCTAGCCGCAACGCTTGCCCGATGGTGGTGATTCCGGCGTCGGCGAGGGCCGCTGGCCCGGCGCCGAGAAGGGTGGGGGCGAGGTAGCCGACGACCTTGTCGACCACCTCGGCGGCGAGGAAGGCCCCGGCCAGCGTCGGGCCGCCTTCCAGGAGTACGGAGCGCACGCTGCGGGCGTGCAGGGCGGCCAACAGCGCGGAGACGTCCAGGCCGCGCCCGCGCGGGCCCGGTGGCAGCCGCACCACGTCGGCCAGCCCGTCCAGGTGGCGGGCGTCGGCGTGCTCGCGGACGGCGACCAGGGTGGGCGCGGCGTCGTCCAGGACGCGGGCGCCGGGGCGTACGGCGGTGGCGTGGGTGTCCACGACGACGCGCAGCGGCTGGGTCGGCCGGGCCCCGGGGTCGGTGGGGCGGGCGGCGAGGTGGGGGTCGTCGGCGCGGGCGGTGCCGGAGCCGACGACGACGGCGTCGGCCTCGGCGCGCAGTCGGTGCACGTCGGCGCGGGCCTGCGGCGAGGTGATCCAGCGGCTGGTGCCGTCGGCGGCGGCGCTGCGCCCGTCCAGGGTCGCGGCGTACTTCCACAGCACGAACGGGCGCCCGGTGCGCATCGCGGTCAGCCACGCCTCGTTGCCGGCCGCGGCCTCGGCCCCGAGCAGGCCGGCCTCGACGCCGATGCCGGCCGCGGCCAGCGTCGCGGCGCCGCCGGCGGCCTGCGGGGTGGGGTCGGGTACGGCGTAGACGACGCGGGCGACGCCGGCCTCGATCAGGGCGCGGGTGCACGGCGGTGTGCGGCCGGTGTGGTCGCAGGGTTCGAGGGTGACCAGGGCGGTGCCGCCACGGGCCCGGTCGCCGGCGGCGCGCAGGGCGTGCACCTCGGCGTGCGGCCCGCCGGCGCGCTGGTGCCAGCCCTCGCCGACGGGGGCTCCGGACGCGTCCAGGACGACGCAGCCGACGACGGGGTTGGGGCTGGTGTGGCCGAGGCCGCGGGCGGCCAGCGCGATGGCACGGCGCATGGCCGTCGTCTCGCTCGCGATCGCCTCGTGGGCGGCCACCGGGTCCTCCTGCCTCTTCGGGCACGGACTCCGGGGCTGTCAAAACGACAGGACAACGGACGGAACACGCCGGATACGCCGAGGCAACGACGCGGCCCACCCCAAAGGGGGTGAGCGCCGATACGACGGCGCACCTGTGCTCGCCCGTCGCGCACTGCCTCCCATCCGGACTTTAACCGTCGGTCCAGGAGTTTCACCTGGTCAACCGGCCGCTGGCAGCGGACGGGTCGCGGACTGTAACCGCCGGTTCGGACTTTCACCGACCCCGGAGTGCGCTGACGTCACTGGTACGGCATCCAGTCTGCCACGGGTGGCCAGGGGTACGCGGGCCGGATTCTGTGGCCTGGCTCACAGGATGCGTGTCGGAGGCCGCCGAGAACTGGCTGGAAACCGCTCATAGAAAGCTGTCCGAATCGCCGCCGTCAGGGAACTCCCGGCCCGTGCCCTCGCGTTGATATTGGTCCATACCTATTGA
This sequence comes from Streptomyces sp. 71268, assembly GCF_029392895.1. NCBI lineage: Bacteria > Bacillati > Actinomycetota > Actinomycetes > Kitasatosporales > Streptomycetaceae > Streptomyces > Streptomyces sp. 71268. The sequence goes on from NZ_CP114200.1 coordinate 983,226, forward strand.
CGCTTTGGTCTAGTCCTCTTAGCCTCTGCCACACCTTTGAGCAACCAACCGGGGTGTGCGCACACCCCGGGCCCCCTTCATCTCCCTTCACCTCCCACAGCGCGCGCTTCGTACGTCCCCCCACGGCACGGATCACCCCCGCGAGCTCCACCGAGCCCCTCCCTGGAGGAACCGATCGTGTTGTCCCGTACCCGCGCGAGAGCCACGCTGGCCGCGTCGGCCGCCGCTCTCGCCGGACTCCTCGTCAGCACCCTCTCGGTCGCTGAGTCCCACGCCGAGGACCAGTCCACCTGTCGCCCCGACGGCATGTACCGCACCCCGGGCGTCGACGTCCCCTACTGCTCCGTCTACGACGCCGACGGCCGCGAGAAGATGGGCGCCGACCACCAGCGCCGCGTCATCGGCTACTTCACCAGTTGGCGCACCGGCAAGGACGGCACCCCCGCCTACCTGGCCAACAACATCCCGTGGGACAAGGTCACCCACCTGAACTACGCCTTCGCGCACGTCGACAAGGCCAACAAGATCTCCGTCGGAGCGGATTCGGCCAACAACCCCGCGACCGGCATGACCTGGCCCGGTGTCGAGGGCGCGGAGATGGACCCGGCGTTCCCGTACAAGGGCCACTTCAACCAGCTCAGCAAGTTCAAGAAGAAGCACCCCAACGTCAAGACGCTGATCTCGGTCGGCGGTTGGGCCGAGACCGGTGGCTACATCGACGAGAACGGCCAGCGCGTCAAGTCCGGCGGCTTCTACTCGATGGCCACCAACGCCGACGGCTCGGTCAACCAGGCGGGCATCAACACCTTCGCCGACTCCGCCGTGGACTTCATCCGCCAGTACGGCTTCAACGGCGTGGACATCGACTACGAGTACCCGACGTCGATGAAGGACGCCGGCCACCCGCAGGACTGGCCGCTGGCCAACGCCCGGCGCGGCGGGCTCAACAAGGGCTACGCGGCGCTGATGAAGACGCTGCGCGAGAAGCTGGACCGGGCCAGCGCCGCCGACGGCAAGCACTACCTGCTCTCCGTCGCCGCCCCCTCCTCCGCCTACCTGCTGCGCGGCATGGAGACGTACCAGACGACGAAGTACCTGGACTACGTCAACATCATGTCCTACGACCTGCACGGGGCGTGGAACGAGTTCGTCGGCCCCAACGCCGCGCTCTACGACGACGGCAAGGACGCCGAGCTGGCCAAGTGGGGCGTGTACACCGCCTCGCAGTACGGCGGCATCGGCTACCTCAACGGCGACTGGTCCTACCACTACTTCCGCGGCTCGATGCCGGCCGGCCGGATCAACCTGGGCCTGCCGTACTACACCCGCGGCTGGAAGAACGTGAACGGCGGCAAGAACGGGCTGTGGGGCACCTCGAAGGCCAGCTCCTGCCCGGCCGGCTCGGGGCTGACCGAGTGCGGTGACGGCGCCGTCGGCATCGACAACCTGTGGCACGACAAGGACGACAACGGCAAGGAGTCGCCGGCCGGCTCCAACCCGATGTGGCACGCCAAGAACCTGGAGAAGGGCGTCGTCGGTGACTACGTCACCCGCTACGGCTTCCCCGCCGACACCAAGCTCACCGGCGCCTACACCCGCAACTACGACTCCACGCTGGTCGCCCCGTGGCTGTGGAACGCCGACAAGAAGGTGTTCCTGTCCACCGAGGACGAGCAGTCGGTCAAGGCCAAGGCCCAGTACGTGGTCGACAAGGGCCTGGGCGGCACCATGATCTGGGAGCTGGCCGGTGACTACCAGTACAACGCCGGCAAGGGCCAGTACGAGCCGGGCAACACGCTGACCAACACGCTGTACGACGCGTTCAAGGCGGCGCCCGGCTACGGCGCCAAGCGGGCCACCACCAACCTGCCGGCCGAGGCGCTCGACCTCGACGTGAACTTCGGCGAGTTCCCGCTGGGTGACTCGAACTACCCGATCAGCCCCAAGGTGCGCATCACCAACAACACCAAGACCACCATTCCGGGCGGCGCCGAGTTCCAGTTCGACTACGCCACCGCCTCCCCCAACAACGCCAAGGACCAGAGCGGCTGGGGCCTGAAGGTCATCCGCAGCGACCACACGGGGAACAACGTGGGCGGCCTGAAGGGTGACTACCACCGCACCTCGTTCAAGCTGCCGAGCTGGCAGTCGCTCGCGCCCGGCGCGTCCCTCAGCTTCGACCTCGTGTACTACCTGCCGACCTCCACGCCGTCGAACTGGACGGTCTCCTTCGGCGGCAAGTCGTACTCGCTCGCCGGCGACCTGGCCCGCGGCACCAAGATCGTCGACCCCGGTGACGGGACCAGCGGCGGCACGGGCGGCACCGGCGGCAACAACGGTGGCAACGGCGGCCAGTGCACGGCGCCGGCGTGGGACAAGACCGCGGTCTACAACGGCGGCGCGGCCGTCTCCTGGAAGGGCCACAACTGGACGGCCAAGTGGTGGACCCAGGGCCAGGAGCCGGGCGTCGACGGTGTCTGGCAGGACAAGGGAGCCTGCTGACCCCCTGATCACCCGGCGGCGGTGAAGTGTGGCGTCACCCGCCGTCGGGTGCGCCACCGGGCCGGGCCCCCTCTCAGCGGCGGGGGCCCGGCTCGGTGGGCCAAACGAGAAGCGCGCCGGGTCCCGGTTTCGGGGCCCGGCGCGCGGGCGTTCCCCGGTGGGGCGGGAGGGGGCCGTGGCCGGCTGCGGCCCACCACTCCCGTGGGCCCCGCTGATCTCACCGATTCATCGGATGCACCGGATTCACCGGTTCAACGGATTTGACGGTTCGACGGATTCACCGGCCGAGTTCCCGCTCGGAGGCGACGACCACCCCGTACAGGTCGGCGACGGTGGCCAGGCCGGCCCGGTGCACCTGGTCGGCGGGGACCTCGGCGCCCGCCACCGGCAGCGCGCGGGTCGCGCAGGCGTCGGCGACGACGGTCGGGCGGTGGCCGGCGAGGAACGCGCCCTGCGCCGTGGCCGCCACGCACATGTGGGTCATCCACCCCGCGAGCACCACGTCCTGGCCCGGGCGCAGACGGGTGGCCAGGTCCGTGTCCACGAACGCGTTCGGGACCCGCTTGACCACCACCGGCTCCCCGTCGAGCGGGGCGACGTCCGGGTGTGGCCGCCCGATCTCGGCATCGATGTCGTACGGGGTGCCCGGGCCGCCGTCGTTGATCACGTGCACGACTCGCGCGCCCTCCCGGCGGGCCCGGGCCAGCAGTCGCGCGGCGGCGTCGAGCGAGGGCCGCCAGCCGTCGAGTTCCATGACGCCGCGGGTGTAGGTGTTCTGGAGGTCGACGAGGACCAGCGTGGCCTCGCCGAGGATCGCGGGCGTCTGGTCGAGGCCGTTGAGCTCGCGCAGGGTGGTTCTGGGCATGGGTGTACCGCCTTCAGGACGCGGGTGGAGGGGCGGCCCGAACGGTGAGTGGGCCATGCCGGTAAAACTAGGAGCCGCCACCGATGTCGGCAATGACGTCCCACCCGCAGAAACCGACATGCCGCAACGCCCTGTCCACACCCCTGGGGGACCCGTGCCGGACACCGTCCGCCGCCTCGTCGTCATCATGCTCTTCGACGGCGTCGACCTGCTCGACGTCACCGGGCCGCCGGAGGTGTTCTCGCTGGCCCTGCGCGAGACCGAGGAGGCCGCGGGCTACCGCGTACTGCTCGCCGCCGCGACCACGGACCCGGTCACCACCGGCGCCGGGGTGCGCGTCCTGCCCGACGTCACCTTCGCCGAGGCCGCCGCCGGTGCCATCGACACGCTCCTGGTGCCCGGCGCGGTGGAGGTCGACGCCGAACGCCGCGTCCATCCGCTCGTCGACCCGTGCCTGGTGGAGTGGGTGCGGGTGCTGGCCGCCCGCGCGCACCGGGTCGCCTCCGTGTGCGTGGGCGCGCACCTGCTGGCCGCGGCCGGCCTGTTGGACGGCAGGCGCGCCACCACCCACTGGTCGACGGCGGGGCGGCTGGCCGCCGACCACCCGGCCGTCACGGTGGACGCCGACCCGATCTTCATCCGCGAGGGCGACGTGTGGACCGGGGCCGGGATCAGCGCGTGCCTTGACCTGTCCCTCGCGCTGATCGCCGACGACCTCGGCGAGGCCGTCGCCGTGCGGGTGGCCCGGCAACTGGTCATGTACCTCAAACGTCCCAGCGGCCAGAGCCAGTTCAGCGCGCCGCTGGAGCAGGTCTCCACCACGCGCCGCGTCGAGGACCTGCGCCACCACGTCCTGCGCCACCTCGACGCGCCCCTGACCGTCGCCGACCTGGCCGCGTACGCGCACGTCAGCGACCGTCACCTGACCCGCCTCTTCAAGACCGAACTCGGCATGACCCCGCACGCCTACGTCGAGTCGGTCCGGGTGGAGAGGGCCCGCCGCGAACTGGAGTCGTCCGACGCGACGCTGGAGCGCGTCGCCGCGCTCTGCGGTTTCGGCACGACCGACACCCTGGTACGGGCCTTCCGCCGGCGCCTGAACACCACGCCGACGGAGTACCGGCGGCGGTTCCGGCTACCGGCGCACGACCGGCCTCAGGCCTCCGGGGCGAACAGCGCGTCCTGAGCCGCGTCCCGCGCCATCAGCACCGCGCCACGCAACACCGCCGCGCCCCCCACCGTGCCGGCCCGCACCTCGGTACGGACCGGGGCCATCCGCGCCACCCGCTCCGCCACGCGCCGGGCCAGCTCGTCGCCGCCCGCGCGCCCGCACTCGCCGCCGATGACCACGCAGCCCGGGTCGAGCACGGCGCTCACGGCCGTGACCCCGATGGCGACGCCGTCCGCGTACGCGTCGAGGAACGCGTCCGCCACCCCGGCCGGCACCCGCGCGACCCCGCCGCCCTCACCCCGTTCGTCCCGCTCCCCCCGGCTCTCCCGCACCGAGGCCACGGCGGCGCGCAGCGCGCGCTCGGCCGCCTCGACGCCCGTGCCCTCGACGGCCAGGCCGTGCCGGTGCGCGAGGTCGCACACCGCGGGCCCGCCGGCGAGCGAGTGGAAGCCTCCGTCGCAGCCGCTCGCGCTGGGCAGCCCGCCGGTGCCCGGGACCGGCAGGAACCCGATCTCCCCCGCGCCGCCGGACGCCCCCCGGCGCAGCGCGCCGTCCAGCACGACCGCCGCGCCGGTCCCGCCACCGAGCCACAGCAGCACGAAGGTGTCCCGGTCGCGGGCCGCGCCGAGCCGCTGCTCGGCGACGGCGGCGAGGTTGGCCTCGTTCTCCAACAGCAGGTCGCCCGGGAAGCGCTCGCGCACCGCGGCGACCAGGTCGGCGTGCCAGCGCGGGAGCCAGCCCGTGTTGCTGCCCAGGGCGCCGGTGACCGGGTCGAGCAGGCCGGGCGCGCCGACGCCGATGGTGTGCGGCGAGGTCGCCCCGGCCCGCGCGACGGTGCTGGTCAGCAGGTCCACGGCCGCCGCCACCGCGGGCGGGCCGGCGGCGGGCCTGCCCGGTTCCCCACCAGACTGCGGGGCGATGGGCAGCGACGCCTCGGCCAGCGTGCGGCCGAGCAGGTCGGCCACGCAGACGGTGACCCGGTCGGTGCGTACGTCGATCCCGGCCAGGTGGGCGCGGTCCGCGACGATGCCGTACAGCCGGGCGTTGGGGCCGCGCCGCTCGGCGCCCGCCTCGCCCACCACGGTGATCAGCCGGGCCCCGCGCAGCCGCTCCACGAGGTCGGCCACGGTCGGCCGGGACAGCCCGGTGAGCTGTTTGAGCTGGCCGGCCGTCAGCGGCCCCTCGCGTTGCAGGAGGGCCAGCGCCAGGCGGTCGTTGATGGCGCGGGCGGTGCTCGGGGAGGCGGTCTTGCCACCGGACTTGCCGCCGGAGTGCACACGCGTCGGGGACATGCCGGAATCCTTGCACGCCCCGTGAGAAATCGGCTATTTATCAGGCAGGGTTCCTGATAGTTTCTCGGCGCGCCGGGGAACCCTCCCCGGGGGCCCCTGAGCGGGGCCCGACTTCAAGGCCGGGAGGGCCGGGCAACATGGTGGACGCCGGGACGGGAACGGGCGCCGGGAAACCGGTCGCCGTCGGGCAGGGGTTGCGCCGGGCGCGCGTCGCCGTCGCGCTGGTCTTCGCCGTACACGGCGCGGTCACCGGCAGCTTCGCGACCCGCGTCCCCTGGGTGCAGGACCACACGGGCGCGAGCGCGGGCCAGCTCGGCCTCGCGCTCGCCTTCCCCGCCATCGGCGCCTCGGTCGCGATGCCGCTGGCCGGCTGGGTCAGCCACCGGTTCGGCGCCCGGACCGCGCTGCGCGGGATGCTCGCGCTGTGGACCCTCGCGCTCGCGCTGCCCGCCCTCGCGCCCAACCTGGTCACGCTGTGCGCGGTGCTGCTCGTCTACGGGGCCACGGCGGGCATGTCGGACGTGGCGATGAACGCGCTCGGCGTGGAGACCGAGGAGCGCCTGGGCCGCTCGATCATGTCCGGGCTGCACGGTATGTGGAGCGTGGGGGCGCTGATCGGCTCGGCCGCCGGCACGGTCGCCGCCCACGCGGAGGTGGACGCCCGCGCGCACCTGGCGGTCACCGCGGCCGTGCTGACCGTGCTCGGCGCGCTGGCCTGCCGCGGCGTACTCGACCTGCGCAGCGCACCGGACGAGCACCCGCCGCCGCACTTCGCGCTGCCGCCGAGGTCGGCCCTGGTCATCGGCGCCGTCGGGTTCTGCGCGGTGTTCGCCGAGGGCGCCAGCCTGGACTGGTCGGCGGTCTACCTGCGGGACGAGCTGAACACCTCGCCAGGCCTGGCCGCCGCGTCCACCACGGCGTTCGCCTGCACGATGGCGATCGCCCGGCTGGCCGGGGACGCAGTGGTGACCCGGTTCGGGGCGGTGCGCACGGTGCGTACGAGCGGGGTGTGCGCGACGCTGGGCGGCCTGCTGGTCGTCACGGCCACCCACCCGGCGATGGCGCTCGGCGGCTTCGCGCTGCTCGGGCTCGGTGTGGCCGTGGTGGTGCCGCTGGCGTTCGCCGCTGCGGGACGCAGCGGCCCGGCGCCGAGCCAGGCCATAGCGGGCGTGGCGACCATCACCTACACCTCGGGCCTGATCGCCCCCTCGGCGATGGGCTCGGTGGCCGACCTGACCTCGCTGACGTTCTCCTTCGGCCTGGTCACGCTGTTGGCCCTGGGGCTGGTCGTGGGCGCCGGGGTGCTGCGCGCGGCCGGCCGGGTGGCGCCGGCCACGGGTCAGGCTGAGGCTGGCACGGACGGCGCGGGGGCGCGCGGCGCGACGGACACGGCGCCGACGCGGGACGCGTGAACCCGCCGCGGGGCCTGAGCCGACGCACGACCTGAGCCGTGCCGGGCAGCGGCGGCTGGAGGAGCCGGCCACCTCGGGCGGCTCCCCGGGGCGGCCGGTCGCGCGGGCCCAGGAGGGCCGGCCAGCGGGCCGGGGCGTTACTTGCCGGCCTCCGAGTCGTACTCCGTGGTGCCGCCGTCGAGGAGGGCCGGGCGGTGGGTGCCGGCGGCCTTGGACAGCCAGCGCAGGGCGTGGTAGCCGGTGAGCACGATCAGGGTGCCGAGGGCGATGCCGCTCAGCTCGAAGTTGTCGGTGAACTTCAGCGAGACCCCGCCGATGCCGATGATCACGCCCGCGGCGGCCGGCACCAGGTTCAGCGGCTGAGAGAAGTCCACCTTGTTCCGCACCCAGATCTGCGCGCCGAGCAGGCCGATCATGCCGTACAGGATGACCGTGATTCCGCCCAGCACACCGCCGGGGATCGCGGCCACCACGGCACCGAACTTGGGGCAGAGCCCGAAGAGCACCGCGAAGCCGGCCGCCGCCCAGTAGGCCGCCGTCGAGTAGACCCGGGTGGCGGCCATGACGCCGATGTTCTCGGCGTACGTCGTCGTGGCCGGGCCGCCGACCGCGGTGGAGAGCATGGAGGCGGTGCCGTCCGCGGCGATCGCGGTGCCCATCTTGTCGTCCAGCGGGTCGCCGGTCATCTCGCCGACGGCCTTGACGTGGCCCGCGTTCTCGGCGATCAGGGCCACCAGGACGGGCAGCGCCACGAGGATCGCGGACCACTCGAAGCTGGGCGCGTGGAAGGTCGGCGTGCCGAACCAGCTCGCGTCGGCGACGCCGGAGAAGTCGATCCGCCAGTGGTCGGTCACCTTGCCCGAGCCGTCCGCCGAGTGGATCTTGCCCGTGGTGCGGTCGAGGACCCAGGAGAGCACGTACCCGAAGACCAGGCCGAGGAAGATGGCGACGCGCGCCCAGAAGCCGCGCAGCACCACCAGGGCCAGGCCGGTGAAGAGCATCGTGGCCAGGGCCGTCCACTGGTCCTGCGGCCAGTAGGTGCCCGCGGTCACGGGCGCCAGGTTGAAGCCGATCAGCATGACCACGGCGCCGGTCACCGCCGGCGGCAGGACCGCGTGGATGACCTTACCGCCGATGACCTGGATGATCACGCCACAGAGCGCGAGCGCCGCACCCACCACGAACAGGGCGCCGGTCAGCGTGCCGGCGTCACCGCCCTGACCGGCGATGACGGCGGCGACCCCGACGAAGGAGAGCGAGGACCCCAGGTAGCTGGGAATCCGCCCCCGCGTCAGCAGCAGGAACAGGATCGTCGCCACGCCCGACGCCATGAGGGCCAGGTTCGGGTCCAGGCCCATGAGGACCGGGGCGACGAAACAGGCACCGATCATCGAGACAACATGCTGGGCGCCGAGCCCGGCCGTACGCCCCCACGACAGCCGCTCGTCCGGCTTGACGACCTCCCCCGGCCGCAGGTTCTTGCCGTCTCCGTGCAGCTTCCATCCGAAGCCCGCCATGCTCACGCTCCACATTCGCGACACTCTGCGCGTCACAGAGCCGGGGTGATGATGAGCGGACCACCCCACTGGAGGCAAACCGAGCCGAAAGCGACCCATCGCCCCGGGCGGCCGATCGAATGATCCGTTCCACGCTTTTCGCGCTTACGCTCCCCTGGCCGAGGGGCGCCCTTGCCTCCGCCGGCCCACGCCTCCCACCGCCACCCCGCTGACCTGCGGGCCCGTCAGTTCACCGACCTTCGGGCGCAGTTGAGCGCGGCGCGCCGAACGACGCTCCCGCCACATCGACGACCGGCCCGCACGCCGACGGCCGACCGTGGAGCCGCGCCCCGGGGCCGCGATAGCGCGACCCGACCGAGCCGTCACCACTCGCCCCCACACCGCCCCCACACTTCCGTATCGCGGAAGCGGCTGCCCGTTACCGGGGAGAGGGTCGCCCGTCTCGCGCCCGTACGCGCCCGCCGCCGCCCCCACCGAAGCCGTGGCCGACCCGGCACGGGCCGTAACCGACGCTCCGGGCTGACACCCGCCGACCTGGCCCCGCACCTGTGGCAACCCTCCAGCCACGGGGGCCGAGTCCGGTTCATCCGTTATGAGGAAGGTACAACCGAGGGCTGCCGGGCGGGCGTTCGGGCTGGGACGCTGGCCGCATGACGCAGGCCGAACAGCGATACACCACTCGCCCCGCCCCCCGGCGCACCGCTCCCCCCACCGTGGAGGAGGCGCTGCACCGGATGACCGCGTTGGAGCGCGCGCTGCCCGGGCGGGACGGGGTCGCCGTGTTCAACGGCGTGTACCTCTCGGTGACCCAGGAGGTCGAGGACCGGCTCTCGGCGGGCCACTTCCACCACGGGCCGGCGGCCGAGGAGCTGACGGCCCGGTTCGCGGCGCGCTACCTGGCCGCCGTGGACGCGGCGGCCCACGGCGGGCGCCCGTCGCCGGCCTGGCGCCCGCTGTTCGACCTGCGGCGGCATCCGGCGGTGCAGCCGGTGCAGTTCGCCCTGGCCGGGATCAACGCGCACATCGGCAACGACCTGGCCCTCGCGCTCCGCGACACCTGCGTCTCGCTCGGCTGCGAGCCGGCCTCGCTCGAGGCCGACTTCGACCGGGTGGGCGACGTGCTGACCGGCATGGAGGAGCGGGTCCGGGAGGAGCTGATGCCCGGACCCGACCTGCTCGACATCGCCGACCCGCTCACCCACCTGGTCGGGGCGTGGAGCCTGGACCGGGCCCGCGACGCGGCGTGGGGCGCCTTCCGGGCGCTGTGGGGACTGCGGGAACAGCCGGAACTCGCCCGGGAGTTCGCGGAGCGGGTCGACGCCGGCGTCGGCCTGGTGGGGCGGGTGCTGCTGACGCCGCTGCGGCCGGGCGACTGACCGGGGCCGGGCCCCCGCGCGCCCGGAGCCCTCACGGCGACACGCCCCGGCGCGTCCCCGGCGCGTCCCTGGCCAGCCCTCCCCGCCGCCGGGGCCCGGGCCGGCGCTTCCGGCCCACGGGTGACCGGGCGGGGCTGGCTCAGTCCTCCGGCAGTTCCACCGGCGCGATCGCGTCGTAGACGTCCCCCGGGCCCGGGTTCGTGGCGTCCGTCGCGCCGCCGAGGTGGTGCATCACGCCCCATACCGCGTTCAGCGCCGTCTGTACCGCGCCCTCGGCCCAGCCGGCCGTCCACGAGATGTCGTCGCCGGCCAGGAAGATGCCGCGCTTGTCGGCGGGCAGCCGGTCCTGCATGAAGTGGGTGAACAGGCGCCGCTGGTAGCGGTAGTGGCCCGGCAGGTTGGCCTTGAAGGCGCCCATGAAGTACGGCTCGTTCTCCCAGGACACGGTCACCGGGTTGCCGATGATGTGCTGGCGGATGTCCACCTTGGGGTAGATCTCGCGCAGCGACTTGAGCATGACCTCCATCCGCTCGTTCGCGGACAGCGGCAGCCACTTGAGGCTGTCGTCGCACCAGGTGTAGGAGAGGCAGATCACTGCGGGCTGGTCCGGGCCGTTGTCGAGGAGGTAGGTGCCCCGGGTCATGCGGTCGGTGAGCGTCATGCTCATCACGTCCCGCCCGGTCTCCTCGTCGGTGTCCAGCCAGAACGGCCGGTCCACGGGGACGAACAGCTTGCTGGACTCCATGTAGTGGGTGCGCTCCACCGCCGTCCAGTGGTCGATCGGGAAGAGCGCGTCGTCACACTCGATCTTGGACAGCAGCATCCAGCTCTGCGCCGTGAAGATCGCCGAGCGGTAGGTGCGGATGTCGCCGGACGCGTCGGTGACCGTGATCCGGTTGCCCGCCGTGCGGTGCAGCCGGGTGACCGCGGGGCGCGGGGCGCCGTCGTGCAACGAGCTGAGCGAGGTGCCCTGCGCCCAGTACGTGATCTTCTGCGGTGCGCGCTCCCACAGCTGCTCGGGCAGTTGCTGGCTGCCGCCGACGATGCCGCGGTGGTCGTCGTCGGCGCCGGTGTAGACGACGCGCAGGATCTCCAGGATGGAGTTGGGGAAGTCGGTGTCCCAGCCGCCGGTGCCGAACCCGACCTGGCCGAAGATCTCCCGGTGCCGGAAGGACGCGAAGGCCGGGGAGTCGCAGAGGAAGCCGTAGAACGTCTGGTTGTCCAGCTTCTCCACGAGCTGGGACCAGATCGCGCGGATAGTGGGGATGTCCCGCTCGCGCAGCGCCCGCTGCATGGCGGAGAAGTCCGCGCCCTCTTCCAGGCAGGCGTTCCAGGCGTCCATCACCTGGTGGTAGACCTCGGGCAGGTCCTCCAGGGTGCGCGCGTAGTGCGACTGGCCCTTGAGGTCCACGACGGTGGAGGGGGTGCCGGGGGCCAGCGGGTTGGGGAACGGCCGGGTCTCCAGGCCCACCAGGTCGATGTAGTGCTGGAGGGCGGTGGAGCACGGCGGAAAGCGCATGGCGCCCATCTCGGCGGTCAGCGGCTGGCCGTCGTCGGTGGCGCAGCCCTCGAAGCGGTCGGTACGCAGCCGGCCGCCGATCCGGTCGGCCTCGTAGACGACCGGGCGCAGCCCCATCTTCATGAGCTCGTAGGCGGCGACGATGCCGGACAGGCCGCCGCCGATGACCGCGACCTCGGTGCCGTGCTCGGTCGCGGGCACCTGCCCGAGACCGGCCGGGTGGCTCAGGTAGTCGTCGTACGCGTACGGGAAGTCGGGCCCGAACATCGTGAGCGGCGGCTCGACGGGCCGCGTCGGCTGCTCGTCGTGGGCGGCGGTGGGCACCGTGGACGTCATGAGGGCGGACTCCTTGCGTGCGGGCGCGGCGGCGCGCGCTCGGGCGGGCCCGGGCGGCGGGCCGTGCGGGCGGTGAAGGCGGTGAAAGCGGTGAAGGCAGTGCAGGCGGTGCGGGCAGTGGTCGGCGCGGCAGGGCAGGGCAGGGCAGGGCAGGGCGGAGCCGGGCCGTGGCGGATCGACCGCTTGCGGCGGTGGGGGCGGGGCGAGGGGGCGCGTACGGGGCGGGCCTGACCGTCCCGTACGGGACGGTCAGCTCAGGGCGGTGTACAGCGCGGGGCGACGGTCGCGCAGATACGGGTTGGCCTCGCGCGAGGCGGCCAGGAAGGCCGTGTCGACGTCGGCCGTCACCAGCTCCGTTCCCTGACCTGCGCGGGCCCTGGCGATCCCGTCGGGCCCGGCCAGGCAGGTTCGACCGACGAAGTCGAGCCCGCCCTCGCGCCCGCAGCGGTTGACGTACGCGATGTAGAGCTGGTTCTCGAACGCGCGGACCGGAACGAGGGATTCGGCGACGAACTGGAACGGGTGCATCTGCGCGGTCGGGACCAGCAGCAGGTCGGTGCCGGCCAGCGCGTGCGCGCGGACGTACTCCGGGAACTCCACGTCGTAGCAGATCATGACGCCGACCCGCAGCCCGTCCAGCGCGGGGAGTTCGACCTGGGCAACGGGCGGGTGCCCGGGCGTGAACCAGCGCTCCTCGAACGCGCCGTACAGGTGCGCCTTGCGGTAGTTGAGCAGGCGCTCGCCGCTCGGGTCGATCAACTGGGCCGAGTTGTAGATCAGCTCGCCGTCGCGCTCGGGGTAGCCGTAGCAGACGGCGACGCCGTGCCGGGCGGCCGTGCGCGCGACGGCCTCGGCGGACGGGCCGTCCGCCGGCTCGGCGAGGTCGGACATGCGCTTCCCGATCGCGTACCCGGTCAGGAACAGCTCCGGAACGGTGAGCAGCCGGGCGCCGGCGGCCGCGGCGCGGGCGGCCGCGTCGTCGAGGAGGCCCAGGTTGTGCTCGACGTCGCCGGGTCGTCCCGACGTCTGCAACAGGGCGATGCGCGGCGTGGTCATGGAACCCCTCGGGCGGTGATGCGGGCACAGGGCCACTGCGGACGGTGCGGGCTTGCGGACGGCCCTGTAGACGGTACGGTCTGCCGCCGAGGCCGGACAAGGCGGCTCCGTTGCGCGCCCGGGAGAGATTCGTTGCGTGTTCAAGCCTTTGTGCGGCGTTTCGTTGCGCACCGCGTTCACGCAGGTGGGGGCGGGGGCGTCAGCCCATGGGGGACGGCGGGGGCCGGGCCACTACCTCTGGGGTCGTATCGCCGGATACGTGGGGACGACCGCGTACGTACGGATGATCAACCCGTGGCGCGATGCGCGCGGCCCGGGCCCGGCGGCAGGCTGGTGACCGCCAACACAACCGGTCGCGCCGCCCGTGTGGCCACCGCCCCGGAAGGGTCGCCATGAGCCGTTTCTCGTCCCGGATGCCCGCCGCCACGCCCACCCGGGTCCGCCTCGCCGCGCTCGCCGTCGCCGTGCTGCTGGCCGCCGGCGCGGCCGGCGCCGCGGCGGCGGCCTGAGGCACCCGGGCACCGCCCCGGCTGCCGGCCGCGCGCGGACGCCGCCGCCCGAGGGCCACGCCGTGGCACACCACGCACCTCCCGAACCCCCCGGCCGGGTCCGTCACACCCCGCGCCGGGAGACCGGACGACAGGTCCGCACCGATGGCCGGCCGCTCCCGCGCCAGCGCTGCGGACCGGGGCAACCACCAGGGGCAGGGCCGCCCGGAGCACGGCTGCCGCCTCGCCCCGTCGCCCGCCGCTCGCCACCTCCCCGGGGCGACGCGCGCCGGCGACGTCGTCCACACGGCGGCCACCGCCGCGCGCACGGATCGCGCCCCGCGGTGGCCGCCGTACCGCCCGCTCCCCCAGCCCGCTGACCCCCGCTGACCACCACTCCCCGGCCCAGTCACCTCCACGGTCCGCCCGGCCCGCCTCGGCGCGGGCGCACCGGGCCCGGCCGGCCCTGCCGTGGCTACGTGGGGGCGCCGGAGCTGAAACGCCGCAGCAGCGGAGAGAGGACGAGGACCGACTTGGTGCGCTCGACGAACGGCTCACCCGCTATGCGTTCCAACACACCCTCGAAGTGGCGCATATCGGAGGCGAAGACCTGCACGATGGCGTCGGCCTCGCCCGTGACGGTGGAGGCGGACACGACCTCCGGGTAGCGCGAGAGGCCGCGGTGGATGTCCGTCGGCGAGGTGTTGCGGCGGCAGTACAGCTCGACGAAGCCCTCGGTCTGCCAGCCCAGCGCCACGGGGTCCACGCGTACGGTGAAGCCGGTGATCGCGCCCTCGGCGCGCAGCCGGTCCACCCGTCGCTTGACGGCGGGGGCGGACAGGCCGACCTCGGCGCCGATGTCGGCGTACGAGCGTCGGGCGTCCTCGGCGAGGGCGTGCACGATGCGTTCGTCGAGCGGGTTCAGTCGCACTGCGGGTGGGTTCATTTCTCTGCGGCGCCCGACCGCGGGCGGCCGGTGGGCGGAACGGTGGATCAAGGCCCATCGTCACACGAAACGCGCGACGAGGCCGTTGATCTTCCCCCGCCCCCGGCCAGGCCAGGCCGGCCCCGGTACCGCGGCCGGGGGCGCCGAACGCTCGTCCGGCGCGGTCGCTCGATGGCCGCCGGGGGCTGCTCAGGTCACGGTCATGATGTTGTGGAAGGAGCGCCAGTGCAGCCACGTGAGGTTGGCGAGCGTGGGGCACAGGTCGCGCTGGGCCACCGGCGTCTCCTGGTGGCGGTCGGCGCCCATCCGGAAGCAACCGAGGGCACGCGCCCTGGCCACCACCGCCGTGACCTCCCGCGCGCTCCGCTTCTCGTCGACGAACTGGCCCGCGGGAAGCGCGTTCTCGATGTGCGCGTGCGCCGCATCGGCCACCCTCCGGGCGGCGGTGAGCGCCTTTCCACAGGCCGCGGCGTCCCAGGCGACGTCGCCGCACGCGGACGTGTCCACCGCGTCGTAGCGGGACTTGTGGGTCGCTAAGAACTCGGCCGGGCTGGCCGGGGCGGGTTTCGATGGCCGGGAGCCGTCGGCGGCGAAGATGCCGGTCCGCGCCGCCAGGTGCCACCCGGTGGAACCCGACCGGGCAGCGGCCTCCGACCGTTGCCCACGCCCCCCGTCGCCGTCCCGCCCGCCCTCGCTGCCGCACCCGCTCAGCGTCAGGGCCGCCGCACCCGCGGCGACCCAGGCAACGTACCGGGGCATGATCATGCGTTCTCTCCCTTGTGCTGGTGGTTGTGCCGGTGGCTGTGCTGGTAGCCAGGGCGCCCACGCCGCGAAACCACGCGTCGCGGCGTACGCCTCGGGTTCGCGCGCCGGGCGGGGCGCCGGGCTCTGGCCACCGTTCGTGTCGGTGGCCGTCCAGTGCTCAACAGTCCAGCACATCACAGGCGGTTCGGTGGCCTCACGGTGACCACGGGGCAACCAGCTCACCCGCAACCAGCACATCCGGAGGAACCGCGTCCCTCGACCCGTCCGGGCCCCGGGCGTTGACGTGGGCCGTCGCCGCCGGCCGCGTCACCGCCGCGTACGACCCACACACCCCTTCGGCACAGGGCAGCCGACCGCTTACCGCCCCACGGACACGGCCCCCGGAACGCCTTCGATAACCGAAGGGCTATCAATCACCGCGACGGAACGACGCACAGGAAGGGAAGTTCGATCAGGAACCGGTCACGCTCGTCGCCCTGGAGAACCTCAGCCGCGCGGCGTCGGCACAGCGCACGCCCAACTGTGGTCGTCCGTCAGGTAGGCGTCCAACGTCAGCCCGGCGGCGGCGAGTTCGGCCTCGAACTCCGCGTCCGACAGCACGCGGGAGACGAAGGAGTGGCTCCACTCGGCCCCCTCGTACGCGTACTCCATGCGCACCGCGACCCGGTCGGCGCCGCGGTGCTCCGCCGAGGCCATGCGGACGCGCAGCCCGTCGCGCTCCCAGGATCGGGGCACCGTCGCCGCGTCGTGCCAGCGGTCGTTCTCGCGCTGCACCAGTACGTGGCCGTCGGGCGCCACGTGCCGGGCGCAGGCGCGCAACAAGGCCGCGCCCAGCGCCTCGTCCGCCGTGTTCAC
Source organism: Streptomyces sp. 71268 (assembly GCF_029392895.1). Taxonomy (NCBI): domain Bacteria; kingdom Bacillati; phylum Actinomycetota; class Actinomycetes; order Kitasatosporales; family Streptomycetaceae; genus Streptomyces; species Streptomyces sp. 71268. The sequence goes on from NZ_CP114200.1 coordinate 999,326, forward strand.
CAGGAACGAGGCGAGGAGCACGGCGTCGAAGCGCTCGCCCAGGTCGAGCCGCTCGATGGGCGAGCACACGGTGCGCGCGCCCCTGACGTGCGCCAGCATCTCCGGCGACTCGTCCACGGCGACCACCTCGAAGCCGCGTTCCACCAGCGGCCCGGTCAACCGCCCCGCGCCGGAGCCGAGTTCGAGCAGCCGCGCCCCGGCCGGCAGGTGGGCCGCCACGATCTCCGGCTCGTCACCCGCGGGCAGGCGGGCGTACATCTCCACGGCGCAGCCGTCCGGCGTGATGGCCCCCGGGCCCGTCCCCTCGTGTCCCTCGCGTCTCGTGGCGTCCATCCCGCCATCACAGCACGCGACCCGGCCTCGGCGACAGACGTCGGCGGGCGGTTCCCGCGCGCGGGCGGGCGGGAAGCGCGGCCGTGCGTCGTGGTCGCGGGGTGTGGCGGACGCGGTCAGGCGTCGGGGTCGACGGTTCCCAGGCCGCGTACGAGGTCCAGCATCTCCGCGCGGTAGAGCGCGGCCGGGTCGGAGTACACCGGGCGCAGGTGGCCGTGGATCTCCAGGGTCACCAGGCCGTGCAACCGCGCCCAGATCCGCAGGGCGCGGGCGGCCACGGCGGGGGTGAGGTCCGGGGCCTCGGCGCGCACCCGGGCCCGGTAGGCGGGCGGGAAGCCGGACCAGTCGTCGTCGGGGGTCGCGGGCGCCCGCCGGCTGGCGCAGGCCGCCACCAGGCGGTTGAGCCCGCCGCAGATCCGCAGCGCCGCCTCGTCCACCGGCCCCTCCCCCGGCGGGGGCTGGTAGCCGGGGAGCGGGTCGCCGTAGACGAGTTGGAAGCCCTGCGGGTGGGCCAGGGCCCAGGCGCGCAGGGCCTCGCCCCAGGCGAGCAGTCGCCCCTCCGGGTCGGACGCCGGTGCCTCGTCCCGGGCCCGCTCCAACGCGTCGGCGAGCCCCTGGCCGAAGTCCCGGATCAGCGCCGTGACCAGGTCGTCCCGGGTGGGGAAGTAGCTGTAGATGGCGCGCGGTGTCATGCCCATCTCGCGGGCGATGCCGCGCAGGGAGAGCGCCCCGGGGCCGTCGACGGCCATCTGCCGCAGGGCGATCTCCATGATCTGTTCGGTCGCCTCGGCCCGCAACCGCTCCCGTCGGCTCGGCACTCGCCGCGTCGTCTCGACCATCGCCACCCCTCGTCGCCCGGCCCTCCGGTCGCGGGCCCTCTTCATGATCCCGCATTGCCAAATCGCCGGCGTTACAGAAGTATACGGCGTGTCATTTTTCTTCGCCGCGACACCTCTTCCCACCACACCACGCATCGCTCCCCGTCGCCGGGTCCCCGCCACGCGCGCGACCGGCACACCACTTAGAACGGAGTCCGCCATGCCTGCCTACGTGCTCGTCGACGCCGAGGTGTACGACCACGAAGCCGCCGACCGCTACCGTGTGCTGGCCGAGGAGTCGATCGCTCGGTACGGAGGGCGCTATCTGATCCAGGGCACCGTTCCCGAGGCGGCCGAGGGCAGTTGGCCGGCGGGCCGGGTGGTGACCACGCTGGAGTTCCCCGACATGGCCCGCCTCAGGGAGTGGCACGCCTCGCCCGAGTACGCGCGGGCCGCGGCGGTCCGGGTGGGCGCCATCGACGTGCGCATGCTCTTCGCGCCGGGCACGACGGCCTGACCAGGACCTCCCCGCACTCGCGCCCGGGGGTCACGAGCCCGGCCCCGGCGCCCGTGACCACACGCGTCGGCCCGCCCGGCGTGACCCGACGTCGGTCGGGACCACACCGGGCGGGCCGGGTACTGCTGCCGGACGCGCCGCCTGGGGACAAGGCGGCGCGGGGCGCGCGCTACCAGCTCGCGTGCAGCGGCTTGCCCTCCGCGTAGCCGGCGGCGCTCTGCACGCCGACCACGGCCCGCTGGTGGAACTCCTCCAGCGAGTCGGCGCCGGCGTAGGTGCAGGCGCTGCGGACGCCCGCGATGATCGTGTCGATCAGGTCCTCGACGCCGGGCCGGGCCGGGTCGAGGAACATCCGCGAGGTCGAGATGCCCTCCTCGAACAGGGCCTTGCGGGCCCTGTCGTAGGCCGACTCCTCGCTGGTGCGGTTGCGCACGGCGCGGGCGGAGGCCATGCCGAAGCTCTCCTTGTACAGCCGCCCGTCGGCGCTCTGCTGGAGGTCGCCGGGGGACTCGTACGTACCGGCGAACCACGAGCCGATCATCACGTTGGACGCGCCGGCCGCGAGCGCCATCGCCACGTCGCGCGGGTGCCGGACGCCGCCGTCCGCCCACACGTGCTTGCCGAGCCTGCGGGCCTCGGCGGCGCATTCGAGGACGGCGGAGAACTGCGGGCGGCCGACGCCGGTCATCATGCGGGTGGTGCACATGGCGCCGGGGCCGACCCCCACCTTGACGATGTCGGCGCCCGCGGCCACCAGGTCGCGCACGCCCTCGGCGGCGACGACGTTGCCCGCGACGATCGGCACCCGCGGGTCGAGCGCGCGCACCGCGTGCAGCGCGTTGATCATCGACTCCTGGTGGCCGTGCGCGGTGTCCACGACCAGCGTGTCCACGCCGGCGTCGAGCAGGGACTTGGCGCGCCCGGCCACATCGCCGTTGACGCCGACGGCGGCGGCGACGCGCAGGCCGCCGGCGGCGTCGATGGCGGGCGTGTACAGGGTCGCGCGCAGCGCGGCCTTGCGGGTGAGGATGCCCACGAGCTTGCCGTCCCGGTCCACGGCGGGGGCGAGCTTGCGGTGCGCGGCGTCGAGCTGGTTGAAGGCGAGGCGCGGATCGATCTCCGCGTCCAGCACCATCAACTCCTTGGACATGACCTCGGACAACTGCGTGAAGCGGTCCACCCCGGTCAGGTCGGCCTCGGTGACGATGCCGACGGGGCGACCGCCCTCGACGACGACGCCGGCGCCGTGCGCCCGCTTGGGCAGCAGGGCCAGCGCGTCGGCGACGGTCTGGCTCGGGGACAGCACGATGGGCGTGTCGAGCACGACGTGCCGCGTCTTGACCCAGCCGATGACCTCGGTCACGACGTCGATCGGGATGTCCTGCGGGATGACGACGAGGCCGCCGCGGCGGGCCACGGTCTCCGCCATGCGCCGGCCGGCGATGGCGGTCATGTTCGCGACGACCAGCGGAATAGTGGTTCCGGTTCCGTCCGGCGAGCTGAGGTCCACGCTCTGCCGGGAGCCGACCGCGGAGCGGCTCGGCACCATGAACACATCGTCGTACGTCAGGTCGTGGGACGGTCGCACGTCGTTCAGGAATCGCATGCTAACTCTCTCACCTGCGGTTTTACGGAAGGGCGGGTGGGGAGTCAGCATCGGGCCAAGCACCGTCGGCACCTCGGTCCGGGCTGCGGCTCCTACGCCATCATCGCCGATGCGGCGCGCAAGTGGCGAACCCGCGTTCGTATCTGTGTACCTTCCACCGAGGCGCCCGGACGCGCCTTCGTACGTTCACACAAGGCGCCGCACCGCGCCCCGGGCGGGCCACGTGCGCCGGCCCGCCAACCGCCGACCAGGTCCGACAGAGACGAGCCGGCCCGGTCTCGCCAGCCCACGCCGCTACGCCGCCGCCCGCTCCCGCACGTCGTCCACGACCGAGGCGTCGAGCGCGGCCCGCACCAGGCCCGCGGCCAGCGCCGCCGTGTCCTCGGTGGCGACCAGGCGGGCCAGGCGCTCCGGGCGGTCCGGCAGGCCGAGGCGTTCGGCGCCCCGCAGCGCCTTCGCGTCCAGGTAGGGGGCGAACTCGGGCCAGACCCGCTGCACCTCGCGCAGGAAGATGTCCGCGCCGGTGGGGCCGAGGCCCGGGACCTCCTGGAGCAGCGCGCGCAGCTTCTCCACGTCGCCGTCCGCCGCCCGGCGCATCCGGCGCAGGTCGCTGCCGTAGCGGTCGCGCAGCAGCTCGGCGCCGTCGCCGAGCTGGGTCGCCGTGCGCTCGTCGTAGCGGCGGTAGCCGCCCTCCCCGAGCGCGTCCACGCGCTCCTGCCAGCTCGCGTCGGCCATCCGGCGCGGGTCGCGCAGCCCCGCGTCGGCCAGGGCGCGGGCCGTGGCGACCGCCACCGAGGCCCGGATACGGGCGCTCAGCAGGTCGGCCAGTACCAGGAGTTGGTAGAGCGGCTGCGGCGTGTCGCGCAGCCGGATGCCCGCTTCCGCCGCGTAGGTCTGGCCGTGGGTGTCGAGCAGGGCGTGCACGGTGGCCCGCTCCCCCGGCGTCCTCTCGCGCGTCTTCGTCATGGCTCAACCTCCCGTCGCCCGGGGTCGCGAGCCCCGCGCCCGCGCGCGTTCGCCCCCGGCGCGCCGGCCCGGCCCGCGGGCGGGTGCTACCGGCCGACGGCCTTGGCCAGCTGGTCCTTGTTCATCGACGACCGGCCCTCGACGCCCTTGCGCTTGGCCTCCTCGTAGAGCTGGTCGCGGGTGGGGCCGGCCGCGCCGCTGTGCGAGCGCTTGCCGCCGCGGCGGCTCGACGACATGTCCTGGGTGGACGTGCGGCTCGCCGTCTTGGCCTCACCGGTGCGCGCGCGTTCCTTGTTCACGGTCCGGGCCGCGATCTCCTTGGCCCGCTTCGTGCTCGTACCGCGCTCCTCCTGGCCCTCCTTGATCTTCTCGTACTGTCGCTCACGCTTGTCGCTCGAACCTCGGGGCATGGGGTTTTCCTCCTCGGGTCGTCGTGTGGTGGGCGGACGCCGCGGCCCGCGTTCCACTTCACTGTGGGTCATTTCACCCGGCGTCGCGACACGGCTCCGGCCCACGGCCGGCCGCGCCTCGGGACCGGTGTGCCACCGTGGGAGCGCCACACCCGCGGCGTCACGCTCCGGGCGCGGCCCGGCCGCCGGCCCGCCAATTACGCCCACACAGGCTGCGGCCGGTGCCGAACGGACCGGAACGGCGTCTCGGGTCGGTCCTCACCCCGGCTACCCGAGATCGCCCCGGCCAATCGGCCACCCGCGCCCGGGTCGCGCCCACCGCCACGGCGGGCCGCCGCTCCGACGCCGGCCCCGGACGCGTCCGCCCCGAGCCGGCCTGCCCGTTCGCCCGGCCGCCCGCAGGTTTCCGCGCGCCACCAGCGGCTACCCGGCCAGCGCGGACGAGGGCGTCACAGGCGTCACAGACGTCAAGCGAGGACGCCACACAGGTCAAGGAGGCCGGATGACGACGTACGGCTGTTTCCTCGCGTGCGAGGAGCACGGGCCGCGCGCGCTGGTCGAGCAGGCGCGGATGGCCGAGCAGGCGGGGTTCACGGCCCTGTGGATCTCCGACCACTTCCACCCCTGGAACGACGCGCAGGGCCAGAGCCCCTTCGTGTGGTCGGTGATCGGAGCGCTGTCCGAGGCCACGTCGCTGCCGATCGCGACGGCCGTCACCTGCCCAACCGTACGACTGCACCCGGCCGTCACGGCACAGGCCGCGGCCACCGCCGCCGTGCAGCTCGACGGGCGGTTCCGGCTCGGCGTCGGCAGCGGGGAGGCGCTCAACGAGCACGTACTCGGCGACCGCTGGCCCCCGGCGGCCGTCCGGCTGGCCATGCTGGAGGAGGCCGTGCAGGTGATGCGGCAGCTTTTCACCGGCGAGGAGGTCAACCACCACGGCACCTACTACACGGTGGAGAACGCCCGGCTCTACACCGTGCCCGAGACGCCCGTGCCCATCGACGTCTCCGGCTTCGGCCCGACGGCGACCGAACTGGCCGGGCGGATCGGCGACGGCTACGTCACCATGGCCCCCGCCGCCGACTCCGTCGAGCGCTTCCGGCGCGCGGGCGGCGGCACCAAACCGGTGCAGGGCGGGCTCAAGGTGTGCTGGGGCCCGGACCGGGAGGAGGCCGTGGATACGGCACACCGACTCTGGTCGACCGAGCAGTTGCCGGGCGAGCTGCCGCAGGTGCTGCCCACGCCGAGCCACTTCGAGCAGGCGACGACGCTGGTGCCGCGCGAGCGGGTCGCGGCGAACGTGCCGTGCGGGGACGACCCCGAGGCGCACGTGTCGGCGATCCGCGCGTACGTGGAGGCCGGGTTCGACGCCGTGTACGTGAGCCAGATCGGCCCGGACCAGCGCGGCTTCTTCGACTTCTACCGCACCAAGGTCCTGCCCCGACTCCCGGGCTGAGCCGCGACCGCCCGGCGCCACCGGGGCCGCGCCCCGGCCCACCGGAATGCGGGGGCGCCGACCCGGGCAGGCGACGGCCGGCGGCCACCGCCCCGGCGGCGGGTCGATCCGTCCGCGTGGCCGTGTTCCGTCGGATCACGACGGGGCACCCGGGTCGGGAGCCGCCTGACACCGAAACGCAAGGAGGCATCATGCGCCTTTCGGATCTCCGTCCGATCCTCCCCCATCCCGGCCCCTGGGCCTCGGTCTACGCCGACACCTCGCACACCACGGAGGACGCGGCCAAGCACCAGGAGCTGACGGCCCGCGCCGCGACCCAGGAGCTCGCCGAACTCGGCGCGAGCGCGGCGACCCGCGACGCGGTCTACAAGGCCCTGTTCAACGGCCCGGACGCCGGGCCGATCGGCCGGCCCCCGGCGTCCGGCAAGCGGGCCGGGCGCGCCGTGTTCGCCACCGACGGCGAGGTCGTGCTCGACGTGCCGCTCCCGGGCCCGCCGGCCACCCCGATGACCACCTGGTCCGCGCTGCCGAGGATCACGCCCCTGCTGCGGTCCGTCGGCGACCCGACGCCGTGCCTGGTGGCGTACGTGGACCGCACCGGGGCCGACTTCGAGGTCCGCGACGACGCCGGGCAGCGCGAGACGGGGCAGGTCAGCGGGGCCGACTGGCCGATACACAAGACCGCGTCGGCCGACTGGTCGGAGCGGCACTTCCAGACGGCCGTCGAGAACACCTGGGAGCAGAACGCCGCCGAGATCGCCAACGCCGCCCACGAGATGTGGCAGCGCTGCGGCGCCGAGGTGATGCTGCTGGTCGGCGACGCCCGCGAGCGCAAGGCGGTGCGCGACCGGCTGCCCGAGCCGCTGCGGGCGGTGACGGCGGAGAGCGAGCACGGCGCCCGCTCGACGGGCTCCGGCAGCGCACGGCTCGAACGCGACATCGCCCAGGTGCGGGCCGCGCACGAGACCGAGCACGTGAGCGAGGTGCTGGACCGCTTCCACGCCGCGACGCACGACGACGGCGGCGGCAACGCCATCGCGGGGGTGCCCGCCCTGGTGGAGGCGGCCCGCGAGCACCAGATCGACACGCTGCTGGTCACCCCGGACGGCCAGGACAACGGCCGCGAGGTGTGGATCGGGCCGGAGGGTGACCAACTGGCCGTTCGCAGCACCGAGTTGCAGTACCTGGGGGCGGTGCGCCCCGCGCCGGCCCGGGCGGACGACGCGCTGGTGCGCGCGGCGATCGCCGGCGGGGCCGATGCCGTCGTCGTCAGCGACCCGGCCACCGCCCCGGTGGGCGGGCTCGGCGCGCTCCTGCGCTGGCCCGCCAACCCCCACTAGCGGCGGGGTCACCACCCGTCCACACGTCAGCGCGGTGGCGCCCCCGCGCTCGGCGTGCGACCGCCCGGCGCCGTCGAGGCGGCGCCGGGCGGCGCGGGGTCAACGGCCACGTCGAGCACGTCGACGAGCCTGCGCAGCTTCTGCTGCGCGCGCGGCGCGTGGGCCCGTGGCACGCGGATGACGGCGGTGGTCACCCTCGCCGACGCCTCGACGGACGTGGCCGCGTCCGCCGGTGCCGCCGTGTACGCGAAGTCCAGCACCTGGTGGTGGTTGAGGGTGGCGGCGAGCCGTACGAGCGTGCCACGGCCGGGCCGGAGCGTGACGGTGAGCCGGGTGTGTTCCATGCGGGGTGGTCCTGTCTCTGGGTCCGGAAACAGAGAAGACCCCTCGCGAGGCGCGAGAGGTCTGCGTGCGGGCGGTGAGTTCGGGGAGGTCACTCCCCCGGGCTCGGTGCCGGCACGCCGCGGCTGGTAATCCGCTGCTGCATGGCGGGCATGCTGGCAGAAACCGACCACATCCCGGAGAGGCATCTCATACTGCGGACGAGCGGGGGGACCGGCGGCCGGGCGCGGGTGACGTCGGCCGGGTACGGGGCGCGCTCGACCGTCGCCACGGGCGCTACGTGCGTACGTCACGGGCGCCGGGCGCGGAGGTCACGGGCGCCGGGCGCACTCCGCGCGCAGCCCGGCCGTCAGGACGCGGACCCCGAAGTCGAAGCGCGCGTCGAAGTCGACGAACCGCTCCCACGGAGTGGCGGCCAGGCGCGGGTAGCGCCCGTCCCGTACCGAGGCCGCGAGCAGTTCGGTCTCGCCGCCGGTCGCCCCCTGCTGTTCGAGCACCTCGCCCAGTACGTAGCTGAAGAGGGTGGTGGCGGCCCACAGCGCCTTCTCCGGAGGCAGCTCCGCCTCCCCCAGGATCGCCAGCATGGTGTCGGCGAGGGTGAGCGTGGCCTGTTGGGCCGTGTAGGTGCCGCCGACGACGCGCGCCCCGTCCCGCTGCGCGAGGAGTGTCTCGCGCAGCGCGCGGGCGAGGGCCGCGGCGCGCTCCTCCCAGGTGTCGCCCGTGAGGTCGGCCCGCGCCAGGACGCCGGCCAGCAGCGTCTCGGCCATCTCGTCGAGCAGCGCCTGCTTGTTGTCGAACAGCCGGTACAGCGTGGGCAGTTGGACCTCCAAGCTCGCGGCGAGCCGACGCATCGTCAGTGATTCCAGGCCGCCGGAGTCGACCAGCGCGAGCGCCGTACGCGCCACCGTCTCGGCCCGCAGCGGCGTCCTGGCCCGACTGCCGTCCCTCTGAGTTCTGATTGACACGTTAACAACGTTATCACTACCTTGAATTCATCGTTGATAACAACGTTAATCTTTTACTTGGGGGTGGCCCATGCGACAGGTGGCCCCGGCTCGCCCGCGCACACCGGCGGACGAGCTGGCGATGGTGGTACGGCAACTGCGGTGGGAGGCCGAGGGCGTGGTCTCCGTCGAGTTGGCCGCGGCGGACGGAGGCGACCTGCCGCCCTGGCGCCCCGGCGCCCACATCGAGCTGGTCCTGCCCACCGGGATCGCCCGCCAGTACTCGCTGTGCGGCTCGGTGACGGACCGCTCCCGCTACCGCGTCGGCGTACGGCGCGAGCGCGGCAGCCGTGGCGGTTCGGAGTACGTGCACGCCTTCCTACGCCCGGGGCAGCCGGTGCGGGTGCGCGGCCCACGAGACAACTTCGGCTTCCGACCGGAGCCGGCGTACCTGTTCATCGCGGGTGGCATCGGCATCACGCCGATCCTGCCGATGGTGCGGGAGGCCGTGCGCCGGGGCGTGCCGTGGCGACTGGCGTACGGCGGTCGCACGGCGGCCTCGATGGCCTTCCTCGACGAACTCGCGCCCCACCGCGAACACGTGTGGCGCTACCCGAAGGACGAGACGGGCCGCATGCCGCTCGGCGACTGGCTCGCCCCACCCCGCCCCGGCACGGCCCTGTACGCCTGCGGTCCCGAGTCCCTGCTGACCGCGATCGAGGAGGGCAGCGCGCACTGGGACCCGGGAACCGTCCGCATGGAGCGGTTCGCGGCGCGGCCGAGGCCGGCCGTGCCACGGGCCGAGGTCGAGGTGGTGTGCGCGCGCTCGGAGACCACGGTGACCGTGCCCGCCGACCGCTCCGTCCTGAGCGCGCTCGAAGCGGCCGGCGTCCCGGTGGTCGGCTCCTGCCGGGAGGGCGTCTGCGGTACGTGCGAGACCCGGGTGCTCGACGGCGTACCCGAGCACCTGGACGACATCCTCTCGGCGGACGAGCGCGCGGCCGGCGACCGCATGTACCCCTGTGTGTCCCGGGCCCGCGGCAGACGGCTGGTGCTCGATGTGTGACCGCCCGACGGCTGACGGAACGGCGCGGTGCGCGTCGCGAGGAGGACGACCTTGACCGAGACCATCGACCCGCCGCGCGGGGCCGCGCCGGCCCGGACGGCGGCCGACGACTACCGGCCGATCGGCCTGGCCCGGGTGCGGGAGGTGCTGGGGCACCCGCTGCCCTTCATCGCGGAGAAGAAGGAGCCCTACCTCGGGGAGTTCGCCACCCGCTTCATCGCGCACAGCACGTTCTGCGTGGTGGCCTCCGCCGACGAGCTGGGACAGCTCGACACCAGCCCCAAGGGCGACCCGCCGGGTGCGGTGCGGGTGCTCGACCCGTGGACGCTGGCCCTGCCCGAGCGCCCCGGCAACCGGCTCGCCGACACCTTCGAGAACGTGTCCCGCAACCCGGCCGTGGGGCTCGCGTTCTTCGTACCCGGCGTACGCGAGGTGCTACGGGTGAACGGGGACGCGTTCATCACCGACGACACCGAACTGCTCGACCGGCTCGGCGCCGAGGGCAAGCCCGCCGTGCTCGCGACCATCGTGCGGGTCCGCGAGGTGTTCGGGCAGTGCGGAAAGGCCGTGATCCGGGCCAAGCTGTGGGACGGCGACGCCCGCCACCTCGCCGACGCCCTGACCTTCGGCAGCAGCTTCTCCGCCATGACCGTCGCGGAGAACGCCGGCAAGATGGCCCGCACCCTCGGCGACCAGGTCGGCTCCCTGGACGCCACGCTGGAACACCACTACGAGAACGACCTCTACTGATCCCGTACCCCGACACGTCTGACGCCCCGGGCCGGCGGAGCTCGGGGCGTCAGACGTGTCGCGCGGTCGTGCGGGGCTAGCTCGCGCCGTCCGGGTCGGCCCGGTCGAGGGCCGGGCGCGGGCCGGGGCCGGTCTCGAGCAGGAGGTAGTCCGCGACGGCCGTGTCCGTGACGAGGCTGGTCACCAGGCCGGAGCGGAGCACCGCGCCGATCGCCTCGGCCTTGCGCAGCCCACCCGCGATGGCCACCACCTCCGGGATGCGGCGCAACCGGTCGGCCTCCACCGTGATGCAGCGCTCCCCGAGGTCGCGGCCGACCCGGCGGCCCTCGGCGTCGAAGAGGTGGGCCGACATCTCGGCGGCGGCGCCGAGCGAGGCGTACTGCGCCCGCTCCTCGTCGCTGAGCATGTCGTAGACGGTGGAGATGCCCGGCGCCCACGAGCCGATGGACACGGCCGCCACGGTGACCTTGTCGAAGTACTCGAAGGCGCGGGCGATGCCGGGCTGCCGGCGCAGCGCGGCGGCGGTCGCCGAGTCGGGCAGCAGCATCGGCGCGTAGATGGGGTGGGCCTCGCCGCCGGAGACGGCCGCCGCCCGGCGCACCGCCTCGACCGAGCCGCGCTCGGCCGTGCCCGCGTCGTACACGCCGGTGAGCTGGACGACGGTGCACGGCGGGAGGCGGTGCAGGGCGGCGGCCATGTTGATGGTGGACCGGCCCCAGGCCAGGCCGAGCACGTCGCCCTCGTCGACCAGCTCGCCGAGCAGGTCGGCGGCCACCTCGCCCAGGTTCTCCGGGTCGGTGGGGGCGGTGGTCGCGGGGCCCGCCGCGTCGTCCGGGCCGTCCGTCAGGGCCGGCGCGGACTCGACCACCACCGCGTGGCGCAGCCCGTAGCGGGCGCGCAGGGCGTCCGAGCGCTCGGCGTCGAGCTCGGCGGGCACCCGGATCTCGATGCGCACCAGATCGCGGTCGAGCGCGGTCTCCAGCACGCGGGCCACCTTGAAGCGGCTGACGCCGAACTCCTCGGCGATTTGGATCTTGGACTTGCCCTCCAGGTAGAAGCGGCGCGCCATAGCCGCCGCCTGCACCAGCTCGGCGGGTCCCATCCGCGTGGCTGAACGGCCCGTCGACACCGCGTTCTCCTCACTGTTCACGTTCTGGACTCAACCGTCATCCTGTCAGAAACGGCGGTCCTTGGTTCGCCCTTTACCTTGGCGTTCACCAAGCCGTGGCTCAGTGTCCGCATGCCCATGCGGCACTCGCGGTCGCTTCCTGCGCCTGGGCCCGCAGTCGGCGTACGGCGTCGGCCGGGTCGTCGGCGCCGTAGACGGCGGAACCGGCGACGAACACGTCGGCTCCGGCCTCAGCACAGCGTTCAATGGTCGAAGACGAAACCCCTCCGTCCACTTGCAGCCACATCTGGAGGCCGTGTCGTCCGATCAACTCCCGGGTGCGGCGGATCTTCGGCAGCATGATGTCGAGGAACGCCTGCCCGCCGAAGCCGGGTTCGACCGTCATGACCAGCAACATGTCGAGTTCGGGCAGCAGATCCTCGTACGGCTCGATGGGCGTCGCCGGCCTGAGCGCCATGGCGGCGCGGGCCCCCTTGGCCCGGATCTCGCGCGCCAGCCGCACCGGCGCGCGCGCCGCCTCGACGTGGAAGGTCACCGAGGACGCGCCGGCCTCCACGTACTGCGGGGCCCAGCGGTCCGGGTCCTCGATCATCAGGTGGCAGTCGAGCGGCACGCCCGTCGCCTTGCCGAGCGACTCGACGACCGGCACGCCGAGCGTCAGGTTCGGCACGAAGTGGTTGTCCATGACATCAACGTGCAACCAGTCGGCGCCATCGGGCCCCGAGACGGCTGCGGTCTCCTCCGCCAGGCGGGAGAAGTCGGAGGAAAGGATGCTGGGACTGATCTGAACGGCCATGCCGCCAAGCCTGCCACGCCGGGCGCCCACGGGCAGCGTCGGGGATCACCGCGCACACCGCCCGGCCGCTCCGGGCGCCCAGGTCACGCGCGTACGCCCGCCGGCCGGCGCGGGTCGAGGTCGGGTGGCTCGGAGGCGCCGGGTGAGTGGCGCGCGGAGGCGGCGGCCGGCGCGCAGGCCAGCAACCGGGGGCCGTACGCGCATCGTTGCGGGCCACGCGGGGTCAACTCGCGGGTCGGTCGGGTCGGGGCCGCCGGTGGGCGCCCTACCGGGTGGTGACCTTGTGGACGGTGGTGTCGTCGGGGCGCAGCGGGCGCCCGTCCGACGACCGGACCTCCAGCGCGCGCAGGGGGTGCCCGTCGCGGCGGTCGACCAGTCGCGAGTGCTCCTCGTCGGGGGCGAAGAAGTGCGCCTCGCCCCACTGCCGCAGCGCCACGATGACCGGGAAGAGGGCCTCGCCCTTCGGGGTCAGCACGTACTCGCGGTAGGCGCTGCCGTCCGACGCCGGGACTGAGGCGAGGACGCCGCCGGCGACCAGCGCGCGCAGCCGCGCGGTGAGGATGTTCTTCGCCACGCCCAGGCCGCGCTGGAACTCCCCGAAGCGGCGGCTGCCGTCGAAGGCGTCGCGCACGATCAGCAGGGACCACCAGTCGCCGATGGCGTCCACCGAGCGCGCGACGGGGCAGTCGCTGTCGTCGAACCGGGTCCTCGTCACCATGTCGTCCTCCACTCCCCGCGCGTCCATCTGGTTGCAACATGCTACCGGTAAGGCTAGCGTGCCGCCTGGTAGCAAGATGAAACCAGATCTGGAGGGGAACCGAATGGCCACCGACCGCGCGCCCGCACCGCCCCCGCCCACGGCCCGTGACACGCCCCCGACCGAGGAGGGGCCCGGATACGTCCTGTCCCGCGGGGCCCTGCTGCTGTTCGCCGTCGCCTGCGGGACCGCCGTGGCCAACGTGTACTTCGCCCAACCGCTCCTGGTCACCGTCGGCCAGGACCTCGCCATGAGCCCGGCGCTGGTCGGCGGCGTCGTCACGCTCACGCACGTCGGGTACGGCCTTGGCCTGTTCTTCCTCGTACCGCTGGGGGACGTGGCCGACCGCAGGCGGCTCGTCGTGACCCAACTGCTGCTCCTGGTCGCGGCGTTGGCGGCGATCGCCGTAGCCCCCACGGCGGCGGTCCTGCTCGCGGGCATGGTCGCCATGGGGCTGCTCGCCGTCGTCACCCAGACGCTGGTGGCCTTCGCGGCGTCGCTGGCCCCGCCCGCCCAGCGCGGACGCGTCGTCGGCATGGTGACCAGCGGCGTGGTCAGCGGCATCCTGCTCGCCCGCACCGCCTCCGGCGCCATGGCCGACCTCGCGGGCTGGCGCTCCGTCTACCTCGCGTCGGCGGTGCTCACCGCGCTGCTCGCGCTCGTCCTGCACCGCGTGCTGCCGCGCCACACCGGCGCCCCATCGGCGGCCCTGCCCTACGGGCGACTCCTGCGCTCCACGGTCACCCTGTTCGCGCGGGAGCCCCTGCTACGCCTGCGGGCCGCCCTCGGCCTGCTGATATTCACCGCGTTCAGCACGCTGTGGAGCAGCGTCGCGCTACCGCTCAGCGAGGCGCCGCACTCCCTGTCGCACACCGCGATCGGGGCCTGGGGGCTGGTCGGCGTGGTGGGCGCGCTGGCCGCGACGGTGGCGGGCCGGCTGAACGACCGCGGGCACGCGCGGTGGGCCACCGGCGCCGCCCTCGCGCTGCTCGCCGCCTCCTGGCTGCCCCTGGCCCACACCCGCGGCTCGCTGTGGGCCCTGGCCGTCGGCGTCGTCCTGCTCGACCTCGCCGTGCAGGCCGTCCACGTCACCAACCAGACCCTGATCCACGCCCGGCACCCGACCGCGGGCAGCCGGCTGATCGGCGGCTACATGGTCTTCTACTCGATCGGCAGCGCCACCGGCGCCATCGTCGCGACCTCCCTCTACGCGGCGGCCGGCTGGGGCGCCGTGTGCGCCTTCGGCGCCACGGTCAGTTGCCTCGCGCTCGCGCTGTGGGCGCTCACCCGAGAGGGCGCCCGCGGCCCCGCCGCCGAGGCAGGCGGCGGCTGACGGCACGGGCCCGCACCTCACCCCGTACGGCGCAGCAACGCCAGGTACATCGCGTCCGTGCCGTGCAGATGCGGCCAGAGCTGCACGTCGGGGCCGTCGCCGAGGCCGGGGACGTCGGGCAGCAGGGGGCGGGCGTCGATCCACTCGGCGCCGCCGGCCGACTTCAGCACGTCGTCCACGACGGCCCGGGTCTCGGCCATGTGCGGCGAACAGGTCACGTACGCCACCACGCCGCCGGCCCGCGCCGCCGCCAGCGCCTCGCGCAGCAGCCCGCGCTGGAGCGGGGCGAACCCCTCCAGGTCCGCCGGCCGGCGCCGCCAGCGCGCCTCCGGCCGCCGGCGCAGCGCGCCGAGGCCGGTGCACGGCACGTCCACCAGGACCCGGTCGAAGGAGCCGGGCCGCCACACCGGGCGGGTGCCGTCGGCGGTCACCACCTGGTACGGGCCCGGGTTGCCGGCCAGCGCGCGGGCCACGAGGCGAGCCCGGTGCGGCTGCTTCTCGGCCGCCAGCAACGTCGCGCCGCGCTGCGCTGCGAGCGCCGCCAGGAGCGCGGCCTTGCCACCGGGGCCCGCGCAGCCGTCGAGCCACCGCGCGTCGGCGCCCTCGACCGGCGCGTTGGCCAGCGCCATGGCCACCAGCTGGCTGCCCTCGTCCTGCACGCCGGCGCGCCCCTCGCGGACCGCGTCCAGCGCCCCGGGCTCGCCGCCGTCCACCAGCCGCACCGCGTACGGCGACCAGCGACCCGGCAGGGCCCGGTCCTCGCCCGCCGCCGCCAGCAGCTCGTCCGTGTCCGAGCGCCCCGGGCGGGCGACCAGCGTCACCTCTGGGCGCTCGTTGTCGGCCGCGAGCAGGTCCTCGATCCCGGCCCGGCCGCCACCCAGCGCGTCCCACAGCGCGGAGACCACCCAGCGCGGGTGGGCGTGCATGACACCCAGGTGCGCCTCGGGGTCCTCGTCGTAGGGCGGGGCGACGCGGCGCAGCCAGCCGTCGAGGTCGTCCGCGGCGATCTTCCGCAGCACGGCGTTGACGAACTTGGCCCGCCCGTCCCCCAGCACCACCCGCGCCAGCTCCACGGTCGCGCTGACCGCGGCGTGCGTGGGAATCCGGGTGCCGAGGAGCTGGTGCGCCCCCAGGCTGAGCACGTCGAGGACCGGCGGGTCCACCTCGCGCAGCGGCCGGTCCACGCACTCGGCGACGATCTCGTCGTACGTGCCCTGCCAGCGCAGCGTGCCGTACACCAACTCGGTCGCGAGCGCGGCGTCCCGCGCGTCGAACCCGCCGCCCTCCCTGGCCTTGCGCAACAGCGGGGGCAGTACGAGGTTGGCGTAGGCGTCACGCTCGTCGACGGCCCGCAGCGCCTCGAAGGCGAGCACCCGCACGGGGTCCTTCTTCGGTCGGCGGTAGGGCTTGGCTGGACGGCGGCGATCGTTCACGAAAGGTGCTCCGGAGCTGGGAAGACGAACTCTCCCAGCGTACGTGCCACGGCGGGCCCCGCGCGCTGCGCGCCCCCGGGCCCGAACCCGGGCCGGGTCCGAGCGGGGTCCGGGCCGGTGTCACCCGACCGCCGGCCGCACCGCCTCGTGGATCAGGCGCAACTGCTCGTCCACGCTGGCCACCCCGGCCAACTCCCGCCCGGTGAACGCCCTGACCAGCGTCTTGTCGGTGATCGCGCAGATCACGTGGTTGATGCCGGCGGGCACGAGCTGGGTACGGATCGCCTCCGCGCACTCCTCGGGCGTCCCCGCGATCGACAGCCGCTCGACCACCTCCGGGCTGGTCAGCTCGATGCCGCGGGCCAGGTCGCCGGCGCGCACCGCGTCGAGGACGGGCCGCAGCTCGCTCGGGTCCACCCCGTTGCGTCGCAGTTGCTCGTCGGGCATGGCCGACGCGTACAGGCCGACCATGCTGCGCGCGGCCTCCTTGGCCGGCGCGGACTCCGGGCCGGTGGCGAAGACGACCCACGCGCCCAGGTCCAGGCTCCGCCAGTCCCGCCCCGCGCGCTCCGCGCCCGCGCGCACGTGCTCCACCGCGTACGTCAGCGCCTCGCGCGTACAGCTCATGGCGTGGTGACAGCCGTCCGCCAACTCCCCAGCGGCCTCGAAGGACTTCGGCCCGCGCATCGCCCCCAGCTTGAGCGGCAGGTGCTCCTGTACGGGGCGGGCGAAGGTGAACAGGCCCTCGTAACTGAAAAACTCGCCCCGCCGCGTGATGGTGCCCTCGTCCAGCAGGGTGCGCACCACGCCGAGCGCCTCCTTCACCCGCGACAGCGGGCGGCCCCTCATGCCCTCGATGCCGTACTGCGCCAGCAGCCCGAAGTTGCCGCTGGCCAGCACCGCCTCGGCGCGCCCGGCGGACAGTTCGTCCAGCGTGGCCAGCGCCTGGGCGATCAGCGTCGGCTCGCGCAGCGTGACCGGGGAGGCGCTCGGGCCGAGTCGGATGTTCCGGGTCTGTCCCGCGGCCACCGCGAACAGCGACCACAGGTCCTTGTGCCAGGTCTCGTCCGCCGCGTAACACGCGTAGAAGCCGAGTTCGTCGGCGAGCCGGATGGAGGCCAGTGAGTCCTGGAGCGGGTAGTCGGGGAGCAGGGCGTAGCTGAACCGCATGAGCGCCACCTCATCTCGTCGGGGACGACCAGCGCGGGCGTGAACACCCCGAACTCCGAAGGGAGTTGGGCCCCGCCGCACCGCCAGCAGTCTGGGCAGCCGGCGACGGGCTGTCCAGGGTGCCCCCGGGCCCCGCCCCGCCGAGCGCCGCGCCCGCCGAGCCGGGGTCCGGCTCGACGGGCGCCGCCGGGCTACGCCTCGAACCGCTCCCCCGCCGCGATGCGCACCCCGCGCGCCCAGTCGGCCCCGGCCATCGGCTTCTTGCCCTGCGGCTGCACCCACAGCAGCTCGACGGCGTGGCTGCCGGTGCCGGCGAACACGGCGTTCTTCGTCGCGGCGATCTCGCCCGGCGCGAGGTCGGCGCGGTCGGTGACCAGCCGTACGGACTTGACCTTCAGCCGCTCGCCCCGGAAGACCGTCCAGGCCCCGGGGGCCGGGGCGCAGCCGCGCACCACCCGGTCCACGCGCAACGCGGGCGCCGCCCAGTCGATCCGGGCGTCCTCCACCTCGATCTTCGGCGCGAGCGAGACGCCATCGGCCGGCTGCGGCACCGGTCGCAGGGTGCCGTCCTCGATGCCGTCCATCGTCGCCGCGAGCAGCCCCGCGCCGGCGAAGGCGAGCCGGGTCAGCAGGTCGCCGCTGGTGTCGGTGGGGCGCACCTGCTCGGTGAGGACGCCGTACACCGGCCCCGAGTCGAGGCCCTGTTCGATGAGGAAGGTCGAGGCGCCGGTCATCTCGTCGCCGGCGAGCACGGCGTGCTGCACGGGGGCCGCACCACGCCAGGCGGGCAGCAGCGAGAAGTGCAGGTTGACCCAGCCACGGGCCGGGATGTCCAGCGCGACCTTGGGCAGCAGCGCCCCGTAGGCCACCACCGGGCAGCAGTCGGGCGCGATCTCGCGCAGCCGGGCGAGGAAGTCCTCGTCACGCGGCTTGGCCGGCTTCAGCACCTCGATGCCGGCCTCCTCGGCGCGCTGCGCGACCGGGCTCACGACCAGCCGCCGGCCGCGCCCGGCCGGCGCGTCGGGCCGGGTGACCACGGCCACGACCTCGTGCCGGTCTGACGCGAGCAAAGCGTCCAGGGCGGGTACGGCGACCTCGGGGGTACCGGCGAAGACGAGCCTCATGTCTGGCGGACTACCTCTCACACGCTGCGGAACGGCGCCCCAGTCTAGGCCGCCGCCTCGTACGGAGTCCCGCCGCCGGGGCCCGCCCGAACCCACCCGATCAGGGGGCGTACGCGATCGGCGTCGCGCGCCCCGGACCGTGACCACGAGGGCGGCTGTCGCGTTGGTCAAGTCAGATTGACCGAATCGGGCCGCTCCAGCGGCCCGATCCTTTTCCCAAGCGACTTCAACGCCGGTTCGAGAGGCTTGTTCATGGCCGACCACGCAACCCACGACGCCCAGGCTCGGGCCAGCCTGCATCTGCTGGTCCGGGACATCGAGCGGGTCCGGCGGCAGGTGGACGCACTGCGTACCCTCACCGCCCAGCTCGGCAACGTCTACCGCCCGCGACGCACCAGCCCGTCCGCGGGCTTCGTCGTCTACGGGCGGGCGCCAGCCCCCACGGTACGGCTGGCGCAGGAGCTGCGGGACAGCATCGAGACGCTGGTGACGGCCGCGGTGGACTTCGACCGTTCGCTGGGCTTCTCGTGGGACGCGGTCGGCTCGGCGCTCGGCGTCACCAAGCAGGCGGTGCACCGGCGCTACGGCAGCCGCCGGTCCACGGCGACCGGCGGTGCCGAGGGCGGCGGCGAGGCACTGCGCACGGCCGAGCGGCCGGCGGACGCGACGCCGATCGTGCCCGCCGCCCGCTCGGTGCCCTCGCTCCCCGCCGCGGCCGCAAGCTCGGCCCCCGCACTCCGCGAGGACGCCCGCTCGGGCGCGCTCCCCGGACCGCGCAACGGCTGACGCCCGACGCGACCCTCCCCACACCACGCTGGCCCGGCGGCTCACCCCCGCCGGGCCAGCGTGGTGTGGGGCCGTCGCCGCGCCCGGCCGTCACGCCCCGGCCGGCCTGCCGACGGATCGCGCGAACGGGGGGCGTGCCCCCGCGCCGCCACCCGCCAAGCCCACCGGATCGGCAGCGGTAGGCGCCCGCCGCCCCGGCCCGACGCCGTGGCCACGGCCGGCGAACCCGGCCTCAACCGATGTCGGGCGGGTCCACCCGCACCCACACCGGATCGCCCTGCTTGCGCGTCAACCGCTGGGCCTGGGCGGCCTTGAGGGCGCTCGCCAGGGCCGCGCCCTGGCCCGGCCGTACCCGGATCAGGGCCCGCTCCCAGCCCCCCGGCTCCTCCGGCGCGCCGAGCAGCGGCGCGGACGGCTCGGCGCCCCCCGCGCGCGCCGGCCCAGGGCGCGGGTCAACGGCCGGCACCGGGCCGAGGACCTCCGCCGTGTCCGGCAGGTCGACCAGGCGCAACAGGCCGGCCACCGCCGCGGGCGGCCCGGAGACCGCCGCCATCCGGGAGACCGGCGGAAAGCCCAGCTCCGCCCGCTCGCCCAGCTCCCGCGCCGCGTGCCCGGCCGGGTCCCAGCGCACCAGGGCCTGCACGGGGCGCAGCGTCGGCTCGGCCACGATGGTGACCACGCCGCCCGCGTCCTGCCCGCGCACCAGGGCCGCCGCCGTCAACCAACGCCGCAGCGCCACCTCGCTGGCACGCAGGTCCGGGCGCGAGAGCAGCGCCCAGCCGTCGAGCAGTAGGGCCGCCGCGTACCCGGGGCCGGGGGCGATGGGCTCGGCGCCCGGGGTGGCGACCACCAGGGCGGGACGGTCGGGCACCGACTCGCGTATGTGGTCGCGCCCGGAGGCCAGCACGGGTACCTCGGGAAAGGCCCGCCCCAGCTCCTCGGCCGTGCGCTGGGCGCCGACGACCCGCGCCCGCGTACGCCGTCCGCCGCACTCCGCGCAGTGCCAGTCGGGAACCTCGGTACCGCACCAGCCGCAGCACAGCGCGGCGCCGGCCGCCGGCGCCTGCACCGGCCCCTGGCAGCGCCCGCACCGCGCCGGCGTACGACAGTCCGCGCAGGCCAGCCGTGGCACGTAGCCCCACCTCGGGACCTGCACGAGCACCGGGCCGTGCCGCAGCCCCTCGCGCGCGGTCCGCCAGGCGAGGCTGGGCAACCGGGCGGCGCGGGCCCCTGCGTCCCGCCCCAACTGCTCGTCACCGACCGTACGGATCAACGGGGCCACGCCCCGGGCCACTTCCCGCTCAGCGGCGAGCGGCAGCGCCCAGCCGGTCTCCACGAGCTGGGCCGCCTCGACCGTACGGCTGACGCTGCCCAGCAGGAACGCCGTACGCTCGTGCGCGCTGCGCAGCAGCAGCACCTCGCGGGCGTGCGGCTGCGGGGCGTGCCGCTCGCTGTGGTTGCTGTCGCCGTCCTCCCAGATCGCGACGAGGCCCAGCCGGTGCACGGGGGCGAACATCGCGGCCCGGGTGCCGACCACGGCGCGCAGCGCGCCACGGTTGATCGCCAACCAGCGGCGGTAGCGCTCCTCGGGGCCGCTGTCGGCGGTGAGCAGCGCGTGCTGCCCCGGGCCGAGCAGCTCGCTGAGGGCGGCGTCCACGCGGGCCGCGCTGCGCCCGTCGGGCAGCACGGCGAGCGCGCCACGGCCGGCGGCGAGCGTGGCGGCCATGGCTCGGGCCAGCTCCATCGGCCAGTCAGGCCCGGGCAGCGCGGTCCACACCGCGCGCGGGGCGTCCCCCCTGGCCAGCGCGCGCAGGAAGCTCGGCCCGTGCGGATAGCGCGCCCAGCTCCCGGGCTCGGGCGACGCGGGCGGCGGCAGCGGCGCGGGGGACGGCTGGGCCTCCACCCGCGCGTGCCGCTGCGGCACGGCGAGCTGGAGCACGTCGGCCAGCGACCCCGCGTACCGGTCGGCGACCATGCGGCACACGGTGAGCAGCTCGGGTCGCAAGGCCAGCTCAGGCGAGAGGACCTGGGCGATGGCGGCGAGCGGACCCTGGTAGTCCGACTCGGCGACGCGGTCCAGGATGTACCCGTCGAGGAGTCCGCCGCCCTCGCGCCGCCCGCCGCGCACCTGCCCGGTGCCGGCGCCGAACCGCACCCGCACCCGCACCCCGGGCTGCGCGGCGGCGTCCAGCTCGGCCGGGACCGCGTAGTCCCAGAGCTTGTCCAGGTGCACCGGGCCCTTGTCGACGAGCACCCGCGCCACCGGCCGCTCCTTGGCCAGCGGCGCGCCACGCCAGGTGCGCGGCTTGGCCTTGGGCGCCTTGGTCTTGCGCACCGTCTCGCGGATCAGCGCGAGCTGCTCCCCGGCGCCGTCCCCCGCGCCAGGCCCGCCGCCGGGCCTCTCCTTCCTCGCCCGAGCGCCCCGCCCGCCCGCCGCGTCACCAGCCCTCCCACCGCCGCGCCCCGCACGCGCCGGCTCGTCACCCGACTGCCCGTTCTCGCTGCTCACAGCACCAGTCTTAGCAGACGGCACTGACAGGGGGCCGGGCCGCGCACACCGTGCGAGCATGGCCAGCCGCTCATGCCAGATCGCGCCGCGACACCCGCCATCCGGCCCCGGCACAACGCCCGCGGCCCCGAACCCTCGTCGGGTTCGGGGCCGCGGGCGTGCTGGACGGGCCGGCGCGCGAGCGCGCCGTCAGGCGCCGCTACGGGCTCTGCTCAGAGCCCTGCGGCCTGCCGCAGCGCGTCCACCCGGTCCGTGCGCTCCCAGGTGAAGTCCGGCAGCGGGCGGCCGAAGTGGCCGTACGCGGCGGTCTGGGCGTAGATCGGACGGAGCAGGTCGAGGTCGCGGATGATCGCGGCCGGACGCAGGTCGAAGACCTGGGCGATGGCCTGCTCGATGCGCTCGGCGTCGACGGTGGCGGTGCCGAAGGTCTCCACGAAGAGACCGACCGGCTCGGCCTTGCCGATCGCGTACGCGACCTGGACCTCGCAGCGCGAGGCCAGGCCCGCGGCGACTACGTTCTTGGCGACCCAGCGCATGGCGTACGCGGCCGAGCGGTCCACCTTGGACGGGTCCTTGCCGGAGAAGGCGCCGCCGCCGTGGCGGGCCATGCCGCCGTAGGTGTCGATGATGATCTTGCGGCCGGTGAGGCCGGCGTCGCCCATCGGGCCGCCGATCTCGAAGCGGCCGGTCGGGTTGACCAGCAGTCGGTAGCCCTCGGTCTCCAGCTTGATGCCGTCGTCCACCAGGGCCTTGAGCTCCGGCTCCACGACGAACTCGCGGATGTCGGGGGCGAGCAGCGAGTCCAGGTCGATGTCGGACGCGTGCTGCGAGGAGACGACCACGGTGTCCAGGCGGACGGCCTTCTCGCCGTCGTACTCGATGGTGACCTGGGTCTTGCCGTCGGGGCGCAGGTACGGGATCGTCCCGTTCTTGCGCACGTCGGACAGGCGGCGCGAGAGCCGGTGCGCAAGGTGGATCGGCAGCGGCATCAGGTCGGGGGTCTCGTCGCAGGCGTAGCCGAACATCAGCCCCTGGTCGCCCGCGCCCTGCTTGTCGAGGTCGTCGTCCTTGCTCCCGTCGGACGAGCCTTCGACCCGGGCCTCGTACGCGGTGTCGACACCCTGGGCGATGTCGGGCGACTGCGCGCCGATGGAGACGGAGACGCCACAGGAGGCTCCGTCGAAGCCCTTCTTGGAGGAGTCGTAACCGATCTCGAGGATCTTGTTGCGCACGAGGGAGGCGATCGGCGCGTACGCCTTCGTCGTCACCTCGCCTGCGACGTGCACCAGTCCGGTGGTGATCAGGGTCTCGACGGCGACCCGCGAGTGCGGGTCCTCCTTGAGGAGGGCGTCGAGGATGGTGTCGCTGATCTGGTCAGCGATCTTGTCAGGGTGGCCCTCGGTCACAGATTCCGAGGTGAACAGGCGGCGGGACACATCGCTCCCTGGGGTTGCAGCGGCTGCTGGCTGAGCATGGGCGGAGACGCGCGGGAGCTGCGCCCACGCGAATCCGAGGTCAGTTTATCCGTCGTTCTCGCCGATTGGGCCGCGTGTCTCGCAACACGGGCACAGGGTGACTTGTCACACACACTTGCGTGGGGTGAATGAGGTGTTCGGCGACACCCTGGGGGGCTCTTTCGCGCCGACTTCGGCGCTACCCGGTCGAACCGGGGGTCTCGCGCGCTCCGGCCGGCTCGGGCGGTACGCGAAGGAGACCGGGGCCGAGGCGCGCCCGCCGCCTCCGCGCGCCCGGCCTGGGGCGCGCGGTGCGGCGGGGCCGTGGTCAGGCGTCGGCCGCCGGGGGCAGCGCGCGGGCCACCAGGTCCCAGACGGTCTCGGCGAGCGCCTCCTTGGGCCCGTACGGGACGGGGGTCTCGCTGCCGTCGGCGCCCAGCACGACGGCCTCGTTCTCCTCCGCGCCGAACGTCTTGTGCTCGCCCACCTCGTTGACGACCAGCAGGTCACAGCCCTTGCGGGCGAGCTTGGCCCGGCCGTTGGGCACCACGTCGTCGGTCTCGGCCGCGAAGCCGACGACGAGTTGGCCGGGGCGGGCGCGCTCGGCCGAGAGCTCGGCGAGGATGTCCGGATTCCGCACCAGGGCGATGGGCTCGGGCTCCTGCCCGTCCCGCTTCTTGATCTTGCCGGTCGCGTACGTCGCGGGCCGGAAGTCGGCCACGGCCGCCGCCATGACCACCACGTCCGCGTCGGGCGCGGCCTTCAGCATCGCCTCGCGCAGCTGCACCGCCGTACCCACCCGCACCACGTCCGCGCCGGCCGGGTCGAGCAGCGCGCTGTTCGCGGAGACCAGCGTCACCCGCGCGCCACGGGCCACGGCCGCGCGGGCCAGCGCGTACCCCTGCTTGCCCGAAGAGCGGTTGCCCAGGAAGCGCACCGGGTCCAGCGGCTCCCGGGTGCCGCCGGCGCTCACCACCACGTGCCGGCCCGCGAGGTCGCGCCGGGCGCCGGCGCCCGGGCCGGCGGCCAGCACGCGGCGACACACCTCGAAGATCTCGCCCGGGTCCGGCAGTCGGCCCTTGCCGGTGTCCACGCCGGTCAGCCGGCCGACGGCGGGCTCGATGACCACCGCGCCGCGCCGCCGCAGGGTCGCCACGTTCTCTCGCGTCGCGGGGTGCTCCCACATCTCGGTGTGCATGGCCGGCGCGAAGACGACCGGGCAGCGGGCCGTGAGCAGGGTGTTGGTCAGCAGGTCGCCGGCGAGCCCGTGGGCGGCCTTGGCCAGCGTGTCGGCGGTGGCCGGGGCGACCACGACCAGGTCGGCCGTCTGCCCGATACGTACGTGCGCCACCTCGTGCACGTCCGTCCAGACCTCCGTGGAGACCGGGTGACCGGACAGCGCCGACCAGGTGGCCTCGCCGACGAAGTGCAGGGCGGACGCGGTGGGCACCACCCGTACGTCGTGGCCCGACTCGGTCAGGCGGCGCAGCAGCTCACACGCCTTGTAGGCGGCGATGCCACCGCTCACGCCCAGCACCACGGAGGGCTTGCGGGTCCCGGCCCCGGCGTCGACTCCCGCCGGCCCACCCGCCCCGGCGTGTGGTTCCCGCCCCGCGCCCGCCGTCGCTTCGGCCGCCGGCTGGTTGGTGGACTCTTCCATCGCTCGCTTCTCCCCGCGCTCTCCCATGGGCCCATGACACACCACGGGCCCGGCAGCCGCTCCCCCGGCCCGCGCCGGAGGGCCCGCTGCCGGGCCCGTGGTGTGAGAAAAACCTACCGCTCGCGCGGCTACTGCGCCGGGCCCTCGATGGCCTCGGAGGTCAGCAGGCCCGCGTTGATCTCGCGGAGCGCGATCGACAGCGGCTTCTCGTGGACGTGGGTGTCCACGAGGGGGCCGACGTACTCCAGCAGGCCCTCGCCGAGCTGCGAGTAGTACGCGTTGATCTGACGAGCACGCTTGGCGGCGTAGATCACCAGGCTGTACTTCGAGTCGGTGGCCTCAAGCAGCTCATCAATCGGCGGGTTGATGATGCCCTCGGGCGCGGTGATGGAAGAGGACACTCTCTGCCTTCCGATCGGGTTCAGCGATGTCGCAGACGCCTTCGGCGACCGCGTCGGTGACGGTGTCACCGGGCGTGGAACTGATGGCATCTGTTGGGTACGGCGGTGGTCACTTACCGCGCCGTACCGGTCGTCAACGACGGTAATGGCGGTGTGACGCTTGCCGTACCGGGCGTTAACGAGGGTCGAAGAAATCAGAGAAGATCAGACCACTCGCATCAAGGCTAGCAGCTCAGCGCTGACGTCCTCGACGGAGGTGTTGACCAGGGTGGTGTCGAACTCGGACTCGGCGGCCAGCTCGACCTTCGCCGCGGCCAGCCTGCGCTCGATCACCTCCGGCGGCTCGGTGCCCCGCCCGGTCAGGCGGCGCACCAGCTCGTCCCAGCTCGGCGGGGCCAGGAAGACCAACTGCGCCTCCGGCATCGACTCGCGGACCAGCCGGGCGCCCTGGAGGTCGATCTCCAGCAGCACCGGCTCCCCGGCCTCGAGGCGGTCGAGGACCGCCCGGCGCGGGGTGCCGTAGCGGTTGCCCGCGAACTCGGCCCACTCCAGCAGCTCGCCGTTGGCGATGAGCTTGTCGAACTCCTCGTTCTCGACGAAGAAGTACTGGACGCCGTGCCGCTCGCCGGGGCGCGGCTTGCGGGTGGTGGCGGAGACCGAGAGCCATACCTCGGGATGGGCCTTGCGCAGGTGCGCGACGACCGTGCTCTTACCGACCCCGGAGGGGCCGGAGAGCACGGTCAGCCGCGGACGTGCGTCCGGAGGTACGGGGGATACCGCCTGCGAAGCGAGGGGGCTGGTCGCCCCCTGGGGATGTGCTGCCATGCGGCGATTATCCAGGTTTCCGGGAGCGCCGGAAAACGTCAGGCGGCCTTGCCGCCGAACTCACGCTCCAGGGCGGCGATCTGGTTGGAGCCGAGACCGCGCACCCGGCGGCTCTCGGAGATGCCGAGCCGCTCCATGATCTGCTTGGCACGAACCTTGCCCACGCCGGGGAGGGACTCAAGGAGCGCGGAGACCTTCATCTTGCCGATGACGTCGTCCTGTTGACCCTGCTGGATGACGTCGTGCAGCGAGGCACCGGAGTTCTTGAGTCGATTCTTGACCGCGGCGCGCTCCCGGCGAGCCGCGGCGGCCTTTTCGAGCGCGGCTGCGCGCTGTTCAGGGGTAAGGGGCGGAAGAGCCACGCCTACGTCACCTCGGATATCGAACTGTCGGATACGGACCGGTGAGGAACCTAGTCGCCCCTCACCAGGGTGAGCAACGCGCAACACACCTGCGCGTTGTGCTCCCGTCGGAGACTAGCGGCCACGGCCGCTCCAGTCAGCGAGAACAGACGAAAAGTCCTGGTCAGACTCGCTCGACCAGGACTTTTCGGGGCAAAACCACCGGGTTCTGAGGTACTTATTTCACGGCTACCCGCACGTCATCGGCGATTTTGGCCGCCGCGGCGCGCAGTGCGGCGGTGTCCGGGCCGTGCCGCAGCACCCCACGGCTCACGCTCGGCACCACGTTTCCCACCGCCGCGCCGAAGACCGCCGGAAGGTCGGCGGGGGTCGCGCCCTGGGCGCCGATGCCCGGCGCGAGGAGCGGTCCGTCGATGGCGAGCGAGCCGCCGGCGGCGGCGAGCGCGTCGCCCAGCGTGGCGCCCACCACCGCGCCGAAGGAGCCGAGCGGCCGGCCCTGGCCCCGCCAGGCGGCGCGCTCGGCGGCGTTGTGCTCGGCGAGGTGGCCCAGCACGGTGGCGGCCACGCTGCGGCCGTCGGCGCGCACCGCGTGCTGCACCTCGGCGCCCTCCGGGTTGGAGGTCAGCGCCAGCGCGAACAGGCCGCAGCCGCTCGTACGGGCCAGCTCCACGGCCGGGTCGAGCGAGCCGAAGCCCAGGTAGGGGCTGACGGTGAGCGCGTCCGAGAACAGCGGCGAGGCGGGGTCGAGGTAGGCGGCGGCGTACGCGGCCATGGTCGAGCCGATGTCGCCGCGCTTGGCGTCCATCAGCACCAGGGCCCCGGCGGCGCGGGCCTCGGCGACGGTGCGCTCGAGGACGGCCACCCCGCGCGAGCCGAACCGCTCGAAGAACGCGGACTGCGGCTTGAGCACGGCCACCCGGTCGGCCAGGGCCTCCACGACGGTGCGCGAGAACCGCTCCAGGCCCGCGACGTCGTCGCCCAGGCCCCAGTCGGCCAGCAGCGAGGCGTGCGGGTCGATGCCCACGCACAGCGGCCCACGGGTGTCCATGGCCTGCCGCAGCCGGGCGCCGAAGGCGACGGGGGCTTGCGGTTCGCCGGTGGCGTGCGTGGCCTTGGGGGTCGGGGTGTCGCTCATGCCGCCTGCTCCTTGGTCTCGGCCCCCACCGCGTCGGCCAGGGTGGCGTACGGGCTGGCGGCCAGGCGGGCGGCCAGCCCCTTGTGCAGGGCGCGGCACCACAGCGGGCCCTGGTAGATGAAGGCGCTGTAGCCCTGGATCAGGGTGGCGCCGGCCAGGATGCGCTCCCAGGCGTCGTCGGCGTTCTCGATGCCGCCCACGCCGACCAGGGTGACCCGGTCGCCGACGCGCGCGTACAGCCGGCGCAGCACCGCCAGCGAGCGCGCCCTGACCGGGGCGCCGGAGAGGCCGCCGGTCTCCGCCACCAGCCTGGGGTCGCTGGTCAGGCCGAGGCCGTCGCGGGCGATGGTGGTGTTGGTGGCGATGATGCCGTCCAGGCCGAGTTCGACGGCGAGGTCGGCGACCGCGTCGATGTCCTCGTCCGCCAGGTCGGGGGCGATCTTGACCAGCAGCGGGACGCGGCGGGTGGTGACCGTGCGGTCGGCGGCCTCGCGGACGGCGGTCAGCAGCGGGCGCAGGTGCTCGACGGCCTGGAGGTCGCGCAGCCCGGGGGTGTTGGGCGAGGAGACGTTGACGACCAGGTAGTCGGCGTGGCCGGCCAGCCGCTCGGTGGAGGTGACGTAGTCGGCGATGGCCTCCGATTCGGGGACCACCTTGGTCTTGCCGATGTTGACGCCGACGGTGGCCTTGAAGGCGGGGCGGCGGGCGGCGAGCCGGGCGGCGACGGCGGCGGAGCCCTCGTTGTTGAAGCCCATCCGGTTGATCAGCGCGCGGTCGCCCACCAGGCGGAAGAGGCGCTTGCGCGGGTTGCCTGGCTGGGCGTGCCCGGTGACCGTGCCGATCTCCACGTGGTCGAAGCCGAGCATGGTCATGCCGTCGATGGCCATGGCGTTCTTGTCGAACCCGGCGGCCAGCCCGAACGGGCCGTGCATCCGCAGGCCCAGCGCCTCGGTGCGCAGCTCCTTGTACCGGGGGGCGAGCACGGCGGCGACGAGGGTGCGCAGGACGGGGACGCGGGCGACGAGCCTGATCCAGCCGAAGGCGAGGTGGTGGGCCTGTTCGGGGTCCATCCGCTGGAAGAGGAGCCGGAACAGGAGCGGGTAAGGGTTCATGCGGGCGCGGGCTTTCGCTAGGCCGGTACGGGCGGGGCTGGGAGCGGGCCGGCCGGGGCGGCGGGCCCGCTCGATCCGGGCGGGGACGGAGACCGGGGTGGGCGCCCGGGGGGCCGGTGGGTGGCCGGCCCCGGGCGCGCCCGTGCGCTACTTCGCGTCGCGGGCCGCGGTGAGCTGCCCGGCGTGCTCCTGCAGGGAGCGCACCCCGACCTCGCCCCTGGCCAGCGCTTCGATGCCCTGGACGGCGGCGGCCAGCGCCTGGACCGTGGTGAGACAGGGCACGGCGCGGGCGACGGCCGCGGTACGGATGTCGTAGCCGTCGAGGCGGCCGCCGGTGCCGTACGGGGTGTTGACGATGAGGTCGATCTGCCCCTCGTGGATGAGCTGGACGATCGTCTTCTCGCCGTTCGGGCCCTCGCCCTCGCTCTGCTTGCGCACCACGGTGGCGTCGATGCCGTTGCGGCGCAACACCTCGGCGGTGCCGGAGGTGGCGAGCAGCTCGAAGCCGTGCGCCACCAGCTCCCGGGCCGGGAAGATCATCGAGCGCTTGTCGCGGTTGGCGACCGAGACGAAGGCCCGGCCGCCCCTGGGCAGCGCCCCGTACGCGGCGGCCTGGGACTTGGCGTACGCCGTGCCGAAGACCGAGTCGATGCCCATGACCTCGCCGGTGGAGCGCATCTCCGGGCCGAGGATGGTGTCCACGCCGCGGCCGGAAGCGTCCCGGAAGCGGGTCCAGGGCAGCACGGCCTCCTTGACGGAGATCGGCGAGTCCAGCGGCAGGGTGCCGCCGTCGCCGGTGGCCGGCAGCAGGCCCTCGGCGCGCAGTTCGGCGATGGTGGCGCCGAGCGAGATGCGGGCGGCGGCCTTGGCCAGCGGCACGGCGGTGGCCTTGGAGGTGAAGGGGACGGTGCGCGAGGCGCGCGGGTTGGCCTCGAGCACGTAGAGGATGTCCCCGGCCATGGCGAACTGGATGTTGATCAGGCCGCGCACCCCGACGCCCTTGGCGATGGCCTCGGTGGAGGACCGCAGCCGCTTGATGTCGAAGCCGCCGAGGGTGATCGGAGGCAGCGCGCAGGCGGAGTCGCCGGAGTGGATGCCGGCCTCCTCGATGTGCTCCATGACGCCGCCGAGGTAGAGCTCGTGGCCGTCGTAGAGCGCGTCGACATCGATCTCGATGGCGTCGTCGAGGAAGCGGTCGATGAGGACCGGGTGCTCGGAGATCAGGCCGGCGTGCCGGGTCAGGTACTCGGCCAGCGACGACTCGTCGTAGACGATCTCCATGCCGCGTCCGCCGAGCACGTACGAGGGGCGGACCATGACCGGGTAGCCGATCTCGGCGGCGATGCCCTTGGCCTGCTCGAAGGAGAAGGCGGTGCCGTGCTTGGGGGCGGGCAGCCCGGCCTCGGTGAGGACGCGCCCGAAGGCGCCGCGCTCCTCGGCGAGGTCGATGGCCTCGGGCGAGGTGCCGACGATGGGCACCCCGTTGTCCTTGAGGGCCTGGGCGAGGCCGAGCGGGGTCTGCCCGCCGAGTTGCACGACGACGCCCGCGAGCGGGCCCGCCTGCCGCTCGGCGTGCACGATCTCCAGGACGTCCTCCAGGGTGAGCGGCTCGAAGTAGAGCCGGTCGGAGGTGTCGTAGTCGGTGGAGACGGTCTCCGGGTTGCAGTTGACCATGACGGTCTCGTAGCCGGCCTCGCTGAGCGCGAAGGAGGCGTGCACGCAGGAGTAGTCGAACTCGATGCCCTGGCCGATGCGGTTGGGCCCGGAGCCCAGGATGATCACCGCGGGCTTCTCGCGCGGCGCGACCTCGGACTCCTCGTCGTAGGAGGAGTAGAAGTACGGGGTGCGCGCGGCGAACTCGGCGGCGCAGGTGTCCACCGTCTTGTAGACGGGGCGGATGCCGAGCGCGTGCCGCACCTCGCGGACCACCTCGGGGCCGAGGTCGCGGATGGCGGCGATCTGTACGTCGGAGAAGCCGTGCCGCTTGGCCTCGCGCAGGATGTCGGGCGAGAGCTGGTCGGCGGCGGCGATCTCGTCGGCGATCTCCTTGATCAGGAAGAGCTGGTCGACGAACCAGGGGTCGATCCGGGTCGCGTCGAAGACCTCCTCCTGGGTGGCGCCGGCGCGGATGGCCGCCATCACCGTGTTGATCCGGCCGTCGGTGGGGACGGCCGCCCGCTCGAGGAGCGCGGCCTTGTCGCCGGGCTCGGTGACGAAGTCGAACTGCGAGCCCTTCTTCTCCAGCGAGCGCAGCGCCTTGTTGAGCGCCTCGGTGAAGTTGCGGCCGATGGCCATGGCCTCGCCGACCGACTTCATGGTGGTGGTCAGCGTGGCGTCGGCGGCCGGGAACTTCTCGAACGCGAACCGCGGGACCTTGACCACGACGTAGTCGAGCGTGGGCTCGAAGGAGGCGGGGGTCTGCTCGGTGATGTCGTTGGGGATCTCGTCCAGCGTGTAGCCGACGGCGAGCCGGGCGGCGATCTTGGCGATCGGGAAGCCGGTGGCCTTGGAGGCGAGCGCGGAGGAGCGGGAGACCCGGGGGTTCATCTCGATGACGATGACCCGGCCGTCCTCGGGGTTGACGGCGAACTGGATGTTGCAGCCGCCGGTGTCCACGCCGACCTCGCGGATGACGGCGATGCCGATGTCGCGCAGGGTCTGGTACTCGCGGTCGGTCAGCGTCATGGCCGGCGCGACGGTGATCGAGTCGCCGGTGTGCACGCCCATCGGGTCGAAGTTCTCGATGGAGCACACGACCACGACGTTGTCGTTCTTGTCGCGCATCAGCTCCAGCTCGTACTCCTTCCAGCCGAGGATGGACTCCTCCAGGAGTACCTCGGTGGTCGGCGAGAGGGTGAGGCCCTGGCCGGCGATGCGGCGCAGTTCCTCCTCGTCGTGCGCGAAGCCGGAGCCGGCGCCGCCCATGGTGAAGGAGGGGCGGACCACGACCGGGTAGCCGCCGAGCTTCTCGACGCCCTCCAGGACGTCGTCCATGGAGTGGCAGATGACCGAGCGGGCGGACTCGCCGTGGCCGATCTTGGCGTTGACGGCGGAGACGACGTCCTTGAACTGGTCGCGGTCCTCGCCCTTGTTG
Organism: Streptomyces sp. 71268; assembly: GCF_029392895.1. Lineage (NCBI taxonomy): Bacteria > Bacillati > Actinomycetota > Actinomycetes > Kitasatosporales > Streptomycetaceae > Streptomyces > Streptomyces sp. 71268. The sequence goes on from NZ_CP114200.1 coordinate 1,030,957, forward strand.
ATGGCCTCGACGTTGGCGCCGATCAGCTCGACGCCGTACTGGGTCAGCACGCCCGAGTCGTGCAGCGCGATGGCGGTGTTCAGCGCGGTCTGACCGCCGAGCGTGGGCAGCAGGGCGTCGGGGCGCTCCTTGGCGATGATCTTCTCGACGAACTCGGGGGTGATCGGCTCGACGTACGTGGCGTCGGCGATCTCCGGGTCGGTCATGATCGTGGCCGGGTTGGAGTTGACCAGGATGACGCGCAGGCCCTCGGCCTTGAGCACGCGGCACGCCTGGGTACCCGAGTAGTCGAACTCGGCCGCCTGCCCGATGACGATCGGGCCCGAGCCGATGACCAGGACGGACTGGATATCGGTGCGCTTAGGCACGGGGGCCCTCCATCAGGGAAACAAAGCGGTCGAACAGGTAGGCCGCGTCGTGCGGGCCGGCGGCGGCCTCGGGGTGGTACTGGACGCTGAACGCGGGCACGTCGAGGCACTCCAGGCCCTCCACGACGTTGTCGTTCAGGCCCACGTGGGCGACCCGGGCCCGGCCGTAGGGGGTGTCCACGACCTCGTCCAGGGGCGCGTCCACGGCGAAGCCGTGGTTCTGCGCGGTGATCTCGACCTTGCCGGTGGTGCGGTCCTGCACCGGCTGGTTGATGCCGCGGTGGCCGTACTTGAGCTTGTACGTGCCGAAGCCGAGCGCCCGGCCGAGGACCTGGTTGCCGAAGCAGATGCCGAACAGCGGGGTGCGCCGGTCCAGGACGCCGCGCGCCAGCTCCATCGGGTGGTCGGCGGTGGCCGGGTCGCCGGGGCCGTTGGAGAAGAACACGCCGTCGGGCTCGATGGCGTAGATCTCCTCCAGGCTGGCGGTGGCCGGGAAGACGTGGACCTCTATGCCGCGCTCGGCCATCCGGCGCGGGGTCATCGTCTTGATGCCCAGGTCGATGGCGGCGACGGTGAACCGCTTGGTGCCGACCGCGGGGACGACGTACGTCTCCTTGGTGGTCACCTCGCTCCACAGGTCGGCGCCCTTCATGCCGGGGGCGGTGCGCACCCGCTCGACGAGCGCGGACTCCTCCTCCAACGCGCTGCCGGAGAAGATGCCGACGCGCATGGCGCCGCGCTCGCGCAGGTGGCGGGTGAGGGCGCGGGTGTCGACCCCGCTGATGCCGACGACGCCCTGCGCCGCCAGCTCCTCGTCCAGGGTGCGCTGGGCGCGCCAGTTGGAGGGCTTGCGGGCGGGGTCGCGGACGACGTAGCCGGAGACCCAGATGCGGCCGGACTCCGGGTCCTCGTCGTTGACACCGGTGTTGCCGACGTGCGGTGCGGTCATGACGACCACCTGCCGGTGGTACGAGGGGTCGGTCAGGGTCTCCTGGTATCCGGTCATGCCGGTGGAGAACACCGCCTCGCCGAAGGTCTCCCCCACTGCGCCGTAGGCGCGGCCGCGGAAGATGCGGCCGTCCTCCAGAACGAGCACGGCGGGGACCCTGGCCCCCTGGGTGGAGAGCGTCATCATGTGCCTTTCTCGGGGGTTGCGGGGGTCGCCCCCCGCGGTGATGCAGCCTCGGGGGTTGCGGGGGTCGCCCCCCGCGGTGATGCGGCCTTGCGGGTCGCGGGGGTCGACCCCCGCGGTGTCGCGGCGCCGGCGGCCACGCGGCCGTCCTCGTCACGCCGCGTGGCGGTCGCGTCGCTGGGGCCGCCGGTGAGGTCGTTGATCGCGGTGACCCAGGCCGCGTGTTCGGCGGCGTGGTCGGAGCGGAAGCCGGAGTCGATCGCGCTGTCGCCGAGCTGCCAGGTGATCACCAGCAGCCCGCCCTCGGTGAGGACCTTGCCGGCGATGCCCTTGTCGAGCCGGGCGCCACGCAGCGCGCTGGTGGGCACGTGGAAGTCGCGGGCGCCGGGGCGCCGCACGGTCAGTCCGTCGTCGGTCAGCGTGACGTCGGCGCGGCTGCGGACGCCGAGGCCGTGCGCGACGATGCGCTCCAGCCACTGCCCGGCCTTGGTCGAGCCGTGGTAGCGCCCGGCCATGGTCAGCCGGGGCTCGCCCGGGTCGGCGGGCACCGGCGCCAGCTCCGGCAGGTCCGACTGGAGCAGCCCGCGCCACTTCCAGCCCTCCCGCATCAGCCAGTACAGCAGCACGATGACCAGCAGCAGGCCCACGACCCAGCCGGTGCGCGCGGCCCAGTCGCCCGCGTTCTGGGTGTCGTCCGCCGCCAGAAATGTCACAGGTGTCACGTCAGCTTCCCGTCCACGACCGTTGCCCGGCCCCGCAGGAAGGTGTGTGTCACTCGGCCCGGCAGCTCGCGCCCCTCGTAGGGCGTGTTACGGCTGCGGGAGGCGAAGCCCGCGGGGTTCACCACACCACGGTATGCCGCGTCGAGCAGGGTCAGGTTGGCGGGCTCGCCGGCGGCGATGGGCCGGCCGTGGCCGGCGAGGCGGCCGATGGCGGCGGGCCGGAAGGACATCCGGTCGGCGACGCCGGCCCAGTCCAGGAGGCCGGTGTCCACCATGGTGTGCTGGACGACCGAAAGCGCCGTCTCCAGGCCCACCATGCCCATGGCGGCGGCCGCCCACTCGCAGTCCTTGTCCTCGTGCGGGTGGGGCGCGTGGTCGGTGGCGACGCAGTCGATGGTGCCGTCGGCCAGCGCCTCGCGCAGCGCCAGCACGTCGGCCTCGGTGCGCAGCGGCGGGTTCACCTTGTAGACGGGGTTGTAGGAGCGTACGAGCTCGTCGGTGAGCAGCAGGTGGTGCGGGGTGACCTCGGCGGTGACGTTCCAGCCCTTGGACTTGGCCCAGCGCACGATCTCCACCGAGCCGGCCGTCGACAGGTGGCAGATGTGCACCCGGGAGCCCACGTGCGCGGCGAGCAGGACGTCGCGGGCGATGATCGACTCCTCGGCGACGGCGGGCCAGCCACCGAGGCCGAGCTGGGCGGAGACGACGCCCTCGTTCATCTGGGCGCCCTCGGTGAGTCGGGGCTCCTGCGCGTGCTGGGCGATGACGCCGTCGAACGCCTTCACGTACTCCAGGGCCCGGCGCATGATCACCGCGTCGTCCACGCACTTGCCGTCGTCGGAGAAGACCACGACGCCGGCGGCCGACTCGTGCATGGCGCCCAGCTCGGCGAGGTGCGCGCCTTCGAGGCCGACGGTGACGGCGCCGACCGGCTGCACGTCGCAGTAGCCGGACTCGCGGCCGAGCCGCCACACCTGTTCGACGACGCCGGCGGTGTCGGCGACGGGGAAGGTGTTAGCCATCGCGTGTACGGCGGTGTAGCCGCCGACGGCCGCGGCCTGGGTGCCGGTCAGCACGGTCTCGGAGTCCTCACGGCCCGGCTCGCGCAGGTGCGTGTGCAGGTCGACCAGGCCGGGCAGCAGGATCTGGCCCTCGGCTTCGACGACCGTGGCGCCCTCGGCCGACAGGCCCTGGCCCACGGCGGCGATGTTCTCGCCCTCGATGAGGACGTCGGCGCTGTCGCCGCCGATCAGTCGCGCGCCGCGCAGCAGGGTCTTGGTGGTCTCGCTCATGGCGTGCTGGTCTCCTCGGTGCGGGCGGGCTTGTCGGCGGGGGCGCTCGGGGCGAGGGCGGGCTCGTTGCCGCCGAGCAGCAGGTAGAGGGCGGCCATCCGGATGCTCACGCCGTTGGTCACCTGCTCCACGGCGGTGCAGCGGGGCGAGTCGGCGACCTCGGCCGTGATCTCCATACCCCGGTTCATCGGCCCCGGGTGCATGACGATGGCGTGTTCCGGCATTCGGGCCATGCGGTCGCCGGTCAGGCCGTAGCGGCGGGCGTACTCACGCTCGGTGGGGAAGAACGCGGCGTTCATCCGCTCGCGCTGGACGCGCAGCATCATCACGGCGTCCGAGGTGGGCAGCACCGCGTCCAGGTCGTAACTGACCTCGCAGGGCCAGCTCTCGACGCCGATGGGCACCAGGGTCGGCGGGGCGACCAGGGTCACCTCGGCACCGAGCGTGGTGAGCAGATGCACGTTGGAGCGGGCGACGCGGCCGTGCAGGACGTCGCCGACGATGGTGACCTTGCGGCCCGCCAGGTCACGGCCGGTGCCGTCGCCCGGGCCACGGTGGTGGGTGGGCCCGCCGTCCGCGGCGCCGGCCAGGTGGCGGCGCATGGTGAAGGCGTCGAGCAGCGCCTGCGTGGGGTGCTCGTGGGTGCCGTCGCCGGCGTTGACGACCGAGCCCTTGATCCAGCCGGAGGTGGCCAGCCGGTGCGGGGCGCCGGAGGAGTGGTGCCGGATGACGACGGCGTCGGCGCCCATCGCCTCCAGGGTCAGCGCGGTGTCCTTGAGGGACTCGCCCTTGGAGACCGAGGAGCCCTTGGCGGAGAAGTTGATGACGTCCGCGGACAGCCGCTTGGCGGCGGCCTCGAAGGAGATGCGGGTGCGCGTCGAGTCTTCGAAGAACAGGTTGACGACGGTGCGCCCACGCAGTGTGGGCAGCTTCTTGATCGGCCGGTCCGCGACGCGGGCCATCTCCTCGGCGGTGTCGAGGATCAGGACGGCGTCGTCGCGCGTGAGGTCGGCGGCCGAGATGAGGTGACGCTTCATCTGTGGGCTCCGTGAGGTAAGGAGTGGTGGGGCGTGCGGGCATGCGGGCACGCGGCGGCACGGCCCGGGGGCCGATGCCGTACGGGGGGCTACTGCCCGGCGTCCGCGCGCTCGCCCTCGGCGCCGTCGCGGGGGCTTGCGGGGCGCACGCCAAGGAGCACGCTGTCCCGGCCGTCCAACTCGGTGAACTGCACCTTCACCGTCTCGCGCAGCGAGGTCGGGAGGTTCTTGCCGACGTAGTCGGCGCGGATGGGCAGCTCGCGGTGGCCTCGGTCGACCAGGACCGCGAGCTGTACGGCGCGCGGGCGCCCGATGTCGTTGAGGGCGTCCAGGGCGGCGCGGATGGTGCGGCCCGAGAAGAGCACGTCGTCGACGAGGACGACCAGCCGGCCCTCGATGCCCGCCGTGGGGATCTCGGTACGGGCGAGCGTACGGGCGGGGCCAAGCCGCAGGTCGTCGCGGTACATGGTGATGTCGAGCGAGCCGACCGGGATGGCGCGGGAGGTGATCTCCTCAAGCTTGGCGGCGAGCCGCCGGGCGAGGAAGACGCCACGCGTCGGGATGCCCAGGAGTACGACGTCGTGGGCGCCCTTGGCGCGTTCCACGATCTCGTGGGCGATGCGGGTCACGACCCGGGCGATGTCCGGGGCTTCGAGCACGGGCCGGGCATCGATCTCCGGGCCAGAGCTATGGCCAGAACTTGCGCTCGATGCGGGGCCAGAGGACTGGCTGGGTGCGTCCATAACGGAACGGACCTCCTTCTCCGCCTCACGGGACGGACCTTAAAGGACGTCGGATTTACGTTATTGACGGTACCAGGACCGAAAAGGTGCGCAGTCGGGACCCCCACCCGAGCACGCGTACGCAACTTTCGGCTTGACGAAGCCAGATTACGCTGCGTAACCTCACAGTGAGTTACCAGTCTTCGTCCGGGGAGCTTTATGTCCAGCGAATACGCTAAACAGCTCGGAGCCAAGCTCCGCGCCATCCGCACCCAGCAGGGGCTCTCCCTCCACGGTGTCGAGGAGAAGTCTCAGGGCCGCTGGAAGGCCGTGGTGGTCGGTTCGTACGAGCGCGGCGACCGCGCCGTGACGGTGCAGCGCCTGGCCGAGCTGGCCGACTTCTACGGCGTTCCCGTGCAGGAACTCCTGCCGGGCACGACGCCGGGCGGGGCCGCCGAGCCGCCGCCGAAGCTGGTGCTCGACCTGGAGCGGCTGGCGCACGTCCCGGCCGAGAAGGCGGGTCCCCTGCAGCGTTACGCGGCCACGATCCAGAGCCAGCGCGGCGATTACAACGGCAAGGTCCTCTCGATCCGCCAGGACGACCTGCGCACCCTCGCGGTGATCTACGACCAGTCGCCCTCCGTGCTGACCGAGCAGCTCATCGGCTGGGGCGTGCTGGACGCGGACGCCCGCCGCGCCGTGCAGCACGAGGACCTGTGACCGACCACCGATGACCGGCGGCCGGTAGCGCCCGCGACACCTCGGGCGCGCCCTCGGGCCCCGGCTCGCACCCGCACCGCCGTCACGCACCCCCGCCCGCCGGGGTGGACACCCGCTGTCGCGGAGTGACCGCCCTGGCGGCACGGGGGCGTGCGGCGTGGACCGACCGCCACTCAGCGTTGGCCCAGGGCCGTGAGCCGGCCGGGGGCCATCACTCGTTCGGGCGTACGCGGCGCGATCGCGTCGGCCCCGCACATGCCGCTGCCCCTGGCGACCCTCTCGGGTCGTGCCAGGGGCAGCGGCATGAGGCGTACTGGTCAGCCTTCTTCGCGGCGCAGGCTGGGCTTGAGCTCCTTGAGCCGCCCCAGCAGGCCGTTGACGAACGCCGGGGAGTCGTCCGTGGAGAACTCCTTGGCGAGCTGCACCGCCTCGTCGATCACCACGGCGTCCGGCGTCTCGTCCTCCCAGATCAGCTCGTAGGCGCTGAGCCGCAGGATGTTCCGGTCGACGACTGGCATCCGGTCCAGGGACCAACCGACCGCATAGGTGGCGATCAACTCGTCGATGCGGTCCGCGTGGTCGGCGTACCCCTCGGTGAGCTGCATCGTGTACTCGTTGACCGGCGGCTGCCGGTCGTCGGACCGCGAGTGCCTGATCCAGTCCGCGAGCACGGTCGGCACGGCGGTACCGCGCTGATCGGCCTCGAAGAGGATCTGGAAGGCACGCTTGCGGGCCTTGTTGCGGGCAGCCACGGTTAGCTGTTCACCCGACCGAGGTACTCACCGGAGCGGGTGTCGACCTTGATCTTCTCACCGGTGGTGATGAAGAGCGGGACCTGGATCTCGTAGCCGGTCTCCAGGCGCGCGGGCTTGGAGCCACCGGTGGAGCGGTCGCCCTGGACGCCGGGCTCGGTGTACTCGATGACCAGCTCGACGGAGGCCGGCAGCTCGATGTAGAGGACGGCGCCCTCGTACATGGCGACTACGACCTCGTTGCCCTCAAGCAGGTAGTTGGCCGCGTCGCCGACGGTCTCGGGCGTCACATTGATCTGGTCGAACGTCTCCGTGTCCATGAACACGAAGTCGTTGCCGTCCTTGTACGAGAACTGCATGCCGCGCTTGTCGACATTCGCCGTCTCGACCTTCACGCCGGCGTTGAAGGTCTTGTCGACGACCTTGCCGGACAGCACATGCTTCAGCTTGGTGCGGACGAAGGCGGGGCCCTTACCGGGCTTGACGTGCTGGAACTCGACGACGGACCAGAGCTGGCCCCCGTCGAGCTTGAGCACCAGGCCGTTCTTGAGGTCGTTCGTGGATGCCACGGTTGCGGAATCTCCTGGACTGAAGCTGGTGGAACCAGGGGTGCGCGCTAGAGCGCGAGCAGCTCCTTGGTCGTGATGGTGAGTAGCTCGGGGCCGCCGTCCGCCTCGGGGCGAACGACGAGTGTGTCATCGATCCGGACGCCGCCCCGCCCCGGGAGGTGGACCCCCGGTTCGACGGTGACCGGCACACGAGCGTCCAGTTTACCCATGGCTTCCGGCGCCAGCCGAGGGTCCTCGTCGGTTTCCAGGCCCACCCCGTGCCCGACCCGGTCCCCCAGCGTCCCATCGCACCCCGCGGCGGCCAGCACCTGCCGACTCGCACGATCCACCTCGCGGTAGGCCGTACCCGGCGCCAGCGCCTCCCGACCGGCCCGCTGGGCGGCGAAGACCACATCGTACAGTTCGATCTGCCAGTCGGCCGGCGAGGTCCCGATGACGAAGGTCCGCCCCACCTCGCAGCGGTAGCCGCGGTAGCCGGCGCCCAGGCAGACGGTGAGGAAGTCGCCCTCCTCGACGCGGCGGTCGGTGGGCAGGTGCCCGAGACGGCCCGAGTGCGGACCGGTGCCGACGGAGGTGGCGAACGTCGGGCCGTCCGCGCCGTGGTCCACCAGGCGGCGCTCCAGCTCCAGCGCGAGGTGCCGCTCGGTGCGGCCCACCAGGATCGATTCGAGGAGTTCGCCCAGCGCCTGGTCGGCGATCTCGGCGGCGATGCGCAGGGCGGCGATCTCGTCGTCGTCCTTGACGATCCGCTGCTGCTCGACGGCGCAGCCGAGGTCGGCGAGGTCGAGTCGGGGCGCGGCCGAGCGCAGGGCGCGGTGCCGGTCCACGGTGAGGTGGTGCTCCTCGACGGCCAGCCGCGCGGCGCCGGCGGCTGCGGCGAGATCGGCCGCGGCGACGGCCGGGTCGCCGTGCGGCTCGGTCAGCTCCCGCACCGGAAGGTCGTCCTCGGGCCGGGCGGCGACGGGCTCGGCCGCCCGGGGCGCGGGGCGCAGCAGCACGTCCTCCGTCGGCCCGAGCAGCAGTACGGCCCCGGGCCGCGTCTCGCCGCACAGGTAGCGGACGTTGGCGGGCCGGGACACGAGCGCTGCCGCGTTCCCGACGGCCGCGCAACGCTCGCGCAGTCGGGTACGTCGCGTCGCGAAGACCTCGGACATGTTTCCGAGCGTAGAGGTGCCGCGCGCACCCGGCCGGTCGGGCGCGTCCGAGTGGGGACGACTGGCATCCGCGGCGGGTGCGGCGCGGGGCCACGCGCGAGGCGGGCGGGCGCCGGCGCCGGGCCGCTTGACGGGAAGCCCGCTCCGGCCGGCCCCGGGCCCGACCAACGGAAAGGTTCCGTCGGTCGGGCCCGGCGGCTACCAGGAGGGCGGGCTCGCGATGCTGCGCGCGACGGCCTCGTCCAGCATCTGGGCGGTCTGCGCCACGTCGTACTGCGAGTTGTCGATGATCGGCAGCCCCGACCCGTACCAGCCGGCCATCCGGCCGTGGATGCGGGCGACCTCCTCGTCGCTGAGCCTGCGGTTGCCCGAGCGGGCCGCGTTGCGCTCCAGGACGACCTCGAGGCCCGGCAGGAGCACCACGGGCAGCAGCCCGGGGCCGACGTGCCGCTTCCAGCCGCCGAGGCCCACGACCGGGCGGTCGGGGAAGACGGCGTCGTCCAGGATGCAGGAGATGCCGTTGGCCAGGAAGTTGCGGGCGGCGAAGCCGCAGGTGCGGCGGGCGAGCCGGTACTGCGCCTCGGAGTTCTCGTTCCAGCCGGACTGCGGGTTGGCGAAGCCCGACCTGACCCACTCGCGCACGTCGTCGAGGCTGATGTGCGCGGTGGGCACCCGCCGGCTGTCCGCCCACAGCCGGGCCACGGTGGTCTTGCCCGCGCCGGCCGGCCCGATGAGCAGTACGGCCACCGCGGTGCGGGACGCGTCGATCACAGGCTGGTCCCGTGACGCGTCGGGCAGCGGTACGGGGGCGCCCGGGGGCAGCGTCACCGGTCCGGTGGTGCCGTCGGTCGCGGGGGGCGGCGGCCCGGAGGGGGCCGCCATCGGCGGCGCCGGGTGCGGCGGGGGTGCCGGCGCGGGGGCGGGGGGCTCCCGGGCCAGCCGGGCGTCGGGGCGGGGCCCGGCGTCGGATGGGGGCCGCCGGCCACGGGCGGCGACCCGGGTGGCGCGGGGTGGCCCGAGTGCTGGGCGGCGCCCGCCGCACCCTGCCCCTGGCCATGGGACGGGGGCAGCGGAACTCCCACTGCGTGCTGCATCCGGTGGCTCTCCGTCTCGTACGGGCGGCTGACGTGTGTCGACCCGGCCGCGCGCGTGCGCCGGCCGAGTGCGCTACCGAACGGTACTCTCCCACTTCCGGGTGAACAGCGCCTCACCCGGCCCGCCGTTGGCCGGTGCGCGCTCCCCCCGCCGGCGCCGACCGCCGGCCCCGGACCACACCGGGCGCGACCGGTCGGGAGCGCCGCGCCAGCGGCCCACACGAGCGGCACCCGAGCCTGGCTCCGGGCCTCAACTCGCCGGCTCAGCGGGCTAGTTGAGGCGGTCACCGCGAGGTGGAGGCGGCGGGGGCCGGCGGCGCAGGCCCCCGCGTGACCCAGGGCGCCCAGCGGGTCGCGTCAGGCGGAGAGCTGGTCCGCCAGGGCTCGCAGGGCGAGCCGATATGACCCGATTCCGAACCCGGCGATCGTGCCGCTCGCGACGGCGGCGATGACAGAGTTGTGACGGAACTCCTCGCGCGCGTGCGGGTTGGAGATGTGCACCTCGATCAGCGGCGCGGTGCGCTGCGCCGCCGCGTCCCGCATCCCGTACGAGTAGTGCGTGAACGCGCCGGGGTTGATGACCACCGGAAGGGCGCCGTCCGCGGCCTCGTGCAGCCAACGGATCAGCTCGCCCTCGTCGTTGGTCTCCCGCACCTCGACCTCGAACCCCAGCTCCTTGCCGAGCGCCGTGCACTGCTCGACCAGGCCGGCGTAGGACGTCGCCCCGTACACGTCGGGCTCGCGGCTGCCGAGGCGGCCGAGGTTGGGCCCGTTCAGCACCAACACCCGGCGCTGGTCCGTCACTTGGCCACCTCCCCGTACGCGGCGAGCAGCACCGCCGGGTCCGGGCCCTCCAGGACGGTGGGCTTGCCGAGCCCGTCCAGGACGATGAAGCGCAGCAGGTCGCCCCGGGACTTCTTGTCCACCCGCATCGTCTCAAGGAGCCGGGGCCACTGGTCGCCCCGGTAGCTGAGCGGCAGCCCGACGGAGTCCAGGATGGCGCGGTGCCGGTCGGCCGTGGCGTCGTCCAACCGTCCGGCGAGGCGACCGAGTTCGGCCGCGAAGATCATGCCGACCGAGACGGCCGCGCCGTGCCGCCAGTTGTACCGCTCGTTCTTCTCGATGGCGTGCGCCAGCGTGTGTCCGTAGTTGAGGATCTCGCGCAGGCCCGACTCCTTGAGGTCCGAGGAGACGACGTCGGCCTTGACCCTGATCGAGCGCTCCAGGAGTTCCGCGGTGTGCGGGCCCTGCGGGGTCCGGGCGCCGGCCGGATCGGCCTCGATCAGCTCCAGGATCACCGGGTCCGCGATGAACCCGGCCTTGATCACCTCGGCGAGGCCGCTGACGTAGTCGTTGGCCGGCAGCGAGTCGAGGGCCGCCAGGTCGCACAGCACCCCGGACGGCGGGTGGAAGGCCCCGACCAGGTTCTTGCCCTCGGCGGTGTTGATGCCGGTCTTGCCGCCGACCGCCGCGTCCACCATGCCGAGCACGGTGGTCGGCACTGCGATCCAGCGCACCCCGCGCAGCCAGGTGGCCGCGACGAAGCCCGCCAGGTCCGTGGTGGCGCCGCCGCCGACGCCGACGATCACGTCCGAGCGCGTGAACCCGGTCTGGCCCAGCGCCTTCCAGCAGTACGCGGCGACCTCGGCGGTCTTGGACTCCTCCGCGTTCGGCAACTGGATGGCGATGGCCTCGAAGCCCTGCTCCGCGAGGTCGGCGCGCAGCGCCTCGCCGGTGGCGGACAGCGCCTCGGGGTGCAGCACCGCCACGCGCTTGACCCCGGAACCGATGAGCGCGGGCAGCTCGCCGAGGAGTTGGCGGCCGATGAGCACCTCGTAGGACGCGGTTCCCGCGCTGCCCGCGACCTGGATGCGGGTCGGCTGCGCGGGGTCGGCGGGCGCGGAAGACGCTGCGGTCTTGGACGGGTCAGTCATGCGTTCCTCACTGCGGGATGCGGCATCTGCGGGATGCGGGTCACACGATCACTCCTGAAGCTCCAGCGCCCTGGCGACCTCGCCGGCCACGTCCTCGGGAGTGCGGTCGTCGGTGCTCACGACGGCGCGGGCCACCTGCGTGTACAACGGACGGCGCGCCTCCATCAGCTCCCGCCAGCGCTGTCGCGGGTTGACGGCCAGCAGCGGGCGCGGCGCGTCCAGGCCCACCCGGCGCACGGCCGCGGCGAGCCGCACGTCGAGGAAGACCACGGGCAGGCCGGTCAGCAGCGCCCGGGTGCCCTCGTCCATCACCGCGCCGCCGCCGAGCGAGAGCACGCCCGGGTGCTCGGTCACGGCGGCGCGCACCGCGGCCCGCTCAAGGGCGCGGAAGTGCGGCTCGCCGTGCTCGAAGAAGATCTCCGGGATGGGCTGGCCGGCCATCTGCTCGATGTCGGCGTCGGTGTCGCGGTAGGTGGTGCCGAGGCGCTCGGCGAGCAGCGCGCCCACGGTCGTCTTGCCCGCGCCGGGCGGGCCCACCAGGATCACGACAGGCCCGCGGCGCTCGCCGGCGCCGGGCGCGGTGTGCTGCTCCGCGCCGGTCACCGGATCTGCAGGTTGTCGAGGAAGCCACGGACGTTGCGGCGGGTCTCGGGGACGCTGTCACCGCCGAACTTCTCCGCCACCGCGTCGGCGAGCACCAGCGCCACCATCGCCTCGGCGACGATCCCGGCGGCCGGCACGGCGCACACGTCCGAGCGCTGGTGGTGGGCCTTGGTCGGCTCGCCGGTGGTCACGTCGACGGTGGCCAGCGCCCGGGGCACGGTCGCGATCGGCTTCATCGCGGCGCGCACGCGCAGCAGTTCGCCGGTGGTCAGCCCGCCCTCGGTGCCGCCGGAGCGGCCGGTCGCCCGCTTGATCCCGTCCTCGGTCGGCAGGATCTCGTCGTGTGCCTGCGAGCCGGGCACCCGGGCCAGGTCGAACCCGTCGCCCAGCTCGACGCCCTTGATGGCCTGGATGCCCATGAGCGCCGCCGCGAGCCGCGCGTCGAGCCGCCGGTCCCAGTGCACGTGCGAGCCGAGCCCGACCGGCACGCCGTACGCCAGCACCTCGACCACGCCGCCGAGGGTGTCGCCGTCCTTGTGCGCCTGGTCGATCTCGGCCACCATCGCCTCGCTGGCCTGGGCGTCCAGGCAGCGCACCGGGTCGGCGTCGAGGCGCTCGACGTCGCCGGGGGTGGGGTAGACGCCGTACGGGGCCTTGGCCGCGGCCAGCTCCACCACGTGCGAGACGATCTCGATGCCGGCCGTCTCCTTGAGGTAGGAGCGGGCGACGGCGCCGAGGGCGACGCGGGCCGCGGTCTCCCGCGCGGAGGCGCGCTCCAGGATCGGCCGGGCCTCGTCGAAGCCGTACTTCTGCATGCCGGCCAGGTCGGCGTGGCCGGGCCGGGGGCGGGTCAGCGGCTCGTTCCTGGCCAGCCCCGCCAGCACCTCGGGGTCGACCGGGTCGGCGGCCATCACCTGTTCCCACTTGGGCCACTCGGTGTTGCCCACCATGATCGCCACGGGGCCGCCCAGGGTCAGGCCGTGTCGTACGCCGCCGATGAACGTGACCTCGTCGCGCTCGAACTTCATCCGGGCACCGCGGCCGTAGCCGAGCCGCCGCCGCGCGAGCGCGTCCGCCACCATGTCGGTGGTGATCGGTACCCCGGCGGGCAGCCCCTCCAGGGTCGCCACCAGTGCGGGGCCGTGCGACTCCCCCGCCGTCAGCCAACGCAACCTGCTCAACGGTGCTCCTTAAAACCTCGCGCCCGTGCGACTTCTCAGCTCCGATCCTCCCATGAGCTGGGACGGAGCCCGTTCGCCCGTCCACGCTACGGACCACGGCCCGCGCCCGTCGCCGGCCGGCGCGGCGTTCGGGCGCCGCTCGCACGGCACGCCGCGTCCGGCCGTGCTCGCCCCCGGTGGCCGCCGGGGGCGAGCACGGTACGCCGAGTCGCGAGCCGGAGCCGCTACGCCGGGGGCCGCTGCCGCGCCGCGAGCGCGGCCTCGCCCGCCTCCCGCATGGCGGCCAGCGGTGCCGCGCCGCCGGTCATCCGCTCCACCTGCAACACCGCCTGGTGCACGAGCAGGTCGAGCCCGCCGACGACGGCGCCGCCGCGCGCCGACCAGGCGGCGGCCAGCGGGGTGGGCCACGGGTCGTAGAGCACGTCGAAGAGCGCGCCGGGGCGCTCGGGCACGGCGGCGGCCAGCGCGTCGGTGCTGCCGGCCGGCGTGGTCGCGAACACCAGCGGGGCGCTCATCGCCTCGGCGGCGTCCGCCCAGTCCGCGGTGCGCACGCGCACCCCGAGCCGCTCCCCCCACTGCCGCATCTCGGTGGCCCGGGCCGCCCCGCGCACGTACGCGGTGACCTCGCCGACCTGGATGCGGGCGAGGGCGGCCAGCGCCGACGAGGCCGTGGCCCCGGCGCCCAACACCGCGGCGTGCTCCACCCGTTCCACGCCGCGCTCGCGCATGGCCGCGATCATGCCGGGGATGTCGGTGTTCTCGCCGACCCGCCGGCCCTCCTCGGTGAACAGCACGGTGTTCACCGCCTCCACCGAGGCCGCGGTCTCGCTGATCTCGTCGAGCAGCGGGATGATCGCCCGCTTGAGCGGCATCGTCAGCGAGAGCCCGGCCCAGTCCCGGTCCAGCCCCTGCAGGAAGGCCGGCAGCCCGGCCTCGTCCACCTCGTACCGGTCGTAGCGCCAGCCGGTCAGCCCCAGCTTGGCGTACGCGGCCCGATGCAACACCGGCGAGAGCGAGTGCGCGATGGGCGATCCTAGGACCGCCGCCCTGCGGTCGTCCGGCATCTGTCTGTCCCCGCCCCCTGTGTCAGTTACCGCCGCCGCGCGTCTTGTTGAACTCTTCGACCAGCTTCTTGTGCTCGGCGTAGGTCTTGGTGAACTTCGTCGTCTTGAGGTCGACGGAGATGAAGTAGTACCACCCGCCCCGCTCGGGCTTCAGGGTGGCCTTCAGCGCGTCCTCCCCCGGGTTCCCGATGGGCCCGGGCGGCAGCCCCTTGTCGTGGTACGTGTTGTAGGGGTTGTCGTACTTGCGCAGTTCCTCGATCGTCAAGTCGATCTTGCTCTGGTTCTTGATGTAGTTGTACGTCGAGTCGAACTCCAGCAGCCCGTTGGTCTGCACGTTGTCGGGCTTGAGGCGGTTGTAGACGACGTCGGCCATCTTGCGGAAGTCGTCGTGCGTCATGCCCTCGGCGTTGACGAGGCTGGCCACGGTGACGATGTCGAGCGGCGACGACAGGCCCAGGCTCTGGGCCTTGGCCTCGTCGATGCCGAGCTTCTCGTACTCCTTGTTGGCCTGCTCGACCATCTTGCGCAGTACGGCGGCGGGCTTGGCGTCCTTGCCGACGCTGTAGCGGGAGGGGTAGAGGAACCCCTCCAGCGGGTCCTTGATGTTGGGGTTCTTGTTCGCCCACGCGGGGAGCCCGAGGTTGCGGTACTCCTTCTGGGCCACCTCCAGGGTGGTGCCCTCGGCGGCGCCGATCTTCTTGTCGATCGCGGCGTAGACGGCGCGGTTACGCATGCCCTCGCTGACGATCAGGGAGTTCAGCGCCGCGGGGTCGGTCATCATCGTGACGGCCGCGTCACCCGACATCTGCTTGTTGAGCGTGTACGTCCCCGCCTGGATGCGGTCGCCCTTGGGGTTTCCGTTGGCGGCGTCCACGAACGCCTGGCTGCTCTTGACGACGCCTTCGCGTTTGAGAATGTCGCCCATGGCGGCGACCCCGGTGCCCTCGGGAATCTCGATCTGCACCTGCTCGTCGGTGCCCTCGCCCGCGAAGTCCGGCGCGGCGCCGAAGTGGCTCTGCCAGAACTGGTAGCCGAAGTAGCCCACGCCGCCCACGGCGCCGCCGAGCACCACCGTGACCACCAGACACGCCATGCCGCTACGGCGCTTGGTCTTCTGGTCGCGCCGCTCCCGGGACTGCCGGCGCTCCTCGCGCGGGTCGCTGACATCGTCGTCATAGGCGCCGTCGAACGCGTCGCCGTGCTCGGCGCCCCGGCCCGCGTCGCGCCCCGGCCCCCGGCCGGCACGCCCGCCGCGGCCGGCGCCGTCCGCGTCGTCGAGGAAGGAGTTCTTCTCTTCCGCGAAGAAGGGATGGTCGGGACCGTCCGGAGCGGGCTCGTTCTCCGCCCGCCAGTCGTCTACCGGCTCCCCCGCCGGGGGGCCCGCCGGCGCCCCTCCCCGCGTCTGCTGCCGCGGCTCCTGCCCCGCCTGCCGCTGGTACGCCGGCTGCTGCTGGGCCTGCTGGCCGTGCGGGGCCGCCTGTTGCTCGGGCGCCGGGTAGCCGTCCGGCGTCCCGTAGTAGTCGGCCTGCTCGCCGCCGAACGGCTGGCCGTGCTGAGCGGAGGGATAGCCGTCGACCGGCTGGCCGTGCTGGTCCCGCGCGTAGGGCTCACCGGGCTGGGCATGCTGACCCGTCGCGTACGGGTCGCCCGGCTGGGCGTGCTGGCCCGTGCCGTACGGGTCACCGGGCTGGGCGTGCTGACCCGTCCCGTAGGGGTCACCGGGCTGGGCGTGCTGGCCCGTCCCGTAGGGGTCGGCGGACTGGCCCTGCTGCTGGGGCGGCTGTTGGCCGTGCTGCTGGCTCTGCTGCTGACCGTGTTGCTGGCCGTGCGCGTACGGATCGCCCGGGCCGCCGCCGTACGGCGCGGCCGAGCCCTGCGCGCCGTCCCAGCCGTACTGCTGCTGCGCGAAAGGTTCCTGCTGCTGCGCATACTGCTGGGCCTGGTCACCGTAGGGGCTCTGACCGCCCGCGGCCTGCTGCCCGTGCCACCCCGGGTCCCCGTACAAGGGGTCCTCGGGGTCCCACGGTTGAGAGCCGGAGCTCCGGCCATACTCAGTCATCAATCCCCTAGTGCCGCGCTGCGGCAGCCGATACGCGCGTGGGGCGCGGGGTTCGCTCCGCCGGGCTATCACGACGCCCGGGATTCGAACGGCTGCCATGCCGCGCGGAACGTTACCGTATCGCGATCAGATGACCACTTCGACGGCCTCTCCCGGCGGGCGGCCCGAGGCGCGCTCCGTCTCCAGCGCGTTCTGGAGGATGATGACGGCGGCGGCCTGGTCGACGACCGACCGCCCCTTCTTGCTCCTGACCCCCGCGGCGCGCAGCCCCTGGGTCGCGGTGACCGTGCTCATGCGCTCGTCCACCAGCCGCACCGGCACCGGCGCCACGGCCCGGGCCAGCTCGTCGGCGAAGCCGCGCACCTTGATCGCGGCCGGGCCCTCCGTGCCGCGCAACGACCGTGGCAGGCCGACGATGACCTCGATCGGCTCGTACTCCTCCACGATCGCCACCAGCCTGCGCCGGGCGGCCGGGACGTCCCGGCCCGGCACCGTCTCCACCGGTGTCGCGAGGACCCCGTCGGGGTCGCACGAGGCCACCCCGATCCGGGCGTCTCCGACATCGACGGCGATCCGTCGCCCGCGTCGCATGGGCCGTTCCTCGCTCACGCCGCCTCGTCCCCGCTCCCGCTCGACCTACCGCTCACGCCGGAGCCGTTGTTCCACCACCGGGGTGACGTACTCCCGTCACCCCGTCCGTGCCCCCGCCCGGTCGAGTGCGCATCGCACCCGCCCGGGCGGTCGTCGGCCGGCCGGGTGACGTTCACCCGGCCGGCCGACCACTACTGCGACCACGCGGCGGCACGCTCGCGCGTCACGCGCGAAGCGGCCATCCACCGCGCCCACTCAGCCGCTCGAACCGCCTGCTCGGCCGGTCCTCACGCCCGCTCCTCACGCCTGTTCGGCGACGAGGCGCTGCACGGCGGCGATCGCGTCGTCGATGGCGGCCGGGTTCTGGCCGCCGCCCTGCGCGACGTCCGGCTTGCCGCCGCCGCCTCCACCGAGCGTCTTGGCGGCGGTGCGCACCAGCTCACCGGCCTTGAGGCCACGCTCGCGGGCCGCCTCGTTGGTGGCGATCACCGTGAGCGGGCGCTCGCCGGCGACGGCGAACAGCGCGACGACGGCCGGGCGACCGCCCTGGATACGCCCGCGCACGTCGAGCACCAGCTTGCGCAGGTCATCGGCGCCGGTGCCGTCGGGCACCCGGCCGGTCACCAGCGCGACGCCCCGCACGTCCTGGGCGCCCTCGGCGAGGCCGGCGGCGGCCTGCAGCACCTTCTCCGCGCGGAACCGCTCGATCTCCTTCTCGGCCTCCTTGAGCTTGGCCAGCATTCCGGAGATCTTCTCGGGCAGCTCCTCGGGGCGGCCCTTGACCAGGTCCGTGAGCTGCGAGACCACCGTGTGCTCGCGAGCGAGGAAGTTGTACGCGTCCACGCCCACCAGGGCCTCCACGCGGCGCACCCCGGAACCGATCGAGGACTCGCCGAGCAGCTTCACCAGGCCGAGCTGGGCCGTGTTGTGCACGTGCGTGCCACCACACAGCTCCTTGGAGAAGTCGCCGATGGTCACCACGCGCACCCGGTCGCCATACTTCTCGCCGAACTCGGCGATGGCGCCCTGCTTCTTCGCCTCGTCCATGCTCATCACCTCGGCGGTGACGTCGAGCTCGCGGGAGAGCACGTCGTTGATCTTCTGCTCGACGTCCGTGAGCACCGTGCCGGGAACCGCGGTCGGCGAGCCGAAGTCGAACCGGAAGCGGCCGGGCGAGTTCTCCGAACCGGCCTGCGCGGCCGTCGGGCCGAGCGCGTCGCGCAGCGCCTGGTGGGTGAGGTGGGTGGCGCTGTGCGCGCGGGCGATGGCCCGCCGGCGGGCGACGTCGATCTGGGCGTACGCCCCGGCGCCGACGACGACCTCGCCGACCTGCACCACGCCCTTGTGCACGCTCACGCCGGGCACCGGCTGCTGTACGTCCCGCACCTCGACCACGGCGCCGGTGTCCAGCTTGATCCGGCCCGTGTCGGCGAGCTGACCGCCGCCCTCGGCGTAGAACGGGGTGCGGTCGAGGACGACCTCGACCTCGTCGCCCTCGTGCGCGGCGGGCGACGAGACACCGTCAACGAGCAGCCCGACGACGGAGGACTCCCCCGCCGTCTCCCCGTACCCGGTGAAGACCGTGGTGCCGGAGGTGTCGGCGACCGCGCGGTAGGCGGAGAGGTCGGCATGGCCCTGCTTCTTGGCCTTGGCGTCCGCCTTGGCCCGCTCCCGCTGCTCCTTCATCAGGCGGCGGAAGCCCTCCTGGTCGACGGTCAGCCCCTGCTCGGCGGCCATCTCCAGGGTCAGGTCGATGGGGAAGCCCCACGTGTCGTGCAGCAGGAACGCCTTGTCGCCGGCGAGCGTGGTGGAGCCGGCGGCCTTGGTCTCGCTGACGGCCGTGTCCAGGATGTTGGTGCCGGACTTCAGCGTCTTGAGGAACGCGCTCTCCTCGGCCAGGGCGACCGTCTCGATGCGCTTGCGGTCCTCAAGCAGCTCCGGGTACTGCTGGCCCATCGTCTTGAGCACGACGTCCACGAGCTGCCCGACCACCGGACCGGTGGCGCCCAGCAGGCGCATGTTGCGGATGGCGCGGCGCATGATGCGGCGCAGCACGTACCCGCGGCCCTCGTTGCCCGGGGTGACGCCGTCACCGATGAGCATCACCGAGGTGCGGATGTGGTCGCCGACCACGCGCAGGGCAACGTCGGTGTCCGGGCCGGCGCCGTAGGCGACCCCGGTCAGCTCGGTGGCCTGGTCCATGACGACCCGGAGGGTGTCCGTCTCGTACATGTTGTGCACGCCCTGCAGGATCATCGCGAGGCGTTCGAGGCCGAGGCCGGTGTCGATGTTCTTGCTGGGCAGCTCGCCGAGGATCGGGAAGTCCTCCTTGCCGGAGCCCGGTCCGCGCTCGTACTGCATGAAGACCAGGTTCCAGATCTCCACGTACCGCTCGTCGTTGACGGCCGGGCCGCCCTCGGGGCCGAACTCCGGGCCGCGGTCGTAGTTGATCTCGGAGCAGGGGCCGCACGGTCCGGGCACGCCCATGGACCAGTAGTTGGGGCCCATGCCCAGGCGCTGGATGCGCTCGGCCGGCACGCCGATGACCTCACGCCAGATGCGCTCGGCCTCGTCGTCCTGCTCGTAGACCGTGATCCACAGCTTCTCCGGGTCCAGGCCGTAGCCCCCGTCCGCCTGCGAGCTGGTCAGCAGCTCCCAGGCGAGCTTGATGGCGCCTTCCTTGAAGTAGTCGCCGAAGGAGAAGTTGCCGCACATCTGGAAGAACGTGCCGTGCCGCGTGGTCTTGCCGACCTCTTCGATGTCGGGCGTGCGCACGCACTTCTGCACACTGGTGGCCCGGTCGAAGGGCGGCTTGACCTCGCCCAGGAAGTACGGCTTGAAGGGCACCATGCCCGCGGGGACCAGCAACAGCGTCGGGTCGTCCGCGATCAGCGACGCCGACGGCACGACGGTGTGCCCCCGCTCCTCGAAGAAGCGTAGCCAGCGGCGGCGGATTTCGGCCGACTCCATCAGTAGTCCTCTTTCCGATCGTTCCGGTCGGTCTTCCGGTCGTTTTCCCGGTCGTTCCAGTCGTCGCCCCGGCGGGTGTCCGGATCGCCTTGGGCGGTCAGGCCCGCGGGGCGGTAGGTCTTCGACTCCAGCACCTGCGCGTGCCGCACGGGCAGTTCCCGGACGTCGGGTCCCCCGTTGAGTCCCAGCGCGTCGTTCAACGCCGCTTCCCGGTCCGACATTCCAACCCGTACGTCCAGGGCGAACTGCTTCAGTCGGTGTCCGGTCTCCACCGCCTTGTCCGCGGCCTGCGCGGCCAGACTCTCGGGAGTCAACTGGCGCAACTTGCGGTTGACCTTGGTGGTGGCCCACACGCCGGCTGCGGCGCCGGTGGTGAACCAGAATGCGCGGCGGAACATCGCGATCAGTCCTTCTTGCTCCGGTCATTGTTCCGGCTGGTGCTCCGGCTGCGGCGGCCACCGCGCCGTGCGGACGGCACGGTCTTGCCGACGACGACGGTCGAGCGCTCGGGCGCCTCGCCCTTGCGGCCGATGGCCCGGCGTACCCCGTACCCGAACGCGGCCACCTTCACCAGCGGGCCGCCGAAGGCCGACGAGACGGTGGAGGAGAGCGCGGACGCGTTGGAGGTGACCTCCTGGACGTCGGCCGCGATCGAGTCGACGCGCGCGAGCTGCGTGTTGGCCGAGCGCACCGTGGCCGACGCCTCGCTCAGCAGCGGCACCGCCTGGTCGGTCACGTCGGCCACCAGCTTGGTGGTCGCCTTGAGCGCCTGCGCGAGCCTCACCAGCGCGAGGGCGAGGAACGACACCAGGATCGCCCAGAAGACGGCCACGAGGATCCCGGCCACTTCTCCACCGGACACGTCGCACCGCTCCCTGCTGATCGTTGACTCGTCATGGGCTGCACTCGTTCAGCGCGGCCCGCCGCCACTTGCGGGCGGTCAGGCATCGCGGGCGCGGGCGGCAGACACCGAGCCTATCGCGCCGCGGCTCCTCGGCCGTACCGCATTGTCGCTCGCCACGGGCCGCTTCCGGCGGGGGCGCGCGCCCTGGCCGAGTGGCAGGAGCGGGGATTGTACGGCCCGCATACCGTTGAGTACGCTCCGTGTTTCATGCGACATGTTCCGCGCCCCGGATCAGCGAAGCCCAGCCCCTCCGCCCAACCCAGCAGAGCGGGCGCCCTCCCCGCCGAAGTCAGCCGGTTCGTCGGGCGGTCCGCGGAACTGGCGGAGACCAGGCGACTCCTCTCCCGAACCCGCCTGGTGACGATCACGGGCGCCGCCGGGATCGGCAAGTCCCGGCTGGCGCTACGGGCGGCCAGACGGATGCGGAATCGCTTCTGCGACGGCATGTGGCTGGTCAGCCTGGCCGAACTCCCCGCCGACGCCAACCTCGACGAGGCCGTGCTCCGCGCCCTCGGGCTGACCGCGCCCAGCGGGCGACCCCCGCGCGAGGTGTTGGTGCGGCGCCTCGCGCAGGGCGAGACGCTGTTGGTGCTCGACGGCTGTGAGCACCTGAGCGAGCCGTGCGCCGCGCTGGTGGCCGAGCTGTTGCGGCGGGTGCCGGGCCTGCGGGTGCTCGTCGCCAGCCGGCGCCCGCTCGGGATCACCGGCGAGCGGCTGCTGCCGCTGGGCCCGCTGCCGGTGTGGCCCGACGCCGTCGAACTGTTCGCCGACCGCGCCTCGGCGCTGCTGCCCGCCTTCACCGCGGCGGCCGACCGCGAGACGGTGAGCGAGGTGTGTCGCCGCCTGGACGGCATGCCGCTGGCCATCGAGCTGGCGGCGGCGCAGTTACGCACCCTGTCCCTGGAACAGGTCCTGCTCCGGCTCGACGACCCGCTCAGGCTGCTGACCAGCGACGGCCACAGCGTCCCCGACCGGCACCGCTCGCTGTCCACCGCGATCGGCTGGAGCCACGAGCTGTGCACGGCCGGCGAGCGGCTGCTGTGGTCGCGGCTGTCGGTCTTCGACGGCGGCTTCGACCTGGACGCCGTCGAGTACGTGTGCTCCGGCCCGGACCTGCCCGCCGACGAGGTGCTGCCGGTCCTGTCGGGCCTGGTCGCGCAGTCCGTCGTGGTCCGGGACGACCCGCCCGAGGGCGCCGGCCAGGCCCGCTACCGGCTGCCGCGCCCAGTGCGCGCGTACGGCGCCCGGTGGCTGGCGGAGCTGGGCGAGACCGAGCGGCTGCGCAAGCGGCACCGCGACTGGTACCTGGGGCTTGCCACCTGGTGCGAGCTGGACTGGTTCAGCCTGCGCCAGGTCGAGGTGGCCCAGCGCGTGGAGGCGGAGCTGCCGAACCTGCGGCTCGCGCTCGAACACAGCCTGGAGAGCCCCGAGGACGCGCACATCGGCCAGTACCTGACCGGCACCCTGTGGTTCTACTGGGTCGGCTGCGGACGGCTCGCCGAGGGCCAGCGCTGGCTGGAGCGCGCGCTGGAACTCGGGGGCGACCAGCCGGAGCCGCGCGCGAAGGCGCTGTGGGCCGTGGGCCTGACGGCGGCGGCGCGCGGGGACGCGGTGGCCGCGCTGACCGCGCTGCACGAGTGCCGCGAGCTGGCCGACCGGTGCGGCGACGAGGGCGCGGCGGCGCTGGCCACCCAGATGCTGGGCGCGACCGCGCTCGCCAACGACGACCTGCCGGGCGCGGTGGCCCTGTTGCGCGAGTGCCTTGAGCGCTATCGCGCCCGGGGCGAGCTGAACGCCCTGGTGCTCCTCGCGCAGGTGCAGCTCGCGCTGGCGTTGGCGCTGCTCGGCGACGCCGAGGCGGCCCTGGCGCTGGCCGAGGACGCCCGACAGGTGGCCAGTGACAGCGGGGAGCGGTGGGTACGCTCGTACGCCCTGTACGCGCTGGCCTGCGCCCGTGCCGAGCGGGGCGAGGACGAGCAGGCCCGTGAACTCCTGGTGGCCTGTCTGGAGATCAAGCGGGAGTTCGGCGATCTGCTGGGCATGACGCTGGCGCTTGAGCGGCTGGCGCCGCTGGTGGTGCTCGACGCGCCGGAGTGGGCGGCCGAGTTGCAGGGCGCCGCCCTCACCGGCTGGCACGACCTGGCCGGCGAGCCGCTGCGCTCCCCGCTGCTGCGCCAGCGGCACGAGCGCTGCGCCGCGCGGGCCAGGGGCCTGCTCGGCGACGCGGGGTACGAGGCGGCGCGGCGCGACGGGCGGCGCGCGGGCCTGGACTCGGCGGTGGCCCAGGTCCTGGAGCGGGGCCGTGGGCGTCCGGCCAGCCTGGTCGGGCAGGCGGGCGGGGTGGCCGGGCGGCCCTGGCCCGAGGAGGACCGGGCCAGCGAGGGCCGGGCGGCCGAGGAGTGGGCCGCGGGCGCGGCCGCCGCGCTGCGCCGCAAGCAGCCGGCCGGCCCGCCGCCGGCCGAGGCGGACGAGGAGCCCGCCGGCTAGGTCCGGCCCACACGCGAAAGGCCCCGCCCTCGCGGGCGGGGCCTACCTGCTGAGCCGTGCTTAGCGGGCGTAGTACTCGACGACGAGCTGCTCGTCGCAGATCACCGGGATCTCCTTGCGGTTCGGGTCCCGGTCGAGGCGGAACGCGAGCGCCTTGAGGTTGACCTCGAGGTAGCGCGGCGTCTCACCGTCGGTGTCGTAGCCACCCTCGCGAGCGACCTGGAAGGGGTGCTTCTCGCGGCTGCGCTCGCGGACCATCACGACGTCGCCCGGGCGGACGCGGAAGGACGGCTTGTCGACCTTGCGGCCGTTGACCTCGATGTGACCGTGCACGACCATCTGGCGCGACTGGTAGATGGTCCGGGCGATGCCCGACCGAAGGACGAGCGCGTCCAGGCGGCGCTCAAGCTCGATGATCAGGGCCTCGCCCGTCTTGCCGTCGACCTTCCGAGCGCGGTCGTAGGCACGGGCCATCTGGCGCTCGCTGATGTCGTACTGAGCGCGCAGACGCTGCTTCTCAAGGAGTCGGACCTTGTAGTCGCTGTTCTGCTTGCGGCCACGGCCGTGCTCACCCGGCGGGTAGGGGCGAGCCTCGAAGTACTTGACGGCCTTGGGAGTCAGTGCGATTCCGAGCGCACGGGACTTCTTGACCTTGGGGCGCGACTGGTTCACGTGGAACGAACCTCCGTGTAAGTTAGGTTAGGCTTACCTTAGCCGAGGAGAACGCATGTTTCGACCTGGGAGCCCCACATCAAGCACCGCCCAGGGCACGGAGTCAGACGACTCCGGGCCTGAAGGCACTGAGGTGGGTCAGCCGCGCCCCGCGGAAGACGCCCGGCAACCTACTGCTGCCGAGCGCGTACGAACCCTCGTAGAGTCCAAGGCTACGGCTTCTCTCGCGATTCCTGGAATCGAGGAGCCCGAGGACTTCACCGCGGGCATCCCGACGGCCCGCACCGTCATGCCCGACGGAGACGTGCTACTGCTGGTCCCCGGCGGCTCTCCGGCGGCCAGAGCCGCAGCGTACGCCCAGGATGACGACCTCGCGTGCGTGATGGAGATCACGGACGTCGCACCCGTTTCGGTGCCGTATCGCGTGCGCGGGCGCGCCTGGGTCGCCGGCTGGCTCACCCCGGTACGCGCCGAGGAGCGGGCCGCCTGCGCCATGCTGCTCGCCGAACGCCACCCGGTGGGCGAGATCCTCGGCATGGACGACGCGCCACACCCGCCCACCGCGCACCGACCCGGCGGGCGTCCCGCCTGGGTGCTGCT
Source organism: Streptomyces sp. 71268 (assembly GCF_029392895.1). Lineage (NCBI taxonomy): Bacteria > Bacillati > Actinomycetota > Actinomycetes > Kitasatosporales > Streptomycetaceae > Streptomyces > Streptomyces sp. 71268. The sequence continues at coordinate 1,055,584 of NZ_CP114200.1, forward strand.
GCGACTCGAGGTCGGCGAGGCGTGCGTGGACGACCTGTGGGGCGCCGAGGGCGTCGAGCCGGACGCCTTCGCCGCCGCGGCCCCCGACCCGCTGGTGGCTCACGAGGCCGACCTCCTCCAGCACCTGCACTCCGCGCACAGCGAGCAGGTCCAGATGCTCTGCGCGCTCATCGGGGAGCGCGCCAACTGCGGAGCCGCGCGTGAACCTGGCGCACCGCAGCAGGGGGAGGCGCGCGTGTCGGCCGGACGCGCCGTGCGGGCGGTGCCCGTCGCGCTCGGCCGCTTCGGCCTACGGGTCCGCTTCACCGACTCCACCAGCCGCTCCTTCGACGCCCGCTTCGACTTCCCGGAGCCGGTGCGTGACGTGACGGAGCTGCGGCGCGCCATGCACACCCTCTTCGAGGCCGCGGCCGAGTAGCCGGCCACCTCAACACCCGTCCGGCGATCCACACGCCCGCGTCCTTCCGCGTCCGCTGCGTCCGCCCTCTCCCGCGTCCGCTCACCCCCCTTCCCCGCCGACCGCCTCGGCGGCCCGGGCACACCCGACCGGCGGCGACACCTGGCCCAACTTCCGCTCACCAGGCGGGAGTTGGGCATGCCACGACGGCGTGGCGAACCGGCCGTGCCGGCTGGCCGGTCAGCCGCGTCGCGCGGCCCCGGGGCGCCGATCGCGCCCGCCGGGGCAGCGTGGCGCCCGCGCGGGCCGGGCTACTCGGCGGCCTTGGCCTCGGACTGCTCGGCGCGCGCGGCCGGGGGCGGCGGGTCGCCGCGCAGCCGGGCCCTGACCCGCTCCACGACGTCGGCGTAGCGCGCCTCCGCCCCGTACCGCGTCGGCTCGTAGTACCGCTTGCCGTGCACCGCGTCCGGCGCGTACTGCTGCGCGGCGATGCCGCCCGGCAGGTCGTGCGGGTAGAGGTAGCCCTGCGCGTGGCCGAGCTTCTGGGCGCCCTTGTAGTGGCCGTCGCGCAGGTGCGGCGGGACGGGGCCGGCCAGGCCGGCGCGTACGTCGGCCAGGGCCGCGTCGATGGCCAGGTACGCGGCGTTCGACTTGGGCGCGAGCGCGAGCGCCACCGTGGCCTGCCCGAGCGCTATCCGGGCCTCGGGGTAGCCGATCAGGGCCACCGCCTGCGCCGCGGCCACCGCCGTCTGGAGCGCCGTCGGGTCGGCCATGCCGATGTCCTCGCTCGCCGAGATCATCAGCCGCCTGGCGATGAACCGCGGGTCCTCACCCGCCTCGATCATGCGGGCCAGGTAGTGCAGCGCCGCGTCCACGTCCGAGCCGCGGATGGACTTGATGAGCGCGCTCGCCACGTCGTAGTGCTGGTCGCCGGCCCGGTCGTACTTCACCGCCGCCCGGTCGACCGCCTCCTCCAGCGTGGCCAGCGTGATCTCCGGCTCGCCCTTGGCTATCGCCGAACCCGCGCCCGCCTCAAGCGCCGTCAGCGCCCGCCGGGCGTCGCCGCCGGCGATCCGCAGCAGGTGCGCCTCCGCGTCCTCGGGCAGCTCCACCACGCCGCCGAGCCCGCGCTCGGCGGTCAGCGCACGCCGCAGCAGGGACCGCAGGTCGTCGTCGGTCAGCGGCTCCAGCGTGAGCAGCAGCGAGCGGGAGAGCAGCGGGGAGATGACCGAGAAGTACGGGTTCTCCGTCGTGGCCGCGATGAGGGTGACCCAGCGGTTCTCCACGGCGGGCAGCAGGGAGTCCTGCTGGGCCTTGCTGAAGCGGTGGATCTCGTCCAGGAAGAGCACCGTCTCCCGGCCGTACCCGCCCGAGCTGCGGCGCGCGCCGTCGATGACGGCCCGCACCTCCTTGACGCCGGCGGTGATCGCCGACAGCTCCACGAAGCGCTTCTGGGTGGCCTGGCTGACGACGTAGGCCAGCGTCGTCTTCCCGGTGCCCGGCGGGCCCCACAGGATGACCGACGAGGACCCGGCCGGACCGCCGCTCCCCTCCCCCACCAGCCGACGCAGCGGCGAACCGGGGCGCAGCACGTGCTGCTGCCCCACGACTTCATCGAGCGTGCGCGGACGCATCCGGACGGCCAGCGGGCTGGCGGCCGGGTCCTTCTCCTGGCGCTCCTCGGCGGCGGCGGTGAACAGGTCTGGCTCCACGTGGGAAGCCTATGCCACCGCACTGACAACGGGCCGGGGCGACCAACGAGAAGCCGGGCCCACCCGATGTTCGCGCCCCGGGTGGGCCCGGCTCGGCCCGGCCTCCTCGGTCAGGCCCAGAGCTGGCTCTTCCACTTGGTGAGGATCAGCATCGCGATGACGCCCATCCACAGCACCGGCAGCACCCAGTGGAACTCCAGGAACCCGCGGCGCAGCCCCTCGGGCGCCGGCAGGAACCGGTGCTTGACGTTGAACCACGTCACGTAGGAGAACATCAGGATGGTGGCGGCCCAGGCCAGGCAGCACCACAGGCACAGCGCGCCGATCTCGTACAGCGACTGGTACTGCAGCCAGGTGCAGAAGCCGACGCCGAACAGGCAGCCGGCGTTCAGGGTCAGCCAGTACCAGCGCGGGAAGCGCGCGCCAACCAGCACGCCCACGCCCACGGCGATGACGATGCCGTAGGCGACCAGGCCGAGCATGGGGTTCGGGAAGCCGAACGCCTCGGCCTGGTCGCTCTCCATGATGCTGCCGCAGGAGACGATCGGGTTGATGCTGCAGCCGGGGGTGTAGGTCTTCCCCTCGGCCTTCGCCTCCAGGATGTGGTTCTTGTCGAGGGTGATGATCCAGGCGGCCAGCAGGCCCGCGGCGCCGGAGAGGATGAGCAACCAGGCGAAGACCCGGCCGCCGCCGACGGCGCCGCCGGGGGTGGTCTTCTCCGCGTCCCCGTCCGTGTCAGAACGGTGAAGTGCCGAAGTCGTCATAGCGCCATTCGTCTCGTCAGTCGGTCATAGCCCGGTCATTGTGCACCAGGCTCCTGTGAATCAACCGCGCCGTGCGCGCAGTTCCTCCACGACGGCGTCCAGGGAGACAGGTGTCTGGTCCCCGCTGGCCAGGTCCTTCAACTGAACGACGCCCTCGGCGAGGTCGCGTTCGCCCGCCACCAGGGCGAACCTGGCACCGGAGCGGTTCGCGGACTTCATGGCGTTCTTCAGGCCCTTGCCGCCGAAGGCGAAGTCGGCGGCGACACCGGCCCGGCGCAGGGCTGTGACCAGGTCGAAGAGCACGTCCCTGGCCGCCTCGCCGAGTGGCACCGCGTACACCTCGGTGGCTGCCGGCAGCTCCAGTTCCACGCCCTCGGCGCGCAGCGCGAGCACCGTGCGGTCCACGCCGAGCGCCCAGCCGACCGACGGCAGGGCCGGGCCGCCGATCATCTCGGACAGGCCGTCGTAACGCCCGCCGCCGCCCACCGCGGACTGCGATCCGAGCCCGTCGTGAATGAACTCGAACGTGGTACGCGTGTAGTAGTCGAGCCCGCGCACCAGCTTCTCGTCGTCCTCGAAGACGACGCCCGCGGCCGTCAGCAACTGACGTACGCGCTCGTGGTAGACCTTGCACGCCTCGCACAGGTGGTCGCGCAGCGCGGGCGCGCCGACGAGTTGCTTGCGCACGGCCTCGCGCTTGTCGTCGAGCACCCGCAGCGGGTTGATCTCGATCCGCCGCCGGGTGTCCTCGTCGAGGTCGAGTCCGCGCAGGAAGCCCTGCAGCGCCTCGCGGTAGGCCGGCCGGCACTCCTTGTCGCCCAGCGAGTTCAGCAGGAGGCGGAAGTCCCGCAGCCCCAGCGAGCGGTAGGCGTCCACGGCCAGGATGATCAACTCGGCGTCCAGGGCCGGGTCCTCGGCGCCGATCGCCTCGGCACCGACCTGCGAGAAGTGCCGGTAGCGGCCCGCCTGCGGGCGCTCGTAGCGGTAGTACGAGCCCGAGTACCAGAGCTTGACCGGCAGGTTGCCGGCCTTGTGCAGGTTGCGCTCCAGGGCGGCGCGCAGCACGGACGCGGTGCCCTCGGGGCGCAGCGCGAGTTCGGTGCCGCCCTTGGTGGTGAGGGTGTACATCTCCTTGGTCACGATGTCGGTGGACTCACCGACGCCGCGCGAGAAGAGTTCGACGTGCTCGAAGCCGGGGGTCTCGATGTAGCCGTACCCGGAGCGGCGCAGCGGGGCGGCGAGCGCCTCGCGGACCGCGAGGAAGGTCGCGGAGTCCGGCGGGGTCAGGTCGTACGTGCCCTTGGGGGCGGTGAAGGCGTTCACGGGGTTGGTCGTCACATTCCTCGTCGCGGGGCGGCCGGGCCGCCTCCGAGGCCGGCGGCCACCTGCCGCAGGTACGGGTTGGTGGCGCGCTCCTGGCCGATGCTGGTCTGGGGACCGTGACCGGACAGCACCACGGTCGAGTCGTCGAGCGGCAGGCACACGCGGGCCAGCGACTCAAGGATCTCGGCGTGGTCACCGCCGGGCAGGTCGGTGCGTCCGATGGAGCCGGCGAAGAGCAGGTCGCCCGAGAAGAAGACCGACGGGATGTCGGCGCTCTCGGGCAGCCGGAAGGTCACCGACCCCTTGGTATGGCCGGGCGCGTGCGCGACGGACAGCTCCAGACCGGCCAGGTTCAGGGCCGCGCCGTCGGAGAGCTCCTTGACGTCGTCGGGCTCGCCGACGGTCAGCTCCCCCATCAGCGGCATCCCGATGGAACGGCCGAGCGCCTTCTCCGGGTCGCTCATCATGTAGCGGTCGGCCGGGTGGATCCAGGCCGGTACGTCGTGCGCCCCGCACACCGGGACCACCGAGGCCACGTGGTCGATGTGGCCGTGGGTGAGGATGACGGCCACGGGCTTGAGCCGATGCTTGGCGATGGTCTCCGCGACGCCCTCGGCGGCCTGGTGGCCCGGGTCGATGATCACGCACTCCTCGCCGGCGGCGGGGGCGACCAGGTAGCAGTTGGTCCCCCAGGCCCCGGCAGGGAACCCAGCAATGAGCACGATCGTCCTTCAGGTGGTCCGGCGGTCGGCGCGGTGGCCGTGACGCCGGGGCGGAAAGTCGGCGTGCGAAGAGCCTACCTGCGGCGCACGGGCCACAGCGAACCGCTATACGGTACGGCCATGCGCCGGCGGACGGCCGCCAGCGGGCGGCCAGCGCCACCGGCGGGCGGGGCGGACGGAGGACCGTCAAGGACCCGCGAGCACGGCACCGGCCAGCGCCGGACAGCCGCGCCGGGGGAAGCGAACACGGCAGACGCCGCGCGGCGATGGCGCGGCGTGACAGTTGAGGAGTAGACCTGGTGGTCAGTCAGGAGCAGCGGCGACGGCAGCTCGCCCGCGAGAAGCTGGAGCGTCAGCAGCAGCGCAGGGCGGCCGCTCGGTCCAAGACCCAGAAGCGCAACGCCGCGATCGCGGGCGGCATCGTGCTGGCGCTGGTCGCCGGCCTGGTGGTGGCGGCGGTGGGCCTCTTCGACTCGGACGACAAGGACAAGAAGGACACCGTCGCCGACCCGTGCGCCAAGCCGGCCCCGGGCGCTCCGTCGGGGCAGACCTGGAAGAAGGAGCCGAAGCTCACGATCGACAGGTCGGCCGAGTACACGATGGAGCTGGCGACCACCTGCGGCGACATCACCATCGGGCTGGACGCGAAGAACGCCCCGCACACGGTGAACTCCTTCAACTTCCTGGCCGGCAAGGGGTACTTCGACCACACCAAGTGCCACCGGCTGACCGACCAGGGCATCTACGTGCTGCAGTGCGGCGACCCCAAGGGCGACGGCACCGGCACGCCCGGGTACACCATCCCGGACGAGAACCTGAAGGACCCGAAGCTCAAGGGGAACGTCTACCCGGCGGGCACGATCGCCATGGCCAACCGCTACAACCCGCAGCCGCCCAAGGGCGAGAGCAAGAACGAGGACAGCGGCGGCAGCCAGTTCTTCATCGTGTACCAGGACAGCGAGCTGCCTCCGTACTACACGCCGTTCGGCACGCTCAAGGGCGGCGAGGACGTGTTGAAGAAGATCACCAAGGCTGGCGCGACGGCCCCCGACCCGCAGACGGGGAACACCGCGCCGATCGCCACCGTGGTGATCAACAAGGCGACCGTCAAGCGGTCTTGACGTCGCCGACGAGCGCCGGCGCCGCCCGCGCGGCGCCCCGTCCGCGTGCCCGCGCGCTCCCGCGCGAGAGCGCACTGACGCGCGTACTGCGAAATTTCGGTCGCGCTGGATACGGACAGCCGGGCCACCGGTCGCCTATGTTTGCGTTGTGTAGGGTGCCTGCTCCGACGGCTGCCGCCCTGCCGAATCGGTACCCCAGCAGCTCGTCGGTCCGGCCCGGCGCTGCCAGGCCGGGAGTAAACCGTGGACGATGCCCGCGGGCCGCGCGCCCGCGCCGGCATCATGTGGAGGAGGCGCTGTGAGCAGCGACCCATGGGGCCGCGTCGACGAGACGGGGACCGTGTACGTGCGTACGGCCGATGGCGAGCGGGTCGTCGGTTCCTGGCAGGCGGGCTCCCCCGAGGAAGCCCTGTCCTACTTCGAGCGCAAGTACGAGGGCCTGGTTGTCGAGATCGGCCTCCTCGAACGTCGGGTGAAGACCACCGACCTGTCGGCGAAGGACGCGAGCGCCGCCATCGAGCACCTGCGCCAGCAGGTGGACGAACACCACGCCGTAGGCGACCTGGACGCGCTGCGGCAGCGGCTCGACAAGCTGGTCCAGACGGTCGAGGCGCGCCGCGAGGAGCGCAAGGCCGCCAAGGCCAAGCAGTCCGACGAGGCGCGCAGGTCCAAGGAGGCGCTGGTCGCCGAGGCCGAGGAGCTGGCCGCCAGCGAGCAGTGGCGGGCGGCGGGCGAGCGGCTACGGGCCCTGGTGGACACCTGGAAGGGGCTGCCGCGCCTGGACCGCAAGACGGACGACGAGCTGTGGCACCGCTTCTCGCACGCCCGCTCGGCGTTCTCCAAGCGCCGCAAGGCCCACTTTGCCTCGCTGGACGCCCAGCGCGAGGAGGCCCGCAAGGCCAAGGAGAAGCTGGTCGCGGAGGCGGAGGCGCTGTCGAAGTCCACGGACTGGGGCCCCACGGCGGCCCGGTACCGCGAGCTGATGGCGGAGTGGAAGGCGGCCGGGCGCGCGCAGCGCGAGGCCGAGGACGACCTGTGGAACCGCTTCCGGGGCGCGCAGGACGTCTTCTTCCAGGCCCGTGGCGAGGTGTTCGCTGAGCGCGACGCCGAGCAGCGGGAGAACCTGACGCGCAAGGAAGAGCTCGTCATCGAGGCGGAGAAGCTGCTGCCGGTCACGGACCTGAAGGCGGCGCGGGCGGCGTTCCGGTCGATCAACGAGCGCTGGGAGGCCATCGGCCACGTGCCGCGCGACGCCCGGCCGAAGATCGAGGGCCGGATGCACGCGGTCGAGCGGGCCATCCAGGAGAGCGAGGAGTCGGAGTGGCGGCGCACCAACCCGGAGGCCCGGGCCCGGGCCGCGGGTCTGACCGGCCAGCTCCAGGCCGCCGTGGACAAGCTCCAGGAGCAGGTGGACAAGGCCAGGGCGGCGGGCAACAACGCCAAGGCGGACAAGCTCGCCAAGGAGCTTGAGGGCCGCCAGGCACTCCTCGACCAGGCCCTGAAGGGGCTCCAGGAGTTCGGCGGCTGACGCCGCCGCCCGCCCGCGCGGGCACCTGAAGGCGGTCACGACGAGGGCTCCGGTACGCGATGGCGTGCCGGGGCCCTCGTCGCATGGGGGCGCTGGCGGCGGGCTATCGCGCGTGCCACGGCCCGGACGGGCCGGGGTGGTTGGCCCGCACCGGGGCGCACGCGTTCCGGGCGCGCGCCAGCAGGCCGCGGGTTCTCCTGACCCGAGGGCGGTTCGCCAACAGGCCCCGGAGTCAGCCCCGTTGGATGCGTTCAGTCTGTTCGCTCCCGACCTCGGTGATGCGGCGTAGGTACCGCTCGATCACCGCGAGTTCCGGGTCGGTGAAGTCGTCCAGGGCGCGGTCGAAGGCCCTGCCGGGCTCCGCCCAGGCCGCGTCGACGTCCGGGGCGCGGCGTGCGGTGAGCGAGACCAGCATCTTGCGTCGGTCGTCCGGGTCGGGCTGCCGCGTGACGAGGCCGGCCCTCTCCAGCCGGTCCACCAGGCGGGTGGCCGAGCCGGAGGTCAGCCCGGTCAGCTTCGCGATCTCGCCGATGGTACGCGGCCGGGGCTCCAGGCCGAGCAGGCTCACGCACTGGAGATCCGTCGGGTGCAGGCCGAGCCGCTCGGCCATGGCCTGGTTGAACAGGGTGTAGGCGGCGTGGTGCCGCCGGGCGGCCGCGGTGACCGCCGCGAGCGCCTCCGCGCGGGTTCCGGTTGACACACAGACCTCCGTCGGACTTATATCTGCGTCACGCAGATTATGTGCGATGCAGAACTTTCTACCACGCCCCAGGAGAACCCGTGTCCACGCACTCCCCCGAGCAACTCCGCGCCCTCTACGACCGTTGGAGCCGGTTGTGGCGCGGCGACTTCAGCCATGCCGCCGACATCCTCGACCCCGGCTTCGTCGTCCACCAGGCGCGCCCCGACGGCAGCGACTCCGAGGCGACCACCGGTCCGGAGCGGCTGCTGCCCGAGATCGAGCAGACCATGGCCGCCTTCGGCGACGTGGACATCAGCGTCGATCTCGGACCGATCGTCGAGGGCGACCTGATCGCCGCCCGCTGGACGCTGCGCGCCACGTACACCGGCGGCATCCCGCACGCCACCGCCCCCGTCGGCACGAAGATCGCCTTCAGCGGCCACGACCTGCTCCGCGCGGCCGACGGCAGGTTGTGCGAGTACTGGACCTGCACCGACATCCTGGACGGCCTGACCCAGCTCGGCGCCGTTTCCGGCCCGAACGGCCCGGCCCGCCCGTGACCCGGCAGGCAGGCACCCGCACGCCGCCGCCCGAGGGCGCTGGTCGTACGGGGCCTCAGGGCCTGCGGGCCGACGTCACCCGGTACACGTCGTAGACGCCCTCGACGCCCCGGACCGCCTTGAGCACGTGGCCCAGGTGCTTGGGGTCGCCCATCTCGAAGGTGAAGCGCGAGGTGGCCACCCGGTCGCGGGAGGTCTGCACGGCGGCGGAGAGGATGTTGACGTGCTGGTCGGACAGGACCCGGGTCACGTCCGACAGCAGCCGCGACCGGTCCAGGGCCTCGACCTGGATGGCCACCAGGAAGACCGACGACTGGGTGGGCGCCCACTCCACGTCGAGCATCCGCTCCGGCTGCTGGGACAGCGAGTCCACGTTGACGCAGTCGGCCCGGTGCACGGACACGCCGCTGCCACGGGTCACGAAGCCGATGATGGGATCGCCCGGCACCGGCGTACAGCAGCGGGCCAGCTTGACCCACACGTCCTCGACGCCCTTGACGACCACGCCCGGGTCGGCGCTGGAGCGGCGCTTGGTGCGGGTGCGCAGCGGCGTGGATTCCGCTATGTCCTCGGACGCCGCGTCCTCGCCGCCGAGCGCCTGCACCAGCTTCTGCACGATGTTCTGGGCGGTGACGTGGCCCTCGCCGATCGCGGCGTACAGCGAGGAGATGTCCGAGTAGCGCATCTCGTGCGCGAGGGTGACCAGCGAGTCGCCGGTCAGGATGCGCTGGATCGGCAGGTTCTGCTTGCGCATCGCGCGGGCGATGGCGTCCTTGCCCTGCTCGATGGCCTCGTCCCGGCGCTCCTTGGAGAACCAGCCACGGATCTTGTTACGGGCCCGGGGCGACTTGACGAAGCCGAGCCAGTCGCGCGAGGGGCCGGCGCCCGGGGCCTTGGAGGTGAAGACCTCCACCAGGTCGCCGTTGTCCAGCGTCGACTCCAGCGGCACCAGACGGCCGTTGACGCGGGCGCCTATGGTGCGGTGGCCGACCTCGGTGTGCACGGCGTACGCGAAGTCCACCGGCGTCGCGCCCGCCGGCAGCGCTATGACGTCGCCCTTCGGCGTGAAGACGAAGACCTCGTTGCGGGAGAGGTCGAAGCGCAGCGACTCCAGGAACTCACCCGGGTCCTCGGTCTCCTTCTGCCAGTCCAGGAGCTGCCGCAGCCACGCCATGTCGTTGACGGTGTCCTGCCGGTCGCCCTTGCTCTTGGGCACGTCGGTGCGCACCTTCGAGGCGCCGGCGACGGCCTCCTGCTTGTACTTCCAGTGCGCGGCGATGCCGTACTCGGCGCGGCGGTGCATGTCGAACGTGCGGATCTGGAGCTCGACCGGCTTCCCGCTGGGCCCGATGACCGTCGTGTGCAGCGACTGGTACATGTTGAACTTGGGCATCGCGATGTAGTCCTTGAACCGCCCGGGCACCGGGTTCCACCGCGCGTGGATGGTGCCGAGCGCCGCGTAGCAGTCGCGGACGGTGTCCACCAGGACCCGGATGCCCACCAGGTCGTAGATCTCCGCGAAGTCCCGGCCGCGGACGATCATCTTCTGGTACACCGAGTAGTAGTGCTTGGGCCGCCCGGTGACGGTCGCCTTGATCCGAGCCGCTCGCAGGTCGCCCTGGACCTGGTCGGTGACGACGGCCAGGTACTCGTCCCGCTTGGGGGCGCGCTCGGCCACCAGGCGCACGATCTCGTCGTACATCTTGGGGTAGAGGATCGCGAACGCGAGGTCCTCCAGCTCCCACTTGATCGTGTTCATGCCCAGCCGGTGCGCCAGCGGGGCGTAGATCTCCAGCGTCTCGCGGGCCTTCTTCTCCTGCTTCTCCCGCTTGAGGTAGCGCATGGTGCGCATGTTGTGCAGCCGGTCGGCCAGCTTGATGACCAGCACCCGCGGGTCCTTGGCCATGGCCACGACCATCTTGCGCACGGTCTCGGCCTGCGCCGCCTCGCCGAACTTGACCTTGTCGAGCTTGGTGACGCCGTCCACCAGGAGCGCGACCTGGTCACCGAAGTCGCGGCGCAGGGTGTCCAGGCCGTACTCGGTGTCCTCGACCGTGTCGTGCAGCAGGCCGGCCATCAGCGTCGCCGGGTCCATGCCCAGCTCGGCGAGGATGGTGGTGACCGCCAGCGGATGCGTGATGTACGGGTCGCCGCTCTTGCGCTTCTGACCCCGGTGCCACCGCTCGGCGACCTGGTACGCGCGCTCGATCTGGCGCAGCGTGGAGGTGTCGGCCTTGGGGTCGTTGCCCCGCACGATCCGCAGCAGGGGCTCCAGGACCGGGTTGTACGGGCTGGAGCGCTGCACCCCGAGCCGGGCCAGGCGGGCGCGCACCCGGTTCGACGAGCCCTGCCGGGGCGTGGGCCCCGGCGGCTGGGGGCGGGCCGGCACGCTCGTGTTGGGGCCCCCGGTGGGCAGCGCCGCCGGAGGCTTGGGCCCTGGCTTCGGCCCGGGGCTGGACGCGCCGCCGCCCTTCCTGGGCGCGTTCTCAGCCGCCCCGCCACCCGCGGCGTTCGGCTCGGCGGGGTGTGCGGCGGTCAGCGGCTTGGCCTCGTCTGGCAAGAGCACTCCTCAAGCGGGACCGGTCCGAAACGGGAGTCGGACGGCCATGGTATCGATCCCGCCACACCCATTGTCCCGCCACGGCACCCACTCCGGCACGCCGAAGGCGGGTACCCGGGGCTTGCCAGGTACCCGCCTCACGGAGATTCACGCAGTTCAGACGGTGGTCAGCGCCTCCAGCGGGGCGCCGTCCAGGCTGGCCTGAAGCCGCTGCCTGCCGTCGAGGAATCCGAGTTCCAGCAAGACCGCGACGCCCGCGACCTCGGCCCCGGCCCGCCGGATGAGGTGCAGGGACGCCTCGGCGGTGCCGCCGGTGGCCAGAACGTCGTCGATGACCAGAACTCGATCACCGGGGCGCAGGGCGTCGGCGTGCAGCTCGATCTCGGCCGTCCCGTACTCCAGGTCGTACGCCTGCCGCAGGGTCGCCCCCGGCAGCTTGCCCGCCTTGCGCACCGGCACGAACCCCACGCCGGCGCGGACCGCGACCGGCGCGGCCAGGATGAAGCCACGGGCCTCCAGGCCGACGACCTTGTCCGCCCGGTAGGTGCGGCACAGGGCCGCGAGGGCGTCGGTCAGCGCGCCGAAGGCGACCGGGTCGGCCAGCAGCGGGGTGATGTCCTTGAACACCACTCCCGGTTGCGGATAGTCCGGGACGTCGTGGATGCGGCTGAGCAGCAGCGTCCGCAGCTCGTCGGCGCCGAGCCCGACGGCCGCCGGTCGCGGCCCGCCGGCGCTCAGGTCGGTGACCTCAGCCCCGCTCATCGGCGCTTGCCCGACGGACGGCCCCGACCACGGTTGCGGCCCGGCTGGTTGCGGGTGGACGACTGGGGACGGGTGGGCTGGGTGCCACGCTGGCCCACCACCCCGGCCGCGGCCGCCTCCTCGCGCTCGGCCTCCTCGTCCGCCGCGTCCCGTGGCTCCACGTCCTCGGGGTCCGCGTCGTCGTCGGCGTCGTCGGCCGGCGCGGCCTTGCCGGACGACTCGGCCCGGGCGGCCGCCGCGGCGCGCTTGGCGCGCACCCGGGTGGCCAGGGCCTTCATCTGCGGGTCCCGCTCCTTCAGGTCGGCGACCAGCGGAGTGGCGATGAAGATCGAGGAGTACGCGCCGGCCGCGAGGCCGACGAAGAGTGCCAGCGAGATGTCATTGAGCATGCCGGCGCCCAGGAAGCCGCCACCGATGAACAGCAGCGCCGCGACCGGCAGCAGCGCCACCACGGTGGTGTTGATGGAGCGCACCAGGGTGCCGTTGAGGCTGCGGTTGGCGATCTCGCTGTAGGTGTAGCGGGTCTGCTTGGTGAGGTCCTTCGTGCTCTCGCGTAGACCGTCGAAGACGACGACGGTGTCGTACAGCGAGTAACCGAGGATGGTCAACAGACCGATCACGGTGCCCGGGGTGACCTCGAAGCCGACCAGCGCGTACACGCCGACCGTGATCGTGAGGTCGTGCACCAGCGCGATGAGGGCGGCCAACGCCATCCGCCACTCGAAGGCGATGGCGAGGTAGATCACCACCAGGAGCATGAAGATCGCCAGGCCCTGCCAGGCCTTCTTGGCGATCTCCTCACCCCAACTGGGGCCGACGAGCTGGGTGTTGATTTTCGAGCTCTCGACGCCGAGTTCCTTGGCGAGCGCCTTCTGGACCGGCTGCGCGGCCTCGGTGTCCAGATCGCTGATCTGGATGCGCAGGCCGCCGCTGCCGAGCTTCTGGGCGATCGCCGTGTGGCCGTCGGCGGACTCCTCCGCCTTCTCCCGGGCGTCGTCGGCCGAGATGCTGGTCTTGGGCGTGGTGAAGACCGCGCCGCCGGAGAACTCGATGCCCATGTGCAGGCCGCGCACCGACAGACCCACGATGGCCGTGATGGTGATCAGGATGGAGAGGCCGTACCAGATCATCCGCTTGGCGACGAAGTCGTAGCCGACCTCACCGCGGTAGAGCCTGGCGCCGAGACTGCCGAGTCGAGACATCTCACGCCTCCTTCGTGTCGGCGGGGGCGGCGGGGCGGCGGCGGGAGCGCAGCGGCGGTTTGGCACCGAGCCGCTTCGGGTCGAGGCCCGACCAGGGGTGCCCGGTCGCGAAGAACTTGCGGGTGGCGAGGAGCGTCATCAGCGGCTTGGTGAAGAAGAAGACCACCACGACGTCCAGCAGCGTCGTCAGGCCCAGCGTGAACGCGAAGCCCTGCACCTTGCCCACCGTGACGATGAAGAGCACCGCGGCGGCCAGGAACGACACGAAGTCGGAGACGAGGATGGTGCGCCGGGCGCGGGGCCAGCCGCGCTGCACGGCGGGCCGCAGCGTGCGGCCCTCGCGGATCTCGTCCCGTACGCGCTCGAAGTACACGATGAACGAGTCCGCGGTGATGCCGATGGCCACGATGGCGCCACAGACGGCCGGCAGGTTCAGGGCGAACTGGATCGCCTCGCCGAGCAGCACCATGAGCGAGTAGGTGAGCGTGGCGGAGACCGCGAGGCTGGCGATGGCCACCAGGGCCAGGCCCCGGTAGTAGATGACCATGTACAGGATGACCAGCGCGAGGCCGATGGCGCCCGCGATCAGACCGGCCCGCAACTGCTCCTCGCCGAGCGCGGAGGAGACGGTGGTCTCGTCGACGATGTCGAAGGTCAGCGGCAGCGAACCGTAGGACAGGATGTTGGCCAGGTCCTCGGCCTCGTCCTGCTTGAAGCCACCGGAGATCTCGGCCTTGCCGCCCCTGATCGCGAAGGTGACCTCGGCATTCGAGGCGACCTCGCCGTCCAGGACGATGCCGAACTGGTTCTGCGGGGACTGCTGCTTGGCCAGCTCGCCGGTGATCTTGCCGAACTGCTTGCCGCCCTTGCCGTCGAAGTCGAGCTGGACGATCCAGCCGGAGCCGCCCTGGGCGCTGAAGACCGCGGAGGCGTCCTCGACGCGGTCGCCCTCAAGCTCGACGGGGCCCAGGATGAACTTGGCCTGGCCCTTGCGGTCACAGGCGACGATCGGCTGCTCCGTCGGCCGGCTCGCGGCCTTCTGGCTGGCGGCGGAGCGGGCCTTGGGGTTGGTGCAGTCCAGCGCCGCGAACTGCTTCTGCAGCTCCTCGGCCTGCTTGGCCTGGTCGGCCTGTTCCTTCGTCGGCTTCTGCGGGGCGTCGCCGGTGGGCGTGGGGGTGGGGGTGGGCGCCTTCCGCAGCGCGCTGGGGACGGCCCGACCCTGGGTGGTGGGCGTGGACGTCGGCGCCGTGGCGTCGCTCTTGTCCGCGTCCTTGTCGCCCTTGTCGGAGTCTCCGTCGCCCTTGTCGCCGTCCTTGTCGCCCTTGTCCCCCTGGGCCGGCTTCTTGCCGTCGTCGCCCTTGTCCGGGGTCTCGTTCGGCTTGGGCACGCCGCCGGGGTCCTTGGTGGGCTTGGGGTCGCCGATGGACAGCACCGGGCGGAAGCCGAGCTTGGCCGTGGTGCCGACCTGCTCCCGGGCCTGGTCGGCGTCCGTGCCCTTGGGGATGTTGACGATGATGTGCTTGCTGCCCTGGGTCTGGACCTCGGCCTCGGACACACCAAGCCCGTTGACCCGCCGCTCCATGATGTTGACGGCGGTGTCCATGTTGTCGCTGTTGATCGCGTTGGGCTTGCCGGGCTCGTTCTTGGCCTCCAGCGTGAAGCTGGTGCCGCCCGCGAGGTCGATGCCCAGCCGCGGGGTGGTGTTGCCGGAGAGGAACATCCCCCCGACCAGCGCCACCATGGCGACCAAGATCCCGACGAGGGCACGACCGGGCCTGCCTTGGGCCCCGGGGGACCTACGGCCCTTCTTCGGTGCTGCCACCTTTTCGTTTCTCCCTGTCCAACCGCCCGGCGACGGGTGTGCGCCGGGCGGCCACGAAGTGTTGTGGGGACGTGCCCCCGCCGGAGCCTAGACCGTCTCGTAGCCGCTGCGCACCGAGCGGTGGTGTCACGCGGCGTCCGAAGCGCGACTACTTCGCGTCGTCGTTGCCGGACCCCTTGCGGTCCTCCGGCTTGGCGTCAGCGTCCTCGGGTCGGGACGCGTCGGCGTCGACGGCACCCGCGGCGTCGGTCTCGTCCGCGGCGTCACCCTTGGTCATGTCAACTCGGCGGTCGTCGTCGCCCTCGGCCTCGGTCAGGGAGGAAGCGTCGTCGGGAACCACGGGGGCGTCATCGTCGTGCTCGGACTCGATGCCGTGCACGATGCGGTTGTACTCGGCGTCGTCCAGAACGGCACCCACCGAGTTCTTCGCGTAAATGGCGTGCACGCCCGGCGCGACCTCAAGCAGGAGCGTGTCGTCGTGAACCTCCTTGACCGTGGCGTACATGCCGCCGATGGTCCGGATGCCGGTGCCCGGCTGGATCTGGTCACGCATCTGCGCCGCCTGGCGCTGCTTGTTCTTGGCCGATCGGGTCATCAGGAACATGGCCCCGATGAGCACGATGAACGGCAGGAGAGTCACGATATTCACGGGACGGAATTTCCTTCGCACGACCGCGAATGCACGGCCTGGTATACGGGGGTGGGTGCGCCGCACTGAACGGACGGCGTCGGCGGAGTCTAAGCGAGCCCGCGCCTAAGGAACAACGCCCAGCATGGCACCGGGGTTCCTGACCGGACCACTGACCGCGCCGTCACCCGTCGAACAGCCCCGGCTGCGTCCCGCCCCCCGCCCCCGGCGGCGGGGTGAGGCCGAGGTGGGCCCAGGCCGCCGGGGTGCCGACCCGGCCGCGCGGCGTGCGGGCCAGCAGCCCTTCCCGTACGAGGAAGGGCTCGGCCACCTCCTCGACCGTCTCGCGCTCCTCCCCCACCGCGACCGCCAGCGTGGACAGGCCCACCGGACCGCCGCCGAAGAGCTTGAGCAGCGCCGTCAGTACGGCGCGGTCGAGCCGGTCCAGGCCGCGCCCGTCCACGTCGTAGACCGCGAGGGCCCGGGACGCGATCTCCTTGGTGATCACGCCGTCGGCCTTGACCTGCGCGTAGTCGCGCACCCGGCGCAGCAGGCGGTTGGCGATGCGCGGCGTGCCCCGGGACCGGCCGGCGATCTCGATGGCGCCCTCGGCGTCGATCTCGACGTCGAGCAGCCGGGCGGAGCGGTGGATGACGCGCTCCAGCTCGGGGGCGCCGTAGAACTCCATGTGCCCGGTGAAGCCGAACCGGTCGCGCAGCGGCGGCGGCAGCAGGCCGGCCCTTGTGGTGGCCCCGACCAGGGTGAACGGCGGAAGCTCCAGTGGAATGGCGGTGGCGCCGGGTCCCTTGCCGACGATCACGTCGACGCGGAAGTCCTCCATCGCCATGTAGAGCATCTCCTCCGCGGGGCGCGACATGCGGTGGATCTCGTCGAGGAAGAGCACCTCGCCCTCGGTGAGGGAGGAGAGGATCGCCGCGAGGTCTCCGGCGTGCTGGATGGCGGGGCCCGAGGTGATTCGGATGGGGGCGCCCATCTCGGCCGCGATAATCATCGAAAGAGTGGTCTTGCCCAGGCCGGGCGCACCGGAGAGCAGGACGTGATCGGCCGTGGCACCGCGCTGCCGGGCGGCGCGCAGCACCAGGTCGAGCTGTTCGCGGACGCGCTCCTGGCCGACGAACTCGCCCAGGTCCTTCGGTCGCAGCGCGGCCTCGATGGCCTGCTCTTCGCCGTCCGCCTCGGCGCCCAGCAGCCGATCGGCGCCCAGGCCGATCGGGCCAGCCGGCCCGGTCAGCTCCGTCGCGTGCTCGCCGTGGGTGTCGTCCCCGTTCATGACGTCCTTTCTCCGTGTGCGCGGTGCCGGGCCGGGGGCCCTCAGCGACCTCGGCCCAGGGTCTGCAAGGCGGCCCGCAACAGCGTGGCCACCTGGGGCTCGGCGCCGCTGGCCACGGCCTGGTCGGCCTGCGGCGCGACGGCGGCCACGGCCTCGTCGGCCTCGCGGGTGGCGTAGCCGAGGCCGATGAGCGCGCCGTGCAACTGGTCGCGCCAACTGGCGGTGACCGCGCTGCCCACTCCCACGCCGCCGGCGCCGCCGGTGGGGTCGCCGAGCCGGTCCTTGAGTTCGAGCAGCAGCCGCTGGGCGCCCTTCTTGCCGATGCCCGGGACGGCGGTCAGCGCCTTCTCGTCACCGCCGGCGACCGCCCGGCGCAGCGCGTCGGGGGCGTGCACGGCGAGCATGGCCTGCGCCAGCCGCGGCCCGACTCCGCTGGCGGTCTGGAGGAGTTCGAAGACCTGGCGCTCGTCGTCGTCGGCGAAGCCGTACAGCGTCAGCGAGTCCTCGCGGACGACGAGGGAGGTGGCCAGCCGGGCGGGCTTGCCCACGCGCAGCGTGGCCAGCGTGGCCGGGGTGCACTGCACGGCCATGCCGACGCCGCCGACCTCGATGACGGCGAGGTCGGGGGCGAGGGCGGCCACCTGTCCTTGGACGAACGCGATCATGCGGGGCCCTTCCGGGTGCGAGCGGGGGCGGGGGCGGGGGCCGCGCGGCGGGCGGCGCCGCGCCGGGCGGCCGCCGGGGCGGAGCGCGGGGGTGTGACGGGCGGCGCGGCCGGCGCCTGGGCCTGTCGGTGCGCGGCCACGGCCTGCTGGAGGCGGTTGGTGGCGGGGGCCCGCCAGATGTGGCAGATGGCCAGCGCGAGGGCGTCGGCCGCGTCGGCCGGTTTCGGGGGCGCGTCCAGCCGCAGCAGGCGGGTGACCATGGCGCCGACCTGCGCCTTGTCGGCGCGGCCGGAACCGGTCACGGCGGCCTTGACCTCGCTGGGGGTGTGCAGCGCGACCGGCAGTCCGCGCCGGGCGGCGCACAGCATGGCGACAGCGCTGGCCTGGGCCGTGCCCATCACGGTCTGCACGTTGTGCTGGCTGAACACGCGCTCCACCGCGACCAGTTCCGGCCGGTGCGTCTCCAACCACCGCTCGATGCCGCGCTCGATGAGCACCAGTCGCTCCCCGATGTCGGCGTCGGCCGCGGTGCGGATGACGCCGACGTCCACCATGTGCAGCGGGCGGCCCGCGACGCCGTCGACGACGCCGATGCCACACCGGGTCAGCCCCGGGTCCACGCCGAGCACCCGCATCGCGCGCCCTCCCCCTCACTGACGTATGCGTCTGACGTGCGCGTCGCACATCCGTGGGGGCACTCCCCCGAACAGGCACAGTAGCCGCTGGCTCTGACAACGCGACGGAAAGCCGCTGGTTGTGACAACGCGACGGGCCGACGGGGGCGTCCCGTCGGCCCGGTGGCGGCCGTGCCTCGCGCCCCGGACGGTACGGCTGGGCCGCGGCGCGGGTTCGGCCGCCCTGGCTCAGTCGTACGGCCCGATGCGCAGGCTAGGCGTCGACCTTCTCCATGACCTCGTCCGACACGTCGAAGTTGGCGAAGACGTTCTGCACGTCGTCGCTGTCCTCCAGCGCGTCGATGAGCTTGAAGATCTTGCGCGCGCCCTCCTCGTCCAACTGGACCTGCATGGTGGGCACGAAGTTGGCATCGGCCGAGTCGTAGTCGATGCCCTCCTGCTGGAGCGCGGTGCGCACGGCCACCAGGTCGGTGGCCTCGCTGATCACCTCGAACGTCTCGCCGAGGTCGTTGACCTCCTCGGCGCCCGCGTCGAGCACGGCGCCGAGCACGTCGTCCTCGGCCAACTCGCCCTTAGGGACGATCACTACGCCCTTGCGGTTGAACAGGTACGAGACCGAGCCCGGGTCGGCCATCGAGCCGCCGTTACGGGTCATGGCCACGCGCACGTCCGAGGCCGCGCGGTTGCGGTTGTCCGTCAGGCACTCGATGAGCACCGCGACACCGTTCGGGCCGTAGCCCTCGTACATGATCGTCTCGTAGTCGGCGCCGCCCGCCTCAAGACCCGCGCCGCGCTTGACCGCGCTGTCGATGTTCTTGTTCGGCACGGAGCTCTTCTTGGCCTTCTGGATGGCGTCGAAGAGGGTCGGGTTGCCGTCCGGGTCGGCTCCGCCGGTCCGCGCGGCGACCTCGATGTTCTTGATCAGCTTCGCGAAGAGCTTGCCGCGCTTGGCATCGATCACGGCCTTCTTGTGCTTCGTCGTAGCCCATTTAGAGTGGCCGGACATCCGCCTGTCTCCTTCGCGTAACCAAATTCCTTACCAACGCCTGCGATCCTACCGGGATCACCGGGCCCGGCCGTGCCCGGACTCCGGGCGGGTCTTCGCGGGGGTTCGAGCGGGCTCGGGCCGTCGTACCGGCGTGGGGGGCGCGGTGCCGGGTGGGGTGGCCGGGCTCAGCGCTCGCGCACCATGTCCACGAACAGGGCGTGTATCCGGTGGTCGCCGGTCAGCTCCGGGTGGAAGGAGGTGGCGAGCACGTTGCCCTGGCGGACGGCGACGGTGTGGCCGTCGTGCACGGCCAGCACGTCGACCGAGGCGCCGACGGACTCGACCCAGGGCGCGCGGATGAACACGCCGTCCACGGGGCCGCCCTCGACGCCCTTGATCTCGACGGCCGCCTCGAAGGAGTCGTTCTGCCGGCCGAAGGCGTTGCGGCGCACGATCATGTCGATGCCGCCGAGGGTCTCCTGGTCGTCCCGGCCGTCGAGGACCTTGTCGGCCAGCATGATCATGCCCGCGCACGTGCCGTACATCGGCAGCCCCGCCCGTACCCGCTCGCGCAGCGGTTCCAGCAGGCCGAAGACGCCGGCGAGCTTGGACATCGTGGTGGACTCGCCGCCGGGGATGACCAGGGCGTCCACCTCGTCGAGCTCTTCGGGGCGGCGTACGGGGCGGGCCACGGCGTCGGCCGAGGCCAGCGCGACGAGGTGTTCGCGGACGTCGCCCTGGAGGGCGAGGACGCCGACGGTGGGGGTGCGGGACACGGGGTGGGACCTCGCAGGAGTAAGCGGTGGGACGGCGGTCGGGGCGCGGGGCCGCGACCTCGGTGGGGTTGGCGGCGCGGTGGCGGCCCGTCTGCTGGCGGGTCGCCGGGTGGGGCCCCGCGCTGGCGCGGGGCCGCCCGCCGCTCACATCGGCCGGGGCCGGTTCACCAACCGCGGTTGGCGTAGCGCTCCGACTCGGGGAGGGTGTCGCAGTTGATGCCGACCATGGCCTCGCCCAGGTCGCGGGAGGCGTCCGCGATGACCTTGGGGTCGTCGTAGAAGGTGGTGGCCTTCACGATGGCGGCGGCGCGCTTGGCCGGGTCGCCGGACTTGAAGATGCCCGAGCCGACGAAGACACCCTCGGCGCCGAGCTGGCGCATGAGCGCGGCGTCGGCGGGGGTGGCCACGCCACCGGCGGAGAACAGCACGACCGGCAGCTTGCCCAGCTCGGCGACCTCCTTGACCAGCTCGTACGGGGCGCGCAGCTCCTTGGCCGCGGCGAACAGCTCGTTGTGGTCGAGCGAGCGCAGCCGGCCGATCTCGCCCTTGATCTGGCGCAGGTGGCGCACGGCCTCGACGACGTTGCCGGTGCCGGCCTCGCCCTTGGAGCGGATCATGGCCGCGCCCTCGGCGATGCGGCGCAGGGCCTCGCCGAGGTTGGTGGCGCCGCAGACGAAGGGGGTGGTGAAGGCCCACTTGTCGCTGTGGTTGACCTCGTCGGCGGGGGTGAGGACCTCGGACTCGTCGATGTAGTCCACGCCGAGCGACTGGAGCACCTGGGCCTCGACGAAGTGGCCGATGCGGGACTTGGCCATCACGGGGATGGAGACGGCGTTGATGATGCCGTCGATCATGTCCGGGTCGGACATCCGGGCCACGCCGCCGTCCTTGCGGATGTCGGCCGGGACGCGCTCCAGGGCCATCACCGCGACGGCGCCCGCGTCCTCGGCGATCTTCGCCTCCTCCGGCGTGACGACGTCCATGATCACGCCGCCCTTGAGCTGCTCGGCCATGCCGCGCTTGACGCGGGCGGTGCCGGTCTCGGGGTGCTGGGAAGCGGTTTCAGGCGTGCTGGGGGACGTGCTCGACACGGTGTGACCTCACTCGATACGAATAGCGCGAATGGTCCTATCGTAGGCCCGTTCGAAACGAGGGTCGGAATGGCCTTCCGGTCCAGGTTCGGGCCGATAGTGCTACACCTCTGACAAAACCCGTTGGTAGCCCTCGGCGGCAAGGGCCAATCCGGGGCAGGTGGCTCGTTGACTGGTCGGGGCACCCCCCGCGGACCGCGCCGGACGCCGGCCGCCGGACCAACACCCACCGAAAGCGGCCCCGTGCCCGGCCCCGGGTTTCCCGCCCCGGGCATTGCCCCTGCCCCTGGGGCAGGGGGCACAGTGGCCGCGTGAACGAGGAACTGATCGCCGGGGAACTGATCACCATCGGAGAGCTGGCGGGCCGCACGCGGCTGAGCCCCAAGGCGCTGCGGCTGTACGGGGACCGGGGGCTGCTGTCACCCGCGCACGTCGACCCGCGCACCGGGTTCCGCCGCTACGGCCCCGACCAGGTGGAGCGGGCCCGCCGCATCGCGCTGCTGCGCGCGGCGGGCATGCCGCTGGCCCGCGTCGCCGAGGTGCTGGACGCCGACGCCGCGCGCTCGTCGCGACTGCTCGACGCCTACTGGCGTGAGCGGCGGGCCGAGCACGCCGCCCGCCGGGCGGCCGTCGACCACGCGCGCCACGTGCTGACCGGCGACGGCCCCGCCGCGTACGCGATCGCCGAGCGTGCCGTGCCCGAGCAGAGGGTCGTCTGCGTCCGGCGGCACGTGGGCGCCGCCGAGTTGCCCGGCTTCCTCGCCGAGGCCACCGAGGTGCTCTTCCACCACCTCCGGCAGGCCGACGCCTGTCTGTCGGGGCCGGTCTTCGCCGCGTACCACGGCCTGGTCGGCGAGGACTTTGACGGGCTGGTCGAGGTGTGCGTCCCGACCCGGAACGCGGTCGAGCCGGGCCCACGGATCGCGGTACGCGTCGAGCCCGCCCACCGCGAGGCGTACACCACCCTGGCCCGGCGGGAGACCGGGTACGCGGCGATGGCCGCCGCCCACGACGCGGTCGGCGCCTGGCCAGGCGCGCGGGGGTACGCCCGTGGCGGCCCCTCGCGGGAGGTCTACCACCCGAACTGGGCGACGGCCGCGTCCCCCGACGAGCCGGTGGTGGACGTGGCCTGCCCGTTCGTCCCGGCGCCGGGGGCCGCCGGGGCTCCGGTCGACGGCCCGGCCGGCGCGGGTCCGGCGGCGGTCGGCGGGCGGGCACCGGGCGACCGGGGGTAGGCGGCGCGCCTCACGCCACCCGGTCGGCCAGCGCGGCCGGCAGTTCGTCGTCCATCTCGAAGGCCAGCGGGAACGGCGCGTGGCCCGCGAGCCGGAACCAGCGCACCTTGCGGTGCCGGCGCAGGGCCCGCGCCGCGCGCACCGCGTCGTTGTGGAACCGCCTGGCCATCGGCACCCGGCGGACCGCCTCCACCAACTCCCCCATCGCCGCGTCGCCGCCCGGCGCCTGCTGCACCGCCTCCACCTGGGCGGACTCGGCGAAGACCGCGCGCAGCGCCTGGCTCAGCTCGCTCTCGGCCACCTCCCGATGCTCCTCCTCGGCCTGCCGCGCGGCCTGTGCGGCCTGGTAGAGCACGATCGAGGCGGCCGGGTCGAGCAGGCTCGAGGTGGCCAACTCCTGGGCCACCGAGGCGCGTCGTAGCAACTGCGCGTCCAGCGCCGCGCGGGTCGCGTCCAGCCGGGTGTGCAGCCGGTCCAGGCGGCCGGCCGTCCACAGCAGATATCCGGCGATGGCGAGGAGAACGACCGCGATCCAGATCAAAGTGGTCACGCGGGGTCACGGTACCGGCTCCCGGGCACCACCCGAGCCCACCCACGGTCCGCCCCGGCCCCGCGTCCGCCGGGTTCACGGCTACTCGCGGCTGAGTCCGAACCGGAAGCGTGGCGTCGATCGCTCGTCGGTGGCCACCGAGGCCGCGCCCGCGGTGACCGTCTCGTACACGGCCAGGATGTCCGCGCCGACCGTGACCCAGTCGAAGCGCCGCACGTGCCGGGAGCCACGGTCGCGCAACGCGGCCCGCCGCCCCGGGTCGGCCAGCAGCCGCACCGCGGCCTCGGCCAGCGCGCTCGCGTCCTCGTTGCGGAACAGTTCGCCCGCCTCGCCCTGGTCGAGCACCTGGGCGAACGCGTCCAGGTCGCTGGCCAGCACCGGCGCGCCCGCCGACATCGCCTCGACCAGGATGATCCCGAAGCTCTCGCCGCCGGTGTTGGGCGCCACGTACAGGTCCACGCTGCGCAGCAGCCGGGCCTTGTCCTCGTCGCTGACCATGCCGAGGAACTCCACCCGGTCCCGTACGGCCTCGGGCAGGTCGGCGACGGCCTCCTCCTCGTCGCCGCGGCCGGCGACCAGCAGTCGGGTCCGTGGGCGCTCGGCCAGGATCTCGGGGAGCGCGCGCATCAGCACCGGCAGCCCCTTGCGCGGCTCGTCGATGCGACCGATGAACCCGATGGTCTCCCCGTCGGCGCCGCCGGTCGACGCTCCCGACCACTCCGGCCTGGGCTGGGCCCGGGCGAAGAAGTCGACGTCCACGCCGTTGGGGATGACCACGGCGTCGCCGCCCAGGTGCTCGACGAGGGTGCGCCTGGCGTACTCGCTGACCGCGATCCGCGCGCTGATCTTCTCCAGCGCGGCCTGCAGGATCGGGTACGCGGCGATCATCGCCCGCGAGCGCGGGTTGGAGGTGTGGAAGGTGGCCACGATCGGCCCCTGTGCCGCCCAGCACGCCAGCAGGCCGAGCGAGGGCGAGGTGGGCTCGTGGATGTGGATCACGTCGAAGTCGCCCTCGTTCAGCCAGCGGCGCACCCGGGCGGCGGACAGGAACCCGAAGTTCAGCCGGGCGACCGAGCCGTTGTACGGAACGGGTACGGCCCGACCGGCGGAGACGGCGTAGGACGGCAGGGGTGTGTCCTCGTCGGCGGGGGCGAGCACCGACACCTGGTGCCCGCTGCGGATGAGGTGTTCCGCCAGGTCACGGATGTGAA
Source organism: Streptomyces sp. 71268 (assembly GCF_029392895.1). Lineage (NCBI taxonomy): Bacteria > Bacillati > Actinomycetota > Actinomycetes > Kitasatosporales > Streptomycetaceae > Streptomyces > Streptomyces sp. 71268. The sequence goes on from NZ_CP114200.1 coordinate 1,079,809, forward strand.
ATTGCACGCCACCGGGGACGTCCCACGAGTACGGGCAGACGATCCCGATTCTCAACTCGGCTCCGTTCCGGGGCTGCCGGGGGTCGCTGGGCGGGGGTCGAGATCGCTGAGCCACAGCCGTTGCAGCATGTGCCAGTCGTAGGGGTGATCCGCGATGCCCTCGGCGAAGACGTCGGCGAGGCGCTGGGTCATCACGGCGGTCCGCTCGGCGCGGGTGCCGGTGCCCGGGTCCTCGATCGCCGGGTGCACCCGACCCCGCATGATCGGCGACCGGTCGTACCAGAGCGTCACCGGCAGCAGCAGCGCCCCGGTGCGCACGGCCAGCGAGGCGGGCCCGCCGGGCATCTTCGTGGTCTCGCCGAAGAAGGTCACCTCGACGCCGGACGCCGACAGGTCGCGGTCGGCGACCAGGCACACCAGGCCGCCGGCGCGCAGCCGCCGCGCGAGCGCGCCGAACGCGCTGCCGCCGGTGTGCGGCAACACCTCCATGCCCAGGCCCTCGCGGTAGGCGACGAACCGGTCGTAGAGCGTCTCGGGCTTGAGCCGCTCCATGACGGTGGTGAACGGCACCCCGAGCTTGGTGGTGACCCACGCCCCGGCCAGGTCGTAGTTGGCCAGGTGCGGCAGAGCCAGGACCACTCCGCGCCCGCTGGCCAGGCCCTTCTCCAGGTGGTGCAGGCCGGTCGGCGCGAAGCTGTCGCGGATGCGGTCCTCGCTCCAGGTCGGCAGCCGGAAGGACTCCAGCCAGTAGCGCGTGTACGAGCGCATGCCGAGTCGGGAGAGCGCGGCCAGGCGGCGCGCGGTCGGGTCCGGCACCACCCGCGCCAGGTTCGCCTCCAACTGGCGCACCCCGGCGCCGCGGCGGCGCCACACGGCGTCGGCGGCCTGCCGGCCGAGGCGGGTGACGACCGGGTCGGGCAGCGCCTTGAGGGTGCTCCAGCCCAGTCCGTAGAGCCCGTCGGTCAGGCGTTCCCTCACGCCCGCTCGCTCCCCCTGCGGGCCGAGGCGCCGGCCGCGGCGGTGGACTCCGAGGCGCCCTCGCCGTTCTCGGCGTCCGCCTCAAGTGCCTCGCGCCGCACCGTGACCACGCGCTGGACCAGCGTGACCAGGCTGCCCACGCCGACCGCCCACAGCGCGATCGGCAGCAGGATGTCGATGTGCGGGACGCCGAACTTGTGCAGCCCCGAGAAGCCGCACGCGACCAGCGAGACGACCAGCCGCTCGGCGCGCTCGACGAGGCCGTTGACGTTCACCGGCAGCCCGATGGACTCGCCGCGGGCCTTGGTGTACGACACGACCTGGCCGCTGGCCAGGCAGAAGATGGTCACCGCGCACAGCGTGACGCTGTCGCCGCCACCGGCGTACCACAGGGCGAGCCCGCCGAAGATCGCGCCGTCGGCGACCCGGTCGAGCGTCGAGTCGAGGAAGGCGCCCCAGCGGCTTGAGCGGCCGAGCTGGCGCGCCATGTTGCCGTCGACCAGGTCGGAGAAGACGAACAGGGTGATGACCACCGTGCCCCAGAAGAACTCGCCCTGGGGGTAGAAGACCAGCGCGCCGGCCATGACCCCACCGGTTCCGATGAGGGTCACGGCGTCGGGGCTGACCCCGAGCCGGATGAGCAGGGCGGCGAACGGCGTGAGAACACGCGTGAAGAACGCACGCGCGTACTTGTTCAGCATGGCCTTCCCGAAGGGTCGAAACGGGCCGCGTGGTCAGCAGGCCACCGGCTGGCCCATCGTAGCCACGCGCCGTGGTGCGCCGTGCACGCGCGCCATCGCCTGGCGACCTGGGGCGCCGCGACCAGCGGCGGGCGGGCACCGCGGCGGGCCACCGACCCGCACCGGCCGCCCCGAGCAGCCGCCCTCGCCCACCCGTCGACCGCCAGTCGTCCGGCCAGTCCTCCGCCCGTCGTCCGCTCTCGCCCACCGGGTCGCCCGCTCGCCCCGGGGCGGGCGGCGACGGGGTAGTGGGCAGCGGGGCGGCGACGGGGTGGTGGATGGGCGTGGGGCGGGCCCGGCGTGCGGGGTTACGGGGCCATGTGCGACGTATGGACGCGCCATGACCACGGTGGAAAGCTCGAAGGACGCGGGTGTCAACCGGGAGGTCGAGACACATGGGCGACAAGACGAGCACGCATCCAGGGGCCGCCGGCAGGGCGCCGACGGCCGACCGCCCCAGCGCGATCCGGAACGTGGTGCTGGTCGGCCACAGCGGGGCGGGCAAGACCACGCTGGTGGAGGCGCTGGCGCTGGCCACCGGGGCGGTGAACCGGGCCGGCCGGGTCGAGGACGGGGGCTGCCTGTCCGACTACGACGCGATCGAGCACCGCCAGCACCGGTCCGTACAGCTCTCGCTGGTCCCCGTCGAATGGGGCGGCATCAAGATCAACCTACTGGACACACCAGGCTACGCCGACTTCGTCGGGGAGCTGAGGGCCGGTCTGCGAGCCGCGGACGCGGCCCTTTTCGTGGTGTCCGCCGCGGACGGCGTGGACGGCGCGACGCGCATGGTGTGGCAGGAGTGCGCCGCCGTCGGCATGCCCCGGGCCATCGTCATCACCCATTTGGAGGCAGCTCGCGCCGACTTCGACGAGATGACCGAGACCTGCCGCGAAGCCTTCGGCGGCGACGACCCCGACGCGGTGCTGCCGCTGTACCTGCCCCTGCACGGCGCCGCGGGCCCCGACGGGCACCGCCCGGTCACCGGGCTGATCGGGCTGCTCTCGGAACAGGTCCACGACTACGGATCGGGCGAACGCACCCAGCGTCCCCCGGACGCGGAAGAGGCCCCCCTGGTGGCCGCGGCCCGCAACCGGCTCATCGAGGGCATCATCGCCGAGAGCGAGGACGAGACCCTCATGGACCGCTACCTCGGCGGCGAGGACATCGACGTCAAGACGCTCATCGAGGACCTGGAGCGGGCGGTGGCGCGCGGCTCCTTCCACCCGGTGCTGGCCGCCGCCCCGGCCGCGGACGGCTCCCGCCAGGGGCTTGGCACCACCGAACTCCTGGAGCTGATCACCGGCGGCTTCCCCACGCCGCTGGAGCGCGTGCCCCCGGCCGTGACCACACCCCAGGGCGCGCCGCGTCCCGCCCTCACCTGTGATCCGGCGGGCCCGCTGGCCGCCGAGGTCGTGAAGACCTCGTCCGACCCGTACGTCGGCCGCGTCTCGCTGGTACGGATCTTCTCCGGCACGCTGCGCCCCGACGAGACGGTGCACGTCTCCGGGCACGGCCTCGAAGACCGGGGCCACGAGGACCACGACGTGGACGAGCGCGTCGGCGCGCTGTCCGCGCCCTTCGGCAAGCAGCAGCACACCGTGCCGCAGGCCGTCGCGGGCGACCTGGCGTGCGTGGGCAAGCTGAGCCGGGCCGAGACCGGCGACACCCTCTCCGCCAAGGACGACCCGCTCCTGATGGAACCGTGGGTGATGCCGGAGCCGCTGCTGCCGATCGCCATCGAGGCACACAGCAAGGCCGACGAGGACAAGCTCTCCCAGGGCCTCGCGCGACTGGTCGCCGAGGACCCGACGATGCGCCTCGAACACAACCCGGACACCCACCAGGTGGTGCTGTGGTGCCTGGGCGAGGCGCACGTGGACGTCGTGTTGGAGCGGCTGCGCGCCCGGTACGGGGTGCGTGTGGACGCGGTGCCGCACAAGGTGTCGCTGCGCGAGACGTTCGGCGCCGCGGCCAGCGGCCGGGGCCGGCACGTCAAGCAGTCCGGCGGCCACGGCCAGTACGCCATCTGCGAGATCGAGGTGGAGCCGCTGCCGGCCGGCTCCGGCGTCGAGTTCGTGGACAAGGTCGTCGGCGGGGCCGTCCCCCGGCAGTTCGTGCCGTCCGTGGAGAAGGGCGTGCGCGCACAGGCGGCGCGCGGCGTCGCGGCCGGCTACCCGCTGGTGGACGTCCGCGTCACGCTGGTGGACGGCAAGGCGCACTCGGTGGACTCCTCCGACGCCGCGTTCCAGACCGCCGGCGCGCTGGCGCTACGCGAGGCCGCCGCCGACTGCCGCATCGACCTGCTGGAACCGGTGTGTGAGCTGCGCGTGAGCATCGCGGACGAGTACGTCGGGGCCGTGATGAGCGATCTGTCCGGGCGCCGTGGCCGCGTGGTGGGCACCGAGCAGACCGGCTCCGGCCTCACGCTGGTACGGGCCGAGGTGCCGGAGTGGGAGATCAGCCGCTACGCCGTGGACCTCCGCTCGCTCTCGCACGGCACGGGCCGCTTCGACCGCTCGTACGTGCGCCACGAGCCGATGCCCCCTCAGCTCGCCGAGCGCATGCGCGAACCGGCGAAAAGCCAGGCATAGTACGCACGCCGTCGCCCTCAACGGCCCTGCCGTGGACGGCTTTCGAGGCGGTGAGGACAGGCGGCACCCGCCACGGATACGCTGGAGGGCGGCTCAGCGGCGAGCCGCTGCGGCGCGGGACACGTGTCGAGAATGCCAGTCGGGAACAAGCCGCAGCAACGCAGGCCTGTGGCATTGGGGGCGGTAGTGACGGCGGATGGATTCGACTTCAGTCCCGGGGCACAGGTGCCGCTCTCCGGGGCGGCGGGGCAGACGGCCGCGACACAGGCGCTCGCCTCGGCCGCCTACCGCGACAGCGAGGTCAGCAAGCTGCTCGACGCCAACTCCGAGTGGACGGTCTCCGAGGTCAAGCCGCCGCGGTTCTCCCTCTTCGAGCCCAACCTCGGAGAGGCGTTCTCGCGCGCCGTCCAGGTCCGCATGCTCGGCGGCGCCCGCAACCAGATCATCCAGTCCTTCGGCATAGAGCCACAGACCGTGGTCGAGCACTGCCTGGCGGCCAACCGCATCCGCAAGACCCGGGACGCGCGGCTGACCGTCGTCATGGTCGTCTTCGGGTTGCTGTTCCTGCCCGGCGTGCTGCTCTGGCTCGCCGCCTTCCAGGTCCGGCGCACGCTGGCGGGCTCGAAGAACAAGCGTGCCGGCGCCCTCGGCGTCCTGCTGGCGCTGATCGTCGCCGGGCTCGTCGTGTTCGGGATGATCAAGGCGCCGGTGGACGACTTCTGGTGGATCTACGCCCGCGTCATGCTGGTCGCGCCGGTGGTGGGTTGGTTCATCGCGAAGCAGATCAGCGAGCGCACCGCCAAGGACCTGCGCGAGCGCTGGACCGCGCTGCTGACCGGCGGCGGCCTGGGCGCCAAGGTGCCCGAGGCCGTGCCCCGCAACCCCGGCGAGACGGCGGCCGAGCAGTTGCGCAAGAACCTGGAGAAGCTCACCGCCGAGCAGCACAGCAACATCGTCTTCTACGCCGGGCCCAAGGGAATACTGGGCATGGGCACCCGCTGGGGCACCTGGCAGCTCGCCGAGGACCTGGTGCCCAGCGAGGCGGGCAAGGAGATCAACCCGTTCCGTAGCTGGGACGTCATAAAGGCCATCCACGACCAGCTCAAGCTGCTGGAGCGCGGCCCGCTGCACACCGGTGGCTTCCCCACCCCCTCCGTGCGGCACTGGGTGGTCTCCGCCGTCGGTGAGGGCGCCAAGTCGGTGGCCCGCAGCGGGAGCACGGAGGAGGAGGGCTTCCAGGTCAAGGGCGTGGAGTTGCAGCGCATCTGCAACGACCAGCAGTTCGACAGCGGTGACCGGCACTACCTGGGCGTGCAGTTCGTGCTCTGGGACGGCCAGCTCGTGATCACCATGCTCATCACCGTGACCGTGCTGCACAAGACGCTGCGCATCGAGGTGACGGGGCACGCCCTGGGCCCGGTCCACCCGCTCTTCACGACCAAGCCGTCACCGAAGACCAAGACGGTCAACAAGACCATCAAGTTCTGGGAGACCCGGAGCATTCCGCAGCCGCTGGTCGAGGCCAGCGAGGTGGTGCGGCTCGCGGCCCGGGCCCCCTTCACCTGGTACCCGCCGCTCCTCGACTACCTCGGCGGCAAGCTCACCCTGCCCGAGCCCTTCGGCCTGCGGCACGCCTGGGCCGACAAGCCCTGGCGGCACCGCTTCATGGCGGACGACGCGCTGCGCGCCGCGACCCCGGTACTGCGCGTGGTGCACGACGCGGCGCTGCGGGTGCTGCGCGACAACGGCGTGGACACCGAGCGCTTCGGCAACCGTTCGCTCGCCCTCAGCGGCGCGGTGCAGGACGCGACGCCCCGCAAGGCCGACCTGTACGACGCGTAGCGGCCACGGCCCGACCGACACCACACACCAGCGGCCCGCCCCCGGTCATCCGGGGGCGGGCCGCTGGTGTGTGGTCGGGCGGCGGGGCGAGCCGGCGGGGTCAGCGGCCCAGGTCAGGACAGCGGCCAGACGTCCGCGAGCAACTGCCGGGTGTCGGCCAGCAGTTGGGGCAGGACGCGGGTGGTGGCCACGATGGGCATGAAGTTCGTGTCGCCGCCCCAGCGCGGCACCACGTGCTGGTGCAGGTGCGCGGCGATGCCGGCCCCCGCGACGCTGCCCTGGTTCATGCCGATGTTGAAGCCGTGCGCGCCGGAGGCGGTGCGCAGCGCGGTCATGGCGGCCTTGGTGAACTCGGCGAGTTCGGCCGTCTCGTCGGCCCGCAGCTCGGTGTAGTCGGCGACGTGTCGGAAGGGGACCGACATGAGGTGCCCGGAGGTGTACGGGTACAGGTTCAGCACCGCGTACACGTGCTGGCCCCGGGCGATGATCAAACCGTCCTCGTCGCTCTTGTCGGGGATCGTGCAGAACGGACAGCCGTCATCAGCGCCCGGACCGGTCGGCTTGTTCTCGCCCTGGATGTACGCCATCCGATGCGGCGTCCACAGGCGCTGGAAGGCGTCCTGGGTGCCGACTCCGATCTGCTGCTCCGGCTCACTCGTCATGCGCGCCAGCATATTCCCCGGTGGGGCGGTGGTGCGGGGCGCCCCGGGCGGCTCGCCGCCCGCCCGGCCGGCCCGACCAGCGCCGGGCCCGGCGACGCCAGGGCCCCCGCCGCTCGCCCGGGGGCGAGACGGCGGGGGCCCCGGTCACTCACACCTGGACGCGGCGCTCCACGGCGTCCACGATCTCCGCGATGGCCTCCGCCCGCGGGATGCCGTTCTTCTGCGAGCCGTCGCGGTAGCGGAAGCTGACCGCGCCGGCGGCCACGTCCTCGTCGCCCGCGATGACCATGAAGGGGATCTTCGCCTTCTGCGCGTTGCGGATCTTCTTCTGCATCCGGTCCGACGAGGAGTCGACCTCGATCCGCAGCCCCTTGGCCTTGGCCTCGGCCGCGAACTCCGCCAGGTAGGGCACGTGCCCGTCGCCGATGGGGATGCCGACCGCCTGCACCGGGGCCAGCCAGGCCGGGAAGGCGCCCGCGTAGTGCTCGAGGAGCACCGCGAAGAACCGCTCGATGGAGCCGAAGAGCGCCCGGTGGATCATGACGGGCTGCTGCCGCGAGCCGTCGGCGGCCGTGTACTCCAGGTTGAACCGCTTGGGCTGCTGGAAGTCCACCTGGATGGTGCTCATCTGCCAGGAGCGCCCGATGGCGTCCTTGGCCTGTACGGAGATCTTCGGCCCGTAGTACGCCGCCCCGCCCGGGTCGGGCACCAGCGGCAGGCCCTGCTTCTCGGCCGCCAGCCGCAGCGCCTCGGTGGCCTCCTCCCACTCCGCGTCCTCGCCGATGAACTTGTCGGACTCGGGGTCGCGGGTGGACAGCTCCAGCTCGAACTCGTTCAGGCCGTAGTCGCGCAGTAGGTTCAGCACGAAGGTGAGCAGGTCGTCCAGCTCCTGCGGCATCTGCTCCTTGGTGCAGTAGATGTGCGAGTCGTCCTGCGTGAAGCCGCGGGCCCGGGTGAGGCCGTGCACGACGCCCGACTTCTCGTACCGGTAGACCGTGCCGAACTCGAACATGCGCAACGGCAGCTCCCGGTAGGAGCGCCCGCGCGCCTTGAAGATCAGGTTGTGCATGGGGCAGTTCATGGCCTTGAGCCGGTAGTTCTGCCCGTCGAACTCCAGCGGCGGGAACATGCCGTCGGCGTAGTTCGGCAGGTGCCCCGAGGTCTCGAAGAGCTTCTCCTTCGAGATGTGCGGGGTGTTGACGAACTCGTACTCCGCCTCCTCGTGCCGCCGGCGCGAGTAGTCCTCCATGACCTTGCGCACCACGCCACCCTTGGGGTGGAAGACCGCGAGGCCGGAGCCCAGCTCCTCGGGGATGGAGAACAGGTCCAGCTCGGAGCCGAGCTTGCGGTGGTCGCGCTTCTCGGCCTCGGCGAGGAACTCCAGGTGCGCCTTGAGCTCGTCCTTGGTCGGCCACGCGGTGCCGTAGATGCGCTGGAGCTGGGGGTTCTTCTCGCTGCCCCGCCAGTACGCGGCGGCCGAGCGCATCAGCTTGAAGGCGGGGATGGCCCGCGTCGACGGCAGGTGCGGGCCGCGGCACAGGTCCTTCCAGCACAGTTCGCCGGTCTTGGCGTCGAGGTTGTCGTAGATCGTCAGCTCGCCGGCGCCGACCTCGGCGGACGCGCCCTCGGCGGCGTCGGCCGCGGAGCCCTTGAGCCCGATCAGCTCCAGCTTGTACGGCTCGTCCGCCAGCTCCTCGCGGGCCGCCTCGTCGGTGACCGCACGGCGCGAGAACCGCTGGCCGCGCTTCTGGATCTCCTGCATCTTCTTCTCGATGCGCTTGAGATCGTCGGGGTGGAAGGGGTTCTCGACGTCGAAGTCGTAGTAGAAGCCGTCCCGGATGGGCGGGCCGATGCCGAGCTTGGCGTCCGGGAACAGCTCCTGCACGGCCTGCGCCATCACGTGCGCGGTGGAGTGCCGCAGGATGTTCAGGCCGTCCTCGGAGGTGATGTCGACGGGCTCGACGGCATCGCCGTCGGCCACCTCGTACGCCAGGTCCTTCAGCTCGCCGGCCACCCGGGCGGCGACCACGGAGCGCTCGCCCTCGAATAGCGCGGCGGCCGTCGTGCCCGTCGTGACCACGCGTTCTTCCCGCTCGGAATCGCGTTGGATGATCACACGGACGTCTGACACCGGTCTCTCCTGACGTATGGGTCGCGCGACAGCGAACACTGCGCGACACGAATCGTACCGAGCGGGGCACCCCTCCCGCGAAACGGTTCGCCGCACCCCCGCCCCTCGGCCGGGCCCCACCCCTGCCCCACCCGGACCCTGCGCGCGCCGCACGGTCCGCTAACTCCCCGTCACACGAGGCGGGTACGAGGCCAGCCGGCCCACGCGGCGCGCCCGGCCAGCACGCGGAGGGTCGGCTCAGCGCTCGGCCCGACGCGCGGCGGCCAGCCCCACACCGGCCGCGAGGGCGCAGACGCCGGTCAGCACGCTCAACACCGTCTCCGTCCCGCCACCGTCGAGCACCACGGTCAGGATCACGTTGGCCCCCAGGCACAGCCCGAGCATCAGCCACAGCACGGCCTTGGTCGCACCGCTCATCTTCGCCACCTTCCTCGCCGCCGACTCCATCGCGGTTCACGGTAGGTACGCGGTGGCAGGGCCCACCATGGAGCACTCCCCCATGTCGGGGTGTATCCAGCTACACCATCGAGGAATGCGCGAGGGGCAACGCAAAACGCCGCACTCCTCATGGAGTACGGCGCCTTATCGATTCCGGGTGGGCGATACTGGGTTCGAACCAGTGACCTCTTCGGTGTGAACGAAGCGCTCTCCCACTGAGCTAATCGCCCGGCTATTCGGCGGTTTTCCCTGGGGGCTTTCCCGCGAACGAGTTGAACAATACAGGTCGCGACGACCGTTGTTCAAACCGCGTTCGCTACCCGGGCCCGACGGCCAGCAAGGACCGCAGCCCGCGCTGGCCGCCGCGCATCATCAGCGCGTGGTTGAGGACGAGGAACGGCCGGCACGGCAACCCCAGGCGCCGCAGGAGAGGCTTGCACAACTCGACCTCCTGCTCGAAGAGCGCCCGACTCTCCCCACCCCGCGCACCGGCCCGCACGGTCCACCGCGCCCAGCCCTCCAGGTCCCCGGTCATCGCGATCTCCAACACCCGCGCCACGGGGTCACGCCGCGTGGCCCGCGCGGCGAGGCGAAGGTCGTACGGCAGGAACGAACGAACCCGCAGCGACCCACTGAACCCACCCTCCGCTTCGGCCGCGCGCACCTGCGGCCACCAGGCCGGATACTCCTCGGCCCGCTCCAGCACCGCGTACACGACGTCAGGCGACGCGGCGAGCGCCCACGAGCTGCGAAATCGATAGTGATGCCAACCAGCCATGCCCCCAGCCTGCCCCGCCCACCACCCCTCAAGGCCCCGCAACCACACCGAGCCCACCGCCGATCGCGCAACCAAGCCCAGACACCACCCCGCGACGGCGAAGCCGAGCCATCCCCGCTCCGGCGAAGCCGAGCCAGGCCCACCCCGCGATCGCGAAGCCGAACCATCCCCGCTCCGGCGAAGCCGAGCCAGCCCCACCCCGCGATGGCGAAGCCGAGCCAGCCCCACCCCACGCCACGGCCCCACCCCGCCGGGCCCCGGGGGTGCGGGTGGCGGAGCCCCCGCCCAGCGAGGCGAAGCCGAGCAGAAACGACGAAGGCGACCCGGTCCGCGCTTTCCGCGGACACGAGTCGCCTATCGCTTTCGTGGGCGATACTGGGTTCGAACCAGTGACCTCTTCGGTGTGAACGAAGCGCTCTCCCACTGAGCTAATCGCCCTCAGCCCGGCCAACATTACCGCATGTCAGGCCGTGCCTATGACCACGGGTGGGTCACTCGTCGATCTTCCACGGCATGACGATGCCGAACTTCCAGACGTACACCGCCAGGGCCGCGGCCACGATCACCAGGCCGATGACGGTCAGGATGATGTTGCGGCGGCGGACCTTGGGGTCGAGGGCGCGCTGGGTGGCTTCGCTGACCTTGCGCTTGGTCCAGCGCAGGACGAGCTGGGCCCAGACGAACTCGGTGGCCCAGATCCCTACGCCGCCGAAGATGACCAACCAGCCGGGTCCGGGCAGCGGCAGCATGATGATGCCCACGATGACCACCGCGAGGCCCACCACGAAGACGCCGACCTGCCAGCTCAGGTGCAGGGCGCGCGATCTCTTGATGAAGTGCGGCGCCCGTGAGCCGAGCACTGGCTCGGCCTTTCCGTGCTCTTCGCTGTCCCCCGTATCGGGTGGTGTGGGCGTTACGGTGCCCATCCGCCGCCCGTCACTCTCCGCGTTCATACTTGCCAACCTACCGGATCGCACAGCTTCACTGGAATGGCGGATTTAAGCGAACGAGGGGTCGGCCAGCCGAGCGACCCGAAGACCCGCAAAACGGGCAGAGGGGTTTACAACGGCACCGTAGGTGGCATGTCGATTTCGCCGACGTGCGAATCCCCGAGCGCACACTGAGCGAAAGGCCCTGGCGCTTATGAACACCACGGTCAGCTGCGAGCTGCACCTGCGCCTCGTTGTGTCGAGCGAGTCCTCACTGCCTGTACCCGCGGGCCTGCGGTATGACACGGCCGATCCCTATGCCGTGCACGCCACCTTCCACACCGGAGCCGAAGAGACGGTCGAGTGGGTGTTCGCCCGCGACCTGCTCGCCGAGGGCCTGCACCGGCCCACGGGCACCGGCGACGTCCGTGTCTGGCCGTCCCGCAGCCACGGTCAGGGCGTCGTCTGCATCGCCCTGAGCTCTCCGGAGGGTGAGGCACTGCTCGAAGCCCCGGCGCGGGCCCTGGAATCCTTCCTGAAGCGAACAGACGCCGCCGTGCCGCCAGGCACCGAGCACCGGCACTTCGACCTGGATACGGAGCTGTCGCACATCCTGGCCGAGAGCTGATCTCGCGCACGGGCTGACGCCTCGCGGTCACGCATCGCGACGCGCCGGCTCCCGCCCGCGTGGGGCCGTCCGACTCGGGGAGACGGTTCGCGACACGGCGGGCACTCGACAATCGCACACGAGAGACGACGGTGCCGTCGCCCGGTTCTGACCGCGGTGACGGCACCGTCGTCGCTCCCAGCCGCTAGAGTCACGGAAGTCGAAGGGCAGCCGCCGACCCAGCCGGCCAGGGAGCAGATGGTGCTGATCAACCACGACACCCGGTGCGCGCTCGACGCGGTCGTCGATCTGGTGAACACGATGCCCGAGGGTGCCGAGCCCGACGGTCTGCCCGACGTGGCGGCGCTGGGCGACTTCGTCACCCGGCACGCGATCAGCGACGTGGGCACGCTCGGCAAGCGCGATCTGGTGGCCGTGCACGCGACGCGGGCGCGGTTCGTCGAGGTCTTCGCGGCCACCGACACGCCGAGCGCGGCGGCCCTGCTCAACGCCATGGTGGCCGCCGCGGGCACCACGCCACAGCTCACCGACCACGACGGATACGACTGGCACGTGCACTACTTCGCGCCGGGCGCCTCGATCGCCGACCACCTCGCCGCCGACGGTGGCATGGCGTTGGCCTTCCTGCTGGTGGCGGGTGAGCGGGAGCGGCTGCGGCGGTGTGAGGCCCCGGACTGCCAGCGGGCCTTCGTCGACCTGTCGCGGAACCGTTCGCGCCGCTACTGCGACAGCCGGACCTGCGGCAACCGCCTGCACGTGGCCGCCTACCGGGCCCGGCGCCGGGAAGCCGGGGTCTGAGGCGGCCCGGGCGCACGCGCGACACGTTGCCGGGCCGGGCGGCGGGGGCGGGCTGCTGCGGCGGCGGCTCACCAGCGGTAGAGGTCGTGGACCGCGGCCAGCAGGAGCAGGGTGGCGATCACGCTGAGGAAGAGCATCAGCGGCGGCTGGGACAGCGCGTACAGGCAACCGCGCGCCTCCTGGTGCTCCGGGGCGGGTGCCTGAGTGGTGCCCGGCGCGGGTGCTGACACGGGTCCTGGGGCGGGGGTGCGTTCCCCGGGTGAGTGCGACATCGCTGCCCGATGATCCAGGAGCCGGGTCATCGGCAACGGCGAACGCCCCCCGCACGGGGGATAGTTCGCTAGATTCCGTGCTTCTTCAGGATCGCCTCGATATCGGCGAACTCGTCGCCGCCGCCACTCGTCTTCGCCTTGGCCTTGCGCCGGGGCTGCTGCGCGGGGGCCTGGGCACCACCGAGCGAGGGCGCGGACGCCTCCGGTGCCAGCGCCGCGCGCTGGGCCGCCGCCGCTGCCCTGCGCTCCTTGCGGGTGCCGCCCTCATCGGAGCGGCGCTCGACGGCGCGGCAGATCACGAACAGCAGCGCGGAGACGGCGAGCACCCCGAAGCCGAGCCACACGGAGGGCTTGAACACCAGGTCGCTGATCCAGTCGGCTATCCCGGTCATGGCCAGCCCCAGCGGCACGAGCGCGTACGCGGCGATCCGGGTCGCCGCGAGGAACCGCTTGCGGTACGCCGTCATGGCGGCGATGCCCAGGCCCGCGGCCGACAGTGCGGCGCACAGCGTCGAGGTCAGCATGCGGTCCTCCTGCTCGTCGGGTGCTGTCCCTTCCATCGTGCACCGTCGGGCGAGCGTTCAGCCACGATCGGGTCCGGTCACGATGCGATATCCGGGACATCTCGGGGGAGCGTGTCCTCCGCAGGTCCGAGTGTGGCTACTCCCCCGGAGGCTGGAAGACTGCTCCCATGAGCCCGAATGACTCCGCCGCTTCCCCCCGCTCCGACTCCCCCAGCTCCCCCGTCGTCCTCGACGTGTGGTGCGAGCTCCAGTGCCCCGACTGCCGCTCGGCCCTCGCTGACCTGCGGGAGCTGCGGGCCCGCTACGGCGACGCCCTGGACGTCCGGCTGCGGCACTTCCCGTTGGCCAAGCACCCGCACGCGTACGCGGCGGCCCAGGCGGCGGAGGAGGCCGCGGCGCAGGGGCAGGGCTGGCCGTACGTGGAGGCGGTGCTGGAGCGGGTGGCCGACCTGGACGCGCGCGGGGTGCCGGTGCTCGTGGAGGTGGCGCGGGAACTCGGCCTGGACGCCGACGAGTTGGACACGGCCCTGATCGACGGCCGGCACCTGCTGGTCGTGGACGCCGACCAGGCCGAGGGGCAGGCGATCGGGGTCACCGGCACCCCGACGTACGAGATCGGCGGCGAGCGGCTGGACGGCGGGAAGAGCCAGGAGGGGCTGCGGGAGCGGATCATCGAGATCGCGGACCGGCTGCTTGACGCGGGTGGAGCGCGGTAGCGGACGGCCGGAGCGGGCCCGCTGCGGGCCCGCTCGTTCCTCCCGGCGGTTGCGGCGGGGCCGGGCCTAGCTCAGCGACTTGACCATGTGCGTGACGACGTACCGGTATCCCAGCGACTCGTACAGCCGGACCGCCGGCGTGTTGTCGGCGAAGACGTGCAGGCCGAGCCGGGTGACGCCGGCGGCCAGGCTCTCGCGCTCGGCGACCAGCAGCAGGCTGCGGCCGTGCCCCTGGCCGCGGTGCTCGGGCGCGACCTCGACGGCGTAGACGTACGCGCCCTCGCCGTTCTCGGAGCGGTCGCCGAGCGCGATCCAGATGTGCCCACGGGTGACGTCCTCGTGGGTGAGCACCCGGAGCAGGACGGAGGGGGTCGCGGGTCCGTCGGGGAGCAGGGTGGCGTAGTCGGCGTCGGCCTTCGTCGTGGCCGCTTCCTCGGGCACGCCGCGGTCCACCCAGCTACGGATGTAGCCGGCCCGCTCCCGGGCGAACCACTCGGGGTACTCCGCGTCGGTCATCGGTCGGACACCGCTCGCCTGCGGCAGCTCGGGCGACTCGGTCAGGTCCTTGACCATGTTGTGGCCGCGCGTGGTGTAGCCGAGGGCGGTGGTCAGGGCGAGGGCGCCGTGGGCGTCGGCCGGCACGGAGGCCGACACCTGGGTGCAGCCCCAGCCGCGCAGCACCTCCTCCGCGGCGAGCGCGGCCACGGTGCCGCGCCCGCGCCGCCGATCGCCTTCGGCGATGCTCAGGTGCCGTATCTTCCCGAGACTTCCGCCGAACCGGGCGTCGGTGCTCAGTTCGGCGGTGCCGACGGGACGGCCGTTGACGCACACCTCGTACGCGCGGGAGCGGACCCCGTCGGCGGACTCGTGCGGCGGGGCGGTCGGTCGCAAGGTGGTGGTCACGTGGTTGTTCTACCCGCCGGACTGGGCACCCGTCACCGGTTCTCCCGGACCCGGTAGCGCTCGCCCGGGCCGTACGACCGGACCCGTACGACCGCGTGCGTACGCACCGTGCGTGGCAGCCGCGCCGAACCGTCCCGGTGGGGTCGGCGCCGGTTGGCGTGCGCTAGCGGGGGTCGGAGTCGGCCGCCGCGCGTTCGGCGAAGGTCCGCATGGCCGCGCGGGTCACCTCGCCGGGCGCCGGCGTCAGGGTGCGGCCCGTGCCCTCGGGGCCGAGTCGGTGCACGGCCTGGACGTCGCGCAGGGTGGAGGTCAGGAAGATCTCCTCGGCGTCGTCGAGCGCCGACAGCGGCAGGTCCGTCTCCTTGGCGCCCACCCACTCCACGACCAGCGCGCGGGTGATGCCCGGCAGGCAACCGGAGGTCAGCGGTGGGGTGTGCAGCTCGCCGTCGATGACGAGGAAGACGTTGGAGCCGGTGCCCTCGCAGAGCTGCCCCACGGTGTTGGCGAACAGCGCCTCGGACGCGCCCTGCTGGCGCGCCGCGCTCAGGGCCACGACGTTCTCCGCGTACGAGGTGGACTTCAGACCGGCGAGGGCGCTGCGCTCGTTGCGGGTCCAGGGGACGGTGATCGCCGCGGTGGTGTCGGGGCTCGGGTCGGTCGGGCTGAGCGCCACGACGAGCGTGGGGGCCGACTGGCCTCGGTCGGAGCCGAGCGGCGCGAGCCCGCCGGTGTAGGTGATCCGCAGCCGTCCCAGCGGCATGGGGTTGTCGGCCAGTACGGCGGCGACGGCCCGGCGCACCTCGTCGGCGTCGGGCTCGGCCAGCCCCAGGCCGCGGGCCGAGGTGGCGAGCCGGTCCAGGTGGCGGGTGAGCGCGAAGGGGACGCCGTCGACGGCCTTGAGCGTTTCGAATATGCCGTCACCGACCGTTATGCCGTGGTCGAAGACCGAAACGCGGGCCTCGCTCTCGTCCCGCAGTGCCCCATCGAGCCAGATCGTCACCGTGTCGTCCCCTCTGCCGCCTGTTGTGCCCCCGACGCTACCGCGAGCAGGCGCGACGCCTTCAGTTCGGTCTCGCACCACTCCCGCTCCGGGTCGGAGCCCCAGGTGATGCCGGCTCCGGTGCCGAAGCACAGCACCGGGCCGCCGGCGGCGGTCGCGGGCGAGGGGTAGCTGGGGGCGCGGTCGATCCAGAAGGTACGGATGCCTACGGCCACCTCGCCGGTGCGCCGGTCGGCGTCCACCCAGCCGACGCCGCCGCAGTACGGGCCGCGCGGCGTCGTCTCCAGCGCGTCGATGATCGCCAGTGCGCTGGACTTGGGGGCGCCGGTCACCGAGCCGGGCGGGAAGGTGGCGGTCAGCAGCTCGGGCCACCCCGCGCCGTCGGCCAGTTCGCCGCGCACCGTGGAGACCAGGTGGACCAGGCCGGGGTGCGGCTCCACGGCGCACAGCGCGGGCACCGTCACCGAGCCGGTGGCACAGACCCGGCCCAGGTCGTTGCGGACCAGGTCCACGATCATCACGTTCTCGGCGTAGTCCTTCTCCAGCAGCTCGTCCGCGACCCGCCCGGTCCCCTTGATCGGACCGGACTCGACCACGCGGCCGGTCCGTCGCACGAACAGCTCCGGCGACGCCGTGGCCACCTCGACGCCGTGCGCGGGGAGCCGGACCGTGCCGGCGTACGGGGCGGGGTTGCCCCGGGCCAGCACAGCGGTCAGCGCGTCCACGTCGGCGGGGGCGCCCCCGGGCGCGAGTGGCAGCGGCGCGGAGAGCACCCGGCAGAGGTTGGCCTGGTACACCTCGCCCGCCGCGATGTGCTGCCGGATACGGCGCACGCCGGCCGTGTACGCGGCCCGGTCCAGGGAGGAGGTCCAGGCGTCCACGGTGGGGCCGCGCCAGGCGCCCGGGACCGGCCTCGGCACCGGCGCGGGGCGCACGTCGCCGAAGCGGGCGCAGGTCAGCCGGCCCTCGAAGTCGGCGACCACGGCCCAGAAGCCCGACGATTCCAGGGCGGCGGGATCGCTGGTGACGTCGCGCAGGTCGGTGGCGAGGCGTCCGCCGAAGCGGGCCAGGGGCGGCAGGTCGTACACGGTGGCGAGTCTATGGCGGGGGCGCGAAGACCGCTGTGGGGTGGTGACCACCGCAGCACGCTGCGGAAACGGAATTTGAGCTGGCCCAGGAATCCGCTAGAGTTCAACACGTCGCCGGGACACGGAAGCGTTCTGGACAACGACAACTGCGGACGTGGCTCAGTTGGTAGAGCATCACCTTGCCAAGGTGAGGGTCGCGAGTTCGAATCTCGTCGTCCGCTCGAAGTGAAGGATTCGTCCTTCGCTCCTGGTGGAGTGGCCGAGAGGCGAGGCAACGGCCTGCAAAGCCGTCTACACGGGTTCAAATCCCGTCTCCACCTCGGACGATTAGCTCAGCGGGAGAGCGCTTCCCTGACACGGAAGAGGTCACTGGTTCAATCCCAGTATCGTCCACTGGACCTTCGGGTCCCGCACGACCCAGATCCCTGAGGATCACTCGTCGGCCTTTCGGGGCTGACGATCCCGCGCGATTAGCTCAGCGGGAGAGCGCTTCCCTGACACGGAAGAGGTCACTGGTTCAATCCCAGTATCGCGCACGCGGTAACGCACCATCCCGGACGATTAGCTCAGCGGGAGAGCGCTTCCCTGACACGGAAGAGGTCACTGGTTCAATCCCAGTATCGTCCACACTTCACGGCCGGTGGCCGGAGCCTCGTCGCTCCGGCCACCGGCCGTTTGACGTGCGCGGGCCCGGCACGCGGGCGCGGGGACCGTGGCCCGGTGTCGGGCCGGGCCACGGTCCCCGCGCGGGCGGTCAGGACGAGAACAGCATGTGCCCAAAGCCGCGCCGCCGGCCGTGGTGGCCGTGGTGCCCCTGGTGGGCGGCGCCCCAGGCGGGAGCCGCGGGGTACGCCTGCGGGGCCGGGCCCGGGGCGGGCGGGGGCGGCGGGGCCTGCTGCATCCACTGCGACTCAAGCTGCGTCAGCGACTCAAGCTCCCCGTAGTCCAGAAAGATCCCCCGGCAGCCACTGCACTGCTCGATCTGCACGCCGTTGCGGTTGTACGTGTGCATCGGCGCATGACACTTGGGACACTGCATGGTCCGCTCAACTCCTAGCCATCGGCATCAGCGCCACCGGAACAGGCGCCCGGCGGCGATGAGTTCACCCTACGGCGTGCGCCCCCGCCGCCCGCCCCTGGTTCGGGGCATCGGGTACGGAACTCCCGCGCGGGCGCGCGCGATGGCGGCCCCTCAGGCGGGTGGGGAGGTCGGCAGGCCCGCGTCGGGCGCGGTGGGGCCGCCCGTCATGCGCGCGCAGGCGTCGACCATGGCCTGCTCGGCCGCCTCCAGCGCGCGCCCCGCGGCGGCGGCCTTGGCCAGTCCCAACGCCGCGCTCTGCACGGTCAACGCCCGGGCGGGCACGTCCAGCCGGGGCCAGGGGTCGTCGCCCTCCCCCGCCGCCGTACCGCCCGCCGTCCGGTAGGCGGTCAACAGGCGGGTCCACTCGTCGGGGTCGAGCAGCCCGGTGGCGAACCAGGCGGCGGGGCGGGCCAGATCCCAGGCCGGATCGCCGTGCCCGAGGTCGTCGACGTCGATGAGCAGCCACCCGTCGGCCGCCGCTCCTTCTGGGAACGGGCTGGTCGGCGGGGAGCCCACCAGTTGGCCCAGGTGCAGGTCCCCGTGGCACAGGTGGTCGGTCCGGGGCGCGGGGGCCGCGCCGCGCGCCCAGGCGGGCAGCGCCGCGGCGGCCCCGTGGACGGCGCGGGCGGCGGGCGAGGTGGCGACGGGAACGGGCGCGGCGCGCAGCCGATCCAGCGCTGCGGCCACCTTCGCCGGTCCCCGCATCGGCGGTACGGGCCCGGGTAGCGCGTCCACCGGCACCCGGTGCAGCCGGGCGAGCAGGATGCCCAACGCCTCCCAGGGCGCGGCCTTCCGATCGTCGGGGGAGATGGGCACCCCGTAGGGCCACAGGCTCGCCATGCGTCCGTCGCTCACCGGCGCGAGCAGGGGCCTGGCCGGGGCGGGACCCGCCGCGCTGGGGTGGGATGGGGCCGGCCCGGGCGCCGGGCGGGAGGACGGGAGGGGCGGCGAGGCGATGGGGAGGGGTGCGAGGAGGCAGTCGCGTAGGCGCGGGTGGGCCGCGACGCGCAGCCGGGCCGCCAGCTCGGCCGGGTCGCTGTCGGCGGCGTGCACCTTGCAGACGACCGGCCCGAACCGTACGACCGTCCCGTCCGGTCGGTCGGCGAGCACCTGTGGCTCGGCTCCCGTGCCGTGCCCCGGCGTGGGCAGGTGGCGTACGAGGGCGGCTATGCGGCCCGCGCTCGCCACGTCCGGCGGGCGAACGGCGGCGCCCGGGGCGGCGGATTCGGTGTTCACGAGACCCCTGTGGTGGTGCGGGGACGCGGCGCGGCCCCGAGGCGGTGGGGGGATCGTACGCGTCACCGCCGACGACGCGGGGTGCGGGCACGCGGTGACGGTGGCGGTGCGGGGCGCGGCCGCCGGTCGGGGTGGGCTGACGAGGGTGGGGGCGCCGGGCCGGCACGCACGAGGGCCCTGGCTCCTCGATCCCCATCGAGGCACCAGGGCCCTTCTCTGCCCGGGGGCCGTGGCCGCGGCGAGTGATGCCTCGCCATGGCCGTCGGCCGTCCGAGCTGCGTGCCGTCCGCCGCACCCCCGTCCCCACGGGGTTAATGACCGGAAGTCCCCGGCCCGGGCCGCTCTCCCGGGCCCGGAGCGACTAGCGCTCCAGTATTCCGACCACGGACGACGTCTGTGTGACGACGGCTTCCCAGCCGCCGAACACGACCGCGAGGAGTGCGGCGACCGGCAGCACCATGGCCGCCGCCACCAGCGGGTGGCGCGTCCCCGGTCGCCGGGTGCCAAGCGCGGTGGGCAAGCGCCCCTGCTGTGCTTGGAAGTCCGTGCGTCCTGCGGTGACCGCCATCGTCCCCTCCTCTTGTCTGCTTGGGGCGGCGAGCGTCTGACCTCGGGGGACGAGTGCTGCGCCCGCCGCTTGAGCTCAACATTAGGTCCGCGGCCCGGGGCTGGGCGTCATGCCCTCGTACCGATTAGCGGGCCTCCCGGAGGATGACCCGGGGGTGTAGGCGGTACTCCCCTGGTTGGAGACCTGGGCCTGGGCCCCCGGGTCTTCCCTGAGAGGGACCCTCATCTCGCAGGACGAGAGTCCCGGTGGCGCACGGGCCCGGAGCCGAGCGCGCCGGCTCACGCACGGGGCGGCGGACCAGATCCCGTGGGCCGGGGCACCGGCATGGCGCCATACGGAACCGCGACGTCCGCCCGGTTGGGCCAGGCCGCCCCGCGGCGTGCTGTGGCGTCGCGCCCCCGGGTGACATCCCTCACGTCGCGGGCCGACCCGGACGCCGCGCGGCCGCCCTCGGGGTGCCGACGACGGGCCGGCGCCGCGCTGTCGCGCGCGGCCTCCCCCGTACCGACCACGCTCCGTGCGCGGCCTCCGTTCGCGGGCCCAATCCCCGTTCGGCGGCGGCCCCTTGGGCGGGCGCCGGCGGCGGGGGCCCGGGTGCCGCGCGGCGTTGGCCCGGCGCGCCGGTGGAGTGACGCGCGCCGACAATCCGCCCCCCGACGCATGCGCGGCCTCTGCGCACACCGCCCCGTCAATCCGTAAGCTGTGGCTCGTCAGACGGGCAGCAGTGTGGGGCCTCCCCACCGGAGGTAGGGGACGGACATGGCGATGATGCGGCTCCGGCGCGAGGACCCGCGTGTCGTCGGCTCGTTCCGGCTCCACCGGCGGCTCGGTGCGGGCGGGATGGGCGTGGTCTACCTGGGCTCCGACCGGCGCGGCCAGCGGGTCGCGCTGAAGGTGATCCGGCCGGACCTGGCCGAGGACCAGGAGTTCCGGTCGCGCTTCGCCCGGGAGGTCTCGGCCGCCCGGCGGATTCGGGGCGGCTGTACGGCGCGGCTGGTGGCCGCTGACCTGGAGGCGGACCGCCCCTGGTTCGCGACCCAGTACGTGCCCGGGCCCTCACTGCACGACAAGGTGGGCGACGACGGGCCGTTGCCCGCCTCGCAGGTCGCCTCGATCGGGGCCGCGCTCGCCGAGGGGCTGCTCGCGGTGCACGACGCGGGCGTGGTGCACCGGGACCTGAAGCCGTCGAACATCCTGCTCTCGCCCAAGGGCCCGCGCATCATCGACTTCGGCATCGCCTGGGCCACCGGGGCCAGCACGCTCACGCACGTGGGCACGGCCGTCGGCTCGCCCGGCTTCCTCGCCCCGGAGCAGGTGCGGGGCGCGGCCGTGACGCCGGCGACGGACGTGTTCGCCCTCGGCGCCACCCTGGCCTACTCATCGACCGCCGACTCCCCCTTCGGGCAAGGGAGTTCGGAGGTCATGCTCTACCGCGTCGTCCACGAGGAGCCGCAGCTCGCGGGCGTGCCCGACGCGCTCGCGCCGCTGCTGCACGCCTGCCTGGCGAAGGACCCCGAGGACCGGCCGAGCACGCTGCAACTGTCGCTGCGGCTCAAGGAGATCGCCGCCCGCGAGGCGCACGGCCTGCCGCCGGCGCGTCGCGTGGACCCGCAGGAGGCGGCGCGGCAGCGCGGCGAGCGGCCGAGCGGCCGGCTGGCCGAGGAGTACGCGCGGCAGCGCACGGAGCGGCGCACCGGCGGCTCTCCCCCGCCCCGTCGCGCCGCGACGCGCGGTGAGGCGCCGCGCGGGCCCGTCGCGCGCGGCCCCGGAGCCCGTACCGGCCCCGGGTCCGTGTCCGGCCGTACGGGCGGCGGAGCGCCGCGCTCCGGCGCGGCCGCGCGGCCGGGGGCGCGTACGGGTGGCGGCGGCGCGCCGCGCACCGGGGGCGGTTCGGTGCCCCGCCCGGCCGACGCGTCCCGACACCCGGCGGCGCGGCCCCAGAGCGGGGCAGGCGCGAGGACCGGGGGCGGCGGGCCGCGTTCGGGCAGCCGCACCACGGGGGCGCGGGGGCCCGGGCGCCGCGTGGACGGGCGGACGTCGGGGCGCGGTACGGCCACGGGGCGCCGGCCGGCACAGACCAGTCGTCGGCTGCTGCGGCAGCGACTTATCGTTTTTGTCGTCGTGACGCTGCTGGTGGCACTCGGCATCGCCGCGGCGCAGGGCTGTCAGGGCCCCACCCGTGGGCTGGGCCCCAGCGGCCCGGCGCCGACCGCCACGACCGGCCACGCCATGGGGCAGAACGCTGCGGACCACCGGCCGTACGACGCCGGCCAGGCCGACGGGGCGCGGGGTTCCGCCGAAGCGCCGCACGCGCCGTCCGGGCGCGGCTAGCGGCGGCTGCCCCTCCCCCGCCCCGCGGGCGCGTCGCCGTGCTCTTCGGGCGCGGCCGGCCGCCGATCCACGTTTTCCGGCCGGCCCGCCCGACCCTGCCCGGGTCGCGGGCCACTGACGCCGGGTCGGTCGCTGGGCGGGCACCTAGGGGGTGGGGCGGCCCGTGGTGACGGCGTAGAACGCGACGGCCGCGGCCGCCGCGACGTTCAGGGAGTCCACGCCGTGCGCCATCGGGATGCGCACCCAGGCGTCGGCGGCGGCCAGGGCGTGTCGGGACAGGCCGTTGCCCTCGGCGCCGAGCAGCAGCGCCGCGCGCTCCAGGCGGTGCGGGGCGGCCTCGTCGATCGAGGTGGCCTTCGCGTCCGGGGTCAGCGCGAGCAGGGTGAAGCCCGCCTCGCGTACCTGGGTCAGGTCGCGCGGCCAGGTCGTCAGTCGGGCGTACGGCACGGAGAAGACGGCGCCCATGGACACCTTGACGGAGCGCCGGTACAGCGGGTCGGCGCAGTCCGGGGACAGCAGCACCGCGTCCATGCCGAGCGCGGCGGCGCTGCGGAACGCCGCCCCGATGTTGGTGTGGTCGTTCACGGCTTCGAGGATGGCCACCCGGCGCGCGGCGGCCAGCACCTCGGTGGCCTCGGGCAGCGGCTTGCGGGCCATCGAGGCGAGGGCGCCACGGTGCACGTGGTAGCCCGTCACGCGCTCGGCCAGGGCGGGTTCGATGGCGTACACCGGGGCCGGGGCCTCGTCGATGACGTCGCGCATGGCGTCGATCCACTTGGCCGAGAGCAGCATCGAGCGCATGGCGTACCCCGCCCCCAGGGCCCGCCTGATCACCTTCTCGCCCTCGGCGATGAACAGCCCTTCGGCGGGCTCGCGCCTGCGGCGCAGTTCGACGTCGGTCAGGTCGGTGTAGTCGGCGAGGCGCGGGTCGGCGGGGTCGTCGATGGTGATGAGTTCGGCCACGTGCTGATACTGCCTTGTCTGGTCCTGGGCGTGGGCCCGCGGGGCGGGCGGCGGAGCGGGGGCGGGCGGCGCGGCGGTGGGCGCGCCGCGCCGGCTATGCCGGCCGCTTGGGCCCGACGGTCACCACGTCGCCGACGACGATGACGGCGGGCGGGCGCACGCCCTCGGCCTTCGCCCGTTCGCCGACGGTCGCCAGCGTGGCGTCCACGCGGCGCTGGGCGGCCGTGGTGCCCTCCTGGACGATGGCGACCGGGGTGTCGGCGGGGCGGCCGTGGCTGACCAGCGCGGCGGCGATGGCGCCGATCTTCTCGACGGCCATCAGCAGTACGAGGGTGCCGCGCAGTTTCGCGAGCGCCGCCCAGTCCACGAGCGAGCGCGGGTCATCGGGGGCGACATGGCCGCTGACGACGGTGAACTCGTGGGCCACGCCACGGTGCGTGACCGGTATGCCGGCGGCGCCGGGAACGCTGATGGAGCTGGAGATGCCGGGCACCACCGTGCACGGGATCCCGGCCTCGGCGAGCGCCTCGGCCTCCTCCATGCCACGGCCGAACACGAACGGGTCACCGCCCTTGAGGCGTACCACCGCCTTGCCCGCCCTGGCGTGCTCGATGAGCGCCGCGTTGATGGCCTCCTGGGCCATGAACCTGCCGTACGGGATCTTCGCCGCGTCGATCACCTCGACGTGCGGAGGCAGCTCGTCCAGCAGGTCGCGCGGGCCGAGCCGGTCGGCGATGACGACGTCCGCGGCGGCCAGCAGGCGCCGGCCGCGCACGGTGATCAGGTCGGGGTCGCCGGGACCGCCGCCCACCAGCGCAACCCCGGGCAGCGGCGCCCCACCCGCCCCGGTCTCCGTCGCGTCCGCCGCACCCGCCTGGCCGTCGGCCGCGAGGCGGTGGTGCGGGGCGGCCAGGGTGCCGTCGCGCAGGCCCTCGACGATCGCGTCCCGCAGGGCGGCGGAGCGGCGCGGGTCGCGGCCGGTGAGGACGGCCACGGTGACGCCGTCGCTGCGCCCGGTGGCCGGGGTCCAGGCCGTGGCCGCCTCGGCGTCGTCGCTGCGTACGCACCACACCCGGCGCGCCTCCGCCTCGGCGGAGGCGGCGGCGTTGGCCTTGGGGTCGTTGGTGGCGACCAGCACGTACCAGGCGTCGGCGAGGTCGCCGTCCCGGTAGCGGCGGCGCTCCCAGCGGATCTCGCCGCCGTCGGCCATGGCCTCGACGGACGGGGTGGCCGACGACGAGATGAGCACGACGTCCGCGCCCGCCGCGATGAGCGCCGGCAGCCGGCGCTGTGCCACCTGGCCGCCGCCGATGACGACGACGCGCCGTCCGCTCAGGCGCAGCCCTACGGGGTAGGCGGGATTCTCGGACATGACGGTACGGCTCCTCGTACGGCGTAAGGCGCCGCTACTGCACCGGAGCGGCTGGTCAGGATGGGCGCGGGCCCTGCGCACACCTTACGGGGGCGGGCAGGGGGCCGCGTGGGCGGAGGCGGTGGTGCGGGGCCCGGCGGGTTGGCCGGCGCCGGGCCCGGCGAGCGGGTCGCGGGCCCGTGGGCGGGCGGTCCGGGCACCGGCGGCACTCGGCTACCGGGCGGCGGGGGCCGGGCCGGTGCGGGGGCGCCCGCCCTCACACCGGCCCGGCCAGGCGGTCAGTTCTTCTCGGTCACGCCCGCCGCGTCGAACGTGGCCACCTCGTGCATGGCCCGCGCGGCGCTCTGCACCACCGGCAGGGCCAGCAGCGCGCCGGTGCCCTCGCCGAGCCGCAGGTCGAGGTCGACCAGCGGGCGCAGGCCCAGCTTGGTGAGGGCCGCCACGTGACCGGGCTCGGCGCTGCGGTGCCCGGCGATGCAGGCCGCCAGCGCCTCGGGGGCGATGGCCCGGGCGACCAGCGCCGCGGCGCCCGCGCTCACCCCGTCGAGGATGACCGGCGTGCGCAGCGAGGCGCCGCCGAGCAGGAAGCCCACCAGGGCGGCGTGTTCCAGGCCGCCGACCGCCGCGAGCACCCCGATCGGGTCGGCGGGGTCCGGCTGGTGGAGCTCGATGGCGCGGCGGACCACGTCCACCTTGCGGGCCAGCGTCTCGTCGGTGATGCCGGTGCCACGGCCGGTGATCTCGGCCGGGTCGGCCCCGGTGTAGACGGCGATCAGCGCGGCGGACGCGGTGGTGTTGGCGATCCCCATCTCGCCCGTGAGCAGCGCCTTGTTGCCGGCGGCGACCAGGTCGCGGGCCGTCTCGATGCCCACCTCGATGGCGCGCAGCGCGTCCTCGCGGGACATGGCGGGCCCGGCCGTGAAGTCGGCCGTGCCGGGCAGCACGTTGCGCGGCAACAGGCCCGGCGTGCTGGGCAGTTCGGAGGCGACGCCCACGTCCACGACGCAGACCTCGGCGCCGACCTGGTTGGCGAACGCGTTGCACACCGCGCCGCCGGCCAGGAAATTGGCCACCATCTGGCCCGTGACCTCCTGCGGCCACGCCGTGACGCCCTGGGCGTGTACGCCGTGGTCCCCCGCGAAGATCGCCACGGCGGCGGGCTCCGGGATCGGCGGCGGGCACTTGCGCGAGAGCCCGCACAACTGCGCCGAGATGATCTCCAGCATGCCGAGCGCGCCCGACGGCTTGGTCATCCGCTTCTGCCGCTCCCACGCCTCGCCGAGCGCCTTGGCGTCCAGCGGCCGGATGCCCCGCAGCGTCTCCTGGAGCAGGTCGTGCGGCTGCTCGCCGGGGAGCGCGCGCCGGCCGTACGTCTCCTCGTGCACCACCCACGACAGCGGGCGCCGCTTCGACCAGCCCGCCTGCAGCAGTTCGGGCTCGGCCGGGAACTCGTCCACGTAGCCGACGCACAGGTAGGCCACGACCTCGAGGTGCTCGGGCAGGTCGAGGGCGCGCACCATCTCGCGCTCGTCGAAGAAGCTCACCCAGCCCACGCCCAGGCCCTCGGCCCGGGCGGCGAGCCACAGGTTCTCCACCGCCAGCGCGGAGGAGTACGGCGCCATCTGCGGCTGGGTGTGCCGCCCGAGGGTGTGCCGCCCGCCACGGGTGGGGTCCGCGGTGACGACGATGTTCACCGGGGTGTCGAGGATCGCCTCGATCTTGAGTTCCTTGAACTGCTTGGCCCGCGCCTTCGGCAGCGACTTCGCGTACGCCTCGCGCTGCCGTTGGGCCAACTCGTGCATCGTGCGCCGGGTCTCGGCCGACCGGATCACGACGAAGTCCCACGGCTGGGAGTGGCCGACGCTGGGCGCGGTGTGCGCGGCCTCCAGGACGCGCAGCAGCACCTCGTGCGGGATCGGGTCCGGGCGGAACCCGTTGCGAATGTCCCGGCGTTCGCGCATCACGCGGTGTACGGCGGCACGCTCGGCCTCGTCGTACCCCTCGGCCGCTGGACGCGGCGGCGCGACCGCTGCCTGCGCCTGTGTCTGCGTCTCCGCATCCGTCTGCGTCTGCGTCTGCGTCTGCGTCTGCGTCTGCGTCTGCGTCTGCGTCTGCTCAGTCTCGGTCGCCGGCTCGGCCGGCCCGCCCTGGGCTGGCTCCGCGCCGTCGGCGGCAGGTCGGGCCTGCGCGGGGACAGCAGCGGCCACGGACGCGGGCGCGTGGGTGGCGGCGTTCGGTTCGGCGGACCGCGCGGCGGGGATGCCACCGGTCGCCGGGGGCGCGGCCTGCGGCGCGGGCTCGGTGGCCGTACGCGGCTGCTCGGGCGCCGGCGCCGCCTGGGCGGCCACGGTCGCCGGAGCCGGCGCGCCGGCCGGGGCGGGTGCGTCCGCCTCGGCGGGACGGCCGTCGGCCGGGGCCTGGGCCTTGTCCTCGGCCCCGTTGGCGGCGGGCTCGGGGCCTGCGGGCTGGGCTTCCTGCATGGTCTGGGCTCCGTCCGTGGCAACCGGTGTGTCGGA
The DNA here is from genome assembly GCF_029392895.1 of Streptomyces sp. 71268. Taxonomy (NCBI): domain Bacteria; kingdom Bacillati; phylum Actinomycetota; class Actinomycetes; order Kitasatosporales; family Streptomycetaceae; genus Streptomyces; species Streptomyces sp. 71268. The sequence continues at coordinate 1,106,897 of NZ_CP114200.1, forward strand.
GCCCGCGGGCGCGGCACCGCTCTGCGCTGCGCCCTGCGCGGGCGCCCCGTCAACCGGTTCGGCCCGGTCAGCCGGCTCGGCCGGCGCGGCGGCCGGCTCGCCGGTGGCCGACGTGGGAGTGCTCGGCCCGGCGGCACCCAGCTCGGCACCGTCCGACTCGGCGGCACCGGCTGCCGCGACGGCGGTCGGCCGGGACGGCGCGGACTCCTGCGCCGGTGCGGACTCCTGGGTCGCGGCCGGCACGCCCGCCGGCTGGCCCTGCCCAGCGGCCTGCGGCTGCGCCGCCGCGGGCTGCTCGGCGGCCGGCTGGTCGGTCGCATCGGCGGTGGGGTTGGCGTCCTGGGGCGCCTCGGCCGTCGGCGCGGTCGCGGCGGGCTGCTGCTCGCCGGGCGACGCGGCCTCGGCTGCGGGCTTTTCCTCGCCCTTGTCCTCGCCCTTGCCCTTCTCCTCGGCGGGAGCCTGTTGGGCTGCCGCGCCCGGGGTGGAGGCGTCCTGGGCGGGTGCTGCCTGGGGAGTCGCTTCCTGGGCCGGCTCGGCCTGGGTCGCGGCGTCCGGCGCGGCGTCGGTCTCGGCGGCGGGTGAGTCGCCCTGGCCGGCGTCGCCTGACGCGGCATCGGCCGGTACGTCGCCAGCCGGTACGCCGTCGGCCGGGGTGGCGCCGCCTTGGCCGGCGTCGGCGGGGGCCGTGCCGGGCTGCGGCTCGGCGGGCTGCGGGGTCTGGCCGGCGGGCGCGCCCTGCCCGGTCGCCGTGGCGGGCTGCTTCTGCTGGCCGTCCGGCTCGGCGGACGGCACCGCGTCCGCAGGCTGCGCCGCTCCCGTGGCCTGCGCCGCTTCAGCGGACTGCTCGGCATCCCCGGCGGTGGGCTGCGACTGCTGCGCGTCCGCATCCGCGTCCACGGCCGATGCGGCGGCGGGCGCGGCCAGCTGACCCGCGTCGGTCGCGGGCGTGCCGCCCTGCGCGGGGGTGGGCGCGGGCTCAACCGGCTGGGCGTCCTTGGCGGCCGCCGGTGCCTCCTGCGGGCCCTCGGACTCCTCAGCTACGGCCTCGCTGCCCGACGCCTCGGCAGCCGGGGCATCGGCCGGCTGGGCGGCGTGGGCGGTGCTGGCCTGCTCCGCCGCAAGACCCTGCGGCGCGGCCGGGCTGCCCTGCTCCGCGCTCTGCGCGGGGGCGGCCTCGGCCGGGGCGTCCTGTGCGCCCGCGTCCACCGCCTCGGCGGCGGCGGGCGGCTGGTCCGTCGGCGCCGTGGCGGCCGGCTGCGCCGGCTGGTCGGCGGCGGGCGCGGTGGCTTCGGCCGTGGTTGCCTCTGTTGCCTCGTCCGTCGCGGGCTCGGCGGCCGTACCGGCGCCGGGCTTCGGTGCGTTGGCGGCGCCGGCAACGGGCGCGCCGCCCGCCGCCGTACGCCGGGGCTTCGCCGTGGCCCGCCCCTTGGTCGCCGACTTGGCCGACGGCGTGGGCTTGGCCGGCGCGGCGTCCCCCTGCGCCGGCGCGGCCGGGGCGGTCGGCGCGTCAACGGCGGGCGCCTGGGCGGTGGCTGACGCTGCGGCCGGAGCCACGGCCTCTGGCGCCGGGGCCCCTTGTGCCGGGGCCGGGACGGTCGCCGGGGTGGCGGGGGTGCCCTGGGGCGTACCGGCGGGCTGCGCGGCTCCGGTCGGTTGCGGGGCCACGGGGGTGGCCGGCGCGCCGGCGGCGGAGGGCTGCGCGCCGACGGGGGCGCCGGGCGTGGTCTGGGGTGCGGTCTCGGCAGGCAGTGGTGCGTCCTGTTCGGGCTGTGCGGACCGTACGGGCTGTACGGGATGTTCTGGTTGCCCCGCCGCCTGCGGCGGCACGGGGACGGGCCGGGCTTCGGCCGGCTCGGCCGCGTGGGCGGCGCCGCGTCGGCCGCGCCCCGTACCGGAAGCGGGGGCCGCCTCCGGCGTCGGCTGCGCGTCCGGCTGCGACTTCGCGCCGGTGGGCTCGGCCGCGACGGGCTCAGTGGTCGGAGCGTCGGTGGCGGGCGCGCTCGGGGCGTCGGTCGCGGCCTTCGCCGGGCCGGTGGTGGCGGTAGCGGCGTCGGCGGACAGTGGCGCGGACTCCTCACCGGGGACGGCAGGGGCCTCGCCTGGGACGGGAGTTGCCGCCTCCGGGGCGGAAGTCGCCGCGTCCGTCGGGGTGGTCGGCTGCGCGGGCGCGCCCTCGGCCGGCTGCGCGCCCTCGGCCGGCGCGGGCTCGGGCTCGCTCGGAGCCTCCGGCGCGGGTCGCGCTCCGGCGCGCGTCATCCCGCCCGTACCCGCGTCGGCGTGGCCGTCGGCGTCGACGGGCAGCGGTACGCCCGCCGCGCTCGGGCCGGCGTCGGCGGGGGCGGAGGGTCGGACCGTGGCACCGGGCTGGGTGGCCGTGGCGTGGGCCACGGGCTCCGCGCCCTGGGGCGCTACGGGTTGCGCGCCGGCCTTCGCGGCGGGCTGCTGGGCCACGGGGGCCTGTTCCGCTGGGGCGTTGGTGACCTTGCGCCGGCGCCCCGTGCCCGAGGGGACCGCGCTCGGGTCGGCCGGGGTGGGCACGTTCTCGACCGCGGCCGCGCGCCGGGGTCGCCGCCGCGCGCCCCTCGACCCGCTCGCCGGGGGCGAAGCCTGCTGCGCGCCCTCCACCGGCTCACCCGTGGGTTGTTGCGCGGCGTGCGGCTGGTCCGTGGCCGTCGCGGTCGCACCGCCGGCCGCGGCCTGTGCGGGCACGCCCGTGGGCGGCGTGGTCGCGTGGGAGGCACCGGCCTGCGCCGGCGGGGGGCCTGCCACGGGCGACCCGGGGGCCTGGTCCCGCTGCGGCGCGGGCTCGGCGTCGACGGGCGGCTGCGCGGCCAGCGGGCCCACCGGCTGCGCCGTACCGCCCTGCTGACCGGCCGTCGGCGCGGCGTCGGCCGGCACCTCGGCGGGCAGCGGCGCGGCGGCGGGCGCCGGCGCGCTCGGGGCGGTGGGCTGCGGTGCTGGTGTTGCTGCTGGTGGTGTCGTGGCGTCGGTGATTATCGCCGCGCCGGGCGCCGGCTCGGGCGTCCCGGGCTCCGGCGCCGCCGGTGCGGGCGCGCCGGGCCGCGGCTGACCAGCCGGCTGCTGCCAGGCTTCGCCTTGGCCCGGCCGTACGGGCTGCGGGGCGGGGGCCGGCTGAGCCGGCGTCGGGTGCGTGGGTCCGGGCCGCTGTTCGGCGTTGGCCGGTGCCGGCGCGGCGGCTCGCCGCTCGCCGTCGGCGGGCGTGCCGGTGGGCGGCGCGGGGTGCGTCGCGTCCGCGCCCTGAGCCGTCGCGGGCGTGGCGGCGGGCGCTTCGGCGGCGGCCGGCGTCTGTCGGGCGGGGCCCTCGACGGGCGGGGTCGGGGCGGCACCGGACGCCGGCGTGGCGGGGGCCGGTGTGGCGGAGGCCGTCCGCGCGGGGCTCGGGGCGGGACCCACCAGCGGGGAGGCGACCGGGGGGCGGCCGACGACGCGCGGCGCCTCGTAACGCGGCTGCCGGGGGCGCGGCGGGGTCTGGCCGGCCGCCTGGCGCGGCGCGGGGTTCGCCGTGGCGGGCGCGCCCTGCCGCTCGGCACCGGTGGCGCTCGCCTGGCGCGCCGGGTCCGGCTGTGGGCCGGGGCCCGTGGCGGGGGCTCCCGTCGGGTGGCCGACCGTTTCTGCCGGGGCGCCCGCGCCGGGCTGGGCCGCGGACGCGGCTGCCGGGGACTGCGGCCGGGGCTGGGCCTGCCAGGACTCGGCCCGCCGCGTCCCGCCCTGGGCGGTGGCCGTGCCGGGGAGCTCAGACCCGTCGGTGCCGCCGGCTCCGTCGAGGTACTCGGGTCCGCCCGTGGGGGCGCCCTGGGGGCGCGCCGGGGTGCGCGGGCCGGCCGGGCCACGGTCGGCGAGGGACCGTACGACGCCGCCGGTCTGCTCCGCGAGCGGCGGGCCCGAGTGCGGCGGGCGGTGCGCGGGCTGCTCGTGCGGGGCGGGCTGGGCCTGCGGCAGCGGCTGGCCGGGCGCGCCGGGTTGGGCGTCGCGGACCTCGTCGTACGCGAGCGAGCCGGTGTCCCGACCGCCCGCCGCGTGCGTGCCGGCCGGCGCCGGCTGGGCCGCGGCGGGGGCGGCCGGGGGCGGCGTCTGGTGGTAGCGCGGCTGCTGTTCCATCCAGGCCCCTTGCGCACCGGGCATCAGCAGCAGATCATCGTCCTCACCGTGCTCGCCCTGGTCCATGTGGTCGGGGTGGTCCTCGTGTTCGTCGGTGTCAAAGGAGTAGGCCACGGCCGTCTGGCGGCCCGCCTGGCCGGGTGGGTTGCCTGGTGCGACGTCGGCGTTAGCACGAGCATCCGCCGGGCGCGGCGCTCCGGGCTGTCCGCCTGCGTTCGCCGGCAGTCCCTCGCCTGGGATCTCGCCGGTGTCGGTCATGCGTACCCCTCGCCCATCGCTCAGTGCTCCTTCCAACTGCTTTCAAGCAAGAACGAGCGTCCGCGCTGCGCGGCACGTGGCGCGTCCCCCCGCCCGTCGTACCGCGAGCCCCACCGGATGCGGTGCGCCCAGGTCACGGGCGCGAACACGGCCCGAGCCGAACGGCAGTACAACGGTCCGCCAGCCTACCCCGGGCCCACCGGGCGGGGGTCACGGGTGGGGCCGGTGCCCGCAGATCAGGAAGGCGACCGCGCGGTCGCGCTCCGACCAGGCCCGCGCGTCCATCTCCATCGACTGGACCATGACGCACTCGACGCCGTAACCGCCGTCCGAGAGCGCCACGCTGATGGCTTCTGCCTGGTCACGGGTGGCGGCGTGGGTGACGATGCGTTCGGGGCGGCGGGCGGCGCACGCGGCGGCGACGGCCGCGCCCCCGCCGCCGATGCGGACCACGTCCGGCTCCGGCAGGTCTTCGAGCACCTGCGGCGCCGTGCCGTGCACCACGTGGAGTTGCACCTGAAAACGCCGACCGACCGCCGCGATCCGGCCACAGGTGTCCGCATCCTGGTCGACGGCGATGACCGCCGCGCCGAACCGGGCCGCCTCGACCGCGGCGGCTCCGCTGCCGGCGCCGATGTCCCAGACCAGGTCGCCCACGCGCGGACCGAGGCGGGCGAGTTGGCCGGCGCGCAGCCAGCGGGACTCGCCCTCGCCCCGGTCGGCGGCGGCGCCGTAGGCGGAGCTGGGCAGCGCCCAGCCACGGATGGCCGGCGGGTAGCCGGGGTCGCGGCCGGCGATCCAACTGCCGCCCTGTGGGCTGCTCGGGGCGGTGGTCTGGCCCGCGCCGCCGATGACGATGACGACGTTCGGATCGCGCCACGTGTGGTCGGCGACCTTGTCCGAGGTGAGCACGGTCATCCGCTCGTGTTCGGTGCCCAGCGCCTCGCAGATGACGAACGTACGGTGCACGGGGCCGAGCAGCAGGGCCAGTTCGGCCGGGCCCGCGCCGGGCGAGGTGAGGACGGCGACCTTGGGGTGGGCCCGGCAGACGTTGACCGCCCGGCGCAGGTCGCGGCTGTGGGCGCTGACGACCTGGGCGTCGTCCCAGGGCATGCCGGCGCGAGCGAAGGCCGCGGCGACGGCGGAGACGGCCGGGACCACCTCGACCTCAAGGCCGTGCTCGGGGGCGCGCAGCGCCCGTACGACGCCGAAGAAGCCGGGGTCACCGTCGGCGAGGACCACGGCCGAGCCCCGGTGTCCGGCGATGCGGCGGGCGGCCAGGTCGACGCTGCCGAGCCGGATGCGTTCGGCGCCGGGCGGGACCTCGGGCAGGGCCAGGTGGTGGGCCGCGCCCGCGACCAGCGTGGCGGCGCCGACGGCGGAGCGGGCCGCGTCTGTCAGGGGGGAGCCGTCCCATCCGATCACCGTGACGCGGTCGGCCATCTGTGTCAGTCTCCTGGGCTGTGATCGCGGACCCCGCGGGGACCTGGGAGAGCGGTCGCGCGGGGAGGGCGGGAACTGGGGTCGTGCGGGCCGGGCGGCGGAGCGCGTACGGGCCGGCGCTACCGAGCCGTGGGCGGCGTGGCAGGCGGGGTCACGGTGAGCGTACCCCCGACTGGTCCAGACCGGTGCCGCGGGCCGCTCAGCGCCAACTGGGCAGCGTGGCGTAGCCGGAGTCGTCGACGTGTTGTCCGGGGCCGCCGTCGAGGTCCTCGGGGAGCAGGCTCCAGACGATCAGGTCGGTGCGGATGTCCGCCCATCCGCCGTCCTCGGTGCGCGAGCGGGCTATCCACGCGTTGCGCAGCACGCCCTCGCTGATGCAGCCGATCTTCTGGGCGACCTGCTGGGCGGCGGTGTTGTCGGCGGCGGTGCGCATCTCCAGGCGTTCGAAGCGTTGGGAGCGGAAGAGCCAGTCGGCGACGGCGAGGACGGACTCGCTGGCGTATCCCTCGCCCCTGGCCCAGGGGGCGGTGATGTAGGCGATCTCGGTGGAGAGGGTGCGCCAGTCGGTGTGGAAGAGGGTGACGACGCCCACCAGGCGCTGGGTGAGGAACTCGGAGACGGCGAAGACGATGCCGCGCCCCTGCGTGCGCTCGATCGGGGCGCGCCGGGTGATCCAGTCGCGGGCCCGGTCAGCGGTGTAGGGGTGGGAGACCGAGGTCCAGGCCACGATCTGCTCGTCGTTCATCATCTCGGTCAACGGGAGGACGTCGGCCAGCTCCAAGGGGCGCAGCTCCAGCCGGTCCGTACTGATGGATACGTCCGGAAAGGTGCGTGTCATGCGCTGCTCCAACGCGGAGAGATGTATGTGCCCGGGGCCGTCTGAGTGCACCAGCATGCAGCATGCGGCCGCTCATGTGCCAAGCGCGACGGCCCCGCGCACTCCCGAGGGGTGCGCGGGGCCGTGGTCGTCGAGGGGGTGGATCAGCCCTTCGGGGCGCCGAACGCCGGGATGACGGCGCCCTCGTACTTGTCCTCGATGAACTTCTTGACCTCGGGCGAGTTCAGGAGCTTGGCCAGCTTCTTGACCCGCGGGTCGTCCTCCTTGCCCTTCTTGACGGCGAGGAAGTTGGCGTACGGGTTGTTCTCGGCCTTCTCCAGGGCGAGCGCGTCCGTGGCCGGCTTGAGCTTGGCGCCGATGGCGAAGTTGCCGTTGATGATGGCGGCGTCCACGTCGCCGAGGCGGGCCGGGATCTGCGGGGCCTCGAGCTCGGTGAGCTTCAGGCCCTTCTTGTCCTTGATGTCCTTCAGGGTGGCGCCGCTTCCGACGCCCGGCTTCAGCTCGATCAGCCCGTTGTCGGCGAGCAGCTTGAGCGCGCGGCCCTCGTTGCTGACGTCGTTGGGCAGCGCGATCGAGTCGCCCGAGCCCAGGTCGGAGAGCTTCTTGACCTTGTTGGAGTAGAGGCCGAGCGGCTCGATCTGGACGTTGACGATGGGCACGATGTGGGTGCCGTTCTTCTTGTTGAACTCGTCCAGGAAGGGCTGGTGCTGGAAGAAGTTGGCGCCGACCTCGCCGTTCTCGGTGGCGGTGTTCGGGAGGTTGTAGTCGTTGAACTCCTTCACCTCCAGCTTCAGGTCTTCCTTCTTCGCCAGGTTGTCCTTGACGAACTTCAGGATGTCGCCGTGCGGCGTGGGGCTCGCGGCGACGATGAGCGCCGAGTCCTCGTCGCCGCTGTCCTTGGAGTCGGAGGGCGCGCTGCACGCGCTGAGGGCGAGGGCGGCCGCGGCGGCTACCGCGGCGGCGGCGGAGAGCTTGATGGTGTTGCGCACGAAGAGTGCCTCTTTCTGGACGGTTTCCAACCACTGGCTGTCGCGAGTGGTACGCCCGGCAAAGGGTCCGGGCTGGCGTGGGGACGGGGAGGGCGGGTGTGGTGCGGGGCCGGCGGGTCAGCCGGTCCGGGGCTGGGCGGATGCCGTGGGCTCGTCGTCGGGCCGGCCGGCGTCGGGCGCCGGCGCGGCCTCGGGCTCAGCATCGGTCTCGGCCTTGGTCAGGGTCGCCCGCTGGGCGGGCGGTTCATCGGCCGTGCTGACCGCGCTGGCCGAGGTGGTGGCCTCGGCCGCCGTCGCGGGGGCGGTGGTGGCGGTGGCGAGCGCGGCGCGGTCGGCGACGTCGGGCGTGGCGGCCTTCGGTGCCGTGGCGTCGGCGGCCTTGCGCGGCCGGGGCAGCCGCAGCCAGCTCGCGCCGGCGGGGATGGTGCCGGTGCGGCGGCCGATGACGCGGACCACCACGTCGCCGATGAACTGCACGATGGTGACCACGACGACCAGCAGGATGACGGTGACCAGCATCAGCCGGTCGTCCGAGCGCTGGTAGCCGTTGACGATCGCCAGGTTGCCCAGGCCGCCGCCGCCCACCGCGCCGGCCATCGCCGAGTAGCTGATGAGCGTGATGACGGTGGTGGTCAGGCCCGCGATCAGGGACGGCAGCGCCTGGGGCAGCAGCACCTTGAAGACGATGGTCCAGGTGCCGCCGCCCATCGACTGCACGGCCTCCACGAGCCCGCCGTCCACCTCGCGGATCGCGGTCTCCACCAGCCTGGCGAAGAACGGGATGGCGCCGATGGCCAGCGCGACCACCGCGGCGGTGGGTCCGATGGAGGTGCCGACGACGAAGCGGCTGAAGGGGATCAGCGCGACGATGAGGATGATGAACGGCAGCGAGCGGCCGACGTTCACGATGGCGCCGACGGTCTTGTTGACCACGACGTTCTGGAGTTGGCCGCCCCGGTCGGTGAGGACCAGGAGCACGCCGAGCGGCAGGCCGCCCAGGACGGCGTAGACGGTGGACCACCAGACCATGAACAGGGTGTCGAGGCTGGCGTCGTTCAGCGCGGGCCACATCTCGGACCAGGTCACTTGGCACCCTCCTCGGCCGGGGCGGCGACGGCCTGCGCGGAGGCGGCCGACGCGGCGGGAGAGGCCGCGCCGCCGGGCACGACCTCGACGTGCAGGCCCTGCTCACGCAGGAAGCCGATCGGCACCACATTCTCCTCGAACGAGCCGGGCAGTTCGATACGCATCCGGCCGACCTGGCGCCCGCCGATCGTGTCCATCGCCGCCCCGAGGATCGAGATGTCGATGTTGTACGTACGGGCGAGCTGCGAGATCACCGGCTGGCTGGTGGCCTCGCCGAGGAACGTCACGTCCACGACGGTGCGGCCCGCGCCGGTCGCGTCGCCGCCGACCGGGAACAGCTCGCGCGCGAGCTCGGAGCCGGGGGTGGCGAGCAGCTCGGAGACGGTGCCGGTCTCCACGACCCGTCCGCCCTTCATCAGCGCGGCCGAGTCGCAGACGGTCTTGACGACGTCCATCTCGTGCGTGATGAGCAGCACGGTCAGGCCGAGCTGCTGGTTCAGGTCACGCAGGAGCTGGAGGATCGAGCGGGTGGTCTCAGGGTCGAGCGCGGAGGTCGCCTCGTCGGAGAGCAGCACCTTGGGGTCGCCGGCCAGCGCGCGGGCGATGCCCACGCGCTGCTTCTGCCCGCCGGAGAGCTGCGCCGGGTAGGCCCTGGCCTTGTCGGCGAGGCCGACCAGGCCGAGCAGCTCGATCGCCTTGCGGGAGCGCTCCTTGCCGGATATGCCGAGGATCTCCAACGGGAGCTCGACATTGCCCTGCACGGTGCGCGAGGAGAGCAGGTTGAAGTGCTGGAAGACCATGCCGATGCGGCTGCGGGCCTGGCGCAGCGCGGCGCTGGCGCGGTGGCTGTTGCCGGCGAGCGCGGTCAGGTCGGAGCCGGCCACGGTGACCGTGCCGGAGCTGGGGCGCTCCAGGAGGTTCACGCAGCGGATGAGGGTGGACTTGCCGGCGCCGCTCTGGCCGACGACGCCGAACACCTCGCCCTCGCGGACGTGCAGATCGACGCCGTCGAGCGCGGTGACCTCGCGGCCTCGTGAGCGGTAGACCTTTGTCAGGCCCGTCGTGGTGATCACAGGGGGTTTCCGTCACTGTCGAGTGCGCGGCGGATGGAGTGCCGGCACGGGGCATTCATTGCGGAACACGGCATACGGAGTTCTCCGGCGAGCGCGGTCATCACTGTCCGGCTCCGGCTTCCGGCGGCGCGGGGCGCGTCTCGGGTTCGTACGCGGTGCGTACGGACACGCTGCGGCGCACGGTCTCGCTTCGGGGCGCGAGGCTCCGGCAGGGGCCCTCAGCGGTCACACATTCGACACATACAACGAGCACCGGGCGTCATGTTCGCCTCGGTCGCTGTGGCGCGGCTGCTCGTGGTGGTCATGCGGGCAAGTAAACCAGACACGCTCGTGGCTCGATCAAGCCTGTCCGAATGGCGGACTCGCCCGGTCAAGGCGTGGACAGCGCGTGATCATGACCGTTCGTCGATGATCAATTCCAACCCATCGGCCCCGACCTGCACGGATACGTACGAAAGATCCTTTATGACGACGTCCGCGTGAAGATCGCCCACGGGCGTGGTTGTGGTCAAGGCCACGGTCCTCATGCCCGCGGCCCGGCCCGCCGCGAGTCCGGCCGGGGCGTCCTCGAAGACCACACAGCGGGCCGGGTCCACGCCCAGGCGCCGCGCGGCCAGCAGGAAGGGCCTCGGGTCGGGCTTGCCGCGCGGCACGTCGTCGGCGCAGACGAGCTGACCTGGCCGGATGCCCACCTCGGGCAGCCGCGCCGTGGCCACCCGGCGGTTGGCCGAGGTCACCACCGCCCAACGGTCGGCGGGCAGGGCGGCGAGCAGGTCGGCGGTGCCGGGCAGCAGCGTCACGCCGCCGGCCACGTCCGCCGCCTCCAACTCGTCGATGCGCGCCAGCGCGCCCGGTATCCGCTCGGCCGGCAGCAGGTCGCCGATGATCTCGACGGCGGGCCGGCCGTGCAGCTCGACGCGCGCGAACTCCTCCGCGCTCACCCCGTACTCCCCCGCCCAGCGGGTCCAGCAGCGCCGCACCGAGGCGAGCGAGGAGACCAGGGTGCCGTCGTTGTCGAAGAGCAGGGCCGCCGCGGAGATTCTCATGGCGGGCCAGCGTATGCGCCGCCGTGGGACGGCCTGACGGCGCCCAGGGGTCGCGGGCCGGGGCAGGGGCGGGGGCCATTAGAGTCGTCGCATGGCTGTCAATCCCTGTGTGCGCCCCCGCCTCGCGCGCACCCCCGAGCGGAGGTGCCGGTGTTCGACGCGCTGACGTGGGCGGTCAGTCTGACCGCACTGGCCCTCGCCGCGTGGTGCGGCCACGCCGCCTATCTCGACCAGCCGACCAAGGACTGGCACTTCATCGGCATGGCCGTGGTGACGGTGCTGGCACTGGCACAGCTCGTGATCGGGATCGTACGGCTGGCACAGGGGGACAAGCCCGACGAGAGCACGACCGTCTTCGTGGCCTATCTGATCGGCTCCGCCTGCGCGATCCCCGCCGTCGGGTTCATGTCGCTCTCGGAGCGGACCCGCTGGGGCTCGGTGACGGTCGCCGCGGGCGCGGTGGTGCTCGCGGTGCTTGAGGTGCGGCTGTGGGACGTGTGGGAGGGCAGCGGCCATGCCTGAGTCCGAGACGCCCCCGGCCGAGGCCCCCGAGCCCGGGGCCGGGGCCGCCGGGCCGGCCGGCGCCCGCGAGCCGGAGCGGCGCGGCCGCCGCCTGGCGATCGGCGAGGGCCCGGGCCGACTGCTCGTCCTGGTCTACGGCGTCTTCACCGTCGCCGCCGCCTCCCGCTCGATCTACCAGCTCATCGCCCAGTACGAGGAGGCGCCGCTGGCCTACGTGCTCTCGGCCGTCTCGGCGCTGGTGTACGCGTTCATCACGGTCTCGCTGGTGCGCGGCGGCGAGGGCGCCCGGCGGGCGGCCCTGCTGTGCTGCGCGGCCGAACTGGTCGGCGTGCTCACCGTCGGCACCTGGACGCTGGTGGAACCGTCCGCCTTCCCGGACGCCACGGTCTGGTCGGACTACGGCATGGGCTACCTCTTCATCCCGATCTTCCTCCCGGTCACCGGCCTGCTCTGGCTACGACGGGCCCAGCGCGCCTGACCGGCGGCCCCGCCCCGGCCGGGGCTCGGCGAGCGCGGTGCGCGGCTCAGCCGTGGCGGCGCCAGGCGCCGCCGGCCCAGTGGAGACGGCCTTGCGCGGTGCGTGAGTGTTCCGGGGGGTTCATAGCCCCTCGTCGAGGATTCTCCGCACGTGGGCGGCTTCCTGGGGGAGGCTGTGCGCCAGGGCGTTCCAGAGGATGCCGTAGTCGACGGCTCCGTAGTCGTGGGCGACGAGGTTGCGCATGCCCTTCATCGCACGCCATCGGACCTCGGGGTGCGCCGCCGTGAACTCACCGTCGAGGCGGTTCACCGCCTCCCCGATGCGGTGCGGGATCGCCTCGGCCGAGAGCCGGAGCATCTCATCGCCGTCGTAGGTCTCACGTCCGCGCGCGACGAGTCGGGCGCCGGTGGCGGCGAAGTCGAGGAAGTCGAGGAGGGTTTGACGGGTGCGTGCGTCCAGGGACTCCCGACGGGGCGGTTCGGGCCGCACGGTGCTCACAGGGGCTTGGCCTCGGCCACGATGGTGTCGTGGCTCCCGCGCAGGCCGCCCTCGCTGATGACGTCGACCTTGACTCCGAGGGTGTCCTCCAGATCCTGGGCGAGCTCGATCTGGTCGAACGGGGAAGCGTCGGGTGCGAATTTCACCAGCAGGTCCAGGTCGCTTCCCGGGCGGTCCTCACCTCGGGCGACCGAACCGAAGACCTTGACGCTCAGCGCCTTGTGGCGGGCGGCGAGCGCCTTCACCTCGGCCTTGCTCCGGGCCAGTGCGACGGACGCCCGCGGCTTGGTGGCGGCGGTGAGGCGTGCCAGCATCTTCGGCGAGGGCCGGCGGGTGCCGTTCTCGTAGGCGGCGATGTTGGGCTGGGCGACGCCGGACAGTTGAGCCAGTTCCCGCTGGGTCAGTCCGGCGGCCCGGCGCATGTCGGCGAGCTGTGCTGGGGTGCTCTGTGGTGCGTGAGATGCCATGACGACCCCTCCCTCTCTATATCAACGATGTCGCGTATCGTCCGGCTCGCGCTGTAGCGACCCGTGGCAGATGAGAGGTCGCGCTGGATGCGGCACCCCGTTGTGGCCCTCATCCGGATGTCGCCCGGCGAGCGCCACGACGCAGCCGGGCGGCCGCGTCGCGCGCGGTGCCGCGGCAGCCCGGCGTCCCTCGTCGTCAGGTGTGCTACCGCTGCCGAACGCGCCACGCCACCCGTCGGCCCGGCTGGTGCCGGCCCGACGGGTGACGCGGCGACGGGTGTGGAGGCATCCGCCCGGTTGGGCGCTGGCCCTACGCGCTCGCGGCGAACGCCTCGGCCGCGGCCCGCTTCTCCAGCGTGACGACGCTCAGCGAGCGGCTGACCCGCTCGGTGCCGACCTGCGCGTAGCCGTACTTGCGGTACAGCCGCAGGTTGCCCTCGCTGCGGTGCCCGGTGCTGAGTCGGTACCGCTTGACCTGCTCCGCCGCCAACCGCATCTCGATGGCCGCCAACAACCGGCCGCCGAGGCCGTGCCGCTGCATGCGCGGGTGGACGATCAGCCCCGCGATCGCGGCGGTTCCGTCCTCGTGCACGGCGCCCCGCACCGAACCGACGACCTCCTCGCCGAGCCGGGCCACCAGCACCCAGCCGTTGCCCAGCTCGGCACGGAGGTCGTCGAGGGTTTGGGTCAGCGGCTCGATGGAGTAGTCGCCGTACAGCTCGGCCTCGCTCTGGTAGCAGAGGTACTGGAGCTTGAGGATCTGCTCGGCGTCCTGCTCGCTCGCCGGAGAGATGGTCACGCTCATGCCCATGTGCGCATGCCTCCTCTGTGTGTGCCCCGGCCGCGGTGAGGGAGATGGTGCGGCGGGACGTGGGGTGCCCTGACAGGAGTCGCCGCGGGGTAGGCGTCGCCTCCGTGGCGCCGATTGTCTATCGCTCCATTCCCCAGGGTTCAGGAGCGGCAACCTCCGCCAGCAGCATTCTGCGCAGGCATCCAAGGCAACGGGAACGTACCGGCCCCAGACTCCCCTGTGAGATTCCCAACTCACCGGCGATTTCACGGTAGGTCGCGTCTCTGGTCGACATCATCGCCAGCAGCACCCGCGGGCACCGGCCGGGCAGTTCGCGCACCGCGGCGCGCACCCGGCGCACCTCTTCCGCGGCCAGCGTCATCCCCTCGGTGTCCGACGCGCCGAGCGGGACGGGCACGCCGTCGATCCCGTCGTACGGCACCTCCCACCGGGCCCGTCGCCGCGCGCCCCTGGCCTCGGCCCGGACCGCGGCGCGCAGCCAGGGCACCCAGCCGGCGGGCCGGGCTGGAGAGGCGCCCGTCCCGGCCCGCTCCAGGAGCCGTACCCACACCGCCTGTTCGAGGTCGGCAGGGTCGAGGCCGGCGCCGGCCGCCTCGGCCGCCGCCTCCGCCACCAGCAGCGGGCCGAGCGTCGCCAGTAACTCCTCGCCATCCGGGGCGTGGGCGGGGGCGGCGGAGGCGGGGCCATCGGAGGTGGGCGCCCGGTCGGGGCGCGTGCCGGGGGTGCGGGGCGCGGGGAGGGAGGGGGTCATGCCGCGCTAGACAGTGCCCCGCACGCCACCGGTTGCCGTCGCCGGCGGGCGTCACCCGACCGGGCAACACCCGGCCGCGCCCTTGACGGGGCCTCACGTACGGCGCGCCCCGGGCCGGTGGCTGGACCGGCCCGGGGCGCGCCCGGCCGCCGCCGCTTCCCCCGTCGCGGCGACCCACGCTCCGACGCGGGGTCAGCCTCCCCCCGAGAGGGGCTGTCCCCGCGCGCGGGCGGCTACTTCCCGACGAAGTCGGCGCGGGCGAGCAGCGCCGTGTCGGGGTGGTCCGAGAAGATGCCGTCGATGCCCTGCTCGAAGTAGAGCTTGAGGGCGCCGAAGGCGTCCCCGTACGCGGCCGGGTCGGTGCCCTTGCGGAAGTCCAGCGGCAGGAAGCTGTTCTCGTTGCGCATCGTGTACGGGTGCACGAGCAGCTTCTTCGCGTGGGCGTCGCGCACCAGCGTGGTGGGCGTACCGAGCTTGCCGCTCTTGTCGCGCGGGATGACCAGCGACAGGTCGGGGCCGATGCCGCGCGCGAAGCGGGCGATCCACGCCAGGCCCTTCGGCGTGACCAGGTCGGCCACGGTGCGCGGGTCACCGGCCTGGACGAAGTCCCAGGGGCGCGAAGAGGCGGAGGACAGCAGCACCACGCCGGGGCACGAGACCAGCTTGCTCAGTCGCTCGATGCTGGTGGGCTCGAAGGACTGGACGAAGTTGGGCGAGTTGTGCCGGTGCCGCCCGTAGGCGCGCAGCAGCTTGGCCAGCCTCGGCTCCAGCGCGAGGCCGATGTCGCGGAAGTAGGTGGGGTGCTTGGTCTCGATGTGCAGCCAGACGCGGCGCCCGCGCCGCTTGCCCTCGCGCTCGGCCCACTCCAGGACCTCGGCGAAGGTGGGCACCTCCCAGCGGCCGTCGTAGAGCGTGTTCTGCCGGCGGGTGCCGGGGATGCGCTCGGTGGCCCGCAGGGTCTTCAGCTCGGCGAGCGTGAAGTCCTCGGTGAACCAGCCGGTGAGCTTGGTGCCGTCCACCGTCTTGGTCGCCTTGCGGTCGGCGAACTCCGGGTGCGAGGCGACGTCCGTGGTGCCGGTGATGTCGTTCTCGTGACGGCACACCAGGTGCCCGTCCTTGGTCGGCACCAGGTCCTGTTCGATGACGTGGGCGCCCATGTCGAGGGCGAGCTGGTACGCGCCGAGGGTGTGCTCGGGGCGGTAGCCGCTGGCCCCGCGGTGGGCGACGACCGTGGGCACCGGCAGGTCACGTCCGTGCTGGCCGTGTCCGTGGCCCCGTCCGGCGGCGGTGGCCGTGCCGGTGCCGGACAGCACCATCGCTCCGGCGCCGATGACGGCGGCGCCCAGTAGGGTGCGCCGTCCGGGCCGCTGCTCCTGCTCCATGCGTACTCCTCGTCTTGCCTGTTCGAGGGGGCGATCGTAGGCGTCCCCAGTTTGCGGGCCGTGGACATCCGTGCCAACGGCGCACGAACAGCCGTGGGCCCGCCCTTCCACGTCGTGGGCCCGGTGTGCGCACAGGGGGTACTCGCGAGTATCGTCCTCACCTGCGCGGGGAGGCCGGTGGCCCGGTTGGGCGAGCCGACCCCCGCCGGGCGCGCACCGCGCGCCGCGTTCCGACCACCACCGACCGGAGGGTCCGTTGTCCCGCATCGTGCTGAAGGCGATTCTCGGAGTGCTCATGCGCGTCCTGTTCCGCCCGAAGGTGGAGGGAGCGGAGCGCATTCCCGGCGACGGTCCGGTGATCCTGGCGGGCAACCACGTCACCTTCGTCGACTCGCTGTTCGTCGCCCTGATCGTCAAGCGACCGGTGTACTTCATCGGCAAGGACGAGTACGTGACGGGCAAGGGGCTCAAGGGCCGGCTGATGGCGTGGTTCTTCCGTACCAGCGGCATGATCCCGGTGGACCGGGACGGCGGGCACGGCGGCGTCGCGGCGCTGATGACCGGCCGCCGCGTGCTGGAGGAGGGCAAGGTGTTCGCCATCTACCCGGAGGGCACCCGATCCCCCGACGGCCGCCTCTACCGCGGGCGCACCGGCGTGGCCCGGCTGGCCCTGATGACCGGCGCGGCCGTGGTCCCGTTCGCGATGATCGGCACCGACAAGGTGCAGCCCGGCGGCAAGGGCCGGCTGCACATCGCGCCGGTGACCGTCCGCTTCGGCGAGCCGCTGGACTTCTCCCGCTACGACGGCATGGAGCGCGACCGCTACGTGCTGCGGGCCCTGACCGACGAGGTCATGAGCGAGGTCATGCGCCTCTCCGGCCAGGAGTACGTGGACATGTACGCGACGAAGGCCAGGGCCGCGTAACCCGGCTCCCGCCCGCGCGCCCGTCCGCGCCCAAGACCCCGACGCCGCCCGCCAGTCGAGTGACACTGGCGGGCGGCGGGCGTGTGGCGCGCCCGGGCGGCGTCGAGGCCGCGAGGGACGCGGGCGCGCCGCCGCCAACACCCCTGGCGCGGGCCGGTACCGGTCAGGGGGCGGCGAGCGGCGCGGGCCGGGCCACACGACGCTACGGGCGCGGCGGCCCGGACTCGCCCCCGCGCGGCGTTTTCTGGCCGGCCTCCGCCAGCGCCACCGCTTCGGCCGCGGTGTCGGCCAGGCGCTGGCCGCGCAGCAGGAACCAGGCGGCGACGGCCGTGGCGAGCAGCACCGCGGCGCCCACCGACGCCGCGATCCGCAGCCCGTCCACGAAGGCCTCCCGCGCCGACGTGAGCAGCGCCTCGCCCTGACCGGGGGTCAGTCCGTGCGTGGCCTCGACCGCGCCGCCGAGCGACTCGTGGGCCTCGGCCGCCGCCTTGTCCGGGATGTCGCCCGGGGTCGCGAAGTCGCGGTAGACGCCGGTGACGATGGAGCCGAGCAGCGCGATGCCGAGCGCGGCGCCCAGTTCGTACGCGGTCTCGGAGACCGCCGACGCGGCGCCGGCCTGGTCGCCCGGCACGCTGGAGAGGATCACGTCGGCGGTGACGGTGAAAGAGAACCCGGCCCCGACGCCGACGACCAGCAGCACGGCGCCGAGCAGCGGGTATCCGGTGTCGCTCTCCAGCCAGGCCAGCGCGGCCAGCGCCAGGCCGACGGCCGCCAGCCCGCCGGAGACCACGACGCGCACCGAGAACCGGCGCGCGACCAGACCGGCGACCAGGCCGGCGGAGACCGCGCCGACCGCGGCCGGCAGCTCGGCGAGCCCGGCTTCCAGCGGCTCCCGGTCCTGGACGAGCTGGAGGAACTGGGACAGGAAGAAGACCAGGCCGGACAGGCCGAGAATGGTCAGCAGGTCGGCGAGGACGGCCCCGGAGAAGCCCCGGTGGTGAAAGAGCCGCATGTTCAGCAGCGGCGACGGCAGGGTGAGCTGGCGGCGTACGAACCAGGTCAGGGCCGCGACCCCGAGCACGCCGGCGGCGGCGATGTCCCAGCCCGCGCCGTGCGCCGCCGCCTCCTTGACGGTGTAGACGACGCCGATGATGCCGACCAGGGAGAGTCCTACGCTGGGCAGGTCCCAGGGGCCGGGCGAGGGGTCGCGCGACTCGGGCAGCAGCCGCATGCCGACCAGGACGAGCACGATCATCACCGGCAGGTTGATCAGGAAGACCGAGCCCCACCAGAAGTGCTCCAGCAGGAAGCCGCCCACGACGGGGCCGACCGCCGCGCCGGCCGAGGCCGTCGCGCCCCAGATGCCGACGGCCAGGCTGCGCTCCCTGGGGT
Organism: Streptomyces sp. 71268; assembly: GCF_029392895.1. Classification (NCBI taxonomy): domain Bacteria; kingdom Bacillati; phylum Actinomycetota; class Actinomycetes; order Kitasatosporales; family Streptomycetaceae; genus Streptomyces; species Streptomyces sp. 71268. The sequence goes on from NZ_CP114200.1 coordinate 1,124,975, forward strand.
CGTGGAAGAGGTTGCGGATCAGCGCGAGGGTGGCGGGCATCAGCGTGGCGCCGGCGACGCCGAGCAGCGCCCGCGCCACGATCATCATCTCCGGACTGGTCGCGTACGCGTTGAGCACGGAGATCGCGCCGAAGGCCACCGAACCGATCAGCAGCAGCTTCTTACGGCCAATCCGGTCACCGAGGCTGCCCATGGAGACGAGCAGGCCGGCGATGACGAAGGAGTAGACGTCGCCGATCCACAGCAACTGGGTGCCCGACGGGCGCAGGTCCTCGCTGAGGAAGGGGGTGGCCAGGCCGAGCACGGTGGCGTCCACCGCGACCAGCAGCACCGCCAGCACCAGCACGGCCAGCGCCAGCCAGCGCCCGGGGCGCGCGGTCTCGGGGCTGGGGTGGGCGCCGGGGCCCGTCGTCACTATCCGACTGCTCATTGCTCCATGCTCCGTCGCACGCCGCCCAACAGCAGCTCGGCGATCATCTTCTCGGTGTCCCTGGGGGCGATCCGACCGGCGTGCACGGCCCAGGCCGCGGCCCCGACGAGGCCGTACAACGCCTCCGTGCACCAGGCGGCGGTCAGGTCGACGCGGAACTCGCCGCTCTCCTGTCCGCGTCGGAACAGTCTGTTCATCCGCTCGTCCAGACGGTCCCAGCCCGCGTGCGTCTCGCCCTCGAAGAGCTGGTTCTCGGTGGTGAGGAAGGCCAGCAGCGCGGCCTCGGGCTCGATGTGGGTGATCAGCCGGCGCAGCGCGCCGGTGGCGTCGCCCTCCTCGATGGCCGCGGCGTCCAACGCCGCCTCGAAGCGCGCGATACCGAGTTCCTCCAAGGCCTTGATGAGCGCGTCGCGGCCCGCGAAGTGGCGGTGCAGCGTGGCGCGGCTGATGCCGGCCGCCTTGGCGATCTCGTCCAGGGAGGCGGTCGCCTTGCGGGTGAGCAGGGTCGCCGCCGTGCGTAGCACGTGGCTTTTATCCACCGTCATGAGACAACCATACGCCACATGAGACGTTGATGTCTCACCGTGGTCGCGCCCGCACCCCGCCCCACCGCCGGCCGGGCGGCGAACACGCACGAGGCCGGGCAGGCTCCCGATGAGCCTGCCCGGCCTCGTGTGGCGCTGAGCGCGCGGCGCGCTACCGCTTGGCCTCGGCCCAGTCCCGCTGGACGGCCAGGTCGGCCTTCACCTCGGCCAACTGGAGCGCGACGGCCGACGGCGCGGTGCCGCCGCGCCCGTCCCGCGCGGCCAGCGCGCCGGGCACGTTCAGCACGGTGCGCACCTCGGGCGTCAGGTGCGGCGAGATCGCGGCGAACTGCTCGTCGGTGAGCTGGTCGAGCTCGATGCCCGCCGCCTCGCACACCTTCACGCACTCCCCGGCGACCTCGTGCGCGACCCGGAACGGCACGCCCTGCCGGACCAGCCACTCGGCGATGTCGGTGGCGAGCGAGAAGCCGGCGGGGGCCAGCTCGGCCATCCGCTCCTCGTGCACGGTGAGGGTCGCCATCATGCCGGTGAACGCGGGCAGCAGGACCTCCAGCTGGTCACAGGAGTCGAAGACCGGCTCCTTGTCCTCTTGGAGGTCGCGGTTGTACGCCAGCGGCAGCGCCTTGAGCGTGGCCAGCAGGCCGGTCAGGTTGCCGATGAGGCGCCCCGACTTGCCACGGGCCAGCTCGGCGATGTCCGGGTTCTTCTTCTGCGGCATGATCGAGGAGCCGGTGGAGAACGCGTCGTGCAGCGTCACGAAGGAGAACTCCTTCGTGTTCCACAGGATGACCTCCTCGGCGATCCGCGACAGGTCGACGCCGATCATCGCCGTGATGAAGGCGAACTCGGCGGCGAAGTCACGGGCGGCGGTTCCGTCGATGGAGTTGCCGGACGCTCCGCGCTCGAACCCGAGGTCGGCCGCGACCGCCTCCGGGTCGAGGCCGAGCGAGGAGCCGGCGAGCGCGCCGGAGCCGTACGGCGAGACGGCGGTGCGCTGGTCCCACTGGCGCAGCCGCTCCGCGTCCCGGCCCAGGGCCTGCACGTGGGCGAGCACGTGGTGGGCGAAGAGCACCGGCTGGGCGTGCTGGAGGTGGGTGCGGCCCGGCATGGCGGCGTCCGGGTGCGCCTCGGCCAGCGAGACCAGCGCGTCCTGGAGGTCGGCGAGCAGCCCGCCGATGATCCGGGCGTGGTCGCGCAGGTACATCCGGAAGAGGGTGGCGATCTGGTCGTTGCGGGAGCGGCCGGCGCGCAGCTTGCCGCCGAGGTCGGGGCCGAGCCGCTCAAGCAGGCCACGCTCCAGGGCGGTGTGCACGTCCTCGTCGGCGACGGTCCCCACGAAGGAGCCGGCCGCCACATCGGCTTCGAGCTGGTCCAGCCCCTTCAGCATGCGGGTCAGCTCGTCGGCGGTGAGCAGCCCGGCGGTGTGCAGCACGCGGGCGTGCGCGCGCGAGCCCGCGATGTCGTACGGGGCCAGCCGCCAGTCGAAGTGGACGGAGGCCGAGAGGGCGGCCAGGGCCTCGGCGGGACCGTCGGCGAACCGCCCGCCCCACAGCCGGACGTCACCGCTGTTGCTGCTCAACTGTTGTCTCCTCGGGAAGGACGCTCGGGAAGTCAGTGTGCGACCGCCTCCCCGCCACGGGGGCGAGGAGGCGGTGGGCGCTGGCGAGGGTGGCGCTCAGGCCAGGTCGCGCTTGGCGGCGATCTTCGAGGACATGCCGAAGATCTCGATGAAGCCCTTGGACAGCGACTGGTCGAAGGTGTCGCCGGTGTCGTAGGTGGCGAGGTTGAAGTCGTACAGCGACTGCTCGGAGCGCCGCCCGGTGACGACCGCGCGGCCACCGTGCAGGGTCATCCGGATGTCGCCGGAGACCTGCTGGTTGGCCTCGGCGATGAAGCCGTCCAGGGCCCGCTTGAGCGGCGAGAACCACAGGCCGTCGTAGACCAGCTCGCTCCAGCGCTGCTCGACCTGCCGCTTGTAGCGGGCCAGTTCACGCTCGACGGTGACGTTCTCCAGCTCCTGGTGGGCGGTGATCAGCGCGATGGCGCCGGGCGCCTCGTAGATCTCCCGGGACTTGATGCCGACCAGGCGGTCCTCGACGATGTCGATGCGGCCGATGCCCTGCGCGCCGGCGCGCTCGTTGAGCTGCTGGATGGCCTGCAGGACGGTGACGGGCTTGCCGTCGATGGCGACCGGCGCGCCCTCCTTGAAGGTGATGATCACCTCGTCGGCGTCGCGCGGCGTGGCCGGGTTCGAGGTGTAGTCGTAGACGTCCTCGATCGGCGCGTTCCAGATGTCCTCCAGGAAGCCGGTCTCCACGGCCCGCCCGAAGACGTTCTGGTCGATGGAGTACGGGGACTTCTTGGTGGTCGCGATCGGGAGGTTCTTCTCCTCGCAGAAGGCGATGGCCTTGTCCCGGGTCATGGCGTAGTCGCGGACCGGGGCGATGCACTTCAGGTCGGGCGCGAGCGAGGAGATGCCGGCCTCGAAGCGGACCTGGTCGTTGCCCTTGCCGGTGCAGCCGTGGGCCACGGTGCTCGCGCCGTGCTTCTTGGCGGCGGCCACCAGGTGCTTGACGATGGTGGGCCGGGAGAGCGCGGAGACCAGCGGGTAGCGGTCCATGTAGAGCGCGTTGGCCCTGATCGCCGGGAGGCAGTACTCGTCGGCGAACTCGTCCTTGGCGTCGGCGACCTCCGCCTCCACCGCACCGCAGGCGAGCGCGCGCTTGCGGATGACGTCCAGGTCCTCGCCGCCCTGTCCGACGTCCACGGCCACGGCGATGACCTCCGCGCCCGTCTCCTCGGCGATCCAACCGATGCAGACGGAGGTGTCAAGGCCGCCCGAGTAGGCGAGTACGACGCGCTCGGTCACGGGTTTCTCCTTACGGTGCATACGCTGACTGGCATAAGTATGCATCCCTCCGTATGTTTCGTCAACGCGCCGGGCGTGGGCGCGGCGCACGCGCCGGCCGCCCCCGTGACCTCGCAGTCGCGCTACATAAACACCCGGAGAACATTTCACTTGTTCTGCGGAGTTCGCTCGGGCAGGGTGACATCGCCCCGGCCCCGGGGCCGGCTCACCCCTGGCACACGAGCGGACGAACGGACCATGAGACCCGCATCCCCCTGGCACGTCGCCGACTTCCGCACGCTGTTCACGGCATCGGCCCTCAGCCAGCTCGGTACGCACGTCGGCTACGTCGCCGTGCCCCTCATCGCCGTCTCCGCGCTCGACGCCTCCCCCGGCCAGGTCGGCGCCCTCGCCACGCTGAGCACGCTCGCCTTCCTGCTCATCGGGCTGCCCGCCGGGGCCTGGGTGGACCGGATGCGCCACCGCCGGGTACTGATCGCCGCCGACCTGACGCGGGCGGCGCTGTACGCCTCGGTCCCGGTGGCCTGGTGGCTGGACGCGCTCACCATGGGCCAGTTGTTCGCCGTCGTGCTGCTGGGCGGCTGCGCCACGGTCTTCTTCGACATCGGTTCGCAGAGCGTGCTGCCACAACTCGTGGGCCGCTCGGCGCTGGTGCCGGCGAACGCCGCGGTCGTCAGCCTCAGCGCGGTCAGCAGCGTGGCCGGACGCGGCGCCGGCGGCGGGCTCGTCCAACTGCTGACCGCGCCCATCGCCGTGGCCTGCACCGCCGCGAGCTACCTGGCCAGCGCCCTGCGGCTGATCGCGATCCGCCACACCCCGGCCCCGCGCCCCGGGCCCACCATCCGGCTCCGGGCCCAGATCGCGGAGGGCCTGCGGCACGTGTTCGGCAACCCGGAGCTACGCGCCCTCGCCCTGACGGCCGGCCTCATCAACCTCGGCGGCCAGCTCATCAACACCATGCTGCCCGTCCTCTTCGTCCGGGACCTCGGTTACCCGGCGGGCGCGCTCGGCCTGTTCTGGGCCGCGGGCGGGGTCGGCCTCCTGCTCGGCGCGCGCTGCGCCCGCCGCGCCGCGTCCCTCCTCGGCTACGGCCGCACGCTGGGCCTGGCCGGCCTGTGCGTGGCGCCCGCTGGTTTGTTGGTACCGCTCCTCGACCGCGGGCCCTGGCTGTGGGTGGCCGGCGCGGGGTGGCTGCTGGTGATGTTCAAGACGGGCATGGACAACGTGCTCGGGGTCAGCCTGCGCCAGCACATGACCGCCGACGCGCTGCTCGGCCGGATGAACGCCACCTTCCGCTTCGTCCTCACAGGCGCGCTCGCCGTCGGCGCGGCGGCGGCGGGCCTGCTCGGCGAGGTGGCCAGCGTGCGCGCCGCGCTCTGGGTGGGCGGCGCGATCCTCGCCACGGCGTTCCTCCCGGTCTTCCTCTCCCCGCTCCGCACGCGCCGCGACCTGCCCGCTCCCCAGGCACCGACCACGGGCACCCCGGCCACGCCCTCCCCGCCGGCACCGTCCCCCGCCGGCCAGGGGCCCGGGTGCGCCGACCGGGCCGGCGAGAAGGCGCCGTAACGTCGGCTCCCGGCTCCCGGCTCCCGGCTCCCGGCTCCCGGCTCCCGGCTCAGCGTCCCTCGCGTACGGTGTCCGCCAGGATCGCCGCGTGGCTGAGGTCGAGGTCCTTCGTCGCCGTCAGCAGGGTCAGGGTGCCGTGCCTGGCCCGGTCGTGGAGCTGGTCGAGGGCCTCACGGGCCGTGGGTTCCGCCAGTTCCGCCTGGTAGCGGCGGGCGAACTCGTCGCGGCGGGCCGGGTCGTGGCCGTACCAGCGGCGCAGTTCCGTGGAGGGTGCCGCGTCCTTGCACCAGTCGTCCAGGCGCGCCGCGTCCTTCGCCAGGCCGCGTGGCCAGATCCGGTCCACCAGGACGCGGGCCCCGTCGTCGGCCGCCGGCTCCTCGTACACCCGGCGCACCCGCACCTTCACCGCTCGGGCCATGATCGCCTCCAGTCATCGTCCAGTACCCCTCCTCATCATGCGAGGCATGGGAAAGACATACGAACGCATCGAGGGACGGTTGCGCGCCTTCATCGAGGAGCAGAAGATCTTCTTCACCGCCACCGCGCCGCTGTCCGGTGAGGGCACCGTCAACCTCTCGCCCAAGGGCGTCGCGGGGTCGTTCGCGGTGCTGGACGAGCGGACCGTGGCGTATCTCGACTTCGCCGGCAGCAACGCGGAGACCATCGCCCATCTGCGGGAAAACGGCCGCATCACGTTGATGTGGTGTGCCTTCGACGGGCCGCCGAACATCGTGCGGGTGCACGGGCGGGGCGAGCCCGTCTTCCGCGACGACCCGCGCTGGGTCGATCTCCTGCGGCACTTCCCCGCCGTGGACCCGGAGCCGCACGGGCTGCGGGCCGTCATCCTGGTGACCGCCGAACTCGTCCGGGACACCTGCGGCTACGCGGTCCCCCTGATGGACTACCGCGAGGACCGCGCGCTGCACGCCCGGCGCTTCGCGCGCGAGGACGACGCGTCGCTCAACGCCTACTTCCAGCGCAAGGAGCACATCGCCACGAGCATCGACGGCCTGCCCGGCCTCCCGTTGCCGCTGCCACCGTCGCCACCCCCCGCCGAGGGCGGGCAGACGCCCCGCATCCCCGCGCCGCGCTCGCCCGGCTGAGCCGGCGGGCGGATCACCGAAGGCGCGGCCGGCCTCGCGGGCGCGCGGCGGCCAGCAACACGAGCAGGAGGCCGGCGCCGGCCGCCGCCACGGCCGAGCCGGCGACCAGGGCACAGACCACGATGAGGGCCTGCGCCGCTCCGGCCACCAGCAGCGGCCGGCGCACGGGCCCAGCCCCGCGCCCCGCGCGGGCGATGCCCCGGCAGGCCACGGCGTCCAACGCCACGACGACCACGCCGAAGACCAGGGCGGCGACCACCAGGGCGTCGCTGGGGCCGCCGGTGGTCTCGTCATCGGGCCCGATGCCGCCCGCGAAGGTGGGCACGAACCAGAAGCAGTACGCGGAGACCACGATCATCTGGGCGACGAGCAGGGCCTGGATCATGAGCCGCGTCAGTCGGTGCGGGGTGCTCATCGTCTCGTTGCCTCTCGTCGCTGAGTGTGAACGCCCCGGCGTGGGACGTCCACACTCAGCGGTTTGCCTTGCTAGTGCTTCATGTAGTCCAGCGTTCCGTCATTCACGGAAAGCAGGCACCATCCCTTGACCTGCGAATACGCCTGGTCGGAGGGGATTTGGGCGTCCTGGGCGTACTGCCCGTAGAAGCGTCCCCATGCATTGTTGTAGTAGTCCATCTCGTGATGCCTACGTGCTACGGCCTCGCTCATGTTCGGGGGCTTCGGCCCCTTCTCGTGCCGGTCGGCGAAGCCCTTGGCCGTCTTGGAGCCCATCTCCAGGGCCATCTTGCCGTTCCAGATGCAGTGTCGGTAAGCGTCCTTCTTCCCACCGTTTCCCGCACTACCGGGCCAAGCACCACCCGGCTTTCCTTCCACGTTCGCCCATGCTTGGGCATGCGTCGCGGCGTCCTTGGCCTTCTTGCAGACACTCCACCGGCTCGGCCACTTACAGTAATCGAATTCGGAGTCGTTCATCCCTCCGTCGTATCCGCGAGTTGTCGCCTCATCGGCCCAGTCGGGGATGATGACAAGATCTTTTACCTTGTCCTCAGTGCCCGGGCTCTCTCCGGCCGGCACGATCTCGCCATCGATGAACTGCTCGGTCGCGGCCTTCTTCGCCGCAGAACCCACTGGGTCCGACAGCGCACTCGTACCGCCGAACAGCGTCACGTTGCGGGCGGACGCGCTGTGGTCCTCACCGAACCACTTGGACCCCTGGTCAAGCACAGTGGGCGAGTTGAGGAGGAGGGGCATGCTCTCAGCGGCTGCGTAAGCACCCGCACTCAGTCCGTCGCGGTAGTCCTTCGTTGTCGTCATGCCCACACGACCCGGCTCGGGCATGAACTTGTCCGCGATGAACGCACTGGTCTCGATGGCGTCTCGGCCAACTACGGCGGTGTCGGTACTCGCATAGGCACGACGAGCCGGGCCGCCCACAGCAGTCACCTTCGTGGAGTCGGGCAGCCCGTCGAGCCACTTCCTGGCCTCCACATCGAGCGTGGGGCCGTCGCTCAGGATCAAAGCACCGTCCACCGCTGCAACAGCGCTGGCCGCACTCACGCTGTCCTTCCAGCTATCTGCTGACGCCACCGCCACCTGACCGCGAGCGCTGAGGCCATCGCGCGCAACCTTGAGGGAGGTCTCCGTCGGAGTGACTCCGGCAAAGCGAACGGTGGTGTAACCACGGTCTCTTACGGATTTTTCCACCGCCGCACTCACGGAAGAACCAACGAGATAGACAGTCTTCCCCGAGGGAAGTATCCGAGTCAGCTCAAGTGCCACCTTGGCATCGAGAGCATCGGTGCTGTTCGTCAGGAGCGGCCCCTTCTTCGCCTTGGCCAACGGAATGCCTACGGCCCCGTCGTGGTGCTCGGCACTCGACGTGATAACTGCTGCCTCGGCAGAATGGCCACTGGTCGCACCAACTGACTTCCAGCGCGCCTGGGAAATCTTCACCGTAGTGTCGGTGACATCGGTGCCGGCGATGCGAGTGAGAGTGACCGCATCGAATGCAGAGTCCACCCGAAATGGCTGCCATGCGGACCAGCCAGTGTTGTGGTGTGTGCCGTCATAGGCTGAGGTACGGAACTCGTAACGCCCCCCGTCTCGCAACAGCCCTGAAGGTACGGTGACCGAGGCGGGTTCGCCGGCCGGAACCCAGTTCGACACCAAGTAGTTTCCCACGGTCGCGCCGGTGGCCCGGTCGCGGATCTCGAAGGTGCCGTTGACCGTGTCGCCATCGACGTCGTCAAAGCTCGCGCGAAGCACGGGGGTAGTGCTGTTTACGATCCACTCCCCGTTGCCGTACGCGTAAGGAGGGCCGGCTCGGTGGTGCACGCCAGTTTGAGGGCGGTAGTTGTAGTTGACCGACAGCTCAGGCGGGTTCTCGGCGTTGTCGGAGGAGTTGACCCGCTTCCACATCTTGGGGTCATCGCTGGTGGTGCGCAGTCCCATGTGGCCCGTGGAAACCTTGGCGGACGCCCAAGTCTGGACTAGCTCGGTCGCATCCGCTGCGATCCACCCGTCGGCGCCGCAGTCAGGGTTTCCCTTCGTCTGGGTGGATGAGTGGTACTCCTGGCGCCATTCAGGCTGGTTGCTCCACCGCGAAGTGGTAGCAGCCGCGCCGGTATCCCACACGGTCCACGGGTAGTCCTTACAGTCGGTGTTGCCTGAGTGGAAGTTGTAGAGCTGCAACTCAGCCTTGGCGATCAAGGCATCCTTGATCGGCTCCGTGTTCCAGTGAATAAAGGAGCGAGCCGCACGGTTGCTACCGTCTGGGTTCGATGTGCCTGGGTTACCGAAGTCCAGTTCCGTGTCGGAGGACCAGTCTCGGTCGTCGCCACGCTGAACGTAGGTGTCGAAGACGTTCGACAGCGCCGAGGTGGAGGGGTCGATGGTGACTGGGTAGCGCGTGTTCTTATCAGCGAGGAAATTACGGTCCGGCCTGATAACGAGGTCAATGGTGCCGCTGCCCTTGTTGACGACGTCCATGCTGACGGCAGCACGTCGACTGTGCTTGCCTGAGGGCGCGTCAACGGTGGCATCCCACATGATCGGAGCGGGCATCACGGCGCGTACTGAGCCGGACCGAACATCGATAAAGTGCACCGAGCCATCCGCTTGCTCGGTGGCCTCCAAGCCCTTGGACTTGACGGGCAGAACGTAGGAGTAGTCCTCCTCGGTGGGCCGCTCGGCGAGTTCTACGTACTGTGCGAATCCGCTACGCGTCGCCTCCACGAGTACGTCCGCCCCGGGCAGGGCCTTCCTGTAGCGGGCCGTGGTTCCGGAAAGCTCCGGAGCAGGGAGCCCGCCCTTCCATTGCAGGTGTATCTGATCGTTACCCGTACCGAGAGTGACCAGATCTCGTGGCGCGGCCGTTCGCGAATCGTTCAGCGACCGCGCCACGCGACCGCCACCCGGCGACACGTGCAGGCTCTCGGGATGCACCTTGGGCCCGACCACGCCACCGCCCAGGTTTGCGAGCCTTACGTCTACTTCGCGCCACTTCCCTTCTTGCTTTATGCGCTCGGGCCCTGACGTCATTTCTGTCGTGAACGAACCATCGGGGTTGGCGAAAGTCTGAGAGGTCTCAGTTCGCCGGGAAACCAGTTCCACCGGCTTGGTGTCACGACGAGCCTGGAATCGGGCAGTCGGCACTTCACCGGCATCGCCCGGGAGGACCTGTTCGATCGCTGCGACCTCACTGGCCGTCTCTTGTGCGCTATGACGTGCGGCCGAATCTGCCGCCACAGCCGTGCTACTTGCCATGAGCAGGGCCGTTCCAAGGGCCATCGAGTGGAGTGGCCATCTTCGCCTGGGGCGAGGGGACACGTTGTTCCTTTCATCTGTTGCCCTCCTTCGATGAGAGGGCAAGCCAAATGGCGACGAAACCTGTGAATCACGTCGCTTCGGGTATCGCGTGTCGAGACCTTGGTACGCGCCGCACGTTAGCCCAGCATTCGATCGCGCTGGAGTACTTCTAGCCAATCGGACGCTAAGCACCTGGTCAAACGAAGGTCCGCAAAAGGTTGTACGGGAATCTTCGGCGACTGCATAACGATTTCGGCAGTGGACGCCACGACCTCTAGCCGGAATCCGCCTGCGATGCGCCAACGCCCCTGGCGAGTGGGCTCTTCAACTCTTCCCTCGTCTGAGCACCTTCCGCACAATGGCCGAACTGCCCGCCCTGCGAGCTGCTCCCGACCGGGGGTGACTCCTTGAAACGGTCCTGCCCACCGGTGTTGTACACGTACGCGGCTCCGCCGATCAGCGCTCCCACGCCCGCCGCAGCGCGTCGATCTCCTCCGGCGTGCTCTCACGGGCGATGAAGGGGATGTCGAGCAGGTGGCGGGTGTGCTCCTCGCCCATCCGCTCGCGCACCACGCGGGAGTCGGCGAGCACCTGGGCGTACAGGGAGGCGCCGTCCATGCAGAAGATGTCGATCAGCGTCAGACGGCCGTCCAGGGCGCGGCGCACGTTCCCCGCGTTCAGGTCGATGCCGTCCCACCAGGGCATGGACGCCCGGTAGGCGGCGTTGACGTCGCACGCGGCGCGGTGCACGGCGGCGAAGTCGGGGTCGTCCGCCACCACGGGGCCCGCTCCTACGGGACCCGCTTCCACGGGATCGCCTGTCGCGGGACCGGCCGTGCCGGGGCCGGCCGTCGCGGAAGCCGTCTCGACGGTCGCGGGCGCGTCGGCGCCGGGGGTCGGTGCCTTCGCGGCGTCGTCGGCGGGTTCGCTCCGCGCGTGTCGGGTGGAGGCCGGTACGGAGGTCGGGCGCGCGTGCCACTGGCGCTGCACCGCGTCGGCCACCGGTGCCTCCACCGGTCGCAGGAACTCCATGACGGTCATCGTGCCGCCGCCGTCCAGCGCTTCGGCCCGCTCGACGCGCGGCAGGTAGGGGTTGCCGTCGCAGCGGCGGCACAGGTCGAGGAAGGCCGCGTACGCCGGGTCGAAGGGGCACACGCGGGCGGCCAGGTGGCCGCTCGGCGAACGCAGGCCCACCGCCCAGTCGCCGACGCCGCAGGGCGTCCAGCCGAGGCGGACGAGGTGGGCCGTCGCGTCCCGGTGCGTGCCGCGCGCCCAAGGGTGTTCGGCGAGCGGGGCGAGGTCGGCGTGGGCGGGCGTGGCGGTGTCGAAGGTGCGCATCCGGGCAGCGTAGGAGGCGAAGTGCCGCCGGGCACAACGGATTTCGCCCCTCCGCCGCGTCGGCGCGATCCACCGGGCGCGGGGCGCCGCCCGTCTCCCCGCCCGGCGCGGCCCGGCTCCCGACAGGGTGGGGCAGGCGCCCAACAGGGTGGGTGCCGAATGCCAGTTGGCCCGCGCGTGTGGGCCACGCCGGGCGCCAAGTTGTGGCAAGGTGTCGCGGTATCGGGGGAAGAGTGCGAGCCTGGAGCACGCCGACGAGCGCGTGCGTAAGGAGCTGACACATGTCCACAGAGAGCACCCGCGCCACCATCGACGCCTATCTGGCCAAGATCCGAGCCCGTGACCTGGACGGCGCGGTGGCGCTGTTCTCCGAGGACGTGGACTGGGACGCCCCGGCCTCGGGCGCGGCCCCCTGGTCGGGCCGGCGGTCCTCGCGCGCCGAGGTCGCCGAGTTCTTCCGACTGCTGCACGAGTACCTGGCGCCGCAGGACTTCACCGTCACGCACACCGTGGTCGAGGGCGACCACGGCGTGATCATCGGCCACCTCACGGACACCGTGAAGGCCACCGGCGCGACGCTGGCCACGCCGTTCGCGGCCCATGTGACCGTACGCGACGGGCAGATCGTCGGGTATCGCCTCTTCGAGGACACGCACGCCCTGGCCAAGGCGCTCAGCGGGGTCACGGGCCCGCCCGGCGCCGACGGCGCGACCGCCCCCGCCGGCTGACGGCCCTCCCCCGCGCCCGGCCCGGCCGTCGTCGCGCCGCGCGCGCCGTACCGACACGTCGACGTGTCGACCGGCCCCCGTCGTAACCGGCGTACGAGCCGACCCGACGCGGCCACGGCCTGGCGCCCCAACGCCGCCCCGGCAGACCTGATCCGTCCCACCTGTCCCACCCGTCCGACCTGCCCCCACGAACCTGAGCCACCGACCCACCGCCCCCGGCGGCCGCCAACCCGCGGTTCGCCGGTCGGGCGGACCCCCTACGTCGACCTGCCGCGTGTCCCGCACCGGGGCGCGCCGACCGGCAGCAGGAGCACCAGGAAAGGCCCCGATTCCATGAGCCTCAACGACACGCTGTCCCAGCCCGCGGTGCGCGCCTTCGTGGCGGCCGTCAACGCCTGCGACCGCGACGCCCTGTGGGCCACGCTCACGCCCGACGCGTCCATGACCGACGACGAGAAGGAGCACAACCTCGTCGAGTGGGCCGAGCGGGAGATCTTCACCTCGCACCCGAGCATGGACGTCGAGTGGGAGTCACCGGACGGGCTGTCGCTGCGGGCCCGCTACCACAACGACATCTGGGGCGACCTCTCCTCCGCGTGGACGTTCACCCTCACCGACGGGAAGATCAGCCACTTCGCGGCCGGGCCCGCCTGAGACAAGGCCGCCCCGGGCGCGCGACCGGACGACCGGCGCGCGCCGAGTGGGCGGCCGTGCGCGGCAACCGGGGCGCCCGCTGACCGCGTCCCACCCACACACGGCTACGGGCAGGGGAGAGGAGCCGGGTGAGCCACCCTCCGGGGGGAGCAGCGAACACGGCGGGGAGCGCGACGGTACGCCTGCGGCTGCTCGGACCGGTGGGCGTCGACGTCGACGGGCGCGAGGTCAGCCTCGGGCCGCAGCAGTGCGCGCTGCTCGCCCTGCTCGCGCTCGCGGGCGGGCGGGCGGTGAGCACCTCGCGGATCGTGGACGCGCTGTGGGAGGGGGCCGCGCCGGGCGGCGCGATCACCACGCTGCGCACCCACATCCTGCACCTGCGGCGCATCCTGGAGCCCGGGCGGCGGGCCAGGGACGGCTTTCGTGTCCTGGTGAGTTCGGGTGGCCGGAGCAACACCAACTACGCGCTGCACCTGGCCGAGCGGGACGTGGACGCGCTGTGGTTCCTGCGCCTGGCGCAGCGGGCGCGGGCCGCGTTCGCCGAAGGCGACGCCGCGCGGGCCGTCGCGCACTGGGACGCGGCCCTGGCGCTGTGGTCGGGCCCGCCCCTGGACGGGGTGCGCGACCGAGGCTTCGCGCTCGCCGAGGCGGAGCGGCTGACCGAGATGCGGGTGGTGGCCCGGGAGGAGCGGGTGGACGCGCTGCTCGCGCTCGGCCGCGACGAGGAGGCCATCGACGCGCTCGGCACGCTGGTCGAGGAACAGCCGCTGCGGGAGCGTCCGCGCGCCCAACTCGTCCTCGCGCTGTACCGGGCGGGCCGGCAGGCCGACGCGCTCGCCGCCTACCGGGACGTGCGGCGGGTCCTGGACGTGGAGCTGGGCATCCAGCCGGGCCGGGCGCTGCGCGAACTGCACCAGCGGGTCCTGAACGCGGACCCGGCGCTCGACCTCGACCCGGCGGGCCCCACGCCCGGGCCCGCGGCGGAACCGGCCGGCGAGCCCGCGGCGCCGGTCGCGCCGGCCCCCGTACCGCGCCAACTCCCCCTCGACGTGGCCGGCTTCACCGGGCGCGCGGAGCGGCTGCGGGAGCTGGACGCCCAACTCGCCGTACGGGCCCAGGCGGCCGAACAGACGCTGGTGATCTCCTCGGTCTCCGGGATGGCCGGCGTGGGCAAGACGGCGCTGGCCGTGCACTGGATGCACCGGGTGGCCGACCAGTTCCCCGATGGACAGCTCTACGTGAGCCTGCGCGGCTACGCGCCGGGCGCGCCGCTGGCGCCCGACGAGGCGCTGGGCCAGTTGTTGCGCGCCCTGGGGGTGCCGCCGGGGCACCTGCCGGAGCAGGCGGACGAGAAGGGCGCGCTGTACCGGTCGCTGCTGGCCGGGAAGCGGGTCCTGGTCCTGCTGGACGACGCCGCCGCCCTGGAACAGGTACGGCCGCTGCTGCCCGCCTCCCCCACCTGCTGCGTCGTGGTCACCAGCCGCAACGACCTGCGCGGCCTGACCGCCTTCCACGACGCGCACCACATCGACCTCGGCGCCTTCCAGGAGGAGGAGTCGCTCGCGCTGCTGGCCCGCGTCATCGGCTGGGAGCGGGTGCGCGAGGAGCCCGAGGCCGCCGCCGAGGTGACCCGGCTCTGCGGCCACCTGCCGCTGGCCGTGCGCATCGCCGCGGCCAACCTGCTGGGCAGCCGGGGGCGCGGCGTCGCCGACCTAGCCGCCGACCTGCGCGAGGGTGACCGGCTGGCGGAGCTGTCCACGGGCGAGGAGTGGGAGACGGCGGTACGGGCCCCATTCGACCTGTCGTACCAGGCGCTGCCCGAGGCGGACCAGCGGCTGTTCCGGCTCCTGGGCCTGATGCCGGGCGCCGAGTTCTCCACCCGCGCCGCGGCCGTGCTGGCCGGGCTGCCGGAACGGGAGGTCGCCAGGCGGCTGGACCGGCTGTGCGCCAGGAGCCTGCTGGAATCCTTCCGCCCCGGCCGCTTCCACCTGCACGAGTTGCTGCGGCTGCACGGCCGCGAGAAGGCGCTCGGCGCCGCCGACCCCAAGGAGCGCGAGGCCGCCGCCGGGCGGCTGTTCACCTGGTACCTGGCCACCGCCGACAGCGCCGCCCAACGGCTGTACGGGACGTTCTACTCGTGGTTCGCCGAGCCACCGCCCCCGCCCGACGACCCGCTGGCGGCGCCGCTGTCGTTCGCGGACAAGCACGCGGCCCTGGCCTGGTTGGAGACCGAGCGGGGCAACCTGCTGGCCTGCGTCGAGCACACCGCCGAGCACGGCCCGTACGTGATCGCCTGGCGGATCTCGCTGGTCCTGCACGGCTATCTGATGGCACATGGACAGCGCACGGACTGGCTGCGGGCCGCCGACGCCGGGCTGCGCGCCGCCGACGCCGACCGGGACGGCTACGGGCGGGCAGTCATGCACTGGAGCCTGGGATACGTGCACTGGGAACTGGCCCAGCACGAGGCGGCGCTGTGGCACAGCGCGCAGGCCGAGCGGTTGTACGAGGAGGCCGGGCTGCTGGCCGAGAAGGGCGGGGCGCTGCTCGGGCTCGCCGCCTCCAGCCGGGAGCGGGGCGAGTTGGACGCCGCGCACCAGCACGGGCTGCGGGCGCTTGAGGTCTACCGCGCGGTGGCGGAGCCGGCCGGGGAGATCTGGGCGCTGGCCCTGCTCGGCTTCGCCTGCCTGGACCGGGGCCACTACGCGCGGGCGCACGCGTACTTCTCCGAGGGGCACGGCCTGGGCCAGGGCTCCAGCGATCCGCACGCGGCGCTGCTGCCGCTGTGGGGGCTCGGCGCCACGCTGCACGGCCTGGGACGGTTCGCGGAGGCCGGCCGGATACTCCGGAGCGCGCTCGCGGAGGCCGATCGGCTGCCGTCCACGTACGCCGGCGAGGGCGTGCTGTGCTGCCTGGCGCTGCTGTGTCGGGACGCGGGCGACCCGCGGATGGCCGTCAAGCACGCGTCGGACGCCCTGCACACCACGCAGCGCACCCACCGCAGGCTGGTCGAACCCGACGCGCTCAACACCCTCGGCGCGGCGCTGCTGACCATGGACGACATTCCCGGCGCGATCGACCGGCACGAGCAGGCGCTGCGCCTGGCGACCGCGGCCGACTGCCGCCGCGCCGAGGTGGCCGCCCGTACCGGCCTCGCCGCCGCCTATCGGAGCCGGGGCACCTACCGCGAGGCGATGTCCCACGCGCACACCGCGCTGACCGTGGCCCGGCAGGTGGGGTTGCGCGTGGCGGAGGGCGAGGCGCTGACGGAGCTGGCCGCCGTGCGCGGGGCGTTGCGCCACCACGCGAAGGCGCGGGAGGCGGTGGAGCACGCCGTGCTCATCCACCGGGAGACGGGCTGCCGCCCCGGCCTGGCCCGCGCCCTCGACCTGGCCGGCGAGCTGCTCCAGGGGCGCAACTCGCGCGCGGCGCAGCGCTACCAGCGCGAGGCCGCCGAGGTGTACGCGACGATGGAGATGCCCGGCCAGCCCGGTGCGGGCGCGGCCCACGCGGAGTCGGGCTGAGCCGGGCCGGGTGTCGGACCAGGGCGCCGGACGGGCCGGCGCCGGGCCCGGCGGCGCTAGGTCAGGGCGCGGGCGGCCGCCGTGGCCGCCGCCGCGACGAGGATCACCAGCGGCACCGGGGCCCTGAGCCGCCAGGCGACCAGGGCCGCGGCGAAGCCGGTGACCCGGGCGTCGAGGGTGAGTCCGTCGCCGCCCTGGGCGCCCAGGAGTTGGGTGATGACCAGCACGGCGAGCAGGGCCGGCGTGAGGTACTCCACGAAGCGCGGGAACCAGGTGGGCAGCGCCCTGTCCCCCATGACCAGCGCGCCGGCGCCCTTGAGGAGGAAGGTCGTCGCCACCAGGGCGGCCAGGACGAGCCAGGTCGGGTCGGTCAACGGGCCCTCCAGGTGGCGGCCAGCGCGATGAGGCAGGCCGCGGCGATGGCGGTGTCGGGCAGCCCGACGGCGGTCAGGGCCAGGGCGCTGCCGGTCGCCGCGAGGGCCGCGGCGCGCCGCCCCGGGCGGCCGTCGGTGCCCAGGTGCGGGGCGAGGAGCAGGAAGAACAGGACCGGGGACACGGCGTCCAGGCCGTAGCGCGTGATGTCCACGGCCGTGATCGGGCCGAGCGCGCCGGCCAGGGTGCCGGCCACCCAGCCGAGCCAGAGCACGGCGCCGGAGGAGAGCAGGCGCACCCGGTCGAAGCGGCCGTCGGCGTCGCTGGCGATGGCCCAGGACTCCTCGATCACCAACTGCGCCTCCACCGCGCGCCGGGCGCGGCCGCCGCGCAGCGCGGGCAGGATGGCGAAGCCCATGACGAGGTAGCGCAGGTTGAGCAGGGTGCCGGCGACGGCGGCGGCCACCCAGCCACCGCCGCCCGCCAGCACGGACACGGCGGCGAACTGGGAGGAGCCCACGAACACCAGCCCGGACATGGTGGTCGCGGCCAGCGCGGTGAAGCCCGAGCCCTTGGCGAGCACGCCGAAGGAGATGCCGAAGGCGAAGATGGCCACGGTGAAGGGGAGCGCGGCCCGGGCGCCGGCCCGATAGGCGGCGCGCCGATCCGCCGTCGGCGCCGGTGGGCGCGGCGGCGGCCGGCCCTCGCCCCGCGCGGGCGGGTCCGGGCCCCGCGCGGGCTCGGTCGCGCTCACCGGTCCGCGCTCGCCGTGGCGGCAGCCACCGTGTCCCGGTAGTCCCGCAGCAGGACCGCGCCGAGCCCGCCGACCGGGAACGCGCGGTCGTCGATCGCGCGGACGGGCTGTACCTCATACGCGGTGCCGGTGAGGAACACCTCGCTGGCGCGGTCGAGTTCGGCCGGCGCGATGGGGCGCTCGTGCACCCGGACGCCGAGGCGCCTGGCGGCGGCGATGACGGTGCGGCGGGTGATGCCGTCCAGGAAGCAGTCGGGCACGGGGGTGTGCAGGTCGCCGTCGATGACGAGGAAGAGGTTGACGCCGGTCGCCTCGGCGAGCAGCCCGCGGTGGTCGAGCAGCAGCGCGTCGTCGTAGCCGGCGCGTTCGGCGGCCTGCCGGGCGAGGGCGCCGGTGGCGTACGTGGCGGCGCCCTTGGCCCGTACCGGGGCAGTGTCCGGGGGTGGGCGGCGCCAGCGGGCGGTGGCCAGGCGGACGCCGCGGAGCCGGGCGTCGGGGGCGAAGACGTGCGGCCAGGGCCAGGCCGCGATCGCGACGTGCACCCGGGCGCCGCGCGGCGAGACGCTCATCGTCTCGGTGCCGCACCAGGCCAGTGGCCGCACGTAGGCGTCGCGCAGGTGTTGGGCGCGTACCAGGGCGCGGGTGGCGCGGTCCAGTTCCGTGGCGCTCCAGGGCAGTTCGAAGCCCAGCTCGCGGGCCGACGCGCACAGCCGCTCGCTGTGCTCGTGGAGCTTGAACACCACGCCGTCGTAGACGCGTTCGCCCTCGAAGACGCTGGTGGCGTAGTGCAGGCCGTGGCTGAGTACGTGCAGCCGCGCGGCCCGCCAGGGGACGAACGCGCCGTCCAGCCAGATGACGCCGTCGCGCTCGTCGAAGGGCTCGGGGGACGCGGTGGGCTCGGCCGGTGCGGCCCCGCTCACGTGGCGAACCCCCGCTCGGCGTACGGGTAGCCCTCCAGCTCGTTGGCGGGGACCGCCTCGTCGCGGCGGGACGCGTAGTAGATGCGGACCTCGTCGATGAGGCCGGCGTCGTCGAAGCGGTAGACCTCCACGCCGCGCAGCACGGTGCCGAGTCCCGGCTTGAAGCTGGTCCACTCGCAGACGGCCGTGCGGGTGCGCTCGTCGGCGAAGACGCCGTCCACGACCCAGGAGGAGGAGTTGGCCGCCACGTCGGCGCCCCAGCGCTCGACCACCGGGTCGATGCCGACGATGGGTCCGCCCATGCCGACCGCGAGGTAGTGCACGACGTCCTCGGCCAGGACCCGCCCGAACAGCTCGCGGTCCACGGTGTTGCAGGCGTCGAAGTACCGCCGCACGGCCGTCTCCATGTGGTCCCGGCTCAGCGTGGCCCGGTGCGGCTGGGGCGAAGGAGTCATCTCTCTCCCGGTGCGAAGCTGAGCGGCGGAAGGGCGGCGAGTCGGTGGTGGGCCCGGCGCAGAACCTGCTGGTCGGCGGTGAAACGGTAGCGGTCGCCCGCTTCGCCGGCCGGCAGGAACCGCCGTACGAACGCGCGGGCCTCGGCCCGGTAGGCGGCGGGCGTCGCCACGCCCTCCTCCAACCGCGTGATGGCCGAGGCCAGTTCCGCCAGTGCCGGCAGCAGCCGGCGCGGGTCGAGGTGCAGCCGCTCGCCCCGTTCGGTGAGGGCGCCGTTCGCGCGCAGCCAGGAGAAGAGCAGGACGCCGGTGCCGGCG
This sequence comes from Streptomyces sp. 71268, assembly GCF_029392895.1. NCBI lineage: Bacteria > Bacillati > Actinomycetota > Actinomycetes > Kitasatosporales > Streptomycetaceae > Streptomyces > Streptomyces sp. 71268. The sequence continues at coordinate 1,144,313 of NZ_CP114200.1, forward strand.
TCGAAGTTGCGTACGGCGTCGTCGGCCAGCGGGTAACGGAACATCCGCTCAAGGACGATCATGGCGATCTGCTTGTCGGCGTACGGCACGCCGCCCGCGGCGCAGGCCAGCGCGGTCTGGCAGTCCACCTTGAGTTCCTCAAGGAGGCCCACGAACCAGTTCATCTTGACCGCCAGGTGCTGGTCCAGCGGCCAGGCGCCCTGGTGGTGGAAGTAGTCGTGCAGGTAGCCCCAGAGCGAGCGGGCCTGGTAGCAGGTCTCGGGGCGCAGGCCGCTGGAGGCGCGCGGCACCGACTCGGGGGTGAGGACGGCCTCGGCGGCGGGCAGCGCGTAGGTCTCGTGGATCCTGCGGAACTTGCTGAAGGTGAAGATGGCGTACGCCTGCGCGCTGACCCGGTCGTGGGTGGCGACGTTCTCGGGGAAGAAGACGATGCAGTTGCCATGGGCGAAGCCGGCGCTGCCGGCGAGCAGCGCGGTGGCCTGCGAGGTGTTCTTCGGGTGCGGGTAGCGGGCGGCCACGGTTTCCAGGGCGCGCGGCTCCTCGCGTCGGACCAGGAAGAACTCCATCCGCTGGCCCACCGGCGGCACGCTGTTCGTGGTCCGGATCGGGGCCAGGAAGGCCGCCCAGTCACCGTCGGCCGGCGCCACCACGGCGTCCCGGGAGCGGGCGAAGTGCGGCGGGGTGTCCAACCCCGCGGCCAGCCAGTCGGCGACGTCCGCCCGCAGCGCGTCGGCCTGGTGTTCCCGCCCGTGCCCGGCGAACCAGCTTGCCGCCTGCGCGGCCAGCCCCCGCAGCGCCCGCGCGTCCCGCTCGTCGGGGGCCGCGATGGTGCCGTCGTCCCGCTGGCGCGCGCGGAAGGCGTCGACGCGCGGGATCAGGGTGCGGGTCAAACCCCGTGCCGTCGCGAGAAGTTGGGCGTCGGCGGGGTGCGGCGCGGCGCTCATGGCGCGACCTCGATCACCTGGTGGACGGTGAAGACCATCGGCACGGCGCCGAAGCTGTGCACGACCCGCAGGCCGTGGGCGCGGGCCGCGACCACCGTGGTGACGCACGCGTCGGCCCGGCCGTCGGCGCAGTCGATGGCGGCCTGCGCGTTGCTCAGCGCCGGGCGCGGTTCGCAGTAGGGCGGCACGAGGCCGGCCGGAGCCGGGTGGGTGGCCACCGTGCGCGGCTTCTCGGGCGCGGCGGCCGAGACGGCCAGCACCATCTCGTGGGTCGGCATGAGGAAGCTGTCGACCATGCGACAGGTGCGCAGGTTACCGAAGACCAGGGTGTGGAGCCGCGGGTAGACGGCGCAGGCGACCAGCGCGTGCGCCCCGGTGCGCGGGAGGCCGTCGAGCGCGGACTCCAGCGAGGGGTGCAGGGTGACGGTGCCACGGTCCGCGAGGCCACGGCGGTCCAGCCACTGCCGGGCGGCGGCCTCCAGGTTGGTGCCGGCCGGGCCGAGCGTGTGCAGCGTGCGGATCGTGTCGAGCGGGGACGGGGCTGCGGGCGCTGCGCCTTCCGGCATGTCTCCCCCAGTGCTCCGCGCGTGCGCGTGGCACGGGAACGGGCTCGGTGGTGTGGACAGGCATGTGCGAAGACAGCGCGCCGCGTAGGGCCACGGGGCGGCCGACGCGCTGACCCGGTACAGAAGCGGAATCACGCTACCGCCGCGCCCCCGGGGTGTCGAGAACCACCAACGGGTCCACGCCACCTGCCCACCGCGCCGGTCGTCGGCGCGCGATGGGCAGGTGGCGTGGGGTGCGAGCGGGTCAGCGGGCGCGCTGGGCCAGCCGCATCAGGTGGTCGGCCAGAGCCTGGCCGCCCTGCGGGTCACGGCTGATCAGCAGCAGCGTGTCGTCCCCCGCGATGGTGCCGATGATGTCGTGCACCTCGGCGGTGTCGATGGCCGAAGCCAGGAACTGGGCCGCGCCCGGCGGGGTGCGCAACACCACGAGGTTGGCCGACGCCTCCGCCGAGATCAGCAGCTCGCCCGCGAGCCGGGCCATCCGCCCCTCGCTCGCCGACTCGCCGAGCGGGGCCCGTGGCGTACGGTCGCCGCCCTCGCTGGGCACCGCGTAGATCAGCTCACCGCCGGTGTTGCGGATCTTCACCGCGCCCAGCTCGTCCAGGTCCCGGGAGAGCGTCGCCTGCGTGACGGTCAGCCCGTCGTCGGCGAGCAGCTTGGCGAGCTGGCTCTGCGAGCGGACCGGGTGCCGGCCCAGGATGTCCACGATCCGGCGGTGGCGGGCGGTACGGGTCTGCGGCACGGCCGGCCCGGTGGGCGTGTGCTCCCCGCCGTTCACCTCGTTGTCCTGCGCCTCGGTCATCGTCTGTCAGTCTCCGGATCGTCGTTCCCCATCGGGCGCGCTGGCCCCATGCGGCGCGGGTACCCCGTCGAGGACGGCGGGCAGCGCCCCAAGGAACGTGTCGATCTCCTCGGCCGTGACGATGAGCGGCGGCGCGAGCCGGATCACGTCCGGCGCGACCGCGTTCACCAGGAACCCGGCGTCCTGAGCCGCCTGCTGCACCCGCTGCGCGAGCGGCTCGTGCAGCACGATACCCAGCAGCAGGCCCGCGCCACGGACCTGGGCGACGCCCGGGTGGTCCAGCGCCTCGATTCCCTCGCGCAGCCGCCGCCCCACGCTCCGCACGTGGTCCAGCACCCCGTCGGCCTCGATGGTCTCCAGTACGGCCAGGGCCGCGGCGCAGGCCACGGGGTTGCCGCCAAAGGTGGTGCCGTGCTGGCCCGGCGTGAGGAGTTCGGCCGCCGGGCCGAAGGCGAGGGTGGCGCCGATCGGCAGGCCGCCGCCGAGCCCCTTGGCCAGCGTGACGACGTCCGGCTCGACGTCCTGGGCCCGGCTGGCGAACCAGTGCCCGGTGCGGCCGATGCCGGTCTGCACCTCGTCCACCACCAGCAGGGTGCCGGTGGCCCGGGTGATCTCGCGGGCCGCGGCCAGGTAGCCGGCCGGCGGCACGATCACGCCCATCTCGCCCTGCACCGGCTCGACGATGACCAGCGCGGTGTCGGTGGTGACGGCCGCGCGCAGCGCGTCGACGTCCCCGTACGGCACGTGGGTGACCGTGCCGGGCAGCGGCAGAAACGGTTCTTGCTTGGCGGGCTGCCCGGTCAGGGCCAGGGCGCCCATGGTGCGGCCGTGGAAGCCGCCGGTGGTGGCGACCATGTGGGTGCGCCCGGTGCGCCGGCCGATCTTGAAGGCGGCCTCGACGGCCTCGGCTCCCGAGTTGGCGAAGAAGACGCGGCCCGCCCGCTCGGAGCCGAAGAGGCGCAGCAGGCGCTCGGCCAGGGCGACCGGGGGTTCGGCGACGAAGAGGTTGGAGACGTGGCCGAGGGTGGCGATCTGGTCGGAGACGGCGCGCACGACGGCCGGGTGGGCGTGGCCGAGGGCGTTGACCGCGATGCCGCCGACGAGGTCCAGGTACCGCGTGCCGTCGGCGTCCCACACCGTGGCGCCCTGACCGCGCACCAGCGGCACGCGCGGAGCGCCGTAGTTGTCCATCAGCGCGGCCTGCCAGCGCTTGGCCAGTACGGAGTTGTTCACGTCTGCTCCTCGTCCGGCACGACCATGGTGCCGATTCCCTCGTCGGTGAAGATCTCCAGCAGGATGGAGTGCGGCACCCGGCCGTCGATGACGCGCGCGGTGGTCACTCCCCCGCGTACGGCGGTCAGGCAGCCCTCCATCTTGGGCACCATGCCGCTGGCCAGATCGGGCAGCAGCTTCTCCAGTTGGGACGCGGTGAGCTGGCTGATCACCTCGTCGCTGTGCGGCCAGTCCGCGTACAGCCCCTCGACGTCGGTGAGCACCATCAGCGTCTCGGCGCCGAGGGCGGCGGCCAGCGCGGCGGCGGCGGTGTCGGCGTTGACGTTGAAGACGCCGCCGGCCGGGCCGTCGGCCGCGTCGCCGCTGCGCGCGATCGAGGAGATCACCGGGATGCGGCCGTCGTCGAGCAGCGCCTGGATGGCGCCCACCTCGATGTGGGTGATGTGGCCGACCCGACCGAGGTCGACCGGCTCTCCGTCCACCCGGGCGTAACGCTTGGTGGCGGTCATGGTGTGCGCGTCCTCGCCGGTCATGCCGACGGCCAGCGGACCGTGCTGGTTGAGCAGCCCGACCAGCTCCCGCTGCACCTGGCCGGCCAGCACCATCCGTACGACGTCCATCGCCTCGGGGGTGGTGACCCGCAGGCCGGCCGCGAAGGTGGACTCCAGGCCCAGCCGGTCGAGTTGGGCGCTGATCTGCGGTCCGCCGCCGTGCACGACGACCGGGCGCAGCCCGGCGTGGCGCAGGAAGACGACGTCCTGGGCGAAGGCGGCCTTGAGGTCGTCGTCGACCATGGCGTTGCCGCCGAACTTGATGACGACGCACTTCCCGTGGTGCCGGGTCAGCCACGGCAGCGCCTCGATGAGCGTGCGGGCCTTGGGCAGCGCGGTGTGTTTACGGGTCGCCGTCTGGGCGGGACGGGCGGGAGCGGCCGGCGCGGGCTGGGCCGACACATCGGGCTGGACCGGCACGTCGGGCTGGACCGGCACGTCCGGCCGCGCAGGCGCGTCGGCGGGCGGGGGGCGTGGGCTGGCCGGTGGGCCGGGGCGCGGCGGGTTCGGGGGCGGTGTGGCTCATGAGGAGTACGCGCTGTTCTCGTGGACGTAGTCGGCGGTCAGGTCGTTGGTCCAGATCACCGCGGACTCGCTGCCGGCCGCGAGGTCGGCGGTGACGCGCACCTCGCGGTAGCGCATGTCCACCAGCTCCCGGTCCTCGCCGACGCTGCCGTTCTTGCACACCCACACGTCGTTGATCGCCACGTTCAGCTGGTCGGGCTCGAAGGCGGCCGACGTGGTGCCGATGGCGGAGAGCACCCGGCCCCAGTTGGGGTCCTCGCCGTGCAGGGCGCACTTGAGCAGGTTGTTGCGGGCGATGGACCGGCCGACCTCGACGGCGTCCTCCTCGGTGGCCGCGCCGACGACCTCGATCCGGATGTCCTTGGACGCGCCCTCGGCGTCGCGGACGAGCTGCTGCGCCAGGTCGGCGCAGACCACGCGGACCGCCTCGGCGAACGCCGCGTACCCGGGCGCGCTGCCCGAGGCCCCGGAGGCCAGCAGCAGCACCGTGTCGTTGGTGGACATGCAGCCGTCGGAGTCGACCCGGTCGAAGGTCGTACGGGTCGCCGCGCGCAGCGCCTTGTCCAGGTCGCCGGCGTCCAGGTCGGCGTCGGTGGTGAGCACGACGAGCATGGTGGCCAGACCCGGGGCGAGCATGCCCGCGCCCTTGGCCATGCCGCCGACGGTCCAACCCTCCTCGCTGCGGAAGACGGCCGTCTTGTGCACGGTGTCGGTGGTCTTGATCGCGATGGCGGCGCCCTCCCCACCGTCCGGGGTGAGCGCGGCGGCGGCCCGCTCGATGCCGGGCAGCAGCTTGTCCATCGGCAGCCGCAGCCCGATCAGGCCCGTGGAGGCGACGGCGACCTCGGCGGCGCTGTGCCCGAGCACGTCCGCGACCTTCTCGGCCGTGGCGTGGGTGTCCTGGAAGCCGAGCGGTCCGGTGCACGCGTTGGCGCCGCCGGAGTTGAGGACGACGGCGGAGACCGTGCCGCCGGCCAGGACCTGTTCGGACCACAGGACGGGGGCGGCCTTGACGCGGTTGGAGGTGAAGACGCCGGCCGCGGCCAGCCGCGGGCCCTGGTTGACGACCAGGGCCAGGTCCGGGTTGCCGTTCTCCTTCAGGCCCGCGGCCACGCCCGCCGCGGTGAATCCCTGTGCTGCCGTAACGCTCACCGTGCTGCTCCGTTCGCTTCCAGGAGTTCCAAGAGGTGCAAGGGGGTGCCTGCGGCCGCCGCCGCGCGCGGGGGTGGGTCCGGTGCCGGTCGTACCGGGCGCACCAGCCGTACCGGGCCTACCGCGTGTGTCGGCCGCTGGGGCCGGTGCCGCCTGGGGGCGGGCCTCCTCGGCGCGTGGTTCACGGCGCCACTCCGGTGGCGGGCAGGCCCATCTCCTCGGGCAGTCCGAGGGCGACGTTCATGCTCTGCACGGCGCCGCCCGCGGTGCCCTTGGTCAGGTTGTCGATGGCGGCGATGACGATGAGCCGGCCGGCCGCGGGGTCGTGGGCGAGTTGCAGGAGCGCGGTGTTGGCCCCGTACACGGCGGCGGTCGCGGGCCACTGCCCCTCGGGCAGCAGCCGCACGAACGGCTCGTCGCGCAGCGCCTTCTCGTACGCGGCGCGCGCCGTCTCCGCATCCACGCCGGGCCTGGTACGGGCGCTGCAGGTGGCCAGGATGCCGCGCGGCATGGGCGCGAGCGTGGGCGTGAACGAGACGCTGACCGGCTCCCCCGCGACGGCCGAGAGGTTCTGCGTCATCTCGGGGGTGTGCCGGTGGCCGCCGCCAACGCCGTACGGGCTCATGGAGCCCATGACCTCGCTGCCGAGCAGGTGCGGCTTGGCGGCCTTGCCCGCGCCCGAGGTGCCGGACGCCGCGACGATCACCGCCTCCGGCTCGACCAGGCCGGCGGCGTAGGCCGGGAAGAGGGCGAGCGAGACGGCGGTCGGGTAACAGCCGGGCACCGCCACGCGCTTGCTGCCGCGCAGCGCGTCGCGCGCGCCGGGCAGTTCGGGCAGCCCGTAGGGCCAGGTGCCGGCGTGCGGCGAACCGTAGAACGCCTCCCAGTCCGCGGCCTGCCGCAGCCGGAAGTCCGCGCCGCAGTCGACCACCAGCACCTCGGGCCCCAGCTCGCGGGCGACCTCGGCGGACTGCCCGTGCGGCAGCGCGAGGAAGACCACGTCGTGCCCGGCCAGGCGGCTGGCCTCGGTCGGCTCCAGCACCCGCTCGGCCAGCGGCCCCAGGTGCGGCTGGAGCGCGCCGAGCGACTGCCCGGCGTTGGAGTTACCGGTCAGCGCGCCGATCTCCACCTCGGGGTGCCCGAGCAGCAGCCGCAACACCTCCCCGCCCGCGTACCCGCTCGCCCCGGCCACCGCTACCCGCACCGTCATCGAACCCCTCCTCCGTGATGGCATGACTATACGGAGGTAGGTAGCTTTATGCAATGAGTGGTCACGCCTCACGGGACGCCCTCGCGCTCAGCGCGACCGCGATCGACACTTCACCAGGGGGCGCGGGGGCCCGTACGAGCCACCGGCCTCCGGGGCGGCGGACCACCCGTCGCCCGTGCCGGTGCCCGCGTGGCGCTAGCGTGGGGCGCATGATCGTGTGGCTCAACGGCACCCATGGCGCGGGCAAGACGACGACCAGCGCGCTCGTACAGCAACTGCTCCCGGACTCGCGGGTGTTCGACGCCGAGAAGGTCGGCGAGACGCTCATGGACATCACGCCCGGGCTACCCGAGACGGACAACTTCCAGCACTGGCCGCCGTGGCGCCCGCTCGTGGTCGAGACCGCCCGCCGCGTGCTCGACTACGCGGGCGGCACCCTGGTGGTGCCGATGACCGTCCTGGTCGAACCGTACTGGCGCGAGATCAGCGCGGGCCTGGCCCAGTACGCCATCCCCGTACGGCACTTCGTGCTCCACGCCGACCAGGAGACCCTGCGCGCCCGCATCCAGAACGACACCGTCCTCGGCCCCTCCCCCTTCCGCTTCAAGTACGTCGAGCCCTATGCCGAGGCGGCCCGCACCTGGCTGCACGCCGAGGCCGAGGTCATCGACACCACCCACCTCACGCCCGCCCAGACCGCCCTGCGGATCGCGGAGGCCGTCAAGGGGTGAGGGCCGCTCGCTGGCCCGTGGTGTCGGGGCGCGCGAGCCACGGTCCGGGGGTTCGGCCGGGTGGAGCCGGCGCGGCACGGCGCTCCCCGGCCATCGCGCCGGAACGGAAACCCGCGGACGCGGCCCGCCAGCGTGCGGGATCGTGAGACATGCGCCCGGATGACTGGCACCTCACCGACGACCTCAGCGCCTTCCTCGACCGAGCCGGCGAGTTCCTGCGCTCACGCCCCGCCCTGCACACGGTCCCGTTGACGGTGACCGCACGGCTGGCGGGCGAGCCGGGCCCGTACGGCGACGAGGCGCCCCTCTTCGGAAGCCTCGGACGGGTGGGGGAGGTCCGCGCGGCCTTCTTCCACACCCCGCCCCGTCGCCTGTACCTCACCAGCCTCTCCCCCGAGGAGGCCGACGCCCTCGCCGCCCGGCTGGCCCGCTCCGGTCGCCCGCTCCCCGGCGTCAACGCCGACCACGGCACGGTCACCGCCTTCGCCGCGGCCTGGCAGCGCCGCACGGGCGCGACAGCGACGCCGTACCAGCGCGAGCGCCTGTACCGCCTGGGTACGCTCACGCCACCCAGGCCGCCGGCCGGGCGGGGCCGCGTCGCGGACGGGCGGGACCGCCAGCGACTCATGCGCTGGCACCGCGAGTTCGTCACCGCCACAGGGGGGAGCCCGGCCGCGGATCACGGCCCGTGGGCGGACTCACGCATCGCCCACGGCCGCGTCACGCTCTGGGAGACCCCGGACAAGACCCCCGTCTCCATGGCGGGTCGGACCCCGCTGGTCGCCGGACAGATCCGGGTGACCCCGGTCTACACCCCTCCCCACCTGCGTGGCCGGGGCTACGCAAGCGCCGTGACGGTCGAGGTGAGCCGGGCCGCGCTGGCCGCGGGTGCGGCGGAGGTCCTGCTCTTCGCGGACCTGGCCAACCCCACCAGCAATGGCCTCTACCAACGGATCGGGTACCGTCCGGTCGCCGACTTCGCGGTGTACGACTTCACGTGAGTCGTGAGCCCGGTTTCGTGACCCGTGGGGGCCGGGGCACGTCAGTCGCGCCGTCGCGGCACCGGCTCCCGTCTCGTCGGGCACGCCGGCCGGAACGCGCGGTTCCCCCCGTCGGCCCCGGTGATCATGGTTGGTAGCCTCGCCGGATGACCGCGACCTTCAGCGAAGCCGTCCGCGCCCGGCTGCGAGCCCCCAACATCTGGTACGTCGGCACCGTGTTCCCCGACGGAGCGCCGCAGGTCAGCCCGATGTGGGTGGATCTGGAGGGCGAGGGGGAGCTGACGTTCAACACCTCGGTGGGCCGGGTGAAGGAGGAGAACCTCCGCCACGACCCGCGCGTTTACCTCTCCCATGCGGATGCCGCCAACCCCTTCGACCGGGTGCAGATCAGCGGCGAGGTGGTCCGCTTCGTCGAGGGCGACGAGGCGCACGAGCGGATGGACCGGCTGGCCCGCAAGTACCTGGGCAGCGAGCGCTTCGAGTGGATCATGCCGGGAGAGCGGCGGGTCGCGGTGATCGTGCGCCCGACCAAGGTGCGGCACATCGTCGGCGTCGAGCCGTTCCGGCCGGGCGGCCCGGTCCCCGCCTCCTGACTATCACCCGACGCGGGCCGGGCGCCGGTCGGAGCGACGGTGAAGCGGCGGCCCGTGCCCGGTCACTCAGGGCTCCCTGGGCTCCCAGGGCCCACCATGCGCGGCGGCACCGGCAGCCTCACCCGTACGCGAGCCCCGCGCCGCGCTCCCCGGGCGTGCGCCGCCGGTGCGGTGGCTAGGCTGCTATTCCATGGCCATAAGTACCGCAGTCTGGTCCTTCGCCTTGGTCGTAGGGCTGTTGACGCTGACTCCCGGTCTCGACACCGCGCTGATCCTGCGCACCTCGATGCTCGGCCACGCCCACCGCGCCTGGGGCGTCGTCCTCGGCGTACAGGGCGGCATCCTGCTGTGGGGGGTCTTCACCTCCCTCGGCGTGACCGCGCTGCTGACCGCCTCGCACCTCGCGTACGAGTGCCTGCGCTGGGCCGGCGCCGCCTACCTGGTCTGGCTTGGCCTGCGGATGATCCGTGACACCTTCCGCGGTGGCCACGGGTCGCGAGTGCCCGACGCGGCGGCGCCGGAGGGCGTGGACTCGCTGCTCGGCGGGGTACGGCAGGGGGCGCTCACCAACCTGCTCAACCCGAAGGTGGGCGCCTTCTACGTGGCGGTGCTGCCCCAGTTCATCCCGGCGGGCACCCACCAGTTGGCGATGGGGCTGCTGCTCACCCTGGTGCACATCGTGCTGGGCCTCCTCTGGTCCCTCGTCCTGATCGGCTGCGCCCGGCTGCTGCACCAGTGGCTGCGCACCCAGCGGGCGCAGCGGCTCCTGGACCGCGTCACCGGCACCGTCATCACCGCCCTCGGCCTGCGCCTGGCCGTCAGCCACTGAACCCGACGGGCGACCCGCGACGGCCGATGGCGGCCGGTGACGGGCGCGGCGGCGGCGCGGGGCGTGGCGGAACCGGTCAGTCCGCGATCGCCGGTGCGCGACGGGGCGGGGTCCTGTCGAGGGAGGGTCGATCACGAGATATCTTGATGTCGAGCAATGTTGCAGACGTGGAGCGGAGCACCCGGTGACTGACTCGACCATCATCTACACGCACACCGACGAGGCCCCGGCCTTGGCGACGTACTCCTTCCTGCCGGTGATCGAGGCGTACGCCTCCACGGCCGGAGTGAACGTCGAGAGCCGTGACATCTCCCTGGCGGGGCGGATCATCGCAAGCTTCCCGGAGCGTCTCCAGGAGAGCCAGCGCATCGACGACGCCCTGGCCGAGCTGGGCGAGCTGGCCAAGACGCCGGGTGCGAACATCATCAAGCTGCCGAACATCTCGGCCTCGATCCCGCAGCTCAAGGCCGCGATCGCGGAGCTGCAGGAGCAGGGCTACGCGCTGCCGGACTACCCGGACGACCCGAAGACCGACGAGGAGCGCGACATCCGCGCCCGGTACGACAAGGTCAAGGGCAGCGCGGTCAACCCCGTCCTGCGCGAGGGCAACTCCGACCGCCGCGCCCCCGCGTCGGTCAAGAACTACGCCAAGGCGCACCCGCACCGCATGGGCGCCTGGAGCGCCGACTCCAAGACGAACGTCGCGCACATGGACGGTGACGACTTCCGCTCCACGGAGAAGTCGGTGGTCATCGCCGAGGACGGCGCGCTGCGCATCGAGCTGTCCGGGGACGACGGCAGCACCACCGTGCTGCGCGAGTCGGTGCCCGTGCTCGCCGGCGAGGTCGTGGACGCCGCCGTGCTGCGCGTCGCGGCGCTCCGCGAGTTCCTTAGTGCCCAGGTGGCCCGCGCGAAGGCGGAGGGCGTGCTGTTCTCCGTGCACCTGAAGGCCACCATGATGAAGGTCTCCGACCCGATCATCTTCGGTCACGTGGTGCGCGCCTTCTTCCCGAAGACGTTCGCCGAGCACGGCCAGACGCTCGCCGCGGCCGGCCTGACCCCCAACGACGGGCTCGGCGGCATCCTCAAGGGCCTGGAGGCGCTGCCCGAGGGCCCGGCGATCAAGGCGTCCTTCGAGGCCGAGCTGGCCGAGGGCCCCGAGCTGGCGATGGTCGACTCGGACCGTGGCATCACCAACCTGCACGTGCCCAGCGACGTCATCGTGGACGCCTCGATGCCCGCGATGATCCGCACCTCCGGCCACATGTGGGGCCCGGACGGCCAGGAGGCCGACACCCTCGCGGTCATCCCGGACAGCAGCTACGCCGGGGTCTACCAGGTCGTCATCGACGACTGCCGCGCCCACGGCGCCTTCGACCCGGCGACGATGGGCTCGGTGCCCAACGTCGGCCTGATGGCGCAGAAGGCCGAGGAGTACGGCAGCCACGACAAGACCTTCGAGATCCCCGCCACCGGCACGGTGCGGGCCATCGACGGCAACGACAACGTCGTCCTGGAGCAGGTCGCCAGCGCCGGTGACATCTTCCGCATGTGCCAGACCAAGGACGCCCCGATCCGCGACTGGGTCAAGCTCGCCGTCACCCGCGCCCGCGCGACCGGCGACCCGGCGGTGTTCTGGCTGGACGAGGGCCGCGCGCACGACGCCAACCTGATCGCCAAGGTCAAGACGTACCTGGCCGACCACGACACCGACGGCCTGCGGATCGAGATCATGTCGCCGGTCGAGGCGACCGCGTTCTCGCTGGAGCGCATCCGTCGGGGCGAGAACACGATCTCGGTCACCGGCAACGTGCTGCGTGACTACCTGACCGACCTGTTCCCGATCCTCGAGCTGGGCACCAGCGCCAAGATGCTGTCCGTGGTCCCGCTGATGAACGGTGGCGGCCTGTTCGAGACCGGCGCCGGCGGCTCCGCGCCCAAGCACGTGCAGCAGCTCGTCAAGGAGAACTACCTGCGCTGGGACAGCCTGGGCGAGTTCCTCGCGCTCGCGGTCAGCTTCGAGCACCTCGCGCAGACCACCGGCAACGCCCGCGCCCAGGTGCTCGCCGACACCCTGGACCGGGCGACGGCGACCTTCCTCAACGAGGACAAGTCGCCCAGCCGTCGCCTCGGTGGCATCGACAACCGTGGCAGCCACTTCTACCTGGCGCTCTACTGGGCCCAGGAGCTGGCGCGGCAGACCGAGGACGCGGAGCTGGCCAAGTCCTTCGCCGCGCTCGCCAAGACGCTGGCCGAGCAGGAGCAGACGATCGTGGACGAGCTGATCGCGGTGCAGGGCTCCCCGGCCGACATCGGCGGCTACTACCAGCCCGTCCCGGCCAAGGCCGCGGCCGTCATGCGCCCGTCGAAGACCCTCAACCAGGCGCTGGCGACGCTCGCCTGACACCCGTCGCGGGCCCGGGACGTGGCCGAACCGGTCACGTGCCCCGGGCCCGTGCGGCGGGGGCTCCCCCAGCCCGTACGCCCCACCCGCGCCGCGCGGCCACGCGCCGCGCTCGCACATCCGCCCCGGCCGGCCTCGCGCCCGGCCGGGGCGGCCGCGTTCCGGGGTGGCCGCGTCACGGGCCCGGCCGGGCGCGCGTTCACCGACGGCGAAGCGCGTCCCGGGGCCGGGTCCGCGCCGCGAGACTCTGGCATATGCCGAACTTCGCCTCGTACGACGGGGTCACCCTGCACTACTCCGTCCTCGGCGACGGGCCGCCCCTGGTGTGCCTGCCCGGCGGCCCGGGCGGGGACGGGCGCGGCCTCGGCGACCTGGGCGGGCTGGCGCGGGGGCGCACCCTGCTGCGGCTCGACGGCCGCGCCGGCGGTCGCTCCGCGGTCCCGCCCGACGGGGCCCACTGCGGCTTCGCGGCGCAGGCCCGCGACGTGCTGGCGCTCGCGGACGCGTTCGGCCTGGACCGGGTGGACGTGGTCGCGCACTCGGCGGGGACGCTGACCGCCCAGGAGTTCGCGCTCCGGCACCCGGCGCGGACGGGCCGGCTCGTGCTCGTGACCCCCGCCGGCCGGCTGGCCAGGGAGCCGGACGAGTCCGAACTGAGCGCCATACGGGCGGAGTCGGGCCAGCGGGCCGACGCCGCGGCGGCCGTCGCGGCCGGCGCCGCGCCCGGGGCGTACGGCACCTGGTCGGCCGCCGCCCGGGCCCACCACGCCGCCGGCGCGGACTACGGGACGCCGCCGCCGTGGCTGAGGTCCCGGTTCTACGCCGACGTGACCGACGAACCGACGCGGGTGGCGCGTCTGGGCGCGCTGCGGGCACCCGTGCTGGCCGTCGCCGGCAGCCGGGACGGGATAGCCGGCACGGCACCGGCGCGACTGCTCGCCGCCTGCTGCCCCGCGGCACGCCTCGCCCTGCTCCCCGGTTGCGGCCACTGGCCGTGGGTGGACGACCCGGCGGCGTTCCACGCCGTGGTCAGCGCCTTCCTCACCGCCCCGGCCACCGCGTGAGCAGAGCACCGGCGACGAGCTGGTCCGCCGCTGGCCCTCCGCCGCGCACGAGGCCCGCGAACCCCGTGCGCGGCGACTACCCGCCCTCCAGCGCGATCCGCAACCGCCGTACGCCCTCGGCCAGTTCGGCCAGGCTCGCCACGCCCGCGAAGGACAGTCGCAGCCTGGGCCCGGGCGGCTCGGCCGCGTAGGAGGGCCGGCCGGGGGCCACGGCCACCCCGGCGTGCAGGGCGGCCCGCACCACGGCCGCCTCGTCGGTGCCCGGCGGCAGGGACAGCCACAGGTGGAAGCCGCCGGGCGGGACGCGGGCGGGCGGCAGCCCGGGCAGCTCCGCGGCGAGCGCCGCGACCAGGGCCTCCCGGCGGCGGCGCAGCTCGGCGGCGACCGCGCGCAGGTGGCGCGGCCAGGCGGGCGAGCCGACGAGTTCGAGCGTCGCCTCCTGGAGCGGCCAGGGCACGAAGAAGCTGTCGACGACCTGGATGGCGCGCAGCCGGTCGCGTACCGGCCCCCGGGCCGCCAGCGCGCCGACCCGCAGGCTGGGCGAGGTGGCCTTGGTGAGCGAGCAGGCGTGCACGACGGTGCCGTCCGGGTCGTCCGCGGCCAGCGTGGGAGGCAGCGCCGGGGCGTCCTCGTGGGCCAGCCGGCGGGCGAAGTCGTCCTCGATCACGAACGCCCCGGCCGCCCGCGCGACCCGGATCACCTCGGCTCGCCGCTCCTCGCTGAGCACGGTGCCGGTCGGGTTCTGCATCAGGGGCTGGCAGGCGAAGACCCGCGCGCCGCTGGCCCGGAACGCGTCGGCGAGCAGGTCGGTGCGTACCCCGTGGGCGTCGACCGGGACCGGCACCGGGCGGACCCCGGAGGCGCGGGCGACGGCCAGCAGGCCCGGGTAGGTGGGCGACTCGACCAGTACCGGCGCTCCGGGCGGCGCGAGCGCGCGCAGCGCGGTGGTCAGGGAACTCTGGCCGCCGGAGGTGATCAACACGTCGGCCGCCGTGACGCCGCCGGTGGGCCCGCTGATCTCGCGGGCGAACCAGGCGCGCAGCTTGGGCAGCCCGTCGATCGGCGGCCGGTCCCAGACGCCCGGGCGGCGCCCGGCCCGGCCGAGCGCCGCCGCCAGGGCGCGTTCCGGTTGCAGCGAGGAGTGCAGGTAGCCGCCGCTGAGTTCGATCACGTCGGTGGGCGGGGCGGCCAGCGTCGCGAGGATGCCCGAGGCGTCCACCGAGCGCGGTACGGCGTCGGCCGCGGCCTCCGCGCTGAGCGCCACCTCCTGCCAGGAGGTGTCCCCGGCGCGCGGCTGGCCTCGGCCCCGGTCGGCCGGTCCGGCCCGGAACGCGCCGGCCCCCGGCCGCGTCACCACCAGGCCCTCCGCGGCCAGCAGGGCCAGCGCGCGCGAGACGGTCACCGGACTGACCCGGTGCTGCTCGATGAGGGCCCGACTGGACGGCAGCTTCTCACCGGGAGAGTAGCAATTCAGTTCCCCTCGCAGAGCTTCGGCCAGTTCCACCACGCTGCTACGCTCAAACATGACAGGCAAAGATAGCGCTACCCGTACCGATGCGATAGCAGTACCCATAGCGACGCCCGGCGTCTCCGCCCCCGGTGGCGGCCCGGACGCCGGGCTCACGACCCCGGCCGTCCCCGCTGACGCGCCCCCCGTCCCAGCCGTCACGCCGTACCCCGATCCGAGCCTGGAGACGGCCACCGGGCCCACCGACGCGGCATCGGCCAACGCGACACGGGCGGACACCCCGCAGGCGGACACCACGCAGGTGGGCGCCGAACCGGTCAGGGCGGCGGGCGGTACCGGGCCGACCGGGGCCCGGCTCGGGACGCTGCTCGCCGTCCTCGGCGTGGCCACCTTCTCGCTGACCTTCCCCGCCACGGCCTGGGCGCTCAAGGGGCTCGGCCCCTGGTCCACGATGGCGATCAGGTCCGTACTGGCCGCCCTGGTCGCCGGCGGCTGCCTGCTCGCGGTACGGGCCCCGTTCCCGGCCCGCCGTCACTGGCCCGGGCTCGCGGTCGTCGTGGGCGGCATCGTGATCGGCTTCCCGTTGTTCACCACCCTGGCCCTGGAGACCTCCTCCACCGCGCACGCCGCCGTGGTCGTGGGCCTGCTCCCGCTCACGACCGCCGCGTTCGGCGCGGTACGCACCGGGGCCAGGCCCTCGCGGGTGTTCTGGATCGCGGCGGTGGTCGGGGCCGCGGTGGTGATCACCTTCGCGCTCCAGCAGAGCGGCGGCGAGCCCACCATCGCCGACCTCTACCTCTTCGCCGCGCTCCTGGTGTGCGCCGCCGGCTACACCGAGGGCGCCACGCTCACCCGCGAACTGCCCGGCTGGCAGGTGATCGGCTGGGCCCTGGTGTGCTGCCTGCCGCTGACGCTGCCGGCCGCCGCCGTCGCCCTGGCCGTGGAGCCGGTGAACCTGACAGCACAGGTCGTGGCCGGGATGGTGTGGGTGTCGATGGGCTCGCAGTTCGTGGGCATGTACGTGTGGTACCGGGGCATGGCCGCGATCGGCGTGGCCAAGGCCAGCCAGCTCCAGTTGGCGCAGCCGCTGCTGACCCTGGTGTGGTCCGTACTCCTGTTGGGCGAGCACCTCACGCTGGCCGCCCCGCTGGCCGCGGTCGGCGTGCTGGTCTGCATCGGCGTCACCCAGCGGGCGCGGAGCTAGGGCCTGTCTGATAATTGGTCTTGTGGTGGGTCGTGGAGAGCTGACGGATGCGGCGTGGGAGCGGGTAGTCCCGCTGCTGCCGGGTGTTGATGGTCGTGGTCGGCCGTGGCGGGATCATCGGCAGGTGATCAACGGGGTGTTGTGGCGGTTGCGGACCGGTGCTCCGTGGCGTGACCTGCCCGAACGCTATGGACCGTGGCAGACGGTCTATGAGCGGTTCGCTCGCTGGGAGGCGGACGGTACCTGGGCTCGCCTGCTCGAGCAGGTCCAGGTCCGTGACGACTCCATCGGAGCCGTGGAGTGGGTGGTGTCGGTCGACTCCACGATCAACCGGGCGCATCAGCACGCCGCCGGGGCCCGCAAAAGGGGGCGGCGGCGGGGGACGAACTGGAAGATCCGGCATATCCGTCGGCTGGCCAGGCGCTGGGCCGCTCCCGCGGCGGGCTGACCACCAAGCTCCACCTCGCCTGCGACGGCCGTGGCCTGCCCTTGGCCGTTGTCCTCACGCCCGGCAACGTCAACGACTCCACCGTCTTCGACACGGTCATGGACGCGCTGAGGGTGCCCCGGGCCAGCGCCGGGCGCCCGCGCCTTAGGCCCGATGCCGTCATCGCGGACAAGGCGTACTCCTCCCGGGCGATCCGCCAGTCCTTGCGAGGCAGAGGCATCCGGGCAGTGATCCCGGAGCGGGCGGACCAGAAGGCCAACCGCCTACGGCGAGGGAAGGCCGGCGGCAGACCGCCGGCCTTCGATCGCGAGCTTTACAAGGCCCGCAACGTGGTCGAGCGCTGCTTCAACCGCCTCAAGCAATTCCGCGCGATCGCCACCCGCTTCGACAAACTCGCCACCCGCTACAAGGCCGGCATCCACCTCGCCGCACTCATCCTCTGGCTCCGCCAACCCAACCAAGATCCTTTGTCAGACAGGCCCTAGCGGCCCGGCGCGCGCCGGGCCGCCCCGGGCGGGCGGGCGACACGCCGTTCAGCACGCGCGGCCATACACTGACAAAAACGGACCATCCATCCCTCCGGGGTTCCCGGACAGGAGGCCAGCGCAGATGCAAGCGAGCGTAGGTGACCGGTTGTTGGTCCACGGCAGGATCGTGGGACAGCACGACCGCGTCGCGGAAGTCGTCGAAGTACTCGGCCCGAGCGGCACGCCTCCCTTCCGCGTGCGGTTCGAGGACGGCCACGAAACCCTGATGTCGCCGGGCCCGGACACCGTCGTCCGGCACGAGAGCGACCCCCACGCCTAGGCCGGCCCGCCGGCGCGCCCCGGGCCCGCGCGCGGTGCGCGCACCCGGGCCCGGGGCGGCCGGCGGCGGAGGCTGTCTCGCTCGGTCTCCGGCTCAGTGCGGGGACCGCACCGGGCTGCGGTAGTGGTCGGCGACCACACGGGCCATGGCGCCGAACGGGTCGCCGGCCACCTCCTTCGCGGAGAAGAAGGCGTGCCCCGCCACCTGCGGGTGCCGGCGCGCCAGGGTCAGGTGCCGGGAGAGTTCGGCCACGTCCTGCCAGGGCGCGGGCTGGGCCGGGTCGCCCGCCTTGTACAGGGCCTCGCCCACGTACAGCCGCACCCCCGTGCCGCGTACCGTGCGGGCCCACCACGGCACCAGCGTCGCGTAGTCGGCGGCGGCGAAGCCGATGTGCCAGTAGATCTGCGGGACGATGTAGTCGAGCCAGCCCTCGACGACCCAGCGCCGGGTGTCGGCGTACAGGTCGTCGTAGGTCTGCACGCCGGCCCGGGTGTCCGAGCCCAGCGGGTCGGTGGCCTGGTTGCGCCAGACGGCGAACGGGCTGACCCCGAAGCGCACCCGGCGCCGCAGGCCGCGCACCCGCTCGGACGTCTCGCGCACCAGCAGGTCGATGTTGTTCCGACGCCACGCGGCCCGGTCCGGGAAGCCGCCCCCGTGCTTCTCGAAGGCCGCGTCGTCGTCGAAGACCTGCCCGGCCACCGGGTACGGGTAGAAGTAGTCGTCCCAGTGCACCCCGTCCACGTCGTAGCGGGCCACCGCGTCGAACATCGCGTCCTGCACGAAGCGCCGCACCTCGGGCAGGCCCGGGTTGTAGTAGAGCTTCCCGCCGTACGGAACCACCCACTCCGGGTGCACCCGCGCCGGGTGCGTGGCGACCAGCCGGCCCGGGTCCGTGTGGTTGGCAACGCGGTACGGGTTGAACCACGCGTGCAGTTCGAGGCCGCGCCGGTGCGCCTCGCGTACCGCGAACCCCAGCGGGTCCCAGCCCGGGTCCCGGCCCTGGGTGCCGGTCAGGTACGCGCTCCACGGCTCGTACGGCGAGGGCCACAGCGCGTCGGCGGTGGGCCTGACCTGGAAGATCACCGCGTTCAGCCGCCGCTCCACGGCGGCGTCGAGCAGGTCGGTCAGCTCGGCCCGCTGCTGCCGCACGGGCAGCCCGGGCTTGGACGGCCAGTCCCGGTTGACCACCGTGGCCAGCCACGTCGCGCGCAGCTCCCGGCGTCGGCCGCCTTCGCGGGCCGCGGGCTCGGCGGCGTCCGCCCCCGGCTCCCGGGCGCCGGTCGTACCACCGTCGCCCGCGCCACGGCGGGCGGCCAGCGCGGGGCCGCCGGTCAGCAGCCCGGTCACCGCGCCCGTGGCCCCGACGGCGAAGCCACGGCGGCCCATCTTTCCCAAGCGCCCCATCTGCCATCCCCTCACTGTCGCGTGCGTCACATCACTCTGTGGTCAGCATGCCCGCCCCGGCGCCCCGTGCGCAGGTGGGCGCGGAGTAACGTCGGGGCCTAGGCGGTCAGCGAAGCCCTCCGTGCCACAAGCCAGGGGCGGATGTCCGCCGCCGGCCGAAGAAGATCAGCGAAAGGCACGATGTGACCGACATCGAACGCGTCGGAGTGGTGGGCTGCGGCCAGATGGGCGCGGGCATCGCGGAGGTGTGTGCTCGTTCCGGCCTGGACGTCATGGTCGCCGAGACCACGGGCGAGGCCCTGGAGTTGGGCCGTACGCGGCTGACCAACTCGCTGAGCAAGGCCGCCGAACGCGGCAAGCTCACGCCCGACGAGCGGGACGCGGCACTCGCCCGGCTCAGCTTCACCACCGACCTCGGGGAGTTCGCCGACCGCGACCTCGTCATCGAGGCCGTGGTGGAGAACGAGCAGGTCAAGACGGAAATCTTCCGGGTACTCGACCAGGTGGTCACCCGCCCGGACGCCATCCTCGCCTCCAACACCTCCTCCATCCCCCTGGTCAAGCTGGCCGTCGCCACCTCGCGCCCCGACCAGGTCATCGGCATCCACTTCTTCAACCCGGCCCCGGTGCAGCGACTGGTGGAGGTCATCCCCGCGCTGACCACCGGCGAGGAGACCATCAAGCGCGCCGAGGCCGTCGTGCAGGGCGTCCTCGGCAAGCACGCCATCCGAGCCCAGGACCGCTCGGGCTTCGTGGTCAACGCGCTGCTCATCCCGTACCTACTGTCCGCGATCCGGATGTTCGAGTCGGGCATCGCCAGCCGCGAGGACATCGACGACGGCATGGAGATGGGCTGCGCCCACCCGATGGGCCCGCTCAAGCTCAGCGACCTGATCGGCCTGGACACTGTCGCCTCGGTGGCCGACTCGATGTACGAGGAGTACAAGGAGGCGCTGTACGCCGCTCCCCCGCTGCTCCAGCGCATGGTCGACGCGGGCCGGCTCGGCCGCAAGACCGGCTCGGGCTTCTACACCTACTCCTGACCCGCGCCGACCGCTCGCCGACCGCGGCGAGCGGTCGGCCGGGCACGCGCGCGGCGAGGGGCCGCCCCACACGGGGCGGCCCCTCGCCGCTTCTCGTCTTCCGCGCCGGGGAGCTCGCAGGGAGTTCGCGTCGCGCGGCGGCCGTCGGCGCTCGGCGTCAGGCGATCTCGGCCATGCTGAGCTGGAGGTTCATGGGCAGCTCCTGGCGGCGGGTGATGTTGAGCTTGCGGTAGACACGGGTCAGGTGCTGCTCGACCGTGCTCACGGTGACGTAGAGCTTCAGCGCGATCTCCCGGTTGGTGTAGCCGTACGCGGCGAGCACCGCCACCCGCTTCTCGGAGTCGCTGAGCTTGGCGTCCACGTCCGGGTCGGCCGACCACAGCGGGTCCTCCTGGGGGGGGACCGACCGGGCGTGGTGGCCCGGGACCGGGCGCTCGCGCACGGACTCGATGCCGCACTCCTTGGCCAGGTGCCAGGCGCGGCGGGTGACCATGCTGGCCCGCGCGGGCTCGCCCACGGCCTGGAACGCCTGCCCCAGGTCGGACAGTGCCCGGGACAGCTCGAACCGGTCGCCGTACTTGCGGAGTTCGTCCACGGACTCGGCCAACAGCCGGGGCCGCTGGCCCACCTCGGCGAGCGCCGCCCGCACCCGCAGGGCCACGCCCCGCACCCGGGCGTTGCGCGCGTCGCCCATCGCGAGCTGCTCGGTGACCAGTTTCTCCGCCTGCTGCCGGTCGCCGAGTTGGATCAGCGCCTCGGCCGCGTCGATCCGCCAGGGCACCACGACTGCCCGGTCCAGGCCCCACCGCCGGGCGAGCCGGCCGACCTCGAGGAAGTCGCTGAGCGCGGCGTGGAAGCAGTTGGTGGCCAGGTGGTAGAAGCCTCGGGACCGCAGGTAGCCCAGCGCGTACACGGTACGGAACAGGCCGTCGGGCACCGGGTGGTTGAGCTGTCGGGCGGCGGCGCCGTGCCGGCCCTGCGCGGTGGCCGTGTAGATGAGGACGCTGCGGGGGGCGCAGGCGAAGACGCTGCCGTTCTTCTCCGGCAGGCAGTCCAGCGCCGTCGTGGCGTACTCCTCGGCGACCCGCAGATTGCCCTGCCGGATCATGATCACGGCCTGTGCCTGGGCGAAGGCGGCCTTCCAGCCGGGGGCGCCCCGGCGGTCGGCCTCCTCGACGAAGGACTGGCACCAGGGCAGCGCCCGATCCGGCCGGTCGCCGTGGATCAGGGTGCGCAGGGCCTGTCCGATGGGTTCGATGGTGGTGTCGGTCAACACGGCGGTCTGCAGAAACCGCTCGGCCGCGGCCGCCGCCGGCTCGCCCTCGGCCGCGGTGGGCACGGCCCACATGCCGGCCGCGGGGCGGCTCGCCGCGCTGTCGGTGAGGGTGACCGTCGCCGCCCCGTCGGCGTCCTTGGACACCGCGACCATGGCCCGCGAGCCGGCCGGCGTCGGGTGGCCGAACTGCGCGCCCAGCAGGTTTCCACGGATCACCTCCGAAGCCTGCGGACTCCCGTCGCCGCGCGCCTGCGCCAGTCGTTCCAGGACCTCGGCGGCCGCGTCCACCCGGCCCTGGGTGACCAGGAGCCGGGCCAGCGCGGGCATGTGGGACTCGACCAGTCGCCCGGCGCGCAGCGCCGCCAGCGGCTCGGCGGTGTGCTCCTCGGCCGCGCACGGGTCGACCCGCCAGGTGACCGCGGCGAGCCTGATCTTGATGGCGCTGGTGCGCTGGTCGTCGTCGCACGCCTGGTGGGCGAGGGTCAGACAGGCCACGGCCTGCGCCACGTCGTCTTCGGCCAGGGCCTGTTCGGCGGCGTCCCGCAGGGCCGCGACCCCCCAGCGCTCGTCCGCTTCCCCGGCCGCCAGCAGGTGGCCTGCCACGGCGGGGCTGGGCGCGCCGATGCTGTGCAGCAGCCGTGCCGCGTCCCGGTGCAGCGCGGCGCGCGCCTCCGGTTCCATGGCGTGCGCGATGGCGGCCGGTACGCAGGGGTGCCGGAAGCCGCAACCGTCGGCAATGCCGGCGGCGTTGAGCGCGTGCACGGTCTGCGACGCGGCCGCCGCGCTGATGCCGAGCAGCCGCCGGACGCACTCCACCGAACTCACGTCGCGCAGCACCGCCAGCGCCTCGGCCAGCCGCACGGTCTCCCGTCCGCCCCGGTGCAGGCAGGTCAGGACGGCCTGGGTGAACGGGCCACCGGCCTCGGGGCTGGGCAGCGCGGCGCGGCGCTCGGCGGGGGCGGCCCGGTACTCCTCGACCAGCGCGCGCAACAGCAGCGGGTTGCCGCCGCTGATCGCGTAGAGGGCGTCGCCGAAGTCCTCGTCCTGCGGCAACCCCTGGTAGGTGGCGGCGAGTTCGGCTACGCCGGAGCGGTCGAGCCGCTCAAGGCGGACGCGCTCGAAGTGCGGCAGGCGCAGCAACTCGGTGCCGAAGACGGGGTCACTGGCGTGCTCGTGGAGGGATTCGGCGAGGACGAGGAGAATCCGCGCGGAGCGGGTGCGCCGCGCGGCGTACAGGAGGTACTGGAGGGTCGGGTCGTCGACGTGTTGGAGGTCGTCCACGCAGACGACGACGGGAGTGGTGGCGCTGAGCCGGTGCAGCGCGGCGCAGAACTCCTGCATGGCCTCGACCCGTACCAGGGTGGCCGGTTCGGCGGGGGTCATCTGCGGCAGGGTTTCGGCGGGCGCGCTGGCAATGAGTTGGCGCAGGGCGCCGAGGGGAACCGAGCGCTCCTGGGGGGAGCCGACCGCGCGCAGCAGCGTCGCGCCCAGCCCCTCGGCCCGCTCGGCGATGCTCTCGATGAACTCGCTCTTGCCGCAGCCAGCCGGCCCTTCGACGAACACGATTCTGGAGTTTCCGGACAGGCATCCAGCGATCGCGCTATCCAGCGTGTTGAGTTCCATACTCCGATCGATCAAAGCCATGGTTACCCCAAGTCCCCGTGAATTCATAGCTTTTGCGCGCCTGCTACCAGGTCTGCCGGGAGGTGCGCCCGCACGCCGCGTGGGAATCGTTCCCGCGAACGGGTTCAGTCTACGGAGCGCGAAGGCGCCCCCCGGTGTCCATAAGTTGCAAGGCAACAACTACGTGCGAGACCACTGCTGACGCGCGTGGTACTCCGGAGCGCGCTGTGGCGCTCAGCGGTCGCGGACGGTGGTCATCCGCGCCTGTGAAGCGGCCGCGGCGGGCAGGCGGCGGCCCGTCGTACGGCGAACGGCCGCGGGCCCGCCGCGGCGCGAGGCTGGACGGCGCGGGCCACGGGGTGTGGCCGCGCCGCGCGTATGAGAAGGCCACCCCTGGTCGCCCGGGCGGCGGACCCGGGCGCGGTGGTGACGTGTCCGCCGGCCGGGCGGCGGAGGACGGCCGGGGCTGGGGCCGGGGCCGCCGGGGCTCGGAACGAGCGCGGACGGACGCCGGGTGATCGGCGGGTGCCCGGGGTCCAGCGGGGGCCAGGGGCCTGGCGGGGGCCGGAGACCTGGCGGGGGCCGGGGACCTGGCGGGGGCCGGGGACCTGGCGGGGGCCGAGGGCCTGGCCGTGGCCATCCGGCGAGTCCTTGGCCGGGAGCGCTCGGGGGACGGCCGGCCCGGCCGGGCGCACGGTGGCCGGGGCGCCGGCGAGCGCGCGGGGCGACTCGGGGGGCGCGCCGCCGTGGCGGGCGCGGGGGCGGGTGTCGCGGCGGCCCTGGGGGCCGGCGCCGTCACGGGTCCGGGGGCGGGCGCTACGGCGCGGTGCGGCGTGGTCCTGCCGCCGTGGTTCGCGCATCGCGCTCCCTCCCTTCACACCCTCGACCGACGTGGCGGCGCCGGGGCCTGGGCCGCCGCGTTCGCGAGCGGCGCGCGGGTCGCTCGTCCGCCGTCCTCGCGCCACGCCATCGAAGGATGGGGCGCGATCGTTTCTCACGATCGCACGGGCGTAAGGACCGGCCAAGACCGCCCGACCCCTCATCTCCACGGCGTGCGCCCCCTAGCCCGTACCGGCGGGCCGACGCGGACGGCGGCGCGGAGACGGCTCCGAGACGGCGGCGGGGCGGGGGCCACGGCGCGGGCGGCGCTCCACGGGGTCCAGCATTCGGGCAGCGGCCGGGCGCATCGTTGCATGGGCGCGCGGGGAGGGTGCGTACGAGATTCGCCCGCCCCCACCGCGCGCCGTCTCCCGGCGGTGCGAAGCGGAGCACCGGGCGCCCGATACGGCATCGCCCCTGGTCAGCCTGAGTGTGCCGGGCCGGCGGGTGAGCGCCCGTCGGCTGGGCCGAGCGGACCGGGCGGGCCGGCCCCGGCACCGGTGGCGCCGCGCCGGGGCCACGCGCCCGGTCGGGCGTCGCGGGCCGCCCGGGCGCCGCGAAGACGGTCGGACCGTGCCCGTGAGTGACCACGACGGCGCCGCGGGCCGCGACGCTCCGCAGCGGAGGGGCATATTCCACGGACAGTTGATGGGCGCGCACCGGCCGTATGCGCATCAACTCGCACGACCCCACCCCCAGCCCCACTCCAACGATTCCCCTAGAGCGTCGGCCTGCCTCGGGAGCGGGCCGGGCGGTAGGGGTTATGGGGAATCCGGATCGGGACCTCAAATTTCGATCAGGTCTCGATCAAATGACGACCTGAATACGTGACGTCCACCGAAGTCACCCCCTGAATCCCCGCGTGCGACCCCCAGCGCGGCTACCGGGAATCCCCGTGAGCGGCCACGGGACATCGGCTAGATCTTGTCCGCGACCAGTCCATGGCCACGGAATGCGGTAGTGCGGCCCACATTTGCGGTTGGCAACTTCCTGACAGGACGGGCCACTTGCCCGCGCGGTGAGCCCGGCGTCGCCGCCGGGGTGCGCCGCGACCCCGCGCACGCCCCCGCGACGGCCGCGCGGCGCCCAACACGCCCCGGGGCGGGCCGACATCAGGCGCGCACCCCGCGCCACCAGCGGCGTCGCCCGCCGGCGACGACGCGCGGCTGAGGCGGCGTACGCTCCCGCGAGCGTTCGTTCTGGCGCGCGTTCCGCGCGGATTACCCGCGCTTTTACCGCCCAGCGCCCGGGCGTTCCGCGGCGGCACGCACCGTCGGCGCCCGGACCCGTACCGCGCGCCCCGCGCTCCCCCGGACACGACCCGGCGCTCCCGCCCACCACCGCGCCAGCGCCCCCGGCGCCGGCACACGACCCGCCGCGCGGCGCCGCGCCCCGGGCGCCGACCGTGGCAGCGGGCAGCAAATCCCTCCCCCAAGCGCCCGCCAAGTCCGCACCAAGAAACGACCAAGTCCCGCCCTCGCGATCAGCCGCACGGCCACGAATGCGGCCGACCGCACTCACTGAGGGGAGAATTCCGCTTTAGCCGGACTCAAGAGATCATCAACGCCTTTTCCCGCCCGATTTCCACCGGCGGACCACTCCGGGTGCGCCCGGGGAGAAATGAACGGGACTCGCCGCTCACTATACAGTGGACAAATAATCGTCACGACCCAAAGGATTCGCGTCTCGTATTCGCGAGGAGGTCGCCGGGAGGGAATCCCTGATTTTCACAGCTCTATCAGTTCTCCGTCGCATCTCCACCAAACCCCCTGGCATTACACCCCGTAACGATCGCGCCCGCCACCCCCAGGTCACCTTGCGTGAAGCCTTAGGGAGCAACTGTCGAGTAACACCTACACACGCCGGCGGGCCCTCGCCAACCGAGGCGAGGACCCGCCATCCGACCGCTTCACGGTCGCCTTCTTCGGCCAGGGACACCGCCCTGACGTGCTTGAACTTCGGCTCAGCCGGCCCAGATGGGGTCGCGGCGGATCGCCTGCAAGATCATCGGAGTCGTTGGGTAGGTCGAAGTTGTGCCACTCACGTTCATTCCTCCGCTCGGAACCGGGGCAAGAGCCAGGGCCAGCCATACACCGTGCGGCGCAAGGCGCCGACCACCGACAGACCTTGACTGTCACAAGATTAGCGCGGGACAGTTTCCTTTTCCCTCCGGGAGGAAGCTTTGACGTTGCTCTGGCGTGTACGGCACGTACCGTGATGGGCAGTACACGCTTGCCGAGCGGTGGCAACGTCGCCCGGCAAGGCTTCGAAGCATTTCCAAGAAAAACCCGATGTCTTAAAGTTGCAAGGCAGCAAGAGCAGGGAAGAGGGGGGAAGCTCGGGGATGTCGGCAACCATCGGTTCCGACCCGCCATTCGCGGAGCTGGACGACGTGAGCGCGACGGCATACCGGTTGGCCGTGCAGTTGGGCCGCTTCAACCGGCACGAGATCGCCCAACAGCTACGCATATCGACCGATGAGGCCACCCGCATCGAGCGGGTGCTGAGCCTGCTGTGCCTACTGCACCCCACCCCGGGCGACGCCGAACTGCTGGTCCCGGTGAGCCCCGACGCGGCGGCCGTGGAGCTGGTGGGGTCGGCCGAGAACCAGATCCGCGACCTGCAGCACGCCGTCACCGAGGTGCGGGCCCAGATGCTGTCGCTCACCCCCGCCTACTACGACGGCCGTCGCGAACGCAATCGCATGGAGGCGTTCGACGTCGTCTCGGACGTCACCACCGTCCAGTCGCTCCTCGACGAACTCAGCGAGCGCTGTCGCAGCGAGGTGCTGACCGTGCAGCCGGGCGGCGCCCGCCCGGCCCACATCCTCACCGCCGCCCGCAAGGTCTCGCTCGGAATACTCGACCGAGGGGTGCGCATGCGCACCGTCTACCAGCACACCGCGCGCTCCGACCTGGCGACCCGGGCGTTCGTGCGGGAGTTGATCGAGCACGGCGGCGAGCTGCGCACTAGCGAGGAAGTCATCGACCGGATGATCATTTACGACCGCGAGGTCGTCTTCCTGCCCGAGCACAAGCCCGCGGGGCGCGAGCCGGGCGCGGCCATCGTGCGCGAACCGACGCTCGTGGCCTTCCTCTGCTCGGTCTTCGAGCACCTGTGGCGCGGGGCGACCCCCTTCCACCTGGGCAGCGTCGAGTCCGACCCGGTGACCGACGACCTCAAGCGGTCCATCGTGCGGCTGATGGCCGAGGGCTACAAGGACGAGATGGTGGCCAGGCGGCTCGGCATGTCGGTGCGGACCTGCCGGCGCCACATCGCCGAGATCATGGAGGAGTTGGAGGCCACCAGCCGCTTCCAGGCCGGTGCCAACGCCGCGCTGTCCAAGCTGCTCTCGTACCCGCAGGACACGGTGTGACCGCGCGGGGCACGGGCCGTACGGGCCGGGGCCGGTGGGTCCGGACCCGGGCGGCGCCCGTGGGGCCGGCGCCCGCCCGGGGCGATGGCCGGCGGTCGCGGGCACGCCCGTACCCGTACGGCCCGGTGCCCCGCCCAAGGGGGCGCCATGGGTAGCAACGCCGCCGCCTGCCCGGCCGGGCCCGCCGCCGAGGGCGTGACCAGCCACCTCATCCACCGGCCCCGGTCGTCGGAGCACTACCTCCTGGACGCCCCGTGCACCGGCGAGGAAGACTTCGTCCTCGTCTCCCGGACCCCGCTCGGGCACCCGCTCTTCAACGACGGCCCCGGCCACTTCCACGACATCCAGGGCGCCGCGGAGATGGCCCGCGAGGTGGGCGAGTTCATCGGGCACCAGTTCTTCGGGCTGCCCGCCGAGCAGCACGCGGTCTTCGCCCGGCTGCACCTGCGCATCACCCACCTCGCGGCCTGGCGGGCGCGCCCCGAGCAGGCCGACCTGACGGTGCGCGTCCGGGCCCGCCCGACCGAGGTGCTGCGCGGCGTGCCGCGCGGGGTCGAGCTGCGCAGCGAACTGAGCCTGGACGACGTCGAGTGCGCCACCGGCACCGCCAGCCTCGCCTTCTCGCCGCCCGACCCGCCGCTCCAGTACGCTCCCCCGCCCCGCCCGGCGGTCCCCTCCCCCGAGGAGCGCGAGGGCGGCGGCGCGCACGGAGCTCCCCAGCGCCCCGCCGCGGCGTCGGAGGTGGGTCGCGGCAGCCCGGCGAACGTGGTGGTGAGCGAGCCGGCCGAGGCCGCGCCGTACGGCCGCTTCGTCACCCAACTCCTCGCCAGCACCCACCACCGGGTGTTCGCCACCGAGGGCGGGGGCCACCTGTCGGGCATGCTGCTGCTTGAGGCGATGCGGCAGACGGCGCTGCTGGCGGCCGGCCGGACCTACGGGTTGACGCCGTCGCGCGCGACCATGGCCACCTCGCGGGTCCTCTTCCGGGCGCGCGCCGAGCCCGGCCTCCCCCTCACCTGCACGGCCGTTCCCGGGCCGCTGGGCCGCGACGCGCAGCAGCGGCCGTCGGTGCCGGTCACGGTGACCCTGACCCAGTACGGACGGCGCGTCGCGGAGGCCACCTCGACGGTCCTGCAGGACTTCTGACCGGGGCCGCCCGTCGGGCCGTCCGCCGCCGGCCCGACGGGCTACGCGAAGCAGTCACCGTCGGCCGTGCTGCGGGGGGTGCCGAACTCGGCGCGGCCCAGCTCTTTCGCCGCCGCCGCGTCGAAGACCGCGGCGCTCACCCGGTGTCCGCTGTCCAGCACGACGGAGCTGAAGGCCCACTCGTGGTTGCCGCCGAGGCTGCCGTCCGGTCGCCGCACCCGCACCGGCCCGCCGTCCGGGGCGAAGCCGACCTCCGTGAAGCGGAACTTCATCGCCTGCCCCATGGCCTTGCTGTACGCCTCCTTCAGCGTCCACAGCCGGATCAGGCTGCCGTTGCGCTCGTACTCCGGCAGGTTGGACAGCGACACCAGTTCGTAGGGGGTGCAGATGTGCCGGCCGAAGCCCTTGCCGTACACCTGCCGGTCGGTGCGCTCGACGTCCACGCCGATCAGCCCGCGGGTGGTCAGCCCCACGACCATCACGCCGTCCGCGTGGCTGAGGCTGATGTCGACCTTGTCGCAACCACGGAGGTAGGGGCGGCCGGTGGGCCCGTAGCCGAGTTCGCTGCTGCTCGCGCCGCCGTGCACGACCGTCTTCGCGGCGTACCGCAGCAGCATGCGCGAGGCCGCGTACTCCATCCGCAGGTCGGGGTGGGCCAGCGCGAGGTAGCAGGACCAGTCGTCCCCGAGCAGCGTGCGCAGCTCGGCCGCGGAGGCCGCGCCCGGGTACCAGTCGGCCTGCCGGGCGTGCAGCAACACCGCTCCGGAGGACAGGAGTTCGGCGCGCGCCCGGTCCCAGCCGGTGTCCTGGCCGACGACCTCTATGGGCGGGCCGAGCGGCGGTACCGGTCTCGGGCTCTCGGCGGCCGTCATGGCAGTCCTCCAAGGGTGAGATGGCAGACGGGCGGGTCGCCACAGCGTACGGATACGCCGACAAGGATGACCGCCGGGCCGAAATCGTTCCCGGGGGAACGCCGCCGTTCGCGGTGGCCGGGAACAACGCGAGGTCAGGGGCGGGCTCTTCGCCGCTCCGCGTGGCGGCGCTCGGGGACGCGCGACGGCTTGGGCAACGCGGTCCCTCCCGCTGACGGGGCACGGCGGACGACGGCCGAACCCGGCCGCGCCGATGGGCTCCGATGGTCGGCGCACCGGCTTAAGAAGCACTTAGGTCCGGCGACTTAAGGGCCGCTTAGGGGGCGGCCCACCTCACGCGGGGCCGGGCCCGGGACCTATGGTGAAGCGGTCCGGGTACGGGGGCGCTGCCCGGACTGACCATGTCACTGGCTGGCCCGCTGAACCGGTCGGCCGGGCGGGCGGAAACACGGGGCGGGATGAGGTTCCGGATACTGGGCCCGATGGAAGTGACGGGCGAACCGCCTGAGGAGCGCGTGCTGACGCCACGGGCCGCGAAGCCGCGCGTCGTGCTCGCCAGTCTGCTGGTGCGGGCTGACCGGGTGGTGTCCGTCGACGCCCTGGCCGATGAACTGTGGGGCGGCAGTCCGCCACGCACCCCCACCGCCACCATCCAGGTCTACGTCTCCCACCTCCGCAAGACCCTGCGGGCGGCCGACCCCGAGGGCGGGCGCGACGCGCTCGTGACCCGCAGCCCAGGTTACGTGCTGCGCCCGGGGCCCGGACAGCTCGACCTCGCCGACTTCGAGGAGTTGCACGACCGGGGGCGCAGGGCGCTGGAGCGCGGGGACCACGCCGCGGCCGCCGACCTGCACCGGCGGGCGCTGGCGCTGTGGCGCGGCCCGCTGCTCGCGGACACCCCGCACGGCCCGCTGCTGGGCGGGGCCGCGGCCTGGGCGGCCGAGGTGCGCGTCTCCACCATCGAGCAACGTGTGCGCGCCGACCTCCAGTTGGGCCGCCACCACGAACTGGTCGGCGAGCTGCGGACCTTGGTGGCCGAGCACCCGCTGCGCGAGGAGTTGCACGCCCACCTGATGCTCGCGCTGTTCCGGACCGAGCGGCAGAGCGAGGCGCTGCGGGTGTACGCGCGGCTGCGCGAGACGCTGCTCGACGAACTCGGTACGGAGCCAGGGCCGCCGTTGCAGCGACTGCACCGCCGCGTCCTGGCCGCTGACCAGGGGCTGATGTTCCCCGACGGCGCCGTGGCAGCGCCGTCGAGCGCGCCGCCGCCCGGGCGGCTGGCGGCCTGCCTGCCGGCGGCCGACCCGACGTTCACCGGCCGTGCCGCGGCGCTCGCCGAGGTGGAGCGGCTGGTGCGGAGCGCGCCGGCCGGCGGCTGCGTCGCCATCGCCGGCCCGGCCGGGGTCGGCAAGACCGCGCTGGCCGTGGAGGCGGCGCACCGCAGCGCGGACGCCTTCGCGGACGGGCCGATCTTCCTCGACCTGTGCCCGCCGGGCCGGGGCCCGCTTACCGCCGCCGAGGCGATGGGGCGGCTGGCACGGCGGGCGGGGGTGCCGGGGCCGCTGCCCACCGACCCGCAGGAGCTGACCGACCTGGTGCAGCGGCTGTTCGCCGGCCGGCGCACGCTGCTGGTCGTGGACAACGCCGCCTGCGAGGCGCAGGTACGCCCGCTGCTGCCGACCGGTCCGGGCAGCGTGACGTTGCTGACCAGCCGGCGCCTGCTCGCGGGGCTGAGCGGCATGCGCCCGGTGGTGCTGTCCGCGCCCGACCACGCCGAGGCGACCGCCATGTTCGAGGCCGCCGCGACCCTGGCCCGCCCGGTGGACGAGCCGGAGGCGGTGGCGCGCGTCGTGGAGTGGTGCGGCGGGCTGCCGCTCGCCGTGCGGGTCGCCGCCGCGCAGTTGGTCGCCCGCCCGCACTGGACGGTCGCCACGCTCGCCGACCGACTGGCCGACGAGGGCACCCGGCTGTCCGGGCTGACGGCGGGCGACGTCGATGTCCGCGCGTCGCTCCGCGCCGCCTACCGCGAGGCGCCGGCCCCCGAACGGCGGGCCTTTCGGCTGCTGGGCCTCCTACCGCCGGGCGCGTTCGGGCCGTGGCTCGCGGCGGCCGTGTTCGGCGTCACCTCGCGCGAGGCCCAGCGGATGTTGGAGGCGCTGGTCGACGCGCGGCTGGTGGAGGTCGCCAGGGCCGACGGCACCGGGCCCGACCGGTACCGACTGCACGCGCTGTGGCGGCTGCTCGCCGTCGAGTCGCTGGCCGACGAGTCCCCCCTGACGGTGCGGGAGGCGACGCGGCGGATGTGCGTGGCGTACGCGGACGCGGCCTCGTACGCCGACGCCCTCTTCGCCCCCGGGCGACGGGGTGACGACGGCGCGTACCACCGTGGCGGCGTGCCGCCCGATGGTGGCGCCGGCGCTCCGTGGCCCGCGACCGCGCCCACGGAACGTCCGGCGGGGCCGGAACGCGCGGACACCGTGGACTGCGGGCTTGCGATGAGCGGGTGCGGCCTCGCGACCGATCCGCGCCGGGGTGCGACCGGCCCCACCGGTCCGGCGACCGGCGCCCCATGGCCGGCCGGCCCGCGCCGTGCCCCCACGTACCCGGCCCACCTCCCCGCCACCCGCGCGCCGGCCACCCCGCCGAGCACGGCGGACGCGCCCCGCGCCGGGCTCGGCGACCCGCGTGCGTGGCCCCCGGCCGAGCCGGTCGCCGACGGCCGCTCCTGGTACGCCGAGGCCGTGGGCCCCCATCCGCTGGATTGGTTCGCGGCCGAGCGGGGCCGGCTGGTGGCGGTCGTCACCGCGGCACACGCGGCCCGGCTGTGGCGGCCCACGATCCGGTTGGCCGACAGTCTGAGCGCCGGCCTGGAGGCGCTGGCCGCCTGGGAGGACTGGCAGACCACGCACGCCCTCGCGCTGGACGCGGCCCGCCGCTGCGGCGACCGCCGCGCCGCCGCCCGGCTGTTGCGCTCGCTGGGCGACCTGCACTGGCAGCGGCGCCGCCTCGCGCTGGCGCGCGAGCACTACCAGCAGGCCCAACTCGCCGCGTGGGAGGTCGCCGACTCGCGCGAGTACGGCCGCACCCTGGTCGCGTTGGCCGAACTCAGCCTGGACACCGGGCAGGTCGCCGACGCGACCCGGCTGCTCACCACGGCCCTCGCGGTGGCCAGCACGCCGATGGACACCCGTGGCCGGTACGAGGCGCTGCGCGCGCTGGCCCTGGTCGCCCTGGAGACCGGTGACCCGGGGGCGGCGCGGCGCTCGTTGGACGAGTGCCTGGAGTTGGCCGAGGCGCTCCGCGATCGGCGCCTGGAGGACTACGCCCGCCGCGCACTGCGCGCCCTGCGCGCCGGAGGGCGGGGGCGCACGGACGCTCCGACGGCGCGTTGGGCGCAGCCCAGCGGCGTGGAGGTGCGCCCGGGCGTGTGGCGGTTGCGAACGCCGACCCAGTCCTGAGCGGACGCCGGGCGCCGGGCCGCTGAGGCGCGTGGCGACCCCGCGTCCGGCCCGCGCGGCCCGGCGCCGCGCCGCCGGCGCGGGACGGTTCGGCGCGAGGGACCGACTCGCCCCCGGATTCCGCGCCGGTCACCGCCCCCGGAGGCCGAGGGGCCGACAAACGGAGCCGGTCGCGGGCCCGGTGCCGCGCCTGAGGCAGCGTTGTCAGGCCCGTCGCCGCGTGGGCTCGGCGGCGCCCGCGCGGCCCGGCGACGGGCCGCCGCGAGGTGACCGGCACGCGCGCGCCGCGGTCACGGTACGCAGCGGTCACCGGGGTTGGCCGACGGCGCGGCCTCGGTGCGCCGCTGGTCGCCATCGAACCGCCGACCCGACCGGTCACGGAACGTCATTCGCACGGGGTGTGCGCGGGCAACCCGCGCACACCGCCTGCACACGCTCCCGCACGGCCCGCAACCGTGGTTCGCTCGGTGCGTTGGTAACCGCACGGACACACATGTGGAAGGGGATCAGGCGTGACCACCGAGCCCGAGCAAGCCGTGGTAGCCGCGGAGCTCGCGGAAATCCGTCGCAACCTCGACGTCGGAGTCGCCCGCATCGACGGGCAACTCGCACTGCTGGCCCAGCGCAGCGCGCAACACGACCGGGACGTGACGAAAGTGACGGAGCGCGTACGGGTGTTGGAGCACGGCCGCTGGCCGCTGCCCTCCCTGGCGGCGCTCACGGGGGTGGGGGCGCTGGCCGTCGCGGTCTGGCAGGCCGCGGGCCGCTGACCGGGCGCCGACGCCGGGCATCGGCCCGCCCGGCGTCGGCGCGTCGCGTCGACCCGACCGGCCCGGGGCGGGGCCGTCGCGGCGAACGCGCGACGGCCCCGCCCGGGTCAGGTCAGTTCAGGACGGGACAGGACGAGTCAGAACAGGTCGGCTCAGCCCAGGCGTATGTGGTGCAGCAGCAGAAGCGCCGCCGCCATGTTGGCGGCCGGCACCTCGCCCCTGGCCACGATGTCCGGGATGACCTTGAGTGGGACCCACTCGCGGCGGTCGGACTCGAAGGCGTCCTCGGGCGGGCCCACGTAGTCGGCGTCCTCGGCCCAGTAGATGTGGTGCCGGGCGTCGGTCAGGCCGTTGGAGGGCTCGACGGAGAGCAGGTGGTGCAGCGGGCCGGGCCGCCAGCCGGTCTCCTCCTCCATCTCGCGGGCCGCGGCGTCGGCGACGGCCTCGCCGTCCTCGACCACGCCGGCGGGCAGCTCCCAGCCCCAGTTGTCCGTGATGAACCGGTGCCGCCACAGCAGCAGCACCTCGTTCGCCTCATTGACCACCGTGGCCACGGCGACGGGCCGCAGTCGGATCAGATAGTGGTCGAGGTGGTGCCCATCGGGGAGTTCGACGTCCGCCAGGTTCACGCTGAACCAACGGTTCTCGTACACCGTCCGCTCGCTGAGGTTCTTCCATCGCACGGTCAGCCACCTTCCGCCGGGGTCGAGGGCAGCGACTCGGCGGGAGCGGCCCCGTCTGCCTCACAGCGGAACGCGCAGTGCCCCGTCGATCAGTTCGGCGGCCTCGGAGGTCGCGGCGCATCCGCTCTCGACGAGATGCTCGCGCACCGCGCGGAGCCGGTCCCGTAAGCGCTGCGATTCCATTCCGCGCGCCCGCTGTGCCATTTCCACCGCGGTCGCCCCCGCCCGGTCCGCGTCCCCCTGGCGCAACTCGATATGCGTGAGCATCGCCAGCCGGTGTACCCGGCCCCGGTCGTGCGCGGGAGTGTCCACGGCGGCCGTGGCGTGTTCGCGGGCCGCGTCCAGGTCACCGAGGTTCAACAGCGCCTCGGCGACCTGCACGTTCACCAAGCCCGGCTGTACGTAGCCGGTCTCGTCGGGCTCCTGTCCGGGGCGGATGCGCTCGGCGGCGCTCTCCGCGCGCCGGATGCAGGACAGCGCCCCCGCGCCGTCGCCGAGCCGGGCGTACGCCTTGGCCTGCATGGCGTACAGATCGGCCGCGAGGGCGGGGGTGATACGGGGGCCGGCGGCGCGCAGCGCCGATTCGGCGAAGGCGACCGCCTGCCGGTGTTCGCGCATGTGCAGCGACTGGTTGACCAACAGCGCGATGACGTAGGCGCCGAGGCCACGGTCGCCGCTGGCCTTGGCGAGCCGCAGGGCCTGGTGGAAGTAGCGCTGGGCGAGCCCGTGCGCGTCGGAGTCGTACGCGCAGATGCCCGCGACGGCGACCAGTCCACCGGTGGCGCGGTGGAGTTGCCGCCCCGTCGCGTCCGGGTAGCTGCCCCGCAGCAGCGGCGCGGCCTCGGAGATCAGGAAGCCCACGACGCGGGCGCGGGTGGCCACGCCACCCGCCTTGCGGTACATCTGCTCGTAGTGGGCGCGGGCCGAGCGCAGCATGGTGATGTCGCGCATGCTGACCCGGGTCATGCCCTCCCGCGAGACGTCCGCGTCCTCCGGCGGGTTCTCCCACTCCCACACGGGGATGACCGCGGGCGTCCCGGTGACGGCGGGTGCCCGCACGATGTGGGGGCGCTGCTGCTCGTCCGAGCGCCACAGCGCGGTGGCGCGCTCCACGAACCCGGACAGCGGCGTGCTGGCCCCGCGCGCGCTGCCGGGGGTGCCGAGGCCGATGGAGTCGAGGGTCAGCGCGCGGTGCAGCCGCTCGCCAAGCACCTCGCAGATCAGGTCGGGCACCTGCCCACGGGGGCGCTGCCCCTTCAACCAGCGGGCCACGGCGGTGTGTTCGTAGCGCAGCTCCATGCCGCGCGCCCGGCCCGCCTCGTTGACGTGTGCCGCCAGTGCCGCGTGCGAGATGCCCGCCTCGTCCAGCACGGCGTCGAGCAGTGTGTTGGGCTCCATGCCGCCCTCCCGATGCCTCCGGTCGGTTCAGCGTAACGGGGTCGCGCGCACACGGGGTGTGAACTTTCCGCGCGGCCCCGGGCCATCGGCGTTCCCCGCCCCGGCCGCCCGGCGCCGACCTGCGGCGCTGCCCGGGCTGCCGCCGGTACGGGGCCCGGCCGTCCGGTGACGTCGGAGCGTGCCCGGTCCCGCGTCCGGCACGCCCTCGGCCGCCGCTAGGAGAGCCGTGCGTCGCTCGCGAGTGGCACCGGCACGGGCGACTGGGCGGGCACCCGGCTGCGGTCGTTGCGCAGGACGAGGAGCGCCGCGTCGTCACCGAGCCGTCCGTCGGTGTGCCGCAGCAGGGCGCCGCGCACCCGGTCGACGACGGCCTGCGGGTGCACCGGTCCGCCGCGCGCGGCCTCCGTCAGCGCCCAGGCCAGCGGGAAGAAGTCGCCGGCGGCGTTGCGGGCGTCCTCGGCTCCGTCGGTGTAGAGCACCAGCGCCTCCCCGGGGAGCAGCAGCACGCAGCGGGTGGGCGCCGGCAGTTCGGGCAGCGGGAACAGGCCCAGCGGCGGCATGCTCTCGCCCGGCGCCAGTTGCCGCACCCGGGGCAGCGACGACCGGTGCGGCAGCACGCGCCGCCCGGTCCCGTGCGGCCCGGTTCCGTACGGGCCCGGCCGCCGGGGGCCGGCCGGGCCGCCAAGGCCCTGGCCCACCAGCAGGAACGGCCACGGGTGGCCGCAGTTGAGCGCCATCACCTCGCCCGATGGCCGCACCTCAAGCAGCAGCACGGTGACGAACTCCTCGGCGACCGGGTGCCCGGGCCCCACGGCGGACGCCGACGCCGCCACGCGCTCGCGCAGGTGCCGCCGCAGGGTGCGCTCCAGGCGCCGCAGGACGCCGGCGAGTTCGGCCTCGTCGTGCGCGGCCTCCCGGAAGCTGCCGAGTACGGCGGCGACGGTGTCGAGCGCGGCCAGGCCGTGCCCGCGTACGTCGCCGATGACGATCCGCACCCCGTACGGAGTGGCCACCGCCTCGTACAGGTCACCGCCGACCACCGCGTCCCGACTGGCGGACAACTGGCCGCCGGCCAGGGCGAGTTGGTCGATGCGGTGAGGCAGCGGACGCAGCAGGGTCCGCTGGGCGGCGACGGCCACGCTCCGGGTGCGGTCCAACTCGTGCACCAGACGCTGCCTGCGCCGGTTGGCCAGTCCGCAGGCAACGAGCACGATGAGGATCGAGCAGCAGGTGCCCAGGGGCGCGCTCGACGGGTCACGCGGCCCGAACTTCGCCATCGGCACCAGGGCCAGAAGTGCGCACGCGCCGCCAAGCAGCACCCGCTTGCACTCGCCGCCCAGGGCGAGGGCCAGCGCGGGGGCGGCGGCCAGCAGCGGTTCGAGGCGCAGCCCGGGCGGAACGGTCAGCTCCAGGGCCAGCACCGCGAGCACCCACAGGCCCGGCAGGACGGTCGCGAGCAGCCGAGAGCCTCGCGCCGGCGCCGTTCGCGTCGCGCCCACCGCCTTGGTTCCGATCATCCACCGGCCCCCTTAGCAGCCCGTTGAGGCGGCCGGGCGGCCCCTGGCCTTCGAGTGGCGGGGACTGCGCGACCGGGACGATTGTGGCGACCATCCACACGGCGTTGACTACTTAAGGTGCCCTTCTCACCCCTTCGGGTGAGCACACCCCGAACACCGCATCGCGGGTGTGCACGCGTGCCCGAGAGTCGAACGTCTCCACCTCCCGCGCGGGCGCCGGAGGGGTGCGACGCGGTCGCGGCCACGGCGCACTCGCCACCCCCGTGCGCCCCGGAGCCGTCGACCGGGCGCCCCCGTGGCGCACGAAGGGCGTGCCCCGCGCGTGATGCGCGGGGCACGCCCCTGGTGTGTGGCTCCGGGCGCCACCGGCGCCCGGGCGCGGATCAGGCTCCGCGCAGCGCGGCCCCGGTGCGCTCGACGGCGGTCGCGACCGCCGCGTCCCGGGCCGCCGACGCCTCGTCAGCGGTGAGCGTGCGGTCGCTCGCCCGCAGCCGCAGCGCGTAGGCCAGCGACTTCTTGCCCGCGCCGAGCTGCTCGCCGGTGAACTGGTCGAACAGCCGCACCGATTCGAGCAGTTCGCCAGCGCCCTCCCGCAGCGCCGCCTCCACGTCGGCGGCCGGCACCGAGGCGTCGACGATCAGCGCGACGTCGCGGGTGGCCACCGGGAAGGTGGACACGTGCGGCGCCTGTACGGGTCCCGGGGTCGCCCGCTCCAGGCGGTCGAGCTCGATCTCCATGGCGCTGGTGCGCTCCGGCAGGCCGAGCGTCTTGATCACCCGCGGGTGCAGCTCGCCAGCGTTGCCGACCAGCACCTCCTGGCCGTCCACGACGGCCAGCAGCGCGGCGCAGCGGCCGGGGTGCCAGGGGGCCTGCTGGTCCTGGCGGACGATCAGCTCGACGCCCGCCTGTCGGGCGACCGCGCGCCCGGCCTCGATGGCGTCGCTCCAGTCCGCCGGGCGGCCCTTGCCCCACCAGCCCGCGCGCTCGCGGGTGCCGGCCAGCACGACCGCGGCGCGGCGCGGCTGCCGCGGCAGGGCCGTGTTCAGCGCGGCGATCTCCGCGTCGCTGGGCCGACGGTCCACCGGCAGCCGCACGGCGGCCACGGCCACCTCGTCGGGGGTCGCCGCCGCGCGGAAGACCAGGCCGGTCTCGAACAGCGCGAGGTCGTGCTCGCCTCGGCCGTCGTTGCGGCGCAGCGCGCCCAGCAGCCCCGGCAGCAGCGTGGTGCGCAGCAGCGGCTCGGTGTCCGAGAGCGGGTTGGCCAGGCGTACGGTCGCGCGCCGCGGGTCGTCGGAGTCCAACCCGAGCTGGTCGAGGATCTCCTCGCTGGTGAACGGGTAGTTCGGTGCCTCGGTGTAGCCGGCACCGGCCAGCGCCCGGCCGACCCGGCGGTGCAGCCGCTGACGCTCGGTCAGGCCGCGCCCGGCCGGCGGCTGGGGCAGCGTGGCGGGCAGGTTGGCGTACCCCTCCAGGCGGATGACCTCCTCGGCGAGGTCGTTGGGGGCGCTCAGGTCCGGCCGCCAGCTCGGGACGGTGACCACCAGCTCGTCCTGCCCGTAGACGTCGCAGCCGACCTCCTGGAGGCGCCGGACGACGGTCTCGCGCCCGTAGGCGACGCCGGCGACCCGGTCGGGGTGGTCGGCGGACATCGTGATGGTGCGCGGACCGCTGGGCGCGGTGACCTCGGTGACGCCGGCCTCGGCCGTGCCGCCGGCGAGCAGTACGAGCAGGTCGACGGCGCGCTGCGCGGCGGCGGAGGTCGCCTCCGGGTCGACGCCCCGCTCGAAGCGCCGGGACGCCTCCGACGAGATCTTGTGACGGCGGGCGGTGCGGGCGATGGAGACGGCGTCGAAGTGCGCGGCCTCGATCACTACGTCGGTGGTGCCGACGCTCTCGCCGGAGGTCGGGTCCTGGGCGACGTCGGCGATCTCGGTGTTGGCGCCACCCATGACCCCGGCGAGGCCGATGGGCCCGTTGTCGTCGGTGATCACCAGGTCCTCGGCGTCCAGGACCCGCTTGACGCCCTCCAGCGTGGTGAGCTTCTCGCCCGGGGTGGCCCGCCGGACGCCGATGGTGCCGCTGACCCGGGACCGGTCGTAGGTGTGGAGCGGCTGGCCGAGTTCGAGCATCACGTAGTTGGCGACGTCCACGGTCAGCGAGATGGGCCGCATGCCGGCCTTCTGCAGGCGGCGCTGGAGCCAGATCGGCGAGCGCGCCTCGGGCGAGAGGCCGACGACGGTACGCGCGGTGAACCGGTCACAGCCCGCCGGGTCCGCGACGCTCACCGGGTAGCCGTAGCCGTTGGGCGCCGGCACGTCCAGCAGGGCCGGGTCGCGCAGCGGCAGCCCGTAGGCGGTGGCGGTCTCGCGGGCGACGCCGCGCAGCGACAGGCAGTAGCCACGGTCGGGCGTGACCGCGATGTCGAGCACCTCGTCCCGCAGCTCCAGCAGTTCGATGGCGTCGGTGCCCACCTCGTGCTCGGGCGGCAGCACGATGATGCCGTCGTGGTCGTCGGACATGCCCAGCTCGCTGGCGGAGCAGATCATGCCCTCGGAGACGTGGCCGTACGTCTTGCGCGCGGAGATCTTGAAGCCGCCGGGCAGTTCGGCCCCGGGCAGCACGACGACGACCTTGTCGCCGACCGCGAAGTTGGTGGCACCGCAGATGATGTTCTGCGGCTCGCCCGTCCCGTTGGCCTGGCCGACGTCGACCTGGCAGTAGCGGATGGGCTTCTTGAAGCCTTCGAGCACCTCGATGGCGAGCACCTTGCCGACGACGAGTGGGCCGGTGAGCCCGGCGCCGAGCTGCTCGACGGTCTCCACCTCAAGACCGGCGGCGACGAGCTTGGCCTGCACGTCACGGCCGGTCTCACCGGCTGGCAGGTCCACGTACTCCCGCAGCCAGGAAAGCGGGATTCGCATCAGATCTCCATCCCGAACGGCCGGGTGAAGCGCACGTCACCCTCGACCATGTCTCGCATGTCCTCGACGTTGTGGCGGAACATCAGCATCCGCTCGATGCCGAACCCGAAGGCGAAGCCGCTGTACTTCTCCGGGTCGATGCCGCAGGCGACCAGCACGCGCGGGTTGACCATGCCGCAGCCGCCCAGCTCGATCCAGCCCTCCGACGAGCAGGTGCGGCAGGGCCGGTCCGGGTTGCCGACCGACTCGCCGTGGCACACGTAGCACTGCATGTCCATCTCGGCGGACGGCTCGGTGAACGGGAAGTAGTTCGGCCGCAACCGGGTGCGCAC
The DNA here is from genome assembly GCF_029392895.1 of Streptomyces sp. 71268. Lineage (NCBI taxonomy): Bacteria > Bacillati > Actinomycetota > Actinomycetes > Kitasatosporales > Streptomycetaceae > Streptomyces > Streptomyces sp. 71268. The sequence goes on from NZ_CP114200.1 coordinate 1,184,543, forward strand.
GCCGGCGCCGAAGAGGGCGCCGACCATGTGGTCCAGGGTGCCCTTGAGGTCGGCCATCGTCAGACCCTCGTCGATGGCCAGCAGCTCCACCTGGTGGAAGACGGGGGTGTGGGTGGCGTCGAGTTCGTCCGTACGGTAGACCCGGCCCGGGCACACCACGTAGATGGGGGGCTCGCGGTCGAGCATCGAGCGCACCTGGACCGGCGAGGTGTGGGTACGCAGCACGATGCCGGACTCCGCGTCCTGCTCGGCGTCCTGCCCGCCGGCTCCCGCACCGTCGGTGGCGCGCACGAAGAAGGTGTCCTGCATGGCGCGCGCCGGGTGGTCGGGCGTGAAGTTGAGCGCGTCGAAGTTGAACCACTCCGCCTCGACCTCGGGCCCCTCGGCCACCTCGTAGCCCATCGCGACGAAGACGTCCTCGATGCGCTCGGAGAGGGTGGTCAGCGGGTGCCGGGCGCCGGGCGTGAACCGGTCGGTGGGCAGCGTGACGTCCACCGCCTCCTCGACCAGCACGCGCGCGTCGCGCTCCGCCTCCAACTCCTCCTGCCGCGCCTTGAGCGCCCGCGACACCTCGCCACGGGCCCCGCCGACGCGCTTGCCCGCGTCCGCCTTGGCCTGCGGCGGCAGCGCGCCGATCTCGCGGTTGGCCAGGGCCAGCGGCGAGCGGTCGCCGGTGTGCGCGACCTTCGCCTCATGCAGGGCCGCGAGGTCCCCGGCCGCGGCGAACGCGGCCAGTGCCTCGTCCCGCATCCGGGCGATCTCTTCCGGTTTCAGTGCCTCGACCTCTACCGGGTCAAAGGACTTGTTGGGTGCCGACATCTCTTCCCGTGCTTCCGATTGGCTGCTGGCTTCGCCCCGCCTCGGCGCCTTGTTCTCGTCCGGATGCCGAGCACGTGTGGCTCAGCCGACGATGGTGGTGCCAAAGGTGCCAAAGGTCGAGTCTACGGGGCGTGTGTACTCGTCCGAGCCCGTAGGGGTCGCCGGGCCACCGCCCGACGGTGGTCAGGCCAGATGGGCCGGGGCCCCCACGGGCAGGGTAAATCGGAACTCCGCGCCGCCGGCGCTGGAGCGGCCGACCGTGATGGTCCCGCCGTGCGCCTCGACGATGCCCTTGACGATGTAGAGCCCGAGTCCGGTGCCGCCGCGCTTGCTGCCGCGCCAGAAGCGGGTGAAGACGCGCCCCATGGACTCCTCGGGGATGCCGGAGCCCTCGTCGCTGATGGTGACGGCGGTGCTCGGCTGGGCGGCGGAGTCCACGGCTGACCCTTCTGGCTGGGCGGTGACGACGGTGGGGGTCACCTCGATGGTGACGGTTCCCTCGCCGTGCCGCACGGCGTTTTCCAGCAGGTTGCCCAGCACCTGGTCGACCTTGTCCGGGTCTGCCCACAGATCCGGCAGCGGCTCCACGACCTTGATCAGGAACAGGTCGGGGCGCTGGCCGGCCGTGGTGTGCGCCTGGACGTGACGGCGCACGGCGGCGGCCATGTCCACGCACTGGCGGCGCACCTCGAGGCGCCCGGAGTCGATGCGGGAGATGTCCAGCAGTTCGGCTATCAGCCGGGTGACCCGGTTGGCGTCGGCGTCCACCGTCTCCAGCATCAGCCGCTTCTGGTCGTCGGTGAACCTCTCCCACTTGGCGAGCAGCGTGGCCGTGAACCCCTTCACCGAGGTCAGCGGCGAGCGCAGCTCGTGGGCGACGGTGGCGATCAGCTCCGCGTGGCTGCGCTCGGTACGGCGCCTGGCCTCGGTGCCGCGCAGGGTGACCACGAGGCGGCGCAGCGGACCGGTGGGGCGCACCCGCACGTACCGCGCGGCGACCAGCACCTCGCGCCCGCCGGGCAGCAGCAGGTTGCGCTCCGGCTGGCCGACGCGGGTGGTCAGCCCTCCGTACGGATCGGTCAGCGCCCACCAGCGGCGCCCCTCCAGGTCCTCCAGGGGCAGCACCTGTTCGAGCTGGTGGCCGATGGCCTCGGCGGCGGGCGTGGCCGTGATGCGGGCCGCCGCGGCGTTGAAGCAGGTCACCCGGCCCCGCTCGTCGGCGACCACGAGGCCGTCCGGCAGGTCGTCGGGGTGCAGTCCGATGGCGGACGCCTCACCCGTCCACGCGTCGAGCTCGCCGGGCAGGCACTGGCCTGGCGCATGCGAGGTGGCCGCTGTCGCGCCGGAAACCCTGACGTTCATCCCCGCACCCCCTCTCGGGCCCCAGGGCCGCAACCCTACTAGGTCGAGGTGACGCAGCGGAGCCCCTCCGTCGCTACGAGCGGGCGCGCTGGGCGCGCGCGGAGGCGTACAGGCACACGGCGGCGGCGGTCGCCAGGTTCAGACTCTCGGCCTTGCCGTGGATCGGCACCCGTACGACCTCGTCGGCCAGCGCGCGGGTCTCCTCCGGCAGTCCCCACGCCTCGTTGCCGAAGACCCAGGCCGTGGGGCCGCTCATGCGCCCGGCGTCCAGCTCCGCGTCCAGGTCCCGCTGGCCCGCCCCGTCCGCGGCGAGCACCCGTACGCCCGCCTCGTGCAGGCCGCTGACCACGCGCTCGATCGGCACGCCGACGGTGACGGGCAGGTGGAAGAGCGAACCGACCGACGCGCGGACCGACTTCGGGTTGTACAGGTCGACGGAAGCGTCGGTGAGGACGACGGCGTCGGCGCCCGCGGCGTCCGCGCAGCGCAGCACCGTGCCGGCGTTGCCCGGGTCGCGTACGTGGGCGAGCACGGCGACCAGCCGGGGCCGCGCGGCCAGCACGTCGGACAGCGGCGAGTCGAGGAACCGGCAGACCCCGACCAGGCCCTGCGGGGTGACCGTCTGCGAGATCTCCGCGACGATGGCGTCGCTGGCGGTGTGCACCGACACGGACGCGGCGCGGGCGGCCTCGACGATGTCGGCGTGCCGCTCGGCGGCCTCGACGGTGGCGAACACCTCGACCAGCGTTCCCTCCCGGCCCACCTCCGCGTCGGCGCGGTGCCGCACGACCGCCTCGCGCACCGCCTGCGGCCCCTCGGCGAGGAACCTGCGTTCCTTGGCCCGGGCGTTGCGGCGGGCCAGTCGGCGGGCGGCCAGGACGCGGGGCGATCGCGGAGAGGTCAGCTCGGGGGCCGCCATGTGGTGGTACTCGCTTCCGGTGCGGGGGTTCCAGCGGAGGTCCCGCGCTGGCGCCGGGCCGGCGCGGGAGGGGCGAAGACATCGGACCCGCAGGCGGTCGCCGCCTGCGGGTCCGATGTGGGGCGGGCGCTTAGGCCCGGGCCTCGAAAACCGCTCAGGCGGCCTTCGGGGCGTTGACGTCGCTGGGCAGCGCCTTCTGGGCCACCTCGACGAGCGCCGCGAACGCGTTGGCGTCGTTGACCGCGAGCTCGGCCAGGATCTTGCGGTCCACCTCGACGTTGGCGGCCTTCAGACCCTGGATGAAGCGGTTGTACGTCATGCCGTTGGCACGGGCGGCGGCGTTGATGCGCTGGATCCAGAGCTGCCGGAAGTCGCCCTTGCGCTTCTTGCGGTCGTTGTAGTTGTAAACGAGGGAGTGGGTGACCTGCTCCTTCGCCTTGCGGTACAGGCGCGAGCGCTGGCCCCGGTAGCCGCTGGCCTGCTCCAGGATCGCCCGGCGCTTCTTGTGGGCGTTGACTGCCCGCTTGACGCGTGCCACTTGATTAACTCCTTGTACGGGGCCGCGGGTACCTCACGCGGCCCGGAAACGAATGGGTCCCGAACTGTGTGCCAGCCCCGTCACGACGGGGCCCGACATCACTTGCCGAGAAGCTTCTTGACCTTCTTGGCGTCGGCCGGGGCCAGCTCCACGGTTCCCGCGAGGCGGCGCGTCAGCGTGGACGACTTGTGCTCGAGAAGGTGGCGGCGACCGGCGCGCTGGCGGACCACCTTGCCGGAACCGGTGATCTTGAAGCGCTTGCTGGCACCACTGTGGGTCTTGTTCTTCGGCATGTCGCCGTTCTCTCCTCGTCGGGGCGCCCCCGCAGCCGTTGCGGGCATACGGGCGCGTCAGCTCGTTCGGTGTGGGTTCCGGGGCGGTGCCCCGGGGCGGCGGCCTCGGGCTCAGGCCGCCACGATCAGGCCTCGGCCGGCTCCTCGGCGGACTGCTCGGGCGCGTCCGCGGCGGCGCCCTGGCGCTCCGCCTTGCGGGCCGCCTGCGCCTCGCGGGCTTCGGCCATGGCCTCGGTCTTCTTCTTGTGCGGACCGAGAACCATGATCATGTTCCGGCCGTCCTGCTTCGGGTTCGACTCGACGAAGCCGAGGTCCTGGACGTCCTCCGCGAGCCGCTGGAGCAGTCGGTAGCCGAGTTCCGGCCGGGACTGCTCACGACCACGGAACATGATCGTGATCTTGACCTTGTCGCCCTGCTTGAGGAACCGGACGACGTGACCCTTTTTGGTGTCGTAGTCGTGCGGGTCGATCTTCGGCCGGAGCTTCATCTCCTTGATGACCGTGTGCGCCTGGTTCTTGCGCGCCTCACGGGCCTTCATGGCCGACTCGTACTTGAACTTTCCGTAGTCCATGAGCTTGCAGACCGGCGGACGGGCGTTCGCCGCGACCTCGACCAGGTCCAGGTCGTACTCCTGCGCAAGCTCCAGGGCCTTGGCAAGCGGAACGATGCCAACTTGCTCGCCGCTGGGACCGACGAGTCGCACCTCGGGGACGCGAATCCGGTCGTTGATGCGGGGCTCGGCGCTGATGGGGCCTCCTCAGTTGCACCACACGGCCGCCTGGCGGACAGCCGCGTAACGTCAGTTTTCGGTGTGACAACCGTGCCGAGACGCATAAAACGCCCCGAACGGGACACAGGGGGGCTCCTCACATTCCGGGAGCACCGCTGCGGATCACCGCGGGGCGCATCAGGCAGCTCCACGTCGTCCGTACGGAACGACGGGCCCTACCGGACCGGGACCCGCCGGCCTCAAGGGCCAGCAAGGTGGGAGAGTCGGAGCCTCCACTTGTGGGCCGGGCACACTGATGCCCAGCCGGTCACGTGCAATGCTACACCAGTCTCGCCAGGGCGCCTCCGGACGCCGTCAAGAGCGCCTTCGGCCAGCGCCCCCACGCGCGCGACCCGGCGGGCACCCGCCCCGCTCCCCCGCCGCGCCACGGCGGCGCCGCCCCGCGTAGCGGGCGCGAAGGGCGCCCCGGCTCCTCTCGTACGATGCGTACGGACCACTTGGCCGGGCCATGGCGCGTACGGCCGCCGTGGCGCGCGCCGCGGGACGGACCGCGTACGCGATCCCCCGCGTGCGCGCCGGCGCCCTGCCGTACGAACCCGCCCGACGCCCGGTCGACGCCTACGGCGTCGGACGTACCACCGATTCCGACAGACGAGAGAACCATGAGCGACGCCGACGCCCAGCAGCCGAACCAGGACCAGGGCGCGAGCCCGAACTTCGACGCGATGACCCGCGACATCGCGGACGTGCCCGCCGTCGAGGTGATCACGACGGTCGCGGTGCACCTGATGAGCGCCGCCGCGGTCAACCTCGGGCTCGCCGAGGACGCGCCCGAGCACAAGGACCTGGACGAGGCGCGCAAGCTGATCACCGCGTTGGCGGGCCTGGTCACCGCGAGCGCGACCGAGGTCGGCTCGTACCACGCGGCACCGCTGCGCGACGGTCTCAAGTCGCTCCAGCTGGCCTTCCGCGAGGCGTCGGTCATCCCGGACGAGCCGGGGCAGGGGCCGGGCGAGAAGTTCACGGGGCCGGTCTTCGGGGGCTGAGCCACCCTTGTCGCGAGGTGGCCCCGTACCGCCGCGGCGGTACGGGGCCACCTCGGCCCACCCGGGGCGGGTGGGCCGGCGCGCGGCGGGTCAGGGCTCGGCGCGCTCGCGGTCCAGCAGGTCGCCCGAGCGCGGGTGGGTGAACTGGTGGCAGACGGCGGCCAGCGCGGCGCCCACCAGCGGGGCGATCAGGAAGAGCCAGAACTGTTCCAGCGCGTCGGCGCCCGCGAAGATGGCGGGGCCGAAGCTTCGGGCCGGGTTCACCGAGGTCCCCGTGAGCGGGATGCCCACCAGGTGGACCACGCCCAGCGCCAGACCGATCGGCAGCCCGTCGAAGCCGACCACGGCCACCTTGTGGGTCACCGCGAGCACCACGAAGACCAGCAGGAAGGTGAGCATCACCTCGGCGAGGAAGGCGCCGCCGGTGTTGATGTGCACGGCCGAGCGGTCGCCGTAGCCGTTGCTGCCGAACTGGCCACTGGTCTTGAGCCCCGGCACCTGCTTGGCCAGCAGGAACAGGATGGCCGCCCCCGCGATGCCGCCCAGCAACTGGGCGATCCAGTACTCGATCGCCGTGCGCGGCGAGATGCGGCCGGCCACCAGCATGCCCAGCGTCACGGCCGGGTTGACGTGGCAGCCGGAGATCGGCCCGAGCGCGTAGGCGAGGGCGAGCAGGGTGAAGCCGAAGGTGAGCGCGATGCCGACGGTGCCGATGTAGTCGGCGGCGAGGACGGCGGAGCCCACCGCGAAGAACACCAGCAGCAGCGTCCCGGCGAACTCCGAGATGACGGTCCGCGTCTCCAGCCTCGTGTCCATGCCGCTCTCCTTGGGTGGATGATCGTGAATCGCTCCTGTTGCATTGTGGGGCTTTATGGGACATTTCGCCCGTTGGCGGCACGGCGAGGACGGCCGAGCCACGCGATCGGCGCGGGCCGTGGGGCTCGCGTCGGGCGGGGGCTCGGCGTGAGAGTTCGGGGCGGCGGTTCGGCTAGGCGACGTAGAGGGGTTCGCCCGGGACCGTAGCGTGCGCCGGCAGCAGGGCCAGCCGCAGGCCCCGTACCAGCCTGGCGCGGAGCACCTCGTCGCCGGCGAGCGACTCGGCGACGCGCTGGGCGACCTCGCGGGCCGGCGCGTCGGCGGCCAGCGTCAGCGCCAGGGTGCCGTCCGCGTCCGGCTCGGGCGACGCGGCGAGGTGCGCGCGCAGCACGCCCGGCTCGGCGGCCAGCACGGTGCGCAGCGCCCGCGCGACGGCCGGGTCGGCCAGCGGGTCGGTGCTGGTGCGGCCCTCGGCGAGGGCCAGCAGCGCGGGGCCGGTCAGCGGGAAGGTCACCGGGCCCGCGAGGTCGAGCACGATGGTGTCGGCCTTCTCGTGCGCGGCGGCCTGGAGCGCCTGGTGCAGCGGGACGGCCACCGGCCTGGCGTCGGGGCGCCAGCGGGCCAGCGCCTCGGTGGAGGTGAAGGCCGGCAGCGCGCGCCGGCCGTCGGGCGCCTGGAGCGTGGGTACGGCCATGTCGCTGGTCTTCTCGCGGCGCAGCGTCCCGCCGTTCGCGGTCGGCGCCTCCTCGACCTCGCCGAGCACGGCGACCACCGGCACCAGCAGCCGCGCCCCGGCCAGCGCGCCCAGCACGCGCGGCTCGGCGGCCCGGTCGTCGGCCCAGGCTGCGAGAGCGGCGGCGAGCCGCTCGTCGGCGGAGCCGTCGTCGTCGGAGAAACCGGGGTCTGGGATGTTCTTGAGCGCCACGCGTCGAGGCTACCCGGGCCCGGCACGCGGCCGTGCGCTGGTGCGCCCCTGGTCACGGGCCGGGCGTCGGGACCGGGTCGCGGGCGGGGGGCACGGGGCCGGGCCGTGGGGCGGTCAGCCGGGGCCGGGTCGGCCGGGGTCGCGCGGGCGGCGGTCGCGCCACAGGACCACCGCCGTGAGCACCAGCGCCGCCCCCGCGAAGCCGGCCGTGAGCGCGAGCCGGCTGGGCCCGCCGTCCGCGCCGTCCGCCCGCTCCGGGAGTGGCCCACGGCCGAAGTACCGGTCGGGGTAGGCGGCGGGGGCCGGGAGCTGGGCCCTGGCCTCCAGCCGGCCACCGGCCCTGATCGCGGCGGCGGCGTCCACCATGCCCGCGCCCAGCTCGTCGTTGCGGCCACCCTCGGGCCGGTCCTGGGCGGTTTCCGTGAGGAGCCGCTTGACCTGCACCGGGCTGAGGTCCGGGTACGCGGCCCTGACGAGCGCGGCGACGCCGGAGACGAAGGCGGATGCCGCGCTGGTGCCCCAGCCCTGGTAGTAGCGGCGGTTGGGGTCGGCGATGACCACGTCCACGCCGGGCGCGCAGAGCGTGGCGTACCAGCGGCGGGTGGAGAAGGCCGCGCGGCTGCCGTAGCGGTCCACGGCGGTCACGGCGATCACGCCCGGGTAGGCGGCCGGGTACGAGGCCCGGTCGCCCTCGCCGCCGCCGTTGCCGGCCGAGGCCACCACGACGGCGCCCTTGCGCAGCGCGTACTGCACCGCCGCGTCCTCGCGGCGCTCCGGGTGGGCGGACTCGCTGTCGTCGCCGAGCGAGAGGTTGATGATGTCGGCGCCGTGGTCGGCGGCCCAGCGGATGCCGTCGGCGAGGGCCGCGCCGCGCGCGCTGCGGGCGCGCTTGCGGGCCGGGTCGCCCTCTTCGAGGATCACCCGCACCGGGAGGATGCGGACGCCGGGCGCGACGCCGACGACCCCGTCGCCGCCCTCCGTGCCGTGGCCACGGCCGGCGACGATGCCGGCCATCGCGGTGCCGTGCCGGGCCCAGGACGGGTCGCCGCGCCGGGCCCCGAACCCGATCATGTCCTTGCCCTGGAGCACCTGTCCCCGCAGGTCGGGGTGGTCGGCGTCCACGCCGGTGTCCAGCACGGCCACCGTGACGCCCTCACCCTTGGTCGTCCGCCAGGCGTCCCGGGCGTGGATGGCGTCCAGCGCCCACTCCTGGGACTGGATGCCGTCGGCCTCGGCCACGGGTGCCGGCGACAGCAGCGTGAGGCAGGCCAGCGCGCCGAGCACCGCGAGCGGGCGCGAGCGGGCCCGGCGTTGGGCGGGCCGGCCGCGCTGGCGGTCGGTGGCGGTGCGGGGGCGCCCCCAAAGGGCTCGGCCCCGGCGTCGGCGAAGCGTCACCTGGCCTCCATCGCGGCGTTCAGGGCCGTGCGGAAGGCTCGCTCCACGCCGGTCGCGAGGCCCTTGGCGTCGTGCCCGAGGCCCGCCTCGGCCGGGTCGGTGGTCGCCCCGCGCGCGGTGGCCCGGTCCGCGGGCTCGGGCCGTTGGATGTCACGGCCGTCGGCGAAGCCGCTCACCGCGTACACGACCAACGGGAGGTCCGCCGGCACGCTGACGCGCCAACTGGCCCGCTGGGCGTCGCCGAATCCCTCGGCCGCGGTGCCGTCGGCCGGGTACGGCTTGGGCAGCAGGTCGGCGCGTTGGTCGAGCCGCTCGGTGGCGAACCGGTTCCGCAGGGCCCGCATCCCGGCCGCGTCGGCGCGCGTGACGACCAGGCCGACCGTGGTGACGCTGGTGCTGGTGGCGTCGGCGTACGTGGCGCGGAGCAGGCGCGCGCAGCCCACCGGGGACAGCGCGGTGGCCAGCAGCGGGTCGAAGGCGCCGGCGCAGCGGTCGTCGGGGGCGACCGCGATCCGCGTCCAGGTGCGGTCGGCGCCGCCGGGGCCCGCGCCCCGACCGGTCAGCGTGCGCGGGAACAGCGTGTCGACGGGCACGCCGCGCCACAGCGTACGGGCGTGCTGGAAGGCGTCGGTCGAGCGCGCCGGGCCGCCGCCCTCGCGCAGCAGGCTCCCTAACACCGCGCCGACGAGCAGGCCGACGCCGAGCACCGCGCAGAGCGCGGCGGTCACCAGGCGGGCGAGCCCGCGCCCGGACCGGGCGGTGCGGGGCGTGGACGTGGCGGTGGCCCCGTGGGCCAGCAGGTCGGCCGCGAGGCCGGCGACCGGATCGGCCGGCCGGCCCACCGGGCGCGGCGGCCGCTGCGCGGTGGGCGGCGCGGACGGCTGGGGCGGGAACGGCGGGCCCGCGGTGGGCGGGCCCGGAGTCGGTGGGTACGCGGCGGCGTCGGACCGGCCCGGCGGGCGAGTGGCCGGGGCGGGCGGGGCGGGTGGGACCGCCGCGGGTGGGCCCGGGGCTGCCGTTGCCGGCCGGGACTGGTCGGGCTGGGCCTGCGTGGTGGCGGGCGGGCCCGGGGTGTGGTCGGGCTCGCCGGGCGGCTGCGGGTCGCGGGGCGCCTCGGGCCCGCCGGGGTCGGGCATCGCGTGGGCCGCCGTCGCGGGGCGGGGCGGGGCCGGGGCCTCGGGTGTGGTGGGCGACGTCGGCGCCCCGGGCGCGGAGCTCGCGGTGGGTGTGGGCGACCGACCCGGCGCGAGGGCCGGCGCCGGCGCGCTCGGTGGCGCGGTCGGTGTGGATACGGGCGCGGGGAGCGTCGGCGATGCGAGGCGGTCGTCCGGGTATGGCGGGGCCGGTGGCGCGGCGGGGGCCGGGGCGCGCGTGTCCGGCGCGGGCGGCGGGTCCTCGGGCCGGGGCGCCGCCGTGGGAGCCGGAGCCGGGGCGGCCGTCGGGGCAGCGGGGCCCGGGGACACGTGCGACGGGAGGGCCGGCGGGGTGGGGCCGGGGCCGGTCGCCGGGGGGTACGCGCGGGGTGCGGGCGGCCCGGGCGGTGACGTCGGGGTGGCGGACGGTGGCGCGGGGGGTGGGCCGCCAGCGGGGTGGGCCCGCGGCGGGCGCGGTGCGGGCGGCCGGCCGGGGGGCAGCGGCGGTCGCGGGGGCGCCACCAGCGGGCCGACGATCGCCGAGGGGGCCGGGCCGGGGTTCGTACGGCCGCCCGAGCGCGGCGGCGGGGGCGCGGGCACCTGTCCGGAGTGGTCCGGGGGTGCGGCGCGGCCTGGGGCCGTGGCGGGGCGGGTGGTGCGGGGCGGGAGGCGCGTGCGTGCTCCGCGTCGGCGCCCACCTGCACCCCCTCGCACCCTTCGACACCGTTGTGGTCGAACCGCCCGACCGCCTTTCGGGACAGGCCGGTTCGTATGTGGACAGCACGCCGCTGACCTGCCGGTCACGGCGTGCGCGACACTCTACGGGGCGTCGGGCACCGTTCGCATCGGGCGCCCGACTACCCAGCGGTAATGACCTCTGGCAAGCTGCCTCCATGTCGTATCCGAGCACCGACCGGGCCCGTCTCGACCGGGCGACGGCCCACCTTGACGCCCCGCTCGCGGTGGTCGACCTCAGGGCGTTCGACGCCAACGCGCGCAGCCTGGCGCAGCGGGCGCGGGGCAAGCCGATCCGTGTCGCGAGCAAGTCGGTGCGCTGCCGCGCGCTGTTGGAGCGCGCGCTGCGGCAGGACGGGTTCGCGGGCGTGCTCAGCTTCACGCTGGCCGAGTCGCTGTGGCTGGCCAGGTCCGGTTTCCCGGACGTGCTGTTGGCCTACCCCTCCGCGGACCGGGCCGGTTACGCCACGCTCACCAGCGATCCGGAGCTGGCCGCCGCCGTGACCGTGACCATCGACGACCCGGCCCAGCTCGACGCGATCGACGCCGCGCGGGGCGGCACCGAACAGGTGCGGGTCTGCCTGGAGTTGGACACCTCGCTACGGCTCGGCCGCGCGCTGCGGGTGGGGGCGCTGCGCTCGCCTCTGCACGAGCCGGACCAACTGGTCGCGCTCGCCCGTACGGTCGCGGACCGGCCGGGTTTTCGACTGGTCGGACTCATGGCCTACGAGGGGCACATCGCCGGCGTCGGGGACGCGGTGCCCGGGCATCCGGTGCGTTCCCGGGCGATTCGGCTGTTGCAGGGCGCGGCGCGGCGCGAGTTGGCCGCGCGGCGGGCGGCGGCGGTGCGGGCCGTGCGGCAGGTCGCCGATCTGGAGTTCGTGAACGGGGGCGGCACGGGCAGCGTGCAGCACACCGCGGCGGAGGAGGCGGTGACGGAGCTGGCGGCGGGCTCGGGCCTGTACGTGCCGCGACTCTTCGACCACTACACGTCCTTCAGCGGCCACCCGGCCGCGCTGTTCGCGCTGCCGGTGGTGCGCAGGCCAGGCGTCGGCGTGGTGACCGTGCTCGGCGGCGGCTATCCGGCCTCCGGGGCGGTGGGGGCGGACCGGCTGCCGTCGCCGTACCTGCCGCGCGGGCTGCGGTACCACCCGCTGGAGGGCGCCGGCGAGGTGCAGACCCCGCTGCTCGGTCCGGCCGCCGACGACCTGCTGATCGGGGACAAGGTGTGGTTCCGGCACGCGAAGGCCGGGGAGTTGTGCGAGCGCTTCGACGCGGTGCAGTTGATCGACGGCGAGCGGGTGGTGGACGTGGTGCCCACCTACCGAGGCGAAGGCAAAACGTTCCTGTAGGGGCTGGGCGCGGCCCGCGCGGTGCGGGCCGCCACCCGGCTCACACGCCCTCGCCGTCGCCCGTCGCCGGCTCGATGCCGCGGATGATCTCGTCCATGCTCGACAGCGGCGGGGCCGCGGAGCTGACGTCGAAGCCGAGCCGCACGACGACCAGGTCCGCCTCGGCCGCCGGCTGGCCGGGCTCGGGGAAGACGACGCTCTGCACGTAGCCGTCGTCGCCCTTCTTGGTCTCCGCCTTCCACCGCACCAGGTACCCGCGTTGGCCGGCGACCATGACCTCCTCCGCCTTCAGCTCCTGGTGCCCGTCGAGCCCGCCGTACGCGGCCGGCTTGCCGTTGTTCTGGCCGGCGCCGTACGACTCCTCGGCGTTGCGCGCGATGTCCTCCCGGGCGATGCCCTCGGGCGTCTGGGACCGGTAGCCCTTGCCGGCGGCGCCGAAGGTGAACACGCCGCCGCGCACGCAGCGCGAGGCCCCGTCGCCCGGGCACGGATAGGGCGAGGTGGTGATGCCGAGGCCGTCCGCGCCCGGCGGGGACGCGGTCCACTGGTCGAGGACCGGCACGGCGATGCCGTTCGCCGGGTCGACGGCCATCCGGCCGTCGGGCTCCGGCGCCCGCGGCGATCCAGAGGCCCCGTCGCCGTCGTCGCCCGATCCCCCGCTCGGCCCGGGCACGCCGAGCGAGGGGTTCGGCCCGGCCTTCTCGCCCTTGTCGCCGTCGTCGCCGCCCCACAGAGCGATGGCGCCCGCCACGACGGCGGCGACCACGACGACGGCCACGCCCGCGAGCACCGCACCGCGCCTGCCACGGCCGGTGGGCGGGCCCGCGGGCGGCGGGGCGCCCGGATAGCCCGGTGGCTGCCCCGGCGGTGGGCCATAGAGGGCATGCCCCTGCGGCGTGCCGTACGGAGCCGTGCCCGGGGGCGGCGGCGCGGGGGCGTAGGCGCCGGGTGCCGACAGCATGGTCTGCGCGTCGTGCACCGAGGGCGCGCTGCGGCGCCCCTCAGTCCACCCGGCCCCGTCCCACCAGCGCTCGGGGGCGGGCCCGTGGCCCTGGTGGTCGGGGTCGGGGTACCAGCCGGGAGGTGTCGTCATGCTCACCCCCGCACCCTATGGCCAGCCCGGGGCGCGGGACACCGGCGCGGCGGCCAACTCCGCGCGGCGCGCGGGGTGCTGGCGCCTCGCACCGTGGCCCGGCTGGGGCGGCCCGGCTAGAGCGGGGTCACGTACGCCCCGGCGATGCCGCCGTCCACCAGGAACTCGGCGGCGTTGACGAACGACGCGTCGTCGCTGGCGAGGAAGGCCACCGCGGCGGCGATCTCCTCCGGCTCGGCGAACCGGCCGACGGGCACGTGCACCAGGCGGCGGGCCGCGCGCTCGGGGTCCTTGGCGAACAGCTCCTTGAGCAGCGGGGTGTTCACCGGGCCCGGGCACAGCGCGTTGACCCGGATGCCCTCGCGGGCGAACTGCACGCCCAGCTCGCGCGACATCGCGAGGACGCCGCCCTTGGAGGCGGTGTAGCTGATCTGCGAGGTGGCCGCGCCCATGACGGCCACGAAGGAGGCGGTGTTGATGATCGAGCCCCTGCCCTGGGCCCGCATGTAGGGCAGGGCCGCCTTGCAGCACAGGTAGACGGAGGTGAGGTTGGTCTGCTGGACGCGCTGCCAGGCGGCCAGGTCGGTGGTGAGGATCGAGTCGTCGTCGGGCGGCGAGATGCCGGCGTTGTTGAAGGCGATGTCCACCGAACCGAAGGCGTCGTGCGCGGCCCGGAACGCGGCCTCCACCTGGTCCTGGTCGGTGACGTCCACGCGTACGAACAGGCCGCCGACCTCGTCGGCCGCGGCCTCGCCGGCCCGTTCGTCGATGTCGGCGCAGACCACGCGCGCGCCCTCGGAGGCCAGTCGGCGGGCGGTGGCCAGGCCGATGCCGCTGCCGGCGCCGGTGATCACGGCCGTACGGTCCACCAGGCGGCGACAGAGCGGAGCGCTCGCGGCGGCCGATGGCCGCGCGGCCGGGGTGTCACTCACGTCAGTTCTCCTCGGTGCTGATGAAGACGTTCTTGGTCTCGGTGAAGGCCGCGAGCGCGTCGGGGCCGAGTTCGCGGCCGAGCCCCGAGTGCTTGAAGCCGCCGAAGGGGGTCCAGTAGCGCACGCTGCTGTGCGAGTTGACGGAGAGGTTGCCGGCCGCGACGGAGCGGGCCACCCGGACGGCGCGGCCCACGTCGCGGGTCCACACCGAGCCGGCCAGGCCGTAGTCGGTGGCGTTGGCCAGCCGTACCGCGTCGGCCTCGTCCTCGAACGGGAGCACCACCGCGACCGGCCCGAAGACCTCCTCGGTGGCCACCCGGCTGTCGGGCGCGGCCTCCAGGACGGTGGCCGGATACCAGAAGCCCTTGCCGGCCGGGACCCGGCCACGGATGGCGGCGGGGGCGTCCTCGGGGACGAAGGAGCGCACGCGCTCCCGGTGGGCCGCGGAGATCAGCGGGCCCATCTCCGTCGCGGGGTCGGCCGGGTCGCCCACCCGGAAGTCCCGCACGGCCGGTTCGAGGAGTTCCAGGAAGCGGTCGTAGACGGATCGCTGGACCAGGACGCGGCTGCGGGCGCAGCAGTCCTGGCCGCTGTTGTCGAGGAAGGAGGCGGGGGCGGCGCGGGCGGCGCGTTCGATGTCGGCGTCGGCGAAGACGATGTTGGGGCTCTTGCCGCCGAGTTCCAGCGTGAGCCGCTTGACCTGGGGCGCGCAGCGGGCCATGAGCTGCCGGCCGACGGCGGACGAGCCGGTGAAGACGACCTTGGCGACGTCGGGGTGGTCCACGAGCGCGGTGCCCACCACCGGCCCCGCGCCCGGCAGCACCTGGAACAGGTCGGGTGGCAGCCCGGCCTCCCGGCCGAGTTCGGCCAGCCGCAGCGCGCTGAGCGGGGTGGCCTCGGCGGGCTTGAGGAGGACGGCGTTGCCGGCGGCGAGCGCCGGGGCCAGGCCCCAGGCGGCGATCGGCAGCGGGAAGTTCCACGGCGCGATGACGGCGACCACGCCGAGCGGTTCGGCGAAGGTGACGTTGATGCCGCCGGGGACGGGAATCTGCTGGCCCAGCAGCCGCTCCACTCCCCCGGCCGCGTAGTCGAGCAGGTCGCGGGCGTTGCCGGCCTCCCAGCGCGCGTTGCCGACGGGGTGGCCCGCCTCGCGCACCTCGATGTCGGCGAGTTCCTCGACGTGCTGGTCGACGGTCTGGGCGAAGGCGCGCAGCGCTCGGGCCCGCTCGCCGGGGGCCAGCGCGGCCCAGGTGCGCTGGGCCGCCACGGCCCGCGCCACGGCGGCCGTGACCTGCCGTGGGGTGGTGGCGACGACGGTGGCGATGACCTCTTCGGTCGTCGGGTTGACGACCTGGTGCTCGGTCGGGAACTCCGCGTTGGCCAACGGTGGTCTCCTCACATGCGTTCGAAGGAGCGGAAGCGCTCCCAGTCGGTGACGGCGGTGTCGTACGCCTCCTGCTCGACGTGCGCCATGCGCAGGTAGTGCTCGACCACCTCGTCGCCGAAGGCGGTGCGCGCGAGGGTGCTGCCGCGCCACAGGTCGGCGGCCTCGCGCAGGGTCGCCGGCACGCGCTCGGCGTCGCTCGCGTAGGCGTTGCCCGTGACCGGCTCGGGCAGTTCCAGCGCCTGGTCGACGCCGTGCAGCCCGGCGGCGATCATGCCGGCGACGGCGAGGTAGGGGTTGACGTCGCCGCCGGGGAGCCGGTTCTCCAGCCGGTGGCCCGGGCCGCGGCCGATGACGCGCAGCGCGCAGGAGCGGTTGTCGGGGCCCCAGGCGACCGCGGTGGGCGCGAAGGACCCGGGCCGGAACCGCTTGTAGGAGTTGATGTTGGGGGCGTAGAGGAGGGTCAGTTCGCGCATGGCCGCGAGCTGGCCGGCCAGGAAGTGCCGCATGGTGGCGGACATGCCGTACGGGGCGCCGTCGTCGGCGAGTACGGGGTACCCGTCCGCGTCCCGCAGCGAGAGGTGGATGTGGCAGGAGTTGCCCTCGCGCTCGTCGTACTTGGCCATGAACGTGAGCGCGCTGCCCTCCTGGGCCGCGATCTCCTTGGCGCCGGTCTTGTAGATGGCGTGCTGGTCGCAGGTGGTGAGCGCCTCGTCGTAGCGGAAGGCGATCTCGTGCTGGCCGAGGTTGCACTCGCCCTTCGCGGACTCCACGGTCATGCCGGCCGCGTCCATCTCCAGGCGGATGCGGCGCAGCAGCGGCTCCACCCGGGCGGTGCCGAGCACGGAGTAGTCGGCGTTGTACTGGTTGGCCGGGGTCAGGCCGCGGTACGCGGCGTCCCACGCCTCCTCGTAGCTGTCCTGGAAGATCATGAACTCCAGCTCGGTGCCCGCGTAGGCGCTCCAGCCGCGCTCGGCGAGCCGGTCGAGCTGCTGGCGCAGTACCTGGCGGGGCGAGGCGGGCACCGGGGTGCCGTCGTGCCAGCCGAGGTCGGCGATGAGCATGGCGGTGCCCGGCTGCCAGGGGATGCGGCGCAGCGTGCCCGGGTCGCCCCGCATGGCGAAGTCGCCGTAGCCACGGTCCCAGGAGGACATGGCGTAGCCGTCCACGGTGTTCATGTCGACGTCGACGGCGAGCAGGTACGTGCAGCCCTCCGTGCCGTGCTCCAGCACCTGGTCGAGGAAGAACCGGGCCGCGAACCGCTTGCCCTGGAGCCGGCCCTGCATGTCGGTGAAGGCGAGGACGACGGTGTCGATCTCGCCGGCTGCCACGAGCCGGCGCAACTCTTCGACCGGGAGCGGGGGCGTGCGAACTGCCACGGGCGTGCCTCCTGTCGGTGCGTCCGAAGGTCATAAGGTAGGCCCGTAGACCATTGGTTGGGAAGTAGCCGTGGCCGGGAGGGCGGGTCGATGGACACCGGGACGAACGCACAGCGGAGCGCGCCACCGCACGGGCCCGCGCGACTGACCCACCTGGTACCGGTGTTGCGGCCGGTGCGCGCCGGCAACGGCTTCGAGGAGGCGCTGGAGCAGATACTCCAGGTCGTCCGGCTCGGCCTGGTACCGGAGGGCGAACGACTGCCCTCCGAACGGGAGTTGGCCGAGCGGCTGCGGATCAGCCGGGTGACCCTGCGCGAGGTGTTGAAGGTCCTCCAGGACCAGGGATTGGTGGAGAGCAGACGCGGCCGGTACGGGGGCACGTTCGTGCTGGCCAGGCCGGCGACGGGCGGCCCCCGGGCGGAGTTGCGGCGCCGGGGGGCGGACGTGGACGTGGAGGACACGCTGCGTTTCCGCGAGGTGCTGGACGTGGGCTCGGCGGGCCTGTGCGCGACCCACGAGTTGGGCCCGGAGCAGCGGCGGCGGGTGCGGGAGGCGCTGGACGGCACGCGCGACGCGGCGCCGCAGGACTACCGCAGGGCGGACACGCTCTTCCACCTCGCCCTCGCGGGCCTGACCGGCTCCCCCTCGCTCGCCGCCGAGTACGCGGCGGTGCGGGCCCGCCTCAACAACCTGCTCGACTGCATCCCGCTGCTGGTGCGGAACGTGGAGCACTCGCAGGCCCAACACGCCGCGCTCGCCGAGGCGGTGCTCGACGGCGACGCGGACGGCGCCCGCGAGATCATGCGCGAGCACTGCGCGGGCACGGCCGCGCTGCTGCGCGGCTTCCTGTCCTAGCCGCCGCGCCGGGCTCCCTCGCGCGTCACCGCCGCGTCAGCCTCGCGCGCGTCACCGCCGCGTCGGCCGCCCGCGCGCAACCGCCGTACGGGGCTGGGCCGTTGGCGGGGAACCGTGGCGACGGAGCCACGGGTGGCGGCTCGGTGGGCCGCGGGCGGGCGGCGCGTACGCCGGGGCGCGCGGGTTCGGCGCGCGGCCGACCGGCGCCTGCCCGTGACCCGTGCGCGGGTCTTGCGCGGCCACGGGCGGGGCCGCAATGGTATGCAGTCACACCTTTCCTCCGGCAGGCGGGAGCGGCCCATGGCCGACGAACCTGAGCTGACCACCTCACCCGCGGGCGGCGACGAGCCGGAGAGACCGGAGCGGGGCCACGGCCCGGCGCTCCCGCCCGCCGTGCCCTCGGCCCGCGCGGCGGACCCGAACGAGGGCGCGGACCCGCGCGCCGCGGCGTACCTGGAGCGGCGCTCCCTGCGCCGGGGCAGCGCGGGCCCGCTGCTGCTGACCGGGCTCGGCGTCGCGTACGTCGTCTCGGGCGACTTCTCCGGCTGGAACGCGGGCCTGGCCGAGGGGGGCTTCGGCGGCCTGGCCATCGCCGCCGTCCTGATGGGGCTGATGTACACCTGCCTGGTGTTCTCGCTGGCCGAGTTGGCGTCGGTGCTCCCCACGGCGGGCGGCGGCTACGGCTTCGCCCGCCGCGCGCTCGGCACCTGGGGCGGGTTCCTGACCGGCACCGCGATCCTCATCGAGTACGTGCTGGCCCCCGCCGCGATCGCGCTGTTCATCGGCGAGTACGTCGAGTCGCTCGGCCTCTTCGGCGTGGAGTCGGGCTGGCCCGTCTACCTGGCCTGCTTCGTCCTGTTCGTCGGCATCCACCTGTGGGGGGTGGGCGAGGCGCTGCGGTTCGTCCTGGCGGTGACCGCCGTCGCCGTGGCCGCGCTGGTCGTCTTCGCGTGCGCGGCCGCGACGGAGTTCTCCGCGGGCTCGCTCAACGACATCCCCGTCGACCAGGACGCCTTCGGCGCGGGCTCCTGGCTGCCGTTCGGCATCCTCGGCATCTGGGCGGCGTTCCCGTTCGGCATGTGGTTCTTCCTCGGCGTGGAGGGGGTGCCGCTGGCGGCGGAGGAGACCCGCGACCCGGCGCGCACCCTGCCCCGGGCGATGGCCTGGTCGCTCGGCATCCTGCTGCTGCTCGCGCTCGTCACCTTCGTGACCGCGACCGGTGCGCGCGGCGCGGCCGCCATCGCCGACGTCGGCGACCCGCTGGTGCGGGCGCTGCAACCACACGGCGAGCCCACCACAGCCAGCCGGATCGTCAACTACGCGGGCCTCGCCGGCCTGGTCGCCTCCTTCTTCTCGCTGATCTACGCCGGCTCGCGGCAGCTCTTCGCCCTCTCCCGGGCCGGCTACCTGCCCCGCGTCCTGTCGCTCACCAACCGCCGCAAGGTCCCCTACCTCGGCCTCGTGGTCCCCGGGGCGCTGGGCTTCGCGCTGGCCGCGGCGACCGGAGACGGGGCGCGGATGCTGAACGTGGCGGTCTTCGGCGCCACCATCTCGTACGCCCTGATGGCCCTGTCCCACGTCGTGCTGCGCCGGCGTGAGCCTCGGCTGCGCCGCCCGTACCGCACCCCGGGCGGCGCGGTGACCTCCTCGGTCGCGCTGGCCCTGGCCTGCTCGGCGCTGGTGGCGACATTCCTGGTCGATCCGGAGGCGGCGCTGATCGCCCTTGGCGTGTACGGCGTGGCGCTGGTCTACTTCGCGTGCTACAGCAGGCACCGGCTGGTGGCATCGGCGCCCGAGGAGGAGTTCGCGGCCCTCGCGGAGGCCGAGGCGGCGCTGGCCCGCGACTGACCCGGGAGGACGACGTGCCCAAACCGCTCATCGGCATCAGCAGCTACCTGGAGGACGACGCGCGCTGGGGCGTGTGGCGCCTGCCCGCCGCGCTGCTGCCGGTCGGGTACCACCAACTCGTACAGCGCGCGGGCGGCCTGGCCGCGCTGCTGCCGCCGGACGGGACGCCGGGCGCGGCCGACGAGGCGGTCGCCCGACTCGACGGCCTGGTGATCGCCGGCGGCCCCGACGTGCGGCCCGCCCGCTACGGGGCCGAGCCCCACCCCATGACGGGCCCGCCCGCGCTGGCCCGCGACGCCTGGGAACTGGCCCTGATCGCGGCGGCCCTCGACCGCGGCCTACCGCTGCTCGGCATCTGCCGGGGCATGCAACTGCTCAACGTCCTCCAGGGCGGCACCCTGCACCAACACCTGCCGGACGTGGTCGGCCACCCGGACCACGCCGGCCCACCCGGAGTCTTCGCCCACCACGAGGTCACCCCCGTCCCGGGCACCCTCACCGCCCGCCTGCTGCCCACCCCCGTGAGCGTGCCGACCTACCACCACCAGGCGGTGGACCGCGTCGCCCCCGCCCTCACCCCCTCGGCCCACGCCCCCGACGGCACCGTGGAAGCCCTGGAGTTCACCGAACCGCGCCCCTTCGCCCTGGCCGTCCAGTGGCACCCGGAGGCGGGCGACGACGACCGGCTCATGCGGGCGTTGGTGCGGGCGGCGGGTGGGGAGGTGGAGGGCGAGTCGGCACGGGTGGGGTAGCCGTCGCCTGCCGGTCGGCCGGCAACCTGGAGGCTGCTCCGCGACGGCCCGCCAGATGCAGGGACACTGCCCCATGTGTGTACCGACCCCGCTGGCTACCGTGACCGCCATGCGAAACACCGACCATCCGAGGAAGTGGCTGGCGTAGGCGCGTACCTGGACGAGCATCGCCGACCCGCGCCGCTGACCACACCGCCCACCGGACCACCACTCCGCCCCAGCACCACCCACCCCGCTACCCACCCCGCCGCGTCAGGCCCAGCAACTCCCGCGCCGGGCCGGCGGGGCGTTGGCCGGTCGGCCAGACGGCGCGCAGTTCGCGGCGCAGGGGTGCTCCGTCGACCGGGATCTCCACCAGGCGGTGCGCCGACAGTTCGTCGCCCACCGCGAGTTCGCTCAGGACGGCGGGGCCGGCGCCGCTGACGGCGGCGGACTTGACCGCGGTGGTGGAGGCCAGTTCGAGCAGCGGGTCGGCGAGGCCGCCGTGCGCGCGCAGAGCCGCGTCCAGCACCTGTCGGGTGCCGGAGCCGCGTTCGCGCAGGATGAGTGGGGTGGCCGCGAGTTCGGCCGCCGGGACCGGGGCGCGGCGCCGCGCCCAGGGGTGGGCGGGGGCGGTGACGACCACGAGCCGGTCCCGGCCGATGACCGCCCCGTCCAGTCCGGCCGGCGCCCCCGTACCCTCTACGAAGCCCAGGTCGGCCTCGCCGTCCTGGAGTCGGCGGGCGACCACGGCCGAGTTGCCCGCGAACAGCGACACCGCGGTCCCGGGCCGGCTGGCGCGCAGCGCGATCAGCCAGCCGGGCAGCAGGTACTCGGCGATGGTCATGCTCGCCGCGACCCGCAGCCGCGAGTCGCGGCGGTCGCGCAGCGCGTGCGCGCCCGCGTCGAACGCCTCGGCCGCCTCGACGACGCGCCGCGCCCACTCGGTCACCAGCGTCCCGGCGTCGGTCAGCCGCGAGCCGCGCGGCGAGCGCTCCACCAGGGTGACCCCGAGTTGCCGCTCCATGGCCCTGATCCGGCCGCTGGCCGCGGGCTGGCTGATGCCGGTCTCCCGCGCGGCGCGCCCCAGGCTGCCGAGCCGGGCGACGGCGAGCAGTAGTTCCAGGGCGCCGAGGTCGGGCACCCGGTGGGCGAGCGGCGCCCGCGGGGCGTCCGCTCCCCCGCTCACGCTGTTCTCGTCCGCCTCGCTCATAATCTCAGCTTATGTCCTCATAGCCACAAGGGTCCTGGTCAGCGCGGTGCGGGCGGGGCACGGTGGGGGCATGGTCACCCTCGCTCCCGCGGGCCCGCGCCCGCTCGTCGCCGACCGGATCAGCGTGCGCCCGCTCGGGCCGAACTGGTACGCCACCGTCATGGGCACCGCCATCGTGGCCACGGCCGGTGTCGCCCTGCCGGCCCACGTGCCGGGGGCGCGCGCGGCGTGCGGCGCGGTGTGGGCGCTGTCGGTGCTGCTCCTGGTGGCGTTGCTGGTCGCGCGCGCCGTGCACTGGGCCCGCCACGCCGACCGGGCCCGGGCGCACCTGCTCGACCCGGCCGTCGCCCCCTTCTACGGGTGTCTGGCGATGGCGCTGCTCGCGGTCGGCGCGGGCACCCTCGCGGTCGGCCGGGACCTCGTCGGCACGGGGGCCGCCGTCGTGGTGGCCGGAGCGCTGTGGGTGGTGGGCACGGCCGTCGGCCTGCTGGCCGCGGCGGGCATTCCGTACCTGTTGATCACCCGGCACCGCATCGGCCCGCGCGACGCCTCGCCGGTGTGGCTGCTGCCGGTGGTCGCGCCGATGGTGTCCGCCGCCACCGGCCCGCCGCTCGCCTCGCACCTGCCCGCCGGCCAGTGGCGGGCCGCGCTGCTGCTGGTCTGCTCCGCGCAGTTCGGGCTGAGCCTGCTGGCCACGCTGGTACTGCTGCCGGCCATCGTCGCCGGCCTGCTGCGGTACGGGCCGCCGACCCCCGCGCTCACGCCCACGCTGTTCCTGGTGCTCGGGCCGCTGGGCCAGTCCACGACCGCCGTGACCAACCTGGCCGACGCCGCGCCCGCCGCCCTGCGCGCCGATCACGCGAGCGCGCTGGCCGGCTTCGCGCCGCTGTACGGGGTGCCGGTGATGGGCTTCGCGCTGTGGTGGCTGGCGCTGGCCGGGGCGCTGGTGGTGCGGGCCGCGCGGCGCGGCATGCCGTTCGCGATGACCTGGTGGGCGTTCACCTTCCCCGTCGGCACCTGCGTGACCGGCGCCGCCGGGCTGGCCCGGCACACGGAGCTGGCGGCGCTGCGGTGGCTGGCGGTCGGGCTGTACGGGGTGCTCGTCGCGGCCTGGGCGGTGGCGCTGGTGCGCACCGCGCGCGGCGTGATCAGCGGCGCCCTGCTGCCGCCCGAGCCGACCACGGCCCCGGCCCCAGCCCCGGTCGCCACTCCGCCCGTGGCGCCGGCTCTGTCCCCGTCCCCGGCTCGGGCCCGGCTCTGAGTCTCGTACTAAGCCTTGTACCAAGCCTCAAGGGCCGGGATCAGCCGAGCCGGCGACCCGGCCGCGCCCGCGTGCCCCGCCGCGCCCCTGCGCGGGACCCCGCTGGGCGGCCGGCGGTTCAGCGGGCCCGCCGCAGCGCGTCGGCCAGTACCGTCGGGGCGGCCACCAACGACGGCCCGTACCAGGTGAGATGGCGCCCGCTGACCAGCGCGGCGGGCAGGTCGGGGAACGCCTCGGGCCCGTCGTCCGCGGTGAAGCGGTACGGCTCGTCGGGCAGCACCACCAGGTCGGCGCCGCTGGCCCGCAACTCCTCCAGCGGGACGCGGGGGTAGCGCTCGGCGTGGTCGGCGTACACCTGGTGGACGCCGAGGCGCGCTAGCAGGTCACCGGCGAAGGTGTCGCGGCCGAGCACCATCCAGGGCCGGCGCCACACCGGCACCACGGCACTGCGCCGCTGGCCAGCGGCGTCCGCGGCCACCTGGCGCCAGGCGCGCTCGGCCGCGTCGAGCCAGTCGGGCCTGGCCAGCCCGCAGCCGTCCACGAGCACCCGGTGCAGTTCGCTGAACGCCTGCTCCAGGTCGCGCACTTCGGTGACCCAGACGTCGAGCCCGGCGGCGCGCAGGGCGGCCAGGTCCGGTTCGCGGTTCTCCTCCTCGTTGGCGATGACCAGGTCGGGGGCGAGGGCCGCGATGCGCGCGGTGTCCGGGTTCTTGGTGCCGCCGACGCGCTCGACCACGAGGTCGGTCGGGTGGCTGCACCAGTCGGTGGCGCCGACGAGCAGCCCGGGGGCGGTGGTCGCCACCGCCTCGGTGAGCGAGGGCACGAGGGAGACCACCCGCCGGACGGCCGGGCGGCGGGTGGGGCGGTGGGGACGGTCGGTGCGGTCGGGGCCTTCGGGTCGGCTGGGTCCAGGCATGTGCCCCACCGTACGGCGCCGCCGTGGCCCGGAGGATTCCGGACCACGGCGGCGTGCGGAGGCCCCGCGGCTGCGGCACGGGGCGACCACGCGCGATGCGCGGGCGCCTCGTGCCGCCTCGTGAGCGGCCGTGCCGCGGGGCGGGTCAGCGGGCGGTTACCTCACCGGCGCCATCTTGTCGACGATTCCGGGGTGGGCGTCCATCCATTTCTGTACGCCCTCCTCGACCTTGCCCTTGCCGGCGTCCTGAATGGACGCCTCAAGGCCGGCGAGTTCCTTCTCGGTCATGTGCCATTCCTTCAACCACCCGTAGAACTCCGGATATTTCTTCGGGAAGGACTTGTGCCCGAGCGAACGGATCTCGTTGTTCTCGCCGAACGCCTTCTTCGGGTCGGCGAGCTTGGTCAGCTCGTACTTGCTGTAGGCCCAGTGCGGGGTCCACAGCACGGCGATGATCGGCTCACGCTTCTTGTACGAGCGCTCCAGTTCGGCCAGCATCGCGGGCGATCCGGCGCTGGTGACCTCGTACTCGCCGTCCAGGCCGTACGCCGGCAGCACCTTGTCCTTGAGCAGCTTCATCTGGCCGGTGCCCGGCTCGATTCCGACGATCTTGCCCTTGAACCTGTCGCCCTTGCCCTTGAGGTCCGCGAGGGACTTCACGTCCTTGACGTAGGAGGGCACCGCCAGTTCGAGCGAGGTCTTGTCGTACCAGGCGCCGATATCGACGAGGTTGTGCTTGTACTTGTCCCAGTACTGCTTCTGGGCCACCGGTAGCCAGCCGTCGAATTCGACGTCGATCTGGCCGGCCGCCATTCCCGTGAACATCGAGCCGACGTCGTACTGCTTGATCGACGGCTTGTAGCCGCGGCGTTCCAGGACGTTCTTCCACAGGTAGGTGGTGGCGATGTCCTCGTCCCACGGGAAGTAGCCGATGCGCGGCGCGGCGCCCGCCTGCTTGCCCTTGGCCTCGGCGCCGGCGACCGGGGCGATCTTGTCGATCATGCCCGGGTTCTTCTCCAGCCAGGCGCGCACGCCCTGCTGCTGGTTGCCCTTGCCGGCGTCCTGGATCGCCTGCTCCAACGTGGTGAGCTGCTTCTCGTCGAGCTTGAAGCCCTTCATCCACTCGGCGACCCGCGGCTCCTTCTGCGCGAAGCCCTTGCGCGCCAGCATGTGCAGGCGGTCACCAGCACCGAACGCGCCCTTGGTGTCCTTCAGCTTGGTCAGGTCGTACTTGCTGTACGCCCAGTGCGGCGACCAGAGGGTGACCGCGACCGGCTCCCGCTTGGCGTAGGAGCGCTCCAGTTGGGAGAGCATGCCGGCGGTGGAGCCGCTGACGAGCTTGTACTCCTTGTCCAGCCCGTAGCCGGGCAGCACCTTGTCCTTCATCAGCTTCATCTCGCCCGCGCCGGGCTCGATGCCGATGATCTTGCCCTTGAAGGTGCTCCCCTTGCCCTTGAGGTCCTCAAGGGTCTCCACGCCCTTGACGTACGAGGGGACGGCGACCTCAAGCGACGTCGGCCCGTACCACGAGCCGAGGTCGTCCAGCTTGTCGCGGTAGTTCTTCCAGTACGACTCGTGGGTGACCGGCAGCCAGGAGTTGGTCTGCACGTCGATGTCGCCCGCGGCCATGCCGGTGTAGAGCGCGCCGACCTCGTACGACTGCACCTTGGGCTTGAAGCCGCGCTGTTCGAGGACTTCCTTCCACAGGTAGGTGGAGGCGACGCCCTCGTCCCAGTTGATGTAGCCGATGTTCAGCGAGCGGCCCTTGCCGACGTCGGCGGTGACCTCGGGGCCCTTCTCGTCCTCGCCGAAGACGTTCATGCCGCCCGCGACGAGCGCGAGCACCACGACGCCGACCGTGGCGAGCGAGGTCGCCGGCCGCCACTGGAGGACCTTGAGACCGCTGGTGGCCGCGGCGTTGCGCTTGGCGATGGCGCGGCGCCCCAGCGGCGAGACCCGCTCGCCGAGCGCACCGGTCATGCGGTCCAGGTACATCGCGAGGATGACCACCGCGAGGCCGCCCTCGAAGCCGAGGGCCACGTCCACGGAGCTGATCGCCTCGAAGACCGAGGAGCCGAGCCCGCCGCCGCCGACCATGCCGGAGATGACGACCATGGACAGGGCCAGCATGATGGCCTGGTTGACGCCGGCCATGATGGTGGGCAGCGCCAACGGGAGCTGTACGCGCACCAGGGTGCGGCGCGGGCTGGTGCCGAACGCCTCGGCGGCCTCGACCAGTTCCTCGTCCACCTGTCGGATGCCCAGCTCGGTCATCCGCACGCTGGGCGGCATCGCGAAGACGACGGTGGCGATGGCTCCGGGAACCACGCCCACGCCGAAGAAGAAGATGCCCGGGATCAGGTAGACGAAGGCGGGCATCGTCTGCATGAAGTCGAGGACGGGCCGCAGCACCGTGCTGACCGTGCGGCTGCGCGCGGCCCAGATGCCGAGCGGGACCGCCATCACGATGGTGATGAAGCCGGCGACCAGCACCAGCGACAGGGTCTCCATCGCCTCGTCCCACTGCTGGATCGAGTCGATGAGGGCGAAGCCCGCGAAGGCCACCACGCCCGCGACCAGTCCGCGCAGCCACCAGGCGATGACCGCCAGGATGCCCGCGAAGAGCAGCGGCTCGGGCGCGGAGAGGACGTCGTGCACGCCCTCGTACATGCCGTCGACGACCTTGGCGATGAAGTCGAAGAGCCAGTCGAGGTTCTCCCTGAGCCAGGTGATCCCCGAGTCGATCCACTTGCCGATGTCGAGCCTAGGCACCCGCGGTCACCTTGCCCTCGGCCGTGCCGTTGCCCGTGGAGCCGTTCGCGGCGTCCTTGTTCACGTCACCCTTGCCCGTGTCGCTCCTGGCGCTCTTGGCGCCGTTGTCGTTCTTGTCCGCGGCGTCCTGGCCCGCGGCGTCCTCGCCCGGGCGTGGGCCCGGTGGCGCGGCGGTGGGCTCGGCGGTCTGGGTGGGCTCGCCGAGCACGGCCAGCAGCCGGGCGGCCGGCACGAGCCCGATCAGCTCGCCCGCCTCGTCCACCACGGCGACCGGCTCGGAGCTGGCCGAGCAGGGCGCGAACAGCTCGATGATCGGGGTGTCGGCCAGCACGGTGGCCGGCGCGGCGGCCAGCACCTCGCGCGCGGTGCGCGGCGCGGAGCCGTCCGTGGTGGCGAGCGCGCTGGCGGGATCGGCCATGATGGCGCCCGCGGTGAGCACCCGGGAGCGGTCCACGTCCTGGGTGAAGGAGGCCACGTAGTCGTTGGCCGGGGTGACCAGGATGTCCTGCGCGTTGCCGATCTGGACGATCCGGCCGTCGCGCATCACGGCGATCTGGTCACCGAGCCGCATGGCCTCGTTGAGGTCGTGGGTGATGAAGACGATGGTCTTCTTGAGCCGCTTCTGCAGTTCCAGGAGC
The DNA here is from genome assembly GCF_029392895.1 of Streptomyces sp. 71268. Lineage (NCBI taxonomy): Bacteria > Bacillati > Actinomycetota > Actinomycetes > Kitasatosporales > Streptomycetaceae > Streptomyces > Streptomyces sp. 71268. The sequence continues at coordinate 1,211,629 of NZ_CP114200.1, forward strand.
TGGTCCTGCATGTCGCGCCGGATCAGCGGGTCGAGCGCGCTGAACGACTCGTCCATCAGGAGCAGGTCGGCGTCGGTGGCCAGCGCGCGGGCCAGGCCCACGCGCTGCTGCATGCCGCCGGACAGCTCGTCGGGCCAGGAGTCCTCCCAGCCGGCGAGGCCGGCCAGCTCCAGGGCCTCCTTGGCGCGGGCCTCGCGGTCGGCACGCGGTATGCCCTGCACCTCGAGCCCGTAGGCCGCGTTCTCCAGCACGCTGCGGTGCGGGAAGAGCGCGAAGTGCTGGAAGACCATGCTGATCTTCCGCGAGCGCACCTCGCGCAGTTCGCGCGCGCTCAACCGGGTCAGGTCCGTGCCGTCGTAGAGCACCTGCCCCGCGGTCGGCTCAAGGAGTCCGTTCAACATGCGCAGCAGGGTCGACTTGCCCGATCCGGACAGCCCCATGACAACGAAGATCTGGCCCGCCTCGACGGCGAACGACGCGTCGATAACGGCCGCCGTCGTCCCCTGGGAGCGCAGCTCGTCGCGGCTGGCGCCCCCTTCCAGGGCGGTTACGGCCGCCTTCGGTCGCCTACCGAAGACCTTGTACAAGTGCTCGGCTCGCAGCCTGGACACATACACCTCTCGGGTCGAACTCAAGAAACGACCCAGCCCCCGGTGGGGGCTTCCCGCCGGGGGCGAGAGACAGGTCGTGGAGCGGGCGGTTTCGGCCCGCCTGACCACGTGCCCAATGCAATAGTTGAATGCGCTACAGGGTCCGCTCCGGGTCGGCGCCTGCCCCGAACGTCCCCGAGCAAACTCTTTGTGTCCCACCTCACAAGCGCCGCGCGTCGGACGCGTACGGCATGATCGGGCCGTGACCCGACGTCTGATGCTCCTCGACACCGCCTCCCTGTACTTCCGCGCCTACTTCGGCGTACCTGACTCGGTCCGCGCCCCGGACGGCACCCCGGTCAACGCCGTGCGCGGCCTCCTCGACTTCATCGCCCGCCTGGTGGACGACCACCGCCCGGACGACCTGGTCGCCTGCATGGACGCCGACTGGCGACCCCAGTGGCGGGTCGACCTCATCCCCTCGTACAAGGCGCACCGGGTCGCCGACGAGCCGGCCGCCCCGCAGGGCGAGCACGCGCCGCACTCGGGCGACTACGAGGAAGAGGTCCCCGACACCCTCGCGCCGCAGGTGCCGGTGATCGAGGAGGTGCTGGACGCCATCGGCATCGCCCGGGTCGGCGTGGCCGGCTACGAGGCGGACGACGTGATCGGCACCCTCGCCACGCGCGCGAGCGGCCCGGTGGACATCGTCACCGGCGACCGCGACCTGTACCAGCTCGTCAGCGACGAGCGGCGGGCCCGCGTGCTCTACCCGCTCAAGGGCGTGGGCACGCTCCAGGCCGTGGACGAGGCGTGGCTGCGCGGGAAGTACGGCGTGGACGGCTCCGGCTACGCGGACCTGGCCCTGCTGCGCGGCGACCCCAGCGACGGCCTGCCGGGCGTGTCCGGCATCGGCGAGAAGACGGCCGCCAAGCTGCTGGCCACCTACGGCGACCTGGCCAGCATCACGGCCGCCGTGGCCGACCCGACGTCCAGGCTCACCCCCACCCAGCGCAGGCGGCTGACCGAGGCCGCCGACTACCTCGCCGTCGCGCCGCGCGTGGTCCGGGTCGCCACCGACGTGCCGCTGCCGGCCCACGACCCGGCGCTGCCCACCGCACCGCGCCACCCCGCCGCGCTGGACGCGCTGGCCGAGCGCTGGGGCCTGGGCACCTCGCTGAACAGGGTGCTCGCCATTCTCGCGAGGTAAGCTGTTAGGTTAGGTAAACCTAACTTCCCTTTCCCAGGAGGCATCGTGACAGAGCGTCCGGCCCGCAAGCAGCCGCAGCTCCACCGGGGACAGGTGATCCGCACCGAGCGGCTCACCCCCCACATGGTGCGCGTGGTGCTCGGCGGCGCGGGGCTGGCGAACTTCAGCGCGGGCGAGTGGAGCGATCACTACGTCAAGCTGCTGTTCCCGATCGAGGGCGTGGACTACCCCAAGCCCTTCGACATCCAGCAGATCCGCGCCGACATGCCGCGCCACCAGTGGCCGGTGACCCGCACCTACACGGTGCGCACCTGGGACCCGGTCAGCCGCGAGCTGGCGATCGACTTCGTGGTGCACGGCGACGAGGGCGTGGCCGGGCCGTGGGCCACCAGCGTCAAGGCGGGCGAGGAGATCTCCTTCCTCGGCCCCGGCGGCGCGTACGCCCCGGCCCCCGACGCCGACTGGCACCTGATCGCCGGCGACGAGAGCGCGCTGCCCGCCATCGCCGCCTCCCTGGAGCGGCTGGCGGCCAGCGAGCACCCGGCGCCGGCACACGTGTTCATCGAGGTGGCGGACGAGGCCGAGCGCCAGCCGCTGGCCGAGGTGCCGGGCGCCACCGTGCACTGGCTCCACCGCGACGGCGCCCGCGTCGGCGCCAAGCTGACCCAGGCGGTCCGCGACCTCGCCTTCCCGCCCGGTGACCCGCACGCCTTCGTGCACGGCGAGGCGGGCTTCGTGAAGGAGCTGCGCCGCCAACTGCGCGTCGAGCACCAGATCCCGCGCGAGCGACTGTCCACCTCCGGCTACTGGCGCCTGGGCCACAACGAGGACGGCTGGCAGGCGGCCAAGCAGGAGTGGAACCAGCAGGTGGAGGCGGAGCAGGAGCGCGGGCAGGCCGACGCCTGAGCCCACGCCCTCGGTGCCCGGTACGACCCGGTCTCCGTCCAGGGTGGTACGGGAGACGGCCGGCCACGGCCCGCGAAAGCGCCCGGCGCGCCGCGCCCCGTCGGGGGGCGGCGCGCCGGGCGCACGTGGCGGGGCTGACGGCACACCGGCCCGGCCGGGCCAGGCGGCCGGAGGGCCGGGCGGGCGCCGGGCCCGCCGGCTCAGCCCACCGACGAGTAGGCCACGACCCCGCGCCGCAGGCCGTCCACGGCCCTGCGCGCGTTGCGCGCCACGGTGCCCTCCGGCGGGGCGGCCACGGCGATCTGCCCCAGCACGTCGATGAGCTGCTTGCACCAGCGCACGAAGTCGCCGGCCGGCATCTCCACCTCGCGCAGCACGTCGTCGAGCCCGTGCCCGGAGGCCCAGCGGTAGGCCGCCCAGGCGAAGCCGAGGTCCGGCTCGCGCTGGCCGACGCCCTCCGCCTGGTTGATCCGGTGGTCCTCCTCCAGCGCGTCGAGCCGCCCCCAGATCCGCACCATCTCGGTGAGCGCCTGCTTCGACGCCCCGGTGGGCAGCTTGGGCGCCACCGCGTCGTCCGCCGCCCGCGCCTCGTAGACCAGCGCCGACGCGCACGCCGCCAGCTCGGCCGGCTTCAGGCCCTCCCAGACCCCGTCCCGCAGGCACTCGCTGGCCAGCAGGTCCAGCTCGCCGTAGAGCCGCGCCAGCCGCTTGCCGTCCTCGGTGACCTCGTCGCCCTGGAGGTAGCCCAGCTCGGCCAGCAGGGCACAGATCCGGTCGAAGGTGCGCGCGATGGTGTTCGTACGCCCCTCGATGCGCCGCTCAAGCTGCCGGGTGTCCCGCCGCAGCCGGTGGTACCGCTCGGCCCACCGGGCGTGGTCCTCGCGCTCCGCGCAACCGTGGCAGGGGTGGGCCCGGATCTCCGCGCGCAGCCTGCTGATCTCGGTGTCGTCGGCCGCGGCCGAACGCTCCTTGCGACGGCGGTGCGGCTCGTGGTGACCGGCCTTGGTACGCAGCGCGGAGGCCAGATCGCGACGCGACTGCGGGCTGCGCGCGTTGAACGACTTGGGAATGCGCATCCGCTCAAGCGGCTCCACCGGGACCGGGAAGTCCATCGCCGCCAGCCGCTTGACCTGCCGCTCCGCGGTGAGCACCAGCGGGCGCGGCCCGTCGTGGTACTCGAAGCCGCCACGGTGCCCGCCCGCGCGCCCGGCGGGCAGCCCGGGGTCGAGCACCAGGGCGAGCCCGGCGTACTTCCCGGCCGGCACCTGGATCACGTCGCCCGGCTTGAGCTTCTCCAGCGCCGTGGCCGCAGCCGCCCGGCGCTGCGCCGCGCCCTGCTTGGCCAGCTCCGTCTCCCGGTCGCTCAGCTGGCGCCGCAGCCGCGAGTACTCCTCGAAGTCGCCGAGGTGGCAGGTCATCGACGCCCGGTAGCCCTCCAGGCCCTCCTCGTTGCGCTGCACCTGCCGCGAGATGCCGACGACTGCCTTGTCCGCCTGGAACTGCGCGAACGAGGTCTCCAGGAGTTCGCGCGAGCGGTGCCGCCCGAACTGAGAGACCAGGTTGACGGCCATGTTGTACGAGGGGCGGAAGGAGGAGCGCAGCGGGTAGGTGCGGGTACCCGCGAGGCCGGCGAGCGCCGCCGGGTCCATCGCGCGCTGCCACAGCACCACCGCGTGGCCCTCGACATCGATGCCGCGCCGCCCCGCGCGGCCGGTGAGCTGCGTGTACTCGCCCGGGGTGATGTCGGCGTGCTGCTCGCCGTTCCACTTGACCAGCTTCTCGAGGACCACCGACCGCGCCGGCATGTTGATGCCGAGCGCCAGCGTCTCGGTCGCGAACACCGCCTTGACCAGGCCCTTGACGAAGAGTTCCTCGACGACCTCCTTGAAGGTCGGCAGCATCCCCGCGTGGTGGGCGGCGATCCCCCGCTCCAGGCCCTCAAGCCACTCGTAGTAGCCCAGTACATGTAGGTCCTCGTCCGGGATCGACGCGGTGCGCTCCTCGACGATGGTCCGCACCCGGGTGCGCGCCGCGTCGTCGTTCAGCCGCAGCCCCGCGAACAGGCACTGCTGGACGGCCGCCTCGCAGCCCGCGCGGCTGAAGATGAACGTGATGGCCGGGAGCAGCCCCTCCGAGTCCAGCCGGTCGATCACCTCGGGTCTGCTCGGGGTCCAGATCCGGCTGCGCTGGCGGCGCTCCCGCTCCCGGTCGGCCTCCCGCATCGAGCGGCCGCGCCGCTTGTCCCCGCCGAAGCTGGGGCGGCTGTTCTCCATCCGGGCCAGCCGCACCAGGTCGGGGTTGACCTCGCGGCGGCCGGTGCCGGGCTGGCCCTCGGGGCTGTCCTTCTCCTCGAAGAGGTCGTATATCCGCCGGCCGGCGAGCACGTGCTGCCACAGCGGGACCGGCCGGTGCTCGGAGACGATCACCTCGGTGTCGCCGCGCACCGTGTCCAGCCAGTCACCGAACTCCTCGGCGTTGGAGACCGTCGCGGAGAGCGAGACCAGCGTCACCGACTCCGGCAGGTGGATGATGACCTCCTCCCAGACGGCGCCCCGGAACCGGTCGGAGAGGTAGTGCACCTCGTCCATCACGACGTATCCGAGGCCGTCGAGGGAGCGGGAGCCCGCGTAGAGCATGTTGCGCAGCACCTCGGTGGTCATCACGACCACCGGCGCCTCGGAGTTCACGCTGTTGTCGCCGGTCAGCAGGCCGACCTTCTCGGCGCCGTAGCGCTCCACGAGGTCGCTGTACTTCTGGTTCGACAGCGCTTTGATGGGCGTGGTGTAGAAACACTTGCGGCCCCGGGTGAGGGCCAGGTGGACGGCGAACTCGCCCACGATCGTCTTACCGGAGCCGGTGGGGGCGGCGACCAGCACGCCCTTGCCTGCTTCGAGTGCCTGGCACGCCTCGATCTGGAACGGATCGAGGCCGAATTCGTACATCTCGCGGAACGGAGCGAGAGCCGTGGCCTGGTCGGCCGCCCGGAGGCGGGCCTGGGCGTATCGCTCGGCGGGAGATAGCTCGTCGGTCATCGTACGTACGAGCCTACCGGCCACCTCTGACAACGCACTCGATCTTTACCAGCACCTGGGACGCGACCGACCAGGCCACAGCGCCGCCGCCCCCTCCGGCCCGCTCCCGCCCGAGGGCGCCGGAGTCAGCCGCCCAGCAGCCGCACGGCGCCCGGCACGCTCACGGCCGTCAGCGGCAGCGGCCCCAGCGGCTCCCCGTCGGCGTAGCCGGTGAGCCCGGGCGCCGCCAGCGAGACCTTCGCCGCGCGGTACGTGGTCACCGTCGGGTGGCTGAGATGCGTGCCCCGGTAGACCCGCGGGAAGACCCGCAGCAGCGTCCCACGGGTGCACGGCCCGACGACCGTGATGTCGAAGAGCCCGTCGTCCAGCCGGGCGCCGTCGCATATCCGCATCCCGCCGCCGTACGAGGTCCCGTTGCCGACCGCGATCAGCGTCGCCTCGATCTCCCGCTCGGGCCCGTCGTCAAGCCGCAGCCGGTACGGGAAGGTCCGCAGTCCGGCCAGTTCCGCGACCATCGCCAGGTCGTACCGGAAGCGGCCGCTCGGCCAGCGCATCCGGTTGCCACGGTCGTTGACCCGGGAGTCGAAGCCGGAGGCGAGGACGGTGCCGAAGTACGTCTCGCCGACCAGCCCCACGTCCACCGGCCGCCCACCGTCGGACTTGAGCGAGGCCGCGATCAGGCGGGCCGCGGCGCCGGCATCGCGCACCGGCAACCCGGTGGCCTGCGCGAAGTCGTTTCCGGTCCCCACCGCCACCACGCCCAGCGGGGTGCCGGTGCCGGCCACCGCCCGGAGCGCCAGCGAGATCATGCCGTCGCCGCCGACCGCCACCAGCGCCCCCGTGCCGCCCGCGACCGCCGCGCGGGCCCGGCTCAGCGCGTCAGCGGCGTCGGCGCCCAGCACCGTCCGCACGCGGAACCCCGCGTCGCGGAGCACCCGCGCGGCCGGCTGCGCGGCCCGCGCGCCACGGCCGCGGCCCGCCGTTGGATTGACGAAGAGAGTGATGTCGCTGGTCACGCACGGAATCTACCGGCTCAGGTGAAGTCGTCGTAGCCGCTGCGCCGGCCCGAGTCCGTGCCGCCGCGCTCGTCGCCCGTCGGGCCGCCGGCCGAGACCGTCTCCGCGTCGTCGACCGCCTCGGGGACGTGGCTCTGCGACGCTTCGTCGTCATCGACGCCGAAGTCGGGATCGTTGGCCCGCTGCTTGGCCTTGCGCCGGTCGTTGATGAGCGAGACGCCCACCGCGATGAAGTACAGCAGTGTGACGGGCCCCGCGAGGGCGAACATGCCCACCGGGTCAGTGCTCGGCGTCGCCAGCGCTCCGAACACGGTGATGCCCATGATCATGCCGCGCCACCAGCCGAGCATCCGGCGCCCGGTGACCACGCCACCGAAGTTGAGCAGCACCAGGACCAGCGGCAGCTCGAAGGCGAGGCCGAAGACGACGACCATGCGGGTCAGCAGGTCGATGAAGTCGTCCAACGGCAACAGGTTGTCCGCGCCGTCCGGGGTGAAGTCAAGCAGCACCTCGGCGGTCGTGGGCAGGATCGCGTACGCGAAGAAGCCGCCGCCCACGAAGAGCGGCACGCCGGCGGCCACGAAGGCCATCGAGTACTTCTTCTCCTGCTTGTGCAGGCCGGGCGCGAGAAACGCCCAGAGCTGGTACAGCCAGATCGGCGTGGCCAGCACCAGGCCGGTCATGAAGGAGACCTTGAGCATGATCGTGAACGGCGACAAAAGGCCGTTCACGGTGAAGTAAGCGCACTTCTGGTCGCCGTCCTTGGCGGCCTCCAGATCGGAGACGGAAAGCCCGCCACAACCGACCGAGTCCAAAACCGGCTTCATCAGGAAGTCGACGATGTCCTTGTAATAGAACAGCGCGACGGCCGTCACCAGACAGATCGCCAGGACCGCCTTGAGGAGCCTGTTGCGCAACTCACGCAGGTGCTCCGCGAGGGGCATCCGCCCCTCGGGGTCCTTCTCCTTCTTGCGGGCAGGCTTGAGCAACCCACGTCCTCATCTCGTGCGGCAGACGACGGCCGTCGGCCGTCGCCTCAGTCGGCCCTGGATCTAGCGCTTTGTCGTGTGGTCGCTCGGCTCGTTCACCGGGCGGGAGCTGCTCACGTCGCCCGGCGCCGCCTGGATGGTGCGGTGCCCACCGGCCTGATCGGCGGTGTCCTCGGGGTGCGCCGGCTCGGCCGGGGCGGGCTGCTTGCCCTCCGACTTCATCGCCTTGGCCTCGCTCTTGAGGATGCGCGCGGACTTGCCGAGCGAACGCGCCATGTCCGGAAGCTTCTTCGCGCCAAAGAGCAGAATGACGACGACAAGAATGAGGATGATCTCGGGGGCACCGATCTTTCCACCGAACATAAGATTTACCTTCTCACCGAGGCGGCTGGGGTGGCTGTCCGACCGGTCGGACGCGGGAGTCCGGCAGCCGTTGTGGCAGCGATCGTAACGCGGCGGGGTAAACGGGTGGCAATCCCCGGGCGTACTCCCGATTGCGTCCCCGGGCCTCGATACCAGGGCCGCGCCCCTCAGCGTACCGTTCGTTTGTTCCCCAGAGCAGAGCGCCTGAACTGCGAGAACGCGGAAGGGGGGCCGGACGGGGTTCAGCGCCGGCGCAGTCCGTCCACCTGAGCGGCGAGCGGGCCGGTGGCGCGTTCCAGGTCCTGCGACGCCCGCGCGATCCGGTCCGAGCTCTCCCCCACCTGCCGCGCCAGCCGCCGCACCTCCCGGTACACCCGCGCCGCGAGGACGGCGAGAACGGCGAGACCGCAGAACGCGAGGGCGATAGCAAGCATGGGCCAGAGCATGGAAGGCAACCTACCGTTCACCCCGCCCGGCCAGGCAACCGCCCGCCGACCCCACCGAACTCCCCTCGCGCCCCCCGAAGGTGACCCGGGTCACGGCACCGCCCCCGCCACGCCGCCCGCCCCGACCGGGGCCCGTCCCGACCGGGGCCCGCTCCGCGACGGCGTGGCCGCGCCGGCGCGGCGCTACACCGCGGAGTGCAGCCGCAGCGTGCTGACACCGCCGCCGGTGAGCAACTCCACGATCCGCTCGCCCGCCGGCTTGCGGACCGCGGTGCCGCAGTCCGGGCAGGTGAAGGAGTAGAAGGTGGTGCGACTGGTGCCGCCGACCACCAACCGCAGGGCATCGGCCGCCAGCTCGAAACTGCCCCGGCACTGCGGGCACCCGGCCTTGAAGATCACTGGGGTGGCTCGCCGCGTCGCCCGCGCCGTCATCTGTGCCCTCCGCTCGCCGTACGTCCACTCCACCGCGCGCGCACCGACCGCGCGCGGCCCGCCGCTCTCGACCGCGCCCGGTCGCGCTCGACACCGGTGGCCCGCGATCCGCTCACCGACCGCCAGCCCCCGCACGCGCCCGGTCACGCTCGCCCGCGCGGCGCCCATCCGATCACGGCCGGGCCCCGGTGCGCATCCACCGCGTTCCGCTTCCGCCCGTACGCCCCAAACGTCGGTCCCCTGAGCGCCGGCGTGCGCCCCGTCACGCAACCGAGCGATCACTCACCGTAGGCGGCCAGTGCCTCGCGCGCCGCGTCGCGCGCGCTGTGCGCGAGTTCCAGCGGGGTCGTGATCCGGCCGTCCTTGCCCAGCCGCAGCCCGAGCCGGCGCAGCGAGCCGGGGTCGGGGGTGCGCAGGGTGATGCGCAGGCCGCCGTCGGGCAGCTCCTCGGCGCTGTCGTGCGGGTAGTACTCGGCGACCCAGCGTCCGCCGGGGCCCACCTCGACCACCACCTCCGGGTCCTCGGCCGCCGGCTGCACCAACCCCTCGGACAGGTCGCGCAGTTCGATCGGCGGCGGGTCGGAGACCTCGTCCAACAGCTTGATCTCGGCCACCCGGTCGAGCCGGAAGGTGCGCCGGGCCTCGGAGAGCCGGCACCACGCCTCGACGTAGGTGTGGCCGACGGCGAACAGCCGGATCGGGTCGACCTCGCGCTCGGTGAGTTCGTCCCGGGCGGGCGAGTAGTAGCGCAGCCACAGCCGCCGGCGCTCGGCGATGGCCCGGTCCACGTCGGCGAAGACGCCGCCCTCGGACTCGAAGATGACCGAGAGCCGGGAGCTGGCGCCGGCCGCCTCGCCTGCCGCCGCCTCCAGCTTCGCCGTCGCGCGCAGCAGCGCCTGCCGGTCGCCCTCGCGCAGCCCCGGCAGGGTCGCCACCGCCCGGGCCGCCACCAGCAGCGCGGTGGCCTCGTCGGCGGCCAGCCGCAGCGGCTCGGTGTCGGCGCTGTTCGGGTTGTGCCACCAGATGCGGTCGCCGTCGGTGTCTATGTCCAGCAGGTCGCCGCCCCGGAAGCTGGTGCCGCACATCGGCAACACGTCCAGGTCGGCGATCAGCTCGTCCTCGGAGATGCCGAAGGCCCGGGCGACGTCGCTGACGCGCGCGCCGGGGCGCTCGCGCAGGTACGTCACCAGCGACAGCATCCGCCGGGTCTGGTCGATGGCGTTGGTAGCCATGGTCGGTCCGCCCCTCTCAGCCGTTGGCCACGGCGCGCAGCCGCTCCACCACGTCGGCCCGCAACTCGGCCGGTTCCAGGACCACGACGTCGGGTCCGAACTCCACCAGCCAGGCGTCCAACCCGTGCCCGTACGGAATCTCCAGCTCGTCCCAGCCGGCCGGCTCGCCGTCGGCCGCGCCCTCCCCGGCCACCGGCCGGATGCTGATCGCCTTGGCCCGCAGCGGGTAGCCGTGGCCGGCGCGCAGCCTGATCCGGGCGGTGCTGGTGGCGGTCTCGCCGGCCCAGGTCTCCACCGTCTCCCGGACCGTCACGTGGTCGGGCACCTCGGCCGTGAAGGCGCCGGCCCGCGAGCGGACCCGGCCGGTGATGCGCGAGAGCCGGAAGACGCGCTCGGCCGCGCGGTCCCGGTCCCAGCCGGCCAGGTACCAGTGGCCGCGCCAGCATTCGAGGATCCACGGCTCGACGGTGCGCCGCTCCGGGCGCGCGGCGTTGGACTTGCGGTAGTCGAAGACCACCGGGCGGCGGTCGCGGCAGGCCAGCATCAGCGGTTCGAAGGCCGCCTCGTGGGTCGGGATGCGCGGTTCGAGGGCGCTGTGCGGCTCGCTCGCGTACGGCTCGTCGGCCAGCGGCATCCCCGCGGCCCGCAGCTTCTGCAGCGCGCCGCTGGCCGCGCCCGCGAGCCGGGCCTGCTGCCAGACCTTGGCGGCCAGGCCGAGCGCCGCGGCCTCCTCCGGGTCGAGGGTGATGGGCGGCAGCCGGTTGCTGTCGCGCCGGGCCAGGTAGCCCAGCTCGCCGTCGATGCCGTCGACCGTCTCGATGACCAGCCCCAGCTCGCGGAGGTCGTCCTTGTCCCGCTCGAACATCCGGTTGACGGCCTCGTCGCTACCGGTGGCGTCGGCCTCCAGGTACGCCTCGATGGACGACCTCAACTCCCGCTTGGTGAGCGGGCGCCGGGTTTCGAGCAGACACAAGGCCAGGTTCATCAACCGCTCGGCCTTGGCAATGGCCATCGACGCCCTCTTCTCGAAGTGCAGCTCTCCTACGACGGTGACCGTACCGCTCCCGCTCGCGCGGGTAAAAGCCGAGGGCCCGTGGTCCGAGCGGGGTGCTCGGGCCACGGGCCCTCGGTGGCCGCGCGCGGCGACCGTACGCTCGGCTCAGCGGGCCGCGCGGGGGCGGTCGCGCCGTGCGCCGGGGTGGCTCAGACGGCGACCAGGTCGCAGACGAAGATCAGCGTCTCGCCGGGGGCGATGCGACCGCCGCCGGCGCCGGTGTCGCCGTAGGCCAGGTGCGGCGGGATGGTGAGCTGACGCCGGCCACCCACCTTCATGCCCTGCACGCCCTGGTCCCAGCCGGGGATGACCTGGCCGGCGCCGAGCTGGAAGGAGAGCGGGGTGCCGCGGTTCCAGCTCGCGTCGAACTCCTCGCCGGTGCTGAAGGCCACTCCGACGTAGTGCACCTTCACGGTGTTCCCGGCCTGTGCGACAGCGCCGTCGCCTTCCCAGATGTCCTTGATCTCAAGGTCGGCCGGCGGCTCGCCGCCCGGGAAGTCGATCTCAGGCTTGTCGATGCTCACGAAAAAACTCCTCGCTTACGGGTGGGCAACCGGGACAGTCTTACAGAACGGCCAGGATGTCGACGGAGAAGACCAGCGTGGAGTTCGGCGGGATGCCGTCCTTCTTCTCCTTGCCGTAGCCCTTGTCCGGCGGCACCACGATCAGCACGCGGCTGCCCGTCTTCTTGCCCTCGAGCCCCTCGGTCCAGCCGGGGACGACCTGCTGGAGCGAGAACTGGGCGAGCTGCTTGCTGGCGTAGCTGGAGTCGAACTCCTTGCCGCCGTCCCACAGGACGCCCTTGTACTGGACCATGACGGCGTCCGTCTTCTTCAGCTCGGGGCCGTCGCCTTCCAGGATGTAGTTCGAGACGACCTTGGTGGGGGCCTTGCCCTTCGGCACCTCGATGGTGGGCGGCTCGCCGTCCGTCTTGACCCCCACGACGGGCAGGGCCTTGTCGGTCTGCTTGACCTCCTTGCCCTGCGCCGAGCTCTTGGTGTTGTAGGAGCCGACGATGTCGACGACGAACACCAGGGTGTCGTCGCCCTTGATGCCCGCCTGGGGGTTGCCCTCGGAGCCGTAGCCGAGGGCCGGCGGAATCGCGAGCTGGACCCGGCTGTTCACCTTCTTGCCGACCAGGCCCTGGTCCCAGCCGGGGATGACCTTGCCGACCCCGATCGGGAAGACGGCGAGCTTGTCCCGGTCGTAGGAGTTGTCGAAGACCTTGCCGTCCTGCCACTTCTGGCCGAGGTAGTTCACCTGCAGGAAGTCGCCCGTCGCGACGGCCGCGCCCCGGCCGGGCACCAGGGTCTTCACGGCGAGGTCGGGCGAGGGATTGCCGGGCCCCTTGGCCATGGTGGGCTTCTGGCCGAACTCCTTGCCCTTGGTGATGTCGGGCAGCGGCCCCGCCACGATCTTCCCGGTCGGCTCCGCCGCGGGGGACTTCGACGTATCGACCTTGTCGGCCTTGTCGGCCTTGTCCTTGTTGTTCTCGTCGTCACCGCAGCCCGCGAGCGCGAGCAGGCCGGCGGGTACGGCGAGGAGTACGGAGCGTCGGCGCACGGAATTCCTCGTTCAGTCGAGACTGGATGTGGGCAATGCGCGCCACTCTACGACGTGCACAGGGCCTCGCACGAGGAACGCGCGAGGCCCTGTGACGCGCCCGAAGGCGCCGTGCTGACGGTGCGGTGACTCACATTCCGGCGATGAGCTTCTCCACTCGGTCGTCCACCGACCGGAAGGGGTCCTTACACAGCACGGTGCGCTGTGCCTGGTCGTTGAGCTTGAGGTGCACCCAGTCGACGGTGAAGTCGCGGCGCTGTTCCTGAGCGCGTCGAATGAAGTCGCCACGCAGCCTGGCCCGCGTGGTCTGCGGCGGTACCGACTTGCCCTCGAAGATCTTCACGTCGTTGCAGACCCGGGCCGCCTGCCCCTTGCGCTCCAGGAGGTAGTACAGGCCCCGGCGACGGTGAATGTCGTGGTAGGCGAGGTCTATCTGGGCAACCCGCGGATGCGACATGGTGATGTTGTTCTTCGCCCGGTACCGCTCGATGAGCTTGTACTTCATCACCCAGTCGATCTCGGTGGCGATGCGGTCGAGATCCTCGGTGCGCACCGCCTCGAGCGTGCGGCCCCACAGTTCCAGTACGCGTTCGACGGTGCCGGTCCTGATGCCGCGCCGCTCGCAGAAATCGACGGCCTTCTCGTAGTACTCCTGCTGGACCTCGAGCGCGGACGCCTCCCGCCCGCTGGCCAGCCGCACCTTGCGTTGGCCCGTGATGTCGTGGCTGACCTCGCGGATGGCCCGGATGGGGTTCTCCAGGGTCAGGTCGCGCATGACCGTGCCCGCCTCGATCATGCGCAGCACGAGATCGGTCGCGCCGACCTTGAGCAGCATGGTCGTCTCGGACATGTTGGAGTCACCGACGATGACGTGCAGCCTGCGGTAGCGCTCCGCGTCGGCGTGCGGCTCGTCCCTGGTGTTGATGATCGGGCGCGAGCGGGTGGTGGCGGAACTGACGCCCTCCCAGATGTGCTCGGCGCGCTGGCTGACGCAGTACACCGCCCCGCGCGGGGTTTGCAGCACCTTGCCGGCGCCGCACAGCAACTGCCGGGTGACGAGGAAGGGAATGAGAATGTCGGCGAGCCGGGAGAACTCGCCGTGCCGGGCCACGAGATAGTTCTCGTGACAACCGTAGGAGTTTCCCGCTGAATCGGTGTTGTTCTTGAACAGATAGACGTCGCCCGCGATTCCCTCCTCGTGCAGGCGGCGTTCCGCGTCGACGAGCAGGCCCTCCAAGATGCGCTCGCCGGCCTTGTCATGGGTGACCAGCTCGGTCACGTTGTCGCACTCGGGAGTTGCGTATTCCGGGTGCGAGCCCACGTCAAGGTAGAGGCGGGCGCCGTTACGCAGAAAGACGTTGCTGCTGCGGCCCCAGGAAACGACTCGGCGGAAGAGGTAGCGCGCCACTTCGTCAGGCGACAGTCGGCGCTGTCCCCTGAACGTGCACGTGACGCCGTACTCGTTCTCCAGCCCGAAAATGCGGCGGTCCATGACTGAACATTACGCCTGATGACCCGCTCTGAAACCGGGTTCGACGGCACCGTTTCGATCATTTTCCGCCCCCGTGTCACCGCCCGTTGGGGCACTTGCCCGTACGGCGTCACCAGCCAGGAAGCGTCGGCAACCGACCAGCACCAGCAGCGCGGCGAGGCCCGCGGCACCCGGCGCGGCGAAGCCGGCCACCACGCCGCCCAGTTCGACGGCCGGCCCCGCGGCGGCCGTGCCGACGGCCGCGCCGACGCCGAAGGTGGTCACCAGCCAGGAGAACGCCTCGGTGACGGTGCCGCGCGGCGCGTGCCGGTCCACGACGACGAAGGCACAGGCGAGGGCGGGTGCCAGGAAGACGCCGGCGACCCCGGCCAGCACGGTCATGGCCACCACGCCGGGCACCAGCACCAGCGGCATGTACCCGACCGCGAGCGCCGCGACCAACAGCCGCAGCCGCCGCTCCGGCTCCCCCGACCAGGTCCGGGCGCCGTAGCAGACGCCGCCGATCAGCGCGCCGACGCCGAGCGCGGAGAGCAGGTAGCTGGAGACCATGCCGCCGCCGTGCTCGTCGGCGTACGCCACGGCCGCCACGGCGATCGAGCCGAGCGCCAGGCCGATGAAGAGGAACGAGCCGATCAGGACCAGGATTCCGGGTGACCGCAGGGCCCCGAGCCAGTGCGCCTCGCGTGGCGCTGAGCGCCAGGCGCGGGACGGCTCGGACGCGACCACACAGAGGGCGCCGAGCACCCCCACCACGTTGATGACCAGCAGCGCCGCCGCCTCCGACCAGGCCGCGACCAGCAGCGTGACCAGCAGCGGGCCGACCGAGAACATCACCTCCTGGGCCACGGCGTCCAGCGCGTAGGCGGCGTGCACCTGGTCGTGGCGCGGCAGCACGTGCGGCCACAGCGCCCGCAGCCCGCCCTCCAGGGGCGGCGTGCAGACGCCGGCGAGCACCATCGCCGCGTACGCGACGGGCAGCGGATCGAGGCCGACCAGGGCGAAGAGCACCATGCCGAGCCCGGAGGCGACGGCGGCCGGGAGCATGACGCGGGGTTGCCCGTACAGGTCCACGGCCCGGCCGAGCAGCGGCTGTCCGACGGCGGTGCCGATGCCGTAGACCGCCGACAGCGCCCCGGCCAGCGCGTAACTGCCGCCCTCCGAACGGGTGAAGAGCACGATGGCCAGCGCCGCCGTGGCGTTGGGCAACCGGCCGATGAGCGTGCCGGTGAGCAGTCGCGCCGCGTACCTGGTCCGCAGCAGCTCGCCGTAGCCGGTGGCCATGGCCTCTCCCTCCGCCCCGCGCCGCGTGGCGTCCCGGGGCCGTCAAGTGTTACGTATAACGAAGCGTCGTCATACGTACCATGGCCGCTGTCAGCGGGTCTACTCGGTTACGCCATCGGGCCGGCGGCGACCGGCGTGGTGCAGACGGTCGGCCGCCCCACGCGGCCCGGCGACGGCGGCGGTCCCGGACGGGCTCGCTCGGCAGGCACGGCACGGCGGAGAGACGGAACAGCGGTGACAGACACGGCGGGCCCCGGCCCCGAACGCGCCCCCGGGCGCCCCACGCGGCGCGACGGCGCGGGCGACGCGACGCGGGCGGCGGCACCTCGCGAGCGGCCCGAAGCGCCCGGGTCGGCGCGCGCGACCGGGGTGGCCAGCCCCTTCGAAGCCGCCGGGATGGCCGGGGTTGCCTCGGGACCTGTTGGCGCCCCGCGCGCGCCGGCGCCTCCGGCGGTCGGCGCCGGGGAGGCGCGGGAGGGCGCGCGTGCGGTGGGCGCGCGGCCGGCGACCGCGCAGGCCGTCTCGGGGCGCCCCACCAGCCGGGACGTGGCCCGCGTCGCGGGCGTCTCACAGGCCACGGTCTCCCTGGTGCTCGGGGACAAGTGGCGGGGCCGGGTCTCGCCCCGAACCGCGGAGACCGTACGGCAGGCCGCGCGGGAACTGGGCTACCGGCCCAACCTCGCCGCCCGCCACCTGCGGCTCGGCCGCACCAGGACGGCCCTGCTGGTGGTGCCGGCGCTCAGCAACGAGTTCTTCGCCCGCGTCTACTCCGGCGCCGCCGAGGTCGCCGCCGCGCACGGCGTCGGCGTCGTGCTCTACCCCTCACCTGAGGGCATCGGCCCGGCCCGGGACCCGTTCGGCTCGGCGCAGGCCACCCTCGACGGGGTGATCGCCTCCTCCATGGCGGCCGACGCGCTCGCGGCGCTGCGCGGGGACGGGCTGCCGCTGGTGATGCTCGACAGCAACCCGGACCGGGACCGGGCCGCCGCGACCGTCAACGTCGACATCGAGGCGGGCATGGGGCGGCTGGTGGACCACCTGCTCGCCCTCGGGCACCGCCGCGTGGCGCACCTGGCCGCCGCTGTGGACTCCTGGACCTTCCACGTGCGCGCGGCGGCCCTGGCCACGGCCCTGCGTACGGTGCCCGGCACGTCCCTACACACCGAGTACGCCCCGCTCTCCGTCGCCGGCGGGCTGGCGGGCGCCACCCGGGCGCTGGCCGACCCCCGCACCCGCCCCACCGCGCTGATCTGCGACGACGACGTCCTGGCCGCGGGCGCGTGCAAGGCGGTGCGGCGGCTGGGCCTGCGCGTGCCACAGGACGTGTCGGTGACCGGCTTCGACGACGTGTCGCTGGCGACCGCCGTCGAGCCGGAGCTGACGACGGTGCGGTTGCCGGCCGAGGAGGTGGGGGCCGCGGGCATGCGCGCCCTGCTGGCCGTCCTGGACGGCGGCGTCCCCGACGTGACCCGGCTTCCGGTCGAACTCGTCCCCCGCGCCTCGACCGCCGCTCCCCCGCCGGGCCCCGCCACGCCGGCGTGAGCGCGCGCCCGGCGGCTCAGCGGGCGCAGGGGCGCGTCCCCGGCGCGCTGCACCTGCCGACGGCCGAGATCGCCGAGCGCGCGGCGCACCTGGTGGACCGCTCGGTCCCGGTCATCACGTACTGCTGGGGGCCCGGCTGCGACGGGGCGACCCGGGCGGCGCTCGCCTTCGCGCGGCTCGGCTACCGGGTACGGGAGATGATCGGCGGGATCGAGTACTGGACCCGGGAGGGCTTCCCCGTCCAGGGACCGAACGGCGTCGTCCGGCGCGCGGCCGACCCGCTGACGGCGCCGGTCGGCTCGGCCCACTGCGCCTGCTAGGCGGTTTCGTTTGGATCAGCGGGCGGACCAGAGGAAGATGCCTGCGATGTGGAGTCCGGCGAGGTAGATGGTCGCGGTCTTCTCGTAGCGGGTGGCGATGCCGCGCCACTGCTTCAGGCGGTTGATGCACCGCTCGACGGTGTTGCGCTGCCTGTACGCCTCGCGGTCGAAGGCCGGAGGTCTGCCGCCTGCCTGTCCGCGCTGCCGCCGGTTGGCCTGCTGGTCGGCCCGTTCCGGGATCACCGCGCGGATGCCGCGTCTGCGCAGGTGACTGCGGATCGCGCGGGAGGAGTACGCCTTGTCGGCCAGGACTAGGTCCGGCCTGGTGCGGGGCCGTCCAAGAGGGCGGGGAACGCGCAGGCGGGCCATGACGTCCGTGAAGGCGGGTGCATCTCCGGCCTGTCCGGCGGTGAGGACGAACACCAGCGGCCGGCACCGGCCGTCGGCCGCGAGGTGGATCTTCGTGGTCAGTCCGCCGCGGGACCGGCCGATGGCGTGATCGTCCGGCTCGCCGGCCGGGGCCCCTTTTTCCGGGCCCCGGCCGCATGCTGGTGGGCCCGCACGATCGTGGAGTCCACCGAGACGGCCCAGCTGACGTCTTCGTCCGCGTCGGCTTGGGCCACCAGGGCGGTGAACACCCGCTCCCACGTGCCGTCGACGGCCCACATCCGCAGCCGGTTGTAGACGCCCCGCCAGTTGCCGTACTTCTCCGGCAGGTGCACCCACTGGGTACCGGTCTGGAACTTGAAGGCGATCGCGTCGATCACCTCCCGATGGTCCCGCCAACGGCCACCCCGTTGCGGCGTCCGGTCGGGGAGCAACGGCTCAATCCGCGCCCACTGCGCATCAGTCAACGGCACACCCGGACCAACGACTGACTGATCCAAACGAAACTGCCTAGCACACCGCAGCGCGGGCGCCGGTTCGCCGCTCGCGCGAACGCGCCACGCACCGCGCCCCGGCACGCGGACCAGACCACGTGCCGGGGCGCGGTGATGCGCGGTGTGCGCTCGCCCTTGGTGGGCTACTTCTGCTCGTCCTCCGCTGACGCGTCCGGGTCGCCCTTCGGGGCGCCCTTGGCCTTGCCGGCCGGCTTCGCCGGCGCCTCCTTGGCCTCCGGCGCGTCCTCGGACGCGTCCGCGCTGGCCTCCGTGGGGGCGTCGCCGGACGCCCCGTCCCCGTCGGCACCGGAACCGGTCGACGGCGCGTCCTCCTCCAGCAGCCGGGAGAGCTGGCTGCCGAGGATGCGCTTGAACTTGCGCTGCTGGGGGCGGGTCCGGTCGAGGACCGCGACCTCCAACTGCTCGGCGGTCAGGCTGCGCTCGCCGCCGTTGTTGTCCCGGGACAGCGACTCGACGGCGAGCTTGAGCGCCTCGCCCAGGGTCATGCCGTCACGGTGGCGCTGATCGAGGTAGTTGCCGATCTGATCGGAGTTGCCACCGACCGCGACCGAGCCGTGCTCGTCCACGATCGAACCGTCATGCGGCAGCCGGTAGATCTGGTCGTCCTCGGGCGCGGCCCCCACCTCGGCGACGATCAGCTCGACCTCGTACGGCTTCTCGGCGTTGCTGGAGAAGATCGTGCCCAGCGTCTGCGCGTAGACGTTGGCCAGGCCGCGGGCGGTCACGTCCTCGCGGTGGTAGGTGAAGCCGCGCAGGTCGGCGTAGCGCACGCCGCCGATGCGCAGGTTCTCGAACTCGTTGTACTTGCCGACCGCCGCGAAGGCGATCCGGTCGTAGATCTCGCTGACCTTGTGCAGGGCGCGGGACGGGTTCTCGGCGACGAAGACGATGCCGTCGGTGTACTGGAGCACGACAACGCTGCGACCCCGCGCGATGCCCTTGCGGGCGTACTCGGCGCGGTCGGCCATGGCCTGCTGGGGTGAGACATAGAACGGCGTCGACACCGGCTATCCGTCCCTTTCTGTCAGTGGCGAGTGCATGGGCGAATCTTCCCTGTCCGTCAGAGAACCGCGGCCCGGGGGCCGTCCGGCTGCTGGAGCCGCCCGTCATGCACGGCCCGCGCAATCTCGGACACCTCGGACTCGGTCAGCCGCCGGAAGCCCGCGTCGGTGATGACGGTGACGATCGGGTAGATCCGCCGGGCCAGGTCGGGCCCGCCGGTGGCGGAGTCGTCGTCCGCCGCGTCGTAGAGCGCCTGCACCACGGCAGTCGCCGCCTGATTTTCCGTCAGGTCCTCGCGGTAGAGCTTCTTCAGCGCGCCCCGGGCGAAGACCGAGCCCGAGCCGGTGGCCGCGAAGCCGTACTCCTCCGAGCGCCCGCCGGTGATGTCGTACGAGAAGATGCGGCCCTTGCCGCGCTCGACGTCCCAGCCGGTGAACAGCGGCACCACGGCCAGGCCCTGCATGGCCATGCCGAGGTTGCCACGGATCATGGTGGAGAGCCGGTTCGCCTTGCCCTCGAGGGAGAGCTGCACGCCCTCGACCTTCTCGAAGTGCTCCAGCTCCAACTGGAAGAGCTTGACCATCTCCACCGCGAGGCCGGCCGTGCCGGCGATGCCGACCGCCGCGTACTCGTCGGCCGGGAAGACCTTCTCGATGTCGCGCTGCGCGATGAGGTTGCCCATGGTGGCCCTGCGGTCACCGGCGAGCACCACGCCGCCCTCGAAAGTCGCCGCCACGATCGTGGTGCCGTGCGGGGCCTCGACGGCGCCGCGCACCTCCGGCAGCGGCCGGTTGCCCGGAAGCAGCTCCGGCGCGTGGTCGCCCAGGAAGTCCATGAATGACGAGGAGCCAGGCGTCAGGAAGGCAGCAGGTAGACGCCCAGTGATACGAGTGTTGGCTTCCACAAGTTTCCTTCCAGATATGCGATGGCCCGGCGGTACGTCCGAGCCAGTCGTCAACGTCCCCTTGGCCGCATCGCGGTTGAAGCTCCGTACGCCCGGGACCCTACCCGTCCCATGACGTTGATCCACATGCGCGGTGGAAACGGTCGGGCAGATCGCCGAAGCGTCTGCCTGACCGCCACCACCACGGCCCGCGCAGCGGGCCAGGACCCCCTCAGCGGGAGGGTCGATCACGTGCGCCGGACCTACTGGCCGCCCTTTTGCACGAACGAACGGACGAAGTCCTCGGCGTTCTCCTCCAGGACGTCGTCGATCTCGTCCAGCACGGAGTCCACGTCGTCGGAGAGCTTTTCCTGCCGCTCCTTCAGGTCCTCAGCGGCCTGTGCGTCCTGGGCTTGCTCGTCGACCTCCTCCTTGGAACGCGTCGCTCGCTGCTGCCCACCGTCGGTGTCCTTGGTCGCCATATCCCTCACCCCGCTCGGTTCGACGTACAAGATCAGACCCTACAAGCCGGGCCCGACATCGGGCCCGTACTTGCTACAACGTTCGAGAACCACCTCGATGATTCCCTGCTGCCCCGCCTCTCAGACGCGATCAGCCGCCCGACAGCACGCGGACCAGGTCCTCGGCCGTGCGGCAGCGGTCAAGGAGTTCCTTGACGTGGTCGCGGGTGCCGCGCAGCGGTTCCAGGGTGGGCACCCGCTGGAGTGAGTCGCGACCGGGCAGGTCGAAGATCACCGAGTCCCAGGAGGCCGCCGCGACGTCGTCCGCGTACTGTTCCAGGCAGCGCCCGCGGAAATAGGCCCTGGTGTCCTCAGGAGGCTTGCGCTCGGCCCGCTCGACCTCGTCCTCCGCCAGGATGCGGGACATCTTGCCGCGCGCCACCAGGCGGTTGTACAGGCCCTTGTCCGGGCGTACGTCCGCGTACTGCAGGTCCACCAGGTGCAGCCGGGCCGCGTCCCACTCCAGGCCGTCGCGGCGCCGGTAGCCCTCCAGGAGTTCGCGCTTGGCGACCCAGTCCAGCTCGCCGGCCAGGCTCATCGGGTCGCGCTCCAGGCGGCCGAGCACGTCCTCCCAGCGGGCCAGGACGTCCTTGGTCTGCTCGTCCGCGTCGGCGCCGTAGCGGTCCTCCACGTACTTGTGGGCCAGCTCGAAGTACTCCATCTGGAGCTGTACGGCGGTCAGCGTGCGACCGCTACGCAACGTGACAAGGCGTCGCAGCGTGGGGTCGTGGGAGACCTGGTGCAGGGTACGCACCGGCTGGTCGACGGCGAGGTCGACGGCGATGAAGCCGTCCTCGATCATGGCCAGCACCAGCGAGGTGGTGCCCAGCTTGAGGTACGTCGAGATCTCGGACAGGTTCGCGTCGCCGATGATCACGTGCAGCCTGCGGTACTTCTCGGCGTCCGCGTGCGGCTCGTCCCTGGTGTTGATGATGGGCCGCTTCAGCGTCGTCTCCAGGCCCACCTCGACCTCGAAGTAGTCCGCGCGCTGACTGAGCTGGAAGCCGTGGTTGTGGCCGTCCTGCCCGATGCCGACCCGGCCGGCGCCCGTGATCACCTGCCGCGAGACGAAGAAGGGTGTGAGGTGGCGAACGATGTCCGAGAACGGCGTCGCCCGCTTCATCAGGTAGTTCTCGTGGGTGCCGTAGGAGGCGCCCTTGTTGTCCGTGTTGTTCTTGTACAGCAGGATCGACTGCCCACCGGGCAGCTGCGCGGCGCGCTCGGCGGCCTCGGCCATGATCCGCTCGCCGGCCTTGTCCCACAGGACGGCGTCCCTGGGGTTGGTCACCTCGGGCGCGCTGTACTCCGGGTGCGCGTGGTCCACGTACAGCCGTGCCCCGTTGGTGAGGATGACGTTGGCCAGCCCGATGTCCTCGTCCGTGAGCTGGCTGGCGTCCGCGGTCTCGCGGGCGAGGTCGAAGCCACGGGCGTCCCGCAGCGGGTTCTCCTCCTCGAAGTCCCAGCGGGCGCGGCGCGCCCGGTGCATCGCCGCCGCGTAGGCGTTGACGATCTGGGACGAGGTGAGCATGGCATTGGCGTTCGGGTGGCCGGGGACGGAGATCCCGTACTCCGTCTCGATTCCCATTACTCGCCGTACGGTCATGCGGCCCTCCTTGCCCGGCGGCGCCCACCGGTGAGGTCGGCGCTCAAGTACCGCTGCGCGTCCGATGCGTGTGCGGTCCCCGATCCCCCACCTCGCGGCGCCGCGGTACCGCAGAGCCTAGAACGGCTGAGCGGTGGTGGGGAGATCATTACAGTCATTGCTCCAGTCGTTGTCCGCGCGTCGGCCGGAGAAAAACATCCGGCTGCGGACGCCCCCAGGGTTCCCCGCCCGAAGCGGGGAGTAGGACATCCGCAGCCGGAGTGCGGCGCTACAGGTACTGACCGGTGTTCGCCACCGTGTCGATGGAGCGGCCGGTGTCCGCCCCCTGCTTTCCGGTGACGAGCGTACGGATGAAGACGATCCGCTCGCCCTTCTTTCCGGAAATCCGGGCCCAGTCGTCCGGATTCGTGGTGTTCGGCAGGTCCTCGTTCTCCTTGAACTCGTCCACGCACGCGGCGAGCAGGTGGGAGACGCGAAGGCCCTTCTGGTTGTGGTCGAGAAATGCCTTGATGGCCATTTTCTTGGCCCGGTCGACGATGTTCTGGATCATCGCGCCCGAATTGAAGTCCTTGAAGTACAGGACTTCCTTGTCACCATTGGCGTAGGTGACCTCGAGGAAGCGGTTCTCCTCGGATTCGGCGTACATCTGCTCGACGACCGACTGAATCATGCCGCTGACCGCCGCCTGCCGCGACCCGCCGTGTTCGGCCAGGTCGTCGGAGTGCACCGGAAGCGTGGGCGTGAGGTACTTCGAGAAGATGTCCTTGGCCGCCTCCGCGTCCGGACGCTCGATCTTGATCTTCACATCGAGGCGGCCGGGGCGCAGGATCGCCGGGTCGATCATGTCCTCGCGGTTGGAGGCGCCGATGACGATGACGTTCTCCAAGCCCTCCACACCGTCGATCTCCGACAGGAGCTGCGGGACGATGGTGTTCTCCACGTCCGAGCTCACGCCCGAGCCACGGGTGCGGAAGAGGGAGTCCATCTCGTCGAAGAAGACGATGACGGGCGTGCCCTCGCTCGCCTTCTCACGAGCCCGCTGGAAGACGAGCCGGATGTGCCGCTCGGTCTCACCGACGTACTTGTTGAGCAGCTCCGGGCCCTTGATGTTCAGGAAGAAGCTCTTGCCCGCCGGCTTGCCGGTCACCTCGGCGACCTTCTTGGCAAGGGAGTTGGCCACCGCCTTGGCGATCAGCGTCTTGCCACAGCCGGGCGGGCCGTACAGCAGGACGCCCTTGGGCGGCCGGAGTTCGTGCTCCTTGAAGAGGTCGGGGTGCAGGTATGGAAGCTCGACCGCGTCCCTGATCAGCTCGATCTGGTTCCCCAGGCCGCCGATCTTGGTGTAGTCGATGTCCGGGACCTCTTCGAGGACGAGCTCCTCGACCTCGCTCTTCGGGATGACCTCGTACACGTAGCCGGAGCGCGGCTCAAGCAGCAGGGCGTCACCGGGGCGGATGACCGCGTCGAGCAGCGGCTCGGCCAGCCGCACCACGCGCTCCTCGTCGGTGTGCCCGATCACCAGGGCTCGCTCGCCGTCCTCGAGGATCTCCTTGAGGGTGACGATGTCCCCGGCGCGCTCGAACTCCATGGCCTCGACCACGTTGAGCGCCTCGTTGAGCATGACCTCCTGGCCACGCCTGAGCTCGTCGAGTTCGACGCTGGGGCTGACATTGACCCGGAGCTTTCGGCCACCGGTGAAGATGTCCGCCGTGCCGTCCTCGTTCGCCTGCAAATACACACCGAAGCCCGCCGGTGGCTGCGCCAGCCGGTCGACTTCCTCCTTGAGGGCCACGATCTGATCGCGTGCCTCACGGAGGGTATTGGCAAGCCGTTCGTTCTGCGCGGACACGCCTGCGAGGTTGGTCTGCAGCTCGACGATCCGCTCTTCGAGAATCCTCGTGTGCCGCGGAGAGTCGGCGAGCTTGCGGCGCAGGACGGCGATTTCCTGCTCTAGATAGGCAACCTGGCCGGCTGGGTCCTCAGACCCCCGCCCCGGCCGGATGCCGCGGTTGATGTCGTCGTCGTGGGCTGCCACGGTCCTCACCTCCTCCAAGGGGAGCTGGACGCTTCCAGACCCTACCTGGGCCGGTGCGGGTTGAAACCCCTAGATCACAAACCGTTCGGGGTGTGTCCGATCTTCACCCTTGCGCACGTCCTCACGCCAGGGGAATACCCACCCAACAACATCGGAAAGCGGGCGGTTGTATCGTCGGGTTGGTCAACACCCGTCAGGGCTGGCTTCAATTGGTTCACCCGCGCAGGAACGGCAGGCGAAATGACCGCGCAGAACGAGGTCTCCGGCAACGAAACGGCGGCCGCCGCATCCGAGGCTCTCGAGGTGTGGATCGACCAGGACCTGTGTACCGGCGACGGTATCTGCGCGCAGTACGCGCCAGAGGTCTTCGAGCTCGACATCGACGGCCTGGCCTACGTCAAGCCCCCCGTGGCGGCCGGCGAGGAGGCCGAGCTGCTCTCGGCGCCCGGGGCCACGGCCCCGGTGCCGCTACCGCTGCTCGCCGACGTCAGGGACTCCGCGAAGGAGTGTCCGGGCGACTGCATCCACGTGCGGCGGGTCGCCGACAAGGTCGAGGTCTACGGGCCGGACGCCGCCTGAGCGACCGCCCGGCCGGACCCGTCCCCCGTGTGCCGCGTCATCGCAGGTCAGGGCGGATGCAGCGGGCGGCTGTAGCGGGTTACGGCGAGGCGGTGGTCGCGGCGGGGACTGGGGCCGTGGGTCCCCGGCGTGTGGGGTGCTGGCGGCTCGGCGACTGGCCGGCCGTGGCCCAACGGCTGGGCGAGCGGCCGGGCCGTCGCCGTGCGGCGTACGGCACGACTGCTCCGGAGGCCGGTCCGGCCTGCCCTCGCGGGCTCGGGTGGGCGAGCCGCCCGGGCCCGGTACGCGCCGTGCGTGGCCGGAAACCGCCGTGGACCGATCGCGCCGAGGCCCTCACACGCTCCCCGGCAGCGGCATCGCCTTCAGGACGAACTTGTCCCCCTGCCAACGCCAGTTGACGTCGCGCTCCAGGTCCGGGCAGCAGCGCGGCACCTGCTGCGACGAGTAGCCGAGCAACGTGGCCGAAACCGTGGCGTCGCGGAGCGCGAGGCGCTGCACGCTCATGCCCTCGGTGGGTTTGAGGAACGTGCTCACCACGCGCGGCTTCGCGCCGTGCTTGCCCGCGGAGTTGCTGGCGGGCGCTATCACATAGATGCCGCTGGGCGGGGTACCCAGCTCCGAGTGGCAGCGCACCACGGCCACCGTCTCGGGTCGGCCGTCGCCGTCGAGGTCGCCCGACGCGTGCTGGACGACGTCCACCGCGGCCCGTCCGCAGTCCACCGGGTAGGCGGCGGCGCGGGCGTCCGGGGCGGACGCCGCGCGGGTGGGCGGGGGCGCGGCGCGGTCGGGCGACGCCGTGGCGTCCGACGGTTGGAGCGCTACCGAACCCCCGATCACGGCGGTGAGGGCGAGCGCGGTGGCGATCCAGTGCGCCCACCGGGTGCGCGTGTGCGGGAGGCCCGCATCGGGGCTCGCACCGGGCGCGGCGCTGGACGAGGGGGCGGACGCAGAGCCTGCCGAGGGCTGCACGCGGATAACTCCTGTGAGCGTCGTGGCGTCGGGGGTGGCCAGCATGGTGCCACACGTCACACCCCGCGGAAACAGCGGGGTGGTGGCTGGCGCACTTCACCTAACGACGCGGCGCCGCCGACGGTTCCCCTGGCGGGAAGTCGTCGGCGGCGCCGGGTGGTTCGCGCCGCACACGGTGGAGCGTGGAGCGCGGGATGTAGGTGTTGCCGGTGGTGCGGAAGTGCCCCGTGGCCGCTGTTACTCGCTGGTGGCGGGGGGCTCGGTGGCTGGGCTGTCGGACGTGCTCGCGGCGCCGCCGGACTGGCCGCGGCCGGGGCCGGTGTAGTCCTCGCCGTAGGCACCCTTGGCCGGTCGGCGGCGGCGTAGCGGGGGCTCGACGCCGTCGGCCAGGCGGCGCGCGGTGAGCAGGAAGCCGGTGTGCCCGATCATGCGATGGTCGGGGCGCACGGCCAGGCCCTCCACGTGCCAGGTGCGGACCATGGTCTCCCAGGCCGACGGCTCGTTGAAGGTCCCGTGCTCCCTGATCGCCTCGACGGTGCGGGCGAGCTGGGTCGTGGTGGCGACGTACGCGCACAGGATACCGCCGGGCACCAGGGCCTTGGAGACGGCCTCCAGGCACTCCCACGGGGCGAGCATGTCGAGGACGACCCGGTCCACGTCGGTGTCCGACAGGTTGTCCTGCAGGTCACCGACGGTCAGCTGCCACGCGGGGTGCGGGCCGCCGAAGTACCGCTCGACGTTCTGGGTGGCGATCTCGGCGAAGTCGGCGCGGCGCTCGTAGGAGTGCAGCATGCCCTGGTCGCCGATGGCGCGCAGCAGGAAGCTGCTGAGCGAGCCGGAGCCGACACCCGCCTCCACCACCCGGGCGCCGGGGAAGATGTCGGCCATCGCCAGGATCTGCCCCGCGTCCTTGGGGTAGACCACGGCGGCTCCGCGCGGCATGGACAGGACGTAGTCGGGGAGCAGGGGGCGCAGCGCGAGGTAGGCGACGTTCCCGGTGGTACGGACAACACTGCCCTCGGGAGCACCGATCAGCTCGTCGTGCGGGAAGGCACCCTTGTGGGTGTGGAAGCTCTTCCCGGCTTCGAGCGTGAAGGTGTAGTGGCGTCCCTTGGGGTCGGTGAGCTGGACCTGGTCCCCGACCTGGAAGGGCCCGCGACGGCGGGCGGCACCGGTCGGTTCGGACATGTGACCAGCCTACCGGTCTGTCGCCGGAGCACCGACCGCGCGGCGGACCGGCGGCTTCCGCGCGGTGGCCACCGCGGGCGTCCGCCCCCTGCCCGCGAGCCGTGTCGTGTGGCCGGAGCGGGCCGGAGCGGCTGATTCCGGCGGGCCGGATCGCGGTCGGGCGCCGGGGCTGCCCGGGGCTGGCTAGGAGGGGCGGGCTATCGCGGCGAGGAAGGCGCGCTCCACGTCGACCGTGGAGAGCACGCCGTAGATCTCCCCGGTCTCCTCGACCACCAGGTACTCGGTGGCCGGGGTGGCGCGCAGGGTGTCGAGCAGTTGCTCGCCGGTCAGCTCGGCCGAGACGCGCATGCCCTCCTTGAGGTCCTGCGCGAGGCCGCTGACCGCGACCCAGGGGCGGCGGTGCTCGGGGATGCCGACGATGGCCGCCTCTCGGACGACGGCGGTCGGGTCGCCGTGGTTGTCGACGACGACCAGGGCCCGGGCGCCGGCGTCGTTGGCGCGCCGCAGCGCCTCGGAGAGCGGGGTGTCGGCGGCGACGGGGACGGCGCGCCGGGTGAGCGTGCGGGCCCGCAGGTCGGGCAGGCGCTCGCGGAGCCGGGCCATCCGCAGGCTGTTGCCGGCGCCGGTCCAGATGATCGCGGCGAGGATGGCGGCCAGCAGCGCGTCGGTGAGCGAGTCCACGCTGCCGAAGCCGTCGGAGTCGCCGAAGCCTCCCGCGTGGGTGACCAGCGGCAGTCCGATGAGCACGGCGACGGCGAGCGCGCGCCCGGTCCAGGCGGCGGCGACGGTGCCGGTCATGGGCTTGCCGCTGAGCTTCCAGACCACGGCCCGCAGCATGCGCCCGCCGTCCAGCGGCAGGCCGGGCAGCAGGTTGAAGGCGGCGACGATCAGGTTGGAGATCATCAGGCCGGCGAGCAGCACGCCGGGCACGGTGCCGGGCTCCACTACCTGCATACCGAGGTAGAAGACGCCGGCGAGCACGAGCGAGAGCAGCGGGCCGACGAAGGCCAGGACGAACTCCCGGCCCGGCGTCTCGGACTCCTTCTCGATCTCCGAGACGCCACCGAAGAACTGCAACTGGATGCGGCGCACCGGAAGTTTGAAGCGGAGCGCGGCCACCGTGTGCGCCAGCTCGTGTACGAGTACCGAGGCGTAGAAGGCGATGGCGAAGAAGAGCGAGACCAGGTAGCGCGCGGTGCCCAGCTCCGGCAGCACGCGGTCGAGCTGGCCGCCGAACACCCAGGTGATCAGGGCGGCCACCAGGAACCAGCTCGGCGCGACGTAGACCGGGACGCCGAAGGGCCGGCCCATGAGGAAGCCGCCGCCGACCTCCTTGGGCCGCTCAGGTTTGCGGTCCTCGGGCTCGGTCGGGCGGTCCGGCCCGTCGCCGGACCGCCGCTGCCCGCTGTTGTCCACGGTGTCCTCTCGTCATGTACGTCCCTCGCGCCGCCCGCTCGGTCTCACGAGCCTGCGGCGTGAGGCGTTCTGTCGTCGATGGTATGCGTCTGCCTGCGCTTCGCTCGGCCTCGGCTCCCTCTTTACCCTCTGGAGGGGTGGCCCCGGCGTTCGTGGGCGTCGTCGCGGGCGGACGGGCCGCGCCCGACCCCGCGCCCACCTCACGCCTGCCCGCCCCGCGCGCTGGCGATGCCCCTCGCGGCGACGCGGCGGTTGCCGCGAGTGTCAGTGCCGGGCCGTACAGTCTTGCGACATGGGAACCACGGAGAAGGCGGGGCGGGCGGCGTCCCGGGCACCGCTGTCGTCGTCGCTGTCGCCGTCGCGGGCCGCCGACTTCATGCGGTGCCCGCTGCTGTACCGCTTCCGCGTGATCGACAAGCTCCCGGAGAAGCCCAGCGCGGCGGCGACCCGGGGCACGGTGGTGCACGCCGTCCTCGAGCGGCTCTTCGACTCCCCGGCGGCGGACCGCACGGCGCCCCGGGCCCGGGCCATGGTCCCCGGCGAGTGGGAGCGGCTGCTGGCGGCCAAGCCGGAGTTGGCCGAGTTGTTCGCGACGGAGGACGGCGGCCAGGACCCGGAGCGGCTGGCGGGGTGGCTGCGCGAGGCGGAGCAGTTGGTCGAGCGGTGGTTCACGCTGGAGGATCCGACGCGCCTGGAGCCGGCCGAGCGCGAGTTGTACGTGGAGACGGCCCTGGAGTCGGGCCTGACGCTGCGCGGCTACATCGACCGGGTGGACATCGCGCCGACGGGCGAGGTGCGGGTGGTCGACTACAAGACGGGCCGGGCGCCGGCGCCGCGGTACCGGGGCGACGCGCTGTTCCAGATGACGTTCTACGCGCTGGTGCTGTGGCGGCTGCGCGGCGTGGTGCCCAGGCGCCTCCAGCTCGTCTACCTGGGCAGCGGCGACGTGCTGACCTACGACCCGGTGGCGGCGGAGCTGGAGGCGGTCGAGCGCAAGCTGCTCGCGCTGTGGGCCGCGATCCGGGAGGCGACCGAGACGGGGAACTGGCAGCCGCGGCAGACCAAGCTCTGCGGATGGTGTGACCACCAGGCGTTGTGCCCGGAGTTCGGCGGCGCTCCCCCGCCCTACCCGCTCCAGGTCATCCCCGCGCAGTCGGGCCCGGAGAGTCAGGGCAGAATGGGGCGGGTCTAGCGAAGGAGACCCCCGTGGCTATCCGCGTTCTGCTCGTCGACGACCAGCCGCTGCTGCGTACCGGCTTCCGCATGATCCTGGAGGCCGAGCAGGATCTCGCGGTCGTCGGGGAGGCCGGGGACGGGCTCCAGGCCCTCGACCAGGTCCGGGCCCTGCAGCCGGACGTGGTGCTGATGGATATCCGCATGCCCCGGATGGACGGTGTGGAGGCGACCCGGCAGATCACCGGCCCCGGACGGGACGGCCCGGCGAAGGTGCTGGTCCTGACCACGTTCGACCTCGACGAGTACGTGGTGGAGGCGCTGCGCGCCGGGGCCAGCGGCTTCCTGCTCAAGGACGCGCCCGCCAACGAGCTGGTGCAGGCGATCCGGGTGGTGGCCGCGGGCGAGGCGATGCTGGCGCCGAGCGTGACCCGGCGCCTGCTGGACAAGTACGCCGACCACCTGCCCTCGGGCGAGGAGTCGGTGCCCGACACGCTGCACACGCTCACCGACCGCGAGGTCGAGGTCCTGAAGCTGGTGGCCCGCGGCCTGTCCAACGCGGAGATCGCCGCCGACCTGTTCGTCAGCGAGACGACGGTCAAGACGCACGTGGGCCACGTGCTCACCAAGCTGGGCCTGCGGGACCGGGTGCAGGCCGCGGTCTACGCGTACGAGAGCGGCCTGGTCCGCCCCGGCGCCCAGTAGGTCGCCGGGGGCGCGCCGGCGAGCGGTGCGCCGGCCGGCCCCGGCCGGTGGGACGAGGCCGGCCGGTGGGACGGAGCCGGCGGGGGTCAGCCCGTCTTGGCGATCTCCCAGAAGCGGAAGATCGTGGACGCGTCCAGGGTCCACTGGAGGCCGGTGACGGCGTCGCTGGCCACCGCGTACTGCTTGCCCTGCCAGAGCGGTATCACCGGCAGGTCCTTCGCGACCTGGGTCTGGATGCGGGCGAAGTCGCCGACGGTCTCGGCGCGGTCGACCTGGCTCGCGGTGCTCGGCAGCCACCGCGAGGTGATCTCGCCGGCGTCGTAGTGGTTGGCGAGCACGTTGTCGGGTCCGAAGAACGGCGCCGTGAAGTTGTCCGGGTCCGGGTAGTCGGGGACCCAGCCCTTGACGTAGACGCCGTACTCGCCCCGGCTGATGGCCTTCTCGTACGTGTCGAAGTCGACGCTGCGCACCTTGGCCTCGAACAGGCCACTGGCGTTGAGCTGCTCGGCGATCAGGCGCAGGCCGGCGTTGGTGCCGGGGCCGTAGCGGATCGGGGTTCCCCACAGGGTGAGTCGGACCTTGTCGGTGATGCCGTCGGCGCGCAGCGCCGCGCGGGCCTTGGCGCGCTGCGGGCGGTCGCCGTACAGGTCGAAGTACGGCGTCTTGTGGGCGGTGATGCCGGCCGGGACGGTGGAGTACAGCGGTTGTACGGTGCGCTGGTAGATGTCGCGGGCCAGCAGGCTGCGGTCGATGAGGTAGGCCACCGCCTGGCGTACGCCCCGCCGTCCCGCGACGCGGTCGCGCAGGTTGAAGACCAGGTGCTGGATCTCGGCGCTGGTGCCCTCGACGACCTGGAGGTCCTTGGCGCCGCCGGCCTGGGTGGCGATCTTGGCGACGGCGGCGGACTCCAGGCCACGGTAGGCGAGGTCGATGTCGCCGCCGCGCACCGCCGCGGCCAGGGCGGGTTGGTCGCCGTTGTAGAACTTCATGGTCATGCCGGAGTTCCGCGGCTCGGCCGGGCCCCGGTAGCCGCCGTTGACCGAGAACCGGGCTTCCTCGCTGTCGAAGGAGTCCAGCCGGTAGACGCCGGAGCCGACGGCCTGCGGGTCGGTGCGCAGTCTGTCCTTGGGGTAGACGCGGTGGTCCACGATGGAGCCGGCACCCGAGGCGATCTTCTGCGGGAAGGTGGCGTCCGGGGACTTGAGGCGGAAGGTGACGGTCCGCTCGTCCGGCGTGTCGATGCGGTCGATCGAGGAGAGCATGACGGCGGGGCCGTCCTGGTGGCCGATGGCCAGCGTGCGCTCGAAGGAGTGCTTGACGTCCTTCGAGGTGAGGTCGTTGCCGTTGGTGAAGCTCAGGCCGGCGCGCAGGGTGCAGCGGAAGACCTTGCTCGTGCGGTCCTGGAAGGCGCAGGACTCGGCCGCCTCCGGCTGTGGCGTGCTGCTCCCCTTGGGGAAGCTCAGCAATGACTGGAAGACGTTGTTGAACAGCAGCCAGGAGCCGGGGTCGTAGCCGGCGGCCGGGTCGGTGGATAAGACCCGGTCCGACATGCCCATGACCACGCGTTGGCCCGTGCCCGCGGTCGCCCCGCCGTCCGAGCCGCACCCCGCCAACAGGGAGCCGGCGAGCCCCACGACGAGTGGGGCCGCCAGCCACTGGTTCCGTTTCCTCACGCGCGCCTACCTCACGGTTGCCTCGGATGATTCCTCGGAACCGGTGGCGTCGCTGACACCGGCCCGATCAGCCCTTGACTCCGCGGCCCAGCTCCCAGAGCCGGAGCTTGCCCGCGTCGTCGACCGCCCACTCCGCTCCGGTGATGCCGTCACGGGTGGCGACGTACTGCTTCCCCTGCCACAGCGGCAACACGGGCACCTCGTCCGCGATGATGTCCTGCGCCTGCTGGAAGTCCCTGACCGCTACGGTGCGCTGCTCCTGCTGCCGGGTGCGCGGGATCAGGACATCTTCGATCGTGGTGTTTCGGTAGGGGGAGCCCAGGAAGTTGTCGGGGCCGAAGAACGGTGCGACGTAGTTGTCCGGGTCGGGGAAGTCCGGGTACCAACCCATGCCGTAGGCGGCGTACTCACCCTTGGCCGCGGCCGGGCGGAACTTCGTCCAGGGCACGTCCTGGATCTTCACCTGGAACAGCTTGCTGTCGTTCAGTTGCCGCTGGAGCGCCTGGAACTCCTTGGCGGACGCCGGCCCGTAGTGGTCCGAGGAGTAGGTGAGGGTCAGTTTCACCGGGGTGCTCACGTCGGCGTCGCGCAGGATCTCGCGGGCCTTGCTGACGCTGGGGTCGCCGTAGGTGTTGTGGAAGGAGTTGGTGTGCGCCGACGTGCCGGTCGGCACCAGGGAGTACAGCGGCACGGTGGTGCGTTGGTAGACGTCGCGCACCAGCGCCTGCCGGTCGACGAGCTGGGCCATCGCCTTGCGCACGGCCTTGTCGCGCACCCCGGGGGCGTCGGTGTTGAAGGCGAGGTAACGAATCTCCTGGCCCGAGGACTCGGTGAGCTTGACGTCGCCCTGGCCCTTGTCCCGCAGGCGCACGATCTGCTCCGGGCTCAGGGTGCGGTTGAGCGCGCTGATGTCGCCCTCGTTGAGCGCCCTCTCCATCGCCTTGGCGTCGGGGAAGAACCGCATCTCGACCTTGCTGTTGCCCACCTCGACCGCGCCCTGGTACTTCGGATTCTTGGTGAAGACGGCCTTGGTCAGCCGGTTCTCGCTGGTCTCGACGCTCACCTCGTACGGGCCCGAGCCGCTCATCTCGAAGCCGGACCTGAGCTTGTTCTTGGCGTAGTCCTCGCTGTCGACCAGGGCGGTGGCCGGCGTGGCGAGCTTGTGCGGGAAGGTGGCGTCGGGCGACTTGAGGTGGAAGACCACCTCCAACTCGCCGGCGGCCTCGACCTTGTCGACGTTGCTGATCAGCGACTGGGGGCCGTTCGCGTAGTCGATGGCCAGCATGCGCTCGAAGGAGAAGACGACGTCCCGCGCGGTCAGCTCGTTCCCGTTGGAGAACGTCAACCCCTTGCGCAGCGTGCAGCGGAACTGCTCGCTCTGCTTGTCCTGGAACCCGCAACTGCGCGCCGCGTCAGGCACCGGCGTGCTGCCGGACCTGGGCATGCGCATGAGGGTCTGGAAGACGTTGTGCATCACGCCCCACGACCCGACGTCGTATACCTGGGCGGGATCGAGCGGCGCCGGCGCCGCCTCGGTGGCCTCGATCAGATCCGTACTTCCCACGACGATCGCGTCACCGTCCGAGCCGGCCCCGTCCGCGCTCCCGCAGCCCGCGAGAACAGACGTCAACAGGCCCACCAACGCGGGCAACACCATCGTCTTACGGTTCATTCTCGGGGGTCTCCCTACCATCGAAACCCGAGGCCCCACCGTTGTTTGGACAGCGGGCTACGCGGGGTTGTGCTGATGTTCTCCGGGAGACATTAGTAGGCGTCACCAGCATTACTGGAGTGCGGTGTAGTTGGGGCGATATCTCGGCGTTATCGCGCTGCCTCGACAGGGGATATACGCAACGCAGAACGATTCGTGCGAGAGGCCGCCAAACGGGACACAAGACCTCGGCAGAAAGCGGCCGAATCGACCGACCAGCACAGGGAACGGTCACCTGTCGACGGGTCGTTCAGTGAGATAAATCACGCAACCGAGCCTGCCGTGACAGCCATTTACCGCGCGGCGGACGGAAGGCCGCGCCAAGCGGAATTCGATCAGCGATTCATCGACGGGTGGTGTGCACTCAGCGCATATGCGGGACGCGGTTTCCGTAAGCGCCGTCGCGACCGCCGGGTTACCGTGCGCAGACGCCGCGTGAAGTGCGGCGCCCGCGCGGCCAGTTGGGGCAGTCGCATTGCGCGATCCGGGAAGATCATCTTTATCTGAGCCGGGATCACTTTGCGCTGTGCCAGGCGAATATGACGCTCAGTCGGCAATCGGAATACGAACCGCGACCGCCCGCTTACGGAATGGCCGCCCTCTCTTGATCAATTGGCTTGACCAAAGCGCGGAGAAAAGCGAGGTCCACGCCTTCGAGGGAGGGCACCACGGTGCGCCCCGGCGCCGGCTCGATGGGGACCACCGACGGGACCGCGAGCACCGGGCAGCCGGCGGCCTCCGCCGCGCTCACGCCGGTCACGGTGTCCTCGACGACGACGCAGCGCGCGGGGTCGACCCCGAGGCCGGCCGCCGCGAGCAGATAGGGGTCCGGGTGCGGCTTGGTGCGCTCGACCTCGTCGCCGGCGACGGTGAGCCGGAAGTGCTCGGGGCCCAGCGACAGCAGGACCTGGTCGATGACGCGCCGGTGCGAGGCGGAGACCAGCGCGGTCGGCACCCCGTGCGCCGTCAGCTCCATGAGCAGCCGCCGGGCGCCGGGCAGCAGCGGCACGCTGCCCCCGATCAGCTCCGTGAAGCGGGTGTTGAGCCGCGTGATCAGTTCCTCCAGCGCGATGTCGGCGCCGGTGACCTCGATGAGGTAGGAGGCGCTGCGGGTCATGGGGCCGCCGACGACGACCTCACGGTGCGCCTCGTCCAGCACATGCCCGAGTTCGGCGAAGATCGCGGCCTCGGCCGTCCACCACAGGCCCTCGGTGTCCACCAGGGTGCCGTCCATGTCGAGCAGGACGCCCTCCAGGACCGGGGCCCGCTCCTCGTCTGGCCGCGCGTCGACAGCGGGGATGCTGCTGGTCATCCATGCACCTCCGTAACGAAAGGCCCCGGCGGGGCGCCCCCGACGCGGCGGGAGCGCCCCACGAGGGCAAAGGAGCCGGTCACCCTCCGCCCAAGGGAAGGCAACCGGCTGCTACCGGACCGACCAGTGTACGTCGGGCTCCCCAGCCGCGCCCTCGGATATCTCGCGCCGTGACGGCCCGCCTGGCAGGCCCGGGCCCGGTCTCGGGGCCGTGCTCCCGCGGCCCGCGATAAGTCCACGGCCCGCCCACGGGCCAGCGGCCCACCCCCAGCGCGCCCGTACGCGTACCGCCGGCCCGCCGCGCGTAGGCCCGGCCACCCGGCCCCGCCGGTGCGCGTACCGCCCCACCCCGCGCCCATACGCCCGCCGCCCCGGCCGCGCGGGGCGCGGAACGGGGCGGCGGGGGCGAGCGGGGTGGTGACGGCGGTCAGCGGGCGTTGAAGTACTTCGCCTCCGGGTGGTGGATCACGATCGCGTCCGTGGACTGCTCCGGGTGGAGCTGGAACTCCTCGGAGAGCTTCACCCCGATCCGCTCCGGTTCGAGCAGGTCCGCGATCTTCGCCCGGTCCTCCAGGTCGGGGCAGGCCCCGTAGCCGAGCGAGAAGCGGGCGCCGCGGTACTTGAGGTCGAACATCGCCTCGACCGAGTCCGGGTCCTCGCCGGCGAAGCCCAGCTCGGCACGGACCCGGGCGTGCCAGTACTCCGCCAGCGCCTCGGCGAGCTGGACGGACAGGCCGTGCAGCTCCAGGTAGTCGCGGTAGGAGTTGGCCTCGAACAGCTCGGCCGTCGCTGCGCCGATCTTCGAGCCGACCGTGACGACCTGGAGGCCGACCACGTCCCGCTCCCCCGACTCCTCGGGCCGGAAGAAGTCGGACAGGCACAGCCGGCGGCCCCGGCGCTGGCGCGGGAAGGTGAACCGGGTGCGCTCGGTGCCGTCCTCGTGCAGCAGCACCAGGTCGTCGCCCTTGGAGACGCACGGGAAGTAGCCGTAGACCACGGCCGCCTCCAGCAAATTCTCGGTGAGCAGCTTGTCCAGCCAGCCGCGCAGCCGGGGCCGGCCCTCGGTCTCCACCAGCTCCTCGTACGTCGGACCGTCGCCGGTACGCGCCTGCTTGAGCCCCCACTGGCCCTTGAACAGCGCGCCCTCGTCCAGCCAGGAGGCGTAGTCGACGAGCTGGATGCCCTTGACGACGCGGGTGCCCCAGAACGGCGGGGTGGGCACCGGGTTGTCGGTGGCCACATCCGACCGGACCGGGCCGGACTCCGGCTCGGGCTCGTTGACCTCGACGGTGCGCTTGGCGACCCGGCGCTGGCGCAGCTCGGGCAGGGCGGCGCCGGGCACGCCGCGCTTGACGGCGATCAGCGCGTCCATCAGCCGCAGCCCCTCGAAGGCGTCCCTGGCGTAGCGGACCTCGCCCTCGTAGATCTCGTGCAGGTCCTGCTCGACGTAGGCGCGGGTGAGCGCCGCGCCACCGAGGATGACCGGGAAGTCCGCGGCCAGCTGGCGCTGGTTCAGCTCCTCCAGGTTCTCTTTCATGATCACCGTGGACTTCACCAGCAGCCCCGACATGCCGATCACGTCGGCCCGGTGTTCCTGCGCGGCGTCCACGATCGCCGACACGGGCTGCTTGATGCCCAGGTTCACGACGTTGTAGCCGTTGTTGGACAGGATGATGTCCACCAGGTTCTTGCCGATGTCGTGGACGTCGCCGCGCACGGTGGCCAGCACGATGGTGCCCTTGCCCTCCGCGTCCGACTTCTCCATGTGCGGCTCCAGGTAGGCCACGGCGCTCTTCATGACCTCCGCGGACTGCAGCACGAAGGGGAGCTGCATCTGGCCGGAGCCGAACAGCTCGCCGACCACCTTCATGCCCGCGAGCAGCGTGTCGTTGACGATGTCCAGGGCCGGGCGGGAGGTGAGGGCCTCAGCGAGGTCCGCCTCCAGGCCGTTCTTCTCGCCGTCGATGATGCGCCGCTGGAGCCGCTCGTCCAGCGGCAGGGCCAACAGTTCCTCGGCCCGGCCCGCCTTGAGCGACTTGGTGGTGGCGCCCTCGAAGAGTTCGAGGAACTTCTGCAGCGGGTCGTAGCCCTCCGAGCGCCGGTCGTAGATGAGGTCGAGGGCGGTCTTGACCTCCTCTTCCTCCAGCCGGGCGATCGGCAGGATCTTCGAGGCGTGCACGATGGCCGAGTCCAGGCCGGCCTTGACGCACTCGTCGAGGAAGACCGAGTTGAGCACGATGCGGGCGGCCGGGTTGAGGCCGAAGGAGATGTTGGACAGGCCGAGCGTGGTCTGCACGTCCGGGTGGCGGCGCTTGAGCTCGCGGATGGCCTCGATGGTGTTGACGCCGTCCTTGCGGGACTCCTCCTGCCCGGTGCAGATGGTGAAGGTCAGGCAGTCGATGAGGATGTCGGACTCGCGGATGCCCCAGTTGGTGGTGAGGTCCTCGATGAGCCGCTCGGCGACCGCGACCTTGTGTTCGACGGTGCGGGCCTGGCCCTCCTCGTCGATGGTCAGCGCCATCAGCGCCGCGCCGTGCTCCCGGGCCAGCGCGGTGACGCGGGCGAAGCGGGAGTCGGGCCCGTCGCCGTCCTCGTAGTTGACCGAGTTGATCACCGCGCGTCCGCCCAGCTTCTCCAGGCCGGCGCGGATGACGTCCACCTCGGTGGAGTCCAGCACG
The DNA here is from genome assembly GCF_029392895.1 of Streptomyces sp. 71268. Lineage (NCBI taxonomy): Bacteria > Bacillati > Actinomycetota > Actinomycetes > Kitasatosporales > Streptomycetaceae > Streptomyces > Streptomyces sp. 71268. Next base: position 1,249,447 of record NZ_CP114200.1, read on the forward strand.
ATCGGCAGCGTGGAGGCCGTGGCGAAGCGGCCGGCCAGCTCGCGCATGTCGGCGACGCCGTCCCGGCCGACGTAGTCCACGCAGAGGTCGAGCAGGTGGGCGCCCTCGCGGATCTGGTCGCGGGCCATCTCCACGCAGTCGTCCCAGCGCCCGTCCAGCATGGCCTCGCGGAACTTCTTGGAGCCGTTGGCGTTGGTCCGCTCGCCGATCGCCAGGTACGAGGTGTCCTGGCGGAAGGGGACGGTCTGGTAAAGCGAGGCGGCGCCGGGCTCGGGGCGCGGGGAGCGCTCGGTGGGCGTCATGTCCCGCACCCGCTCCACGACCTGTCGCAGGTGCTCGGGCGTGGTGCCGCAGCAGCCGCCCACCAGCGAGAGCCCGTACTCGCGGACGAAGACCTCGTGCGCGTCGGCCAGCTCGGGGGGCGTGAGCGGGTAGTGCGCGCCGTCCTTGCCGAGGACCGGCAGGCCGGCGTTGGGCATGGCGGACACCCGGGTGCGGGCGTGCCGGGCCAGGTAGCGCAGGTGCTCGCTCATCTCGGCGGGGCCGGTGGCGCAGTTGAGGCCGATCATGTCGATGCCGAGCGGCTCGAGGGCGGTCAGCGCGGCACCGATCTCGGAGCCGAGCAGCATGGTGCCGGTGGTCTCGACGGTGACCTGGACGAGCAGCGGCAGGTCCACGCCGGCCTCGGCGAGGGCGCGCTTGACGCCGATGACGGAGGCCTTGGTCTGCAACAGGTCCTGGGTCGTCTCCACCAGCAGGGCGTCCGCGCCGCCCGCGATCAGACCGGCGGCGTTCTGCTGGTACGCGTCACGCAGCGCCTCGTACGGGGCGTGTCCGAGGGTGGGGAGCTTGGTGCCGGGGCCCATCGAGCCGAGCACCCAGCGGGGCCGGCCGTCGGCCGCGAACTCGTCGGCGACCTCACGGGCGATGCGGGCGCCCGCCTCGGAGAGCTCGTAGATCCGGTCAGCGATGTCGTACTCGCCCAGCGCCGAGAGGTTGGCGCCGAAGGTGTTCGTCTCCACGCAGTCCACGCCGACGGCGAAGTACTCCTGGTGGACGCTGCGCACGATGTCGGGGCGGGTGATGTTGAGGATCTCGTTGCAGCCTTCGAGCTGTTCGAAGTCGTCGAGGCTGGGGTCCTGCGCCTGAAGCATCGTGCCCATCGCGCCGTCCGCGACCACCACCCGGGTGGCGAGGGCCTCGCGCAGCGCGTGGACGCGGTCGGAGCTGACAGTGGGCGATGGCTTGTGCGAGGCCATGGGTGTGCTCTCCCTGAGGTGCGACGGCTGTCGGCTTTGCGTCTTCCGGTGGAAGGCGCACCCGGCAAGCCTAGCCCTCAGGGTCGAAGTGGCGCCGGACGTCCCGCTGTGCGGGACGGCGCGAGGGGGCGTGGCGGGCCGTCCCGCGAGTCCGCGCGCCCGGTGATCTGGTATCCCGAGGTCGGCATGGGCCGATAGTGTTCAGCATTGTCGAACCACAGATGGTTGAACCATCGAGGTCCCCGAGTCCCCGAGGAGGTTGCGCGATGGCGCGGACCATCCAGTCGCTGGAGCGCGCGGCGGCGATGCTCCGGCTGTTGGCAGGTGGCGAGCGCAGGCTCGGCCTGTCCGACATCGCCGCCTCGCTCGACCTCGCCAAGGGCACCGCGCACGGCATCCTGCGCACCCTCCAGCAGGAGGGCTTCGTCGAGCAAGACCCGGCGTCGGGACGCTACCAGTTGGGCGCGGAGCTGCTCCGGCTCGGCAACAGCTACCTGGACGTGCACGAACTGCGCGCCCGCGCCCTGGTGTGGGCGGACGACCTCGCGCGCTCCAGTGGCGAGAGCGTCTACCTGGGCGTGCTGCACCAGCAGGGCGTGCTCATCGTGCACCACGTCTTCCGGCCCGACGACAGCCGCCAGGTCCTTGAGGTGGGCGCGATGCAGCCGCTGCACAGCACGGCCCTGGGCAAGGTGCTGTCCGCGTACGACCCGGTGGCCCACACCGAGGCGGTCGAGGGCGAGCGCACCGCCTTCACGCCGCGCACGGTGACCGGGGCCGCCGACTTCGAGGGCGTGCTCGACCTGATCCGCGCCCGCGGCTGGGCCGCCGACGTCGAGGAGACCTGGGACGGCGTGGCGTCGGTCGCGGCGCCGATCCACGACCGCCGCCGGATGCCGGTGGGCGCGGTGGGCGTCACCGGCGCGGTGGAGCGGGTGTGCCCGGAGGGCAGCCTGCGCCCGGAGCTGATCGCCGCGGTGCGGGACTGCGCCCGGGCCGTCTCCCGCGACCTGGGCGCGGGCCGCTTCTAACGCCGCCGGCTGGCTGTCCAACGCCGCCAACTGGCTGTCCGTACGGCTTGGGCCGGGCGCCTGGGCCGTACGCCGTGGGTCATGGGCCGGGTGCCCTGGGCCGAGCGCTTTGGGTCTGATGCCCCGCCCCCTCTACTCCCCCGGACCTCCGCTTCCTCTCCTCTCCCTCTGGCCCGCTACCCCACCCCGTTCCGGCCTCCGTCCGCCCCCTTCTCACCGGGTGGGGCGGGCCGTCGTGGGGTGGGGCGCGGGCGGGACGGGTAAGCACCCCGTACTTCCCGGTCAGTTACTGACGAGTTTTCGGTCACAGCACCTTGACGGTGTTGACGGCGTCGAGAAAACTGCCGTGCACCGGTCGGCATTGTCGAACACCTAACGACAATATTCGCTATGGTGGGCAACGCCACGGGCCGGTAAAACGCGCTCACCGAGCGCGCGAACCTCCGGAAGGGACCCGGGGTTCGCCCTCCCCTGGACGAACGACAAAGGAGTCGCGGGTGTCCAGCTCCGACATCTTCATCGGCGAAACCATCGGCACGGCCGTACTGATCCTGCTCGGCGGTGGCGTGGTGGCCGCTGTCACACTCAAGCGGTCCAAGGCGCTCAACGCCGGCTGGCTCGCCATCACCTTCGGGTGGGGTTTCGCCGTGCTGACCGGCGCGTACATCGCGGGTGGCGTCAGCGGCGCCCACCTGAACCCGGCGGTGACCGTCGGTCTGGCCATCAAGGGTGGCGAGGGTGGCACCCAGTGGAGTGACGTGCCGCTCTACTTCGCCTCGCAGCTCCTGGGCGCGATGATCGGCGCGCTCCTGGTGTGGGTCTCCTACTACGGCCACTTCCAGGCCCACCTCACCGACCCCGAGGTCATCGGCGAGACGGGCGGCCAGGAGGGCCTGGTGGACCAGTCGGCCGCCCCCGCGGCGGGTCCGGTGCTCGGCATCTTCTCCACCGGCCCGGAGATCCGCAACGCGGTGCAGAACCTGGCCACCGAGATCATCGCCACCACCGTCCTGGTGCTCGCCATCCTCACCCAGGGCCTGACCGAGGGGCTGGCGGTCTCCGGCACCGGTGCGCTGATGACGGCCCTGGTCGTGGTCGGCCTCGGCCTCTCGCTCGGCGGGCCCACCGGCTACGCCATCAACCCGGTGCGCGACCTCGGCCCGCGCATCGTGCACGCCCTGCTGCCGCTGCCCAACAAGGGCGGCTCGGACTGGGGCTACGCCTGGATTCCCGTCGTCGGCCCACTTGCTGGCGGCGCCATCGGGGGCGGACTCTACGAACTCGCCTTCGCCTAAAGCCCGACCGACGTCATCACGCAGGAGCCGCACATCATGACCGACACCCAGGACTTCGCCTCCACCCCAGGCGCCGCCTCGCACGGCCACGGACCGTTCATCGCCTCCATCGACCAGGGCACCACCTCCAGCCGCTGCATCGTCTTCGACCGGGACGGCCGCATCGTCGCGGTCGACCAGAAGGAGCACGAGCAGATCTTCCCGAAGCCGGGTTGGGTCGAGCACGACGGCGCCGAGATCTGGGCCAACGTCCAGGAGGTCACCGACGGCGCGATCGCCAAGGCCGGCATCACCGGCGCGGACGTGAAGGCCATCGGCATCACCAACCAGCGCGAGACGACGCTGCTGTGGGACAGGAAGACCGGCGAGCCGGTGCACAACGCGCTGGTCTGGCAGGACACCCGCACCGACGCGCTGTGCAAGGAGCTTGGCCGCAACGTCGGGCCCGACCGCTTCCGCCGCGAGACCGGCCTGCCGCTCGCCTCGTACTTCGCCGGTCCCAAGATCCGCTGGTTGCTCGACAACGTGGACGGCCTGCGCGCCCGGGCCGAGGCCGGCGAGATCCTCTTCGGCACCATGGACTCCTGGGTCATCTGGAACCTGACCGGCGGCCCCGACGGCGGCGTGCACGTCACCGACGTCACCAACGCCTCGCGCACCATGCTGATGAACCTGTCCACACTGGACTGGGACGAGCGCATCCTGGCCTCGATGGAGATCCCGGCCGCCGTGCTGCCGGAGATCCGCTCGTCGGCCGAGGTCTACGGCACCGCGACCGGCGGCGCCCTGGCCGGCGTTCCGGTGGCCTCCGCGCTCGGTGACCAGCAGGCCGCGCTGTTCGGTCAGACCTGCTTCGCCAAGGGCGAGGCCAAGTCGACGTACGGCACCGGCACGTTCCTGCTGATGAACACCGGGAGCGCGCCGGTCAACTCGTACAACGGCCTGCTGACCACCGTCGGTTACCGGATCGGCGACCAGGCGCCGGTCTACGCGCTGGAGGGCTCGATCGCGGTCACCGGGTCGCTCGTGCAGTGGATGCGCGACCAGATGGGCCTGATCAACAGCGCGGCCGAGATCGAGACACTCGCCAGCTCCGTCGAGGACAACGGCGGCGCCTACGTCGTGCCCGCCTTCTCCGGCCTGTTCGCCCCCTACTGGCGGGCGGACGCGCGCGGCGTGATCGCCGGGCTGACCCGGTACGTCACCAAGGCGCACATCGCGCGCGCCGTCCTCGAGGCCACCGCCTGGCAGACGCGCGAGATCGTGGACGCGATGACCAAGGACTCCGGCGTCGAGCTGACCGCGCTCAAGGTCGACGGCGGAATGACCTCCAACAACCTGCTCATGCAGACCATCTCGGACGTCCTGGACGCGCCCGTCGTGCGCCCCATGGTCGCCGAGACCACCGCACTCGGCGCGGCCTACGCCGCCGGTCTGGCCGTCGGTTTCTGGCCGGACACCGACGCCCTGCGCGCCAACTGGCGACGGGCTGCCGAGTGGACCCCCCGGATGGAAGCGGACGTACGCGACCGCGAGTACAAGAACTGGCTCAAGGCCGTCGAGCGGACCATGGGCTGGATCGAGGACGAGGAGTAATCATGACCACCCTGCAGAGCGTCCCCGAGCCCGGGACGCACCCGGCTGCCGGTCCCCGACAGGACCGCGCCGAAACCCGGGACCGACTGTCCAGCGCGACGTACGACCTCCTGGTGATCGGCGGCGGCATCCTGGGCACCTCGGTGGCCTGGCACGCCGCGCAATCCGGACTGCGGGTCGCGATGGTGGACGCCGGTGACTTCGCCGGCGCCACCTCGTCCGCCTCCTCCAAGCTCGTCCACGGCGGTCTGCGCTACCTGCAGACCGGGGCGGTAAAGCTGGTCGCGGAGAACCACCACGAGCGGCGGGTGCTGGCCAAGGACGTGGCCCCGCACCTGGTCAACCCGCTCACCTTCTACCTGCCGGTGTACAAGGGCGGCCCGCACGGCGCCGCCAAGCTCGGTGCCGGCGTCTTCGCCTACTCGGCGCTGTCCGCCTTCGGCGACGGCGTCGGCCGGGTCATCTCGCCCGCCAAGGCCGCCGCCGACAACCCGGCGCTGCGCACCGAGAACCTCAAGGCCGTCGCCGTCTTCGGTGACCACCAGATGAACGACTCGCGGGTCGCGGTCATGACCGTGCGTGCCGCGGTCGAGTCCGGCGCGGTCGTGCTCAACCACGCCGAGGTCACGGGCCTGCGCTTCACGCACGGCCGGGTCAGCGGCGCCGAGCTGCGCGACGGCCGCGACGGCGCCGAGTTCGGCGTCAACGCGCGCATAGTCCTGAACGCCACCGGCCCCTGGGTGGACCACCTGCGGCGGATGGAGGACTCCGGCGCGGCCCCCAGCATCCGGCTCTCCAAGGGCGCCCACGTGGTGCTCAAGCGGAAGGCGCCGTGGAAGGCCGCCATGTCCACGCCGGTCGACAAGTACCGGATCACCTTCGCCCTGCCGTGGGAGGACCAGCTCCTGCTCGGCACCACGGACGAGGCGTACGAGGGCGACCCGGGGCAGGTGCGGGCCACCGACGCCGACATCGACCAGATCCTGGAAGAGGCGGCGTTCTCGGTCCGCGACGAGCACCTGTCCCGCGACCTGATCACCTACGCCTACGCGGGCCTGCGGGTGCTGCCCGGCGGGCCCGGGGGCACCGAGTCGGCCAAGCGCGAGACGGTCGTCACCGAGGGCCGAGGCGGCATGCTGTCGGTGGCCGGCGGCAAGTGGACCACCTACCGGCACATCGGCCGCACCGTCATCAACAAGCTGGCCAAGCTGCCCGGCGGCGCGCTCGCCGACGACATGGAGCCGCTGTCCCAGCTCCCGCGCCGGGTGCCGCTGCCCGGCATCGCCAACCCGAACGCCGTCGCGCACCGCCTCCTGGTGGACCGCGAACCCGGCGTGCGGATGGACCCGCTCACGGCCCGTCAGCTCGCCACCCACTACGGCTCGCTGTCCTTCGAGATCGCCCGCCTGGTCGCCGAGGACCCGGCGCTCGGCGAGCGCATCCACCCGGACGGGCCGGAGATCTGGGCCCAGGCCGTCTACGCCCGCGACCACGAGTGGGCCGAGACCGTGGACGACGTGCTGCGCCGCCGCACCACGCTGACCATCCGCGGCCTGGACACCGACGAGGTGCGCGCCCGGGTCGAGGAGCTGCTGCGCCGCTGACACCCGGCGCTCGTACCGAGTCGTGAGAGGGGAGGGGCTCCGCCTGGGGCCCCTCCCCTCCGCGCTGTTCGCACTGCCCGCACTGCCCGCACTGTCCACCGTGTCACGGCGCGCCCGGTCGTACGATGACGCGACGACACGGGGGGGTGGGTCGTTGCGAGGTTCGGCCGCGTTGGGCGCGTGGTGGGGTCGGTTACGGGGGTGGTGGGCCGCGCCGCGACGCCGCCCGGCGGGAGGCCGGTGGCGAGCGGCGGTGACGGCCTGCCGCGCTGGCTGGCGCCGGCTGCGGCGCTGGCGGCCCATACGGCGGTGAGGACGGCATGCGACTGGACCGGGCCGCCACCCGCGCGCGCGTGGTCGCCAGCGCCCGGCAGGTGCTGGCCGCCGGGTTCGACGGCGTCCACCTGGACCTGGAGCCGGCGCACTCGGGCAACGCGGACCTCCTGCGCCTGTTGGAGCGGGCCCGGCCGGTGGTGCGGGCGGGCGGCGGCGTGCTCTCGGTCGCCGCCCACCAGATCGACCCGCTGCCCGCCGCGCACACCGTGCTCCGCGCCCTCACCGGCCGCCCCAAGTGGTGGTCCCAGCGGTACTTCGGACAGGTGGCCCGGCGCGTCGACCAGATCGCGGTCATGTCGTACGACACGGCGATGCCGCTGGAGAGCCTGTACGGGGGCTACGTCGCACACCAGACGAAACTGGCCCTCGAGGTGACCCCGGCGCGGACCGACCTGCTGATGGGGCTGCCCTTCTTCCACACCGACGACCCGGGCCACCGCGCCGCCGCCGAGACCGTGGCCGCGGCCGTGCGCGGCGTCCGGCTGGGGCTGACCCGTGTGGACCGGCACCGCGAGCGGTTCGGGGTCGCGCTGTACGTCGACTTCGCGGCCACCGAGACCGACTGGGCCGCCTACCGACGCGACTGGGGCACCTGCCGCCCCGCGCCCGGGTGCGCGCCCGGCCGGCCCACGGCCGCGCCGCCCGGCCGGCCCTGACGGGCGGACAGTTCCCCGTCGCGGCCGCCCCGGTGGCCTGGGGCCGCCGGGGCGATGCGGAAGCCGGGGCCGCCGCTCGGCGACGGGCGGGGCGCGCGCCGAGCCGGGCGCGGGCGCCACGCCACGAGCTGAACGTGATGGGCACCCAGGGGCTGCGGGGCAGGGCGGGGGAAGCCGTAGGCTTGGGGCCGCACGCAACGGAACTGGAACCGGCGGGGTCACCCGACCACCCCGGTCGGAAGGAGGCGCTGGGTGATCGAGCTTGAGGGGGTTCCCGAGCTGATCGACCCGGTCATGATCTGTGCCTTCGAGGGCTGGAACGACGCCGGAGACGCCGCCTCCACCGCGGTCGGGCACCTGGACCGGGAGTGGAAGGGCGAGGTCTTCGCGGCGCTCGACGCCGAGGACTACTACGACTTCCAGGTCAACCGGCCGACCGTGTGGCTGGACGGCGGGGTGCGCAAGGTCACGTGGCCGACCACCAGGCTCTCGGTGGTGCGGACCGGCGGCGACAAGCCGCGCGACCTCGTGCTGGTGCGGGGCATCGAGCCGAGCATGCGCTGGCGCTCGTTCTGCAACGAGATCCTGGGCTTCGCGCACGAGTTGGGCGTGGAGATGGTCGTGGTCCTCGGGGCACTGCTCGGCGACACCCCGCACACCCGGCCGGTGCCGGTCAGCGGCGTGACCTCGGACCCGGATCTGGCCCGCAGCCTCGACCTGGAGGAGTCCCGTTACGAGGGGCCGACCGGCATCGTCGGCATCCTCCAGGAGTCGTGCACGCATGCCGGTGTCCCGGCCGTGAGCCTGTGGGCGGCCGTGCCGCACTACGTCTCACAGCCGCCCAACCCGAAGGCCACGCTGGCGCTGCTGAACCGGCTGGAGGACCTGCTGGAGCTGCGCATTCCGCTCGGCGAGCTGCCGGAGGACGCGCGGGCCTGGCAACTGGGCGTGGACCAGCTCGCCGCCGAGGACAGCGAGGTGGCCGAGTACGTGCAGTCGCTGGAGGAGGCGCGCGACACGGCGGAGCTGCCGGAGGCGTCCGGCGAGGCCATCGCGCGGGAGTTTGAACGCTACCTGCGGCGCCGGGACGGGCAGCCGGGGCCCGGTGGGCACGCCAGCGACTCCGGCGTCGCCGACAGTCGCGACCCCTATCTGCGCGACCCCGGCAGCGGCCGGGCGCGCCCGGCCAGGTCGACCGCGCGGGACGAGCCCCGGGACGAACCCCGGGAGGAGTCCTCCGACGCGGCGAAGGCCGGGTCGGACGGGGCCGCCGCCACCGGCGACGGCCGACCGGCGGGCGGGGAGAAGCCACGGCGCGAGGACGCCGGGAAGGCCGAGCGGGCCGAGCGTCACGCGGAGGACGAGAAGGCCGAGGACCGCACGGCGGGCGAGGCGGAGCGGACCGAGGAAGGCGAGGGCCGGGCGGACAAGCCCGAGCGGGGGCCCGACGGGGACGCGGGCGACGAGCCCGGCGGGTCCGACGAGGACCGGGGAGCCTGAGCCCGGTCCGCGCCCCGGCCCGGGCGAGCGAGCGCTAGACCGAAGCGGGGAGGGTGGGTGGTGGGCCGTGGCCCACCACCCGCCCTCCCCGCACGTCGCGGTGGTGGCGGCCGCTACAGCGCCACGCCCAGGAGCGCGTCGACGGCGCGCGAGACCACGCCGGGCGCACCCTCGTCCGTGCCGCCCGCGCTGGCCTGGCGCTCGACCCAACGGTCCACCGCCGCGAGGGCGGCCGGCGCGTCGAGGTCGTTGGCCAGGGCCGCGCGCACCTCGTCGACCAGGTCGTCGGCCGGCGGGCCGTCGGGGCGGGAGACGGCGGCACGCCAGCGGTCCAGCCGCTCCCGCGCCTCGGTCAGCACGCCGTCGGTCCACTCCCAGTCGGCGCGGTAGTGGTGCGCGAGCAGCGCCAGCCGGATCGCGGCCGGATCCACGCCGTCGCGCCGGAGCTGGGAGACGAAGACCAGGTTGCCCTTGGACTTGGACATCTTCGCGCCGTTGAGGGCAACCATGCCGGCGTGCACGTACGCCTTGGCGAAGGGGTGCTCGCCGGTCAGCACCTGGGCGTGCGACGCGCCCATCTCGTGGTGCGGGAACGCCAGGTCGGACCCGCCGCCCTGCACGTCGAAGCCCATGCCCAGGTGTTCGAGGGCGATGGCCACGCACTCGATGTGCCAGCCGGGGCGGCCCGGACCGAGCGAGGCCCCGTCCCAGCTCGGCTCGCCGGGGCGGGCGGCCATCCACAGCATCGGGTCGAGCGGGTTCTTCTTGCCGGGGCGGTCCGGGTCGCCGCCGCGCTCGGCGGAGAGCAGGCGCATGGCGTGCGCGTCGAGGCCCGAGACGCCGCCGAACGCGGGGTCGGACTCGACGGAGAAGTAGATGTCGCCCTCCAGCTCGTAGGCGGCGCCGAGCTCGCGCAGCCGCTCCACCAGCGGGACGATGCGCGGGATGGATTCGACCGCGCCGATGTACTGGCGCGGGGGCAGAATCCGCAGGGCGGTCATGTCCTCGCGGAAGAGGGCCGTCTCCCGCTCGGCGAGCGCGGTCCAGTCGTCGCCGTTGGCCACCGCGCGCTCCAGCAGGGGATCGTCGATGTCGGTGACGTTCTGGACGTAGTGCACCTGCCGCTTGGTGTCGAGCCACACGCGCTGAACGAGGTCGAACGCGTTGTAGGTCGCCGCGTGTCCCAGGTGGGTGGCGTCGTACGGCGTGATGCCGCAGACGTAGATACGGGCGACGGGGCCGGGGTCGATGGCTATCGACGCTCCGGTCGCGGTGTCGTGAATCCGGAGGTCGCGGCCCTTGCCGGGCAGGGCGGGAACCTCAGAAGCGGGCCAGGCATACATGACATGAGCGTAACCGGACGCGGCATCCGGCTACGAACCGGTTCGGGTGTCTTGGCGCGATAGGCGGTCTTGCCGACCGGCCCCCGACGTGCTGCGTCAGACCGGGGGCCAGGGGATCGCGGGCCACTGGCCGCTGGGTTCGGGGTGCTTGCCGCTCCGCAGCAGATCGGCTATTCGGCCGCGCAGCGCGTCGAGCTCGGCCGTGGTGATCAGCTCCGCCATGCGGGCGGCCAGCGGCCGAGAGTCGGCCAGGTCGGCTGAAAGTCGCCGTAGGACCTGACGGGCCTCCTCGGGCAGCGGCTCCCCCGCCCAGCCCCACAGCAGCGTGCGGAGCTTGTCCTGCGCGTGGAAGGTGACCCCGTGGTCGATGGCGTACACCGCGCCGTCCGCCGTGGGCAGCAGGTGTCCGCCCTTGCGGTCGCCGTTGTTGATGACCGCGTCGAGCACCGCGAGCCGCCGCAGCCGCGGGTCGTCGGCGTGCACGAGCAGCGCGGTGCGCCCCTGCCCCACGTCCGCGTGACCGACCGCCTTCCAGCCAGGTCCCGGCTCACCACCCTCGACGAGCGCGAGCAGTCGCGGGCCCGGGCTGTCGCTGTCGCTGTCGCCGTCCGCGGTCTCGATCCACAGTTGGCACATCCCCTCGCCGTACGGGCCCTCGCGCAGCACCGTCGGCGGGATCAGGCCCCACCCGGTGGCCTCGGAGATCTCGTACGCGGCGACCTCGCGCCGGGCGAGGTTGCCGTCGGGGAAGTCCCACAGCGGCTGTTCGCCCGCCACCGGCTTGTAGACGCACTCCAGGCTCCGCCCACGGTGGGTGACCGTGCACCAGAGCACGGCGTTGGACGCGTCGGTCACCTGGCCGCGCACCGTCAGCTCGCCGGCGGCCAGCACCTCGCGCGGCGACGGCGCGTCCCCCGCCGAGGGAGTCGCGGACGCCACCGGCCGGGGCGTCAGGCCCCCCTGCGGTAGCCGTTCTGGCGCGGGCATACGTGTCCCTCCGGGTCGAGCGGCAGACTGCACAGCGGGCACGGCGGGCGACCCGCGTTGACGACCTCCAGGGCGCGCTTGGCGAACGCCCGGGCCATGGTGCCGGTGAGCCGCACCCGAAGCATCGGCGGCCCGTTCACATCGTCTTGCAGCAGCCGTTCCTCGGCCTCGGCCAGGTCCTCGTCGGTGTCGGCCTCCAGCTCGACGAGGGCCTGCGCCTCCACCACCATGCGCTGCTCCTCGCCGTCCCAGGCCAGCGCCATGGTGCCGACCCGGAACTCCTCCTCGACCGGGGCGTCCAGCGGCGCCGTGTCGGTCATCTCGGCGGGCGCGACGGCCGGCACCGGCGCGTTGCCCCCGGTGCGCCGCACGACCTCGTCAAGCAGCTCGTCGATCCGCTCGGCCAACGCCTCGACCTGGGCCTTTTCCAGCGCGACGCTGGTGGTGCGGCCGGCCGCCGTCGCCTGCAGGAAGAAGGTACGGCGGCCAGGCAGCCCGACCGTACCGGCGACGAAGCGGTCCGGCGGGTCATAGAGGAACACCTGACGGGACAACGTCCTGCTCCAGTTTTGCTCGACGGTTCGGCTTGCGGTGGTGCTGCGGCGGCCCGGTGCGGCCCGGCCGCGGTGGGCCGCTGAGTCCGCCGTCCTCACTGCCAGGACCACGGTCTCATGCGCGGAACCACCCTACTGCGCGCGGAGATCACGGTGCCCCCGCGCCACCCCCCACCGCGGCGTCCCCGCTCGCGCCCTGCTCCTCGTCCGGTCGCGGGGCGAGCCCCGCGAGGTCGCCGGTGTCGCCGAGCCGGAGCAGGAAGGGGCGCAGCCGGGTGTAGCGGATGGCGGTCACCGAGCAGGGCTCGACGGAGATCCGTTGGAAGAGGTCGAGGTGCATGCCGAGGGCGTCGGCGACCAGCGACTTGATGATGTCGCCGTGCGAGCACATGACGTACAGGGCGTCCTCGCCGTGCTCGGCGGCGACCCGGGCGTTCCAGTCGCGCACCGCCTCCACGGCCCGGTTCTGCATGCCCCGCATCGTCTCGCCGTCGGGCCCGGGGAACTCGGCCGCCGACGGGTGCCGCTGCACGACCTCCATCATCGGTTCGCCGGCCAGCTCGGCGAGCTTGCGTCCGGTCCAGTCGCCGTAGTGGCACTCACCGATCCGCTCGTCGGTGTGTACGCGCAGGTCGGGGCGGGCGGCGACCAGCGGCGCCAGCGTCTCCTGGCAGCGCGGCAGCGGGCTGCACACGGCGGTGGCCAGCGGCAGCTCCGCCAGGCGTGCGGGCAGGCCGGCGGCCTGGGCCAGGCCCCGCCCGTCGAGCGTCACACCGGGCGCCCAGCCGGCGAGGACTCCCGAGGTGTTGGCGGTGGACCGGCCGTGCCGGATCAGGATCAGCGTGGGCATGCCTGAAAGCGTACGACCTGCCTCGCGGGCACTCACCATGCATATCTGACGCAGGGCGGGAAGAATTCCCGGGGTGATCGTGGACTGTGCCATCTACCGCGACGGGCGCCGCACCCCTGGGCCCGCCGACTTCTCCGACGCCATCCAGGAGGCGCGGGCGAGAGGTAACGCGTTCTTGTGGATCGGCCTGTACGAGCCGACCGAGGCCGAGTTCGACCAGGTCACCAGCGAGTTCGGGCTGCACCCGCTGGCCGTGGAGGACGCGCTGCGCGCCCACCAGCGGCCCAAGCTGGAGGTGTACGACGACTCGCTGTTCCTGGTGCTCAAGCCGATCCAGTACGACGAGGACACCACGGCGGTGATCACCGGGGAGGTGATGATCTTCATCGGCGACTGCTTCGTGGTGACCGTACGGCACGGCGAGGCCAACCCGCTCGGCACCGTGCGCACCCGCCTTGAGCGAGCCCCGGACGTGCTGCAACACGGCCCGACGGCGGTGATGTACGCCGTCTCGGACGCGGTCGTCGACCACTACCTGGAGGTCGCCGACGCGCTCCACACCGATCTGGACGCGCTGGAGGCCGAGGTCTTCTCGCCGGACGGCGCGGGCAGGAGCGACTCGGCCGGCCGGATCTACGCCTTCAAGCGCAAGGTCCTGGAGTTCCGGCGGGCCACCGCTCCGCTCACCGAGCCGATGGCGCGGCTCGCGGGCGCCACCGTCCCCTTCGTACACCGCCACTCGCAGCCGTTCTTCCGCGACGTCAGCGACCACCTGACGCGCACCAACGACCACGTGGACAACCTGGACCGGCTGCTGTCCGACATCCTCGCGGCGCACCTGGCGCAGATGGGCGTGCGGCAGAACGACGACATGCGCAAGATCTCCGCGTGGGCCGCGATGGCCGCCGTGCCCACCATGGTCGCCGGGATCTACGGCATGAACTTCGCCCACATGCCCGAGCTGCAACAGGAGTGGGGCTATCCGGCCGTGCTCGCGCTGCTGGTGGTCTCGATGGTCGTGCTGCACCGCCTGTTCAAGCGGCGCGGCTGGCTGTGAGGCCGGGCGGCGCCGGGGCCGGTGGCGGGCCCGGGGAGGCGGGGTCGGCGTCCGGGCGCCGGGTCAGGCGAACTCGGGCGCCGCCGTCGCGGGCCCGCCCAGCGCGTCGCGCCGCTCGGGCATCCGCAGGGAGACCATGCGCCGCCAGCCGCCGGCCACCTCGTACCCGTACATCGCGTGCACGCCCGCGGCCAGCAGCGCGCTCTTGGTCCTCGACCAGCCCAGCAGGCGTCCCATGTGGCCCATCACCGCGAGGCTCACCTCGTGGTGGACCCTGATCTCCGCGCGGGCGCTCTCCCGCAGCAGGGCCTGGATCATGCGGCCGTAGCCGGCCGCGGCCAGCCGGAGCAGTTCCTCGTGGCAGTAGGCGAGGTGGTTGTCCTCGTCGTCGGAGATCATGCTCACCGCGCGGCCGATGTCGGGGTGGTCGGCGAAGTGCCCGCGCAGCAGCCGCATCTGCTCGGAGGCGCGCTGTTCGGTGACCCGGCTGTGGGCGAGGTAGCCGACGATGTCGCGCTCGGTCAGCGGCTCGTCGCGGCGCAGCTTGTCGTGCGCGAGGCCGATGCCCCGGCGTTCGAGGAGCATCGTGTAGTCGGTCTCGGGCGGTACGTCCATCGGCTCCAGGCCGCGCTTGCGCAGCAGGGCCCGGAAGATCCGGCCGTGCTTGTCCTCGTCCGCGCCGTGCCGGGCGATCTTCGGCGTCATCGCGCGCTCGCGCTCGGGTACGAGCGCGGCGATGCGGGCGTTCTCCCAGCCGCCCTGGGACTCGCCGCTGGCCGCGATGGAGCAGAACAGCCGGAAGGAGTCGTCGTTGTCGAGGATCTCCTGGAAGACACCGCGGGCCGAGAGCATCATCGCCACCTCCGTCGGGCAACACGCGCCACATGCGTGGAGAACCAGTCGAATGCCGCGTGCTCCGGGAGGCAACAGGTGCCGTGGACGGCTGGGCCGGTCGGGTGACGGAGCGGCCCCGCGAGGCCCGTAACCGCGCCGCCGGGTGGGGCGTTGTCCTCCGTGACGGCCGTGGCGGGGAAGACCCCCGAGCCCCCACCACGGCCGCGCCCCTCTCCGGCCCTCCCTTTGAGGCTCAGGCGAGGCCGGCGCGCTCCAGCGCCTCGACGCCCGCCCGCAGGCCGGCGACCCGCTCCTCCAGCGTGAAGCCCGCGGGCGCCAGCGACAGCGTGGTCACCCCGGCCTCGGCGTAGGCGCGCATCCGGTCGGCGATCCGCTCGACGGGCCCGACCAGCGCGGTGGCGTCGATCAACTCGTGCGGCACGGCGGCGGCGGCCCCGTTCTTGTCGCCGGCGAGGTACTTGTCCTGGATCTCGGCCGCGGCCCGCTCGTACCCCATGCGCTGGGCGAGCTTGTTGTAGAAGTTCTGCTTGGCGCTGCCCATGCCGCCCACGTACAGCGCGGTGTACGGGCGGAACTGGTCGGCCAGCGCCCGTACGTCGTCGCCGACGGCCAGCGGGACGGTGGGCACCAGGTCGAACCCGGTCAGGTCCTTGCCCACCTTGGCGCGGCCCGCCCGCAGCGCGCCAAGCGTGGTCTCCTCGGCGTGCTCGGGGGCGAAGAAGACCAGCAGCGCGCCGTCGGCGATCTCGCCGGTCTGCTCCAGGTTCTTCGGGCCGATGGCGGCGATGTAGAGCGGGATGCGCTCGCGCACCGGGTGCACGGTCAGCTTGAGGGCCTTGCCGGGACCGTCGGGCAGCGGCAGCGTCCAGTGCTGGCCCTCGTGGCGCAGCGGCGTGCGCTCCATCGCCTTGCGGATGATCTCCACGTACTCCCGGGTGCGGGCCAGCGGCTTGTCGAACCTGACGCCGTACCAGCCCTCGGAGACCTGCGGGCCCGAGACGCCGAGGCCGAGCCGGAACCGGCCGCCGGAGAGCGAGTCCAGGGTGGCGGCGGTCATCGCGGTCATCGCGGGGGTGCGCGCCGGGATCTGGAAGATGGCCGAGCCGACGTCGATCCGCTCGGTCTGGGCGGCGACCCAGGAGAGCACGGTGGCCACGTCGGACCCGTACGCCTCGGCCGCCCAGCACACGGAGTACCCGAGCCGATCCGCCTCCTGCGCGACGGCGAGGTTGTCCGCGTCCATTCCCGCACCCCAGTAGCCGAGGTTGATGCCGAGCCGCATGCCGCTCCCCTTACTCATCAGTAACGTCCCTATGTCGGGGACTCTAGCGCGCATGTGTCCAGCGCGGCAGTGTTGGCTTATCCACAGGCCACCACGGGCCGTGGCCCGGCCAGTAATGTCAGCGCTCATGGAGCAGAGGCATCTCGGCCGTACGGGCCTGCGCGTATCCCGGATCGGGCTCGGCACGCTGACCTGGGGCCGGGACACCGACGAGCACGACGCGGCGGACCAGCTCAAGACTTTCTGGGACGCGGGCGGCACGCTCGTGGACACCGCCGACGTGTACGCCGACGGCAGCGCCGAGTACCTGCTCGGGCAGTTGCTCGACGGCCTGGTGCCGCGCCGCGACCTGCTCATCGCGACCAAGGCGGGCAGCGTGCCCGACCCGGACCGCCGCTTCGACGGCTCCCGTGGCCACCTGCTGGCCGCCCTCGACGCCTCCCTCGAACGCCTGGGGACCGACTACGTGGACCTGTGGCAGATCCACGCGTACGACGCGTCGACCCCGCTTGAGGAGACCCTGCAGGCCCTGGACATCGCGGTCAGCAGCGGCCGGGCGCGCTACGCGGGGGTGTCCAACTTCTGCGGCTGGCAGCTCGCGAAGGCGGCCACCTGGCAGCTCGCGTCGGCGGGCCCACGGACCCGGCTCGCCAGCACGCAGATGGAGTACTCGCTGCTCCAGCGCGGCATCGAGCGCGAGGTGCTGCCCGCCGCCCTGGACCTCGGCATCGGGCTGCTGCCGTCCTCGCCGCTGGGCCGGGGCGTGCTGACGGGCAAGTACCGGCACGCGACGCCGGCGGACTCGCGGGGCGCGTCGGAGCACATGGCGCCGTTCGTCGCCCCGTACCTGGACGACGCGGCCAGCCGGATCGTCGACGCGGTCTCGATCGCCGCCGACGGGCTGGCCGCCACCGCGCTGCAGGTGGCGCTCGCCTGGGTGCGGGACCGCCCTGGAGTGGCCGCCCCGATCGTCGGCGCGCGCACCGCGCAGCAGCTCAGGGCGGCTTTGTCAGTGGAGGCGCTTACGCTTCCAGACGAGATTTGCCAGGCGCTGGACGACGTCTCAGCGCCCGTGCACCGCTATCCCGATCACGACTGGAGCACGCTGTGAGTTCCGACCGCCCCGCGGGCGAGGCCGCCTCCGCCACCGCGGGAGACCCCGCACCGCGCGACGAGGACGCCACCGCTCCGGACCCCTCGCCGGACACCCCCGAGGACCCGGCGTCCGCGAACCCGGCCCCCGCGGTGGCCCCGCGCGACCAGGCCGAGCGGCCCGGTGAGCCCGAAGCGGACGAGGCGGCGGCCGCCCCGGACGCCGAGGCGGACCAGCGGCCCGCGCCACCGGCCGACGCGGCGCGCGAGGCCGGCGCGACGGACGAGGCGGACCCGGTGGGCGAGGCGGGCCCGGCAGGCGAGGCCGACCCTGCGCGCGAGACGGACCCGGCGGGCGAGGCCGACGCGCGGCCCCGGGATGCGCGCGACGCGGGTTCGGAGGCGGCCCCCGCCGCCGAGTCCCCGGCCGGCGAGCGGGCTACGGTGCCGGGCGCGGCCGGTGCCGGTGGGGCCACCGGTGGCGGGAAGCGGTCGGCCGCGGCCGAGGCGCTGGCCGCCGCGGTGCGCGCCGTCGAGCGGGGCGAGGCCGACGCCGCCTCGTTCTTCACCACGCGAGGCAGGTCGGGGGCGGCCCGACCCGATGCCGCGCGCTCGGCCTCCCCCGGCCGAGCCGCGCCGACGCCGGGCGGCCCGCAGGCAGCGGCCCCGCACGGCACCGGGCCCACGGGCCCGGTCGACACCGGCCCCGCGACCCGGTTCGGCGGCGCCGACTCGGGCGGAGCGCCTCTTTCCGGGCCGGCCCCGACCGCCACGGCCGGGGCGCCCGGAGCCGGGCCCGGAGCCGGTCCGTCCGGTGCCGGCTCGCCGGCCGGTGGTGGCGGTGGGGCGCGGATGCCGGCGGCGGGCCCCGGGGTCGGGCCGGCGGAGCTGGACCAGATCCGCCAGGTGCTGACCGCCGGCGGCGCGCCGCCACACCTCGCCGAGCAGGTCGTACGGGCCCTGGGCGAGGGGGCCGCTGCGGTCCTGCGGGACGACCCGTGGCAGTTGCTCGCTGTCCCGGGGGTGCGCCCCGAGCAGGCGGACGGCTTCGCGCGGGCCCTGCTCGGCCCGGACTGCGGCCCCGGCGACGAGCGCCGCTCCCGGGCACTGGTCACCTGGCTGCTGGAGCGGGCCGCCCTCGAAGGCCACACGGCCCGCGAGTCGGCCACGCTGCGCGACGCGCTCGCCCAGCACGCCGTGCCGGACCCGGACGAGGCCCTGCGCGACGCCGTGGCGGAGGGCGTGGTGCTGGTCTTCCAGGACGCCCTGGAGACCCCGGGGGCGGCCCCGGCGGCCGGGGACGAGGAGGCCGAGCAGCCCGTCCGGGTGCTGCTGGGCCTCGACCGGTACGCACTGGCCGAGGAGAGCCTGGCCGACGGCCTGGCCCGGGTGATCAACACCTTCGAACCGGACGCGCCCGCCGACGCCGCGACCGGCACCGAGCCCGAGACCGAGACCGAGCCCGAGACCGAGACCGAGACCGAGACCGAGACCGACGAGGCTATGGAGACCGACGCGGAGCCCGAGGCGCGAGCGGCTGGCCCGGCGCCCGACTGGGAGGCGCTCGCCGGCGCCGCCCCCTCGCCGTCGGCCGCCGAACTGGTCAGGGCCGTCGCGGGGCACGGACTGGTGACGCACAGCGGGGGTGAGAGCGCCCGTGCCGAGGCCGTGGCCGTTGTCGCCGCCGCGCACGCGCGCGGCCTGCGCGCCTACGCCGCCGCGCACACGGACGACGGCCGCCGGCGGCTCGGCGCGGCGCTGGCGGACAGCGGCCTGCCCGCCGCGCTGGCGGTCACGGTCGCCGGACTGCTGACCGGGGCCGAGGGGCCGGGCCGGGACGCGGACGGCGCCTTCCGGCTCGACCTGCTCGCCGTGCTCGACGCTCCGCAGCTCGACGTGGAGGCCGCCGCGGCGCTGGTCGAGTCGCTGCCGGACGGCGTGCGGCTGGTGCTCAGCGGCGATCCGGGGGTCCTGTGGTCGGCGGGCGCCGGCCGGGTCTTCGCCGATCTGGTGGCCGCCCGCGCCTGCCCGCAGGTGGTCTCCCGCACACCGGACCCCGGCCCGATCGGCGAGTTGGTCTCCGGCATCGGCATCGGCGAGCTGACGCAGGTGGAGGCGCCCGGCAAGGAGGTGGTGATCGTTCCCGTGCGGGACGCGGGCGACGCCGTGCACCGCACCGTGCAGTTGGTCGCGGACTCGGTGCCACGGGCGATCGGCGTACCGGTACCCGACATCCAGGTCATCACCGTCGGCCACGGCGGCGCGGTCGGTACCCGGGCGCTCAACGCCGCCCTCAAGGAGCGTCTCAACCCCGGCCCCGGCCGGTTCGGCGGCTTCGACCCCGGCGACCGGGTCGCGTACGCGGTGGCCCCGGGGCGCACCGTGACGGGCACGGTGACCGCGGCCGAGCCCGACGGGCTGCGCCTCGACTGTGGGGGCGAGGACGTGCTCGTGCCGCGGGCCCGGGTCGCCGACGCCCTGCGACCCGGCTGGGCGGTCACGGCGCACCAGGCGGCCGGCCGGCGCTGGCCCGCGACCGTCGTCGTCCTCCCGGGGGACGCGGGCCCGCTGCTCACCCGGGCCTGGGTCTACACGGCGTTCAGCCGCGGCGAGCGGCACCTGTCCGTGGTCCACGGCGCGGGCCCGGCCCTGCCGCACGCGGTGGCCGAGGTCCCGGCCGCCGAGCGCACGACGCGGTTGCGGGCCCTGCTGCGGGCCCAGAACGCGACGGCCTGACCCGCGCGACCCACCCGCCGGGCGGCGCGCAGCGCCTGAGCTCACCCCGGCCGACCGCCGCGAGGACGCCGCCCGGCCGCCCGGCCGGGCCCCCGGTTCGCCGGGGGCCCGGCGCGGCTCGGGCGGCTCGTGCGGGGCGGGTCAGGGCTCGGGGTCGATGAGCTCCAGGTCGTCGTCGACGTCGTCGGGCTCCTCGTCGAAGACCGCGCTCACGTCGAAGCGGCACACGATCCGCTGCGGGTCCGCGTGGTCGAACGGCGCCGCCAGCCACTCCCCCGGGTCGGCGGGCTCGTCCGCGGCCGCCACCCACAGCGTCGAATCGCCCTCCTCAAGGCCGAACTCCTTGTGCCGGGAGGCGATTTCATCGGGTTCGTACTCACCGAAGAGAACGCCGAGCGCGGCGTGCACGCTGCTGCCGACGGTCGCCGCCGCGCCCTTGCCGGGCAGGCCGTTGCCCGACGCCCCGTCCGGATCGAGGTCGGCGATCCGCTGGGCCTGCGAGAGCAGCCGCTGCGGCTCCGCCACCGCGTAGTCCCGGCGGATCAGCACGCTGAGGGCGTTCGGTTCCTCCGGCCCGTCGTACGCGGGCAGGGAGTCGTCGCCGGGGATCTCGAAGGGCGTGACTTCGTCGTACGCGTCGTAGAGGAGTTCGTCATAGGTCTCGGCAGCCGCGGCCAGTTCGTTGAACGCGGCGTAGACGGCCGGGTCGTCCCCGCCGACCCGCCGCTCGACGGCATCGAGGTGCCGGTCCAGTGCGGCTTTGACCGCTTCGGCGGCGGCGCGTACCTCGGCAGCGGATGGCTGCGCAGCATCAGACATAGTGCAGACGCTATCCGTACCAGGCCAGTTCCCGCACAATAGATGCGATGCCGGAATACGAATTCTGCGATGTGTATGTGCCTCGGGGGGTTTCCCGCAAGGCCACGACCCGCTTGCTGACCGACCATGCCGAGTACGGACACTGGGAGTTGGACCGCCTACGGCTCAACCCCGACGGCAGCCGCAGGGTGCGGCTGCGCCGCCGGATCATCCGGCAACTCCGCGCTACCTGGTAGAGCGGCGCGGGCCCCGTACGGACGGGGCCCGCGCCGCTCACGAGCCGTGCCTGCCGGTGGGCGGCGCCCGCTCGGGCCGCCGGCGTGCCCGGTCGACTCGGTCGACCGGCACCGGACGCCGCGCGCGTCGGCCGCTAGACGGCGCGGGCCCTGCGGTAGAGCACCGTGCCGGCGAGCAGCAGGCCGGCGCCGGCGGGCAGGGCGATGGCCAGGGTCCCGGCGCCCGTCTCAGCGAGTTGCTCGGCGGTCTCGGCGGCCACCCGCTCGATGGAGCCCCCGGGGTCCCCGGAGCGGGACGCGGGCAGTTCCTCGCCGCGCTCCATGTGTGTCTCGGTCCTCGACGGCGTCTCCACCCGGGACGTCGGCGGCTGCTCGGCACGCGGCTTCTCCGTGGGACCCGGCTTGTCCCCGGGCTCGGGCCGCGGTTCGGGCTTCGGCTGCTGCTTCGGCGGCGCCACCTCCTCGCGCTCGCGCGTGGGCGGCTGGTGCGGCCCCTCGTGGGACACCGGGCCGGTCACGTTGCCGCACTTGTTGCGGACGGCCGGGTTCAGCAGTCCGACGACGTTGACGGTGTTGCCGCAGGCGTTGACCGGCACGTGCACCGGCACCTGGGCGTTGTTGCCCGAGCCGATGCCGGGCGAACCGTGCGCCCCGCCGACCGCCTGGGCCCCTCCAGCGGAGCGGGTGACCTCGCGGTGCTCACCCGAGGCGCCCTTCCCCGCGGGCTTGGACTGCCGAGTTCCGGTTGCCTTGCCGGCGTCGCCCGCCCGGCCCGTGTCGCTCTTGGCGGCGTGGCTGTCCACGTTGGCGCACCTGTTGCCGACGGCCGGGTTGAGCGCACCCACGACGTCGACGGTGTTGCCGCACGCGTTGACCGGGACGTGCACTGGTACCTGCACGTTGTTGCCCGAAAGGACGCCCGGCGAGTTTGAGCTGGCGCCGTGGGCGGCCGAGTCCGCGTGTGCGTAGCCGCCGGCCACGGCGAATACGCCGCCGGCTGCGGCCATGGTGATCAGGCCCTTCTTCGCGACCTGTCGCATAGGTTTGGTTCCCCTGATTCTTGCCGTCCGGAATACGCGAGTGCGCGACCGCGCCCGCGCCAATGCCCAGCGGCCCCGGAGTGCATGGCGCGCACTCCGGGGCCGCCCGGGTCTCACCCCCTACGGGAGTGAGTCATCACGTCACTTGTTGATGCAGGTGTTGCCCACGGCGGGGTTCAGCAGCCCGATCACGGAGATCGTGTTGCCGCACACGTTCACCGGCACGTGGACAGGCACCTGGACGTTGTTGCCCGACACCACGCCGGGGGAGCCCACAGCGGCACCCTGGGCGCCCGAGTCGGCGGCGGCAACGCCCGCGCCGGCGAGCAGCAGACCACCAGTGGCAGCCGCAGCAGCGACGACCTTCTTGATCATTCTTCCTCCTTGTTGGCAATGCGGCCCCAGCCGCGGACCGCACACCCTGTAACGAAGAGGAGGTAATCGAGCAACGCACCAAACTGGGCCTTCACTCTTCTCAGCTAACGCCCCGAGCGCGTCACTTGCGGAACGCGCCGATGCCGGACTCACCGGCGCCGTCCCGTCAGCGGTCGCCACCCACGTCACGGGCGGCGACCGGCGCTCAGCAGGCGTCGATGAACCGGTCGAGCACTCGGACCCCGAACTTGAGCCCGTCCACCGGAACCCGCTCGTCCACGCCGTGGAACATGCCGGCGAAGTCCAGCTCCGGCGGGAGCTTGAGCGGCGCGAAGCCGAAGCCACGGATGCCCAGGTCGTCGAAGGACTTGGCGTCCGTGCCGGCCGACAGGCAGTAGGGCACGGCCCGTGCGATGGGGTCCTCGGCGCGCAGCGCGGTCTGCATGGCCTCGACCAGCGCCCCGTCGAAGGTGGTCTCCAGGGCCTTGTCCGCGTGCACGTCCTCGCGCTTGACCCGCGGCCCCAAAATGCGGTCGAGGTCGGCGAGGAACTCCTCCTCGAACCCCGGCAGGAAGCGGCCGTCCACGTGCGCGGTGGCCTGCCCGGGGATCACGTTGACCTTGTACCCGGAGCCGAGCATGGTCGGGTTGGCGGTGTTCCGCAGCGTCGCCCCGATGATCTTCGCGAGGCTGCCGAGCTTCTCCAGCGTGGCGTCCATGTCCTCGGGGTCGAGCGGTACGCCGAGGGCGTCGGAGAGCTCGTCCAGGAAGGAGCGGACGGTCTTGGTGACCCGTACCGGGAACTCGTGCCGGCCCAGCCGGGCCACCGCCTCGCTCAGCTCGGTGATCGCGTTGTCCTTGTGGATCATCGAACCGTGGCCCGCCGTGCCGTCCACGGTGAGCTTCATCCAGTGCATGCCCTTCTGGGCCGTCTCCACCAGGTAGAGCCGCAGGTTCTCGTTGACGGTCAGCGAGAAGCCGCCGACCTCGCTGATCGCCTCGTTGACGCCCTCGAAGAGGCCGGGGTGCTTGTCCACCAGGTAGCGCGCCCCGTACGTACCGCCCGCCTCCTCGTCCGCGAGGAAGGCGAGGACGATGTCGCGCGGGGGCTTGCGCCCGGTGCGCAGCCGGTCGCGCACGACCGCGAGGGTCATCGCGTCCATGTCCTTCATGTCCACGGCGCCGCGACCCCAGACGCAGCCGTCCGCGATCTCCCCGGAGAAGGGGTCGTGCGTCCAGTCGGCGGCGTTGGCCGGGACGACGTCGGTGTGCCCGTGGATCAGCAGCGCGGGGCGCGAGGGGTCCTCGCCCTCGATGCGCGCGACGGTGGAGGCCCGCCCCGGGTGCGACTCGAAGATCTGGGGCTCCAGGCCGACCTCGGCGAGCTTCTCCGCTACGTACTCGGCGGCGGCGCGCTCACCGGGTCCGGAGTGGTCGCCGTAGTTGCTGGTATCGATGCGGATCAGGTCCCGGCACAGGTCGACGACCTCGTTCTCACCGGTGACGGTGGTGGAACCGGTCGCCACCGGGTTCGACTCGCTCACGCTGCCTCCTCATCGTTCGTGACGCCGCGCGCCGCCTCCCGCCCCCGGGCGGAGCCACCCGTGGCGTGGTCCGCCGTCCATACTCCCGCGCCGGCCCGCCCAGCCCAAGGCGGTAATGCCGCTGACACGTCCTCGTCACACCCCCTCCGGGGGCGACCGGCCGTGTGATCGAGCACGTCTGGATGTTTGCTATGGTTTTCCACGTCGGAACGGGCACGGCCCAGCCGACAAACACCTGGTCCGGGTGGCGGAATGGCAGACGCGCTAGCTTGAGGTGCTAGTGCCCTTTATCGGGCGTGGGGGTTCAAGTCCCCCCTCGGACACTCGCGAGAACCCCAGTTGAACTGGGGTTTTTCTGCTTTTCGGGTGACGTCGTGACCCGTCGCGTGACCAGCGGCCGGTCGCCGGTCGCCCCCGGGGCCCGGCCACGACGGTGTGGAGATCTCCTACGCCCGGGGCTCGGTCCGCGTCGACGGGGCCCGGTCCGGAGGTGGTCGTCGTGCCAGGTGGGCCGGCGCGGGGCGGCGCCCGGTGGTGGTGCGGCGGGCCGGCCGGAGGGTAACCGGGGCGCTCGTCCGGCGAGTTGTCGTCAGCCGCGCTGTGCTAGCGTCGAAGGCCGCCTTGAAGCCGGAATCGGTGCGGCGGGTCCCGGGGGGACCGGGTCGATGACAAGGGAAGACCTCGGGGAAGACTGGGGAGAGAACCGCAGTGACGACCGACGGCCCGGCCCGGGCCGACGCCAGCGACGGCGATGCCGCCGCCGATATGACCGCGACGGGTAGTCAACCGATCAGTCAGCGCGACGCCGCCACGCCTGCCCACGGGATGGGCGCGCGGGTCAGAGTCGGTGTGACGCGCCTCATGTCGCACCCGGTGGGCGCCTCGCTGGCGCTGGCCGCGGTGCTGCACCTGCTATGGGTGCTGTTGATCGCCAACAGCGGTGGCGACCTCGCCGCGCAGGACGCGTGGGCGACGTTCGCGACCGAGCACCCGGGTTACGCGTACAACTTCGCCTGGTTCGGCGGCATGCACCCGGTCTCGTACAGCGTCATCTCGCCCTATCTGATGGCGGGGATCGGCGTGCGGACCACGATGGTGATCGCCGGCACGCTGTCCGCCGGGCTCATCGCGCTGCTGCTGGTGCGCAGCCGTGCCGTGCGGCGGCCGATGCTGCCCGCGCTGTACGGCGCGGTGGCGCTGACCTTCAACGCGGCCTCGGGGCGGGTGACGTTCGGGCTTGGCCTGATGTTCGGTCTCGCCGCGGTCGCGGTGGTCTTCGCCTGGCCGCGACGGTGGCGCTCGGCGCGCTGGACGCACCGGCTGGCGCGGGGCGGGACGGCGGCGCTGATGTCCGCGCTCGCGACCATGGCCAGCCCGGTGGCCGGGCTGTACGTGGGCATCGTGGCCGCCGCGCTGTGGCTGACCAAGCGCCGGATGGCCGCCTACGCGCTCGGCGTGACGCCGTCGGTGGTGGTGGCCCTTTCGGCCTGGCTGTTCCCGTTCTCGGGGACGATGCCGATGAACTTCTCCTCGACCTTCGTGCCGTTCCTGAGCGCCGCCGCGGCGTACTTCTTCGCGCCCAAGCAGTGGCGCACGGTGCGGGTGGCCGCGCTGTTGTACGGCCTCGCGGTGGTGCTGGTGTGGGCGATCCCCTCGCAGATCGGGTCCAACATCACCCGGTTCGGCATGATCTTCGGCGGTGTGGTGCTGCTCGCGATGGTGCCGCCGTTCGCGATGCCACGGCTGAGCCTGTCGCGGGCGCTGAGCCGCAAGTGGGCGGCGCTGACGGTGGCCATCGCGGTGGTCACCATCGGGCAGGCTTCCCAGTCGACCGCCGACGTCATCAAGACCACGCCGTCACAGTCCTGGTCACGCGAGTTGCGGCCGCTGCTCGACCAGTTGGACCGGGCGGGCGCGGAGCGCGGCCGGGTCGAGGTGATCCCCGCCCGCAGCCACGTCGAGTCCTCCACCATCGCCCCGCACTACAACCTGGCCCGCGGCTGGAACCGGCAGGCGGACAAGGGACGTAACCCGATCTTCTACGAGGAGGGGCGGCTCACCCCGGACAGCTACCGAGCCTGGCTAGGGCGGTGGGCGGTGCACTTCGTCGTGCTGCCCACCAAGGACCGGCTCGACGGGGCGGGCGAGGAGGAGGCCGAACTCGTGGCGGCGGGCCAGCCGTACCTGGACGAGGTGTGGTCCGACGCGAACTGGAAGCTGTACCGGGTCAAGGACCCCACGCCGCTGGCCGAGGGCGCGGCCACCGTGAAGCGGGCGGCGGCCGAGGAGCTGACCATCGAGGTGGCCAAGCCGGGCCCGGTCCTGCTGCGTGTCCCGTACTCGCCCTGGCTCGGCCTGATAGACGGCGAGGGCGAGAACGTGGAGCCGCCGCGCGCCGGCGCGGACGGCGCGCCGCCGGTGAACGTCCAGGGCTGCCTGACCAAGGAGGTCCAGGAGACGCCGGAGGGCGAGCCGGAGGACGAGTGGACGGTGCTGCACGCGCCCTCGCCCGGCACGTACCACATCGGCGGGCGCTACAAGTTCCCGCGCGGGACGGCCTGCCCGGACGGGCTGCTGGAGGCCCGGTCGAACCGGTAGCGGCGCGAGCGGTGGGCGCGGCCGGGCAGAGAAGGAGAGAGCGGTAGGAGGGGCCCCGTGCGCGGGGCCCCTTTCGCGTTGCCGGAGGGGGTGGAGCCGGGGCGTAAATCGGGTGCCCGGCGGGGTGGGGTGGTGTCAGAATGCGCCGGCGTCCCCGTCCGGTGGGCGCGGCACTTCCAAGGAGCGCAGATGCGGCGAGTTTTCGGAATCTCCCAGGTCCCCTATCTGACGAGTGTTTCCGAGGACTTCGCCACCCATGACTACCCTGAACATCGGCATCCTGGCCCACGTTGACGCGGGCAAGACCAGTCTGACCGAGCGGCTGCTGTTCGACGCCGGCAGCATCGACCGGCTCGGCAGCGTGGACGCCGGGGACACCCAGACCGACACCGGCGCCATCGAGCGCCAGCGCGGCATCACCGTACGGACGGCCGTCGCGCCCTTCCTGGTGGGCGACCGCCAGGTGAACGTGATCGACACCCCGGGGCACCCGGACTTCATCGCCGAGGTGGAGCGGGCGCTCGCGGTGCTCGACGGGGCGGTGCTCGTGCTCTCCGCGGTGGAGGGCGTGCAGCCGCAGACCCGGGTCCTGATGCGGACGCTGCGCGCGCTCCGCCTGCCCACCCTGGTGTTCGTCAACAAGATCGACCGTACCGGCGCGCGCGAGGGCGGGTTGCTCGCGGACATCCGCCGCAAGCTGTCGCCACGGGTCGTGGCGTTGAGCGAGGTGCGGGACGCGGGGAGCCGGCGGGCCCGTGCCGTGCCGCGTGCGCTGGAGTCGGCCGCCGTCGCGACGGAGCTGGCCGAGGTACTGGCCGAGCACGACGAGGGGCTGCTGGCGCGGCTGGTGGACGGCGATGAGCCGCCGTCGGCTGACGAGGTGCGCGCGGCGCTGGTCGCGCAGACGGCCGCCGGTCTGGCGCACCCGCTCTACTTCGGCTCGGCGCTGACCGGGCAGGGCGTGGCCGCGCTGGTCGAGGGCGTCGTGGGGCTGCTGCCGACAGCGCCCGAGCCGCGGGCCGGGGAGGCGGCGCGGGGCACGGTCTTCGCCATCGAGCGCGACGCGGGCGGCGAGAAGGTGTGTTACGTACGGATGCGCGCCGGGTCACCTCGGCGCGGTCAGCGGGTGAGCCTGCGCCGCGTCGGCCCGGACGGCGGAGTCGTCGAACGGGCCGGCCGCATCTCCGCGTTGGAGGTCGTCAGGGCGGCGCCCAAGCAGCCCGGGGCGGCCGGGCGGGGCCGGGGCGGCGGGGCGTACGCCATGGGCGGTGGTGACATCGCGCGGGTGTGGGGGCTGGCCGAGGCGCGGGTGGGCGATCAGCTCGGGGACCCCGCCACGACGGGCACGGGCGAACCGCCGGTGGCCGCCTTCCGGTTTCCGCCACCGACCCTGGAGGCGGTGGCCGTGCCGCGCGAGTCGGGGCAGGGCCCCCGGCTGCACGCCGCGCTGACGGCCCTCGCCGACCAGGACCCGTTGATCGGCGCGCGCACCGTGCCGGGCCAGGGCACGGCGGTGCTGCTCTACGGGGAGGTGCAGAAGGAGGTCATCGCGGCGACGCTCAGCCGCGAGTTCGGCGTCGAGGCCGAGTTCGAGCCGAGCCGGGTGCGCTGCCTGGAGCGGCCGGTGGGCCGGGCGGAGGCGTACGAGGGGATGGGCGACCGCGAGGAGACGCTGTTCTGGGCGTCCGTCGGGCTGCGCGTGGAGCCCGGGGAGCCGGGGTCAGGCGTGAGCTACCGCCTCGGGGTGGAGCTGGGCTCGCTGCCGCTGGCCTTCCACCGCGCGGTGGAGTCGGCCGTGCGGGACACCCTGGAGCAGGGGGTGCACGGGTGGCCGGTGACCGACTGCGTGGTCACGTTGTACCGGTGCGGCTTCAACAGCGTGCTGAGCACGGCCGCCGACTTCCGCGGGCTGACGCCGTTGGTGCTGATGCGGGCCGTCGCCGGGGCGGGCTGCCGGGTCTACGAGCCGTACCACGCCTTCGAGTTGGAGCTGCCACGGGCGGATCTGCCGGCGGTGTTGGCCCTGCTCGCGGCGCGGGGCGCCGAGGTCGTGGAGTCGGGGCCCGACACCACGGTCACCGGCGGCGCGGGGACGGACGCGGCGGGGGCCGGGGCGTGGCGCGTGCGCGGGGCGTTGCCCGCGCGGGCGGTGGACGCGGTCCAGCGGCGGCTGCCGGGGCTGACGGGCGGCGAGGTGGTGTGGTGGTCGCGCCCGTCCGGCGACCGGGCGGTGACCGGGGCGGTACCGCGCCGCGCGCGTACGGACGGCGATCCGCTGGACCGCGCCGCGTACCTGCGGCACCTGTCGCTGCGCGAGCGGTAGGCGTACGGGGGCGGCTCGGGCTCCGGGAGCCGCCCCCCGTACGGGACGCGGGCGTACGGGGCGCCGGTGCTCAGGCGTCGCCGCGGGCCGGTGTCGGCTCGGGGTGCGGCGGCGGGTGGGGGGGCGCGGGGCAGCAGGAGGGGGGTGGCCAGGGCGAGCAGGCCCGCGACGGCGAGGGCGGTGCGCGGGTCGGTGTGGCTCGCGAGCAGGCCGCCGAGCGCGGTGCACAGGGCGATGGCCGCCTGCTGACCGGTGGACCAGGCCGACAGGGTGCGGGCGACGAGGTGCCCGGGGGTGTGTTCGAGCCGGTAGGTGGCGAGGACCGGGGTGTACAGGCTCATGTTGACGATGATCGCCAGCTCGATGGCGATCACGGTGACCAGGCCGACGACGCCGGGGCCGACGAAGGCCAGACCGATCAGCCAGAGGACGCGCAGGGTGCCGACGGTCCGGAAGACGGCGTGCTGGCCGTGGCGGGCCACGACCCGGCGGGCCAGCCGGGAGCCGACGAGGCCGCCGAGGCAGGGGGCGGCGAAGGCGAGGGCGTACTGCCAGGGGGCGAACCCGAGGTCGCGCAGGAGGAGTACGGCCAGCAACGGTTCGGTGGCCA
Organism: Streptomyces sp. 71268; assembly: GCF_029392895.1. NCBI lineage: Bacteria > Bacillati > Actinomycetota > Actinomycetes > Kitasatosporales > Streptomycetaceae > Streptomyces > Streptomyces sp. 71268. Next base: position 1,279,024 of record NZ_CP114200.1, read on the forward strand.
TGACGAGGCCGGCGACGAGCAGGTTGTTGAGGTAGAGCGCCCGTAGAACGGGATCGGCCGCGATGTGGCGCCAGCCGTCCAGGACGGTGCCCGCGCGGGGTGGGTGCGAGGCGGCGGGGCGTGGTGGTTGTTCCCGGCCGCCCATCGCGGTGATGCCGAGCGCGGACAGCAGGTAGCTGACGGCGTCGGCGACCACGGTGGCGACCGGTCCGAACAGGCCGATCGCGGCCCCGCCCAGCGGTGGTCCGACCGCGATGGAGCTCCAGTTCGTGGACTCGAACCGGGCGTTGGCCACGAGCAGGTCGGCCGGGCGGAGGAGGACCTTGAGGTAGGCGCCGCTGGCCGCGTTGAAGGCGATCCTGGTGGCGGCGACCACGGCCGAGATCACCAGGAGTTGGGCGAGGCTCAGCCAGCCGAAGGCGTAACCGACCGGGATGGTGGCCATGGCCGCGCACCGGATCAGGTCCATCGCGATCATGACCGGGCGCTTGCGCCGGAACTCCACCCACGGCGCGAGCGGCACCGCGAGCAGGGCGCCCACCGCGGGCCCGATCGCGGACAGCGCGGACACCTCGGCGGGGCTGGCCTCCAGCACCAGCACGGCGATCAGCGGGAGGGCGCCGAAGCCCAGTCCCGACCCGTAGGCACTCATCGCGTACGCCGCCCACAGCCAGCCGAACCGCCGGCCCAGCCGCCTTCCGCCCACCATGCCCGCGCGCCTCTTGAGGTCTCGACCCAACAAACCGACGTTGCCGCGAGAGAGCTAAGCGAGGCGCTCCACAGCAGGTCAAACAACTGTCCCGGGGGCGGCTCACAACCGTTGGTTGTTCATTAGGGTGGGCCGGCGTGGACCTCGAAGCCGTACGTACCTTCGTCGCCGTCGCGGCGGCGGGCCAGTTCCAGGAAGCCGCCGCCGAGCTGTCGGTCACCCAGCAGGCCGTCTCCAAGCGCGTCGCCACGCTGGAGAAGGGGCTCGGCGTGCGCCTGTTCACGCGCACCGCGCGCGGGGCCCGGCTCACCGTCGACGGCCAGGCGTTCCTGCCGCACGCCCGCGAGCTGCTCCGGGTGGCGGAGCGGGCCGACGCGTCCGTGCGGCCGGGGCGGCGGGCGCTACGGGTCGACGTGGTCAACCGGCGGATCGTGACCGCCGGGCTGCTCCAGGACTTCTACCGCACGCGGCCGGCGTTCGCCCTGGACGTGGTGACCCTGGACGCCGACGTGGAGGGCGCGATCGCCGCCGTCGAGGCGGGGACCATCGACGCCACGTTCCACGCGGTCCCGCCCCGGCAGCAGCTGCCGGACGCCGTCAGGTCGGCCCAACTGATCCACGAGCCGCACCAGTTGCTCGTCGGGCCGCGGCACCCGCTGGCCGGTGCCCGGGCCGTCACGCCCGGGCAACTCGTCGGGCGGCGCATCCGGATGCCGGGCCTCGACGCCCGTGGCGAGGTGGCCACCTACTACGACGAGCTGTCCGCCGCCTTCGGCATCACGATCGACGTGGTGGGGCCGGTCTTCGGGAACGAGACGCTGCTCGCGGAGATCGCCGGCTCGGCGGACCTGTCGACCCTGGTCGGCGAGGGCTCGCGGTACCTGTGGCCGGACAGCTACGACCTGCGGCGGATTCCCATACGCGACCCCGCGCCGCTCTATCCACTGTCCCTGATCTGGCGCGCCGACAACCCGCACCCCGGGCTCGGCGAACTGCGCGGCTACCTCCACTCCAGGCGGACGCACCCGCCCGACGCCCACGTCTGGCTCCCGACCTGGGGCGCGCCGGCGGCCCGGCGGCCGTAACCGGGTGGCGCGCGGCGCCGGCCGTCCGCGCCCGGCGTGGTGGCGCGCGGGCGCCGGGCGCGGGTTGCCTGGGTGCGCGCCGGTGGAGGTGGCTCGGCGTGGTGGTACGGGCCGGCGCGGCGTGGTGGTGGGGCGCGGGCGAGGTTTCGGGGTGCGCGCGGGCGTGGAATAGCTGAGCCTCATCGCAGGTCGGTACCGGCGTCCCCGGGTCGCGGGGCGCGGAGGGAGCGTCATGGTCATCCGACGTCGGAGGACGGCGAGCGCCATCGGGGCCACCGCCGTCGGCGCCGCCGTACTGCTCGCCGGCCTGGTCACGGGGAACAACGGCGGTGGCGGTGCCGCGAGTTCGCCCCCCTCCCCCGCCACCGCCGCGCACCGGCAGGCGGCGAGCGAGCCGCCCGCGCCGGCGCCCGCCACCCCGTCGCGGCCGGCCGCCACCACGACCGCGCGGGGCGGCTCGGGAGCCGCGGCTCCCATGGGCGCCTTCCTCGGCTCAGGCCCGGAGGCGTTGCGGCGGATGACTGAATTCCAGCGGTGGCTGGGCGGGCCGACGCTGCGCGTCGGGCACACGTACCTCCCCGGCGACCTGTGGTCCAACATCGAGGGGCGGCCGGAGTTCCTGCGGCCCTGGACCGAGTGGCGGCGGGCCGACCCCGCGCGCCTCCTCGTGCTCAACGTGCCGATGCTGGAGCGCAACGAGGCGGGCGTGCCCGACCACGAGGTGCGGGCGCTGTTGCGGCGGGGCGCCGACGGCGCGTTCGACCGGCACTTCCGCACGCTGGCGCGGCGCCTGGTGCGACTGGGGGCGCCCGACACGGTCATCGTGCTCGGCTGGGAGATGAACGGCGTGACGTACACCGGCCGGTGCGCGCCCGATCCGCCGGCGTGGCGGGCGTACTGGCGGCGCGTCGTCACCGCGATGCGCGCCGTGCCCGGGCAGCGGCTGCGCTTCGACTTCGCGCCCAGCCGAGGGGAGGACGCCATCGGGTGGACCGCCTGCTACCCCGGCGACGACGTGGTGGACATCCTCGGCATGGACTCCTACGACCAGCCCCCGGGTGAGGACTTCGCGGACTACGTGAACCAGCCGTACGGGCTGCGCCACCAGGTCGAGTTCGCCGCGGCGCACGGCAAGCCGATCTCGTACCCGGAGTGGGGACTCTTCCGCAACGGTGACAACCCGGCGTTCGTGCGGGGGATGTTGGAGTGGATGGCGGCGCACCCGCCCGTCTACCAGACCATCACGGACTACTGCCCGCACGGGGTCTGGGAGTGCGGCCGGAGCCCGAAGTCGACGGAGGCGTTCCGGCGGGAGCTGGCCGCCGCGGCGGCACACCCGGACACGGACACGGACACGGACCCAGGCTCGGACCCAGACGCGGATTCGGACCCGGGCCCGGACGCGGACGCGGACGCGGACGCGGACTGACCGTAGGTGCGAGCCGACGGGGGCGCGTGCGGCGTCAGCGCGGCGTGCCGCCGGTGCGGCGGGCGCGTAGGCGCGACCGCCAGGCGAGCAGGACCGGCAGCCTGGTGCGGGCGAGGTTCGCGAGCGCGCCGCGCGCCGTCAGGTGGCCGGCGCGCAGCCACAGCGCCGGGGCGAGGCGGCGACGGGCCAGCAGCAGGCGCCGGTTGACGACGGTCTCCGGCCGCCAGTGCCGCTTGTACGGCTCGTCGCCGCGCAGCAGGCTGAGCACGCGGCGGCCGGTGGCGGTGGCGCGGGCGGCGTCCTGGCGCAGCAGCATGGTGGCGATGTCCACCTTGGCGCGGGCCTCGGGGTGCGCCCCGTAGAGGTAGCCGCCCGCCAGGTGGCGGGAGAACAGCGTGACCTCGCTGACCAGGACCAGGTCGCCGAGCCGGTACTCGGTCAGGGCCGCGTCGCCGGTGCGCACCAGCTGGCGGGTGGCGCGGGCGAGGTGTTCCGCGAAGCGGGGCCGCAGGTGCTCGGGGGTGACGCCGCGCCCCTGCCACTGCTGGCCGTGCAGGGCGAGCATGGTGGCCACGGCTCCGGGCACCTCGTGTTCGGCCACGGCGCGGTGGGTGATGCCGAGTTCGTCGACCCGGCGCAGTTTGCGGCGCGCGTTGCGCGCGCTGGCGCCGGAGAGCCTGCGCAACAGGTCGTCCATGGGTACGCCGGGCAGTTCCAGACACACGGAGTCGGCGCGCCGGCGCACCGGGCCACGCCAGCGTTCGACCACGCGCTCGGCGGCCGCCCCGGGCCGCACCTCGCGAAGCTCGACCAGCGCGGTGCGGGCCAGGTGGCGCAGCCCGGTGGCGAGCGCGTCGGCGGCCCGGGGACAGCGGTCGTCGAGGAGGAAATCGCAGAAGTCGGAGATGTCGAGCCCGAGCGGGAACAGCGTGGGCAGCGGGCGGTAGCGGAGCATCAGCGGCGCCGCGCCCACGAGTTCCCGGGCCGGCGCGGCGGGCGTACCAGCGGGGGCGGCGGAGGCGTGGACCTGCTCGGGCGACTGCGGCGGCTCGGGCGTCGCTGACGCCTCGCGGTGGACCAGCACTAGGCGCAGCCGGCCGCGTTGGCCGTACGAGAGCCACCAGGAGTGGAGCCAGGCGTGGCTCTGGAACGGGGTGGCGGCGGCGCACCGTCGGTACAGGCCGTCCCACGCGTCGGCCAACGCCCCGAACTGCTCCGGGTCGCGGCAGACGGTGACGACGAGCCGCTCGGACGGCGCGGGGGTGGTGGGTGCTGTCGGGGTGGTGAGTGTGATGGCCGGGGTGGGTGGGGCGACTTCCGCCGTGGCCGCCGGTGTCAGGGGGGCTGGTGTTGATGGGTGGGTGGCGGAGGGTGGCGTCGGGTGGAGCGGCTGGTGGGTGGTCATCGCGGCTCCGCTGCCGGAGTGGGGAGCGAGTCGGGGGCGCCGGCCTGGTAGGGCTCGGGGCCGCCGGCCTGGCGGGGCTCGGGGGTGGGACGCGGGCGTACGAGCAGGGCGAGGGCGCCGACCAGCCCGCCGGCACAGCCGCCGACAGCGAGGGAGATGGGGAGCGAGGGCGAGGTGGGCGCGGTGGGCGGCACGGCCCGCGCGAAGACGGTGAGCCGTACCCCCGTGCTGCGTGCGGACCGGTTGGCGTGCTCGGCCAGGGCGTGGGCGACGGCGTTGGCGGTGGTCGCGGCGCGGCCGGCGCGGGCGTCGGCCCCCGTGACCTCGATCATCGGGGCGTCGGGCGAGGTGGCGGTGCGCACGCTGGCCCGGAGGTCGTCCACGGGCATCCCGGTGGTGCGCTGCGCCGCGCCCAACACGGCGCCACCGGTGGTGATACGGCCGTACGCCTGAGCGAAGCCCAGCGCGGTCGCCGGGTCCGTACCGTCCTTGGCGACGGCGACGACGTAGCTGGTGGCGGTGTACTCGGGGGTGGCGAGCGCTCCGTAGGCGCCGCCGCCCGCGAGGCCCAACGCGGCGCCGAGCGCCACCGGCCACCACCCCGGCAGCCGCGACCGCACCGCCCCCCACCGTGCCGCGACGGGCCGGGGCCCGCCGGGCGGCCGCTCGGCGTTCGGCCGCGCGACGGACGGCGTGACCGACGCCGCCGGGTCGGTGGCGGCCGTGCCCGGGGCCGGCCGCGCCGCCTCGCGGGCGGCGTCCGGCGCTTCCGCCGGACCGTCCGCCACCTCGCTCGCGGCCGGCGCCTTCGCGGGCGCGACGGCCGCGGCCTCGCCGGCGGGGTCGCCGGTCTCCGGGGCGTCGGCGGGCGGGGCGGTGGGCGGGGCGTCGGGAGCGCTGGCGTGCGGGGTGTCGGCGGTGGGGGTCATCGGGCGCGCGGTGGTGTTGTCCTGGGTATCGGAGCCGCCGTGCGCGCCGGTGCGCTGCCGGTCCTTGGCCGCGCCGGTGCTCCGCTTGGGGCGCGGTGCGGCGGGGGTGGCTCTGCTCGCGGCCCACGTGGGGGCGGGCTTCGGCCGCGGCGTGGCGGCCGGCTTGACGGGCGGCCTGACGGCTTCCTTGGTGGGCGGCTTGGCGGCTTCCTTGGCGGGCGGTGTCGTGGGCGCTGGGGCGGAGGCATCGGCGGGCGCGGTTGGGGCGCTGCTGGTGGGGGCGGGCGCCGGGCCCGGGGGCGGGGCCGACGCGTCGTCCGTCGCCGGGGGTCGGTCGGGCCGGCTGGGGTGCAGGGCGTGCCGTCGGCGGGGGTGTCGCGGGGCGGGCCGCCGGGGGTGCCTACGCGAGCCGCCGTCCGCTTGGCCGGGGCGGTGGGGGTCTTGGGCATGGGGCTGCTCACCTCTTGGCGTCCTTGAGGTCGTGGTGGTCCGTCGTGCGTGGGGGCCCGCCCGGGGTGGTGCCGCGCGCGGGCCACGGTCGCTGCCGCGCGCCGCGCCCGGGGGCCGGGGCCGGGTACGGAGGGTGGGTCGGGGCGGCAGGCGGCGGGGCGTGGGGGTCGGTCGCGGCGGCGTGCAGGCGGGCGTAGAGGGACATGAGCTGGTCGGCGGTGCGCTCGATGGCGTAGCGGCGTACGGCGGGCGGGACGGGGAGGCGCTGTGCTCCCCTGGCGGCGTGCGCCCGCAGGGCGGCGGTGAGTTCGGGGGTGCTGGGGCCGACGCGCTGGGCGCCGGGCGCGTCGGCGAGCGGGAGTTCGTCGATGGCCGGGCAGGTGACGTGGATGACGGGCAACCCGGCGGCCAGTGCCTCAAGCACCGCGAGGCCGAACGCCTCCTCCGTGGAGGGTGAGACGCACACGTCCATCGCGGCGAGCAGCGCCGGGATCTCCGCCGCCCGGCCTCCCTCCGGATCGCCCGCCGTGCCCCCGTGGGCGTCCCCGTGCGTGTGCCCGTACGTGTCCCCGCGCGGGGCTGTCCCGCGCGCGGGGGCGGAGGGGGCGACGGCGCCGTCGCGTTCGCCGACCAGGTGGACCCGGTCGGCCACGCCCATCATGCGGGCCAGGCGGGCCAGCGCGGCGCGTTCCGGGCCGTCGCCGACGAGCAGCAGGTGGACGTCCGGCAGCGCGGCGACCGCGCGTACCGCCGCGTCGAACCGCTTGCCCGGCACCAGGCGCCCCACTCCCCCGGCCACGTAGGCGTCGTGCGGGATGCCGAGCCGGGCGCGCGCGGCGGCCCGGGCGGCGGGGTCGTGGCGGAAGCGCGCCGCGTCGATGCCGTTGGGGACGGTGTGCACCCGCTCGCTGGGCACGCCCCAGTCCCGGAGCCGGTCCGCGATGGTGCCGGAGACGGCGACGGTGGCGCTGCCCAGGCGCTCGGTGGCCAGGTAGAGGGCGCGGGTGCCGGCGGTCAGCGGGCGGCCCTCGATGTGGGTGTGGCCGAGGGAGTGCTCGGTGGCCAGCACGGTCCGTACGCCGGCGAGCCGGGCGGCGATCCGCCCGTAGACGCAGGCGCGGTAGAGGTGGGTGTGGACGAGGTCGTAGCGGCCCGCGCGGATGGCGCGGGTCAGCCGGGGCAGTGCGGTCAGGTCGCGGTTGCCGCGCATGCCGAGGTCCAGGACGCGCACGCCGTCGGCGCGCAGGCCGCGCGCCACCGCGTCCGCGTGGGTGAGGGCGATGACGTCGCTGTGCACCGGCAGGTGACGCAACAGCAGGCGCAACTGCTGCTCGGCGCCGCCGGCTCCGAGGCCGGTGATGACGTGCAGCGTTCTCATCGCACCGCCGCCCCGGGGAGCGTGTCGGCGCCGCGACGCCGCCCGGCTGGGACGGGCCCGGCCGGGGCGGGGAAGGGGTGCCGGCGGCGCAGCGGAAGCAGCAGCCGCTTGGCCGCCAGCCGCCAGGCGTTGTCGGCCTGCCCGACGTGGCTGCGCGGCAGGGCGTACGGGCCGGTCAGCGGCCCGGCGTCGATGGCGCACGCGTAGTCGTACCCGGCCGTGCGCACCGCGTCGATGGCGCGCTGGTCGACCGCGCCGTACGGGTAGCAGAAGCCGGTCACGGGCTGGCCCGTGACGCGCTGGAGTTCCGCGCGGCTTTGCTCCGTCTCGCGGCGCAGCGTGGCCGTGCCCGCGCCGGAGAGCCGGAGGTGCAGCAGGCCGTGCGAGCCGATCTCCATGCCGGCGTCGGCCACCGCGCGCAGCCCGTCCTCGGTCAGCAGGGGCTTGCGGGGGCCGAGCGGGTCCCAGGCGTTGTCCCCACCGGCACGTCCGGGCAGGGCGAACACGGTGGCGGTGCAGCCGTGTTCGCGCAGCGCGGGCAGGGCGTGCTCGACGAAGTCGGCGTAGCCGTCGTCGAAGGTCAGGCCCACCAGGCCGGCGTCGCGGCCGGCGGCGTACGCGCGCAGCAGTTCGGCCACGCCCACCCCGCGCAGGCCACGGGAGCGCAGCCAGCCGAGTTGGCGGCGCAGTCGGCCGGGCGTGACGGTGATCCGGTACGGGTCGTCGGTGGAGTGGTCCACCGAGTGGTACATGAGCAGCCACGGGATGGGGTGGGCACCGCGCGGACGGCGCGCGCCCAGCGCGCGGAGCGGGTCAGTGGTCATGGGGGTCCGTTCGACGGGGCGGGCGGGGTGCTGCGTCGTCTCGTACGGGGCGGGTGTGCGGCGCGCGGCGGGGACGGTCGGCGCGGTGGGGGTCGCGGCCGGAGTCGGCGCGGGCGGCGCGGACGGCGGCCTGGTGGTGCGGGTCGTCGCGGTGACCGTCGAGAGGGTCGCTGTCGGAGCCGTCGCCTGGGTGGCCGTCGGGCGGATCGTCGGAGCGGGCGGAGGGCCGGCCGGCGCGGCCCGGGAGGCGGCGGGCCGCGCGGGCGGCGGCCCGACGCGCGGTCCCACCGGCCGAGCCGAGCAGCTCGGCCACCTCGGGCGCGCGCAGCGCGAGCGCCGCCGCGGCGAACACGGTGGGCACCAGGCACAGCCCGTACGCGGCGGCGGCCAGGGACGCGGTCGCCAGGTGGGCGGCGACGGCACCCACGGCGCTCGCGACGGCGGCGGCCGCCGCCAGCCGGCCGAGCCCCGCGACCATCCGGCGCACGTCGAGCGGGATCATGCGCCGGCTCAGGCCGCGTAGCAACAGCGCGGCGGTCGCGGTGATCCCCAGCGCGTTGGCGAGGGCGATGCCGTACACGCCCCAGTGCGGCGCCGTGGCCACCCCGACCGCCGTCGTGAGCAGCAGCCCGCCGAGCATCGCCAGCGCCGGGTACCAGGTCGGCCGCGCGACCGAGAAGAACGGCCTGACCAGGGCGCCGGTCAGGCTGTGGCCGAGCAGGCCGATCGCGTACACGCGCATGACGGAGGCGGTCACGGAGGTGTCGTCGGCGTCGAACTCGCCGCGCTGGAAGAGGAGTTCCACCAACGTGGGGGCGTAGCCGATGACGTAGGCGGCGCCGACGAGCACAACGAGCCCGGCCAGGTACAGGTCGCGCTCCACGCGGCGCCTGGCGCGCTCCCGCTCGCCGTCGGCCATCGCGCGGGCCACGAGCGGGAAGGTCACGGTGCAGATCATCAGCGACAGCACCATCGGGACCTGGGCGACCTTCTGCGCGTAGTTGAGGTGCGAGATGGCGCCGGGTGTCAGCGAGGAGGCGACGAACCGTTCCACCAGGACCTGCGCCTGCCGGGTGAGGGTGAACAGCGCGACGGGCGCCAGCACGGCGAGCCCGAGGGGCACAGCCGCGCCGCGCGGCCACGACACGCGGCGGAGTCGAACACGGGAGGGACGAGGGGTGGGGCGGTGACGAGCGCGGGGTCGATGACGGGCGCGGGGCCAGACGGCCACCGTGCGGGAGAAGGCCGGGAGTTGTACGAGGATCATCAGCACGCTGCCGGCCGCGACCCCGAGCGCCGCGGCGCGCACCCCCCACCGGTCGCCGACGGCCAGCACGGTGCCGATGATGGCCAGGTTGTACGCGACGTAGATCGCCGCGGGCGGCACGAAGCTGCGGTGCGCGCGCAGGGCGGCGCTGAGGTAGCCCGCGACGCCGAAGGTGAGGACGGTCGGGGCAGTCAGGCGGGTGCAGTCCACCGCGAGCGCGGGGCGCGTGAGCCCGGGCGCGAGGAGGTCCACGCACCACGGGGCGGCCAGCGCGAGCAGCAGGGCCGCACCGGCCAGCCCGGCGCACAGGCGCGGGGCCGTGGCGGCGACCAGTGCGCGCACCGGGTCCACCGCGCCCGGGGTCCGCGCGGGTTCCGCGACGGAAGTGGGCGCGGCCTGACGCCGGGACAGCGCGAGGCTGAACGCCGGGATGAGGACCAGGGCCATGGCGTCCTCGATGAGCAGGGTCGCGGCGACCTCGGGCACCGTCCAGGCGACGAGGAAGGCGTCCGTGGCGCCGGTGGCGCCGAAGAGGCGGGCGATCGTCTGATCGCGTACGAGCCCGAACAGCGCACCGCACGCGGTGAGGAGCGCCGTCACGGCCGCCGCCCGCGCCACGAACCGCTCGGCTCCGCGCGGCGCCCGCTCCCGCGCGGGCGCCGCCGCAGGCGGTACGGGCGGGCCGTGCGGGGCTGGGGAGATCGGTGGGAGCGGCGACCGGCCCGGGCTCGCGGGGAGGCTCGACGAGGCGGGGGTCGGCGTGGCCGGCGAGGCGAGGGAGGTGCGGGACATTGACGAGGCCGACGAAGCTGACGAGGCCGACAAGGTCGCTGAGGCCAGCGAGGTGGAGGAAGTCAGTGAGATCAGCGAGGTAGGTGAGGTGGACGGTACGGGCGTCTCGGTGGCAACCCGTGCGGCTGTCGGGGCGGCGGGGCCGCGCCGAGGCGTCGGTGAGGCCGGGGGGCTTGGTGGGGTCGATGGGCTCGGCGGGGTCGGTGGCGTCGGCTTGTCGGAGGTGCGGGCGGCGGGTGACGGGCGCGGGCCAGGGCCCGGAGTGGACTCCGGAGCGGATGCCGGGGGCGGGCACGGGGTGATGGTGGGTGGCGCGGGCCGGGTACGGGCGCTCGGCGCGGCGTCCGGTTCCACGGGGGTGCGCGAGGTGTCCGGCCTGGTCGACGCGGTGGGCACGACCGGGTAGGGGGACGTCACCTGGAAGGTGGCCGGCGACGGGGCGGAGGCGAGCAGGGGCGACAGCCCGTCACCGCCCGGGTCCACGGGGTCGAGCGACGCGCCGTGCGGGCCCAGCCACGTCAGCCGGGCGACGGGTCGTCGCGCGCCGGGCTCGGTGGACTGAGAGGGCCCAGCGGACTGAGCGGGGCGGGCGGACGGGGCGGGGCCGGCCGAGGGAGCGGGCTGGGCGCCCTCAGCGGCGGGCCCCGTCGTTCCGGGTGAGCCGTTGGATGTCCTCGTGCCGGCCTTGTCAGACGCCGTGCCCCGCACGGTCGGGTCGCCCGGACCGGGCGCGCCGCCCCGCGCGGTCGGGTCAGCCGAACCGGGTGCGCCGCCCCGCGCGGGCCGGTCGGTCGGCCGGCTGGTCGGGGCGGGCGGGGGGACGGGGCGCGGGGGCCGCTGCGGGGCTGGCGCCGGGTTGGCCCGGCCCGGGGTGCGGTGCGGGTCGCTCATCGGCGCGCCTCCTCGGCTGGGGCGTGCGGGCCGCCGCGCGGCGCGGTCGCCCGGCGCGACGGGGGCGGCCCCGGCGGCGGGGGCACGCACGGGCGCACCGGGTCGGCGGCGTGGGGGGGTGGGGCGGGCGTACGGGGGGCGGTGCCCGGCCCGGGGCGAGCCGGACTCGGACGCCGTGGGCGCCCGTTCGCCGGGTGGCGGCGGCGCTTCGTGTGACGCGGCCGGTGACAGCGCCCACCACGCGGCGAGCCCCAGTACCACCGAGGTCAACACGGTCGTGGGGCCGCCGATGTCGGCGTACAGGAAGTCCACGGCCTGCCAGACCAGCAGGCCGACGGCCGCCGCACCACAGCCGGTCGCGCCGAAGCCGGTCGCGCCGAAGCCGGTCTCACCGCGCCGCACCCCGGCGGACCCCGGTGCGGCGTCCGGCGGGGGCGCGGCGGCCTGCCACGGGAGGGGCGTCCGCCGCGCTCGGCGCAGGGCGGCCAGCCGGGTCAGACCGCACAGCAGCAGGGCCGACCAGCAGCCGAGCAGGGCGACGGCGCCGACGAGGCCCTGTTCGCTGAGGACGAGCAGGTACATGTTGTGCGGCGAGAGCAGCGGTTCGCGTTGGAAGGTGTGGCCCGCGCCCGCCGTGTCGCTGGCCGCCGACAGGCCGATCGAGGCGTGCCCGTCGCGGTGTGCCGCGAAGCCCTTGGGGCCGACGCCGGTCACCGGGTGGTCGCGCCAGATGTCGGTGGCGGCGGCCCACAGGCTGTACCGGTCGGTGACCGAGCGGTCGGGCGCCGCCGAGACCCGGGTGATGCTGTCCAGCCGTTCGGCCATCAGCCCCGAGCCCGCTCCCAGCCCGCACACCGCCAGCACCGCCACCGCGGCCAGCACCGCCATGACGCGCAGCGCGCGGCGCGCCCCGTGCAGGAACAGCACCACCGTGCCCGCGCACGCGGTGGCGATCCACGCGCCCCGGCTGAACGACAGCGCCAGCGGCACCAGCAGCGCGGCGGCGCAGCACAGCGCCGCGCGGCGGGGCCAGCGCGCGCCGGTGCGGGTCGGCGGCAGGGCGAGGCCGATGCTCAGGGCGATCACCGCCCCGTACCCCACGGTGGTCGCCATGGCCATCACGTCCAGTGGCCCGAAGGTGCCCACCGCGCGCACGTCGCGTCCGGCGTACGAGGCGCCGGTCGCGGTGACGTACTGCCGTACGCCCACGGCGCCCTGCACCACGGCCAGCACCACCACCGCCCCGGCCACCCAGCGGAAGTCGCGGCGGGAGCGGAGCAGCAGCACGACCGCGACCGGCACCAGCACGAAGATCTGTGTGCAGCGCGCGAAGCCGGCCAGCGCCGATGACGGGTCGTCGGCCGCCACGGTCGCGACGGCCACGGCGAGCGCGGGCGCGCCGAGCGCCACGGCCGCGGTGCGGGTCAGCGGACGCGCGCGGTCCCGCAGTACGCGCAGGGCGCAGTAGCCGACGAGTCCCGCCGACGCCAGGTCGGCGGGGGTGACGTGCGGGCCGCCGCCGACGTCGCCGCGCTGGCCGGGCAGGCACAGCAACAGGACGGTGGCGACGGCGGGCAGCACCGGCCAGGGCACGGCGCGCAGCGCGGCACGCGCCCGGCGAGCGTGCGCCTGGTGAGCGGGCACCTCGTGGGCGGGCGCCCGGTGAGCGGGCGCCTCGTGGACGGGCATCCCATGGGCGAGCGTCTGAGGGCCGGGGGTTGGCGGCGGGTGAGGGCGCGCGGGGTTCCGCGCTCCGTACGTCGCGCTCCGGGGCGCGGCGGCGCGGTCGGTCGCCGCCGGGCCGGCGCCCTGGCCCATCGTCAGCTCCCCCCGCAGCGGAAGAGGGAGCCCGCCGTGCGCAGCAGGATGCGTACGTCCTGCCACAGCGACCAGGTCTCGATGTAGTGGTTGTCGAAGCGCACCCGGTCCTCGATGGAGGTGTCCCCGCGCAACCCGTGCACCTGGGCGAGGCCGGTGATGCCCACGGGCATCCGGTGCCGGGCCCGGTAGGCGGGGTAGCGCTGACTGAACTCCCGGACGAAGTAGGGGCGTTCGGGGCGCGGACCGACCAGGCTCATGTCGCCGCGCAGGACGTTCCACAGTTGCGGCAGCTCGTCCAGCGAGGTGCGGCGCAGCCAGCGCCCCACGGCGCTCATCCGCTGGTCGTCGGCGACGCTCCAGCGCGTGGCCGACTCGAACGCGTCGCTGCGCAGCGTACGGAACTTGAGCACCACGAACGGGCGGCCGTCACGCCCCACGCGCTCCTGCCGGAAGAGCACCCCGGGCCCGTCGGAGCAGCGCACGGCCAGCGCGCACGCCGCGAGCAGCGGGGCGACCGCGACCAGCCCCAGCGTCGCGGCGCACACGTCCAGCGCCCGCTTGCCGATGGCGGCGACCCGGTGCCGGGGCGGTGGCGCCAGGCGCCGGCAGGCGAAGCCCCACAGGTGGTCGGGGACCGCCGAGCGCGCGGGCGCCAGCGCCGGATCGGGTTCGGCGGTCACCAGCCACACGGTGCACCGCCGCTCCCGCAACAGCCCGAGCAACGCCGCGACCTGCGGGTCCTCCCACGGCGTCCGGGTGAGGACGGCGGCGCGTACGCCGTGCTGGGCGATGGCCCGGCTGATGTCCTCGTGCCCGGCGAGCACCGGCACCCCGGGTCCAGCCCCGGCGTCCGCCACGCCCCCTGGCGTGGCCCCCGGCGCCGGGCCCGGCACAACGCCGGCCGCGGAGCCGACCACGGTTCCGGGCACCGAGCCGGACGGCGCGCTGGGCGCCGGGCCGGCGTCGCGGGCCGTCCCGGGGCCCGGGGCGGTGGGCGGCTCGGGCTCGGTGAGCGGTCCGGCGCCCGGCCCGGACAGGGCGCCCGAGGTCAGCGTGCCGGTGGCGATGCCGGCCGTGGCCGGCGCGGCCGCGGTCAGGGGCGCCGTGGTGGCGGCGCCCGCCGTCAGCGGGCCGGCGGGTACGGGGGCTGGCCCCGCCGCCACGAGGCCGACCGGGCGCAGCCCGTACCCGGGGGCGGCGACGAGGGTGGCCAACACCCGTTCGCCGACCGGACCCGAGCCGACCACGAGCGCGGGGCACGGCGCACGGCGTCGTTGCCGGCGCAGCGCGAGGTGGGCCGTGGCCCGCGCCGCGCACAGCAGCGGCGCGTGGGCGGCCAGCAGCGCGAGCAGGGGCCCCCACCGGGCGGCGCCCGGCTGGTCGAGGGCGACGAGCCCGGTGGTCACCACGCACCAGGTGAGGACGGTGTGCCAGAGCAGTGACGGCAGTTCGTCCAGGGCCGCGGTGGACAGCCCGGGACGGTAGAGGCCGGCGTGCGCGTTGAGGGCGACGAGCACACCGAGCGCGGGCGCCACCGCCCGCGCGGCCTGGTCCGCGTCCGCCAGGAGCAGCGCGCCGACGGTGGCCGCGCCGTCGGCGGCGAACAGGGCCAGCGGCGCCAGGTGCCGCCAGGTCGCGGCGCGCCGCCGACGGACGGCCGGCTCACCCTGGCTGCCGCGTGGCGCGCACACGGCCGCCGTCGGCTGGCGGTCGGCCGTCAACTGGTCCAGCCCGCCAACCGTGTCGGACAGTTCCACGTTCTCCGTCGTCATGACCCGCCCACACCCGGCCCACCGGCGCCCCCGGCCCCCGCGCCCGCCCCGCCCGCCGTCGTAGGACCGGCGGCCGTACGCTGCCCCGCGCGGCCCGAGGCCGTACGCACCGGGTCCGCGCCATCCGCGACCGCGCGCGGCCGGGCCCCGCCGGCGGCCAACCGGTCGCGCGCCGCGCCACCGGGTGGATCGCCGAGCCGAGCCGCCGGCTCGGGCCGCTGGCCGAGGACCGTCGCGTACACCCGCGCCATGTGCGCCACCACGCGGCGTACGTCATGGCGCTCGCGCGCGTGCCGCCGCGCCCGCGCGCCGAGCAGCTCACGCCGGGCCGGGTCGGCCAACAGGGCGGCGACGGTGCGGGCGAGCGCGCCCGGGTTGGCGGGCGGGGCCAGGCAGTGCGGGGCGTGGCCGGGTGGCAGGCTCTCGCGGGCGCCGGTCACGTCGGTGAGCACGACCGGCCGGCCGCAGGCCATCGCCTCCAGCGGCGCCAGGGCCATCCCCTCCCAGCGGGAGGGGAGCACCACCAGGTCGGCCGCGGCGTACCAGCGCGCGGGGTCGCGCGTGGCGCCGGCGAAGCGGACGCCGGGCGGCGCCGCGCCGCGCAGGGCGGCGGCGTCCGGGCCGTCGCCGACCAGGACCAGATGCGCGCCGGGCACCCGGGCCGCGATCCGGGGCCACGCCGCCACCAGCACGTCCTGGCCCTTCTGTCGGCACAGCCGCCCCACGCACACCACGAGGGGCGCGTCCGCCGGCACGTCGCGCAGGGCTGGCAGGGCGGCGCGGGCCGCGCGCCGCGCGGCGGCGTCGGCCGGCGGAAAGCGGTCGGTGTCCACGCCGTTGGGCACCACCTCCCAGCGGGCCGCGATCCCCTCGGCCACGCCTCGGCGACGCTCGTCCCCGCTCACGCACACCACCCGGGCGGCCCACCGCGCGGCGTACCGCTCCCAGCTCACGGCGGCGGCGCGCAGCACGCCGTCGGCCGCGTCGAAGGACCAGGCGTGCGGCTGGTGCAGCGTCGGCACCCGGCCGCGCACCGCGAGCCGCCCCGCCAGGCCGGCCTTGGCGCTGTGCGTGTGCACCAGGTCGGGGTCCACCTCGCGGACGAGCCGGGCCAGGCGCGCGGTCTCGGCGACCAGCCCGGGCCCGGGGGCGCGGCGTGCCGGCCAGCACAGCACTTCGGCCCCGGCCGCCGCGGCGGCGGCGGCCAGCGTGCCGCCCGGTGGGCAGGCGAGCACCGGGCGCAGCCCGTCGGCGCGTTGACCACGGATGAGATCGGTGACCACCTGGGCCACCCCGCCGGACACCGGCTGGGAGACGTGGAGCACCGTCAGCGGCGCGCCGGCGCCCTGCCCGGGCGCCCGGTTCGCGCCGGGGACCGCGCGCCGGCCCGGCACGGAGCCCCTACTCGGCATCTGGCCCCCGCGCGGCGAGCGGTCGTCTCGTGGCGGGTGATTGTCTTGCGGCACGCACGGCTCCCCAACAGCGGTTCTCAGCGGTGGCGTGGCTCCGGAATGTACGGAGCTGAGGGGGCCACACCATGGCAGAAAGCCAAAACCAATTCACGCGAGACGCGCGCAGATAGGCCGACAGTGTGACTTTCTGTTCCTCACTCATTTAGCGCCCGAGAGCACGGCGCGCCGATCATCCGATATAAGCCGATCCCGGCCACGTCGTTGTTACGGTCCTTTTCTGTCGAATGAGACGACGAGTAGACCAAATGGGCTATCGCTGCCGCGAGGTAGCTCGTGGCTCGTTTCTGCGGGAGGCCGCGTTGGCTGCGTACAGCCGTGTCAGTGCGTCAGCGAAAAATGCCAGGAAAAACGATGCCGTCCCCCGGCCCAAGAAGAAGGTGCGCGGGGGCCGTAAGCGAGAAGCCGGCGAATCCGCCCGCGCCAGCGAAAAGGCGGGCGCCACCCACACCGCCGCGCGCGCGAAAGGCGGCAAGGCCGCGCCCCGGGCCGCCCGGCGCAGCGCCAGCGAACCCGTCGACTCCAGCGGTGTCAACAAGCCCACCGGGGCCAGCCCACCAGCCGACACCGGCCCCCCGGTCGAACCCGTCGCCGCTGGTGGCGGCGGTGACCCCGGACACCAGCCACCGCCACCCGCGACGGCACAGGACGCTGCCCCCGCCCCCGCGACCACGCGCGAGGAAGCCGCCCCGACCCACGGTCAGGCGGACGACACGACCGACCGGCAAACCGAACCGGCCACCGCGGAATCGAGCGACCCGGAAACCAGCAACACGGAAACCGGCGACGCGGAAACCAGCGACGCGAACTCGGCCGGTACGACACCGACGGACGCGGATTCCCACGACACGGAATCCGCCCGCGCGCAAACCACCGACGCGGAATTCCACCCGTGCGCGGAGAAAACGCACCCGGACGACACGGCCGACCCGAACCACACACCCGCCACGGACGACCCGCCCCCATCGGACGGCGCGCGAAACACCAATGCCGGAAACGACGCCGGCGACCCGAACGCGACGGACAACGCACAAAGCCCGGACGGCGCGGACGACACGGACGGCACGGACGACACGGACGACACGGACGGCGCGAACGACGCGGGAAACACGGGCGATACCAGCCGCACCGGCGGCGACGCGGGGGGTTCGCCCTCCGAACAGCCCCCCGCACAGCCCCCCGAGCGAACCCCCGCGCCACGCTACGACTACGACCGCTACAGCCAGTTGGCGGGCCCGCTGACGGAGCCGGCGGCGGACGCCCCGTACCGGGTGCGCTACCGCAGCCTGCTGGCCCAGGAGCCGCACCGGGTGCGGGCCGCGCTGCTGCTGTCGGCGGCGCCCACCGTCTCGGCGATCCTGCTGGTCTGGCTGCTGCGGCCGGAGCACTGGGTGCACCGCGACTACGTCTCCTGGTGGGAGACCGCGGCCGACACCGTGATGCTGGTGGCCATCGGGCTGATCGAGGTGTTTCGGCTGTTCACGGTGGTCTCCAACGCCCATGCCACGCTCGTGGCCCGGGACCCGATCCCGGTGCCCGCCGCGCCCGGCACCAGGGTGGCGTTCCTGACCAGCTTCGTCCCCGGCAAGGAGCCGGTGGCGATGGTACGGGCCACGCTCGAGGCGGCGACACGGCTGCGGCACCCGGGCCTCGTGGACGTGTGGCTGCTCGACGAGGGTGACGACGCGGAGATCAAGGAGCTGTGCGCGAAACTCGGCGTACGCCACTTCTCGCGCAAGGGCGTGGCCCGCTGGAACCAGCCCACGGGCGCCTTCCGGGCCAAGACCAAGCACGGGAACTACAACTCCTGGTTGGACGCGCACGGCGACGCCTACGAATTCATGGCGTGCGTGGACACCGACCACGTGCCGCTGCCGAACTTCCTGGAGCGCATGCTCGGCTACTTCCGCGACCCGGACGTCGCGTTCGTCGTCGGCCCGCAGGTCTACGGGAACTACGACGCGGCCGTCACCAAGGCGGCGGAAAGCCAGCAGTTCCTCTTCCACGCGCTCATCCAGCGCGCCGGAAACGCCTACGACGGGGCCATGTTCGTCGGCACCAACAACGCCGTTCGCATCAGCGCGCTCAAGGGCATCGGCGGGCTGTACGACTCCATCACCGAGGACATGGCGACCGGCTTCGAACTGCACCGTACGCGCAATCCGGAGACGGGCAACAAATGGCGTTCGGTGTACACGCCCGACGTGTTGGCCGTCGGCGAGGGTCCCACCGCGTGGACCGATTTCTTCACCCAGCAACTGCGGTGGAGCCGGGGCACGTACGAAACGGTGCTCAAGCAGTACTGGCGCGGCATTCCCACGCTGCCCCCGGGAAAGCTGCTCAACTACTCGCTGCTGGTCACCTTCTACCCCATGTCCGCGCTCAACTGGATGCTCTCCGCCCTTTCCTGCACCCTGTTCCTGGGACTGGGCGCGTCGGGCGTCCAGATCTCCTCCGAGATCTGGCTGATGCTCTACAGCGACGCGGCGGCCCTCCAGATCGGCCTGTACATCTGGAACCGCAAGCACAACGTCAGCCCGCACGAGCCGAGCGGCTCCTCCGGCACGGCCGGCATGGCGCTCTCGGCGATCTCCGCGCCGATCTACGCGAAGTCGCTGTGCGACGCGGTGCTGCGGCGCAAGAGCCGGTTCGTGGTGACGCCCAAGGGCGACTCGTCCAGCCCCGACCGGCTGGCCACCTTCCGCATCCACCTGCTGTGGGCCGTCGTCTTCGGCGGCTCGCTCCTGGCGGCACCGTTCCTGGGCCACACCCACGTGGCCATGTGCGTCTGGGCGTTCCTCGCGGTGCTGCTCTGCCTGGCCACGCCGGCACTGTGGTACGGCGGGCTGCTGCGCGAGCGGCGCGCCCCACGGCCGGGCGCCGCCACCCTCCCGGCGGCCCGCGCCGACAGTTCCGCGACCCCGACACCCACCACGGAGGCGCCCAGGACCACCACCACGGCAACGGCGCAAGACGCCGCGACGGCAGACGTCACGACGGCAGACGTCACGACGGCAGACAAGGACTCGCTGTGCGCTACATGATCACCCCACGGGCCCGGACCACCGCCATGGGCGTCACGGCCATGGTCGTACTGGCCGGCCTCAACGCCCCCGCCGCCGTGAGCTACGCGGAGCGGACCTACCACGCGTACAAGATCAACCAACCCGGCTACAAGGCCCAGTACGGGCACTGGGACCTGCTCTCGGTGCCGGAGAAGTACCGGGTGCGGGCCATCCACGCGGCCCTGCTGCGCTCCGGCAAGGTGCTCCTGATCGCCGGTTCGGGCAACGACCAGAAGCGGTTCGACGCCGGGACGTTCGACACCCTGCTGTGGGACCCGGCCAAGGACACCTTCAAGCTGATCCCCACGCCCGAGGACCTGTTCTGCGGCGGCCACTCGCAACTGCCGGGCGGCAACATGCTGGTGGCCGGCGGCACGGCGCGCTACGAGGTCCTGGAGGGCGAGGTCGAGCGGGCCGCCGGTCCGATGCTGGTGAAGAACGAGGACCCGGACCGGGCCCGCCGCTTCGCCAAGGGCACCGTCTTCCGCGCCCCCGACGGCAAGCGTTACCGGGCCACCCGCGCCTTCCGCGTGGACGCCGCCAAGAAGGTGCCCAAGAAGGACAAGAACGGCAAGCGCAAGGGCGGCGAGGTCACCGTCGTCGCCAGCGAGACCCGGGTCTTCGTCGAGTCGGTGAAGAAGGGCAAGTCCGGCCTCCGGAGCAAGCCCGCGCAGTACGCCATCAAGGGCCTCACGGGCCAGGCGGCGCGGGACGTCTACGGCCTGGCACAGGCCATGACCCTCGACAAGCAGGACTACCAGGGCATCAACGCGGCCTACGAGTTCGATCCGGAGTCCGAGCGCTACATCCCGGTCGACCCGATGGACGAGAGCCGCTGGTACCCGACGCTGGTCACCCTCGGGGACGGGCGGGTGCTGGCCGTCTCCGGCCTGGACGACGTCGGCCAGATCATCAACGGCATCAACGAGATCTACGACCCGAAGACCAGGAAGTGGTCCAAGGCCCCACGCCGCTACTTCCCGACCTACCCGGCGCTCTTCCTCACCAAGGGCGGCAAACTCTTCTACTCCGGCTCCAACGCCGGTTACGGGCCGGCGAAGAAGGGCCGCGTGCCGGGCCTGTGGGACCTGCGCCGCAACACCTTCCAGCGGGTGCCCGGGCTCACCGACACCGACCAGACCGAGACCTCCACCTCGGTGCTCCTGCCACCGGCGCAGGACCAGAAGGTGATGATCCTCGGCGGGGGCGGCGTCGGGGAGTCGAAGAAGTCCACGCCCCGTACGGCCGTCGTCGACCTGAACAAGAGCCCGCAGCGTTACGTCAAGGGCCCCGACCTGCCGCAGGGCACGCGCTACCTGTCGAGCGTGATCCTGCCGGACGACACGGTGTTCACCACCGGCGGCTCCAGCGACTACCGGGGCAAGGGCGACAGCGACGTCCACAAGGCCCAGATCTACTCGCCGCGCACCAACTCCTTCGAGAAGGCGGCCGACCCGACCGTGGGCCGCAACTACCACTCGTCGGCGCTGCTGCTCCCCGACGGCCGGGTCGCCACCTTCGGCTCCGACCCGCTCTACGCCGACCGGGCCAACACCCAGCCGGGCACCTTCGAGCGCCGGGTGGAGATCTACAGCCCGCCGTACCTGTACGCCAAGGACCGCCCCGCGCTCGGCGCCGGCCCCAAGGAACTCCGACGCGGCGGCCGGGCCACCTTCCAGACCCGCCACCCGGAGCGCGTCACCCACGCCAAGCTCATGCGGCCCAGCGCCGTCACGCACACCACGGACGTCGAGCAGCGCTCCATCCAACTCGGTGTCAAGCACCACAAGGACTCGGTCACCCTCTCGATCCCCGACGACCGCACCCTGACCCCGCCCGGCTGGTACATGCTCTTCGTCACCAACTCCGAGGGCGTCCCCTCCGTCGCCAAGTGGGTCCACCTGCCCTGACCTCCACCTCACCACGCGTCACCCGGCGCCCCGACCTCGTCGGCCGGGGCGCCGCGGCGTGGCCTCGGCATGCCCTTCCCACTGAATCGTTGGAAGAATGGCGTGACCTGCCCCGCTCGCGCGCGTTCTCCACAGCGGTACGTGCCCGCGACGGGCGCGCGGAACGCGTAAGGGGCAACCCCCATGAATTGGTTCATGAAGCTGCTCAACTACGTGCTGCGACGTTGGCCACAGCACGAAGTTCGGCAGGTTGCGCTGCAGCTCATCGCCATGGCCATCGCTGTACTCGCCCTGTTGACCACCCTCGCCATCGGGTTGGCGAACGCGGCGAACTAGCGGAAGTTGTCCGCAACCCAACGGACCTACTCGGCCTCCGTGCGAAGTCGAGTAGGCGTCCGATGGCAGTGAGCCCCGCAGTCGCGGGGAGCGGCTAGGCACCAGGTGGCGGTACGCCCACCGAATCGGGAGCACCCCCGCTTTCGCGGGGCACGCTTCCGCCCGACAAGGCGCACGCGCGCCGAGCCGGGCATCCTGCGAACCCTAACGAAACAGCGCACCAGTGGTTGTGGTCCGCCCGCCGCGCAGCGGCTACCCGCCCGCGTTGCGCGCCAGCTCCAGCGCGTAGGAGGGCCACCACTGTCCCGCCGGTGGGCCGCCGCGGCAGGTGCCGTCGGACTCGCCGGGGCGCTTGATCCAGAGGTAGGCGTCCACGCGGGGGCGGCCGGTTCGGGTGGTCGGGGGTTGGCCGATGGCTCGGCCGGGTGGGTTGCACCAGGTGTCGCCCAGGCCGTCGTCCTCCGCGGGGCCGCGGCCGTTGCGGGAGGTGTCGATGACGAAGTGGGCGCCGTCGAGGAGGTGGGAGAGCCGGTAGCCGTAGTCCACGCTTGTCCGCGTGGTGTGGAAGTTGGACACGTTCAGCGCGAAGCCGTCCGCGTACGCGATGCCGGCCCGCTGGAGCGAGGGCACCAGACGGGCCGGGTCGGGGACCCAGCCCGCGTTGCCCGCGTCGAGGTAGACCCGCGTCCCCGGCAGCCCGGAGAGCGTGACCACCGCGTGCCGGAGCAGGTCGAGCCGCTCGCCGCGTAGTTCGGCCGGTACGCAGCCTTCGACCACCTGGGCCACCGCGTCCGGCTCCAGGATCACCAGCGCCTCGCGGTCGCCGATGCCGGCGGCCAGGTCGTGCGCCCACCGCCGGTAGGCGGCGCCGTCGGGCGCGCCGCCCGCCGAGTGGTTGCCGCAGTCCCGGTACGGGATGTGGTAGCCGACGAGTACCGGCATCCGCCCGCTCGCCCGGGCGGACTCGGTGACGCGGTGGGCCTTCTGTCGCGGCTCGTCGCCGATCCACTCCGCGGTCGGCTGGTCCGCGAGGACCCGGAGCAGCCTCGCCTCGGCCAACCGGCCCTCGGCGCGCCAGGCCCGTACCTGGCGGGCCGCGGCGCTGCTCGGGTCGTGCCACAACTCACCCGAGAGGCCGTCCGGATCCTGGTCCGGATCCGGGTTCCAGCCCGGGTCCGAGTCCCAGCCCGGGTTCGGGGTCCAGTCCGGGCCCGGGTCCTCGGTCCGCTCCGCGCGCAGCGCTGGGTCGGCCTGGTCGGGCCGATCGGCTGGGGCGGTCGGGCGGGCGTCGGTCGGGCCGTCGGCGGGCGGTGGGGCGGGGGTGTTCGGGCGCGGGTCGGCGGGCTGCGGGGCGGAGGCCGCGGCCGGGTGCGGGTCGGCCACGGGTGGCGGTGCCGGGGCTGCCACGTCGTGCGGCAGACAGCCGCCGAGCGCGAGGACCAGTGCCGCGATCCCGCCGGCCGCCGCCGCACCGCGCCATGCCGACGGCCGAGGCCGGTCTACCTGTCTCACCTGGGACTCCCTTGTTCGCACGCGGGCTGGCCGCACACCGCCGCACGGGCGACCCGATCGGCGTGACGGAACCTCAACCCTTCCCGGGCTCGCGCCGGTCGTCACTCGGGTGCCCGCCAAAGGGCCGATCGGAGGGGGGCAGCGCCCGGGCGAGCGGCGGCGGCCTCGTGGCCGCGCTCGGTGCGGCGAGCGCGCCCGTACGGCACGGGGCCGCGGGCCCCTCACGCTTCGGTCGCCCAGGCGCTCCAGCCCAAGCGCTCCAGCCCGGGTGGTCGCCCCTGGTCGGGGGTGGCCGGACGTGGCCGGCGTCTCACCCTGCTGACCAGCGGCGCCGCGTACCATCGGTCGGATGACGTCCAACGCCGACCGGCGCGCCCCCGAGGCTCGCCGCGCCGCTTCCCGGGCCCCCCGGGCCGCCGCCACCGCCTGCAAGGTGACCGTCTGCCGTGGCTGCTGCTGCGGTGACGCGCGCAAGGTGCCCGGCGTCGACCACGCCGGGCAGATCGCCCGGCTGCGTGAGGCGGTGGGAGCCTCGGCGGCGGTGCGCGCTTCGGACTGCCTCGACGTGTGTGACCAGGCCAACGTGATGGTCGTGCAGCCCTCGCCACAGGGTCGGGCGGCGGGCGGGCGGCCGGTGTGGCTCGGGCTGGTGAACGACGACGACGCGCTGGCCGACATCGGCAGTTGGCTGCGCGCGGGCGGCCCGGGCCTCGCCGAACCGCCCGGCGTGCTCGACCTCTACGCCTTCACGGTCTCGCGCCGGGTCCGCGAGGCCCTGGAGGACTGACGCCCTGAAGGGCCGACGGCCCGGGCCACGCGCCCGCCGCCTCGCATCCATCCACCCACACCCACGTACGCTCACTCGCGCCCGGCCGCGCGGTCAGCGCACACGCGCGCACACGCCGTCGCGGCCCGGGAGCCGCGACGGCGTGCGGTGCGTCGTGGTGCGCGGTGGTACGCGATGGCAGATGGTGCGCGGCGGTACGCGGTGCACACCGCGCGCTTTGTCAGCTATCGCTCCACTTGTCGTTCATGGGAGCGCTCCCATGAACAGCGAGGTCGTGCCTACATCTTCTGCTCGGCCGGCAGGTTCAGGGCGGGGTTGCGGTCGAAGAAGCCGGTGGGGCGGAAGGTGAAGCCGCAGTGGTCGACGGGCATGACCGGCCACTCCTCCGACCGCGGCAGGTGGGTGGGGCCGAAGGTGTGCCACACGGTGAGTTCGGTGTCCTCCAGCGACTCGCCGGCCCGCGTCCAGCGCGGGACGCCGGCCTCGCCCGGGTGCTGGTTGGGGTAGTCGCCCGCCGGGTAGCGCCGGTCATCGGCGCGCCGGGTCACCCACAGGTGCTTGGTGGCGTACGCGACCCGGCGGGTGACCGCCGCGTCGGGCTGGGCGAGGAGGACCGGGCTCGGCTGCGGGATCAGCGCGTACGCCACGGGCTGGCCCACGCGGTTGCGTACGGACGGGTTGGAGATCCGCCAGTGTCGGGACGTCGTCGGGTCGGCGAGTCGGGCGCCGTCGGCGCTGTCGGTCAGGGGCGTGGTGCGGATGGTGAACGCGTTGCCGTTGGGGTTGGCCGGGCCGGGCGGCACCGGGACCGCGTCCACCTCGTGCACGGAGTTGCGGTCGCCGTCCACCGCCACGTCGAGCCGTACGCAGAACAGGTGCTGGTGGTAGGGGGCGACCAGGCCCGGCGCGATCTCGGTGCCGTGCGGCGAGCCGGTGCCGGGTTCCACGGCGGTGGTCTGGACGATGCCGGTGGACTTCACCTCGAAGGCGATGGAACCGTCCTGGTGGAAGTACCAGTAGAAGGCGTAGTCGTAGTTGCCGACGGTCGCGATGTAGGAGATGACCAGCCGTCGCGCGCGGCGGCTGTGGGCGGCCATCTCGTTGAAGATGTCGGTGTGCTTCCAGAGCAGGCCGATGTCCTCCTCGTGGATGCAGATCGCGTTGGTCAGCGTCTCGGGGTTGCCGAAGTCGTCGGCGACGACGGCGTCCAGGTAGTGGATCTCGCCGAGGCAGTCGCAGCCGAGCTGGAGCGCGTTGGCGTTGCGTCCGAGGGTGTACTCGCCGCCGTCCAGGAAGGCCACCCAGTTGCGGGCCTCGTCGGCCTCGCCGTACGCGACGGCCATCTCGGCGAGCGAGGCCCGGTGCAGCACCGGGCGTTCGCGGTCGCCGTCGCGGTAGGAGATCCCGTGCAGCACCAGGCCCTCGCGGCCGTTGAAGTCGATGCGCATGTTCCAGCCCAGCCAGTCGATCCGGTGCCCGGTGAGGCGGAAGGAGGGACCGTCGGGCTGGGTGATGCGCAGCGGTCGCACGTCGGTGCGCGGCGGTCCGGTGAACTCCGGTTCGTAGCGGGCGCATTCGGTGGGCACGGGCACGGCGCCGGTGTCGATCAGGCGTACGACGCGCCGCTCGATGACGTCCACGTCGGCGACCAGTCCGGCCACCGGGTGCGCCCAGGCGTTGTCGGAGTTGGAGCAGCGCAGGTAGGTGGGCGAGCGCAGCAGGCGGCGCCCGGGCTCGCCGTCGATGACCAGGTCGCCGGCGGCCAGCGGGGCGACGACGGCCAGGCTGGTGTCGGTGATGCCGCGCTCGGCCATCGCGCGCTGCCAGCCCGGGTCGTTCTTGACGATCTCGTCGCAGAGGTCGAACTCGCCGAAGAGGATGGGCGGTTGCCCCTCCTTCGTGGCGTCCAGGGGCCGGTAGGAGAGGAGCGCCTCGGCGGTCACGTCGACGATGGCCTCGGCGGCGACGCCGCTGGCCCGGTCGAGCAGGGTGACCCGCACCCGGCGCACGACGGGGTCGCCCGGGCGGTGCGAGGCGACGGTGTGCCGGTCGGGCTCGTGCGGCAGGACGAGCGGGAACCGGGTGTCGTCGGTGATCTTGCCCGCCTCGGCGAGGACGCGCCGGGCGGTGGCGATCTCCTGTGCGGTCAGCGGATCGAGCGGGTGCGCCAGTGCCTTCGCGTCCGAGACCGAGGATTCGCAGCAGGTCATGCGGGTCTCCTTCATGTGCGTCACGCGCGCGGGTCGCGAGCGTGCGTCGCGGGTGTCCGTGCCGCCGGATGACGGCATGGAGGTGCCGTCGGATGACGGCACGGGTAAGCCACGGGCCGGTGCGCCGACTCGGTGGCGGTGTCGTGAAACGGGCATGCGGAAAAGTCGCACGGCCCGGTCGGGGAATGGCTTATCGGGTGCGCGGGACGGTGGTGGTGGCGCGTCGAGCGACTAAGGCGTTTTCACGCGGCGGTGGAGGGCTTATTCGCCTTCCCTGGAGCGGTCGCGACCTTCTCCAATTGGAACGCGTGATTGCCCCTACCTATTTCGGCGTGCACGGCGGGCCGCGCTATCCGCAGCAACCATCCGTAACCAATTCCGATCACTATGGTGGCGCCCACGACGCCGGGCAGCACCCAGCGTGGGGCGGAGTCCGGCTCGGCCCCGAGGAGCACGTCGAAGTCCTTGACGGCGTAGCAGATGATCGCTATCAGCACCCCGGCGGCAATCCCTGAGCAGGCAATACGTGCCAGTTGGGGGCGGGCGGCGCCGCGGCGTACGAAGAAGGCGACGACGGCCACGCTCGTGGTCGCCATCAGGACCATGACGCCGAGCGCGCCGACGTTGCCGCACCAGGTGAACAGGCGCAGCACCGGTACGGTCGGGTCACCGAAGCCCGTTTCGTCACCGAGAGTGAAGCTGGCAACAACTGCCACGGAAAAGGAGGTTTGAAGTGCGGACCCATAGGTGGGTGCACCACTGAACTTGCCGGTGCGGCCGAATACGGAAGGCAACAATCCCTCGCGGCCCATGGCAAAGGCATAGCGGGCCACGACGTTGTGGAAGCTGAGCATCGCGGCAAACATACCGGTCACGTAGAAGACGTGCATGACGTTGGTGAACGTGCCACCCAAACGATCCTCGGTCAGGGCGAAGAGCATGTTCGGGCCCTGCGCCTCGGCGAGCTCCACCACGCGCGAGGGGCCGGCGGCGACGCCCAGCGCCCAGGAGCCGAGGGCGAAGAGGAGGGTGGCGAGGCCCACGGCGAGGAACATCGCCCGCGCGACGACGGCCTGGGGCCGCGTGGTCTCCTCCGCGTACACCGGGGCCTGTTCGAAGCCGGTGAAGGAGGCGAGGCAGAAGCACAGCGCGGTGCCGAGCCCGGCGCCGGCGAGGGTGTCGGGCTCGAAGGCGGCCGGGGAGAGGCCGTCCACGCCCGGGTCGCCGACGCCGACCACGACGAACGTCACCACCAACGCCACCTCGACCACGAGCAGGACGCCGAGCAGCCGCACGTTGAGGTCGACCCTCAGCCAGCCGAGCGTCCCGACGAGCGCCACGCCGGCCAGGGCGGGGACCCACCAGCCGACGCGCACGCCGAGGTGTTCGTCCACGAGCCCGGCGACCTCGAACCCGAAGAGGCCGTAGATGCCGACCTGCAACGTGCTGTACGCGACCAGGGCGAGCACGGCCGCGGCGGCGCCGACGGTGCCGCCGAGCCCGCGGGCGATGTAGGCGTAGAAGGCGCCCGCGTTCTGCACGTGCCGGCCCATCTCCGCGTAGCCGAAGCTGAACAACATCAGCACCAGGCCCAGGAGCACGAAGAGCAGTGGCTGACCGACGGTGCCCAGCACCGCGTAGGTGGTCGGCATAACGCCGGCCACGACCATCATCGGCGCGCTGGCCGCCGCCACGGACA
Source organism: Streptomyces sp. 71268 (assembly GCF_029392895.1). Taxonomy (NCBI): domain Bacteria; kingdom Bacillati; phylum Actinomycetota; class Actinomycetes; order Kitasatosporales; family Streptomycetaceae; genus Streptomyces; species Streptomyces sp. 71268. The sequence goes on from NZ_CP114200.1 coordinate 1,306,764, forward strand.
ACAGGAGCCCGGTGGTGCCGACGCGGCCCGCGCGCAGGGCGCGCCCCCGCCCCTCGGCCGCGGTGGCCGCTCGCCCGCGCGGGCTACCCGTCTTCATGGCGGAGCGGTCCTTTCCACGGGGAGTGCGGGGAGGTGCGGGAAGTGCGTCAGGGCGAGCCGAGCGCCGCGGTGCGCGCTGCGCGGAACTCCTGCTTGGGGTCGCGGTCGGCGTACGACCAGGGGGACCGGGTGGCGTGCGGGCCGATGCGGTGGAAGAGGGCGGCGGCCTCGGCCAGCCGGCCCTCGTGGAACTTGGCGTGCGCCAGGTAGTTGAGGTCGACCTGCTGCCGGGGATGGCCCTCGCCCTCCCACTCCAGCCACCAGTCGAAGGCGGCCTTCATCACCTGCCGGGCCTTGCGCGTGGACCAGTGCTCGGACTCGCGCGGGTCGCGGGGCAGATGGCCGGCGGCGGCCAGGACGCGGAACCGCTCGGTGTGCGCCACCACGGGGAGCACGGCCAGCGGGGAGTCGGCGGGCGCCTGTTCGGCGGCCCAGTCGGCGAAGTCGTACACCTCGTGCAGCGGGTCGCCGCCGCCGGTACCTCGTTCGGCGAGGTAGGTGGCCATCAGGTGGTGGGCGTGGTGGTGGTCCCGGTGCCGGGCGCGCACCTGGTCGAAGGCGCGCGCGCAGTCGTCCCCGCCGCCCAGCGCGCGGGCCGCGATGAGCTGCGCCAGCCAGGGTGAGGGGTCCGCCGGGGCCAAGCGGGCGGCGGCCAGGGCGTGTTCGCGCGCCGTGGCGTAGCGCACCTTGCCGCGCACGGCGCGCAACGCGGTCGCGCAGGCCAGCAGGGCCGCGGCACAGGCGCTGTCGGGCTCGGCGCGCTGCCAGTCGCTGGCCCAGGAGGCGCACGCGCTGACCTCGGCGAGCACGACGAGCCGATGTCCCCTGCGGTCCCAGTCGTCGCCGGTCTCGGCGAGCAGCGACCGCGCGGCGCCCCAGCGTCCCTGGGCGAGCGCGTTACGGGCGGCGGCCAGCGGGGCGTCGTCCAGCGCGGGGTCGAAGGCCAGTCGGTCCCTGCGCCACGGGCGGGTGAAGGGGCGTCGAGGAGGCGTCATCCGTGAAGTTCCTCCACAACGCTGTCACCTCCAGCCCCGCCGCGGCGTCAGCTCGCGCGGGGGCGCCCGGCCCATCGGTGGCCCCGGGTGCCAGCGCCGCCGACGGCGAATGATCACGGACAGCAAACCGGTAGTCACTGGTCTGCGTCAAGGCCGGAAGACGCCCCTCGGATTCCGTGACGTCCTCGTGTCCTGGGCGTTCCGCCAAACCTTTCCGAACCCTTACGTCGAACGCCCCGCGCCGGCACCGGGTTCCCGTCGCGACGACGCCGCTCACCGACGGTGCGCTCGCGGTGCCAGCGCGCAGTCAACTCGCGCCCCGACGACGGGCGTCGGGGCGAGCCTGGCGCGCGGTCGCACGAGGTGGGGCCCCGTTTCGGCGCCGTGCCCTCCGGCACGTGGCGGGGCCCGCCCTACGGACGGCGCGCCGTGGGCGGTGAGCGGGTGCCGGGGGTCGGTCGGCGCGGCGGGTGGAGCGGGGCGCGGGCGCCGTGTCACGGCGAACGGGGGCGTGTTACGGACAACTAGGGGTCGGGTAGGGGGCGCGCCCCGCCGCGCGACGGCCGCGCCTAGTCGACCGCCGCTGCCGCCGCGCGGCCCGCCGTACGGCCGGAGAAGAGGCAGCCGCCGAGGAAGGTGCCCTCCAGCGCGCGGTAGCCGTGAACCCCGCCGCCGCCGAACCCGGCGGCCTCCCCCGCCGCGTACAGGCCGGGCAGCGGCGAGCCGTCGTCGGTGAGCACCCGTGCGGAGAGGTCGGTCTCCAGGCCGCCGAGGGTCTTGCGGGTGAGGATGTTGAGCCGCACGGCGATCAGCGGGCCGGCCTTGGGGTCGAGCATGGGGTGTGGCGCGGCGGTGCGGATCAGACGGTCGCCGAGGTAGCCGCGGGCCCCGTGCAGGGCGGTGACCTGGAGGTCCTTGGTGAACCTGTTGGTCAGTTCGCGGTCGCGGGCGGCGAGTTCGCGGCGCAGTTCGCCCTCGTCGATGTGGCCGGACCTGCGCCGTGGGTCGGCCTCGGTCAGCTCGTTCATCCGGCGCACCAGGTCGGTCAGGTTGTGCTCGACGACGAAGTCCTCGCCACGGTCCATGAACGCCCGCACCGGGCCCGGCACGCCGCCACCGACCCGGCCGAGCACCCCGCGCACGTCCTTGCCCGTCAGGTCGGGGTTCTGCTCGGAGCCCGAGAGCGTGAACTCCTTCGCGATGATCTTCTGGGTGAGCAGGAACCAGGTGTAGTCGTAGCCGGTGCGCATGATGTGTTCGAGGGTGCCCAGGGTGTCGAAGCCCGGGAAGAGCGGCACCGGCAGCCGCTTGCCGACCGCGTCCACCCACAGCGGGGACGGCCCGGACAGGATGCGGATGCCGTGCCGGGGCCAGATCGGGTCCCAGTTGGCGATGCCCTCGGTGTAGTGCCACATCCGGTCGCGGTTGATCAGTCGGGCGCCGGCCCGCTCGGCGACGCCCAGCATGGCCCCGTCCACGTACTCGGGCACCCCGGAGATCAGGTGCCCCGGCGGCATGCCGAGGCGGCGGGGCCAGTTGCGGCGCACCAGTTCGTGGTTGCCGCCGATGCCGCCCGAGGTGACGATGACCGCCTGGGCCCGCAGTTCGAAGGCGCCGGTGACCTCGCGACCGCTGGGCGTGCCGCGCTCGGCGTCGGAGGGCGCCAGCACCTCGCCGCTGACGGTGTCCAGGTCGCCGGCGGTGCTGATGAGTCCGGTGACCCGGTGCCGGAACCGGAGGCGGACCAGGCCGCGTTCCACGCCGGCGCGCACCCGCCGCTCGAAGGGCGCGAGCAGGCCGGGACCGGTGCCCCAGGTGATGTGGAAGCGGGGCACCGAGTTGCCGTGTCCGGTGGCGTCGTAGCCGCCGCGCTCGGCCCAGCCGACGACGGGGAAGAACCGCACGCCCCGCGCGCGCAACCAGGCCCGCTTCTCGCCGGCCGCGAAGTCCACGTACGCCTTGGCCCAGCGGCGCGGCCAGCGGTCCTCGGGGCGGTCGAAGCCGGCCGTGCCCTGCCAGTCCTGCCAGGCCAGCGCGTGGCTGTCGCGGATGCGCAGCCGGCGCTGCTCGGGCGAGTCGACCAGGAAGAGGCCGCCGAAGGACCAGTGCGCCTGCCCGCCGAGCGAGGCTTCGGGCTCCTGGTCGAGCAGGATGACCGTGCGCCCCGCGTCGACCAGTTCGGCGGTGGCGGCGAGCCCCGCGAGTCCCGCTCCGACCACGATGACATCAGCGTCGTACGCCATGGTTTCCGTCCTCGTCGGGGCCCGCCCCTGCGGCACCTGGCCCGGTGGCCTGCGCCGGGCTTGGCGCCCGTCGCCCGCCCGATCCTCGTTACCCATGGGTATGGCGTCAACCGTCCGGGCCGGGTCTTCGCGTGGTGGCGGTGCTGGTTGGATGGCCGCATGGCTGATGAGACGCCCCGGTCGGCGGATGAGGTACTGGACGTCGTGGACGAGCTCGACCGGGTGGTGGGCCAGGCGCCGCGCGGCGAGGTCTACGCCCGGGGGCTGCGGCACCGCTGCGTGTTCATCCTGGCCAGGGACGCCGCCGGCCGCGTCTTCGTACACCGGCGCACCGAGCGCAAGCTCGTCTTCCCGGGGCTGTACGACATGTTCGTGGGCGGCGTGGTGGGGGCCGGCGAGTCGTACGAGGAGGCCGCGCTGCGCGAGGCCGAGGAGGAGCTGGGCGTCAGCGGGCTGCCCGCGCCGACGCCGCTGTTCTCCTTCCGCTTCGAGCGCCCGGGCAAGTCCTGGTGGTGCCACGTCTACGAGGTGCGCTGCGACCTGCCGGTCGATCCGCAGGTGGAGGAGGTCGCCTGGCACGCCTTCCTCACCGAGGAGGAGTTGGCGGCCAGGCTGGACGAGTGGGAGTGGGTGCCGGACGGGGCGGAGGCGTACGAGCGGCTGTTGGCCTGGCGGGCCGCCCGGCCGGCGGACGCGCGCTGACGGGCCCGGGGGCCTGACGCCGAACGGGGCCGGGCGGGGGCTGGCGGCGTCGGGGCGGGGCCGGAGCGCGCGGGTGGGCGCGGCGGGGGCGGGCCGGTGACGTGTGGGTGACCGGTCGGCGAGGTGTCGGGGTCCGCCGTGTGCCCGGGCGGCCTCGGGACGCCGAGCGGAGTGGGCGGGGCTAGGCTCGGCAGCATGAACGTTCATGCTCTGCCGTCATGACCTCCCGCGATGCCCGCCCGCCGACCGGTGGGGCCCCCGCCGGACCCGGCCACGGCCGGGAGGGCGAACCGGCCGGCCGGCGCGGACGCTGGCGGACCGCGCGCGCGGAGGTCGGGCTGTGGTGGGCGCCGGCCCAGGTGCGGGCCGAGGGCCAGACGCCTGACTACCGGTTCTCGCTCGCCAACGAGCGCACGTTCCTCGCCTGGCTGCGTACGGCGCTCGCGCTGATCGGCGGCGGCTTCGCGGTGGACCAGTTCCTGCCGGACCAGGACCGGCCGCTGCGGACCGTGCTGGCGATCGCGCTGCTGGTGGGCGGGGCGCTGTGCGCGCTGCGCGCGGTCAACCACTGGCTGCGCTGCGAGCGGGCCATGCGGCGCGGCGAGGACCTGCCCATCTCGCGCTTCCCGACCGTCCTCGCGCTGGCGGTGGGCCTGATGTCGGTGGTGATGGTGCTGGTCGTGGCGCTGGGCGGGGCCGGCTAGTGGGTCGGCCGGCGCGCGATCCGGGGCTTCAGCCGGAGCGGACCCGGATGGCGTGGCGGCGGACGACGCTCGCGGGCGCCGTGGTGGGCGTGTTGGCCGGCCGGCAGGCGGTGATCGGGGGGCCACGGCCGCTGGCGGTGCTGGCGGTGGCGCTGGCCGGACTGGTGTGGCTGGCCCTGCTGGCCGTGGGACAACGCCGCATCCGGGCCCTGGCCGCGCCACGGCCGCCCGCCCTGTCCCCGCGGGCGGCCGTGGCAGCGGCCGGGTGCGCCGCGCTGCTGAGCGTGCTGGGCGTGGGCATGCTGCGGTAGCCACGGCGCGCGCCGGCGCACTCGGGGGGCGCGTGCCGGGGGCGAGGGGGTGCCCTTTCGGACGGGGTACTCGGCTGCCACGCTAAGCGCGCCAACTCGCCGGATTCCGGGAGGACCCGATGTCCCACAGCAGCGCCGCCACCACCTGGGCGGCGGCCACCGAGCCGTACTCCGTCCAACTGGCCGCGGGCGTCCACGCGTACGTCCAACCGGACGGCGGCTGGTGCCTGAACAACGCGGGGTACGTCAGCGACGGACGCAGCACGGTGCTGGTGGACACGGCGGCGACGGAGCGGCGGGCGCGGGTGCTGCGCGAGACGGTGCTCGCCAGCGGGGCGCCGCTGCCGCAGGTGCTGGTGAACACCCACCACCACGGCGACCACACCTACGGCAACTGGGTGTTCCTGCCCGAGGCCACCACCGTGGGACACGCCGCGTGCCGTACCGAGACGCTGGCAAGCGGGCGCCAGTTGCACGCGATCTGGCCCGAGGTGGACTTCGGCGCCGTCGAGATCGCCCCGCCGACCCTCACCTACACCGACTCGCTGACCCTGTACGTCGGCGAGATCGAGGTGCGGTTGCACCACCCGGGCGTCGCGCACACCAGGGGCGACACCATCGTGTGGCTGCCGGAGCAGCGCGTCGTCTACACCGGCGACCTGGTCTTCCACGGCGGCACCCCGTTCGTGCTGATGGGCTCGCTGGCCGGCTCCCTGGCGGCCGTGGCGCAGTTGCGGGCGCTGGGCGCGGAGACGGTCGTGCCGGGGCACGGGACGGTCACCGGGCCCGAGGTGTACGACACGGTGGAGCGCTACCTGCGGTACGTGGGCGAGCTGGCCGAGCACGGGCACAAGGAGGGCCGTACGCCGCTGGAGGTGGCGCGCGCGGCCGACCTCGGCGAGTTCGGCACGCTGCGCGAGAGCGAGCGGCTGGTGGCCAACCTGCACCGGGCCTACGCGGAGCTGGACGGGCTGCCGCCGGGCGCCCCGCTGGACGTGGCGACGATCTTCGCCGAGATGGCGGTGCTCAACGGCGGTCGCCCGGTGGCCTGCCACGCCTGAGCCGGGCCGATCGAGGGAATCGCTGGACTCCATACCGACTGGTCGGCATCATGAGCGGGGTCCGCTGGTCCCCGCGTCCACGGACCGCCGCGGACCCCGCCCCCGACCCACCGGAGGAAGACCCGATGAGCGCAGGCAGCCCACCCCCGGGGCCATCGCCCGCCGACGACCCCGGGGCCGCCGCTCCCCCGGGGCTCGACCTGGCGCGGGTGCGGGCCTTCGTGGAGCGCGCGCGGCCCGGCCTGGTGGACGGGCCGCTGCGGGCCCAGCTCATCGAGGGCGGCCGGTCCAACCTCACCTACGCCGTCACCGACGGGGCCGCCCGGTGGGTCCTGCGCCGCCCGCCGCTGGGCCACGTGCTGGCCACCGCGCACGACATGGGGCGCGAGTACCGGGTCATCAGCGCCCTGCACCCGACGCGCGTGCCGGTGCCCGAGCCGCTGGCGCTGTGCGAGGACGAGTCGGTGACCGGCTCGCCGTTCTACGTCATGGAGCACGTCGACGGCGTCCCGTACCGCAGCGCCGAACAGCTCGCCGGGCTGGGCCCGCGGGCCACCCGGGAGCTGCTGTTCGACCTGGTGGACACGTTGGTGGAGCTGCACGCGGTGGACCCGGCCGAGGTGGGGTTGGCCGACTTCGGCCGGCCCGACGGCTACCTGGAGCGCCAGCTCCGGCGCTGGAGCAAGCAGTTGGCGCACTCCACCAGCCGGGAGCTGGCCGGCGTCGAGGAGTTGCTGGACGGGCTGACCAGGGCGCTGCCCACCTCGCCGGCGCCGACCGTCCTGCACGGCGACTACCGCCTGGACAACGTGCTGGTCGGCGCGGATCGCGCCATCGCCGCCGTCCTGGACTGGGAGATGTCCACGCTCGGCGACCCGCTGAGCGACCTGGGCCTGCTCGCGATGTACACGGAGCTGCCCGAGGTGCCCAACTCCCCGCTCAGCAGCGTGCGCGGCGCCCCGGGGCACCCGTCGGGCGCCGAGCTGGTCGAGCGGTACGCGGCGCGCTCGGGCCGCGACGTGGGCCGCGTCGCGTGGTACGTCGCGTTCGCGTTCTTCAAGCTCGCCGTGATCGCGGAGGGCATCCACTACCGCTACACGCTCGGGCAGACCGTGGGTGCCGGGTTCGACCGGGTCGGCGCGCTGGTCCCGCTGCTCGTCGACCGCGGCCTGACCACCCTTGAGGAGGGCTGAGAGCGCCATGGACTTCGCCTACGACGCGCGCACCGAGGAGTTGCGCGGCGCGCTGCTGGCCTTCATGGACGAGCACGTCTACCCGGCCGAGGTCATCGCGCGCGAGCAGCGCGCCGCGCAGGACGACCCGTGGGCGCCGCCGCCGGTGGTGGCCGAGCTGCGGCGGGAGGCGCGCGAGCGCGGGCTGTGGAACCTGTTCCTGCCCGGCAGGGAGCACGGGGCGGGGCTGACCAACGCGCAGTACGCGCCGCTCGCGGAGATCACCGGCCGCAGCCCGCAACTGGCCCCCACCGCGCTGAACTGCGCCGCGCCCGACACCGGGAACATGGAGCTGCTCGCCGAGTTCGGCAGCCCCGAGCAGCGGGCGCGCTGGCTTGAGCCGCTGCTCGCGGGCGAGATCCGGTCCGCGTTCGCGATGACCGAACCGGACGTGGCCTCCTCGGACGCCACCAACATCGAGACTCGGATCGAGCGCGACGGCGACGCGTACGTCATCACCGGCCGCAAGTGGTACATCTCCGGCGCGCTGCACCCGGACTGCCAGGTGTTCATCGTGATGGGCAAGACCGACCCGGACGGGGCCGACCCCCGGCGCCAGCAGTCGATGGTGCTGGTGCCGCGCGACACCCCGGGCGTCGAGATCCGCCGGGCCATGCGGGTCTACGGGTACGCCGACCACTACCACGGCGGCCACGCCGAGGTCGTCTTCGACCGGGTGCGGGTGCCGGCGGACCACCTGATCGGCGAGGAGGGTGGCGGCTTCGCCATCGCCCAGGCCCGGCTGGGCCCCGGGCGCGTCCACCACTGCATGCGGCTGATCGGCATGGCCGAGCGCGCCATCGAGCTGATGTGCCGCCGCGCCCTGTCCCGTACGGCCTTCGGCAAGCCGCTGGCCGCGCAGGGTCAGGTGCAGGCGTGGATCGCGGACGCGCGGGTGAGCGTGGAGCAGTTGCGGCTGCTGGTGCTCAAGACCGCCTGGCTGATGGACACGGTCGGCAACCGGGGCGCGCACACCGAGATCCAGGCCATCAAGATCGCCACGCCGCGCGCGGTGGCCGACATCATCGACCAGGCGGTGCAGTTGCACGGTGGCGGCGGCGTGGGCCAGGACTTCCCGCTGGCCGAGCTGTGGGCCGCGGCGCGCACCCTGCGGCTGGCCGACGGCCCCGACGAGGTGCACCAGCGCTCGCTGGCCCGCCGCGAGTTGAAGCGGTACGCCACCGAGAGCCCTGCCGGGGGCTGAGCCGCCCCTCCCCCGGCGGCCCGCGCGCCCGGGCCGCCGGGTCCTGGCCGCACCGCCGCAGGACGTTCGCCGCTGGACGTTCGGGCCGGTTACGGACGCAGGGCGCGCAGCAGCAGGTCGGCCAGGTGGTCGGCGACCTGCTGCGGGGTGAGCGGGCCGTCGGGCCGGTACCAGGTGCCCAGGTGGTGCACGGAGCCGAAGTGGTAGTCCACCACCAGGTCGGCGGGGGTGGCGTCGCTGAAGACGCCGGCGCGCTGGCCCTCCTCGATCAGCGCCCGGAACCGCTCGTGGTAGCGGCGCCGCTCGGCCCGCACCTGCTTGTGCTTCTCGGGGCTGAGCTGGTGCATGGAACGGAAGAAGATCTTCGTGTCGTCGAGGTTCTCGATGGTGGTGACCACGACGTCGGCGGCGGCGTCCCGCAGGCGCCGCTGCACGGGCGCGTCCGCGTCCGCGAGCGCGTCGAGCCGCTCCTGTTGCAGCCGCAGCACCCGCCCGTACACCTCGTGCAGCAGGTCATCCTTGGAACCGAAGTAGTGGTAGAGCGCGCCCTTGGTGACGCCGGCGGCCTCCACGATCTCCTGCACCGAGGTGCGGTCGTAACCCTGCTCGGCGAAGAGCCTGGTGGCGGCCTCCAGCAGTCGCCGCGGCACCGGCACCGCTCTCGCCTCGTCGCCCGTCGCCCTGGCCATCGCCGCCACCTGCCCCTCGTTCCGTACCACCGCGGCCCGGCCGCATGTCGTGCGCTGCCCGAGCCGCGCCCGGCGGCTCACCCCGCGGCGCGCAGCTCCCGCCGGAGGATCTTCCCACTCGTCGTCTTCGGCAGCTCCGGCAGTATCTCCACTACGCGGGGGTATTTGTACGCGGCCAGCCGGTCCGCGCAGTAGGCCACGAGGTCGCCGGGCGCCGTGTCGTGCCCGGCGCGCAGGCTCACGTACGCCTTGACCGACTCGCCGCGGTAGGCGTCGGGCACGCCGACCACGGCCGCCTCCCGCACGGCGGGGTGGGTGTACAGGACGTCCTCCACCTCGCGCGGCCAGACCTTGAAGCCGGAGGCGTTGATCATGTCCTTCTTGCGGTCCACGACGTACAGCCAACCCTGCCGGTCCATGAACCCGACGTCGCCGGTGCGCAGTTCGCCGCCGGGCAGCGCGGCCTCGCTCTCGCGCGGGCGGCGCCAGTAGCCGGGCACGACCATCGGGCCGCGCACGGCGATCTCCCCCAGCTCGCCGAACGGCACCTCGGCGCCGGCCTCGTCCAGGACGCGCACCACCGTGTCGGGCCCGGGGACGCCGACGGCCAGGGTGCCCGAGACCGGGTCGACGGGGGCCCGCCGGCCGGGCGGGACGCTGGCGCAGGGGGCGCTGCACTCGGTGAGGCCGTAGCCGTTGTGCAGGTAGGGGCCGAGGCGTTCCTGGAAGGTGGCCACCAGGGCGGGCGGCAGTGGCGCGCCGCCCGAGGAGATCACCGCGAAGGAGGCGAAGTGCTCGCGGGTGGCCTCCGGGTGGGCCAGCAGGGCCATGAAGGCGGTGGCGGGCCCGACGGTGTAGGCGGGGCGGTGCTCGGCGAACGCGTCCAGCACCACGCCCGGGTGGAACCGGTAGGCGAGCGCGAGCGTGCCGCCTGCGGCGAGGCAGGCGGACAGCTCGCAGACCAGGCCGGTGATGTGGAACAGCGGGGCCAGCGCGAAGTAGGTGGAGCCGGCCGGCAGCTCGTGTCCGACGCGCTGCCGCTCCGCGTTGTAGACCAGGTTGCCGTGGGTGTTCGTGGCGCCCTTGGGGGCACCGCTGGTGCCGGAGGTGTAGCAGATCAGCGCCGGGTCGCCGGGGACGGGCTCGGGCGCGGTGGGCGGGGCGGACGCGGCCGGCGGGCCGCTGGCCGCGGCCAGCAGGTCGGTGGCGTCCACGGGCGGGGCCGGCCGGTCGGCGGGCAGTACCCGCGCGTCGTCGCGGCGTTGGAACTGCGACTCGCGGGCCGTCAGCACGACGCGTACGGACGAGCCGGCGACCGTCTCGCGCAGGTGGCCCTCCCACGCCAGGTCCGCGCAGACCAGCGCGCTCACCTCGGCGTCGGCCAGGATGTGCGCGCACTCGGCCGCCTTGTACATCGGGTTGACGGGCACGGCGATGCCGCCGGCCTTCCAGGTGGCGAGCAGGGCCAGCACGAAGTGCGGCGAGTTCTGCAACACGATGGCCAGCCGCTGGCCGGGCCGGAAACCTCGGGCGGCCAGGTGCGCGGCGAGCGCGTCCGAGAGCCGGTCCACCTCCCGGTAGCTCAGCCGCCCGTCGAAGTAGGCCAGCGCGGTGCGGTCGGGTGTGGCGCGGGCGGAGTCCCGGAAGGCGTGCAGCACGCTGGGGCGCGGGCTGGCCGGGCGGCGCTGGGCCGCGTTGAGCTGGGACAGCCAGGGCTGGTCCTGGTAGGTGGTCATCGGCCACTCCTGGTCGGTCGGCCGCGCCTGGCGGGCGCGGGGATCGGTGGCGGACTCCCGGGCGTGCCGCTGGCGGCCGGTGCCCGGTGGCGGGGTCCGCCGCGGGTCACCGCCCGGCCGCGTCGGGAAGCTGTTCGACCTTGCGCTGGAGGTGGTTGATGTTCTCCAGCCAGCGGTCGGGTTCGGTGGCGCGGGCGGCGTAGTAGTCGGCCACCTCGGGGTGCGGCAGGATCAGGAAGCGTTCCTCGGCGATGCCCTGGAAGAGGGCGTCGGCGACCGCCTCGGGCTCGATGGCGGTGGGCGCGAGCACCAGTTCCCCGGTGGCTCCGGTGCCGGCCAGCATGTCCGTGCGGACGCCCTGCGGGCAGATCGCGTGCACCCGGACGCCCCGGTGCCGGTAGGTGGCGGAGAGCCATTCGGCGAAGGCGTACGCGGCGTGCTTGGAGACGCTGTACGGGGCGGAGCCGACCATGGTGAGCAGGCCGGCGGCGGAGACGGTGGACACGAACCGGCCGTGGCCGCGCTCCAGCCAGCCGGGGACCAGTTCGCGGGCCGCGCGGACGTGGGCCATCACGTTGACGTCCCAGGCCGCCGCCCACAGCGCCTCGTCCGCCTCGGGGCCGCCGACCGGGGCGACGCCGGCGTTGGCGCAGAAGACGTCGACGGCGCCGCCGAGCGCGTCCCGCGCGGCGGGGAGCGCCACGGAAGCGTCGCCCGGCACGGCGGTGCCGTCGATCTCGGCGGCCACGGCCCGCGCCTTGTCGGCGTCGATGTCGTTGACCACGACCCGAGCGCCGCGGGCGGCGAAGCCCCTGGCGAGCGCGGCCCCGATGCCGCCGCCCGCCCCGGTCACGACCACTCCCGCGCCCCGCATGGACTCCACGATGTGCCTCTCCCCTGCTCCCGGCCGCCGGCGACGTGCGCGCGAGCCCCGCCGACGGGCCGCTCACCGAGTCGGCCGGCCGCCGCGTACGCCGCGCGCTCAGCGCAGACTAACCGGTCGGTATGGCGTACGAAAGGGCGCGGCGGACGCTGGTCGACGGGGTGTCTGGCCGGCTCTGGGCCTACCGGGAGGCGCGCTCGCGGCGGGTCAGCGCCCCGCGCTCACGCGCCGTTCGTGTTCGGCGGCGAGGCAGCGCCACAGCACGTTCAGCGGGTGGCCCGGGGCCAGCGCGGCCCGCTCCCCGCGCCGGGTGAACGCGCCGGAGAGCACCCGGAGTTCGGGCCCCGCGTCGTCGACCAGCGGCAGGGGGCGCAGGCCGGCCGCCTCCGGCAGGCGCCCGTCGGCCGCCGCCTCCGCGATGCCCCGCGTGACCAGCACACAGCCCTCGACCAGGCCGGAGCGCGGCAGTTCGAAGCCGTAGCCGATGGTGTCGATCTCGGCGGCGACGGTGAGCACCTGCCGGAAGCCCGCGCCGAACCAGCCGCGCAGGAAGCCGCCGATCAGCCCCGTGGTGGGCACCACCAGCGGCAGGTCCGGCAGCTCGGCGACGCGGGCCCGGGGCCCGGGGAGCCGGCCTGCCGGGAGGTTGGTCAGCAGCGCGTCGTGCCCAACAGCGCCGCCGGATACGGCGGTCGCTCCTCTCTCATCTCCACGGCCGCGGCATAACCGCGGCCGTGCGCCACTCGGCGACGAACTGATCGATGGAACACCTGGAATGTTCCGCAGATTTGTTCCGTGAATTGTGGCTAACCCCGCGAGGTTCGTGGAAGGCTTTTGCGCTGTCGCACTCCCCATCTCCCTGCTCTGCTTTCCTTTTCTCTGGAGCAGGGTCCCAACCGGTTATTCGATAACGCGAGGAGAGATACGTAAGTGAGTCATTCCCAGGTCGCCCCGACCCTCGGCGACCACCGACAGCCCCCCGCGGACACCCGGCGCCCGGCGCTGCTGCTCGCCCTGCTCCTGAGTTCCGCGCTGGCGGCCCTGAGCGGGTTGTTCGGCTCCATCCTGGTCTTCGCCGGCGGCAAGGACATGGCGGAGACCAACGTCAAGGACGTGATCGACGAGCAGCCGGACGTGCTCGGCCTCCCCTCCGGGTTCACCGCGGCCGACTTCAGGAGCCTGACCGGGCCCATGTGGGAGGAGCTGATCAGCGACCGGCAGGACACGCTGGTCGCCCGCGCCGGAATGGTCGCGTTCTTCGCCGGCTGCGCGCTGATAGCCACCCTGCTGGCCCGTAAGGCAGCCACCTGGTCCCGGGTTCTCATCACCGTCGCGGCAATTGCCTCGATCATTGTGCACCTGCTTATCCTCGGCGATTACGAGCCCGATTCCGTCGCCATGCTGAGTCGCATCGCCGTTTTCGCGAGCGTCGCCGCGGTGGTGCTGTGCTGGCTGCCTCCGGTAAAGCGGTACGGCCGCGCGATGAAGGCCCGCGGCTGAAGCGGCCGAGCGGGGCGGCGGCCCCGTTCGGCCGGACGGCGGGGCGAGGCGTCCGCACGGGGAACCGAGCCCACCGCGCGCGGGGACGCGCGGTCACGGGACGGCGGACCAGCCTCGCCCGGTGACGCCGTGGCAGACACCCACCTGACGACGGAGTGGAGCCGGAACCGGCGCGGGCGTCACCCATGCGGTGGCGCCCGCGCCGCCGCGCGTGCCCACCGCCCGACGGGCCCAACTCCGGCCCGGAGCCCCGCCCCGACGCCCGCTTCCGGTCGGCGCGCCTGACCGGTGCGGTTTGCCCTGGATGCGCGCGGGTAGCCGCCGACGAGGTGGCCGTGACGGCCGCGTACGGACGCCGGCCCCCGGAGTCGCGGCCGTACGGGCGAGCGGCACGGCCCACGGCGATCGGGCGTCGCACGGGCGCGGCGGAGCCGTCCGCCCCGCCGCGGACGACGCCGCGCCACGGCGCTCGCGCCGCGCCCTCGCGGGGGCACGGTGCGGGCCCGGAGGCGAACGCGCTGGAAGACCGAGCGAAATGATGGAGCCAAATCGCGGCGGGCCACGTCCATTGAGCATCGGGTCTGGTTCGCATGTCGGAGGTGGGATGCTTTGGCCGGTTTCAGAGCACTGGCACGAGAGGTTCGCGATCCACGGAACAGCGTCGCGCTACGGCGCACCTCGCTCCGCAAATGCCTGGAGCGCTTCGCCCCGTACGGGCACCGCGCCACCTGGCACCACCTGTGCGTCCGCACCGGGATGCGGCCCGGAGACCGCGATCCCGACCCGGCGCGCCTAGTGGCGGCGCTGACGGAGCTTGAGGAGGCGCGGGAGGTGTGGCTCGCCTACGAGGCGGAGTTCGCCGCCCGGCGCAGGCGCGAGAAGCACGACGGGGTACGCCAACCGGGCGCCGTCGACGACTGGCACCGACTCACCTGGGGCGGCTGCGAGGTCGTCCGGTGCGCCGACCCCGAGACGCACCCGGCCGCGCCGCTGCCGCAGGTGCTGCGGCAGGTCATCGCGGCCATGGAGGCGCCGGAGGGGTCGGCCAGCGGCTGTCCTGTGTGCGGGCAGGACCGCGTGACCTGGCACGGGCTCGCGGGCCGCGCCTGGGAGCCCGGGCCGGTCTGCGCGAGCTGCGGCATCGTGGTGCCGCGCCCCGTGCCCGCGCCCAGGGCCCCCGCGATGGCGGGCGCGCGCTGAGCCAGGCGTGGCGCGTGGCGCGCCGCTCGGGGTGGGGCCTGGCGGCGCGCCGCTCGTGGCGCGCCGGGCGGATCGGGGCGACCGCGCCGGCCGGCTGCCGCCCGGTGGCGCACGCCCGCGCGCCCCGGGGCACGTTGACAGCCCCGCCCCGGGCCAGCATGCTGAGCAACCGCTTAGTCAACGGAGTACGGGCGCGGGCGCTCCCCGTGCCGGTACGTGCGCCGCCAGCACGGCACGGCACCACGGGAGGCACCGCCATGACCCCACCCCGGATCTTCACCTCGCTCGACGAACTGCGGTCCGCGGTCGGCACCGAGTTCGGGCCGAGCGACTGGCTGGAGGTCGACCAGCGGCGGATCGACCTGTTCGCCGAGGCGACCGGGGACCACCAGTGGATTCACGTGGACCCGGAGCGGGCCGCGGCCGGGCCGTTCGGCACGACCATCGCGCACGGCTACCTGACGCTGTCGCTGGTGCCCGCGTTCATGCCCCGGCTCTGGCGCGTCGAGGGCGTCCGCATGGGGGTGAACTACGGCGTGAACAAGGTGCGCTTCCCGGCCCCGGTGCCGGTCGGCTCGCGGCTGCGCGCGACGGCGAGGATCACGGAGGTCGCCGAGGTCAAGGATGGCGTCCAACTCACCACGGTCATCACGATCGAGCGCGAGGGCGGCGGCGAACGCCCGGTGTGCGTCGCGGAGTCGGTCAGCCGCTTCTTCCACTAGCCGCCCGGCGGCGCCCGCCAAGCCCGTGGGCCACGCACCCGCCGCGCGCCGCGGGTTACGCGCCCGCCGCGCCCACCATGCGCAGGGCCAGGGCCGCGTACGAGTCGCCCACCTCGTCCGGGGTGCGGCGGCCCTCCGTGCTGAACCAGCGGGCCACGTCGATGCAGAGCGACAGGACGGCCAGGGTCGTGCCCGGCACGTCGGTGACGTCGAAGTCGCCGGAGCGCACGCCGTCCTCGATGATGCCGCGCACCGCGGCGTCGGTGGCCCGGCGCATGCCGACGATCTCGGCCCGGTGCTCGGGGCCCAGCGCGTCCAGTTCGTACTGCACCACGCGCGCCGTGGTGTGGTGCTCGGCGTGCCAGCGGACGAAGGAACGGACGGCGTCGGCCAGCCGCTCGGCCGGGCTGCCGTCGGCGAGCGCCGGGCGCTCCAGGATGTCGAGCGCGAGCCGGTGGCCGACCAGGCTGATCTGGTAGAGCAGTTCTTCCTTGGTCTTGTAGTGGATGTAGAGCGCGGCCGGGCTCATGCCCGCGCGGCTGGCGATGTCGCGGGTGGTCGTGGCGTGGTAGCCGCGCTCGGCGAACGCCTGCACCGCGGCGATGACCAGCCGCCGGGCGGCGTCCGGGGCGATGTCGGCCCACTCTTCCTCGGACTGCTGCGCCTGCGCGCTCATGGAAGGCCCCGCTCTGCCAGCCCGCCACGGACCCTCCGCGACGGGAGGCTCACCCTACCGCGCGGGTGAGCGGGCGCTTAGTCCCGCGTTCCGCGCCGCCCGTCGGCTGCGCTCCCATGGCCGATCAGAACGCGGCGACCCCGGTCAGCTCGCGACCGATCAGGAGCTTCTGGATCTGGCTGGTGCCCTCGTACAGGGTCATCACGCGCGCGTCCCGCAGCAGCTTGCCCACCGGGTACGCGTCCACGTAGCCGTAGCCGCCGAAGACCTGGAGGGCGTTGTTGGCGCACCGTACGGCCGCCTCGCTGGCGTAGAGCTTGGCCACCGACGACTGGGTCGCGAACGGCAGCCCGCGCTCGATGTGGTCGGCCACCTGCCAGGTCAGCAGGCGGGCGGCGGCCACGTCGACGGCGATGTCCGCGAGCAGCTCCTGTACGAGTTGGTGGTGGGCGATGGTCTTGCCGCCGAACTGCTCGCGCTCGCCCGCGTAGGCCACCGCCGCGTCCAGGCACGCCTGGGCGATGCCCACGCAGCCGGCCGCGACCGACATCCGGCCCTTGGCCAGCGCCGACATGGCGACCTTGAAGCCCTGCCCCTCCTCGCCGACCAGCGCCGACGCGGGCACCCGCACCCCGTCGAAGGTCAGCTCCGCGGTGGCCTGGCCACGCAGCCCGAGCTTGCCGTGGATCTCGCTGCGTCCGAGCCCCGGCGTGTCCGTGGGCACCAGGAAGGCGCTGATGCCCCGGTGTCCGGGCTCGGGCCCGGTGCGGGCGAAGAGCAACACCACGTCGGCCCAGGTGCCGTTGGTGATGAACGTCTTGGTGCCGTCGATGACGTATCCCGCGCCGTCGCGTACCGCGCGGGTGGTCAGCGAGGCGGCGTCCGATCCGGTGCCGGGCTCGGTGAGCCCGAAGCAGCCCACGGCCTCGCCCGCGCACAGCGGCGGCAGCCACTCCCGCTTCTGTGCCTCGCTCCCCCAGGCGGCGACGGACTTGGCGCACAGGCCGAGCGAGACCGACAGGATGCCGCGCACCGCCGAGTCGCCGCGCCCGAGTTCCTCGGTGACCAGCGCGTACGAGAGGTGGTCACCGTCGGAGCCGCCGTAGCGGGCGGGGATGGTGAGGCCGAGGAAGCCGAGCGCGCCCAGCTTGGGCACGATGGCGCGGTCGACCCGCTCGGCGCGGTCCCACGCGGCGGCGTGCGGCGCGACCTCCCGGTCGACGAAGTCCTTGGCCAGTCGGCGCACCGCGTTCTGCTCGTCCGTGAGCTCCAGGTCCATGTCGCCGCCCCAGGGTGTGCGCGTAGTTAGCAGCGCTAGTTTTTGTGTGGCGGGCTCTACTATGTGGCGCATGGCCCGCCCCCGCAAGCCCCTGCTGAGCCGCGAGAGAATCGTCACGGCCGCCCTCGCCCTCGTGGACGCCGAGGGGTTGCAGGCCGTCTCGACCCGCCGGCTCGCCGCCGAACTCGGGGTCAGCGGGCCGTCGTTGTACAACCACTTCCCGACCAAGGACGAGATCCTGGACGCGGTCGCGGACACCGTGGTCGCCGAGGTCGACCTCTCGATGTTCGACGCGGGGCGCGACGGCCCCGAGCACTGGCGCCCGGCACTGCTCGCCTGGGCTCGCTCCTACCGGGCGGCGCTCACCGCCCACCCGCACATCGTGCCGCTGCTGGCCCAGGGGCCAGGGCGGCGGCCGACGGGGCTGCGGATGGCGGACGCGGTGTTCGGCGCCATGGTGCGCGCGGGGTGGCCGCCCGCCCACGCGACGCGGGTGGGGGCGCTGATGCGCTACTTCGTCGCCGGGTCCGCGCTCGGCTCCTTCGCCCGCGGTTTCGTGGACGATCCAGGGGCGTACGACCCGGCGGCCTATCCGCACCTGGGCCAGGCGCACCTGCTGGCCGAGCGGCAACAGCAGGTGGACGAGGGCGCGTTCGAGACGGGCCTGACGGCCCTGCTGGACGGGCTTGAGCTCCAGTTCCAGCGGCTGATCTGAGCCGGGCTAGGGTCCCGAGACCGACGCGGGTCGGGGCGCGCGGCTCCCCGACCCGCCCGGCGCCCGGGCGCCACCGCCCGCCGACGCGCTACTTGCGGCAGGTCACGTCCGATCCGGGCAGCCTGCCCGTCCGCAGGTAGGCGTTGACCTGGTCGTCCACGCAGGCGTTGCCGTACTCGCCGAACACCCCGTGGTGGTTCGCGCCCTCCAGGGTCAGCAGCCGGGAGCTGGGCAGCATGCCGCGCAGGGCCTTGCTGCCCTGGTAGGAGGTGCGGGGGTCGCCGGTGGCGGCCACGATGAGCGCCGGGGCGTCCCGCTCCACCCGGACCGGGGCCTCGCGCGGCAGGTCGGGCCAGAACGTGCAGGGGTTGACGTTGTTGGCCATCGGCCCCATCAGCGGATAACGGTCCCGGCTGCGCTGGACGTCGCGCCAGTACACCTCGGGGTCGCGCGGCGCCGTCCCGTCGCCGCACAGGATGGCGACCTGCGCGCTGCCGTACCCCGACTGCTTGCCGGTCAGGGCGAAGTCCAGCATCTCCACCAACTCCGGCGTCGGCTCGACGCGCTCGCCGCGCGCCGCGCGGGCGAGCACCGAGAGCTGGCCGGCGAGCGCGTGCCGGGCCGGGTCGCGGTCGTCGGCGGCGCCGGCGAAGGCGATCATCGGCACCGTCGCGTCGTCCACCCGGTACGCGTCCGGGCCCGAGCCGACCACCAGCGGGCGCACCGCCGCGGCCCGCGCGGTGCGCTCGACGGTGCGCAGCACCCGCGGCCCGCTCGTGCCGAGGCCGTAGGTCGCGTGGCGCCGCGCGGTCCACTCGGCCCAGGCGCGCAATGCCTGGTCTCCGATCTCCTCCCGGCCCTTGAGCAGCCGGGGCCGGTACTCACGCGGGTCGATGGCCCCGTCGAGCACCACCCGGTCGTAGCGGCCCGGAAACATCTGGGTGTAGGCGGTGCCCAGGTAGGTGCCGTACGAGTAGCCCAGGTAGGAGATCTTCCGCTCGCCCAGCACGCCCCGTACGACGTCCATGTCGCGGGCGGTGTTGCGGGTGGTGACGTGCGGCAGGACGGCACCGTGTCGGGTGGAACAGCGCCTGGCCAGGTCCTTCTGGTGGGCGACCTGCCGGTCGAAGCTGGCCCGGGTCATGCCGGCCGAGACCAGGCCGGTGCCGACGGGCCAGCCGCAGTCCAGCGGGGTGCTGCGGCCGACGAACCGGGGGTCCAGGCCGATCAGGTCGTAGCGGGCCGCGTTGTCCCGCATCGCGGTCCGCGCCGCCAGCGGGCTGGTGAGGGAGGGGCCGCCGGGGCCGCCGTCGTTGAAGACGATCGGGCCGACGCGGTGGGCGGTGTCGGTGGCCCTGATCCGGGAGAGGGCGACGGTGATGGTGCGGCCGGTGGGGCGCGCGTAGTCCAGCGGAACCGTGATGTCGGCGCACTGGGCGCCGGCCTTCTCCAGTTGCCTCCCCTCCTCGTCCCCCGGGCCGAGCACGCAACTCCGCCACTGCGGACGCTGGTCGTAGAAGCGGGAGAGTTCGCTCGTCGCGGCGGGCGGGCCGTCGTGGGCCGCGGCCGGTATGACGGCCGTGGGCAGGAGGGTCAGGCAGGCGGCGAGCGCCGTGCCCGCCGCCGCCGGCCTTGTCATCGCATGCATGACAGCACGCTAGGCCGCGCGCCCCGGACCACTCACTGGTGCTGTCCCCCGCCTTGGGAAGGGGGACAGCACCAGCGTGCGGGGCGCGCCCGTCGGGCTGACCACCGTCGTACGGACCGGCCGTCGGCCCGGCGGGTAGGAAAGCCCAGAAACCCAGATTGCCCAGAAGGCTCAGAGAGCCCAGAAGGCTCAGAAGACGATGAGCGCCCGGCCACCGCGGCCCGCGAGCATGGCGTCGAAGGCGGCGGGGATGCCTTCGAGCCCGATCCGGTCGGTGATCAGGGCCGACAGGTCGAGCCTTCCCGCGCGCACGTGCTCCGCGATCGCCGGCAGGTCGCGGACCGGGTCGCTGTTGCCGTAGACGCAGCCGGAGAGGGTGCGGCCGAAGTAGAAGAGTTCCAGCGCGGAGAACGTCACCTGCTGGTCCTTGCCGCCAATGCCGACGACGGTGGTCCGGCCGCCGCGACGGGTGCTCGTCCAGGCGGCGCGGATGGTGTCCGCGCGGCCCACGCACTCGATGGCCACGTCGGCGCCGTGCCCCTCGGTGAGGGCGCGCACCCGCTTGGCCGTGTCCTCGCCCGCTATCAGGAAGTCGGTCGCGCCGGCGGCTCTGGCGAGTTCCTCCTTCTCGGGCGAGATGTCGACGGCGATCAGTGGTCCCGCGCCGGCGATCCGCGCGCACTGGAGCACCGCGAGGCCCACCCCGCCGACGCCGAAGACCACGACCGACTCGCCCTCGACGATCTTGGCCGCGTGAAAGACGGCCCCGTACCCGGTGAGCACCGCGCAGCCGAGCAGCGCGGCGTCCATCAGCGGCACGCCGTCCGGCAGCGGCAACACCGCGTGCGCGGGCACCACGGTCTCCTCGGCGAACGCCGCGGTGCCAAGGCCCGGGTACAGGGCGGTGGAGTCGGCCGCGAGGGTGGCGTACGGGGCGTCGGCGGCGGCGCCCGCGTGGACACACAGCCACGGTTCGTCCAGCGCGCAGAAGTGGCAGTTCCCGCACGAGGGTGCCCAGTTCAGGACGACGCGGTCGCCGGTGGCCACCGATGTCACCCCTTCGCCCACGGCGCTGACGACGCCGGCCCCCTCGTGCCCGAGCACGGCCGGCGCCGGCTGCCGCAGCGTGCCGTTGGACAGCGACAGGTCGGAGTGACACACGCCGGCGGCGGTGAGCTTGACCCGGACCTGTCCGGGGCCCGGCTTCGGGAGGTCGATCTCGGTGATCTCCAGCGGAGCGTTGACTGCGGTGAGTACAGCGGCGCGAACCACGGTTTCTCCTAGGGGCACAGGCACGGTGTGGGGGTGGGGCGTTGGCCCGCCCCCGTCACCAGCGGGCCGATGGACCCGGCGCCGACGGGGTGGGCGGACGGACGGGGTGCTCCGGCGTACGCGGGTGCGCACGCCGGTTCGAGCAACACGACGGTGCGGATCGTACGGCGACGGAGCGGCCGAGCACAGCGTGCGCCCGGCCGTACCGGACGGTCCGGTTCGGTTATGTCCGATGCGCTGCGGTGCGGGCGCGCCCGCGGTGGGCGGGCGGCCGGCCCGGGGGGCGGGTGGGCGGTCGGGCGTACGCGGCGCGCGCGGGCGGGGGGACGGGGCGGGGCGGGCGTACGGGCAGGCGTACGGGACGGGGCGGCGCCGGGCCGTCGGGCGCCGGGAGGAGGCGGGACGAGACGCGCGGGCCAGCGGGCGATACGGGCGGCGGCCTGTACGAGGCGGCGGGCTGCGGGGTCGGACGGCCTGGCCCGGCGCCGCCGTCGGAGTGCGGCGCCGGGCGTGCTGGGGCGGCGAGGCGTCAGAGCTGGAGCGACTTGGTCTGGAGGTACTCGGTCAGGCCGTGCACGCCGAGTTCGCGCCCGACGCCGGAGTTCTTGTAGCCGCCGAAGGGGGCGAGCGGGTTGAAGCGGCCCCCGTTGATGTCCACCTGGCCGGTCTCCAGGCGGCGCGCGACGGCCACCGCCTCGGCCTCGTCGGCCGCCCACACCGCGCCGGCCAGCCCGTACGCCGAGTCGTTGGCGATCCGTACGGCCTCGTCGACGTCGGCGTACCGCAGGATGGAGAGGACCGGGCCGAAGATCTCCTCCTGGGCGATGGTCATCTCCGGCGTGACGTCGGCGAACACGGTGGGGCGCAGGTAGTACCCGCGCTCCAGGCCCTCCGGGGCCGTGGGGCCGCCGGCCACCAGGCGGGCGCCCTCGGCGACGCCGCGGTCGATGTAGCCGCGGACCCGGTCCCGCTGCGCGGCGCTGACCACGGGCCCGAGCCGGGTCTCGGCGTCGCGCGGGTCGCCCGGCACGTACTTCGCGGCGGCAGCGGCGGCCAGTTCGACGGCCTCCGCGTACTGGTCGGCGTGGACCAGCAACCGGGTCCAGGCGCTACAGGTCTGGCCGGCGTTGGCCATCACGTTGGCCACACCGACCTTCACCGCCCGGGTCAGGTCGGCGCCGGGCAGGACGATGTTGGCCGACTTGCCGCCGAGTTCGAGGGCGACCCGCTTGACGGCCGCCCCGGCGCTCGCGCCGATGCGCCGGCCGACGGCGGTGGAGCCGGTGAAGGAGACCAGGCCCACGCCCGGGTGCTCGGCCAGCGCCTGGCCGGCGACCGGGCCGAGGCCGGTGACCAGGTTGAAGACGCCGGCGGGCAGCTCCGCGCCGGCCACCACCTCGGCGAAGAGCTGGGCCACCAGCGGGGTGTTCTCGGCGGGCTTGACGACGACGGTGCAGCCGGCGGCAAGCGCGGGGGCGACCTTGGCGACGATCTGGTGCAGCGGGTAGTTCCACGGCGTGATCGCGCCGACGACGCCCACCGGCTCGTGGAACACCGTGGAGTTGCCGATCCGCTCCTCGAACGCGTACGTCTTCGCCAACTCGGCATAGCTGTCGGCGACGGCGATCGGCAGGCCGGCGTGGACGGCCTGTGCGAAGCCGACGGGGGAGCCGAGTTCGGCCACCACGGTCTCGGCGATCTCGTCGCGGCGGGCGGCGAGCCCGTCGCGCAGGGCCGCCAGATAGGTGCCGCGCTCGGCCGGCGGAACGGCGGCCCAGCCCGGCAGGGCGGCGCGCGCGGCCCGTACGGCGGTGTCCACGTCGAGCGCCGTGCCGGCCGGCACGGTGGCGATGACCTGCTCGTCCGCCGGGTTCACCACCTCGATCGAGTCCGTGCCGGTCGCGGGCCGCCAGGCGCCGTCGATGTACATCTCGTCATGCGACTTCACGTCGTTCGCCCTCCAGCGCACCGCTTAGGCCCGTCGTACCCCACCAAACTAGCGACGGTAGTTTTCGGACGCCAGGGGCCGCCGCGTGCCCTCGATCACGCGTGCCGCTCCCTCCCGGGCCGCACACGTCGCCCCGCCCTCACCACGCGGCGCACCCGACCTACCTCCCGTCGGCGCCAACCGGTGTACGGGAGCGGCCCCTTGGCCCCGTCGACGTCTGGTGCCGACGACCGCACGCCACGCACGGTGGGCCGGTGGGGCCCGTCGTCCGTCGCCTCCACGGTGCCCGACGGCCGGCGCGTCGCACCACCCCGCCGAGCCGCTCGCCCGCGCCCGGCGGCGGTTTACAGCCGCGCCACGCGCGCGTGGGGTGTCCGGGGCGCGCCGCTGGGGGCGCGGGCGCGCAAGGGTGCGCCGGGCCCGGGGGCGCGCGGGCAGGGGTGTGCCGGGCCCGGGGCGCACGGGCAGGGATGCGCTGGGCCCGGGGGCGCCCGGCCGTGCCCGTACGGTCAGCGCGCTCGTGCCGCGTCCCGCACGTCGTACAGATGGGCGAAGACGACGACGTTGGAGCGGTAGCCACGGCCGGGCTCGAAGGGGCCGCCGCAGGTCAGCAGCCGCAGTTCGGGGCGGCCCGCGTCGCCGTAGACCGCGTGGTCGGGGAAGTCGGAGCGCGGGTAGGCGCGCACCGCGTCCACCGTGAACACGGCCGTCCTGCCGTCGTGGCGGGCCACCTCGATGAGGTCGCCCCGGCGCAGCGTGGGCAGTTCGAGGAAGACGGCCGGGCCGCGGCGGGTGTCGCGGTGGCCGACGATGATCGCGGTGCCGCGCTCGCCGGGGCTCGGCCCCCGCTCGTACCAGCCCGCCACGCGCGGGGCGTCGACCGCCGGCGTCGTCAGGCGGCCGTGCCGGTCCAGGCCGAGGCCGACGACCGGGGCGTCGAGGCGCAGCGCGGGGATGGTCACGGTGCTGGGCCGGGCCCGGGAGATGGGGGCGCGCGGCACGAGCGGCCGGGTAGCCCGCGCCGGCCCGCGCGCCGCGCCACCCGGGCGCTCGCCGGCGGGAGGCCGCGCGCCGGGCGCACCGGGAGCCGCCGCGCGCCCACCGGAGTCGCGCGCCGCGCCGGCCGCGCCGGTGCCGGCCGCGCCCGGCCGCCCCGTACCGCCCGCGCGCCGAGCGCCGTCCGCGAGCCCATCCGCTGCCGGGCCGGCGGCCCGCGACCCCGTGGCCCGGGGAGCGGCCACGTCGCCCTCGGCGACGAGCCACATGGCCGCCGCGCCCGCCGCCCAGGCGGACAGTTCGGGCGGGTGCGCCCGGTCCCCCGGCGACGACGCGGGGCCCGGCGCCCAGAACACACCACCAACCAGCAGGCACACGGCCGCACTCAGCGTCACCGCCAGGCGACGCCGACGGGCGCGGCTCATGCGCCGACGCGGCGCCCCACGGCGGCAGCGACAGCACCCGGCGCCACCGGGCCGTGGACGCGCCGCCTCGGGGCGCGACGGCGCGGGGCGCGGCGGTGTGCCACTGCCTGGCCTCATGGCGTCCTAGGCGAGGCGCCGCGAGCGACGGCGGGCGCGGCGGCCCCCCACAAGGCCCACCACCGCGACCGCGCCGACGGCCAGCGCCGTACCCACGCCGGGTGGCGCCGCCCCCGCGTCGGCCTCGCCACCGCCACCCGCCGCCACGGCGCCCCGTGGCTGCCGCCCGTCCGCGGCCGGCACGGCGTCCGGATCCACGGACGCCCGCTCGGCACGCGCCTCTCGGGGTGCGGACGGCGCCTCGGCCTCGGGCCGGCCGGCGGCAGCCGGCACGGCACCGCGCCCCTGCCGCCGGTCCGTCCGGTTCCGGTCCGACGCGCCCGCGCTCCACATCGTGTCGGTGAGCCAGTCCTCGTCGGCCACGGCCGGGCCCTCTCGCCCCGTGGCCGGTTCCCGCCGGCCGTCCGGGGCGTCGCCCCGCGTCTCGTCGGCGGCGGGCGGCGGATCGTTGGTCGGGGGGTCGTTGGTCGGGGGTTGCCCCTGGTCGCCCGGGGGACACGCGACCGTGAACGCCTTGCGCCGGTCCTCGTCCCACTCCTCCCCCGCGCCGTTCCAGGTGAGTTCGTAGCCGCCGCTGGGGAGGGTGTACGGGCCGGTGTGGCCCCGGCCGGCCTCGATGAGGATGGTGCCGTCGATGCCGGGCAGCTCGCGGGGGTTCGGGCGCGGCGCGATCCGCCAGGGCAGCTCCCGCGAGTCGGGGACGTCGGCGGCGACGAGGTAGAAGGCGCAGACCGTGCGCTCGTCCCGGGGGTCCCGCACGGGTGTGTCCACGTCGTGGATGCGGATGTCCGCGCCCGGCGCCTCGGCGGCGGGCGCCTCCGGCGCGGCGACGGCGCCGGTGGCCAGCGCGGCCACGACGACCACGGCGGCGCGAGCGCCGGCGAGACGGAGCGGTACCGGGGCGGCCATGTGGGTCTCCTTCACACCGGGACGTTTCGTCCGACCGGTCATACGTTTCATACGAATCAGTCGTTTGCCTGACTACGTGTCACGTGCACGACGCGACGAAACGACCGCCGCCCGAACGCCCGCCCCTACCCCCCAGCCGGCCCAACCCCCACTGCCCGTACGGCCCGCGCGGGCCGTACGGGAGGCGGACGGGCGAGGCGGGGCCGGGCGAGCGCGGCGAGCCCGCCGGTCAGGGTTGACCCCCGGACGCGCGGGCCGGTCGCTCCGCGAGGCGCGGCGGTCAGGGTCGCCGGCGGGTGGTGGCCTCGCCGCCGCGCGGTTCTGGCCCGGGGGCGAGGTCCGGCGTCGGCGGGTGGCCCGACGCGGCGTCGCGCGGTGCGCCCCGGGCCGCCGTGCGCGAGGCCGCGTCGCCCCCGTGCCGCAGGTCGCGTCCGGCGACCACCGCCGAGCCGAGCAGCAACAGGCCGAGCAGCGCGAACGGCGCCGCCGTGCCGGCGAGGCCGGCCAGGGCGCCGGCGGCGGCCGGCGCGGCGGCCTGGCCGAACCGGTTGCCGGTCAGCCGCAGCGCGAGTGCGGTGCTGCGCGCGCCGTCGGGCGCGGCCCGCACCACCGTGGTCATCGACAGCGGCTGCCCCACGCCGAGCGCGAACCCGAGCAGGGCCAGCGCTGTCGCCAGGCCCCACACCGGCAGCGGCAGCGCGACGCTCGCGCACAGCACCGCCGCCAGCAGGCAACTCCCGGCCATCAGCGCGGTGCGGCCGACCAGTCGGATCATCGGCGTCATCACCAGTCGGCAGGCGATGGTGGCCGCGGCCCGCAGGCTGAGCAGCAGCCCGACGGTGGCCGGGGCGATGCCACGGTGCTCACCGAGCACGGGCAGGTAAGCGGTGAGGACGTCGGTCGTGGAGAGCACGGCGAGGCTGATGAAGATGCCGGAGGCCACGCCGCGCGAGCGCATGATGCCCCAGACGGACACGGACGGCCCGGCCGGCCGTTCGCCCGCCTCGCCCGCCTCGCGCGCCGCCGGCCGCGCGCCCCGCGCGCCGGCGCGCTCGCCCGAGCCTCCGCCGGTGCTCCCGCCGGCGCTCTCGACGCGCCACAGGCCGGCGAACGAGCACAGCGCCACCGCCGCCGAGGTGAGCAGCGCCGTGGCGCTGGTGCGGGCCAACTGGTCGCCCTGCGCCGAGACCAGCAGCCCGGCGGCGATCGGTCCCACGAGTTGGCCGAGCGAGGCGCCGATGGTGAAGTGGCCGAAGTTGCGGTCCTGGTCGGCGGCGGCGCTGCGGCGGGCCACGATGGACTGCGCGCCGATCACGAACGCCAGGTGCCCGAGGCCCATGACGCCGCTCCACAGCGCCATCGCCGACAGCGAACCGGCCTGCCCGCTGAGCGCGCAGCCCCCCGCGATGAGTACGACGCCCACGGGCAGCAGCGGGGCGGCGCGGCCGTGGTCGGTGCGGCGGCCCAGCGGTACGGCGGCGAACAGCGGCAGCAGCGCGTACACGCCGGCGATGATCCCCACCGCGCGGGCGTCCGCGCCCAGCGCGAGGGCCCGGTAGGAGACGGCCGGCCTGGCCATGCTCACCGCCCCCTGCGCGAACGCGAAGGCGATGACCAAGCGCAGCAGCCAGCCCCTACCGGGCCTCGTCCCCGTCTTCCCCGTCGTCCCCGTCATGCCTCAGATGATGCCGAACGCCAGACTGGCGCCCAGCACCACCAGGGCGGTGAGCGCCGCCCACTTCACGGTGAAGCGGGTGTGGTCGCCGAACTCCACCTTGGCCATGCCGACCAGCACGTAGACGGCGGGCACCAACGGGCTCGACATGTGCAGGGCCTGGCCGACGAGGGAGGCGCGGGCGATCTCCGTGGGCGAGACGCCGTGCGCGGCGCCGGCCTCGGCCAGGATGGGCACGATGCCGAAGTAGAAGCCGTCGTTGGACATGAAGTACGTGAGCGGGATGCTCAGCACGCCGGTGACCACGGCCATGTGCGGTCCGAGCCCGTCGGGTACGCCGTCCACCAGCCAGCGGGCCATGTGCTCGACCATGCCGGTGCCGGTGAGGACGCCGGTGAACACGGCCGCGGCGAAGACCATGCCGGAGACGTTGAGCACGTTCTCCGAGTGCGCGGCGATGCGCGCCTTCTGGTCGGGCATGTGCGGGAAGTTGACGGTGAGCGCGACCGCCGCGCCCAGCAGGAAGAGCACCGGTATCGGCAGGGTCTGCAGGATCAGCAGGGTGAGCAGGGTCGCGGTGAGGGCGGCGTTGAACCAGTACAGCTTCGGGCGCAGCGTCGGCCGGTTCGGGTCCAGGGTCTGCGGGTCGTCGGCGGCGCCGGTGTCGGCGCCGGCGTCGCTCGCCGTGGTGGACGCGGGGGGCGCGGTGCACGCGGTGGCCGGGCCGTCGGGTCGGGCCTCCGCGTCGCCCGCGCCGGGCTGGTCGGCCGGGCCCTGCCCTGTCCCGCCGCCCGTCGGGAAGCGGCCCTTCGTCAGCGGTACGCGCCCGGGCCCGCCCGCGGCGGCCACCGCGACGGTGGGTGCGTCGGCGCCGCCGACCGCGGCGAACACCGGTTCGTCCGCCCGCGCGCCCGGGGCCACCTCCCGCGCCGGCGCGTCATCCTCGTCGAGGGTGAGCAGGCCGAGCCGCCCGCGCTCGCGCCGGCCGAGCACGTACGCGAGGAAGAAGACGAAGAGCAGGCCGACCGCGAGCGCCGGGATCATCGGTACGAAGATCTCGCCCGCGTCCAGTTCGAGGGCGGTGGCGGCGCGGGCGGTGGGGCCGCCCCAGGGCACGGTGTTCATCACGCCGTTGGCGGTGGCCGCGACGCAGGTCATGACGAGCACGCTCATCTTCAGCCGCCGGTAGAGCGGCAGCATCGCCGACACGGTGATCATGAAGGTGGTGGACCCGTCGCCGTCGAGCGAGACCACGGCGGCCAGCACGGCGGTGCCGACCACGATCCGCACCGGATCGGCCTTGCAGAACCGCAGGATGAGCCGGACGATCGGGTCGAAGAGCCCGACGTCGATCATGACCCCGAAGTAGATGATGGCGAACATGAGCATGGCCGCCGTGGGCGCCAGGTCGCCTATCCCGTCGAGCACGTACTCGCCCAGGTGCGCGCCCTTCCCTACCAGGACGCAGAACAGCGCCGGAACGAGCACCAGCGCCGCCAGCGGGGACATCTTCTTCATCATGATCAGCACCAGGAAGGTGGCGATCATGACAAATCCGAGGATGGTCAGCATGGGTACCTCACGTTCGCCTTCGAACGCCGCCGAGGGGCGGGCAGCGCCGCCGGAAGGGCGGTGAGGCGACGTTAGGCGCGGCAACTTTGCGTTAACAAGGCCTTGACGTGCGAGCAATACGCGCAAAACACCAGGTCAGCCGCGTGTGGCGGAGTCACCACACCCCAGACGACACGTCGGACACGCCGGGCACCACCGCCCCCACCGCTCACCCGCACTCGGCGCGGGGCGCGGCATGGGGAGGGCGGCGGCGCGGCACTGGTCGAGGGAGCGCGGGAGCGGTTAGGCATCGGGTCGCACGCGGGGCGACGTGCCGGGCGGGGCCGGTGCATTGACGCCGCACCCCGTCATTCCTATGGTCAAGCATAGGAATTCTTCGATGGTGGATCTCGATGGTGGGAGCACGCGATGAGCGGCACGGACAACGAGCAAGCGAGGAAGGTCGCCGAGGGGCTGGCGTACAGCTCCGGCTTCGGTAACGAACACAGCAGCGAGGCGGTGCCCGGGGCGCTGCCGCACGGCCGCAACTCGCCCCAGCGCGCCCCGCTCGGCCTGTACGCGGAGCAACTCAGCGGCAGCGCCTTCACCGAGCCCCGGCGCAACAACCGCCGCTCCTGGCTCTACCGCATCAGCCCGTCGGCGGCGCACCCGCCGTTCACCCGGATCGACAACGGCGCGCTGCGCGGCGCCCCGTTCGCCGGCCCCGAGCAGGTGCCCGACCCCAACCGGCTGCGCTGGGACCCGATGCCGGAGCCGGCCGCCGGCACCGACTTCATCGCCGGCCTGTGGACGCTCGGTGGCAACGGCGACGCCGCCCAGCGCACCGGCATGGCCATCCACCTCTACGCCGCCAACGCCTCGATGACCGACCGGGTCTTCAGCGACTCCGACGGCGAGTTGCTGATCGTGCCCGAGAGCGGCGGGCTGCTGCTGCGCACGGAGTTCGGACTGCTGCGCGCCGAGCCGGGCGAGGTGGCGCTCATCCCGCGCGGCGTGCGGTTCCGCGTCGAACTCCTCGACGCGAGCGCGCGCGGCTACGTCTGCGAGAACTACGGCCAGCCCTTCGTCCTGCCCGACCTCGGCCCGATCGGCGCCAACGGCCTGGCCAACCCGCGCGACTTCCGGGCCCCGGTGGCCGCGTACGAGGAGCGCGAGGCGCCCACCGAGGTGGTCAACAAGTTCTGCGGCAACCTGTGGGCCGCGACGTACGACCACTCCCCGCTCGACGTCGTCGCCTGGCACGGCAACCACGTGCCGTACGTCTACGACCTGCACCGCTTCAACGTCATCGGCTCGATCAGCTACGACCACCCCGACCCGTCCATCTTCACGGTGCTCACCTCGCCCTCGGACACCCCCGGCCTGGCGGGCGTGGACTTCGTGGTCTTCGCGCCGCGCTGGCTGGTGGGCGAGGACACCTTCCGGCCGCCGTACTTCCACCGCAACGTGATGAGCGAGTACATGGGCCTGATCGAGGGCGCCTACGACGCGAAGAAGGCGGGCAAGGGCGGCTTCGTGCCCGGCGGCGGCTCGCTGCACAACATGATGTCGGCGCACGGGCCCGACCGGACGACCTTCGACCGGGCGAGCGCGGCCGAACTCCTGCCGCAGAAGATCGACAACGGCCTGGCCTTCATGTTCGAGACCCGCTGGCCGGTCATCACCACCCCGCAGGCGATCGAAGCCGACCACCTGCAGAGCGGTTATGACGATGTGTGGCAGGGTCTGGAGCGCCATTTCCGGTCGTCGTAGTACGGAGCCAACGTGACCACCTTCGCTCCCGACTCGCTCGCCCTGAACCGCAAGCTGCCGCTCTGGTACCAGGTGTCGCAGTCGTTGCGCGCCTCCATACTGGGCCGCCGCCCGGAGGAGCCGCTGCGCCTGCCCACCGAGGACCGGTTGGCCGAGCACTACGGGGTCAGCGTCCTCACCATGCGGCAGGCGCTCAAGGAGTTGGAGGCGGAGGGGCTGATCAGCCGGCACCGGCGGCGCGGCACGTTCATCGAGCCTAGCGCGCGGCGCGGTGCCCCGGTGCGGCTGCTCGGTTCGGTGGACGCGATAGTGGCCCAGCAGTCGGGTGAGCGCACCACGCTGCTGGGCCACGGCACCGAACCGATCCCGGCCGACCTCGCCGAGCACTTCCCGGGCCGCACCGAGGCGGTGGCCTACCGCAGGCTGCGCTGCGAGGAGGAGAGCGGTGAACCGACCAACTGGGCGCACAACCTGATCCGGCCCGACATCGCCGAGAAGATCGACCTCGACGACCTGACCCGCTGGCCCATGACCAAGGTGTTGCGGGACGCGGTCGGGGTGCGCATCAGCCGCATCACGGACACGGTCGAAGCCCGCCTCGCCGACCCGGAGACGGCGGGGCTCCTGAACGTGCCGCTGCTGAGCCCGATCCTGCACTACACGGGGCTGACCTACGACGAGGACGGCGAGATCGTGGACGTGGCCCGCATCCGCTACCGGGGTGACCGTTTCTCCTTCACGGTCACCCTGGACGCCCACTGAGCCACCGCCACCCCGCGTGAGGCCCCGCGCCGCGCCTCCGCGCGCGAGCGCGCCCACCGCCGGCGCGGCGGCTCGGCCGCGCGCCGGCGCAGACCCGGGCCCGCGCCGGGCATGGCTACCATGCTGGAGGCACAGACGTCGGGGAGGGCTGCCGTGGCGGTAACGGACGCCGGTGGGGGCGGGGCGCCGGAGCTGGCGGACGTGATGCCGTGGTCCGTGGCGCCGCTGCGACTCGGCCGGTCCTGGGTACTGGCCCCCGACGCCGCCTCGCTCACGGCCCGCTGGGACCGGCTGCTGCGCACCGACGACGAGGCCGACCGCACGGCCCTGTTCCACCCCACCCGGGCCCGTACGCCGCACACCGCCGTCGCCCAGCTCCCCGGCCAGCCCGGCGCCACCACCAGGTTCGCCCGCGAGCGGGGCCGCTGCCCACAGCCGGTGCGGATCGCCCACGGCCCTTACGACCAGCAGTGGCTGATCCCCGATCACCGGCTGATCGACGCGGCCAGGCCCGAGCTGTGGCGGGTGGCCGACGAGCACCAGATCCACCTGCTCGAACCGGCCCGCGAGGCGCCGCCCCGCGCCGGCCAGCGCGGCACGCGCGCGACGCCGCCGGGCCCGCCCCCGACGGAGGCCGAGCTCTCCTTCGCCGCGCTCCTCCCCGACGGGCACTCCCCCGCCGGCCGACCTGGCCGCATCCGCCCGCTCTACCGCCGCCCCGGCGCCCGCGAACCCAACGTCGCCCCGGGACTCCTCGCCCACCTGGCCCGCCGGCTCGGGCGCGAGGTCGCGGCCGACGACCTGTTCGCCTGGATCGCCGCCGTCGCGCGGCGCGGGCCGGGGGGCGCGACGGTCGTGCCGCTGACCGCCTCGCCCGAACTCTGGGAGGCGGGTGTCGCGCTCGGCCGACGCCGGGTCTGGCTCCACACCCGAGGCGCCCGCGGCGGCCCGGCGGCCGGGGCGCCGGGAGCAGCCGCCGGGGCCGGGGGCCGGCCCCGGCTGCCGGGCGGTCAGCGTCCGTACGTGCGGGCCGCGCTCACGGGCCGACTCGCCCCTGACGCGCTGGGCTACGACCCCGAGGAGCGCGCGCTCCGCCTGGGGAACGGCCGGATCTCGCCGGTGGCCTATGCCGCGTGGGAGTACCACAGCGGCGGGGTGCGGGTGTTGGAGAGCTGGTTCGAGCGGCGCGCCACGCCCGGCCCGGCCGGCACCCTGGACGCCATCGGGCCGCGCGACTGGCCCCAGGAGTGGACGTCGGACCTGCTGGAGCTGATCACGGTCCTCACCTTGCTGGCCGAGCTGCGCGAGCCGACCGGGCAACTGCGTAAGGAGCTGGCCGACGGTCCGCTGATCGCGGTGGGCGAGCTGACCGAGGCGGGCGTGCTGCCGGTTCCGGAGGCCGCCCGACGGCCCGCGTCGGTCCTGGACCACCACGAGGAAGGCCCGGAGGGACAGTTCGCGCTGTTGTGAGGCCGCTTCGAGCCGGCGGCGCCGGCACCCGGTACGCCGGGGGCGGGCCGCCGGGTACAACGGGCCGTCTGGCGCGCACAGGGCCGCCTGGCGGAGGCACACGCCTCGCGGCACGGCTGCCACAGCGCGGGGCCGGCGGATCGGCCGACCCGCGCGGCGGGGCGCGGGCGAGGGAGGCGACGCGGATGGCCTGAGCGGGTCACCGGGCGGGGCGACGGCGGGACTGGCCGGGCCGCTCACACCGTGGCGGCTACGGGGCGCCTGTCCGGCCTGGTCGTGTGTCCAGGCCGGACCGATTCGATCGGGAACGAGCGGGGGTGAAGGAGTCTCGTCTGTCGAACGGGCACAGCGTCCGGTCGGTCAGCCTCTGCTGCCGAACAGCGAACGCCGCAGTCGCCGCAGTGGCGCGAACAGCGACACCCGGGCACCCCGGCTCTTCTTCGTGCGTGCGTGGTCGCGCGCGGTCAACTCCTGCATCAGCACCGTGGCGCCCTCCGCCTCGCGCTGCGGCACCGCTGGGCCGCCGAGCACCGCGAGGTGGCGGTCGAGACGCGCACTGGACGCGCCGCTCCCACAGTTGATCGCAGGCACTCGTGGCCTGCTTCGCATTGCTATCTGCTCCATGACACTCCCCACCCGTCGTAGGCACCCGCCCCGGGCAGAGTAACCCTACCTCCCCCTGCCGTCACCCATGCATCCCACACCTCGGATTCACGGTGGCGTCAAGGAGGTTGACAGACGTTTTCCCAGCGTGGCGCGTTCGTACGGCTGATTGGCGCGCTCTGGGCCACCCACGCGCCCGCACACCAATCCGCCGTACGCCCGCCCGTCGGCGCCTTCTCCCCGCCGGTGCGGGTCAGTGGGGAGAAGGCGTGCCTGACCGGGACCGGCTGGGTCGCCGGGTCAGATGGCCGAGCTGAGGGCGGGCAGGTAGCCACCCGACTGACCGGCGGCCTTCGGGTGGTAGGAGTCGCCGATCGGGAAGGTCACGCTGTGCAGCCACGCGTCGCCCGAGCAGATCTCGTGGCCGGTGAAGCGGGCCGCGATGTCGCCGTACCCGAAGCCGTGGTCGGCCGCGCGCTTGGCGGTGATCGAGTTGAGCAGGTCGGCCGCGCCGTTGATGGCGGACCGCTCCTTCTCCGTGAGGCCGACGACGCAGGTGCCGTTGAGCTTGTAGAAGCGCGGGTAGCCGAGCACGACGACGCGGGCCCTGGGGGCCTTGCTCTTGATGGCCGAGTACACCGCGTCGAGCTTGCCGGGCAGCGTCTTCTCGACGTACGCGCGGGCGGTGTTGACGCGGTTCACGCAGTTGCTCTCGGACTGGAGCACGCAGGTGGTCATGACGTCGACGAAGCCGGCGTCGTTGCCGCCGATGGTGATGCTGACCAGGTCGGTGCCGGAGTTGACCGGGCCGAGCTGCTTGTTCAGGACGTCACCGGTGACGGCCCCGGAACAGGCGGTGAAGTGGAAGCTGGCGGGCGCGTTCTTGGCGGCCCACAGCTTGGGGTAGGCGCGGTTGCTGCGCTTGCAGTCACCGCTGCCGCTGTCGTAGTCGCCGGCGCCGACACCGGAGGAGTAGGAGTCGCCGAGGGCCACGTAGTCGCCGGCGGCCTGGGCGCCGACCGAGGTGTCGGCCGCCTGCGCCACCTGGGCGCCGGTGAGGGCGAGGGTCGCGGTGAGGACCGCGGCGGACGCGGCGGACACGAGCCGGGTGAGTCTCATGGGGGGCCTCCTTGGACAGGGTTGCTGCCATGGACGCGCGTAGACAGGCGCCCGCGGAGTGGCCAGGAAACCGGTACGCCGTTGGGGCCCACCTGATTCGCGCAGGGGGGACGTGTGCTGCGCAAGGTTTCTACCCCGTTCCGCCGCCGAATTACGGCCGCATGGCATGAATATGTCATGTCGTCAGGGGTCTTGTTCGGCACCGAAGGGGAGGGAGATATTCACTCTGGCCGGACGCGCAGTCCCGCCCGGCACGCGCGCACGCCCCGTGTGCGCGCTCCCACAACGCGCGTGCCCCACCGACGCGCCACCGATGAGGAGGACCCTCGCGATGGCACAATCCCGCACGCCCCGCAGACCTCGCACACCCCTGGCAGCGGCGCGCACCACGGCCCTGGCCGCCGTCGCCACCCTCGCCGTCGCCCTGCCCGCCCACGCCGCGCCCCAGGTCACCGCGCCCAACGCGCCGGGCAGCGGCGGCGGCACCGTGCTGGGCGCCGACAACCCCGACGCCCTGCGCGGCAGTTACGTCGTCACGCTGCGCCCCGGCGTCGCCGCCACATCCGCCGACGGCGCGGCGCTGGTCGCCCGCTACGGCGGCACGGTGCGCCACGTCTACACGGCGGTCCTGAACGGGTACGCCGTACGGCTGCCGGAGGCGGCCGCACGGCGGCTGGCGGCCGATCCCGCGGTGGCGTCCGTCGTGCGGGATTCCGTCGTTCGGGCGACGGCCACTCAGCACAATCCACCCTCCTGGGGGCTGGACCGGATCGACCAACCCGCGCTCCCGCTCGACCAGAAGTACACGTATCCGGACAGTGCGGGCGGCGGGGCCACGGTGTACGTCGTGGACACCGGCGTCCGGATCAGCCACCGCGACTTCGGTGGCCGGGCGGTCAACGGCTACGACGCCGTCGAGAAGGACGACGTCGCCCAGGACGGCAACGGGCACGGCACCCACGTGGCCTCCACCGTCGCGGGCACCGCGCACGGGGTCGCCAAGAAGGCCAGGGTGGTGGCCGTCCGCGTGCTCGACGACCAGGGCTCCGGCTCGGTCTCGGGCGTGATCGCGGGCATCGACTGGGTCACCCGGAACCACAGCGGCCCCTCGGTGGCCAACCTGTCGCTGGGCGGCAGCCCCAACACCGCCCTGGACACCGCTGTACGCAACTCGATCAAGAGCGGGGTCACCTACGCCGTGGCAGCCGGCAACTCCGCCTCGCCCGCGCAGAACTTCTCCCCGGCCCGCGTCACCGAGGCGCTCACGGTGGGCTCCGTCGACAGGACGGACAACGCGGCCAGGTCCTCCAACCACGGCTCGGCGGTCGACCTGTTCGCGCCGGGCGTGGGCATCACCGGCGCCTGGCACACCGGCGACGACGCCACCAACACGCTGTCCGGCTCCTCGATGGCCACCCCGCACGTCGCGGGCGCCGCCGCCGTCTACGGTGCCCTGCACCCGACCGCGAGCCCGGCCCAGGTCACCAGGGCGGTGCTGGACGGGGCGACCAACGGCGTGGTGCTCAACCCCGGCCCGGGAACGCCCAACAAGCTGCTGCGGGTCGTGTCGTAACCACCCCGCGCACGCCGGGCCACCCCGCGCACGCCGGCGCGACCCTCCCGTGCCGGGCCCGCGCCGGCCGGGGCGCGGGAGCCCCGATACCCCGCCCGGGTGACGGACGGGGCGCGCGGGGCGCGTGCGCGTGGTGACCTCGCCGGGGCGGGTGAACGGACGCACGGGCGTGGCGCGTTCGGGAGGCTTAGCCCGCCTTGACGGGCATCCGTACACTGCGCGACATTGAGGCCGGCATCCGGCGCTTCGGGGGGCTAAGTCGCCAATGCAGAGACTGACAGCACAGAACGCCACGGACAGCGGGCCCGAGCACGTCGCGCACGACCGCGACGCGCACGCGGCGGTGACCGAACCACCGCGCGCGGCGCGGCGCGCACCGCTACCCGCGCCAGGGCACGCACCGCGCAAGGTGCCGCGGCAGGCGTCGCGGGACGCGGAGGACAGCGCCGCGCCAGAGAGCGCGCGGGACGGCGTCGCCGAGCACGGGCACGAGCACGAGCGGGAGGGGTGGCCGGCGCCGGCGTCCCTCCCGCTGGTCGCCGGAGCGGTCCTCGGCATCGGCGGCGTGGGCGCGGTGCTCGCCTTCGCGGACATCGCGTCGTCGCTGCGCGCGCCCTTCACGCTCTTCTTCCTCGTCGTGGCGCCCGCGTCCGCCATCGCGGCGGCGCTGCGCGGTGTCGACCCGCTGAGCCGACCGGTGCTGGCCGTGATCGGCGCGGTGGGGCTCGACCTCGTGGTGGCCCACGTCATGCTCGCGCTCCAGACCTGGTCCGCGCGCGGTGGGGTGGTCGTCGTCGGCCTGCTGAGCCTCCTCCTCTTCCTGCTGGCCCGCGCCCGGCGCCTCCGGTGCCGCGTGGCCGGCTGGCGGCGTGGAGCCTGACCCGGGCTCGGCCTGGCCCCACCGGTGCCGGCAGCGCGCGGGAGTTGCGTAATCGCGTGCGCGCGCGGCGCGGGTGACGGATCATGGCCGCATGTGCGCCGACCACCAGCACGATTCCCGGAGGCAGACCCTGCCGACCAGCCCCACCAGCCCGAACCCTCCCCACGGTGCGCCCAGGCCACCGAAGCAGAAGAAGGCCGACCGGCTCGCCGCGGGCGGGGCCGCGGCGCCCGGCTCGACCGGTGGCCCCGCGAAGGGGGCCGGCCCGCGCGAGCCGGGCATGACGCCGACCGAGCTGGCGCTGCCGATCCGACTGAACGTCGACGACAGCGACTCGCCGTCGGACGTGGTGGACGCCCTGTTCCTGGGCCGGTTCGCGACCGGCGAGCAGCCCTTCGCGCGCAGCCACTCCGTGGACCGGGTCAAGTCGGGGCTGACCCTGCTGCCGCCGGGCGCCCGGGTGCTGCGCTCGGCCCGCGACGACGACCGCAGCGCCACCCTCGCGGAGGGTGACGGCTGGACGCTGCTGGTCTCGCGGTGGAACCGGGGCGCCGACGTGACCGTGACGGCGGTGGCCGAGGAGTTGGCCGAGAAGGTGCTGCGGCAGTCGGTCGAGGACGCCGAGGACGAGCCGGAGCCGCAGCCGGAGAACGTCACGATGGGGTTCTGGTACGTCTCTCCGCGACGCGGCCCGTACCGCACCACGCGGCAGATCTCGGCGGGCACCTGGCCGGAGATCCGCGCCAACTACACGGCCCCGGTGGCCACGGCCATGGACCAGTTGATGAAGGTCACCCCGGACGACATCGCCGGGCGGCTGCTGTTGCTGCACGGCCCGCCGGGCACCGGCAAGACCTCCGCGCTGCGCACCCTGGCCCGGGCGTGGCGGGACTGGTGCCAGGTGGACTGCGTGCTCGACCCGGAGCGGCTGTTCAACGACGTCGGCTATCTGATGGACATCGCCATCGGCGAGGACGACGGAACGGCCGGCGGGCGCTGGCGACTGCTGCTGCTCGAGGACTGCGACGAGTTGATCCGCGGCGAGGCCCGGCACACCGCGGGGCAGGCGCTGTCCCGGCTGCTGAACCTGACCGACGGGCTGCTCGGCCAGGGCCGCAACGTGCTCGTGGGCGTCACGACCAACGAGGACCTGGAGCGGCTGCACCCGGCCGTGGTGCGCCCCGGGCGCTGTCTGGCCCGGATCGAGGTGGGCGCGCTGACCCGCCCGGAGGCGGTGAACTGGCTGGGCACCGAGGAGGGGGTGGGCCGGGACGGTTCGACGCTGGCCGAGCTGTTCGCCCTGCGTCGCGGCACCGCCCCGGCCTCCGTGCCGGCCCCCGCGCCCGGTTCCGACGCGGGCCTGTACCTGTGAGGGGCTGGTAGGGACGGGGCCTGGCCCGGTGGACCCGGCGGGTGGCGCTCAGTCGTCGCAGTAGGCGGCGCGCAGCGCGTCGGTCACCGCCACCCGCGCCGTCTTCTGGTCCAGGCCCAGGTGGCGGGCGCGGCGGGCGTACGTCTCGGCGGCGCTGGCCAGTTCGCGTTCGGCGGCCTCCCCGGCCGCGGCGATGAACGAGCCGTGCCGGCCCCGGGTCTCGATCACGCCGTCCGCTTCCAGGGCGCGGTACGCCTTGGCCACCGTGTTCGCCGCAAGGCCGAGTTCGTACGCGAGGCCGCGGACCGTCGGCAGCTTGTAGCCGACGGGCAGCGCGCCACTCCTGGCCTGCTCGGCCACTTGGGCCCGCACCTGCTCGAAGGGCGCGGTGCTGCTGGCGGGCTCGACGATGATGAACAAGGTCACGAGGTGTGCTCCTGACGGGATGGGGGCCAACGCCCCATTGTCGCCAGGGCCCGTCGGTGGCCCGTGCACGGGCCACCGTGCCCGGGTCACAGTTCCAGCGCGACGTCGTAACGCCGCAGCCACGCGTCGAGGCCGAGCGCGAGTTCGGTGCTGGCCCGCAGCCGGTCCCCGGTGGGGTCGGCCACGGCCTCGACCAGGGCGGCCTCGTCCAGGAGGGGGCGGACGGGCGCGTCGCGGTCGGCCGCCAGGCGGCGTAGTTCCTCGCGGAGCGCGGTGGCGTAGCGCGGGTCCTGGGTGGCGGGGTAGGGGCTCTTGACGCGGTCGATGACGGCCCGCGGCAGGACGTCCCGGGTGGCGGCGCGCAGCAGCGACTTCTCCCGGCCGTCGAAGGTCTTCATCGCCCAGGGGGTGTTGAAGACGTAGGAGACCAGGCGGTGGTCGCAGAACGGCACGCGCACCTCAAGGCCGACGGCCATGCTGGTGCGGTCCTTGCGGTCGAGGAGGAGTTGCACGAAGCGGGTCAGGTGCAGGTAGGAGACCTCGCGCAGGCGTCGTTCAGTGTCGTTGTCGCCGTCGTGCCGGGGCACTTCGGCCAGTGCCTCGCGGTACCGGGCGCGGCAGTATCCGGGCAGGTCGAGCTTGCCGAGCAGGCCGTGGTCGAGGAGGGCGGTGCGCGGTGCGGCCGATCCGCTGGAGAAGTGCGAGGCGAGGTCGTCGACCATCCAGGGGAAGGTGTCGGCGTGCACGGTGCGCGGGTCGTGGAACCAGCGGTAGCCGCCGAAGACCTCGTCGGCCGACTCGCCGGAGAGGGCGACCGTCGACTGTTCGCGTACGGCCTTGAACAGCAGGTACAGCGAGGTGTCGGCGTCGCCGAAGCCGTCGGGGAGGTCCCGGGCGCGCAGCACGGCGGCGCGGTGGCCCGGGTCCGTCAGGGCGGCGGTGTCCAGGACGATGTCGCGGTGGTCGGCGCCGACGTGCGCGGCCAGCGCGTGCGCGTACGGGCCGTCCGGCGTGGGGCGCAGGTCACCGGCCCGGAAGTGCTCGGTGTGCCCGGTGAAGTCGACCGCGAAGGACCGCACCGGGCCCTGGCCGGAGGCGGCCAGGCCACGGGCGGCCAGGGCCGTGATGGCCGAGGAGTCGAGTCCGCCGGAGAGCAGGGTGCACAGCGGGACGTCGGCGACGAGCTGCCGGGCAACGATGTCATCGAGCAGTTCGCGCACCCGTTCCACCGTGGTGGCCAGGTCGTCGGTGTGGTCGTCGGCGGCGAGCGTCCAGTAGCGGTGCGTGGTGAGCCCGGATCGGCGCACCCGCACCGTGTGGCCCGGCCGCACCTCGCACATGCCGCGGTAGACGGCGTGGGCCGGGGTCTTGGTGAAGGAGACCAGTTCGGCCAGGCCCTCGGCGTCCACGGCGGCGCGCACGCCCGGGTGGGCGAGGATGGCCTTGGGCTCGGAACCGAAGAGCACGCCGTCGGCGGTCGGCTGGTAGTAGAGCGGCTTGACGCCCATCCGGTCGCGGACCAGGAGCAGTTCCCGCTCGCGCGGGTCCCACAGGGCGAAGGCGTACATCCCGTTCAGCCGCTCGGCGAAGCCGGCGCCCCACTCCAGGTAGGCGCGCAGCACGACCTCGGTGTCGCTGTCGGTACGGAAGGCGTGGCCGCGCGAGCGCAACTCGGCGCGCAGCTCACGGTAGTTGTAGACCTCGCCGCTGTAGGTGAGGACCAGGCGGGTGGCGCCGTCCGCGGCGACGGTCATGGGCTGGGCGCCGCCGGGCGGGTCGATGACGGCGAGCCGGCGGTGGCCGAGCGCGGCGTGCGCGTCGAGCCAGGTGCCGGCGGCGTCGGGGCCGCGGCAGGCCATGGTCCGCGTCATGGCGTCGAGGGTGGTGCGTTCACGGCTCAGGTCACGGTCGTAGGAGATCCATCCGGTGATTCCGCACACGGGCGCGGTGCCTCCTTCGGTCGGCCGCGCCCCGGGTGGGCCCGGGCGCGGCGCTGCCCCCGTCGGTGCGGCGCTCCGGCACGGTGCCCGGCCGGCGGGCGGCGGGCGGCGGAGGTCGCGGCGTCACCGTACGCCCAGATAGGTGCATCCACCACACATAAGGTTGCAGAGAGCATGGAAATTGGCCAGTAGCGCCCCGCTCGCCCCTCGCGCCCACCGCGACCTGGGCCTACCGCCACCCACCCGGGCCACCGGCGCCCCGGGGGCCGCACGGCCACCAAGCGGCGACCACAGCGCGACCCCGCGGAAATGCGGGGGCGACGGGCCGCGCGGACCCGTACCGTGCTGCCCCATGACTGTGATCGTTCGAGACTTTCGGCCCGAAGACGCCGAGGCCGTGGCCGAAGTACGCCGCGCCGCCATCCCCTTCATGGTGAACACGCCCGAAACGGTGGCGTGGCAGGTGGCTCACGCCCCGGCCGCGCAGCGGTACCGGCTGCTGGTCGGCGAGTGGGACGGCCGGATCGTCGCCACCGCCCACACCGGCCTGGCCCCCGACGCCGACGAGCCCGGCCGGTCGTTCAGCAACCCCTCGGTGCACCCGGACGCGCGCGGGCGCGGCGTGGGCACCGCGATGCTGGCCGAGGCCGAACGCTATCTGGCGGCCGAGGGTGCGACGTCGCTCTACGTGTGGGCGCTGGACGAGCCGCACTGCCTGGGGTTCGCCGAACGCCGGGGCTACCAGCTCAGCCGTGGCTCCGTCTTCCAACGGCTCGACCTCACCACCACCAAGCTTCCGCCCCTGCCGGAAGCCGGGGCCCTGCCGGCCGGCGTGGAGCTGCGCACGGTCGCGGAGCTGGTGGACCGCGTCGCCGAGTTCCACGAGGCGGACGTGGAGGCCACCGCCGACGAGCCGGGCGACCTCGCCGGGGTCGCCCCGGACCTGGCCCGGTGGCGCGCCATGTACTGGGACCACCCGGCGCTGGACCGCGACCTGTCCATGGCGGCCCTGGTCGACGGCGCGATAGCCGCGTACACGGTCGCCCACACCGACCGCCGCGACCGCTACCAGTCCGGCATGACCGGCACCCGCCGCGGCTACCGGGGCCGGGGCCTGGCCACGCTGGTCAAGACCGCCTCACTGCACCGCGCCCGGGCCGCCGGCTTCACCACCGCCTTCACCAGCAACGACGCCGACAACCAGCCCATGCTGGCCATCAACCGCCGTTTCGGCTACGAGCCGGCCCAGGGGGAACGCCGGGTCTTCCGGTCACTGGTCTGACCCGGTCCGGCCCGCCCGGCGGCCGCCACCCGGCGGCCGCCACCCGGTGGCGGGCGCTCTCGGAGGGAGAAGCGGGCCGCCCGCCCTACGAGCTGGCGGGCCGGGCCCGTACGTGCATCCGCTCGCCCTGCGCCCCGTACAACGCCAGCCACTCCACCGGGTGGTCCCCCGCGTTGGCGACGCCGTGCGGGGTGCGCGTGTCGAACTCCGCCGCCTCGCCGGCGCCCATGACCAGGTCGTGGTCGCCGAGCGCGAGCAGCAGCTTGCCGGAGAGGACGTACAGCCACTCGTACCCCTCGTGGCTGCCCTGCTCCGGCCGGCCCCGCTGGTCGGGCGGGCGCACCGGCAGGATCTGCTTGTACGCGTGCAGCCCGCCCAGGAAGCGGGTGAGCGGAATCCAGGTCTGCCCGTGGCGGGTGAAGGGGCGCGGGTGGACGCGCGGGTCGCCGGTGGCGGGCGCGCCGACCAGCTCGTCCAGCGGCACGCCGTGCGCCTTGGCCAGCGGGAGCAGCAGCTTGAGCGTGGGCTCGCGCTGCCCGGACTCCAGCCGGGAGAGCGTGCTGAGCGAGATTCCGGTCTCCTTGCCCAACTGGGCCAACGTCAGGCCGCGAGCGGTGCGCAGCGCGCGCAGCCGCGGCCCCACGGCGGTCAGTACGTCCGCCAGGCTCTCGTCACCCATGGCTCCATTTGCTGCCTTGGCAAAGCTCTTTGTCAACCTGACGCGGTCCGGCGCAGGGTGGCCCCACCACCGCGACACCGGGCGCGCGTGGCGCGCCACCCGGCTGCCACCCAGCCGGCGCACGCCCGCGCCGGGCCCGCGCCCCCCTTGCGACGAAGGGCAGCACGCCATGACCGAGGAAACCGCCGAGCAGACCGCGGAACAGGTCGCCGAGAGGGCCGCCGAACCATCCGGCGGCCCCGGGCCCGCCGCGTCCGAGGAGGGCGCGGCGGAGGAGTTCTGGGAGGCCCGCTACCGGGCTGGCGAGCGGCTGTTCAGCGGCGAGCCCAACGACGCCCTGCGCACCGAGGTGGCCGACCTGCCGCCCGGCCGCGCCCTCGACCTCGGCTGCGGCGAGGGGGGTGACGCCATCTGGCTGGCTCAGCGCGGGTGGCGGGTCACCGCCGTCGACGTCTCCCCCACCGCGCTGCTGCGCGGCGCACGGAACGCGAGAGCGGCCGGCGTCGGCGACCTCGTCGACTGGCACCGGCACGACCTGGCCCGCTCCTTCCCCACCGGCACCTTCGACCTGGTCTCCGCGCACTTCCTGCACTCACCGGTCGAGCTGCCTCGCGGCCAGATCCTGCGCACCGCCGCCGCGGCCGTGGCACCGGGCGGCACCCTGCTGATCGTCGGCCACGCGGGCTGGCCGTCCTGAGAGACCGACCCGGACCCGCACGTCGTCTTCCCCACCCCCGACGACGTCCTGGCCGACCTCGCGCTGCCGCCGAAGGACTGGGAGGTGCGGGTGGCCAGGACGTACGACCGCCAACTCACCGGACCCGACGGACAGGCGGCCAGTCGGCGGGACAACACGGTGCGAGTGTGGCGGCGCGGCCCGGGCGCCACAGGCTGAACCCGCCGAGCCCCACCAAGCTTTGGCCTACGTCGCTTCCGGCCCCGCATCCGGACTCGGGTCGGCGGCGGGTTAGCGGTGGAAGCGGGTGGTCTCGCTCAGTTCAGCGCGCGGAACCGCGATGTTGCTCCACGGGGACGAGGTGTCGGCGTAGCCGAAGGAGATGCCGTACATGAGCTTGCCCTCGTCGATGCCCAGGGAGGCGCGGATGGTGTCCGCGTAGAAGCCGAGCAGTCCCTGCGGGCAACTGGCCACGCCGTACGCGGTCATGGCCAGCAGCAGCGTCTGGGCGTACATGCCGACGTCGTTGGCCATGCGTTCCTCGGCGTCCGGCGGCATGAAGAGCAGGGCGACGTGCGGGGCGCCGTAGAACCGCAGGCTCTCCCGGTTCACCGCCGCCCGCCCGGCCAGATCGTCCCGGGCGACGCCCATGGCCTGGTACATCACGGCACCGGCCTGGCTGCGCCGCTCCTGGTGGACGCCGGTGTACATGGCGTCGT
Source organism: Streptomyces sp. 71268 (assembly GCF_029392895.1). Classification (NCBI taxonomy): domain Bacteria; kingdom Bacillati; phylum Actinomycetota; class Actinomycetes; order Kitasatosporales; family Streptomycetaceae; genus Streptomyces; species Streptomyces sp. 71268. The sequence continues at coordinate 1,350,530 of NZ_CP114200.1, forward strand.
CGTACGCGAAGTCGAGGGACAGCCGCCCCTCGTCGGCGGCGGCCAGCAGGTCGCGGCTGAGCCGCTCCCGCGCCGCCCCGCTGACGACCTCGACCTGCCAGGGCTGGGTGTTGGAGCTGGAGGGCGCCGCGCCGGCCAGCGCGAAGATGCTCCGCAACGTCGCGTCGGGCACGGGGTCGGGCCGGTAGGCGCGCACGGCGCGCCGGGAGCGGATGAGGCGCTCGGCGTGCTCCGGCCGGAGGTCGGTGATGGTCATGGGGGCACTCCTAGTAAGTGAGTGGGCGGGCGGATGGTGGGTGTGAGTGGGTGGGTGAGTGCGGGTGAGTGGGTGGATAAACGCGCATATAACGCCATGGATTGGGCGTGCTCGGGGGCGTACGCGTGGATGCGGGGGGCGCGGGTGACGGGCGCACGGCGGGTGGGCGTACGGCAGCGCGGGACGGCGCCCGGCGGCTTCGGGCGCGGTCGGGGCGGATCGAGGTGAGAGCCGACGGGCGGTGGTGGTGGTGGTGACGGTTCAGACCCGCCGCGGCGGAGCTGTGGTTACTTGCGCAGGTGGGAGGCGATGACGCGGTCCGTAGCCTCGATCAGCGTCGCCCGGGAGCGCTCGACCGAGTGGAACTGGGCGGTGGCGCTGGCCCCCTCCATCAGGATCTGGAGCGTGTACGCCAGGCCGTCCGGGTCGTCCACCGGGAGCCGCGCGACCAGCGCGGTCAGCCGGCGCAGGTACTCCGCCTTCAGCTCGTCGACGGCCTGCCGCACCGGGTGGTCCCGGTCGGGGAACTCGATCGCGGCGTTGGCGACGACGCAGCCACGGTAGCCGGGCGTGCCCATCTCCCCCGCGACCCGGGCGATGACGTGCCGGAGCTGCGCCAGGTCGTCGCCGGGACAGACTCGCTCCGCCGCCTCGAACGACGCGAGCCCGGCGACTGCCTGGGCCCGCAGGTAGGCGACGGCGAGGTCGTCCTTGGACCCGAAGTTGCGGTACAGGCTCGGCTTGCCGACGCCGGAGGTCGCCGCGATCTCCGCCACGCCGACCGAGCGGATGCCGTCGCGGGAGAACAGCTCGCAGGCGGCGTGCCAGACCCGCTCGCCCGCCGGTGAGCGGGTACCGCTGCCGTCGACCATCCGTGCGCCCCTTCCTCGCTGCGCGGGCCCGCTGTCGCGCCCCGCGCGAACGCGTGGCGACGGCGCGCCCGTCGGGTGCGTCCACCACGCGTACCGATCGGTACGCAGGCGACTGTACCGATCGGTACGCGGCGGGGTCAACTCGGCCCGGCGGCGCCGACGGCATCGCGCGGGTGACCGCCGGAGTCCGGCCCGGAGGCACCCGCGCACGAAAAAATCCGCCCTGGCGCGCGGAGGGGGGGTTCGAAACGCGCCAGGGCGGAACTGCCGTGCCCCGTGAGGGGGGAGCGGGGCTCGGCCGGGGGTTGTGGTCTGTGGTGCGGTCGCGATGGGCGCCGCACGGACGGGGGAAACGAGGAGGGTGGAGCGGTTCCGAAAGAAGGGACGAGGCGGTCGGTGCCGGGGGGAACACCGACCGCCTCGCACGGTCGGGGAGGCCGTGACGTGGCCCACATGCTGCCCGTGGGTTACCTCATTGTCTCGCTTCCGGTATTAAAAGACGTTGTGGTCGTTGAGTTCACGTCCGCCGTGGGGGAAGAGCACAGCCACCGTCCGCTCCAGGGCGGGCCGCACAAGCAAGGGGGGACGTCGATGACCAGAGTCCTGGTCGTGGACGACGACTTCATGGTCGCCAGGCTGCACAGTCGCTGCGTCGCGGCCACGGAGGGGTTCACCGTGGCCGGAGTGGCCCACAGCGGATCGGAGGCGTTGCGCGCCGCGGAGTTACTGCGGCCCGACCTCGTCCTACTCGACGTCTACCTGCCGGACATGGACGGGCTGAGCGTGCTGCGCGAGTTGCGGGCGCGCGACCCGGGGCACCAGGTGGACGCGTTGTTCATCACGGCGGCGCGGGACGCGCACACCATCCGCACCGCGTTGCGCTCCGGGGCGCTCTACTACCTGATCAAGCCGTTCCACCAGAGCGCCCTACAGGAGCAGTTGCGGCACATCGGCGCGCTGCGCAGCCGGCTGGCCGGCCTGGACGAGGCGAGCCAGGAGGACGTGGACCAGATCTTCGGCACCCGGCCGCCGGGTTCGCGGGAGTTGCCGAAGGGGCTCGCGCAGCACACGGCGGAGTTGGTGGAACGGGTGTTGCGCGAGCACCCGCAGGGGTTGTCCGCCTCGGAGTGCGCGGCGGCCGGGACGCTGTCCCGGGTGAGCGCGCGCCGCTACCTGGAGTACTTCGCCGAGACGGGGCGGGCCGACGTCACGTTGCGCTACGGGGGGACGGGGCGGCCCGAGCGGCGCTACCGGTGGGTGGCCTGAGCGTCCAACCCGGCGGCACGCGGGGGCGGTCGGGGCCCCGGCACGGCCCGCGCCGCTCCCCCCTCCGCCGCGCCCCGGGCCCCACCGCCGCGGCACGGGGCGCGGGACGCCCGTCACGGCCCGCTGGGCGCCGCCGTGGCCCGTTGGGACCCCCAGGGGCCGGCCGAGGCGTGGCGGGCCGCTAGAAGGCCAGCAGCGCGTCGAAGCCGCCCGTGCGGGCCAGCTCCTCCAACTCGTCCAGGGCCGCCCGGGCCCGGCCCGCCGCGTGCGGGTCGCGCTCGGTCAGGCCGCTCTCGGCGAACTCGTCCTCGTCCAGGCGGAGCACCGTGCCGCCGTCGGCCGAGCGCCACAGGTCCAGGTCGAGGTCGTCGACCACGAGCGTGTCGCCCTCGACCAGGGTCGGCCGCGTGACGTCGCAGTACCAGCCCTTGAGCTGGCCACTGGCGGCACGCACCTCCTTGACGGCGAACCAGCGGTCGCGCCAGTAGTGCTCGGTGAACACGTCGCCGCGCTCGAAGCGGACGAAGCCGAAGTCCCGGACGCCCGCGCCGGCCCAGGGCGCGCGCACGACGACGTGCCCGCCGTCGTCGCCCAGCACCTCGGCCGGGTAACTGACCTTCGGCCGCTCCCCCTTGACCAGCCTGACCGTCACCGCGCCACCCGGAAGCAGGGTGTGTGCCATGTGCAACCTCTCTCGCGTACGAACCGTGCGCCGGCGCTCGCGCCCAGGTACGCCGAGACCTGGCCCGCGCCCGGCGGGGCGGGCCGACGCCCGGCCGGGCCGTACGGCGGCCGGCGCTCGACCCTGCCCCATCGCCGGGCGCGCGGACCACCCGTTTTCCCGGCCCGGCTATCGCCCGGCCCACCGGTCAGTACGGGGCGCTGCCCAGGTAGTGGAAGACGGGCCGGGGGTGCATCAGGAAGTCGTGGTGGGAGATGTTCCACGCGTACGCGCCGGCGAGCGCGAACACGACGCGGTCGGCGGCGCGCAGCCGCTCCGTCGGGACCCGGGTGGCCAGCACGTCCTTCGGGGTGCACAACTGGCCGGTGAGGGTGACCGGCTCGCCCGTCACGGCCGGCCTGGGCCAGGGGCGGGGCCACTCGTCCACGGGCAGCACGGCGAACGGCTGGTCGTGGCCCTTGGTCGCCGGGGTGCGCAGGTGGTGCGTGCCGCCGCGGAGCACCGCGAACGCCTCCCCCTGGCTGTGCTTGACGTCGAGCACCTCGGTCACGTACCAGCCGCAGTACGCGGCCAGCGCCCGGCCCGGCTCGATGCGCAGGGTGAACTCCGGGTAGCGGGCGGCGAGTTCGCCGAGACCGGTGCCGTACGCGGCCCAGTCGAAGCGCTCGCCCGGGCGCCCGTAGTCGACGGCCATGCCGCCGCCGACGTTGACCTCGGTGAGCTGCGCGGCGAACCACGGGCCGGCCTCGGTGGCCAGGGTGCGGGCGAAGCCCGCGATCCGGCCGGCCACGGCGAGCTGCGCCCGCGCGTCGAGCCCGCTGGCCAGGTGGGCGTGGATGCCGCGCAGCCGCAGGCCCGCCCGGGTGGCCGCGCCCTCCTCGGCGAAGGCCGGCAGCAGGCGCCTGAGCTGGTCCGGGTCGAGACCGAAGGGACTGGGCAGGCCGCCCATGGCCAGCGCCGGCCGGGGGCTGGCGCCCGGGCCGGACTCGGGGGCCACCCGCTGCGTCGGGACGTGTTCGCTGTCGCTCTCGCGCTGCGGGCTCCCGTGGCCCCCCACGGGCGGCCCGGCGTCCGGTTCGGCCGGCAGGTTGACCCGCAGCAGCACGCCGACCGGGCGCGCGTCCGCGTCGGGGCGGGCCGCCACCAGGCCGATCAGCAGCCGCAGTTCGTGCTCGCTCTCCACGTGGAAGCGCTGCACCCCGAGGTCGAGGGCGCGGCGCAGCTCCGCCTCGGTCTTGCCCGGGCCGCCGAAGGCCAGCGGCGCGCCGGGCACGGCGGACCCGACGTGGGCCAGCTCCCCGCCGGAGGCCACCTCGTAGCCGGTGACGTGGGCGGCGATGGCCCGCAGGATCTCGGCGGCGGGGTTGGCCTTGGCCGCGTAGTACAGCTCCACGGCGGGCGGCAACGCGCTGCGGACGGCCGCGACGTGCGCCTCAAGGCCGTCCAGGTCGTACACGTACGCGGGCAGGTCGTCCGGCGGCAGGCCGCGCACGTGGGTCAGGGCGCGCGGGCTGACCAGTTCGTGGGCGGCGTCGGCCGGGTTCAGGAGCGGTGCGGCGGGCGCGTCGGGGCGGCAACCCGGGTTGGGGCCGGGGTTGTCGGGGCTGGTCGAGCTGGGGCGGTACGGGTAGGTCATGCGGGACTCCAGGGGAGGGTGGCGGCGGCCTCGCGGGCGGCCTCGGACAACAGCGCGGAGCCGAGCGGTGAACCGATGCGAACGTACCCGGCCTCCCGGTCGGCCTTGCGGCCCCACCGGGTGAGCAGGTTGGCCTTGGCGGGCAGCGGGGCCCCGGCGGCCAGGGCACGCAGGGGTGCCGGCTCACCGTGCGCGGCGGAGCGCTCCAGGAGGACCTGTCGCACGGCCCGCCACAACGCGGGTTCCAGTGTGGGGTGGAGGTCGGCGAGCGCGGCGAGCAGCTCCGCGACGTGGTTGACCAGCAGGCAGTAGACCACCCGGTCCCAGCCGCGGGGGGCGTCGTAGGTCATGGGACCGGCGACGTCGGCCGGCAGCGCCGCGAGGGTTCCCGCGTGCCGCGCGGCCAGCAGCTTGGTGCCCTCCAGGTCGCGGAAGAGCACCTGGCGCGGCCAGTTGTCGCCGTCCACGCCGACGACCACGTTCTGTAGGTGCGGTTCGAGTACCACACCGTGGTCGAAGTACGCCGCGAGTACGGGTGGCACGAGGAGTCGCAGGTACGCCTCCCACCAGGCGAGCGCCGTCTCGGGTCCGGCGCCCTCGGGGTGCGTGGCGAGCAGGCGGCCGATCTGGGCGCCACCGGTGGGGTACTCGTCGGCGACGGCGGCCGCGAGCAGCCCGGTCACGCCGGGCGCCAGCCGGTCGGTCAGGCCCTCGCGGACGATGACGCCGAACCCCTCGGCCAGTTCACGGTCGGCGCCCGGGTCGCCGGTGCGCAGCGCGAGCGTGCGGTAGGCGGGCTCGCGCAGCAGCTCGCAGCCGGGGAATCGGGCGCTGAGGTCGCGGGCGACCGGCTCCAGCAACCTGGTGAGGGCCACCGCGCCCGCCAGTTCGTACTCGGCGTTCTTCCGCAGGCAGTTGGTGATCCGCACGTTGAGGCTGAACTTCAGGAAGACGCGCCCGTCGTAGACGGTGCGCACCGACGCGGTCGGCGTGAACCACGGCCCGCCGGGGCCCAGGTCCCGGACGTCGCCACGGGCGATGGCGGCCCGCAGCGCGGGGTGGTCGCGCAGCATGGCGTACTGCCAGGGGTGCGCCGGCAGGGGCAGGTAACCGTCGGGGACCGGGCGCTGTCGGTCGAGGGCGGCCAACGCGTCCTCGGACACCGCCTCCTGCCGCACTCGGTCGGCCCGCACGGCGAGGTGGTGCAGCGGGAAGCGGGCGCCGGTCTCGGGCGCGTACCGGCGCCAGCCGTCCGCGCTGCCGGAGCGCGCCTTGGGCGTGGGGTGGAACCGGTGGCCGAACAGCAGCGACTGCTCGGACGCGAGGTAGGTCAGGTTCCGGTCGCGGCGCGCGCCGTGCCCGTACGGGAGCGGCCCGGCGACCCGCCCCGTCCCGGCCGGCGGGTGCGGCGCGCTCTGGCGCCGTACGGGCTCGGGCGGGTGCCCGGACGGCGTGCGGGGGCCGGGCCGCCCGGCCGCGGCGGCCGGGTCCTGGGCGGGGACGCGGCCCGGCGTGCCGGCGGTCCGGGCGGGCGGGGCGCCCGGGTGGTCGGCGCCGGTGGCTGGGGAGGGGAGCGCGGCGTGGTCCGGGTCGGTGGTCGTGTGGCGTAGCGCGGCGGTGACGCCGGCGTGGCTGAGGCCGACCTGCTCGATGAACTCGTCGTTGGCCACCCCGGTGCGCAGCCGCAGCTCCCGGTCCACGCGGGCGGCGAGGCCGCGCCAGGACAGTTCGGCCCAGGCGTCGCCGCGGCGTTCGGTCACGGGCCCGGTGAACCGGTGCGCGCCGATCAGCGAGGTGCGGCGCAACCGGACGCGCAACAGGACGCCGCTGCGCGGCATGCGGAGCTGTAAGTGCCCTTCGCTGACCGCGGTGTGGCGCTCGGGGCCCGACATCTCGCGTAGCAGGCAGTTGAGCAGGGTGTGGGCCACCACCTCGTCGGCCGAGACGAGGGCCGGGGCGGCGACGCGGGGCAGGGTGGATGACATTCAGCGGCTCCAGCGTGAGGGAGGCAGCAGGTAGTTGGGGCCGCTGACGTAGTGCTTGTTCACGTCGGCGGCCCCCGAACGCTCCTTGGCGAGCAGCGTGCCCGCGGTGACCATCGCCTTGACCGGCAGTCGGTCGGCGTCCAGCACCCGGGCGCGCAGCACGGTGCCGGGCGCCGCGAGCGCGGCCGGGCCGGGCACGGGGGCGGCGGCCGGGCCCAGTTGGTCGATCGCCTCCGTGAGGCGGCCGACCAGCAGGTCGATGAGGGTGCCCAGCGGGGCGCGGCCGGCGCGGGCCAGCTCGAAGACGAGGGCCCCGGCGCACAGGTGCACCGCGATGGTGGTGAACACGTCGGCGACGGGGCCGTCTCCGTCGACCAGGATGCGCGGGTCGTCGAAGCCGAACGGCCTCGGCACGGCGGCACCACTCGGGGCACCGGGGGCGTCGGTGGCGGGGGCGTCGGGGGCGAGGCGGGCCGCGAGGCGGGCCCGGTACACCCGGGGCCCGTCATGGTCCTTGACGAGCAGCCGCAGCCGGGTGCGCCCCCCGTGCTCGTCCAGCACGAGCGAGGTGTTCTGCTGATGGGCTTCGAGCCCCACGCCGTAGCCGAAGCACGTGACGTGCCAGTCGAAGAGCAGCCGGAAGTACGCGTCGAGCAGGGCCAGCAGGTCGCCCCCGTAGAAGCGGTCGGCCAGCGCGTCGATCACGAGTGAGCCGTCCGGGCCACGGGCGACCAGCGCGGCCAACGGCACCACCCGCGCCCCGTCCAGGCCGGCCGGGTAGCGGCGCACCAGGGCGGCGAGCAGTTCGTGCCCGGCGTGCAGGTAGGTGTGTTCGTCGGCGAGCAGGACGCTGTCGGCGAACCGGGGCTCGCGGGCGAGCAGCGTCGCCGTCAGCCGCTGGCCCGCGGCCCCGTCGGTGAGCGTGCCGGGCTTGATGGTGCGCCGGTTGCGGCGCCCGAGGGTCGCCGTGGTCAGCGGCAGCTTGAGGTGGACGGTGGGGTCGTCGACGACGGCGACGGTCCGCATGGACAGCGTCGGCCGCACCGTCAGCCAGGTCCGGGGCGCGAGGCGCGCCCGATCGGCGAGGCCGGCCGCGCGCAGCGCCTCGGCGAGCGGTGGGCCCACGGTGAGCGGGTGGACCGGCAGGGCGATGTGGTCGCCGTCGGCGCCGGCGTGGCCGAGCGCGCCGGGCGCGGGCCACCAGGTGGGCAACGGGCCGCTGCCCGCGCGCACCGCCGCGCGCGGCACGACCAGCCAGCGCAGCGCGAACGCGGGGTGGAACTCCGGCGCGTGCGCCCGCAGTCCGGCCACCTCCAGGCCGGGCCTGGCGCGCCCGGTGGGGTAGACCGGGTGGTCGCGGTGGGCGGCGAGGGTGTCGTACGCGAGGGAGCCGGCCAGGCCCCGCCAGTGGCTGGCCGGCCGCGCCCCGTACCGCGCGGCCACCTGGCGCAGCACGTCGGGGCGGGCCTCGGCGTGCAGGCGGAGGGTGGCCACCTCCTGCTCGCACTCGGCGACGAAGGCGTCGAACCCGGGCCGGTCCACGGGCTCGACGGCGGCCCGCAGCCGGCCTAGGACGGGGCGCAGCCCGGCCAACGTGCCGTGCTCGGCCTCCAGGACGGGGCGGCGGGCGCGCACCTCGCACTGGAAGCCGTCGGCCTCCACGGGCAGCAGCACCGGGCCGTCCGGCAGGTCCAGACGCAGCCAGTCGCCGTCGGCGCGGCGCACCGGGCGGGCCCCGGAGCGCAGCCCGTAGGCGTCCTCCCGGAGCAGCGTGCTGAGCACCCGCAGCAACAGGTCGCCCGCGACCGCGTCGTGCGGCCCGCCGGCCGCCTTCCCTGCCCCGTCGTCCGGGTCGGCGGCGGCCCGGCTCCGTGCCCCGTCCGGCTCCGTGGGGGTCGTCGCGCTCGCCGGCTCGCACGGACTGTCGGGGCCGCCCGGTCCGCGCGGCGCGGCGCGGTTCACGGCCGGATCTCCCAGGTGTGGGCGGCCAGGAAGCGCGCCACGGCCTCGTCGACGGCCCGCTGGTCGGCGCCGGTGGCGCACAGGACGCCGAGGAAGTCGCGGTTGGTGTGGTGCAGCGGCCGGTGGGTGCCGATCTCGCGCAGCGGGCGGTAGTCGAGGCGTACGCCGTCGTGGGTGGCCCGGCTCGGGCCCGGCGCGGTGGTCAGGGTGCCGGCGCGGTCGGCGATCACGTACTCCATACGCAGCCGGCCGGCGCGGGCGGCGGCCAGCGACGCGGGCAGGGGCTGGCCGGCGTGGGTGCGCAGGACGTGTTCGAAGAGCGGGATGCCGAGCACGTCGGCCAGGGCCAGGTCGCACCGGTCGCCGATGGCCCGGTAGTTGACCTCGACGATCCTGGCGCGCTCGCCCTGCACCACGTACTCGGTGTGGCAGGCGCCGAAACCGACGCCCAGCGCGCGCAGTTGGGCCAGCACCTGTTCGGCGTGTGGGGCGGGCCCGGGCAGCAGGTGCAGTCGTTCCTCGACGAAGTGCGGTGGTGGTGACAGCTCGGTGGCGAAGGCGGCCACGGGGTGCAGCAGGTCGCCGTCGCCCAGGGTCTCCAGCGTGTGCAGCGGCCCGGCCAGGAACTCCTCGACCACCAGGGCGGCGCCGGGACGCCGGGCCGCTATCTCACGGCAGTGGGCCAGGAGTTCGGCCTCGTCCGCCGCGAGGGCGACGTCCTCGCTCGCGACGCCCTCGCGCGGCTTGATCACGCAGGGGTAGGGCGGGTCGGCCCGCCGCACCGCGCGGGCCAGGCGCTCGGGGTCGGCCGGGGGCGGCTCCGGGTGGAGCTCGGCGGAGAAGACGACGTCCTGCCCGGCCTCGGCGAGCGCGCGCCGCAGTTGGGCCTTGTTCTTGGTACGCAGCGCCGCGCGCCAGTCCTTTCCCGGCAGTCCGAAGAAGTCGGCGGCCAGCGCGGTCTGCGTCTGGAGGTGGTCGCTGTTGCTGAACACCGCGTCGGGCTTGCCGGTGGCCGCGATGGCGGCGATGACCGCGCGGAAGTCCGTGACGTCGCAGGGCAGGTACGTCAACTCGGGCAGCGTGCCGCCGGCGGCGGCGTACCGGTCGTAGGCGCGCTCGTGGGCGGCCGGCTGGTCGGTGAGGACGGTGACGGCGCAGCCGAGCCGGGCGGCGGCGGGGAGGAACCCCTCCGTGACGGAGTCGGTGGGGTTGACGGCGAGGAGGTGGAGCCGCACGGGCGGGGGGAGCCTTTCAGCGCAGGGGCGAACCCTTCGGGCGGGACAGCGAGGAGATCATTTCGCTCGACCAGACAGTAGGTTAGGTTTACCTAAGTCTGTCAATTCGGCACCTTCCGCCGTCAGGTGCCTCATCGGCCACCCTCCGCCGGCAGCGTGCGCGCCGGCCGTCCCACGCCCCGCGCGCCACCCACGCCGCCGGTCACCCCTCGCCCCACCTCAGCCCCCTCATCATCAGCTCCCCCTTCGCCGCGCCCCCCACCCCCGGCGCCCCGCGCCACCCGGGCGCCCGGCCCCACCCGGGGCGTCGGCTCCCGCCGGGGGCGCCCGGCCGGGCCGGCACCACTGACGGTAGTCGCCCCGATCGAGTGGCACCCCCGCCCGTGGGAGCGTTCCCCCTGACGGGTCACGCACGGCGACGACGTTCGGCCACCCGGCACGGGAGAGGCGGCGGCGTGGCGTGGGCGGGACACGGGCCGTGGAGTTCGAGAGCGTGGGTCGCGGGTGGCGGGTGTCGAGTCGCGGAGGGACAACCCGGGTCGCCGGGCGTGGGGTTGGGCCAGGGCCCGGGCTGGCGCTGCCCGATGGCCGGGTCCGGCGAGGGGCCCGGGCGGGTTTGCTAGCCGCGGCCCGCCGCGCGGCGGGCGGCGAGGCGCGCTGCGGGGTCCTGGGCGCGGAGGGCGGCGAGTTCGGCGCCGAGGATCGCGCCGAGGCGCACCAGGAACGCGTGCGGCGCGTCGGCCGCGTCCGCCTCCGGGCCGGGCCCCCGCGCCACTGCCGGGCCGGCGCCGTCCGACGGCCGCCGCTGGGTCTCTTCCCCTTCCCGCGCCCGCGTTCGCGGGGTCTCCTCCACGATCCGGTCCACGATGCCCGCCGCGAGCAGGTCGGCCGAGCGTACGCCCTGGCGCGCGGCCACCTCGTCGGCCCGCTCCGTGGTCCGGTACAGGATGGCCGACGCGCCCTCCGGCGGCAGCGGCGACAGCCACGCGTGCCGGGCCGCCAGCACCCGGTCGGCGGGCAGCAGGGCCAACGCGCCACCGCCGGCGCCCTGGCCGAGCAGCAGGCACAGGGTCGGCGCGGGCAGCGTCACCAGGTCGGCCAGGCACCGGGCGATCTCCCCCGCCAGGCCACCCTCCTCGGCGGCCTGGCTCAGTGCGGCCCCCGCCGTGTCCACGACGGTCAGCAGCGGCAGGCCCAACTCGGCGGCGACCCGCATGCCGCGCCGCGCCGTACGCAGCCCGGCCGGGCCGAGCGGCTGCCCGACACCGGCCTCGGGGCGGGCGGTGTCGGGGTCGCGGTCGGGATCGGGGTGGCCCCGGTCGTGGCCGAGGACGACGCACGGCGTGCCGCCCACCCGGGCCAGCGCGAGGAGCATGCCCGGGTCGTGCTCCCCGGCGCCGGTGCCGCTCAGCGGCGTGACGTCCTCGGCCGCGACCCGCAACAGCGCCCGCACGCCGGGGCGTTCCGGGCGGCGCGAGCGCCGGATCGACTCAGCGGCCTCGGGCGCCGACCCGCCGCCGAATGCCTCGTCGCGGCGCGGCGCGGTGGCCGGGACGTCGGCGGCGGGTGATGTCGCGGTGGCCGGCCCTTCCGCGTGGTCGCCGGTCCGGCCGGCCGTCGGGCCGCCGCCACGCAGGACGCGCAGGGCGCGCGCCGTGGCGTCGGGCAGTTCGGCCGTCGGCAGCACCGCGTCCACCAGGCCGTGGGCGTACAGGTGCTCGGCGACCTGGACGCCCTCGGGGAACCGCTCCCCGTAGAGCGCCTCGTGCACCCGGGGGCCCAGGAAGCCGATGAGCGCGCCCGGTTCGGCGGTGGTGACGTGGCCGAGCGAACCCCAGGACGCGAAGACGCCGCCGGTGGTGGGGTGGCGCAGGTGGACGAGGTAGGGCAGACCGGCCGCCTTGTGGGCCGCGATGGCCGCGGTGACCTTCACCATCTGCACGAAGGCGACGGTGCCCTCCTGCATCCGGGTCCCGCCGGACGCGGGCGCGGCCAGCAGCGGCAGCCGCTCCGCGGTGGCCCGCCGCACGGCCCGTACCAGCCGCTCCCCCGCGGCGACCCCGATCGAACCGGCCAGGAAGCCGAACTCGCAGGCCACGACGGCCACCCGCGCCCCGGCGAGCAGGCCGCTTCCGGTGATGACGGACTCGTCGAGCCCCGTGCGCTCGCGGGCGCGCGCCAGGTCGGCGCGGTACTCCGGGTCGGCTGGGGAGACCGTGACCGGCTCGTCCCAGCAGCGCCAGCTCCCGGGGGCGATAACGGTCTCGATCAGTTCACGAGCGGTCGGACGGGAGTGCGTTCCGGTCATGGGCTCACCATGCCACGTCCGGGTTCCGCCGCGCTGCCGCTTGCCGCGCCCCAGCTCAGCGGCCCGGTTCCGGCCCCCACCCGGCCCGACCGACGGGTGTGCGGGGCCGGGCCCGTTCGGAGAAAGTCCGGAAGGCGAACTTGACTTCAGGTTCGGTTGAAGTTGCATCGTTTTTCTGATGGTGCTGATCGCACCCGTGGAACGGCGCCGTCGGCCGAGCGGAGGGGGTTTCCGGTGAGGGTGGAAGTCTGGGTGGACGTGCTCTGCCCCTGGGGTTACATCGGCAAGCGGCGACTGGAGCGGGCACTGGCCCGGTTCGACGGACGGGCCGAGGTGGAGATCGTGTGGCGGAGCCTGGAGCTCGATCCCGGCAGCCCGCGGACCACGAGCGGGCCCATCGCGGACCTGCTCGTGGAGTACGGCGTGTACGAGAGCCGGCGAACGGCGCTCCGGCAGTTCGAGATGATCACGTATCTGGGGCAGCAGGAGGGGCTGGAGCTGCGCCCCGCCAGTACGGTGCCGGCGAACTCCTTCGACGCGCACCGGCTGCTGCACCTCGCCGCCGAGCGCGGGCAGGGCGACGCCATGATCGAGCGGCTGCTGCGCGGCTGTCTGACCGAGAACGTGAACGTGGCCGACCACGCCGCGCTGGTGTCGCTGGGCCGCGAGGTGGGGCTCGACCACGCGGAGATGTGGTCGGTCCTGGACAGCGACGCGTACGCGGGAAGCGTGCTGGCCGACCGCGACCTGGCGCGGGAGCGCGGCCTGCGGGGCTCGCCGACGTTCGTGGTCGGCGGGCAGGCCGCACCGCTGGGCGCGCCGTCGGTGGACACGCTCCTCGAGCTGTTGGGGCAGCCGGTCGGGTGAGACGTGGGCGTCCCGGGCCGGGCCGCGACGAAGGGGGCGGCCCGGCCCCGGGGCGACCGGTCCGCCGTGGTCAGCGCGTGTCGCGCAGCCAGTCCCGGTAGTACGTGGGGGCCAGGTGAGCGCCGGGCCCCGCGGTGAGCACGTCGCCGGTGACGGCGGCGAACATGCCGGCCGATTCGTCGGTGCGTACGGGCCGGCCGTCGTGCCGGGCCGCCAGGGTGATCCTGCCGAGTTCGTCCAGCGGGAAGACCTCGGGGCCCGCGACGTCGCGCACGCCGTTCAGCGGGTGACCGGTGGCGACGTCGACGACCGCGGCCACGACGTCCGCCGCGGCCATCGGCTGGACGCGGGTGGCGGGCAGGCGGACCGCGCTCTCGTCCGACGACCAGGACAGGATCGCGTCGACGAACTCGAAGAACTGGGTGGCGCGCACGATGGAGTAGGGCGTCGGGCCCTGTCGCAGCAACTCCTCCTGGAGGGTCTTGGCCCGGTAGTAGTCGAGTTGGGGCACCTGGTCCACGCCGACGATGGACAGGATCACCTGGTGCCGGACGCCGGCCCGCTCGCCGGCCGCGAGCAGGTTGTCCGTCGAGGTGCGGAAGAAGTCGAGGGACGCCGCGTCGAACGTGGGCGAGTTCGCCACGTTGACCACGGTCTCGGCCCCCGTCAGGGCCTGGTCAAGCCCCTCGCCGGTGAGCAGGTCGACGCCGGTGGACAGCGCCGCGGGCACGGCCTCGTGCCCCGCCTCGGCCAGCTTGCGGACCACCTGCGAGCCGATCAGCCCGGTCCCGCCGATGACTGTGAGCTTCATGCTCTCGCCTTTCACGCAAGTGCCCGAGGGCACGCCGGTGTTGGTCGGAGGCCGCGCCTCCAACTCGGATAATTCTTGTCCGAGATAATAGTCGGATATTCTTTGTCCGAGTCAAGGGAACGGGACCGTCACCACCGAGGCAGGTGTGCAGCATGAAGTTGTCGGGCGGGGTCGAGTGGGCGCTGCACTGCTGCGTGGTGCTGACGACCGCGACGGAGCCGGTGCCCGCGGTGCGGCTGGCACAGCTGCACGACGTGTCGGGCAGCTACCTGGCCAAGCAGTTGCAGGCGCTCTCCCGCGCGGGCCTGGTCAACTCCGTCCAGGGCAAGGCGGGCGGGTACGAACTCACCCGGGCCCCCGAGCGGATCTCCGTCCTCGACGTGGTGGAGGCCGTGGACGGCTCGCGGCCCGCGTTCGTGTGTACGGAGATCCGCCAGCGCGGCCCGCTGGCGGCGCCCCCGGAGAGCTGCACCCGGCCGTGCGCCATCTCCCGCGCCATGGCCAGCGCCGACGCGGCCTGGCGGGCGGCCCTGCGCGACGTGTCGATCGCCGACCTCGCCCGGGGCGTGGACGAGGACTACGGCCCGACCGCGCTCACCGGCATCCGCGCCTGGCTGACGGGCCCGGGCGACGGCGCGCCGCTCGACGACTGACCGGCCCGGCCGCGGGCGGGCGCGACCGCCGACTCGCTCGACCGCGGGCAGGCTCGACCACGGGCAGGGCTCGACCGCGGGCCGGCTGGAACTCGTACGCCGGCGCCTGGCGGGTGGCGCCCCGACGGCGGCGGCTCAGCCGACCGCCGCCGTGCCCGCCGGCCGGGCCGCGCGGGCCCCGAACCTGGCGCGGGCCCGGTCCGTCACGGCCTCGATCCGCCGGGCCTTGTCGTCGCCCGGGTCGAACGTGAGCTGCCGGGCGGCGCGTTCGGCGGCGGTCAGGTCCTCGGCGCGCAGCGCCACCGCCCGCACCCGGGCCCGCTCCAGGGCCAGCGACTCGTGCAGCGCGTACGCGAGCGAGGTCAGCGCCGGGGTGTGCGCGGTCGGCTCGGGCAGGGTCCTGCCACGGGTGGTGACGGAGCGGTCGGCGTAGCGGACGGTGAGCGTGAGCGCGCGGGCCACCTGCCCGTCCGCGCGCAGCCGCGAGCCGAGTTCGTCGGCGAGGGCGAGCAGCGCGCGCCGACGCCGCACCGGGTCCAGCTCGTCGCCGGGGAAGCGGTGTTCGGCCCCGATGGAGCGGGCCAGGGAGTTGGGCGTGACCGGGGCCCGGTCGATGCCGTGGGCCCGCTCGTAGACCGCCCGCCCCGCCGTGGCGCCCAGGATGCGTTGCAGGGTGCCCGGCGGCGCCGCCGCGATCTGGCCGACCTCGCCGAGCCCGTACGCGTCCAGGGTGCGGGCCGTCACCGGGCCGACCCCGTCCAGGGCGGTGGCGGGTTTGCGGGCGAGGAAGGCGGCCACGGCCCGGGGGTCGTCCGGCACCGTGTGCACCGCGCCCCGGCGCCCGCAGCACGCGCCGCCCGAGGCCCCCGCCTGCCGCCCGCCGCGCGCGCCGCTCCGTCGGCCACCGCCTGCCCCGCCCCGCGCGGCGCACCCGGGGCCGGCCGGCCCCGCGCCGGCGCACCCGGGGTCCGGGCGCCCGTCGGCGCGCCGGCCGGCCGGCGGCTGCGCCGCGGCCATCCGGGCGAGCAGCGGGTTCGCGGCCACGCCGACGGTGCAGTCCACGCCGTGCCGGGCCAGCGCGCGCACCCGTACGATGCCCGCCAACTCGGCGGCGTCCCGGTCGAAGTACCGCAGCGCGCCCCGTACGTCCGCCAGCGCCCCGTCGGGTGGCAGCGCCTGTACGACGGGCGTCAGCTCGGCGAGCAGCGCGAGCAGCCCCACGTAGACGTCCTCTCCGAGGGGGCCGCCGTCGGGCGCGTGGAACCGTACGCACAGCACCGGCCCGGGCGCCGGGCGCCCCACGGGGCGCGGGTGTTCCCGCGCGCCGGTCGCCACCGCGGCGTCGGCGCCAACTCCAGCGGCTCCGGCTGTTTCTCGTCCCTCGTGCGTCATCCCGCGCTCCCCGGGCTGGAGTGCCACAACTTCCGCCCCGTGGCGGCGCGTTCGCCGGCGGGCTGGAGGTCGGCCCAGGGGTGCATGGTGTAGCCGTTGGGCAACTGGATGCGGCGCCCGGCGTCCCCGGCCGGCGCATCGGTCGAGCCGCCCGCCGCCTGAGCGGGCTCCGCGCCGGAGGCGTCGGCGCCCCGCGCCCCGTCCCCCTCGGCGCCCCGGGCCGCCGCCCCGCCCCCTTCGGCGAGGCGTCCGGCGACCGCTTCGAGCCCGCCGGTGCGGCGCAGCTCGGCCAGTTCGGCCAGGTCCCAGGCGGCGGCGCCGACGACGCTGAGACTGCGCGGGCCGCGCCGCTGCACCACTCCCCTGATCAGCAGCAGCCAGGAGTGGAAGACGGTGTACGCGCACGCCGCGTGGCCCGACCCGGCCCCCCGGTCGCCGCGTCCGGGCCGCTCACCCCGGCCGCTCCAGGTGTCCTGGGTGCCCCGCTCCCGGGTGGTGCCGGCGCGGCGCTCCTCCGCCGGCGGGTCGTCGAAGAAGGCGCAGTCGACCAGCCCCGTACCGTCGTCGAGGGTGGTGAAGATGACGCGGCGTCCGGAGCGGATCGGTGGCGTCTGGGTCGCGGCCTTGGCCCCGGCGACCAGCACGGTCTCGCCGTGCCGCGCCGAGCCCAGTCGCCGCGCGAGCGTCACGCCCAACTCCTCCAGGAAGTCGCGGTGGTCGTCCATGAGGTTCCGGGAGACGTCCATGTTGAGGACGCCCAGCTCGGCGCCGAGCCGCTCCGCCGGGTCGAGGTCGGGCAGCCCGGCGGGCTCGAACGACGCCACGGCGCCGGCCGACGCCGCCGTGGGAGCGGCCGCGTCCAGGGAGAGCTGCTGCTGCCCCGCGCGGGCGCCGCCACGGGCACCGCGTTGCTGCCGGTGCAGTTCGGCGATGTGCAGCAGCAGGTCGCGGCGGTTGACGCCGAACGCGTCCAACGCCCCCACCTCGGCGAGCCGTTCCGCGACCGGCCGCCCCGGCCGGGCGCGCCACCACAGGTCCCGCACCGAGGTGTAGGGCTGGCCCGCCACGATGCGCGCCGCCTCGGCCTCGCTCATGCCGTGCACCTCACCGAGCGCGAGCCGCACGCCCCACGTGCCACCTCGGCCACCCTGACCGCCTTCGCCGCCTCGGCCGCCTCCGTTACCTCGACCACCCTGATCCCCCTGACCACCCCCACCATCGGACACCAGTTCGATGCGATAGGCGGTCGCCGACCGGTTCACGTCCAACGGCAGGATCGGCACCCCGCGCCGCCGCGCGTCCGCGAGCAGCAGCCGCTTGGGGTACATGCCGGGGTCGTGGGTGAGCAGCCCGGCGTAGAAGGCCGCCGGGTGGTGCGCCTTGAGCCAGGCCGACTGGTACGTGGGCACGGCGAAGGCCACGGCGTGCGCCTTGCAGAACCCGTACGAGCCGAACGCCTCGACGATCTCCCAGGTGCGCGCCACCACCTCAGGCGCGTAGCCGCGCGCCGCGGCCTCCTGCGCGAACCACGCGCGCACCCGGCCACGCCGGTCGGCGTCCGAGAGCGCGCGGCGCGCCTCGTCGGCCAGCCCACGGTCGCAACCGGTCATGATCCGAAGAATCTCGATCACCTGCTCATGGAAGACGACCACGCCGTACGTCTCGCGCAGCGCCTCCGCCAGGTCCGGATGGGGGTAGCGGGGCGGGATGCGGCCGTGCCGCGCCTCGATGAAGGGGCGCACCATGTCGGCGGCGACGGGGCCGGGCCGAAAGAGCGATATGTCGACTACGAGGTCGTGGAACGTGGCGGGCTGGAGCCGTCCGATCAGGTCGCGCTGGCCGGGCGACTCGATCTGGAAGCAGCCCAGCGTCTCGGTCGACCTGATCAGCTCGTAGGTGGCCGGGTCGGCCGGCGGCACCTGCGCCGGGTCGTCCAGGTCCAGCGGCCGCCCGGTGATCTTGACGACCTCCCGCGCCGCGTGCGCCATCGCCGACTGCAACCGCACCCCGAGCACGTCGAGCTTGAGCAGCCCGAGTTCCTCCACGTCGTCCTTGTCGAACTGGGACATGGCGAAGCCCGCGCCCTGCGGCCCTCCGCCCGACCCCCGAGACCGCCCGGCCCTCCGGGGACGCCGCCGTCGCCGTCGTCGGGAGACGCGCCCATCGCCCCCCGCATCCCGCCGCTGCCCGCGCCGGTGCCCGCGCTGGTCACCACCGGGGTGCGAGCGCGCAGCGTGGCGTCCGAGAGCAGCACCCCGCACGGGTGCATGGCGATCCCGCGCGGCAGCCCGTCCAACGCCTCGACCAGGTCCCACAGCCGGTCCCGGTCGCCCATCCGGGCGGCCACGCCGCGCAGCTCCGGCAGTTCGGCCAGGGCCGCGCGGGCGTCCTTGGCCCGGATGTGCGGGAAGGACTTGGCGAGCCGGTCCACCTCCTCCGGGTCCATGCCGAGCGCCGCGCCCACGTCCCGTACGGCGTGGCGCACCCGATAGGTCTCGGGCATGGCGACCGTCGCGACCCGGTCGGCGCCGAAGCGGTCGAAGATCGCGCGGTAGACGTCGAGCCGGCGGGCCGACTCCACGTCGATGTCGATGTCGGGCAGCGCGCCCCGTCGCACGGACAGGAAGCGCTCCATCAGGAGCCCGTGCGCGACCGGGTCGGCCTGCGCGACGCCCAGCAGGTGGACGACGAACGAGCCGGCGCCCGAACCCCGCGCCGCGACCCGCACGCCCAGCCCACGGGCGTCGTCCACCACCTGCGCGACGGTCAGGAAGTACGAGGCGAAGCCGAGCCGTTCGATGGTGTCCAACTCGGCCTCAAGCCGCTCCCAGCGCGTCCGGTCGCGGTCGTAGCCGCGCAGCACCATGGCGGCGGCGCAGCGCGAGCGCAGCGTCCGCTCCGCGGTGCGCCCGACGGCGCCGACCAGGCGCGG
This sequence comes from Streptomyces sp. 71268, assembly GCF_029392895.1. Classification (NCBI taxonomy): domain Bacteria; kingdom Bacillati; phylum Actinomycetota; class Actinomycetes; order Kitasatosporales; family Streptomycetaceae; genus Streptomyces; species Streptomyces sp. 71268. Next base: position 1,369,387 of record NZ_CP114200.1, read on the forward strand.
TTCGGGGAAGTGGACGCTGCCGATCCCCAGGTCGTCCTCCGGGTCCACCCGGCAGGCGGCGGCCGTGGCCTGGGTCTGGTCGAGCAGCCGGTACGCGGTGTCCCGCCGGAACCCGGCCGCTGCCACGATCCGCTCCGCGACCCGCGCCATGTCCCGCGCGTCCTTGAGCCAGCGCTCCCCGCTGTCCCGCTCCCCGGCCGCGCGCGGGACGGGCACCAGCCTGCGGGCGGCGTCCAGCACGTCAGCGACCGGGCCCTGCCCCGGGTCGGCGTACCGCACGGCGTTGCTCAGCACGGGCCGTACGCCCTGCTCGGCGGCGAAGCCGACGGTACGGGCGGCGAGCCGCAGCGACCCGGGCCCGGAGCCGGACGGCGAGCCGGCGGCGGAGAGCGTGGCCGGCCCGGTGGTGGCGCCGACGGTGGGCTTGGAGCCGGCGCGGCCCCACTGCGCGGCGGCCACGACCGAGGCGGTGGACGCGGCGCGCTCCGCGGCCGAGCCGGGCGCGGGTACCGGCCCCGTGTCGGGTCCGCCGTGCCAGACGGCCTCCAGGCGCAGCGCGTCGCCGAACAGTTCGCGCCAGGGGGTCAGGAGTCGCGCGGCGCGGTCGGGGCGGCCGGCGGACAGCGCGCGGCCGACGTCGGACTCGGGGCCGAGCAGTACGGTCAGCGGCGCGAGCGCGGCGGGCAGGCCGGCGGCCACGGCCACCAGGTCCTCCCAGTGCAGCAGCGGGCGCGCCTCGCCCCCGGCGTGCGCGGCGGAGACCAGGCCGCACAGCGCGGCCCAACCGGCCGCGCCGTCCCTGGCCAGGAAGACCACCCGGGGCGCCGACTCGTCGACGAACGCGCCGCCCCGTACCGGGGCCCGCCGCCTGACGGTGCGCCCCGGCCTCGGGGCCGCTGGCCGCACGGCCAGGTCGACGCCGAACAGGGGGCGCACCCCCGCGGCCGACGCCGCCTTGGCGAACCGGACCGCCCCGGCGAGGCTGTCCCGATCGGTCAGCGCCACCGCGTCCATGCCGCGCTCGGCGGCCCGCTCGGCCAACCGCTCCGGGTGCGAGGCGCCGTACCGCATCGAGAACCCGGACGCGACGTGCAGATGCGTGAACCCCGGCATCCGCACGCACCTCCTCACTCGCCAACCTGACCACGACCCACCGCCGCGCCCCACCGACCACCACCACGCCGCCGGGGCCGGGCATCACCCCGCCCCCGCACGGCCGGCCCCACGACCGGCCTCACGCCCCGTCCCGCGCGCCGCCGCCGAACCGCCCCACCGCCCGGGCTCCCCGCCCGCACTGGCGCCTCACGCCTCACGCCCACGCCGCCACCGGGCGGCCGTCCACATCGACCCGAGAGAGCACCCACCTCACCGACTATTTCTCGCCACCTTTCTCTTCCACCATACCCCCCTCATCGAACATCCGTACGAACACGTTCCGCCCCCGCCCCACGCGTCCCACCCCCGCGCCCGCACCCCCGACCCCTCACCCGATCGGCGCGCCACGGGCTGCGCACCGGCGTGCTCCTTGCCACCATGTGGAAGACGAATGTCCAGGTGAAGCGGGTGAGGAGCGGTCCATGACGGCGACGCGCGAGAAGACTGACCGCACCTTCGTCGAGGAACTCAAGGCCGCGGTGACCACGCGCGCCGCCCTACTCGTCATCGGCGTACTGCTGCTCCAACTGGCCTTCATCCTCTCGTACGTCGGCTCCTTCCACCGGCCGAAACCTGACCATGTGTCGATTGCCGTCGTGGCGCCGAAACAGGCCAGCGAGCAGGTGGTGAGCAAGCTCGGCAAGCTGCCTGGCGACCCGCTCGACCCGCGCGCGGTGAGCAGCGAGGCGGAGGCGGTGCGCAAGATCAAGCACCGGGACGTCGACGCCGCGTTGATCGTCGACCCGCGCGGCAGCACCGACCGACTGCTGGTGGCCGGCGGCGCCGGCTCCTCCCTCGCCCAGGCCGTCCAGCAGGTGGTCACCCAGGCCGAGAAGGCCGACCAGCGCTCGGTACGCACCGAGGACATCGTGCCCGCGGCCGCCGACGACAGCCGTGGTCTGTCCTCGTTCTACCTGGTCATCGGCTGGTGCGTGGGCGGCTACCTGTGCGCCGCGGTGCTCGCCATCAGCGCGGGCGCCCGCCCCGCGAACGGCAGCCGGGCCGCCATCAGGCTCGGCGCCCTCGCCCTCTACTCGATCGCGGCCGGCCTGGGCGGCACCATCATCGTGGGCCCGGCGCTCGGCGCGCTGCCCGGCAGCGTGTTCGGACTGTGGGGGCTCGGTGCCCTGGTGGTCTTCGCCGTCGGCGCGACCACCCTCGCCTGCCAGGGCCTGGCGGGCATCGTCGGCATCGGCCTCGCCATCCTGATCATCGTCGTCCTGGGCAACCCCAGCGCGGGCGGCGCCTACCCCTACCCCCTGCTCCCCGACTTCTGGCAGGCCATCGGCCCCGCCCTCCCCCCGGGCGCGGGCACCTGGACGGCCCGCTCGATCGCCTACTTCCAGGGCAACGCGATCACGGGCCCCCTGCTGGTGCTGGCCGCCTGGGCGGTGGCGGGCACGGTGATCACGCTGGTCCTGGCCATGCGGCGGAAGGACCCCACGAAGCGGGACGCCGCAGCTTCCGCCAGCACGACATCGACCTCGACTTCGCCATCAACTGAGTGAGTTCGGGCCCGCGCCGTTCACGCCCCGCTCGCCCATACGGAGGTCGCCGCCCCCTTGCGGACCGGCGGCCTCCGCCCGGACGCCCCGACGTCAGAACCCCCAGCTCTTCGGGTTGAGCACCGTGCCCACATCCTTGGCTTTGTTGACGACACCCGCCCCGAAGTCCTCGGCCTTCTCCCCCATCCAGTCGGCCGCCTTCCCCGGGGCTTCCTTCACGTCGTCCCAGTGCTCAACGGTCTTGGCACCCAGATAGACGGTGCCGAAAACAGCGGTGGCACCGTAGCTGTACGGACTGGGGTTGACGTTCGCGTACGTCAGCGAGGCATTGAACCCCAGCTCCGCGACGTCCGCCACATAACTGGCGCCTTTCTCACGACTGCTGAAATTTCCATTTTCCCAGGGCAGCCCCCGGTGGTACAGCTTGTCAGCACTCCGATAAGTGGCAAAAGTCCCACCAACGATGGAAGCCCCTCGCAGCATTCCCGAGACCTTGCCCGTAGTGCGAGCCCCCTTGATGACGGCTGCGGTCCGCCCCACGCTCGACGGCCCACTCCGCGCCGCCGTGTAGGAGTTGCGCCAGACTTGGGTGAGCTTCGCCTGACCGGCTCGGACGACCTCTTGCTGAGAGTGGGTCTTCCCTCCGAATTCCTTTGCCAGAGAGTCTGAGCCCAGAGTGAAGTCAATCGCCCTGTTGACACTCCAGTTGCGCCACGTGGCATTCATGGGAGCGAGCCTACGCACCCCGTCCCAAGCGTTACCGATACGATCGTCCACCGTGCCAGCCACCAAGGGAACGCGGGAAAGCTGCTGATATCTTTGGCTCCCGCCAAACACCATCGCCGCAATTCTCCCGGGGAGCCAGGCACCCGGGGCCGACAGCGAGCGGAGGGCAGGGGTCCAACTACGGATCGCCCTTCCCCTACGGATGAGCGTCCGGTTCCCGGTCGCCCTCAGCTTTCGATATATGCGATCTTGCCATTGCTGAACCGTCGGGCTACCAGAAAAGTGTCTGAGTACAGCGTTCCCTCCCAGGATCTTGACCATGGAAGCGCTGACGAGTGAAGTCTTCGTCGCTGCACGGGCGATCCCCGCAATTTCACTGTAAGCCTCGACGAAGCTCATGACTGTTTCTTCGTGAGGCTCCAACCCAGTAATTTTCGCCAGCGCTTTGGACTCTAGCCGATGTATCCAATGGTCGAGCGATTCGTTCTCCTGGCGGCGAAACGATGCCGCTGCCCGGTCATCACTCGCAGCAACCGAGTTGGCCAACAGCAGTGCATCCGGTCCGAGAGGCCGACCCGCGTATTTCTTGAGATCCGCGTCCGTGAAACCGGCCCAACGCAATCCCGCCATGGGGTCGCCATCCTCAAGGCGAGCGATGGCCGCACGGGAGCGTAGGTCGGGGCCGGTGTCCGCCACCCAGGAGTTCATCGGTTTGAGCGGAGCCAGCACGTCACTCACACCGAGCGTTGCGGCCCGAGTAAACGCCTCCCGCAAGCCATCCGCAGTCCCGCCCTTACCATCAATGAGTTTCGCGAGCTGCTCCAGATCCTGCGGATTTACGTTTCGCAACACCCCTCCAGCATCTTCAGTATAAATTTCATCACGCACACGTCCGAGGAAGCCGACCGCTTCACCTCCAGTCCCTGAATTCACCACGATGAGACTTCAGAGGAAAGCCCTCACACGGGCGTATCCCGAAGCGTGGCGTACGCGAACGCCAGGCGCCGATCCAGCCAGCGCGCTTCGATCTCGATCTCCAGATTCATGTTGTAACCGCCAAAACCGCTTGAGTACATGACGAACTCGCCATCTTCGGTTTCCCATTCCAGCTCACGGCCGCGCGAAACCGCGCCTCCGTCGCCGTTTGACCGGAGTATGAGGTCGAGCGTCGAATCCAAAGCGGCCACCGCTACGCCTTTTGCATCCTTCCTGACCCACTTGTTCCGCGCCACGATCGTGGACCGCCCCGGTTGATCCATCCGCCATGTATGCCTGACCAGTCGATTGGTCGGCGGAATACGTCGAATGGTGCCGATGATCTCGGACTGGGCGTCACGGACGTGGTAGACGTCCTCCCCATCTCGCTCGACGGGCTGATCAAGAACACACAGCAGGCGGTGGAACTCCGCATCCTCGTAGACCGTTGGATCCAGGTCTCCGAAGTTCTTGGGACCGAGATAGGCGCACGGCGCGTAAATACGTGCCGCCCCATCGCGTCCCGGCACCCGGATAGCGCGTGGCCCCTGAGTGAACTGCTTGCGCGACCTCACCACAATTTCCCGCTCGTCCATGCCGACCGTGAACCTCCGCACCCCCCTCCAATCCACCGCCGGCACCGGCGGAACCTGCTCCTTCTGTTTACGTCTCCCGAACGCCATGAACTCCTCCGCCACTCAGTGCTGTACACATCGTTCGACCGGCCTCGAACGCGACTAACCGTAGTGGATCGACTACGCCGCACTCGATGCCCCCTGCGACTCCCAACGGGCCTCCACCTCACCTTCCGGCACCGCGCACCACGCCCCGCCACCACGCCCCGCACCGGACGGAAACCAGGTCGATCACCCCCGCCCGGGCCAACTACGCTCCTCGCCATGGATGTTCTGGTGCGCGAGATGACCGAGGACGACATCGACGCCGTGGCCGCCGTGCGGGTCCGGGGGTGGCAGACCGCCTACGCGGGGCTCATGCCGCAGTCGTATCTGGACGCCATGAGCGTGCGCGAAGACGCCGAGCGGCGGCGGGAGTTCTTCGCGCGGGGGCTCGGGGACGTGATCAACCTGGTCGCGGAGGAGCCCGCGCCGGGCGGCGGCGCGGGCGGCGGGACCGAGGTCGTGGGGTGGGCCTGCTGCGGTCCGTACCGGGACGAGGACCTGCCGAGCGGGGACGCCGAGCTGTACGCGATCTACGTCAGGCCGGAGCGGCTGGGCGCGGGCATCGGGCGTGCGCTGCTGGCCGAGGCGCTGCGACGGCTGACGGAGCGCGAGTTCCCCCGGGTACGGCTGTGGGTCGTACGGGGCAACCAGCGGGCGGAGCGCTTCTACGCCCGGGCCGGGTTCGCCCCCGACGGCGGCGAGGAGTCCTACGAGGTGGCCGGAGCCCAGGTGCCCGAGGTGCGCTACGCCCGCGACCTGCCCGCCGCCCACCCCGTCGCGTAACCCGCACCACACCGCACCCAGGGGCCCCGGCCCCGGCGCCACCCCCGCCGCCGTTCCCTCCACCGCTCACGCGCCCAGACGTCCACGCACTCCCACGCCCGCCCCTCGGCGAGAGCCCGCCCGCCACACCCGCACCCACACCCGCTCCCGCACCCGCTCCCGCACCCGCACCCGCACCCGCACCCGCACCCGCACCCGCACCCGTGAACGAGCCTCCCGCCCGCCGCGGTTCAGGGCTTCGGCCTCGGGCGTTGGCCGGGCGGGCGGGCGGCGGGGCGGGGGTCCCGGCGTCCCGGGACGCCGCCTCGGAGGCCGTCGCCCCGCGCGCCGCGCGCCCCGTCGCGCCGCCCGTCGCCGCGAGGTGGCCCGCCGGCCGCCCCCGGCGCCTTGCCGGCCAGTTGGGCCAGGGCCGCCTCCGCCTCCGAACGTAACCGCTCGTGCTCGCGCGCCGCCGCCAGGATGGGCGCCGCGCGCCGGTCCCCCAGCGTGCCGAGCCCGACCACACAGGCGCGGGCGATCGGCCAGTAGTGGTCGCGCTCGGCCAGCAGCCGCCGCAACGTGGTGACCAGCGCGGGCACCGACTCGGGGGCGCGCAGTTCCACCAGGAGCCGGATGGGGTGCAGCGCGTAGGCCGTCCGCAGCGGGTTGGTGGCCAGCACCGCCGCCGCGCGGGCGGTACGCGGGTCGCCGAGTCGGGCCAGCGCGCGGGCCGCGGTCGCGCAGTGCGCCGGGTCGCGGTAGTTGAGGAGCATCACCAGTGGCTCGAAGGCCCGCCGGTCGCCCGCGCAGCCCAGCGCGAAGGCCGCGGTCTCCCGGGCGCACAGCGGCTGGCCGTTGGCCACCAGCACCCGGGCCAGTTCCTCGCGCGCGGCGGGCGTGTTCTGGCGTACGAGAGCGAGGAGATGCTCGTACGCCGCGTGATCGGCCGCTGTCGTCAGTGCCGCCCGCGCTCGGGCCGCCAGTTCGCGGAGTTCTTCTTCCATCTCCCGCCTCCCCTTGCCCTTGCTCTTGACCTTGTCCGTGCCCACCGCGGCCACCTCGCCCCGGTCGGCATCGTTTTCCGTATCCGCATTCCGCGCCTCGCCCGCACGTACCCGCCACCCGCTTTATGCCCGCTCGCGCACCCGCCGGACGCGTGCGCCACCCGGGACGCCCCGCACCCCCGCACCGCCCGCGCCCTCACACCGCCCACGCCGTCCCGCCTCCGCCTCCGTCATGTCCCGGCCGCGCCGGCGCCGGACCACAGCGCCCGCCGGCCCGCCGACGCCGGCCACGGCCACCGCGCCACCGCCACGGGGCGCCGCGCGTCTCCGCCACCCCGACCCACCCCCGCGTCACGCGTCCGTGACCGTCTCCTAGCCCACTGTGACGTGCGCCACCCGGATCTGGCGAGAATGAGTCCTGGTGTTCTTGGTTACTGGCGAGTTAAGCTCCCCGGCACGAGCAGTACCCCTGCTCTGGCGGCCTGGTGACGCAGCCGCCGAAGAGTGAAGTCGGTTCGGCGCTTTGGGTGTTCGGCGCGGCCCCGGGACAGGGCCTTCGCCGCGCACCCCCCGGGTGAGTCCCTACGGGCAGAGTTGCCCACCAGGGGCCGCCCAACTCCTCAGTCGTCACTTCTCCCCGCGACACAAGGCGGGGAACACCCCCTGGAGTCTGTGATGGACCATTTGTCCACTCCTGATCCCATGCCGTTGCGCACCGTCGCCGTCGTCGGCCTGGGCACCATGGGCACCGGCATCGCCGAGGTGTTGGCCCGCGCGGGCCACGAGGTCATCGGCATCGACGTCGCGGACACCGCGGCGCGGCAGGCCGTGGCCGCCCTCGCGGCGTCCACCGAGCGGGCCGTGCGGCGCGGGCGGATCACCGAACAAGAGCGGCGGGAGGTGCTCGCCAGGTTCCGGGTCTTCGCCGATCTGTCCGCCGCGGCCGACGCGGACCTGGTGATCGAGGTCGTGCCCGAGGACTACGCCACCAAGCACGAGGTGTTCACCGCGCTGGACGCCGTCGTGCGCCCCGACACGGTCCTGGCCACCGGCACCAACGCGCTGTCGGTGACCCGGCTCGCGGCCGACTCGGCCCACCCCGAACGCGTCCTCGGCCTGCACTTCTTCAACCCCGCACCGGCCATGAAGCTGGTCGAGGTGGTCTCGTCGGTGCTCACCTCGCCGGTGGCCGTCGCCTCGGTCACCGCGCTGGCCCGCGAACTCGGCAAGGAGCCCGTCTCGGTCGGCGACCGGCCCGGATTCGTCGCCGACGGGCTGCTGTTCGGCTACCTCAACCAGGCCGCGGCGATGTACGAGTCGAAGTACGCGACCCGCGAGGACATCGACGCGGCGATGCGGCTGGGCTGCGGGCTGCCGATGGGCCCGCTGGCGCTGCTCGACCTGATCGGCGTGGACACCGCGCGCACCGTGCTCGAAGCGATGTACGCGGCCTCGCGCGACCGCCTGCACGCGCCCGCGCCCATCCTGGGCCAGCTCAGCGAGGCCGGACTGACCGGGCGCAAGGCGGGCCGCGGCTTCTACACGTACCAGGAGCCGGGCAGCGACGTGGTGGTGGCGGACGCGCAGACACCCCGGCCCCCGGAAGCCGCCGCCGAGCCGGGCGCCGGGCGTCCGGTCAACGCGGTGGGCGTGGCCGGTTCGGGCACCATGGCCAGCGGCATCGCCGAGGTGTTCGCCGCCTCCGGGTTCCAGGTGGTGCTCGCCGCCCGGAGCCTGGCCAAGGCCGAGCGGGCGGTGGCGCGGATATCCGGGTCGCTGGCCCGGTCGGTGTCCAAGGGGCGGCTGAGCGAGGAGGCGCGGGAGGCGGCGTTGGCCCGCATCACCGTGGCCGACTCGCTGGACGCGTTCGCCGACGTGGACCTGGCCGTGGAGGCGGTGGCCGAGGACCTGGCGGTCAAGCGGCGGCTCTTCCAGACGCTGGACGAGGTCTGCAAGCCGGGCGCGGTGCTGGCCACCACGACCTCCTCGTTGCCGGTCATCTCCTGCGCCCGCGCAACATCCCGGCCGGGCGACGTGATCGGGATGCACTTCTTCAACCCGGCGCCGGCCATGAAGTTGGTGGAGGTGGTGCGCACCGTGCTGACCTCCGACGCGACGCACGCCAGCGTCCGCGCGGTGTGCGCCGCGATCCGCAAGCACCCGGTGGACTGCGGGGACCGGGCCGGCTTCATCGTGAACGCGCTGCTGTTCCCGTACCTGAACAACGCCGTGAAGATGGTGCAGGAGCACTACGCGACGCCGGACGACATCGACGCCGCGATGAAGTGGGGCGGCGGCTATCCGATGGGCCCCTTCGAACTCCTCGACGTCGTCGGCCTCGACGTGTCGCTGGCCATCGAGAAGGTGCTGCACCGCGAGTTCCGCGACCCCGGCCTCGCGCCCGCCCCGCTGCTCGAACACCTGGTGGCGGCGGGCTGCCTCGGCCGGAAGACGGGCCGCGGCTTCCGCGAGCATGCGAGGGCCTGAACCAGGGGGCGCCGAGCGAGCCGAGGTCAGGGGGAACACGGGAGACACGGGGGACGCAGGAGGCACGGGAGGCACGGGGGACGCCGCCCCGCCCGCCGGGTCGGGGCGGCACCCGCCGCCACGGTCGGAGCGGGAGCGGCCTCCCCCACCGGGGCCGGAACGGGGGTGGGGCGGGCTGCTGGAACCGACCGGCGACCCGCCCCACGGCGGTCCCAGAGCCTGGGGCGCAGTCCTGCCCCCGGAAAAAATGCAGTACGTTCCCCCCATGGCCCAGCCCGTAAAGTCCGCCCGTCACCAGCAATCCACCGCAGGCAAGACGTCCGACGGTGCCGAGAGCGCCAGCAGCCGGCGCGCCGCCGCCCAGCGACTCACCATGCGTCGCAAGCTCGCGGCCGCCGCCATGGACCTCTTCGCGGCCAAGGGCTACGAGGCGACGACGGTCGACGAGATCGCCGCCCGGGCGGGCGTCGCCCGCAGGACCTTCTTCCGGCACTTCCGCTCCAAGGAAGAGGCCATCTTCCCGGACCACGACGACACCCTGGTGCGCGCCGAGGCCGTGTTGGAGGCCGCCCCCGCGCACGAGCACCCGCTCGACACGGTCTGCCGGGGCATCAAGGAGGTCATGCGGATGTACGCGGCCGACCCCGAGGTGTCCGTGGCCCGTTACCGGCTGACCCGCGAGGTGCCGACGCTGCGGGAGGCGGAGATCGCCTCGGTCGCCCGCTACGAGCGGCTGTTCACCCGTTATCTGCTCGGCCACTTCGACGAGACGGCGCACCGCGACGGCAACGACGATCCGCTGCTGGCCGAGGTGGCCGCCTCCGCCGTGGTCACCGCCCACAACCACGTGCTCAGGCGCTGGCTGCGCGCCGAGGGCAAGGGCGACGTGGAGGCGCAGCTCGACCACGCGTTCGCGATCGTGCGCAAGACGTTCGGCACCGGCTTCGGCGCCTACCGGCCCAGCACCGAGCGGCCCACCGCGCTGGCCTCGACGGACGGTCAGGTGCTGGTGGCCGTGACGCGTACGGACGCGCCGCTGGCCGATGTGCTGCACGCCATCGAGAAGGCCATCCAGCAGGACTGAACACACCCGCACACCACGGGTCTTCTCGCGAACCCTCTCGCGGCCCCTCTTGCGGACCCCGCCAGGAACACGCGCCGAACACGCCCGCTGGCACAGCGCGACGGCCGCCCCACCCGGGGCGGCCGTTGTTGCTCATGCGTGCACCGTGGATGACAAGTGAGAGAAATTGTTGGCACCCAGTGTCTTGTCGAGTGGCACGCGGTGCCATACGTTGTGAGTGTCCGGGCGGCCGGCGCGTAGACATTCGTCGCGCGTCGGCTGTCCCCGCACCTTCGTCGCGCGCCCGGACGCCTGCGTCACAGGCACTCTCGCGCCGCATCGCCGCGCGGCCCCCGCCACAAGCGGGGCCGGAGCGAAGCGACGCCCGCACCGCCACGCGTCAGCACCGCCGAACCGACGGCACGCATCCCCACCGAACCCCAGCGTTCCCTCAAGCGTCCCCAAACGCTTCGCCGGAGGCCCCACGATGAACGAAATCCTGGACGCGATCCTCGCTCCGGACAGCACGTCCGCGGACTTCGCGGCCCTGCCGCTGCCCCCCTCGTACCGCGCGGTGACCGTGCACAAGGACGAGGCCGAGATGTTCGACGGCCTCACCACCCGGGAGAAGGACCCGCGCAAGTCCCTGCACGTGGACGAGGTGCCGGTGCCCGAACTCGGCCCGGGTGAGGCGCTGGTCGCGGTCATGGCCAGCTCGGTGAACTACAACTCCGTCTGGACCTCGATCTTCGAGCCCGTCTCGACCTTCCACTTCCTGGAGCGCTACGGCAAGCTCTCGCCGCTGGCCAAGCGGCACGACCTGCCGTACCACGTCATCGGCTCCGACCTGGCGGGCGTCGTGCTGCGCACCGGCCCCGGCGTCAACGCCTGGCGGCCGGGTGACGAGGTGGTCGCGCACTGCCTGTCGGTCGAGTTGGAGTCGGCCGACGGTCACGACGACACGATGCTCGACCCCGAGCAGCGGATCTGGGGCTTCGAGACCAACTTCGGCGGCCTGGCCGAGATCGCCCTGGTCAAGTCCAACCAGCTCATGCCGAAGCCGGGCCACCTCAGTTGGGAGGAGGCCGCGTCCCCCGGCCTGGTGAACTCCACCGCCTACCGGCAGTTGGTCTCCCGCAACGGGGCCGGCATGAAGCAGGGCGACAACGTGCTGATCTGGGGCGCCAGCGGCGGCCTCGGCTCGTACGCCACGCAGTTCGCGCTCGCCGGCGGCGCCACCCCGATCTGTGTGGTCTCCAGCGACCAGAAGGCCGACATCTGCCGCGCGATGGGCGCCGAGGCGATCATCGACCGGAACGCGGAGGGCTACCGGTTCTGGAAGGACGAGAACGCCCAGGACCCGCGCGAGTGGAAGCGGTTCGGCAAGCGCATCCGCGAGCTGACCGGCGGCGAGGACGTGGACATCGTCTTCGAGCACCCGGGGCGCGAGACGTTCGGCGCCTCCGTCTACGTCACCCGCAAGGGCGGCACCATCGTCACCTGCGCCTCGACGTCCGGCTACACGCACGAGTACGACAACCGCTACCTGTGGATGTCGCTGAAGAAGATCGTCGGCTCGCACTTCGCCAACTACCGCGAGGCGTGGGAGGCCAACCGGCTGATCGCCAAGGGCAAGATCCACCCCACGCTGTCCAAGACCTACCGCCTGGACGAGACCGGCCAGGCCGCCTACGACGTGCATCGCAACCTCCACCAGGGCAAGGTCGGCGTCCTCGCCCTCGCCCCCGAGGAGGGCCTCGGCGTCCGCGACGAGGAACTGCGCGCCCAGCACATCGACGCGATCAACCGGTTCCGTGACGCGTGAGCGGAGCGGACGGACGGGCACAGTCGTGACGCGTAGCGGAGCGGACGGACAGGCACAGCCGCGACGCGTGAGCGCGCGGCGCGGACGGACACCGAGGTACTCACGCATATGACTGAGCGTCACAAGGACCGTCCGTGGTTGATGCGGACGTACGCCGGACACTCCACCGCCGAGGCGTCCAACGCCCTCTACCGGCGCAATCTCGCCAAGGGCCAGACCGGCCTCTCGGTCGCGTTCGACCTGCCGACGCAGACCGGCTACGACCCCGACCACGTCCTGGCCCGCGGCGAGGTCGGCCGGGTCGGGGTGCCCGTCTCCCACCTGGGGGACATGCGGCGGCTGTTCCAGGACATCCCGCTGGAGCAGATGAACACCTCCATGACCATCAACGCCACCGCGATGTGGCTGCTGGCCATGTACCAGGTGGTGGCCGAGGAGCAGGGGCTCGGCCCGGAGGCGGTCGGCGGGCTCTCCGGCACCACGCAGAACGACATCGTCAAGGAGTACCTCTCCCGCGGCACGCACGTCTTCCCGCCGGGCCCGAGCCTGCGTCTGACCACCGACCTGATCACCTACTCGGTGAACCACATCCCCAAGTGGAACCCGATCAACATCTGCAGCTACCACCTCCAGGAGGCCGGCGCCACGCCGGTGCAGGAGATCGCGTACGCCATGAGTACGGCCGTCGCCGTGCTCGACGCCGTACGCGACTCCGGGCAGGTGCCGGCGGAGCGGTTCGGAGACGTGGTGGCGCGCATCTCGTTCTTCGTGAACGCGGGCGTGCGCTTCGTCGAGGAGATGTGCAAGATGCGCGCCTTCGGCCGCATCTGGGACCAGATCACGCGCGAGCGGTACGGCGTGGGCAACCCCAAGCAGCGCCGCTTCCGGTACGGCGTGCAGGTCAACTCGCTGGGCCTGACCGAGGCGCAGCCGGAGAACAACGTCCAGCGGATCGTCCTGGAGATGCTGGCCGTCACCCTCTCCAAGGACGCCCGCGCCCGCGCCGTACAGCTCCCGGCCTGGAACGAGGCGCTCGGCCTGCCCAGGCCGTGGGACCAGCAGTGGTCGCTGCGCGTCCAGCAGGTGCTCGCGCACGAGAGCGACCTGCTGGAGTACCCGGACATCTTCGAGGGGTCGCACGTCGTCGAGGCCAAGGTGGCGGAGCTGACCGCCGCCGCGCTGGCCGAGATCGACCGCATCCAGGAGATGGGCGGCGCGATGGCCGCCGTCGAGTCGGGCTACCTCAAGTCGCAGCTCGTGGCCTCGCACGCGGAGCGGCGGGCCCGGATCGAGGCGGGCGAGGAGCTGATCGTCGGCGTCAACTGCTACCAGGGCACCGAGCCGAACCCGCTCACCGCCGACCTGGACACCGCGATCATGACGGTGGACCCGGCCAACGAGGCCAGGGTGGTGGCCGCGCTGCACCGCTGGCGCGACGAGCGCGACGAGCCGCGCGCCCAGGAGGCGCTGTCCGCGCTCAAGGCGGCGGCGGCCGGCACCGCCAACCTGATGCCGGCGACGCTGGAGTGCGTCCGGGCGGGGGTGACCACCGGCGAGTGGGCGTGGGCGCTGCGGGACGTGTTCGGCGAGTACCGCGCCCCGACCGGGGTCAGCGGCGCCCCGCTGGCGGTGGCGGCCGAACCGGGCAGCGCGCTGGGCGCCGTACGGGACAAGGTCGCCAAGACGGCGGCCGACCTCGGCGTGGGCAAGCTGCGGCTGCTGGTCGGCAAGCCCGGACTGGACGGGCACAGCAACGGCGCGGAGCAGATCGCGGTGCGGGCCAGGGACGCCGGGTTCGAGGTGATCTACCAGGGCATCCGGCTCACGCCCGAGCAGATCGTGGCGGCGGCCGTCGCCGAGGACGTGCACTGCGTCGGCCTGTCGATCCTCTCCGGCTCGCACGCCGAACTGGTCCCGGACGTGCTCACCAGGCTGCGCGAGGCCGGCGTCGCGAACGCCGCCGGGGCCGACGGCCCGGCCGAGGCCCCCGTTCCGGTGATCGTCGGCGGGATCATCCCGTCCGCGGACGCCACCGCGCTGCGCGCCGCCGGCGTCGCGGCCGTCTTCACCCCGAAGGACTTCGGAATCACCGAGATCATCGGCCGTATCGTCGATGAGATCCGTACAGCGAACCAGCTCGACCCCCTGGAGGCCACCGCATGAGTGCCCACCCGTCCGCCGCCGCCTCGCCCGTGGACCGGCTGCGCCCGCGCCGCTCCTGCCTCGCCGTCCCCGGCAGCAACCCGCGGTTCCTGGAGAAGGCCCAGGGGCTCGCCGCCGACCAGGTGTTCCTGGACCTGGAGGACGCGTGCGCGCCGCTGGCCAAGGAGGGCGCGCGGCACACCATCGTGGACGCGCTCAACAACGGCGACTGGACCGGCAAGACCAGGGTGGTGCGGGTCAACGACTGGACCACGCACTGGACCTACCGGGACGTCATCACCGTCGTCGAGGGCGCGGGACCGAACCTGGACTGCGTCATGCTGCCCAAGGTGCAGGACGCCCAGCAGGTGATCGCCCTGGACCTGCTGCTCACCCAGATCGAGAAGACGATGGGCTTCGAGGTGGGCCGGATCGGCATCGAGGCGCAGATCGAGAACGCCAGGGGCCTGGTCAACGTGGACGAGATCGCCGCCGCCTCGCCGCGCCTTGAGACCATCATCTTCGGGCCGGCCGACTTCATGGCCTCCATCAACATGAAGTCCCTGGTGGTCGGCGAGCAGCCGCCGGGCTACCCGGCCGACGCGTACCACTACATCCTCATGCGCATCCTGATGGCCGCCCGCGCGAACGACCTGCAGGCCATCGACGGCCCGTACCTCCAGATCAGGAACGTGGACGGGTACCGCGAGGTGGCCGGGCGCGCCGCCGCGCTCGGGTTCGACGGCAAGTGGGTGCTGCACCCGGGGCAGGTCGAGGCCGCCAACGAGGTCTTCTCGCCCTCGCAGGAGGACTACGACCACGCCGAGCTGATCCTCGACGCGTACGAGTGGTGCACCTCGGAGGCGGGCGGCAAGAAGGGTTCGGCGATGCTCGGCGACGAGATGATCGACGAGGCCAGCCGCAAGATGGCGCTGGTGATCGCGGGCAAGGGCCGGGCCGCGGGGATGACCCGCACCAGCAAGTTCGAGCCGCCCGCCGCCTGACGCACGGCCCCGCCCGCGCCCGGCCGCCCCGCGCGGGGCCGGGCCGCGCCGCGGCACACCACGCCCCGCCCCCGGGCCCGCACCGGCCCGGGGGCGCCACCCCGGAGGGATGAGCACCATGCAGTTCGGCCGCACCTACGAGGAGTTCACGGTCGGCGACGTGTACAAGCACTGGCCCGGCAAGACGGTCACCGAGTACGACGACCACCTCTTCTGTCTGCTCACCATGAACCACCACCCGCTGCACCTGGACGCGAACTACGCCGAGCGGACGACCGACTTCGGCCGGAACGTCGTCGTCGGCAACTACGTCTACTCGCTGCTGCTCGGCATGTCCGTCCCCGACGTCTCGGGTAAGGCGATCGCCAACCTGGAGATCGAGTCGCTGCGGCACGTGGCGCCGACCTTCCACGGCGACACGGTCTACGGCGAGACGACGGTGCTGGACAAGACGCCGTCCCGGTCGAAGACCGACCGCGGCATCGTCCACGTGGAGACCAGGGGCTACAAGCAGGACGGCACGCTCGTCTGCGTCTTCCGGCGCAAGGTGATGGTGCCGAACGCGACGTACGTGAAGGAGCGCGGCGGCGAGCAGCCCGGCCGACCCGAACCCCGCGAGCCCGCCCGGCCCGCCGCGCCCGCGCCGACCCCCGCGAACCAGGAGCAGTGACATGAGCCGTCTCGCCCAGACCGAGGGCCTCAACGAGATCCAGCGCGAGATACTTTCGACCGTAAGGGACTTTGTCGACAAGGAGATCCTGCCGGTCGCCACCGAGTTGGAGCACCGCGACGAGTATCCGAGCCAGATCGTCGAGGGGTTGAAGGAACTCGGCGTCTTCGGACTGATGATCCCCGAGGAGTACGGGGGGCTCGGCGAGTCGCTGTTGACCTACGCGCTGTGCGTGGAGGAGATCGCCCGCGGCTGGATGAGCGTCTCGGGGATCATCAACACGCACTTCATCGTGGCGTACATGCTCAAGCAGCACGGCACCCAGGAGCAGAAAGACTACTTTCTGCCGAAGATGGCCGCGGGCGAGATCCGTGGCGCGTTCTCGATGTCGGAGCCCGCGCTCGGTTCGGATGTGTCGTCCATCACATCCAGGGGCGTGCGGGATGGTGACGACTTCCTGCTCACCGGACAGAAGATGTGGCTCACCAACGGCGGCACCTCCTCGTTGGTCGCGGTGCTGTGCCGGACCGACGAGGGGCTCTCCCCGGAGGAGGCCGCCGCCAAGCCGCACCGCTCGATGACCACGTTCCTGGTCGAGAAGGAGCCCGGCTTCGGCGAGGTGCGCCCGGGACTGACCATTCCCGGCAAGATCGACAAGATGGGGTACAAGGGCGTCGACACCACCGAGCTGATCATGGACGGGCTGCGCGTCCCGGCCGGTCGCGTGCTCGGCGGGGCCACGGGACGCGGCTTCTACCAGATGATGGACGGGGTCGAGGTCGGCCGCGTGAACGTCGCGGCGCGCGGCTGCGGGGTCGCGCAGCGCGCCTTTGAGCTGGGCGTTTCCTATGCCCAGCAGCGACACACGTTCGGCAAGCCGATCGCCCAGCACCAGGCCATCCAGTTCAAACTGGCGGAAATGGGGACCAAGGTCGAGGCCGCCCATGCGATGATGGTCAACGCGGCCCGGAAGAAGGACTCCGGACAGCGGAACGACCTCGAAGCGGGGATGGCCAAGTACCTGGCCTCCGAGTACTGCAAGGAGGTCGTGGAGGACGCCTTCCGCATCCACGGCGGCTACGGCTTCTCCAAGGAATACGAGATCGAACGCCTCTACCGGGAGGCGCCCATGCTCCTCATCGGCGAGGGCACCGCCGAGATCCAGAAAATGATCATCGGGCGACGCCTCTTGGAGGAGTACCACTTCCAGGGGTAATTGTCCGGTTGGGGGTGGTTTTTTCGAGAACTACATCACAGCCCGTCACTGGTCTTCAGCCACCGACTAGCCCTGGCGCTTGCCCAGTTGCCGCTCGCAACCGATACCATCCCCGAAAAGCCGCCGTCCCCTTTTTCGCTAAGCGGCACCCTCCGCTACGAAGGTCATTCATGCCCCACAGCTCTTCCACCGCACCTCGCGCACGCGTACGCCTCGCGCGCGGAGCGTCGCCGTGGCTCCTTCCGACCGTCGCCACGGCGGCGGTGAGCCTGGCTCGCTCCCGTCGCTCGGGGCGCTGGGCTGCCGCCGCCGTGCCCGCCACCGCGCTCGCGGCGGGCATGCTGTGGTTCTTCCGTGACCCAGAGCGCGAGATCGCGCAGGGTCGGGTCATCTCTCCCGCCGACGGCGTGGTGCAGAGCATCATGCCGTGGAAGGACGGACGGACCCGAGTCGCGATCTTCATGAGCCCGCTGAACGTCCACGTGAACCGCGCCCCGCTGGCGGGCACGGTGACCTCGGTCGAGCACATCCCCGGCGGGTTCGTCCCGGCGTTCAACAAGGAGAGCGAGAACAACGAGCGCGTTGTCTGGCACTTCGACACCGAACTCGGGGACATCGAGATGGTCCAGATCGCCGGCGCCGTCGCCCGCCGCATCGTGCCGTACGTGCCGCAGGGCACCAAGGTCGAGCAGGGCGAGCGGATCGGCCTGATCCGCTTCGGCTCGCGGGTCGACATCTACCTGCCGGAAGGTGTCGAGATCGCGGTCGAGGTCGGCGAGACCACCACAGCGGGGGTGACTCGCCTTGACCGTAGTTGATCCGGAGACCCAGTCCGCCTGGGTTCCCGAGGCCGACGAGTGCGGTGACGACACGGACGACATGCCGCTGTCAACGCGGCTGTCGATAGCGGACACCCTCACGCTCGGCAACGCCACCTGCGGCTTCATGGCCGTGTACTTCACCACCACCGGCGTCCTCATCCCGCACCTGACGGGCAACGAGGACGGCGGGATGGCCCGGCACAGTGCCGCCACCGCGGTGATGCTGATGCTGCTCGCCTCGGTCTTCGATCTCTTCGACGGGCTCGTGGCGCGCAAGCTGCGCAGCTCGGCGATGGGGGCGGAGCTGGACAACCTCTCCGACCTGATCAGCTTCGGCCTCGCCCCGGCGTACTTCGTCGTGGTGTGGGGCATGGTCGCCGACGACGCCTATCAGCGGGTATCGGCGGTGGCCGCCATCGTGGTCCTGCTCGCCGTCGTGCTCAGGCTCGCCAGATTCTCCTGTGTGACCCTGCGCGACGGCGTCTTCCAGGGCATGCCAAGCCCCTTCGGGGCGCTGACCGTGATCTCCGTGGTCCTGCTCGAGCTGCCGTTCTTCCCGACCCTGCTGGCCATCGTGGGCGTCGCCTGGCTGATGGTGAGCCGCGTGGAGTACCCCAAGCCGCGCGGGCTGCTCGCGCTGGCCATGCTGGGGTGGATCGTGCTGAGCATGGGCCTGCTGGCCGCCTGGGCCTTCGAGGCCCCCGGTGGCGAGCTGCTACTCCAGACCGGCTGCGCGCTCCAGGTGGTGCTGGGCGCGGTGATCCCGCTGTTCGCGACGGCCCGCCGGGTCAACACCTTCCGGGACAACCGGCGCGAGGCGCGGGCCACGCAGTTGCCGTAACGGGCACGCCCCCGACGCGTACGAAACGAAGGGCCCGAGCGTCTCGCTCGGGCCCTTCGCCGTGCCCGGGTCGTCATACCCGGGTCGCCGTGCCCGGGCACGGGGCTACCGGGAGGGGCGGGTGTCGGCGGTCAGGTCAGGAAGTCGGCCGCGACGCGGGCGGCGAGGCGCTCCAGGAGCGGGCCCGCCTCGGCCATGCAGCGCGCCGGGTCCGGTTCGAGCGCGGTCAGGGCGTACGCGCGGCTCAGGCCCGCCTCCCGCAGGGCGGCGGTGTCCAGCGCGAGCCGCCCGCACACCGCGACCACCGGCACGCCGCGCTCCCGGGCCGCCGCGGCCACCCCGGCCGGGGCCTTGCCGCGCAGGGTCTGGGCGTCGAGCGAGCCCTCGCCGGTGATCACCAGGTCGGCGCGGGCCAGCTCAGCGGCGAAGCCGAGCACGTCGAGCAGCACCTCGATGCCGGGCCGGAAGTCCGCGTCGAGCCCGACCAGCGCCCCGTAGCCGACACCGCCCGCCGCGCCGGCTCCCGGCGCGTGGACGCGCGCGGCGGCGCGCGGACCCACCGCGCCCTCCAGTACCTGTGCGTAGTGCGTCAGGGCCGCCTCCAGGGCCGCCACGTCCGCCGCGCTGGCGCCCTTCTGCGGCCCGTAGACCGCGGCGGCGCCCTGCGGGCCGGTGAGCGGGTTGTCGACGTCGCTGGCGAGGGTGACGGCCGTGGCCGCCAGGCGGGCGTCGAGCCCCGACAGGTCGGCCGTGGCGAGGTCGCGCAGCGCCCCGCCGCCGGGGCCGACCGGGCGACCCCGCGCGTCGCTCAGGCGCGCCCCGAGCGCCGTGAGCATGCCGGCGCCGCCGTCGGTGGTGGCGCTGCCGCCGACGCCGAGGACGATGTCGCGGGCGCCCGCGTCCAGCGCGGCGCGCAGCAGCTCCCCCGTGCCGTACGTGGTGGCGGTCAGCGGCGCGAAGGTGCCAGGGGGCAGGTGCCGCAGCCCGGACGCCTCGGCCATCTCGACGACGGCGCTCGTGCCGCGCAGCGCGTACGAGGCGTCCACCGGGGTGCCCAGCGGCCCGGTGACCCGGACCGCGCGCCGCTCGAAGCCGGCCGCGACGGCGGCCTCCACCGTGCCGTCGCCGCCGTCGGCGACCGGTACGGCCGCGACGCGCACGCCCGGCGCCGCCGCGCGCAGGCCGGCCGTGAGGTGCTCGGCGACCCGTACGGCCGTCAGCGAGCCCTTAAACTTGTCCGCGGCGATCAGCACCCGCGCCGGGCCACCCCCGTCCCGGTCTCCGTCGCCTTCGTCGCTCCCCTCCCCGTTCCCGCCCACGCGTCGCGCGCGGGGCGCGGCCTCGCGCTCGTCGGCGGGCCGGTCGCCGTCGGCGGGCCGGACCGGCACGCCGCCCGCGCCCGGGTCGTCCGAGCCCGGTTGGCCGGTGGTCTCGGCGTGGGGGGCCAGGGCCGGTCCGGCGGAGCCGAGCGGAGCCGGTCGTACCCGATCGCGTAGCGGGCCGGGCGCCGGGGGCGCGGAGTGTGGTGGGGTGGGCACCGCTGGGACCGTCGGTGGTGACACCGGGGGTCGGGGGCCGTGCGGTGTCGGTCGGGTGTCGGTCGTCGCGGCGTACGTCACCTGGTGTCCCCCCTGGTCCCGGCCGTGCCCGCGCACGGGCGGTAGCGCCGCGGTGACCCTACCCGCGGGGGTCCGCGCTGCCCACGGTCGTAGTCGTGGCCAAACGGCGCGCCACGGCCGCATCTCCTGCTTTATCGCACCATAGTGGTGCGCCATGAGTACCCCGTCTACCCAGTCCACCGATCTACCGCCCGACCCGGACGAGACCCCGGCCGAAGTGCACGACCCGCCGCCCGACCGGGCGATCGTCACCATCGGGGTGGTGGCCGTGCTGGCGGCCGTCGGCTGGGCCGCGCTCGCCAAGGACAACTTCGCCGACACCTCGGACTCCGCCCTGAGCTGGGTGCTCACCAACTTCGGCTGGCTCTTCGTGGTGGCCGCCGACGTGTTCCTGGTGCTGTGTCTGTACATCGCGGTCAGCCGGTACGGCCGGATCAAGCTGGGCCGGGACGAGGACGAGCCGGAGTTCGGCAACCTCGCCTGGATCGCCATGATGTTCAGCGCGGGCATGGGCATCGGCCTGATGTTCTACGGGGTCGGCGAGCCCCTGCTGCACTACACCGACCCGCCGCCGTCCAGCGGCGTGAAGCCGGGCACGGGCGAGGCGGCGCGCACGGCGATGGAGTACTCGTTCTTCCACTGGACCTTCATGCCCTGGGCGATCTACGGCATGGCCGGACTCGCCCTCGCCTACGTCGTCTTCCGCAAGGGCCGGGGCAACCGGCTCAGCTCCGTGTTCGTCCCGCTCATCGGCGAGCGGCGGGCCGACGGCTGGCCGGGCCGGATGATCGACCTGCTCGCCGTCTTCGCGACCGTCTTCGGCACCGCGACCAGCCTGGGCCTCGGCGCCCTGCAGGTCGCCGAGGGGCTCGACCTCACCGCCGGCGTGGACAACACCAAGACGGTGCAGCTCGTGATCATCTGCGCCCTGTCGGCGGCCTTCGTGCTCTCCGCCTTCTCCGGCCTGCACAAGGGCGTCAAGTGGCTGAGCACGCTCAACATCGTGCTCGCCGCGCTGCTGATGGTGTTCGTCTTCCTCGTCGGCCCGACGGTGTACGTGCTCGACAGCGTCCCGGCGAGCATCGGTGGCTACCTCAACGACCTGCTGCCGATGGCCTCGCACACCGGCGCCTTCACCGACCGGAGCTGGCTCGGCACCTGGACGATCTTCTACTGGGCCTGGTGGCTGTCCTGGGCACCGTTCGTGGGCACCTTCATCGCCCGCATCTCACAGGGCCGCACCATCCGCGAGTTCCTGATCGGGGTGCTGCTGGTGCCCAGTGGCGCGACGATGATCTGGTTCTGCGTGATGGGCGGGAGCGCCATCCGGCTGGACTCCAGCGGCACCGCCGACCTGACCGAGAAGGTCAAGGACGGGGCGGAGGCCTCGCTGTTCGGCATGTTGGACGCGCTGCCGCTGGGCGCCGCGACCGCCTGGCTGGCCATGGCCCTGGTCATGACGTACTTCATCACCAGCGCCGACTCCGCCTCGCTGGTCATGGGCTCGCTCACCAGCCGTGGGTCGCTGCACCCGCGCACCTGGCTGGTCGTCGCCTGGGGCATCCTGATGGCGTCGGTGGCCGCGGTGCTGCTGGTCGCCGGCGGCCTGGACGCGCTGAAGACGGCCACGATCCTGGTGGCGCTGCCGTTCGTGCTGGTGATGCTGGCGCTGTGCTGGTCGCTGCTGCGGGAGCTGCGGACGGACCCGGGGGCCGGGCCGAAGCGGCACCACGCGATGCACGGGCTGCGGGACGCGATGCGCGCGATGATCGGCGAGGCGCTCACCGAGCAGACCCCCACCCGGCACCACCGGCTGCGCCGGGCCGCCGAGCGGGCCGCGGACCGCGAGGACTCGGACTCCTCCAGCGGCTCCGGCTCCGGCGGCTCCGGCTGAGGCACGGCCCCCGCACCCGGCCTTCCCACACCGCGTCGGCCGGCCGGGGCGGGGCGGCCGGCCGGGGTGGGGCGGCGCGGTGCGGGGTGACGCGGTGCGGTGCGGAGTGACGCGGCGCGGTGCGGTGCGGGGCAGTGCGCGAAGGCCGTGGCCTTGGCCGCCCGTAAATCGCGGGCCCGGGCCCGAGCGGTGGACGTACAGTGCGCTCGTAGGACAAACGATCTTCAAGTGCTCCGTCGGACGCGCGTGCTCCCTCGGAGCGGAAAGCGCAGGGCGCCCGCCATGACCTCCCCCGCGACCGCCGTACGCCTCGCCACCCGCGCCGACGTGCCGCGCGCGACCGCGACGCTGACCCGGGCCTTCGCCGACTACCCCTTCACCCGGCACACGGTCTCCGCCGACGACCACCTGCGCCGCATCGCGGAGTTCCAGGAGTTGTTCATCGACCGGATCGGGCTCGCGCACGGCCGGGTCTGGGTCGGCGAGGAGGGGGCGGCGGTGGCCGTGTGGACCACGCCGGAGACCGTCGCCGCCGGTGCCGTCATCACCGAGCTGGCGCCGCGCTTCGCGGAGCTGGCGGGCGACCGGGCCAAGGCGTTCGAGCAGGCCGAGGAGGCGCTGTCGCCGCACCGCCCGCAGGGCCCGGCGTGGTTCCTGGGGTCGGTGGGCGTCGATCCCGCGCACCAGGGCCGCGGGCTCGGCCGCGCGGTGCTCGCGCCCGGCATCGAGGCGGCCGAGCGCGCGGGGGTGCCGGCCTACCTGGAGACCTCCGAGGCCCGGAACGTGGCCTTCTACCAGCGCCTGGGCTTCTCCGTCAGCGCGGAGGTCGAGCTGCCCGACGGCGGGCCGCTGACCTGGGCCATGACGCGGCACGGCTAGCGTTCACGAGCCCCTGGCGGAGCCGCCCTGCGGTGGCACACGGCGGGGGCATGCGGCCATGGCATAGGGAACTCGTCGGTGAGGTCAGCCGCCCCAGGTCAGGTCCTCGTCGGAGCCGACCCGCCACAGTGCTGCCGGGCGCGCCGTGGCGCTGCCATCCGCTGCGCCGGAAGCGGACACCGCCACACCGGGGGCGGTGCGTCTGACCCCTCGGACGGAACTGGCGCACGAGACGGCTACGGCGACCCTGGAAAACGACATGACAATATCCCCCGTCGAGTAAGAGTTCACATTCGCTGCGCGCGGATTTTCCGCCGGGAAAGGCCCGACCTCACCTGGCCGGACTCGGCAGCGAGGAAGCTAATTCCCTGCCGATAAAAGACTGTCGCGAATCAGCAGAATGGATGGAAGGGATCGTCGGTGGACGGATCGTGCCGTGGCATAAGCTGGCCAGTTGCCGCGAGGTCCGCCGCCTGCTCGTAATAAGCGGCCACGAACGGCACCTGGCACCCGTCGAGGGTGAGGCCGCCAAGCCGCTCGTACGTGACGAGCGCGCGCCGGCAGACCGCCTCCGCCACGCCTTCGGCGGCCCGTAGCGACGGTGCGAGCAGGAACACCCCGACGACCGCGTTGCCGTCGGCCACCCGGTGGACCACCACGTGCTCGACGGCCTCGCCGTCGCCCACGCACCCCGCGATCAGGGCGGCCGCGTCATCGGGCACGGCCGCACCGGGAGCCGCCGTCAGGTGCGCGTGAACCAGATACATGGCCTCATCGTCCATCTAGGGCATTTACTTGCACACACCAGCAAGCAGGACTCTTTATGCCATTGCAGGAAACGGCCCACAACTGCCCGCCCGCCGCCCAATAATCGGACGTGTATTCTTAAACTGCTGCTATTGGGGGGTCTCCGTGCTTGATTCCATCGGCTTGTCCCTGCCCGCTGAGCGCTTGTATCGGGCCATGCTCGCCTACTCCGACGAAGGCGTCACGCAACTCGCTCTGCGGCTGCGGTGCTCGGAGCAGGAGGTCCGCGACAGCTTGTCCGAACTGAGCGCCCTGGCCGTGGTGCAGCCCTCCCCGAACGAGCACAGCGGTTTCCACGCCGTGCCTCCCGAGGCCGCCATGGAGTTGTTGCTCGCCCGGCAGCACGCCGAACTCGCCGCGCAGCAGCACAGGGTCGAGGCATCCCGCGCCGCCGCTGCCCAGTTGATCGCCGAGTGCTCCGCGCTCCGCCCCCGTGGTGACAGCAGAGGGTCAGAAGTCGTACACGGTGCCGACGCCATTCGGGCCCGTCTCGCGCAGCTCGGCGCCGAGGCGGAGAACGAGGTGACGACCCTGGCTCCCGGGGGCGCCCACACCCCCGAGGACCTCGAAGCCAGCCGCGGGCCCAACGCCACCCTGTTGGACCGTGGAGTGCGCATGCGGACCATCTACCTGTCCAGCGTCCGCAACCACCAACCGACGCTCGACCACGTCGGTTGGCTACACAGCCGAGGAGGCAAGGTTCGCACCACGCCGACCCTGCCCCTTCGCATGATCATCCTGGACGGCCGGAAGGCGGTCTTGCCGCTGGACCCGGCCGACGCGCGCGCCGGGGCCGTCATCCTGGACGGGCAGTCCACCCTCACCGCCTTGTGCGCCCTCTTCGAGAGCCTCTGGGCCGCCGCGCTGCCCCTCGGGGACCCCGCGCCTCCGCGCGGCACCGCCTTGCCCACTCAGGAGTCGGAGACCCTGCGCCTGCTGGCCATGGGGTTCACGGACGAGGCCATCGCCAAGCGCCTCGGGGTCTCCCCCCGTACCGCCCGCCGCATCGCCGCCGACCTCATGGAACGGCTGGACGCCCGCAGTCGCTTCGAGGCGGGGGTCCACGCGGTCCAGGACGGCTGGCTCCCCGCCACCCGCTGACCAGCGAACGCGCTGCCCCAACAAGGCTCCCGCCAGCGGGACGGGCCCGGCCCGCGTGAGCGCGCCGGGCTCGTCCCATGCCCCGCAACGGCGGCCCCCTCCCGCTGCGGGGCGCGGGGTGCCAACGGTGTCCTGTGGGCAACTGTCGCCGGGGCGGGGGTTACCAGCCGGTGCCGAGGGTGTAGCGGGTGGCGAAGGTGTTCTGTCCGGTGCCGGGGTAGAGGTACATGTTCCCGGTCGTTCCTTGCGGGGCCTGGACACCGGTGATGTCGGTGTTCCCGTCACCGTTCAGATCGGCACTGAAGATGTCCCGCATGATGTTCCATCCCGATCCTGCGGAGATGGGCGAGTTGAAAGTACTCGCCCCGTTCCCGGGATAGATGAACAAGGTGCCATCGGATTTCGCGCGGGCGGCGATATCGGACTTCCCGTCGCTGTTGAAGTCCCCTCCGGTCAGTTCCTCGACATGGTTCCATCCGGTGCCGGCCATGATCGGGGAGTTGAAGGTACCCGCGCCGTTTCCGGGATAGATGAACAAGGTGCCATCGGATTTCGCGCGGGCGGCGATATCGGACTTCCCGTCGCTGTTGAAGTCTCCACCGGTCAGTTCCTCGACATGGTTCCATCCGGTGCCGGCCATGATCGGGGAGTTGAAGGTACCCGCGCCGTTTCCGGGATAGATGAACAACGTCCCATCGGACTTCGCGCGGGCGGCGATATCCGTGTTCCCGTCACCGTTGAAGTCACCACCGGTCAACTCATCCAGACTGTCCCAGCCCGTCCCCATCGACCGCCTGGCCTCCAAAGCCCCGGCCCCGTTCCCCGGGTAGACGAACAACGTCCCGTTCACCTTCGCCCGCGCCACCACATCCGACCGGCCATCACCAGTGAAGTCACCCCCCACAAAATCCGTCATCCCCGCATCCCCAGGCGGGTCGGTCGGCGTTGGCGGGTAGGGGTTCGCGTGGTCGCGCCCGAGACCCGCCTTGGGGCCGCAGGTAGGCCACGCGCGCTCCCCCTGCACACCGAGCACCCGTTCCGCGATGAGAATCTGCTGCTGCTTCGTCGCCTGGTGGGCGTAGGGCGCGTACCCCTTTCCTCCGAAAGAATCCCAGGTACTTCTGGAGAACTGCAGACCACCGTAGTAGCCGTTGCCGGTGTTGATGGACCAGTTGCCGCCGCTCTCGCACTGGGCGACCTTGTCCCAGGTCGCCACGCTGGCGGCCGAGGCGGGTGAAACGGAAAGGGCGATGGCCGCGGCGGTGCCGGTCGTCAGGATCGCGCGGACACCGCGCAGCCACGAACGCTCGTGGACGGGCATGGGTTGTTCCCCCTGAGCACATGGATTGACCGTGCGGAATCAAGCACGGTGTGAGGTGTCTCGACTTTTCCTCACCCGGGGCGGGGAGCGGAAGGACTTTCCGCTGGCCTGATTCTGCCGTGACACAAGGCGGCCAGGCTCCGCTGTCCCGTGGCCGCCGCGCGAGTCCACCCAAGCGACCGCCAAAAACCTGTGGACGGTCTGTGACACGACACATTCCGTCCACCCCGTAGGGCTTCCGGTCACCGCGCCGTCGAGCGGAAACTGAGGCAGCACCGAGGGAGTGCGCAGCGCCGGTGCGTTTCACTGGCGCCGCCCCCGTCGACGCTCGTATTCCGGTGTTTTCGACAGCACACCCGGAGAACGGGAACGTGCGTCGCTCGACACCGGGAATTCCACGACTTTCCTGCCGCATTTACCCGACTGGAGTCGCGTCATGTCCCCATCTGTTCACCACCGTCGTTCCCTCGCTCTCACCCTGGCCGGCGTCCTGGCGCTCGGCGTCACGGTGCTGGAGGGCACCGCGTCAGCGTCCCCCGCCCACACTGCGGCGGCTGCTTCGGCAGACGGCGCACAGGACAGGGGGAGCCACGGGCAGGGAGCGCCCTCGATCCAGGAGCAACAGCGCTCCGTGCGGCTCGCGGCGGAGAGGGTGACCCGGAGCGAGGCCCTCACCAGAGCGAGTTCCTGGGTCGGCCTCGGTCTCACGTACAACCAGAACGGCACCTACCAGGGGTACCGACGCGACTGCTCCGGTTTCGTCTCGATGG
The DNA here is from genome assembly GCF_029392895.1 of Streptomyces sp. 71268. Taxonomy (NCBI): domain Bacteria; kingdom Bacillati; phylum Actinomycetota; class Actinomycetes; order Kitasatosporales; family Streptomycetaceae; genus Streptomyces; species Streptomyces sp. 71268. Next base: position 1,396,654 of record NZ_CP114200.1, read on the forward strand.
CGTGGAAGCTCGGTAAGCCGGGTCTCGCGACCCCCAATTTCGTGCCCAGCGGCGCGGCCAGGAGCATCAGCAAGGCCGAGCTGCGGCCGGGTGACGCGCTGAACAACGACCGCGCCGGCGATGACGGCCACATCGTGCTCTTCGAGGGCTGGGCCGATGCCGGCAAGAACTCCTATTGGGGTTACGAGTTCAGCAGCTCCGGCGTTCACCACCGCAAGATCCCGTATCCCTACTTCGCCGGTAGCGGCACGTCCAATTACAAGCCCATACGCAATGTCAACATCGTCGATGACGACACGCCGCCGCCTGGGGATGCGGGGATGACGGATTTTGTGGGGGGTGACTTCACTGGTGATGGCCGGTCGGATGTGGTGGCGCGGGCGAAGGTGAACGGGACGTTGTTCGTCTACCCGGGGAACGGGGCCGGGGCTTTGGAGGCCAGGCGGTCGATGGGGACGGGCTGGGACAGTCTGGATGAGTTGACCGGTGGTGACTTCAACGGTGACGGGAACACGGATATCGCCGCCCGCGCGAAGTCCGATGGGACGTTGTTCATCTATCCCGGAAACGGCGCGGGTACCTTCAACTCCCCGATCATGGCCGGCACCGGATGGAACCATGTCGAGGAACTGACCGGTGGAGACTTCAACAGCGACGGGAAGTCCGATATCGCCGCCCGCGCGAAATCCGATGGCACCTTGTTCATCTATCCCGGAAACGGCGCGGGTACCTTCAACTCCCCGATCATGGCCGGCACCGGATGGAACCATGTCGAGGAACTGACCGGAGGGGACTTCAACAGCGACGGGAAGTCCGATATCGCCGCCCGCGCGAAATCCGATGGCACCTTGTTCATCTATCCCGGGAACGGGGCGAGTACTTTCAACTCGCCCGTCTCCGCAGGGTCGGGATGGAACATCATGCGGGACATCTTCAGTGCCGATCTGAACGGTGACGGGAACACCGACATCACCGGTGTCCAGGCCCCGCAAGGAACGACCGGGAACATGTACCTCTACCCCGGCACCGGACAGAACACCTTCGCCACCCGCTACACCCTCGGCACCGGCTGGTAACCACTCCCCCACGCGAGGCCGTCCCCGCACTCCTGGGCGGGGACGGCCTCCGCGCGGGCAGGCCGTGGCACGCCGACCAGCGGCGCCGACTCGGGCCCCGGCCGCGATGCGCGACGGTTCAGAAGAGTTGTTCCTGGGCCGCCTGCTCCGTGGCGTCGGCCACGAACGCGCCGTCCAGGCACTGGACGCGGCCCCGCTCGAAGTCCAGCAGTTGGCGCTTGCGCTGGAGTCCGCCGCCGTAGCCGGTGAGGCTGCCGGTGGAGCCGATGACCCGGTGGCAGGGGACGATGATGCTGATGGGGTTCTTACCGTTGGCCAGGCCCACCGCGCGGGCCGCGCTCGGCTGCCCGATGGCCTCGGCGAGTTGCCCGTAGGAGATGGTCACGCCGTGCGGGATGGACCGCAGCTCCTCCCAGACCCGGCGCTGGAACGGCGTGCCCGACAGGTGGATCGGCAGCTCGGAGAAGTCGGTGCGGTGGCCGTCGAAGTACTCCGTGAGCTGGTCGATGGCCGCGGCGAAGGGCACCTCGTCCCGTTCGCCGAAGGTCTCCAGCGGCGGCCGGTGCCGGTGGTCGGTCATGTAGAGACCGGAGAGCACCCCGTCGGTGGCCACCAGGGTGAGCGGACCGCAGGGGCTGTCGATGAGGGTGTGGACGCTTACGGGCACGGCAGGTAGCTCTCCTTGGGCTCGGACTGAGTGAGGGTATCGGGGGCGGCGCGAGAGGCGCACGCCGCGGGCGGGGCGCGTCAGGCGGGCAGCAGGTTGATCGGATGGTCCTCGGTGGCCCACAGGTACTGCACGGCGTACGCGCGCCAGGGCCGCCACCTGGCGCTGTGCCGGATGAGCGCCCCGGGGGTGCTCGGCAGGCCGAGGCCCTCGGCGGCGCGGCGGATACCGAGGTCGGTGGGGAGGAAGGCGTCCGGGTCGCCGAGGGCGCGCATCGCGATCACCTCCACGGTCCACGGGCCGATGCCGGGCAGGTCCGCCAACTGGGCGCGGGCGCGGTCCCAGTCGCTGCCGACGCCGAGCGTGATGTCGCCGGAGGCGAGCGCGTCGATCAGCGTGCCGAGGGTGGCCCGCCGGGTGCGCGGCATGGCCAGGGCCTGCGGGTCGTGGCCGGCCAGCGCCTCGGTGCTGGGGAACAGGTGGGTCAGGCCGCCGGCCGGGTCGTCCACCGGCTCGCCGTGCGCGGTCACCAGCCGGCCGGCGTGGGTGCGGGCGGCGGCCGTGGAGACCTGCTGGCCGAGCACGGCCCGTACGGCGAACTCGTCGGCGTCCACTGTGCGCGGCACCCGGCGCCCGGGCGCCTTGTCCACCAGGGGCGCCAGCTCCGCGTCCGTGCGCAGCAGGTCGTCGGTGGCGACGGGGTCGGCGTCCAGGTCGAGCATGCGGCGGCAGCGGCTGATGGCGCCCGCCAGGTCGCGCTGGTCGGTCAGCGAGAGCTGGCAGCCGATGTGGTCGGGCGCCGGCCGGAGGCTGACGATGCCGTGCCCGTACGGCAGGCGCAGCGTGCGCCGGTACGCGCCGTCGCGCCACTCCTCCACGCCGGGCACGGCGGTGGCGGCGAGGTGGCCGAAGAGGTTGTCCGGGCACAGCGGGGCGCGGAAGGGCAGCCGGAGGCTGAGCACGCCGGGCGCGGTGGGCCGGTCGCCGCGGCGGGTGCGCCCGCGCAGCTCCGTCGGGGAGAGGGCGAAGACCTCCCGTACGGTCTCGTTGAACGTGCGGATGCTGGCGAAGCCGGCGGCGAAGGCGACCTCGGCCATCGGCAGCTCGCTGGTCTCGATCAGCAGCCGGGCGGTCTGCGCGCGCTGCGCGCGGGCCAGTGCGAGCGGGCCGGCGCCGAGTTCGGCCAGGAGCTGGCGCTCGATCTGTCGGGTGCTGTAGCCGAGCCTGGCGGCCAGGCCGGGGACGCCCTCGCGGTCCACCACGCCGTCGGCGATCAGTCGCATGGCCCGGGCGACGAGGTCGGCGCGCTCGTTCCACTGCGGGGAGCCGGGGCTGGCGTCCGGGCGGCAGCGCTTGCAGGCGCGGAACCCGGCCTGCTGGGCGGCGGCGGCGCTTGGGTAGAACGTCATGTTCTCGACCTTGGGCGGCACCACCGGGCAGCTCGGGCGGCAGTAGATGCGGGTGGTGAGCACGGCGGTGAAGAACCAGCCGTCGAAGCGGGCGTCCTTGGACTGGACGGCTCTCACGCACCGGTCGAAGTCAGAGTGCATGCGCTCAGCATCGCGGGTGCGCACGGCTGGGGCTCGCGGAAATCCGACATGGCCCTGGAGCCGCGCCCATCTGGCTGATCTTGATCCATCGGTCCGCCGTCTCGCCCCCGGCGGGCCTCGGCCCGCCCCGCCCCGGCGCGGGCCCGTCGGGGCGGGGCGAGGTCGCGGGGTGGCGGTCAGGCCGGGCGCACGTCGAGGCCGGCGACGCGGGTGGTGGGTGGGGTGCCGTCGGTCAGCAGCAGGGTGGTGATCCGGTCGGCCGGGCCGGCGGTGAAGTGCACATGGCCGCCGGGCAGCGGTACGACGGTGCCGTCGGCGGTGGTCGGCAGGCACAGGAGGCGGCTCAACCAGTCGGCGGCCACGGCCGGTTCGGGCGTCTCGATCACGAACCCGGCCAGGTCGTGTTCGCCCCGGCGGCCTCCCCCGCCCCGATAGGTGTCGAGGATGACCTGCCGGTCGGGCTCGTAGCTGATGAAGAACGGCGCCCAGCGCGGCGCGTCCGCGAGGAACGCCTCGCGGAAGGAGACGGGCGAGCCCTCCTTGGCGAAGGTCACCAACTCGACCTCGTGGCCCGCGCGGCGCAGCCGTTCGGTGGTCGCCTCGGCGTCGGTGACGTTGACCGCGAAGTTGAGCCCACCGCCGCCGGCCGCGATCTGGTCCCTCACGAACGGCATCATCGGCGCCATCGCCCTGCCGTACGGGGAGTCGGCGAACTCCGCGTGGTCCACGACGGTGAGGATCTCGACGTAGCGCACGTCCAGGCGCCACGCGCCGTTCTGGAAGCCCAGGTAGGGCGGGTTGACGTGGGCGGGGAGGCCGGCGGCCGTGTACGCGGCGACGGCTGACGGCACGTCGGGGACGCCGTGCAGCAGGTGGTCGAACTCCGGTGACTCCGATGACTCCGTGGCCATGTCCCACCCTCTCCCGAGAAGTTAGGTCACCCTAACAACAGCGGGCGCGGCCCGCGCGCCGGCCCTACCGGCCGCGCAGCGCGCCCCACACCGCGCGCGCCGCGTGGTGCCCTGACATGCCGTGCACGCCGGGGCCGGGCGGGGTGGCCGACGAGCACAGGAAGATCGCGGGGTGCGCGGTGGCGTAGGGCACGCGGGCGAGCTTGGGGCGCAGCACGGTCTGCAGGCCCGTGAAGGCGCCGCAGGCGATGTCGCCGCCGACGTAGTTGGCGTTGCGGGCGGCCAGTTCGGGCGGGCCGGCGACGGCGCGCGCGAGCACCCGGTCCCGGAAGCCCGGCGCGAAGCGCTCCAACTGCCGCTCGATGACCTCGGTGGCGTCCCCGCGCCAACCGCTCGGCACGTGCCCGTACGCCCAGAAGGTGTGCTTGCCAGCGGGAGCCCGGGTGGGGTCGATGAGGCTGGGCTGGGTGGTGATGAGGAAGGGCACGCTGGGGTCGCGGCCGGAGACGGCGGCGTGCAGCGCGCCGTCGATCTCGCCGAGGGTGGGGCCGAGGTGCACGGTGCCCGCGCGGCGCGCGTCGGCCGCCGTCCAGGGCACCGGGCCGTCCAGGGCGTAGTCGATCTTGAAGGCGGCGGGCCCGTAGCGGAAGCCGCGGTAGGCGTCGCCGAGACCGGCGATGCGGGCGAGCGCGGTGGGCGAGGTGTCGAAGACGTACGCGCGGGCGGGCGGCAGGTCGTCCAGGCGCTTGACCTCGTAGTGGGTGTGCACGGCGCCGCCGAGTTCGCGCAGGTACGAGACGAGGGCGTCCGTGATGGCCTGCGAGCCGCCACGGGCGACGGGCCAGCCGACCGCGTGCGCGGCGATCGCGAACATCAGGGCCAGGCCGCCGGTGCCGACGCCGCGCAGCGGGGCCACCGCGTGCCCGGCGAGCCCGGCGAGCAGGCCACGGGCCCTGTCCTGGTGGAAGCGGCGGGCGAGCAGCGCGGCGGGTTGGAGGGCGAGCGAGCCGAAGCGGACCCAGGTGGCCGGGTCGCGCGGCCGCCCGAGCCACGGGGTACGCAGGAAGTCGGCGGCCAGCGCCTCCCAGCGGCCGACGAAGGGCGCGACCAGCCGGCGGTAGGCGCCCGCGTCCCGGGGGCCCAGCGACATAGCGGTCTCCCCCACGGAGCGGGCCAGGACCGCGGCGGTGCCGTCCGGGAACGGGTGGGCCATCGGCAGCTCGGCGTGCAGCCAGGTCAGGCCGTGCCGCTCCAGCGGCATGGCGTTGAAGGCGGGCGAGCCGGCGCCGAGGGGGTGCGCCGCCGAGCAGGGGTCGTGCCGGAAGCCGGGCAGGGTCAGCTCCTCGGTGCGGGCCCCGCCGCCCGGCGCCTCGCGGGCCTCGAACACCTCCACCGCGTGGCCGCGGCGGGCCAGCTCAACGGCGGCGGTCAGGCCGTTCGGCCCGGCCCCCACCACCACCGCGTCGAGCATCGACGGCACATCGGCCTCCTCGCCTGTGAGGGTCGCCCGCGGTCGTGGCTACGGCGTGCGCGGCTCGCGCGCCGACCTAGCCAACGGCGGTCAGCAGGCCCAGGATATGCGCCGCCGTCTCCGCGTCCCGCGCCGCGGTGAAGGGCAGCGCGTTGCCGCCCGCGAGCTGGAAGGGCTCGCCGGCGACGGTGCCGGAGGTGCCGCCCGCCTCGGCCACCAGGAGCAGCCCGGCGGCGTGGTCCCAGGGGTTCTCCCAGGAGAAGGCCACGGCGTCCAACAGGCCGCGGGCCACGTCCAGGTACTCCAGGCCGGCCGAGCCACAGGGCCGCGGGGCGACGCCCTCGGTCACGAGCCCGGACAGGGCCGCCTTCTCCACGTCGGTGGTGAAGTCGTAGTGCGAGATGGCCACGTCGATGACCTTGCCGGCCGGGCGCGGGCCGCAGCGCAGCGGCCGGCCGCCCAGCTCGGCGCCGCCGCCCCTGCGGGCCACGGCCATCAGGTCGAGGGCGGGCGCGTACGTCCAGGAGGCGAGCAGCTCGCCCCGGTGCGCCAGCGCGACCAGGGTGGCGAAGCCCGGGTCGCCGTGGACGAACTGGCGGGTGCCGTCCACCGGGTCCACGATCCACACCGGCACCTCGCCCTCAAGGGCGGCCAGGACGCCGGCGTCGGCGTGCACGGCCTCCTCGCCGACCACCACGGAGCCGGGCAGCAGCGCGGTCAGCGCGACGGTGAGCTGTTCCTCGGCGAGCCGGTCGGCGACCGTGACGAGGTCGTGCGGGCCGTTCTTCTGCACGATCTCGTGCTGGGCCAGTTGCCGGAACCGCGGCATGATCTCCGTGGCCGCCGCCTTGCGGACGGCCTCGTCCACCGCCGCCTCAAGGCGTGCCCATTCCCCCGGGTCCATTGCTTCGATCATGTGTCCATCGAACCACGCCCCACCAGCAGGATTGACATCGCGTGGCTGGCCACAGGGTGAACTCCGGGAAAACCGACACGGTGGCCGGGGCTCAGCGGCCGACCGCGTACCCCTGGGCCCCGCGCGGGTTCGCCGCCGCCGACAGCACGCCGGTCTCCGGGTCCCGACCCACGGCGCTGAGCCTGCCCTCCGACCAGGGCCCGCCGACGGTCACGTCGTGGCCCCTGCGGCGCAGCTCCGCGATCACCTCCGGGTCGAACCGCTCCTCGACGGTGACGCCGCCGGGGCGCATGCCGCGCGGGTAGAACGACTCGGGGAACCCCTCCTGGTGCCAGCCCGGTGCGTCGATGGCGCCCTGGAGGTCGAGCCCGCCGCGCACGGGCGGGCGCAGCGCCACCGCGAGGAAGAAGTGCGTCTGCCACTGGTCCTGCTGGTCGCCGCCGGGGGTGCCGAAGGCGAGGACGGGCTCGCCGTCGCGCAGCGCGAGGGAGGGCGAGAGCGTGGTGCGCGGGCGGCGGCCCGGGGTGAGCGTGTTCGGCAGGTCCGGGTCGAGCCAGGCCATCTGGAGCCGGGTGCCGAGCGGGAAGCCCAGCTCGGGGACGACGGGGCTGGACTGGAGCCAGCCGCCGCTGGGCGTCGCCGAGACCATGTTGCCCCAGCGGTCCACGACGTCCAGGTGGCAGGTGTCGCCCCGGGTGCCGCCGTCGGCCGTCACGGTCGGCTCGCCGACACCGGCCGCCGCGCTGGTCAGCGGGCCGGTCGCGGCCCGCTCGCCACGGGCGACGGCCTGGGTGTGCGCGGCCAGGCGCGGCACCCGGCCCCCCGGGTGCCCCGGGCGCAGCTCGTACGAGGCACCCGGGCCGATCAGCGCGCGGCGCGCGGCGCTGTAGTCCGCGTCGAGGAGGTCGGGCAGCGGCACGGTGTCCGACCCGCGCGCGTCGCCGTACCACGCCTCCCGGTCGGCGAAGGCGAGCTTGCTGCCCTCGATCAGGGTGTGCGTGTACTCGGCCGTGCCGTGGTCGGCGGCGGTCAGGCCGTCCGGCAGCAGGGCGAGTTGTTGGAGCAACACCGGGCCCTGTGACCAGGGGCCCGGCTTGCACACGGTCCAGCCGTGCCAGTCGTAGCGGGCCGGCTCCTCGTACGTGGCCTCGAAGCCGGCCAGGTCGTCGCCGCTGAGCGGGCCGGCGTGCCGCTGTCCCGAGGTGTCGAGCGCCGGGCGGGCGGCGGAGGCGACCAGCGCCTCGGCTATGAAGCCGGACCGCCACACCCGGCGCGCGGCGTCGATGCGCGCCTCGCGGTCGCCGCCGGCCGCGTCCGCCTCGGCCAGCAGGCGCCGCCAGGTGGCGGCCAGCGGCCGGTTGGTGAACAGGGTGCCGGGGGCGGGCGCCTTCCCGCCGGGCAGGTAGATCTCGGCCGAGGTGGTCCACTCGCTCTCGAACAGGGCCCGCACCCGCTCCACGGTCTCCGTCAGCCGCTCCACGGGCGGGTGTCCGCCCTCCGCGTAGCCGATGGCGTACCGGAGCACGGACTCCAGCGACCTGGTGCCGTGGTCACGCAGCAGGAGCAGCCAGGCGTCGAAGGCGCCGGGGACGGCGGCGGCCAGCGGTCCGGTGCCGGGGACCAGTTCCAGGCCGAGGTCGCGGTAGGCGGCGGCGCTGGCGCCGGCCGGCGCGGGGCCCTGCCCGCACAGCACGCGCACCGCGCCGCCGGCCGGGGCGATGATGATCGGCACCTCGCCGGCCGGGCCGTTCAGGTGCGGCTCGACCACGTGCAGCACGAACGCGGCGGCCACGGCCGCGTCGTAGGCGTTCCCGCCGTCCTCGAGGACCGCCATCGCCGACTGGGAGGCGAGCCAGTGCGTGGACGAGGCCATGCCGAAGGTGCCGTGCAGGGTGGGCCGGGTGGTGAACACGAGAGCGGTCTCCTCGGGCCGGGGACGGGTGCGCTGGCGCGAGCGTACGCAGCACGCGCGCGGTCGCGGCAGGGCGCCCGCCCCCGGCCCCGGGGCCGGTTGGTGGGTGGCCGGCTCAGACGACCGTGACCGGGAGGCGGACCACCGCGTCGAAGAGGTAGCCCTGCGCGTTGGGCGTGGTGTGGTCGGGCTGGGTGTTGCCCGCCGCGTCGGTGGCCCGGGCCAGCAGCGTGGTCGGGCCGGTGGCGTGCGGGTGCCAGGGCACGGACCAGCGGACCCAGCCGTGCCGGCGCGGCGGGTCCTGGAGGTGGGCCGGGCGCCAGTGGGCCCCGCCGTCGGTGCTCACCCGCACGTCCACCACGGGTGCGCGTCCGGACCAGGAGCGGCCGGTCAGGCGGTGGGAGCGGCGGGCGTCGAGGGTGGCGCCGTGGTCCAGCTCGAAGGTGGACTTGACGGTCTGTCGGGTCAGCGGCGCGCTGCCCTGCGGCGGGTGGCCGGGCCCGAACAGCCGGTAGTAGTCGGTGTCCCAGGGCGAGTGCAGGTCCTCGGCGCCGACCTCGATGTCGCCGAGCCACTTGATGGACGCGATGCCGACCCACGACGGCACCACCACGCGCAGCGGGTAGCCATGGTCGGGCGGCAGCGGCGCGCCGTTCATCTCGTACGCGAGGAGCACGTCGGCCAGCGCCTTGGCGACCGGCAGCGGGCGGCGCACCCGCCCCAGGTTCACGCCGGCCGTGACGTACTCCGCGTCGAGCCCGCGCGGCATGACGGCCACGGCGTGGCTGCCGATCCCCGCCCGGTGCAGCACGTCGGCCAGGCGCACCCCGCGCCAACGGGCCACGCCGACGGCGCCGAGCGTCCAGGGCGTGCCGGTGACGGTGTCGTGCTGCTGGGAGGTGAAGTAGCCGCGCGCGTTGCCGGCACACTCGATGGCCACGTCGCGGCTGACGGCGGGCAGCGCCCGCAGGTCGGCCAGGGTGAACCGGACGGGCCCGCCGCGCAGCCCGCTGCCCCACACGGTCAGCCGCCAGGTGTCCGCGTCGAGGACGGGGGTCGCGGTGTGGTTGCGGACGAAGAAGCGGTCGTTCGGGGTGTGGAAGCCGGTGCCGCGCAGGGCCGACGGGCGGGTCTCGGCGTTGGTGCCGTGGCGGGTGAACACGTCGGCCGGTAGCGGCTTGAGGATGCCGCCGGGCCCCTCGGCCGCCGCGGCGGGCGCCGCCGCGCGGGCGGCCTGGGCGGCGACGGGGACGGTGGCGAGCAGCTTGAGGACGGTACGTCGGGCAGAAGTCATCGCGGGACACCTCGAAAGGAGAGCGCTGGCGGGCGCGGACGCCCGGGAGCGCGGGAGGGGCGAGGGAGCGGGCGCGCGGGGCGCGCGGGGGCGAGGCAGGCGTCAGCGACAACAACGACAGGGGCGCGGCACAGAGCGCGCGGTGACAGCCATGCGGGCATCTTAGACGCGCGCCCGGGCCAGGTCAGCGCCTCGCGTACGACGGTTGCGGCACACCGCCCCAACGGCGGCCGGCCACCCGGCGGTACGGGGCGGGGCGTGCCCGACGCGGCGCACGGCGGCCCGGGGCGACGGGGCGACGGGGCGACGGGGCGACGGGGCGACGGGGCGACGGAGCGACGGAGCGACGATGGCAGCGGGCGGCGGGCACGGGGAACGGACTGCGGGGTCGGCCGGGTGGTGGCGCCGACCCCCGCGCCGGGCTACAGGGCCTCGAAGCCCGGGATGACCTCCTGGCCGTAACCGTCGATGAGTTGCTCGCGCGCGTCGTGCATCGCGTACACGGCGAACTGGTCGACGCCCAGGTCGCGCAGGGCGGCCAGGCGGGCGATGTGGGCGCGCGGCGGGCCGATGAGGCAGAAGCGGTCGACGATCTCGTCGGGGACGAACTCGGTGTCGGGGTTGTCGGCGCGGCCGTGGTGGGCGTAGTCGTAGCCCGCGCGCCGCTCGATGTAGCCGGTGAGTTCGGCCGGGACCAGGTCGGAGTCCTGGCCGTAGCGGCTGACGAGGTCGGCGACGTGGTTGCCGACCATGCCGCCGAACCACCGGCACTGCTGCCTGGCGTGCGCCAGCGCCTCGGGCGTGTCGTCGCACAGGTAGGCGGGCGCGGCCACGCAGATGCTCACCTCGCGCGGGTCGCGGCCGGCGTCGGCCGCCGCCTCGCGCACCGCCGTGACCATCCACTCCGTCAGCAGCGGGTCGGCCAGTTGCAGGATGAACCCGTCGGCCTTCTGCCCGGCCAGCGCCAGCGCCTTGGGCCCGTACGCCGCCATCCACACCGGCAGCCGGCCATCGCGCACCCACGGCAGCCGCACCGTGGCACCGTCCACCACCGCCTCCCGGCCCTCGGCGAGGTCCCGCAGCGCGTCGATGCAGGTGCCGAGGGTGGCCAGGCCGCACGGGCGGCGGCCGGCGACGCGCAGCGCCGAGTCGCCACGGCCGATGCCGCACACGGTGCGGTTGCCGTACATCTCGTTGAGCGTGGCGAAGGTGGAGGCCGTCACCTCCCAGGCGCGGGTGCCCGGGTTGGTGACCATGGGGCCGACGATGAGGCGCTCGGTGTGTTCGAGCACCCGGCTGTAGATGACGAACGGCTCCTGCCACAGCACGGCGGAGTCGAACGTCCAGCCGTAGCGGAAGCCGTTGCGTTCGGCGCGCCGCATCAGGCCGACGGTCCGCGCGGCGGGCGGGTCGAGTTGCAGGACGAGGCCGAAGTCCACGGTGGCCCTCCAGAGTGACGGGGGTGGGGTGCGCGAGGGTGGCCGGTCAGCGCAGGTACGCGCAGGTGCCGCGCGGCACGTACCGGCCGTGGCCCGCGCGGCCGGTGAAGGTGCGCCGGTCGATGACGACCTCGCCGCGTGAGAGCACCGTCTCGCACCGGCCGGTGACCTCGCGGCCCTCGTACGCCGAGTAGTCCACGCTCATGTGGTGGGTGCGCGCGGAGATCACCTGACTGGCCTCGGGGTCGTAGACGACCAGGTCGGCGTCGGAGCCGGGGGCGATGGTGCCCTTGCGCGGGTAGAGGCCGAACATCCGGGCCGGGGCCGCGCAGGCGATGTCGATCCAGCGGCGCCGCGAGATGTGGCCGTCGACCACGCCCTGGTGCAGCAGGTCCATCCGGTGCTCCACGCCGGGCAGCCCGTTGGGGATCTTCGAGAAGTCGCCCCGGCCCAGTTCCTTCTGGCCAGCGAAGCAGAACGGGCAGTGGTCGGTCGAGACCACCTGGAGGTCGTCGGTGCGCAGGCCGCGCCAGAGCGCGGCCTGGTGCTCGCGGGGCCGCAGCGGCGTGCTGCACACGTACTTGGCGCCCTCGAAGTCCGGCTCGGCCAGGTTGTCGACGGACAGGAACAGGTACTGCGGGCAGGTCTCGCCGAACACCGGCAGCCCCGCGTCCCTGGCCCGCGCCAGCTCCGCGAGCGCCTCGGCGGCCGAGACGTGCACCACGTACAGCGGGCAGTCGGCGACCCGGGCCAGCGCGATGGCCCGGTGCGTGGCCTCCGCCTCCAGCAGGGTCCTGCGGACCTCGCCGTGGTGGCGCGGGTCGGTGCGGCCCTCGGCGACGGCCTGCTCGACCAGCACGTCGATGGCCGGGCCGTTCTCGGCGTGCATCATGACCAGCCCGCCGTTGCGGGCGCCGTGCTGCATGGCGCGCAGTATCTGGCCGTCGTCGCTGTAGAACACACCGGGATAGGCCATGAACAGCTTGAACGAGGTGACGCCCTCGGCGACGAGCAGGTCCATCTCGCGCAGGGAGCGCTCGTTGACGTCGGAGACGATCATGTGGAAGGCGTAGTCGATGGCGCAGTTGCCCTGTGCCTTGGCGTGCCAGGCGTCCAGGCCGTCGCGCAGCGTGTAACCCCTGGACTGCACGGCGAAGTCGACGAGCGTGGTGGTGCCGCCCCAGGCGGCGGCGGTGGTGCCCGAGGCGAAGGTGTCGCTGGAGAACGTGCCGCCGAACGGGAACTCCAGGTGGGTGTGGGCGTCCACGCCGCCCGGGATGACGTACCTGCCGCGCGCGTCGATCTGCCGCGCCGCGCTCCACCCGGCCGCGAACTCGGTCTCCGGTGCGGCCAGGGCCACCACCCGGCCGTCCTCGATCAGCACGTCGGCGTGGACCTCGTCGGCCGCCGTGACGACGAGCCCGCCGCGGACGACGGTACGGCTGGCTTCGCTCATGAGGCGTGGTTCCCTTCCACGTCGGCCCGGATGGACGGATCGGCGGCCGTGGCCCGCAGCGCGGCCTCCAGGAGGGTCGCGCCCTCGTCGGCCTCGGCGACGGTGAGGGTCAGCGGCGGCGCGACACGCAGCACGCTGCCGTGGTGGCCGCCGCCCTTGCCGATCAGCAGCCCGCCCTCGCGCGCCGCCTCGAGGACCGCCGACGCGGCCCTCGGGTGCGGCTCCTGGCTGCCGGGCCGCACCAGTTCGACGCCGATCATCAGGCCGCGCCCGCGCACCTCGCGCACCAGGTCGAGCCCGGCCGTGGCCGCCCGCAGCCGCTCGATGAGCAGCCCACCGACCCGGCGGGCGTTGCGCTGGAGGTCGTGGTCGATGAGGTAGCCGAGGTTGGCGAGCGCCGCGGCCATGGTGACCGGGCTGCCGCCGAAGGTGGAGATGGAGTTCGCGTCCAGGCAGTTCATGATCTCGGCGCGGCCCACCACGCCGCCGACGGACATACCGTTGCCGATGCCCTTGGCGAAGGTCAACAGGTCGGGCGGGCCGCTGCCGGCGTGCGCCTGCCAGCCCCAGAAGTGGTCCCCGGTACGGCCCCAGCCGGTCTGCACCTCGTCGCTGATCCACAGGATGCCGTGCCGGTCGAGCACCTCGCGGAAGGCCGCGTACAGCCCGTCCGGCGGCGAGGTGAAGCCGCCCACGCCCTGGATCGGCTCGGCGATCAGCGCCGCGACCCGGCCGTGCGCCTGCCCGAGCAGGTCCGTGAGGTCGGCCACGCACGCCTCGACGAACCGCTCGTCGGTGAGGTGGGCGAACGGGCCCCGGGAGCGCACCCCGCCGTGCGCGAACAGCGTGTGCAGCGGGGAGGCGCCGGTGGGCGACCAGTCGCGGTTGCCGGTGACGCCGACGGTGGAGAACGACCGGCCGTGGTAGCTGTTGCGCATGGCCAGCACCTGCTGGGAGCCGCGGGCCACGGTGGCGAGCAGCAGGGCGGTGTCGTTGGCCTCGGTGCCCGATGTGGTGAAGAAGACCCGGGCGTCGGGGATGCCGGAGAGGTGGGCGATCCGCTCGGCCAGCTCCACCATGGGCCGGTTCAGGTAGAGCGTCGAGGTGTGCGCGATGCGCCCGACCTGCTCGCTGACGGCCCGGGTGACCTCGGGCAGCGCGTGCGCGGTCATGGTGGTGAGGATGCCGCCGAAGAAGTCCAGGTAGCGCCGCCCCTCGGCGTCCCAGACGTGCCGGCCCCGGCCGTGCGTCAGCTCGATGGGCTGGTCATAGTTGAGCGCGAGCCACGCCGGCAGCACGGCCCGGTGCCGGCGCAGCAGGTCCGCGTGGGCGCCGGGTGGACGGGGCTGGACGCCCTCCCGGGCGTCACCCGGGCGCGCGGTCACGGCCGCACCAGCCCACCGTACGCGTCCGGGCGGCGGTCGCGGTAGAACGCCCACTGCTGGCGCACCTCGTCGATGAGGTCGAAGTCCAGGTCGCGTACGAGCAGTTCCTCGGCCGTGTCGCTGGCGGGCGCGCCGACCAACTGGCCGCGCGGGTCAGCGAAGTAGGAGGTGCCGTAGAAGTCGTTGTCGCCGTACCTCTCGACGCCGACGCGGTTGATGGCGGCGACGAAGTACGCGTTGGCGACGGCGGCGGCGGGCTGTTCCAGGGGCCACAGGTGCGCGGAGAGGCCACGGGCGGTGGCGGAGGGGTTGTAGACGAGCTGCGCGCCGCCGAGCCCGAGCTCCCGCCAGCCCTCGGGGAAGTGCCGGTCGTAGCAGATGGTGACGCCGACCTTGCCGACGGCGGTGTCGAAGACGGGCCAGCCCAGGTTCCCCGGCCGGAAGTAGTACTTCTCCCAGAACCCCTTGAGCTGGGGGATGTGATGCTTGCGGTACTTGCCGAGGTAGCTGCCGTCGGCGTCGATGACGGCGGCGGTGTTGTAGTACACGCCGGGCTGCTCGACCTCGAAGACGGGGGCGACGATCACCATGCCGGTCTCGCGAGCCAGTTCCCGCATTCGGGTGACGGTCGGCCCGTCCGGTACGGGCTCCGCCCAGCGGTAGTGCTCGGGCTCCTGCACCTGGCAGAAGTACGGGGCGTTGAAGACCTCCTGGAAGCCGATCACCCGGGCGCCCTGCGCGGCGGCCCGGCGGGCGTGCTCCTCGTGCCCCGCGACCATCGATTCCGTGTCGCCTGTCCAGCTCGCCTGTACCAGCGCGGCACGCACAACAGTGGCCATGAGCTGCTCCTTCGTCGGGCCGTCAGCCAGAGGTGGACCAGTGCTCCACACGCGTAGATCACGTGAGGATGCGACCGTAAGGCCCGTCACGGACGGTGGCAAGACCATCGGCGGTGAGCGACGAAGTCGATCACGTTCCGGGGCCTGTCAGGTGATGTCGGGGAGGCCCCGCACGCCCGTCACGCGCAGCGCGTGCACCGTGTCGCGGTGGTGGTGCGCCGAGACCGCGCGGGCGGCTTCGAGCAGCGGGGCCAGCAGTGCGGCGTGCCCGTCGGCCACCACCCGGGCCGCCTCCGCGCCGCCGCGCGCCCGGACCAGCGCGGCGAGCAGCGCGACCACCAGTGGCCGGCACCCGGACGCGCCGAGCGCGCCGGCCACCTCTGCCACCTCGGCGACGGGCCGCGCGGCGCCCTGGCGCAGCAACAGCCGGCAGTCCCGCTCGCGGCCGGCCGCGTCGAGCGCGGCGAGGGCGGCGGCGAGGCGGGGCGGTGGCAGGGAGGCGACCTCCCACAGCAGCGTCGCCACGTCGGCGTCGAGCCCCTCCGCCGCCAACGCCCCCGCCAGCAGCGGGAGTCGCGGCGCGGGCCACCCGGCGCTCTCGCACAGCACCGCGTGCGCCTCGCCGCTGCTCCCGGCGCTCCGAAGCCGCGCCACGCGCGCCGCGACCCCGGCCGCCACGTGCCGCTCGCCGAGCGGACCGACCTCGGCCGGACCGGCGGCGGACGGCTGGCCGGCGGGCGGTGCTACGGCGGACGGGCCGGGGGCGCGGGCACCGCCGGCCGGAGCGGGGGCGTCCCCCGCGGGTGCGGGCTCAGGGACCCCGGGGGCGCGCCCCGCGTCCGGTGGCGGCGCGCTGGGCTGGCCGCTCGCGGGAGCCTCGGCCGGGCCCGGGGTGGGGCCGAACGCGGGCCCGGGAGCCGGGTTGGAGGCCGGGGGCGGGCTCTGGACGGGGATCGGAGCCTGTGCGGCGTCCGGCGCCGGGCCCTCCTCGCGTGCGCGCGGGCTGGGGGCGAGGCGGGCGCGGAGTTCGGCGCAGCGGGCGCTCGCGCGGTGCCAGTCGTCCCAGGCCCAGGCGATGTCCGCGGCGTACTCCTCGGCCGCCTCGTCGCCTCGCTGGCCGCGTGCGGCGTGCGCGGCGGCGACCAGACGGCGCTGGCGGCGACGCGCGCGGTCGCCCTCGGCCGTCATGGCGGCGAGCCGCTCGCGGAGCACGGCCCGGCTGCCGGGCCTGGCGTCGAAGGCGGCGGTCGCGGCCCGGTACAGCCACCGGGCCCGCTCGGTGGCGCTGTGCGCGGCCTCCGGACCGCGCAGGGCGGCCAGGTCGTGCAGGAGCGCCTCGATCACGTCCCAGGGCGGGATCTCCCGGCCGTCGAGACAGTCGGCCAGCCCCCGCGGGTCGCGCTCGGCGAAGACCTCGTACCAGCCGGCGCGCGCGTCGAGCACCCGGGTCAGCGCGCGCAGGAACCGTGCCAGGGCGGCCACTTCCACCAACTCCGCCGGGTCGAAGGGCCCGGCTGACTCGGCCGCGGCGCTCGGTTCGGGGTCGTCAGGGCGTCTCATCCCTCCCCCTCCGTCGTGCCACCGGCGCGCCGTGGGGGCACGGACCGCGGCGGGGCCGCGGGGGCGACGGTGGCATGAACAGCGAGTGCGCGCCGGGTCGCGCCGGTCGGGGTCCCCCAACTCCCCCGTCGGGCGCGGCCCGCCACGCCGTGACCCCTGGCGCGGGGCGACTCCCGGCCCCGGCGCGGGGCGGCTACGGCGACTGCGTCGTACGGCGGTCGCGGGGCGGCGCCGGGGCGGCCGGCCGGCGCCCGGCGCGTACGGGAGCACGCGCGCGGGTCCGGTCCGGTCGGCCGTCCCCGGCGGCGGCGCCGGCCGGGGGTCGTCGGCCGGCGTCGCCACTGGAGGAATCAGTGCCCGGTGGGCGTCGTCCCGTGCGGGTGGACCACCTGGGCCGAGCCGCCGCCGCGCCGGTTCGTCTCGGCCGCGGCCAACCAGCGCCCGTCGGGCAGGCGTTGTACGCCGGTGGCCGCGCCGATCTCCCGGTTCTGGGTGAACCGGTGTCCGAGCGCTTCGAGTTCGGCCCGCAGCGGGCTGTTCCACAGGCCGGGTTCCAGCTCCGTCGTGGCGGTGTTGCGCTGGCTGGCGCGCGGCGCGGCGATCGCGTCCACCAGCGGCAGGCCACGGTCGAAGTGGTTCAGCAGAGTCTGCAACACCGTGGTGATGATGGTGGCCCCGCCGGGCGAGCCGAGCGCGACCACCGGACGCCCGTCCTCGAACACGATCGTCGGCGACATCGACGAGCGGGGCCGCTTGCCGGGCCCGGGCAGGTTCGGGTCGTGCACGCCCGGCGTGATGGGCGCGAAGGAGAAGTCCGTCAGCTCGTTGTTGAGCAGGAAGCCGCGCCCGGGCACCGTGATGCCACTGCCGCCGGTCTGCTCGATCGTCAGGGTGTAGGCGACGACGTTGCCCCACTTGTCGGCGACCGTCAGGTGCGTGGTGTCCCGGCCCTCGTACGGGGTGGGGCTCACGGTGCCGGAGGCGTCGCAGCGCTTCGGGTGGCGCGGGTCGCCGGCCGGAAGCGGGCTGGTCAGCGCCTTGTCGTCGCTGATCAGGCAGGCCCGCGCGTCGGCGAACCGCTGCCCGAGCAACTGCCGGGTCGGCACGTCCTCGAACGCCGGGTCGCCCACCCAGCGGCCCCGGTCGGCGAAGGCGACCCGGCTGGCCTCGATGTAGCGGTGCAGGAACCGCTTCTCGCTCAGCCGCGCGTCGCCGCCGCTCCGCGCGGTCCCGTGGTCCCCGTCGGTGGCCGCGCCCTTGTCGGCGTGCGCGCCCTTGCCCGCCCGGCCGAGTTCGGCGCTCTCCAGGATGTTCAGCGCCTCGCCGACCGTGGTGCCGCCCGAGGAGGACGGGGCCATGCCGTACAGGTCCAGGCCCTTGTAGTGGGAGCGGCTCGGGGCCTGCGAGCGCGGGGCGTACGCGCGCAGGTCGGCCCGCGTCAGGTCGCCGGGCCGCACCGTGCGGTCGGCGTCCTTCGCGACCGGGGGCGTGCGCACCGTACGGACGATGTCGCGGCCGATCTCGCCGCGGTAGATGGCGTCCACGCCCTTCCGGGCCAGCAGGTCGTAGGTGTCGGCCAGGTCGGGGTTGGTCAGCGTGCTGCCGACCTCGGGCAGCTTGCCGCCGGGCAGGAACAGCTTCGCGCTCGCCGGGAAGTCGGCGAAGCGCTCCTGGTTGTCGGCGGTCTGGGAGCGGAACGTCTCGTCCACCGTGAAGCCGTCGCGGGCCAGCCGCTGCGCGGGGCGCAGCACCTGGCCAAGGGACCTGGTGCCCCAGCGGTCGAGCGCGGAGTCCCAGGTGGCCGGGGTGCCGGGGGTGCCGACGCCGAGCCCGCTGGTGACGGCCTGGTCGAACGGGATCGGCTTGCCGTTCTCCAGGAACAGGTCGCTGCCGGCGCTGCGCGGCGCGGTCTCGCGGCCGTCGATGGTGGAGACCCGCTTGCGCTTGGCGTCGTAGTACACGAAGTACCCGCCGCCGCCGACGCCCGCCGAGTACGGCTCGGTGACGCCCAGGGCCGCCGCGGTGGCCACCGCGGCGTCCACGGCGTTGCCGCCGCGCCGCAGCACCTCGATGCCGGCGGCTGAGGCGTCCTGGTCGACGCTGGAGACCGCGCCGCCGTAGCCGACGGCCACCGGCGTCTTGTCGGGCGTGCCCGGCGGGGTGTGGGCGTGGCTCGCCGGCCGCGCGCCGTCCGCCGCCCGGTCCGGCGTCGCCGGGCCCTCGGCGATGGCCGGCACGGAGCCGAGCGTGGTCAGCAACGCCGCGGTCGCGGCCACCGCGGCCCAGCGGCGGGCGCGGGTGCCGCCGCTCCGGGACCGGCCGGCGGCGGGCGGTGGAAGTCCCGGCGCGGTAGCGGTCGAGCGAAGCGACACAGCAGGGCGGACCATCCTGACCTCCAAGCAGAAAGCGGGCGGCAGCGGCCGGAGCCTACTCGCGCGTGGGAGCGGACGACAGTACGTGCGGGGTACGCGTGTCCCTATGAGCACCGGCGTACGCCACCCGTACGAGGGCGTTTGAGCACCCACGAACCGGCGTAGCGCGGCCCTCAGACGGCTATCTGACGCCTCATCAGTGCTGGCCCGCCACCGGACGCGAACCGCCCGCCGGACGCGGTCCGGGCACAGGCACCCCATCGGCACAAGCCACCCCGCTCCGTTCGTCCGCACCCACCGCAGGGCTCGAACAAGCACCCGAACGGCGGCTACGATGCGCGGCCATGACTGACACCCCGCTGGCATGGCAGTCCGTCGGCCTGGCCCTCGACCCCGGTGGCGCGGAGGCGGGCCTCATCGCCTCGGGCGCCGCCCTGGTCGTGGGCCTGACGCTGGGTTGGCTGGCGCACACGGCGGTCGGTCGGCGCCGGCTCGGTCGCGAGCGCGCCTTCTACGGGCTGCCGGAGGGGGCGGAGTGCGTACTCGTCACCCATCGGGACACCACGGCCGCCAGCCAGTGGAGCATCCCCCGGCACGACGCGCTCGCGCTGCTCGGCCTGTCGTCCGTGCTGGAGAGCTGCGGGGCGCACGCGGAGATCGCGCCGCACGACACCGGACTCCAGGGGTTCGGCGCGCGCACCGAGTTCTGCGTGGGCGACCCGGTCGCGCACCACCGGCTGGCCGCCCACCTGGCCAACCTGCTCCCCGGCGTCACGGTGCGCGCCGGCGACGAGAACGGCGTGGACCGGGGGACGTTCGTCATCGGCGGCACGGCCTACCGGATGGAGCCGGGGGCGGTGGAGTACGTGCTGCTCGCCCGGCTCACGGCGGGCGACGGCGACCGGCCGGTCTTCCTCGCGGCCGGCCAACGCCCGGTGACGCACCGGGCCGCCGTGCGGCACCTCGTACGCAACCGCGTCCGGCTCGCGCGCGGGCGCGGGCGGGACGGCTCGTTCTGCGTGCTGCTCAAGGTGGTCAACTCGCAGGCGTACGGGCCCGACGTGGTGGAGCTGGTGGCCGACGTGACGAAGGCGGCGCTGGCGCCCGGCGAGGTGAGGGGACACCGCGCGGCCAAGGGCACCGAGTAGGCGTCACCGGCCGCCCCGGCCACCCGCCTCCCCCGGCCCCCGTCTCCCCGCCCCCGGCGCTCAGGGCCGGCCGTCGCCCGGGCTGCCGCCTCCGGGCCGTGGGTCGCCGGGCCGGGGATCGCCGGGTCGGAGGTCACCGGATCGGGAGCCGTCGGGCCGGGGGCCGCCGGGGCCGCCCGGGGCCGGGCCGCCGCCCACGCCCGGCAGCAGCGTGCCGGGCTTCGCGTCGGCGACCTCCGCGGCGCCGACCTTCGGGTTGCGGCGCTGTCGCTTGGCGACCCAGTTGGCGAACCAGGACAGCAGCATGCACATACCGATGTAGATCGGCGAGATGATCAACACCACCGGGATGAACGGCAGGTCGTAGTCGAGGTTGCCGGCGATGAGCTTGCCCGCGTGCAGGAACTCCTCGTAGGTGATGAGGAAGCCGAGCGAGGTGTCCTTGAGCGCCACCACGAGCTGACTGATGATCGCCGGCAGCATGGCCCGCACGCCCTGCGGCACCAGGACGTGGCTCATGACGTGCGTCTTGCGCATGCCCAGCGAGTACGCGGCCTCGCGCTGGCCCCGGTCCACCGAGTTCACGCCGGTGCGGAAGACCTCGGCGAGCACCGAGCCGTTGTACAGCGTCAGCCCGGTGACCAGCGCGGGCAGCGGCTGCACCTTGAGCGCCACGAAGACGAAGAAGATCATCACCAGCACGGGCATGGCCCGGAAGAACTCCACGAGCAGCGTGGCCAGCCAGCGCACCGGGCGGTGGTCGGACAGTCGCCCGGCGGCGAGCAGCGCGCCGAGCGCGAGCGCGAGGACGGCGGCGTACGCGAACGCCTTGAGGGTGTTGCCGAGCCCGCGCAGGAGCAGTTCCTGGATGCCCTCGTACTGGAACGGGCGCCACTTCTGGGCCTCGAACTGGCCGGTGTCCCAGAGGAGGTAGCCGAACCAGGCCAGCAGCGCCAGGATCACCAGGGTGGAGACGACCCCGTACAGCCGGTGTCGGCGGCGGGTCCGTGGGCCGGGGATGTCGTAGAGGGCGGTGTGGGTCATCGCGGCACTCCCCAGCGCGCTTCCAGCACGTTGAAGATCGCGCTGATGGTCAGGGTCACGATCAGGTAGCCGACGGCGATCCAGACGAAGGACCAGACGATGCTGTAGCCGAGTTCGTTCAGGGTCTTGTAGGTGCCGAGCAGTTCGGTGACGCTGAACGAGCCGGCGATGGCCGAGTTCTTGGCCAGCGCGATCAGCGTGGAGCCGATCGGCGGGATCACCGAGCGGAACGCCTGCGGCATCACCACCGAGCCCAGCGTCTGGTCGAAGGTCAGGCCCAGGCTGCGCGCCGCCTCGCCCTGGCCGACCGGCACGGTGTTGATGCCCGAGCGCACCGCCTCGCAGATGAAGGCCGAGGTGTAGCAGCCGAGCGCGAGCACGGCGAAGGTGGTGAACGGCAGCACCAGGCCGAAGCGCGGCAGGCCGAGCAGTACGGCGAAGAACAGCAGGGTGAGCGGGGTGTTGCGGAGCACCGTCACCCACACGGTGCCGAAGACCCGCAGCGAGCCGACCGGCGCGACTCGGAAGGCGGCCATCACGATGCCCAGGCCCAGGGCGAGCAGCGAGGCGTAGCCGGTCAGCTCGACCGTGCCGAGCAGGCCCTTGCCGTAGAGCGAGAAGTTCTCGGTCAACACGTCCATGGCGCTGCCTTCCTCAACCCGCCGCGTAGCGGTCGACGGCGGGCGGCTTCGGGGCGGGCACGCCGGACAGGCCCAGCGTCGCGTCGTACGCCTTCTTCCAGTCGCCGTTCTTCTGGTGCGCCTCGATGGCGTCGTCGAGCGCGAGGCGCAGCGCGTTGTCGCTCCGGGGTACGCCGATGCCGTACGGCTCCTTGGAGAACGGCCGCCCCGCCAGCTTGAGTTCGTCGGGCACCTTGGCGGCGTAGCCCATCAGGATCGTGTCGTCGGTGGTCACCGCGTCCACCTGGTAGGTGAGGAGGTTGTCGACGCAGATCGAGTACGCGTCGTAGGAGACCGGGTCGGCCTTGGGGTAGTCGGCCTCGATGCGCTGGAGCGGCGTCGAGCCGGCCGCCGAGCACACCTTCTTGCCCGCCAGGTCGTCCGGCCCGTGGATGTCGTCCTCGTCGTGGCGCACCAGCAGCGACTGCCCGGCTTCGTAGTACGGGCCGGCGAAGCCGACCTGGCGCTTGCGCAGGTCGTTGATGGTGTAGGTGCCGACGTAGTAGTCGATCTGGCCGTTCTGCAGGGCCGTCTCGCGGTTGGCGGAGGCGACGGTGCGGAAGGTGACGCGTCGCGGGTCGAAGCCGAGCGAGGCGGCCATCATCTTGGCGATCTCGATGTCGAACCCGCTGTAGCGGCCGGTCGCCGGGTCCTTCTCGCCCACGTACGGCTGGTCCTCCTTGGCGCCGACCACCAGGCGCCCGCGGCGCTTGGCCTTGCGCCAGGTCGGGGACTTCGGGAGGTCGAAGCCCTCGGCCACGCGGTAGTGCGGCAGCGCCTCCGGGCGCGGCCCCTTGGCCGGCGGGCTGCCCTCCTTGCCGCAGCCGGCCGTGGCCAGGGCCAGGGCCGCGAGCACGGCGACGGCGAGCGCGCGCCGACGCCGGGGAGGGCGCGAGGTCGGGCGTCGGGTCGCGCGTGGGGACTGGTTCGCGGGCGGGGGCTGGTTCGGGGGAAGCTCGCGCATGTCGGTGCCCACCCGCTCAGTGCTTGAGGATCTTGGAGAGGAAGTCCTTGGCACGCTCGCTGCGCGGCGCGCTGAAGAACTCCTCGGGCGGGCGGTCCTCCACGATCGCGCCGTCGGCCATGAACACCACCCGGTTCGCGGCCGATCGCGCGAAGCCCATCTCGTGGGTGACGACCACCATCGTCATGCCCTCCTGGGCGAGCTGCCGCATCACCTCAAGGACCTCGTTGATCATCTCCGGGTCGAGGGCGGAGGTCGGCTCGTCGAAGAGCATCACCTTGGGGTCCATCGCCAGCGCCCTGGCGATGGCGACGCGCTGCTGCTGTCCGCCGGAGAGCTGGGCCGGGTACTTGTCGGCGTGCGCGGCCAGCCCCACCCGCTCCAGCAGTTCCCGCGAGCGCCTGTCGGCCTGCTCCTTCTTCCGCTTCCTGACCTTGATCTGCGCCAGCGACACGTTGGCCAGCACGGTCTTGTGCGCGAAGAGGTTGAACGACTGGAAGACCATGCCGACCTCGGCCCGGAGCTGGGCGAGTGCCCTGCCCTCGGCCGGCAGCGGCGTACCGCTCAGCGTGATCGTGCCGGACTCGATGCTCTCCAGGCGGTTGATCGTCCGGCACAGCGTCGACTTGCCGGAACCGGAGGGGCCGATCACGACCACGACCTCCCCGCGGCCCACGGTGAGGTCGATGTCCCGCAGTACGTGCAGCTTCCCGTAGTACTTGTTGACGTCGCGCAGTTCGATCA
The DNA here is from genome assembly GCF_029392895.1 of Streptomyces sp. 71268. Taxonomy (NCBI): domain Bacteria; kingdom Bacillati; phylum Actinomycetota; class Actinomycetes; order Kitasatosporales; family Streptomycetaceae; genus Streptomyces; species Streptomyces sp. 71268. The sequence goes on from NZ_CP114200.1 coordinate 1,420,082, forward strand.
GGGGATCGACGGCCATATGCAGCCCTACCCACTTTCAGGCGTGTCGCAGTCAACGCAACCTATACATCCCCATAAGGGACATGGCGGATGACACGCATGGTGTGGGCAATTGATGCCATTTGACGGCTACGGCGGGCGGGCGTCACCGACGACGGGGGTCGGCGGTGGCCACGCCCGGAGGACGGGCCGCGCCCCTGGTCGGCGAGTTCGTGACCGCTCGCCCGTCTGTCTCTCCGTCTGTCCGGGCGGCGGACCGGGCCGTGCGTCTCAGCCCTCGTCCACCTCGGCGTAGAGCTGCGACAGCTCGGGGGCGCCGTCCTCCGCCCAGGCCAGTCCGACCGCCGCCACGTCGATCTCCCGGCCGTTGTCCAGCACCACCAGCGGGGTGCCGTCCGGGTCCAGCCGCCACTGGGCGCCCGGCACGGTCCGTACGATCACCGTGCCCAGATACAGGCCGGCGTCGTTGCCCAGCCACGGCGACTCCTCGGGGTCGTCCCGCCAGCGGGGCTGCAACTGGTCGAGGGCTTCGAGGGAGGCCGGGGTGTCGTCCAACTCGACGTTCTCCGACTCGGCGCGGGCCCGCAGCAGTTCACACTCCGAGAGCAGTTCGGCCAGCCCTTCCCGCGCCGACCCGGTGGGCGGCGGTTCCGCTTGGCCCGTCGCGCCGTGCCGCTTGCGCCAGGGGCCCAGGAAGGAGATGTTCATACCGTTCAGCGTCGCACCGACCGGGGGGTGCGCACCACAGGCGCGCGGCAGTGGATGACGCTTGGCCGCCCTGACGCGCCGGCCCCCGGGCCGCCCGGAGTTCCTGGTTTCCACGGGGCGGGCGTGGCTCGTACGGTCGCCCCGCCAGCGCGACCGCCGGCACGACCACCGTCGGCCCGCCGGCGATGACGAGAGGGGACGCGCGTGTTCGGCACCAGACCCCGTCGTGGCCACCTCCCGCCCGGAGCGGCGCGCGGCCCGGCCGGCGGCCTGCGGCGCGGCACCCCACCGGCCGCGGCCCTCGCGGGTGGCATCGCGCTGGCCCTGTCCCTGACCGCCGCGCCCGCCCCCGCCCGCGAGGCCGCCCCGCGACCCACCGCCCCACGGTTCGCCCACTCCCCCACCGCCGCCCACTCCGCCCTGCCGAGCGCCGGCCAGGCCGGCCCCGCTGGCCCCACCGCCGTGCCGGCCGGCCGCGCGGGGCCCGCCGACCTCGCCGTTGGCGAGGCCGCCCGAGGCGCGGGCCGGGCGGGCCGGCCGGTCCCCCTGGAGCGACTCTTCGACAACGTGGGCACCAGCGACGACGCCGACCCCGCCGCCGCCGACCTGGACGGCGCGGGGAACTCCCTGTCGGCTCGGGACCTGGCGGCGGCCGGCTGGGCACCCGGGCGCGCCCTGACCCTCGACGCGACCCGGCTGGAGTGGCCGCGCTCGGCACCGGGCCGCCCCGACAACGTGCGGGCCGACGGCCAGCGCGTCGCGCTGTCCGGCGCCGGTGACGCGCTCACCTTCCTGGTCACCGGCAGCAGCCCGGGCCGCGTCGGCCCCGGCGCCGGCGGCACCGGAACGGTCCACTACCGGGACGGCTCGCGGAGCACGTACACGCTCACCGCGCCCGACTGGCGCGGCGGCCCGCTCGCCACCAAGGCCGTCGCCCTGCCGCACCACAACACGCCGACGGGACAACGGCGGGAGCGGGCCCTGTTGTACGCGGTGAGCGTGCCGCTCGCGCGCGGCGAGGCCGTCGCCTCCCTCACGCTGCCCGCCGATCCGGGACCGGACGCCGACCTGCACGTGTTCGCCCTGGCGGTGCGCCCGGCGGCGACCGGCTGGAGCGGCACGTGGGCCGCGAGCACCTCCGGCCTGCCGCCGGTCGCCGGGGGCGGCGGGGCGGACGGGGGGTGGCGGGACCAGACGCTGCGCCTGGTCGTGCGCACCAGCGTCGGCGGGGCGCGGGCCAGGATCAGGCTGGCGAACACCTTCGCCGCGACCCCGGCGGACATCGCACGTGCCAGCGTCGCGGTGCGCGGCGCGGACGGCGCGGCGGCGGCCGACCCGGTGCCGCTGACGTTCGACGGCCGGCCCGGGACGCGGATACCGGCCGGCGCGCAGACGGTCAGCGACCCGGTCGGGCTGACCGTGCCGAGCGGCGCCGACCTGCTGGTGAGCCTGCACCTGCCGGGCCCCGTCGACGCCGCGCCGGTGCACGCGCACGCCGCTCAACGCTCCTACCTCAGCCCTGCCGGCAGCGGCGACCACACGGGCGACCGGGACGGCCGCGCGTTCACCGGCACGCTCACCACCTGGCCCTATCTGACCGGCGTGGACGTCGCGGGCGGGCCGGGCGCGGTGGTGGCGCTCGGCGACTCGATCACCGACGGGGAGCGGTCCACGCCGGGCACCAACCGGCGCTGGCCCGACGTGCTGGCCCGCCGCCTGCTGAACCGGCCACACGGCCCGCGCTACGGCGTGCTGAACCAGGGCATCGCGGCCAACCGCGTCGTCACCGACCGCTACCCCGGCGACGGCGTGAGCCGCGACGTGGGCGGGGTCAGCGCCCAGCACCGCCTGGAGCGCGACGTGCTCGCGCAGACCGGCGTCCGCACCGTGATCGTCTTCGAGGGCGTCAACGACGTGCGCTCGGGCACGCCCGCCGACGCGGTGATCGCCGGGCTGCGCGCGATCGCCGACCGGGCTCACGGCCGGGGGCTGCGCGTGCTCGCCGCGACCATCGCCCCCTGCGCGGGCTTCCCCGGTTGCACGCCCGAGGTGGACGCGCGGCGAGCCGCCGTCAACGCCTTCGTCCGCGAGCACGACGGGACCTTCGACGCCGTGTTGGACTTCGACGCCGTACTGCGCGACCCGGACCGACCGGAGCGCCTGCTGCCCGCCTACGACAGCGGCGACCACCTGCACCCGGGCGACGCGGGCCTGCGCGCCCTCGGCGACTCCGTCGACCTGCGGCTACTGAGCCCCTGATGGGGCCCGGTCAGCGCCCCCGCGCGCGGCTTCGCCCGGTCTCCGACGCCACCGCCCGGCTCAGACGTCCAGGTCCACCACTACGGGGGCGTGGTCGGAGGCGCCCTTGCCCTTGCGCTCCTCACGGTCCACGTACGCGTCGGTGACCGCCTTCGCGAACGGCGCGTTGCCGTAGACCAGGTCGATCCGCATGCCCTTGTTCTTCGGGAAGCTGAGCTGGCGGTAGTCCCAGTACGTGTACGGGCGGTCGTACTTCAGCGGCCGGGGCACCACGTCGGACAGGCCCACCTCGCGCAGCGCGGCCAGCGCCGCGCGCTCGGCCGGGGTGACGTGCGTGGCGCCCTCGAAGGGCGCGGTGTCCCAGACGTCCTCGTCGGTGGGGGCCACGTTGAAGTCCCCGAGCACGGCGAACGGTCGCGGGCCGGCCGCGTCCTCGGTGACCGCCGCGCCCAGCGCCTCGAACCAGCGGAGCTTGTACGCGTAGTGGTCGTGGTCGATCTCGCGCCCGTTGGGCACGTACACCGACCAGACGCGCACCGGACCACAGGTCGCCGAGACCGCGCGGGGCTCCTGCGCCCCCTCGTAGTCCGGGCCGCCGGGCAGGCCGACGACCACGTCGCTCATGCCGACGCGGGAGGCCAGCGCCACCCCGTTCCACCGGCCCGTGGCGTTGACCGCCACCTCGTACCCCAGCTCCCGCAGCTCGTTGTAGGGGAACTGCTCGGCGGAGCACTTGGTCTCCTGTATGCACAGCACATCCGTGCCGGTGCTCTCCAGCCAGGCCAGCAGCCGCGGGAGGCGGGCGGTGATCGAGTTGACGTTCCAGGTCGCGATGCGCATGTACGTAAACCTACCGCCCGGCACTGACAACCGGCCGCGAGCCGGCGGCGCCCGGGGCCCCGCGCCCCGAGCCCCGCGCCGGTGGCCGCGCGCCGGCCCGCGCCGCGCGGGCCCGGCTCACAGGTCCAGGTTCAGGTCCGGGCCCGGGCTCACAGGTCCAGGCTCTGCCCCGGGGCGAGTCGGCCGTGGTCGGCGTCGGCGACGCCCGGCCCGTCCGGGCCCAGCATCCGGTCGTAGACGGGGCGGGCCAGGTCGGTGAGGAGCCCGTCGTGGACGTCGATGGCGCGGGTTGGGCGCACCGCGCGCACGTAGTCGATGATCTCGCCGACCTTGTTCCACGGCGCCTGCACGGGCAGCAGCAGGGTCTCCACCGGCCGGCCCGGCACGGTCAGCGCGTCGCCCGGGTGGAAGACCGCGCCGTCCAGGACGTACCCGACGTTGGTGATGCGCGGGATGTCCGGGTGGATCACGGCGTGCAGTTGGCCGTGCACCTCGACGTCGAAGCCGGCCGCGCGGAAGGTGTCGCCCTCGCCGACGGTGTGCACCCGGCCCGGGAAGGCGGCCGAGATCCGCTCCGCGACGCTGCGCAGGGTCCACACCTCGGCGGCGGGGTTCGCCTCCAGCGCGACCCGCAGCCGCTCCTCGTCGAAGTGGTCCGGGTGTTCGTGGGTGACCAGGATCGCCTCGGCGCCGAGCGCCGCGTCCCGCTCACTGAACGCCCCGGGGTCGATGACCAGCGTCCGGTCGTCCTTCTCCAGCCGGACGCAGGAGTGCCCCTGCTTGGTGAGCCGCATGACCTACCGCTCCTCCTCGCGCTGCTTCGCGCGTGTCGCGCCGTGCCGCCGCTGTCCGCGTCCCGCGCGCCGCCCTGGTGTCGCCGCCGAGCGCCGCACGTCGTGGTTCGCGCGCCAGGTTACGCGCGCGCCCGGCGCGTCCACGGCACGGCGCCCCGCGCTCCGGCCGCGCCGCCCGCACCAGCCGATGCCAGCGGCTGGCCGGCGGGCGGAACGGCGCCGGAACGGCCGCCGGCCACTACTCCGCCACCCCGCTACCCCGATATCTCGCTGTCCCGCTACCCCTCGGGGCGGGTCTCCTCCTGGATGACCCGCTGCGCCACGACGAACGCGGCGTTCGCCGCGGGCACCCCGCAGTAGACCGCGGTGTGCATCAGCACTTCCCTGATCTCGGCGGGGGTCAGGCCGTTGCGGAGCGCGGCCCGGGTGTGCAGGGCGAGGTCGTCGAGGTGGCCGCCCGCGGTGAGCGCGGTGAGGGTGACGACGCTGCGCGCGTGCCGGTCGAGCGCCGGGCGGGTCCACACCTCGCCCCAGGCGTAGCGGGTGACGAAGTCCTGGAAGTCCGCGCTGAACTCGTCCGCGACGGCCTCGGCCGCGTCCACGTAGGCGTCGCCGAGCACCTCGCGGCGCACCTTCGTGCCCCGTGCCCGGTGGTCCGGCTCCCCCGTGGGCACCTGGGCGGGCTGCCCCGCGGGGGCTATCTCGGCGATCGGCGCCACGGGGGCGGCGGCGGGAGCGGGCGGGGGCGCGAGCACCGGCTTGGGCGCCGCCGCGGTGATCGCGGTCATGCCCGTGGTGTGGGTGGGGTGGCCGATGCTGGCGAAGTGTCGTACGAGCAGGTCGGTGACGGCGGACGGCTGCTCGACGGGGGCCAGGTGGGCGGTTCCGGGGACCAGGGCGAGCCGCGCGTCGGGGATGCCGGCGACCAGCACCCGGGCGTCGGCGGGCGGCGCCACCTGGTCGTCGGCGCCGACGAGGACCAGGGTGGGCACGCCGATGTGGCCGAGCTGGGAGCGGATGTCGAACGTGGCCAGCGCCTCGCAGGCGGCGATGTAGCAGCCGGGATCGGTGGTGCGCACCATCTGCACGGACCACTCGACGATGGCGGGCTGCGCGGTGGCGAAGCCGGCGGTGAACCAGCGCTCGGGCGCCGTACGGGCGATGGGGTCGAGCCCGTTGGTACGGATGACGACGCCGCGCTGGCGCCAGGCGTCGGCGGTGCCGAACCGCGGTGACGAGGAGACCAGCGCGAGCGAGGCGACGCGGTGCGGATGTCTGAGCGCCAGGTCGGCCCCGATGGCGCCGCCGATGGCACAGCCCGCGTAGCTGAACTGGTCGATGCCCAACTGGTCGAGTGTGGCGACGAGCCGGTCCGCGAGGTCGCCGATGGCCGAGGCCGGGTGCGCGGGGGCCCCGCCGTGCCCCGGCAGGTCGTACCGCAGCACTCGCCAGCGGCGGCTCAGCTCGGGGACCTGGCGGTCCCACATGTGCCATGTGGTACCCAGTGAGGGACCGAGGATCAGGACCGGGGCCTCTTCTGGCCCGTCAAACCGGTATTGCAGGGTGTTCTTCGGTGTCTCACTCACCTGCCCGACCCTCTCATCTGTCACGAGATGTCATATCGCCGGGGTGGGCCTGGAGGGCCGCTGACGGGTCCCCACGGCGCGCGACGCCCGGCGCGCTCCCCCGGACTCTTCGAGCAGGGGCACCCCCACTCGCCGGACTCGCCCCCACCACCAGGCAGGCCGGCACCTGGCTCCACGGTGGTCACCGCCCTCGGGGTGGTTCGGGTCGCAGCATCGAGTGTGGTGGCACGTACGGGACTCGGCGTGAACCACCTCGAAACCTTCCAAGATCCGCCCAACAGCGACGCGAACACCACACGGTGCACAGGATCTGTCCTGTCGGCTCGGCGGGCGGTCCGCGTGGTCTGCCGCGTGGCTCCACCGCGTGGTCCGCCGGAGGCCCCGTAACACGCCCACGCCCTCCGGGGAGTATCGAATTCCAGGGAAGTGGGGGGTTCCCTAAACCTGCTTCCATTCCACGGGATCGCTCACGATCGAACGTTAGGGTCAACGCGTCGACGCGTTGACGTGACAGCGCGTTCGGCCTAGACGAAAGAGCGTGCGAATATGACGACACCCCCCACCGCGAGCCGCGCCAAGCGAACGTTCACCGTACGTGCTGGAGAGGCGAGCGGTGAACGCATACGGCTGAGCGTTTACGACATGCTCATAGGCACGATCTATACGCCCCGTGTCTTTTTCTACCGGGAGACTCTCGACGGCGAGGCGCTCCGCGCCTCCCTCGGCAGGACATTGCGCGACTTCCCGATCCTTGCCGGCCGCATGAAGAGGGATTCCGACGGCGGTCTCAGCGTGCTCTGCGACGACGCCGGTGTGCGCTTCGTCGAGGCACACGCGTCCGCGCCCATGCCGGACCACGGGCCCCGCCACACGGCGAAGAAGGGGCTGGAGCGCCATCTCAGTCACGCCATGCCGTTCTGGGTGGTTGACCGCGGTACGCCGCTTTTCACGGTGAAGCTCACCCATATGAGAGGCGGGGGCAGCATTCTGGGCCTCACGATGAACCACGCGGTGGCCGACGGGTCCAGCTTCATGAGCTTCCTGGAGTGCTGGGCGCGGGAGCACCGGGGCCTCGGGTACCGCGGGCCCAGTCACGACCGTGGAGTCATCGACGCGCTCGCCGCGTCGGCCACGGGTGACGCCCGCACGGGCGGCGCCCATCTCACGGTCATGGAGCGAGGCCGGAAGGCCGCCTTCATGGGCCGCATCCTGCGCGGCAGCCTCGGCGGCGTGACGACGGTGACCACCCGCTTCACAGCGGACGAACTGGCCACCATCAAGGCCACCGCGACGGCCGACCTCGCCGGCACGGAGCGGTGGGTGTCGACCAACGACGCGCTGACCGCCCATCTCTGGAAGGTCCTCGGCGCGCTGCGCGACCGCCCCGACACGAGCGAGGAAAGGCTCGGCCTCATCGCCGACTTCCGTTCGTTCGCCGGTGGGGACGTACCGGACGACTACTGGGGCAACGCCGTCACCAACACCCGGCCCGGGATGACCGCGGCCGAACTGCGCTCCCGCCCCCTCGGCGAGGTCGCCGCGACGGTCCGCGCGTCCCACGCCGAGAACACGGAGCACAGAATCCGCGAGGAAGTGGCGTTCCTCCGCGCCGAACGCGAGGCGGGGCGCATCAAGCGGGTCATGACCACGATGGCCCTGGACTCGTTCGACAGCACGATCGCGATCAACAACTGGTCGAAGCTGCCCTTCTACGACATCGACTTCGGGCAGGGCACCCCCTTCTGGTACGACTTCACCTCCATGGTGGTCCCCTGGACCGTGCACATCGCGCCGACCCCGGCCGCCGAGGGCAGCGCCCGCGACGTCCACATGGCACTGCCCCGCGCCCAGGTCCGCGCCCTCCAGGAGCCGTCCTGGGTCCACCGGTTCCACCGTTACGCGGATTCCGACGAGGTGTTCCCGCTGACTTTCATGGACGCCACTCCGCCCGCGCGTACGACCGATATGGCGACTCGGCCCTGATTGCCCGCAGCCGCCCCCTGGCCGTAACCCCGAGCGGATACGCGTAGCGCTGACACGCCGCCAGGCGACCGTTCCCGCTCGTGGGGCGGGAGGGCTACGTCGGTACTCGAGCGTCCCTGGCCCGGTTGGGGCAGGGACGCGCTGGCGTGGAACGGCTGCTTGGCTGGCCGATTATCGCCTTTTATTCGATCCCGAATTGGGGCGTGCCGGCGCGCTGCGCACCCACGGAGCGGCTGGCCCGCCTCGGCGAGCGACCGGATACCGACGACGCACGCGCCCGCCAGCGAAACCGCGAAGTCTAGGGCTTTACTCAGGAGCCATTCCACGCCCTTGGCCGGCCATTTTCGGAAGCCCATCATGGATATGACCTCCACCCGCGACGCGACCGGGCGGAATACGGCCAAGGAAAGGCTTCGAATGGGCAGCGAATGGGCAACTCTGGTGGTCGGTGATCGCGAGGCGCGGGTGAGAGTCACCGGGCCTGAGCTGGACCCGGATCGACCCCACCTGTTTCCGTCAATTGGCGAATACCCGATATACGACGCGTTCGTCTATCAGGCCATGCTCGCCGACGAACCCCGGAACGAGGTGTTCCGGGAAGCCATCGCCCGGCAGGCGCCTGGCGCCAGGGTGCTGGAGATCGGTTGCGGGCCCGATCTGTTCTGGTCGCTGTGTGCCGCGGACGCCGGCGCGGACCGCGTCGTCGCCATCGAGAGCCTGGCCGACAGCGCCCGCCGTGCGGAGAAACTGGCCCGGGACCGGGCGCCGGGCCGGATCAGCGTCGTGCCGGGGTTATCGACCGAGGTGACGCTCGCGGAGCGGGCGGACCTGTGCGTCGCCGAGGTGGTGGGCTGTATCGGCGGCTCCGAAGGCATGGCCCGGGTGATCGAGGACGCCCGGGAGCGGCTCCTGTCGCCGGGCGCCCAGGTGGTGCCGCACCGGGTCCGTACGCTGGCCGCGACGGTCTGCCTCGCCGACCTGATGCCCGAGGGCCCCGGCGTGTCGGAGAGCGTGGTGCCGTACGTGCAGTCGGTCTTCCGCGCGGCCGACAGCTTCTTCGACCTGCGGATGTGCGTCGGCGGGATCGGGTACGAGGCGATCCGCTCGACCACCGGGGATGTCGAGGATCTGCGGTTCAACGACGGCGAGTTCCGGCAGAGCGGCGAGCTGCGGCTGACCGCGACCCGGCCGGGCAGGGTGGACGGGCTGCTGCTCTGGCTGGACCTGCAGGGCCGGCGCGGTGGCGAGCACCTCGACACGCTCGCGACCCAGACCAACTGGCTGCCGGTGTACGTACCGCTGCTGGCCGGCGAGCAGATCTCCCTCGTCCCGGGCGACGTCATCGAGCTGGAGGTCTCGTGCGAGCTGAGTGCCGACGGGGTCCACCCGGAGTACCGGTTCGCCGGAACCGTACGGCACGCCGACGGACGGCGCGTCCCGGTCACGGCCGAGTCGCTCTACGGCGGATCGGCGTTCCGCCGGTCGCCGCTGCACAAGGCCCTGTTCGCGGCCGACGGAGCACACTGACCTTCCCGCGCACGCCACGGCTCGGCTGAGGGATCTGCCACCTGGAAGCGGTCCCGTGCGCACCGGCGCACGGGACCGCTTCCAGGTGTTGTTCGTGTTGTTCGTGTCCCTCGGGTCTTCCTCGCGTTCTCCGTGGTGCCCTCGGGTCAGGGCTCGTCCAGTTCCAGGGGCGCGAGTTCGGCGAACGCGTCCCCCGGGCCGGGGTTGGCCGGGTGGCAGCCGCCGCCGAGATGGCGTACGACCCCCCACACGGCGTTCAGCGCCGTGGTGACCGCTCCCTCCGCGAAGCCGCCGGTCCAGGAGACGTCGTCGCCGGCCAGGAAGAAGCCCCGCTGGTGCTCGGGCAGCTCACCCTGCATGAAGTGGGTGAACAGGCGGCGCTGGTAGCGGTAGTGGCCCGGCAGGTTGGCCTTGAAGGCTCCGGTGAACCAGGGTGCGTTCTCCCAACTGACGGCCACCGGCGGCGCGATGATGTGCGACCGGATGTCCACGTCCGGATAGATCTCGCCGAGCGAGCGCAGGACGATCTCCAACCGCTCCTCGGCGGACAGCGCGGCGACCCGCTGCGAGTCGTCGTTCCAGGTGTAGGACAGGCACATCACTCCGGGGCGGTCGGGTCCCCGGCCGAAGAGGTACACCGAACGCGGCAGCCTGTCGGTGAGCGTCATGCCCATCACGTCCCGCCCGGTGGCGGCGTCGACGTCCAGCCAGAACGGCCGGTCGGTGAGCGCGAACAGTTTGGAGGAACCCATGTAGTGGGTGCGCTCGATCGCCGACCGGACCGGCCCGGGCAGCAGCGCGTCGTCGCAGGCGACCCGGCTGTTCAGCAGCCGGTGCTGCCCGGTGAAGACCACCGCCCGGTAGTCGCGCGTCTGCCCGTCGGCGTCGGTGACCGCGATACGGTCCCCCGCGCGGCGCAGCGCGGTGACGGCGGGCCGGGGCCGGTCCTCGTGGAGCGTGGCGAGCGACGTACCAGCCGGCCAGTGCGCGAGGCCCTCGGGGGCGTGCCGCCACAGGCCCAGCGGCACCTGTTCGCAGCCGCCCTCGATGATCTGCTGGTCGACGTCGGCCTCGGTGTATATGACGCGCAGGATCTCCAGCATCGAGTTGGGGAAGTCGGTGTCCCAGCCGCCGGTGCCGAAGCCGACCTGTCCGAAGAGCTCACGGAGCCGGAAGGAGGCGAAGGCGGGCGTGGTGCTGAGGAAGCCGTAGAAGGACTGGTCGTCCAGGAGCGGCACGAGGCGGTTCCACAGCGCCTTGATCGTGGCCGTGTCCCGGGTGCGGATCGCCTCCTGCATGACCCAGATGTCGGCCCGCTCGCGCAACGTCTTGTCCCAGGCGTCAGCGACCTCCCGGTAGACGGGCGGCAGGTCCGCCTCGGTCCGGGCCCAGTGGCTGGCGCCGCCGATGTCCAGCACCGTCATGGGGGTGCAGGGGCTGAGCGGGTTGGGGAACGGCGTGGTGCGCAGGCCCAGCGCGCGGACGTAGTGGAACAGCGCGGTGGCCGAGAGCGGGAACCGCATGGCCCCCAACTCGGCCACCTCGTCCGGGAACCCGTCGAAGCTGGCGGAGCGCATCCGGCCGCCCAGGCGTTCCGCCTCGTGGAGGACCGGCCGCAGTCCCATCCGCATCAGTTCGTACGCGGCGACCAGCCCGGCCATCCCGCCGCCGACGATCGCGACCTCGGTTCCCACGGCGTCGGCCGGGACGGCGCCCAGGCCCGCCGGGTGGCTCAGCCAGTCGTCGTACGCGAAGGGGAAGTCGGGGCCGAGCATGGTGATGGGAGGGCTCGACGGGCCGTTCTCGTAGGGGGTGGTGAGGAGCATGTCGGGCCTATCCCCTCGCCACGCCGGGGCCCGCGCCGGGCCGACCGGCCCTCCCCCGTGGTAGCAGACCCGAACCTCGCGCATCACACATGGCTTCTCCCTGTGGTGGGTGTGCGATCCATAGCCCAGCACGGCGCGCGGGGCACAGACCAGCGAGGACGGAGGACTCTAGGGAATTGCTGGTCACGGCCGCCCGGCACCGACCAGCCAGGGCCGGCGCACGGCCCACCCGCCCGCCCCCGTACGCGCGCACGTGAGTGGCGCCAGGGGGGAATCGGGTACCCGGGGGACGATCGCCCAGGCGCGACGTCCGCGACGCTCGGCGGCACGGTGGGCGCTGCCCGGGGGCAGCGCCCACGATCACCGCCTCGCCCGGCGGGCGCTCCGCTGCCGGACCCGCGGGCGCATCGCCTTGCGGGCGTCGATGGCCACGACCTCGAAGTTGTCCACGGTGCGGTTCACCCGGCCGAAGAGGTTGTCCGGGCCCGCGACGCAGACCCTGGTGATGCCTTGCTCCCGCATCGTCTCCACCATGTCCGGCCAGCGGATCGGGTGGTCGAAGGTGTCGAGCAGCATGGTGCGTACCCCGTCCGCGCCGGTCAGCAGCTCGCCGTTCTGGTCGGCGACGATCGGCAGCTTGGGGTCGGCCACCTCGAAGGTGGCGAGGACCTCCTCCTCCGCCTTGCGACGCAGCGCGCCGAACGCCGGGGCGTGCACGGGCGGCCACATGGTGTACATGTTGTAACCGCCCAGCTCGCCGATCCGCTTCTTGAACCGGTCGAGCACCGGCTCGCGCAGGGACACGAGGTAGAAACCCTGGTCGATGTAGCCGGAGACGTCGTGCCACTCCCCCTCGGCGTCCAGTTCGGCCAGCGCCTCCTGGAGCCGCTCCTCGGGGGTGTGGATCACACAGTGCGTGACCGCGTCACGGTGCTCCTGCCGGAAGTACTCCTCCTCGCAGCGCGCCAGCTCGGCGGTGAGTCGCACGGTCTCCTCGAACGGCAGGGACCCCGCGTAGGTCACCGCGGCCCGCTGGCCGAAGCTCGGTCCGGCGCACAGCTCGGGCCGCTCCCCCAGCGTCTCCTCCGCCCAGTCGGCGAGGGCGAGGCAGACCGTCAGGAAGGCGATCTGGGTGTGCGCGCTGTACTGCTCCTCCTCGTCGGCGTCCGACTGGCGGTACCGGTCGAACACGGAGTACCCCACCACCTCGTCGGCGATCGCGAGCCGGCGCCGGGCGTGGGGGTTGGTCAGCAGGAACTCGCCCACGTCGGTGAAGCGGAAGGGTCCCATCCCGGGGAAGACCATGGCCGTACGGCTGGTCTCCGGATCGGACGTCCGCGCCTCGGTGGCCTGCGGCTCGGCGGCCTGCTGCTCGGCGGCTCGCGCCTTCGTGGTCTGCGCCTCTGTGGCCCGCTGCTCGGTCATGCCTTCGCTCGCGGTGCCAGGTCGAGAGCGAGCTGCTCGAGCTGTCGTTTGTCGGGCTTGCCGTTGCGGTTCAGGGGGAATCGCTCCAGGACGTGTACGCGGTTGGGGTGCTCAACGTCGGGCAGCACGGAGGTGATCGGCTCCCGCCAGTGCCGTGGCTCGCGCTGCTGCTCGTCCTCCACGAAGAAGACGAGCTGACAGCCGCGCTGTTCGTCGGGGATCGGGACGACCTTGACCAGGCAGCCGGCCGCGGCCAGCTTGTGCTCGATGATGTCGGGGTAGAGCGTGTGGCCGTTGCGGTGCGCCGCGGACTTCCGGCCGAGGACGAAGAGGTTGTCCCCGCCGTCCAGGTAGCCGAAGTCGCCGGTGGGGTACCAGTCGGTCCTGGTGGGGTCGACGGGGGTGACCGTGCCGTCCTCCGCCAGGTAGCCCTCCATCAGGTCGGGCGAGTGGACCTGGATCTCCCCGACCTCGCCGGAGGCCAGGACGGCGCCCTCGTCGTCGACGATCCGCAGCTTCAGGCCCTCGACGGCCCGTCCGCAGGCGACCGCGTTGTCCTCGGTGGCGAAGGCCACGTTCCCGGCCTCGGTGCTGCCGTAGCTGTCCAGCAGGGGCAGGCCGAACCGGCTGACGTAGTCGGCGACCAGGCCCGGGTCCAGCGGGGCCGCCCCGCTGCAGAACATCCGGACACCGGACAGCGCGTCCGCCAGCGCGGGCTTGCGGCCGATCATGTTGAGCATGCTGCGGTAGCTGGCCGGGGTGGCGTCGACCACGGTGGCCCCGCAGGTGCCCGCCATGATCATCGCCCGGTCCAGCCGCCGGTAGGGCGCGATGACCAGCGAGCACTTGACCAGCCAGGCGATGAGCACCATGGACAGCCCGTACTGGTGGGAGAAGGGCAGCAGCGGCAGCAGGACGTCGTCGGGGCGGTGGCCCACCTGCTGGGCGTTGCGCTCCAGGTTCTTCAGGAACTTCGCCCCGGTCTTGACGACGCCCTTGGGCTCCCCGGTGGAGCCGGAGGACCACATGATCAGGCCGTCGGGCAGCTCGCACCAGGCGTCGAGGGAGAGCCGCGGCTCGGCGGGGGTGTACTCCATGGACGCCGCGAGCAGTTCGTAGACGGTGACCTGGGCCGGGCTGTTCGCGGGCATCGGCGTGTCGTCGTCGACCACGCAGACCTTGACCCCGGCCAGGTCGCAGATGCGCTGGGTGGCGTCCGGCCGTTCCTGGTGGTCGACCATGACGATCGACGCGCCGGTGTGCATCAGAGCGAGGAGGACCCCGACGAAGCCGGCGGAGTTGCCGGCCTTGAGCATGACCCGGCTGCCGTCACCGACCCCGCGGTCGCGGAGCGCTTCGGCGATGGTCAGGGCCCTCTGCTCGAACTCGGGAAGCGAATGCACCGCTTCCGTCGCAAAGACCTTTGCGGTCATCGGGTTTCACTGAGCCTTTCTTCTTCTTGCGGTCTCTTGGGGTGGGCCCCACGACGGCGACCCTCCGCGAGCCGTGGGCCGGGACCGCGAGTCCCCCCGGAGGTCTCCGGGGGGACTCGCGGGTCGTCAGCTGTCGAGGTCGCCGAGCATCATGTCGATCAGGTCGTCGTCGTCCATCGCGTCGATGGAGTCCGTCTCCTTCTCCCCGGTGTCCTTCTCGGTCTGGTCCTTGCCGCTCGCCAGCTCGGTGAGCGTGTCGAGCAGGCCCGCGCGGCGCAGCCGCTCCAGCGGGATCGACGTCAGCAGGGCGCGGATCCTGGCCTCTTCCGGATCGACGTCCGGCTCGGCCGGGCCGTCCGTCACCACCCGGCCGCGCAGGTACTCGGCGAGCGCCGCGGGCGTGGGGTTGTCGAAGATCAGCGTGGAGGGGAGGCGGAGCCCGGTGGCCGAGTTCAGTCGGTTACGGAACTCCACGCCCGCCAGCGAGTCGAAGCCGAGGTTCTGGAAGGAGCGGTCGGGCTCGATGGACTGGGCGCCGCTGTGCCCGAGCACCATGGCCGCGCTGCCGCGCACCAGGTCGAGCAGCGCCCGCTCCAGCTCGGCTCCGGTCAGGCCGGCCAGTCGTACCTTGGCCGATTCGGGGGCGGTCGCCTTCCCGCCGGCCGCCGCCTTGCTCCGCACCCGGACCACGCCGCGCAGCAGGGCGGGGATGTCGCTCTGGCCGCCGCTGAGCGCGGAGGTCTCCAGCCGCATCGGCACGAGCAGGGCGTCCTCGCTCGTGGCCCCGGCGTCCAGCAGCCGCAGACCGCCCGCCATGGACAGGGGCGCCATGCCCTCGCGCGCCATGCGCACCATGTCCGCCTGGCTGAGGGTGCCGGTCATGCCGCCGGCCTGCTCCCACGGGCCCCAGGCCAGCGAGACCGCCGGGAGGCCGAGGGCGCGCCGGTGGGTGGCGAGCGCGTCCAGGAACGAGTTGGCGGCGGCGTAGTTGCCCTGTCCCGGGCTGCCGAACACACCGGCGACGGAGGAGAACATGACGAACTCCGCCAGGTCCGTCTCCCGGGTCAGCTCGTGCAGGTTCCACGCCGCGTCGACCTTCGGCTCGAAGACCGCGTCGATCCGCTTCGGCGACAGCGTGTCGATGACACCGTCGTCGAGTACGCCCGCCGCGTGCACGACCGCGGTCAGCGGGTGGTCGGCGGGGATGCCGGACAGCACCCGCTCCAGCGAGGCGCGGTCGGCCACGTCACAGGCCGCCAGCGTCACCGAGGCGCCCGCCTCGGTGAGTTCGGCCGCGAGGTCGACGGCGCCCTCCGCGTCCGGCCCGCGCCGGGAGACCAGCACCAGGTTGCGCACCCCGCGTTCGGCCACCAGGTGGCGTGCCACCTCGCGGCCCAGGCCGCCGGTGCCGCCGGTGACCAGGACCGTGCCCTCGGGGTCGAGGGCCTGGGGCATGGTGAACACGTTCTTGCCGATGTGCCGGGCCTGGCTGATGTACCGCACCGCGTCCGGGGCCCGCCGCACGTCCCACGCCGTCACCGGGATCGGGTGCAGCGCGCCGCTGTCGAAGAGCTCGACCAGCTCGACCAGCATCCGCTGGACCCAGTCGTAGTCGGCCGCGACCAGGTCGTACGCCGTGTACTCCACCCCGGGGTGGTCCTGGGCGACGACCTCGGGGTCGCGTACGTCGATCTTGCCCATCTCCAGGAACCGCCCGCCCCTGGGCATCAGCCGCAGGGAGGCGTCGACGAACTCGCGGGCGAGCGAGTCCAGCACCATGTCCACGCCCCGGCCGCCGGTCGCCTCCATGAAGCGCGGCTCGAAGTCCAGGTCACGGGAGGAGGCGATGTGCTTCTCGTCGAACCCCATCGCCCGCAGGGTGTCCCACTTGCCGGGGCTGGCCGTGGCGTACACCTCGGCGCCGAGGTGGCGTGCGAGCTGTACGGCCGCCATGCCCACGCCGCCGGTGGCGGTGTGCACCAGGATGGACTCGCCCGCCCGCAGCTTGCCGAGTTCCACCAGGCCGATGTAGGCCGTCAGGAAGATCACCGGTACGGAGGCGCCCTGCGCGAACGTCCAGCCGCGCGGCATGCGGACGAGCTGCCGCCGGTCGGCGACCGCGACGGGCCCGAACGAGGCGTTGATCATGCCCATGACCCGGTCTCCGGGGGCCAGGTCGGTCACGCCCGGGCCGACCTCCAGGACCACGCCGGCGCCCTCGCCGCCCATGGTGGCGTCGTCCTCGGGGTACATGCCGATGGCGATCAGCGCGTCACGGAAGTTCAGACCGGCGGCACGCACCGCGACCCGGACGTACCCGGGGGCCAGCGGCGCCTCGGCCACGGGGTCGGGCAGCAGCGAGAGGTTGTCCAGGGTGCCGCCGCCCGTGGTGCCGAGCTTCCACGCCGAGGTGCCGGCGGGGGCTTCGAGCACCCGTCCGGAGGCGTTCCTGGCCAGTCGGGGGACCAGCCCCTGGCCGGTGCGGACCGCCACCTCGTGTTCGCCCGCCGCCAGCGCGGTGGTCACCACACCGGCGGCCGCGTCGGCCGACTCGGCGTGGCGGTCGAGGTCCACCAGCAGGAACCGGCCCGGGTTCTCGGTGGCCGCCGAGCGCACCAGGCCCCACACGGCGGCGTTGGACAGTCCGGCGACACCGTCGCCGGGTCCCGCGGCGACCGCGTCGCGGGTCACCACGACCAGCCTGGTGCCGTCGAACCGGTCCTCGGCCAGCCAGGACTGCACCAGGGCCAGCGCCCGGTGGGTGGCCTTGCGGGCGGCGTCGGCGAGGTCGTCGACCTCCGCGTCCGCGCCGCACCAGGCCCAGACCACGTCGGGCACCTGGGCACCCTCGTCGAGGGCGGTGACGAGCGCGTCCACTCCGGTGTACTCGGCGTGCTCGACACCGGAGGCGGCGAGCAGTTCGGCCACCCGCGCCCGGTCGGCGCCGACCACGGCCGTGGACACACCGGCCTCGGCCCCGTCGCCGCGGGCGGCGAGCACGTCCCAGTTGGCCCGGAAGAGCGTTCCGTCGCCGCCGGCGGAGCGCGGCCCGGAAGCGAACCGCTCGGCCGCCACCTCCCGCACCACCAGCGTCTCCACGAAGGCGACGGGCGCGCCCGTGGCGTCGGTCACCAGCAGCTCGACCGTGTCCTTGCCCCGCGGGCGCAGCCGCACCCGCACCCGTCCGGCGCCCACCGCGTGCAGGCTCACCCCGGTGAAGGAGAACGGCAGGGTCACGCGTCCGCTCTCGCCGCCGAAGTCGCCCATCTCCATGGCGTGCAACGCGGCGTCGAGCAGGGCGGGGTGCAGGCCGAACCGTCCGGCGTCCTGGGCGGCCGAGTCCGGCAGCGCCACCTCGGCGTAGACGTCACCGTCCAACCGCCAGACCGCCTCCAGGCCCTGGAAGACCGGCCCGTATCCGTAACCGGCCTGGGCCAGGCCCTCGTAGAAGCCCTCCATCGGCACCTCTTCGGCGCCCGGGAGGGGCCACTGCGGCAGGCTGTCGGTGACCTCGGCGCCGCTGTCCGTCTCCAGGACGCCCTGGGCGTGGCGTACCCACTCCTCCCCCGGCTCGTCGCTGTCGGAGCGCGAGTACACGCCCAGCGGTCGCGAGCCGGACTCGTCGGCGGGGCCGACCACGAGCTGGACGCGGACGCCGCCCTGCTCCGGCAGGAGGAGCGGGGTCTCCAGGGTGAGTTCGCCGAGCCGTCCCGCCCCGGTCTCGACGCCCGCGAGCAGGCCGAGTTCCACGAATCCGGTGCCGGGGAAGAGCACTCCGCCGGCCACGGCGTGGTCGGCGAGCCACGGGTGGGTCTGCAGCGACAGGCGTCCGGTGAGCACCGTACGGTCGCCCTCGGCCAGTTCGGTGAGGCCGCCGAGCAGCGGGTGGTCCACCCTGCCGAGGCCGACGCTGCGGGCGTCGCCGGTCACGGCGCCGCCCGCCTCGAGCCAGTACCGCTTGTGCTGGAAGGCGTAGGTCGGCAGGGCGACGCGGCGCGCGCCGCGCCCGGAGTACACCGCCTCCCAGTCCACGCCGACGCCGTTCGCGTACAGGGTGGCGACCGCCTCAGCCAGCGTCTGGGCCTCGGCGCGCCCGGAGCGGGCCAGGGGCACGAGGGCCACGTCGGCGTCGACGGCGTCCAGGCAGTCCTGGCCCATCGCGGTCAGCACGGCGTCGGGGCCCAGCTCCACGCACGTCGTCACGCCCAGGTCGGCGAGGCGGCGCATGCCGTCGTCGAAGCGGACCGCTTCCCGCACGTGGCGGACCCAGTACTCGGGGGTGGCCAGTTCGGCGCCCGCGACATCGCCGGTGACGTTGGAGATGACCGGGATGGCCGGGGCCGAGTACGGCAGGCAGGCGGCGATCTGGCCGAACTCCGCCAGCATGGCGTCCATCCGGGGGGAGTGGAACGCGTGGCTGACCCGCAGCCGCTTGGTCTTGCGGCCCTGGGCCTCCCAGTGGCCGGCGACTTCGAGTACCGCGTCCTCGTCACCGGAGAGCACCACCGAGGTGGGGCCGTTGAGCGCCGCCAGCGACACCTGGTCCTCGCGGCCCTCCAGGCTCTCGGCAACCTCACGCTCCGACGCCTGGACGGCCACCATGGCGCCGCCCTCGGGCAGTTCCTGCATCAGCCGTCCACGGGCCGCCACCAGGGCGCACGCGTCCTCCAGGGACAGCACCCCGGCGACGTGGGCCGCGGCGATCTCGCCCACCGAGTGCCCCATCAGGAAGTCGGGGCGCACGCCCCAGGACTCCAGCAGGCGGAACAGGGCCACCTCGAAGGCGAACAGCCCGGCCTGGGTGAACATCGTCTGGTTGAGCTCGTCAGCGGTCGCGGCGGCGTCGTCCTCGGGGCCGAAGACCACGTCGAGCACGGAGGCCCCGAGGCGCACCTCCAGGTAGTCGCACGCCTCGTCGAACACGTCGGCGAAGAGCGGGTAGGTCTCGTAGAGTTCACGGCCCATGCCCAGCCGCTGGGCGCCCTGGCCGGTGAACAGGAACGCCACCCGCTGCGCCGTGGACCTGCCCCGCACCAGGCCCGGCGCGTCGGTCTGCTCGGCGAGCGCCGCGAGGCCGCGCAGCAGCCCATCCCGGTCGGACGCCACCACCACGCCACGGTGTTCGAGCGCGGCCCGTGTCACGGCGGACGACCATCCGACGTCGACCGGCCGCGCGTCGGGGTGGCGCACCACGTGCTCGCGCAGCCGCGCGGCCTGTGCCCGCAGCGCCTCCTCGCTCCTGGCGGACACCAGCCAGGACACGGGCTGGGAGGCCGTCTCCGCGTCGGCGTCGGCGTCCGTGGCGGGGGCCGGCTCGTGCGGCGGGGCCTGCTCGATGATGGCGTGCGCGTTGGTACCGCTCATGCCGAACGAGGAGATACCGGCCCGGAACGGCCGCCCGGTCTCCGGCCAGGCGCGCTGCTCGGCGAGCAGCGCCACGCCGCCCGACGCCCAGTCCACGTGCGGGGTCGGCACCTCCACGTGCAGCGTCTTCGGCAGGATGCCGTGGCGCATGGCCATCACCATCTTGATGACGGCGCCCACACCGGCCGCCGCCTGGGTGTGGCCGATGTTCGACTTGAGGGAGCCCAGCCACACCGGCTGCCCCTCCGGGCGGCTCGCGCCGTAGGTGGCGATCAGCGCCTGCGCCTCGATGGGGTCACCGAGCGAGGTTCCGGTGCCGTGCGCCTCGATCACGTCGATCTGGTCCGCGGTCAGCTCGGCGTTGGCCAGCGCCTGCCGGATGACGCGCTGCTGGGAGCGCCCGTTGGGGGCCGTCAGGCCGTTGCTGGCGCCGTCCTGGTTGACGGCGGAACCCCGCACGATCGCCAGCACCTCGTGGCCGTTGCGCCGGGCGTCCGAGAGCCGCTCCACCAGGAGGACGCCGACGCCCTCGGCCCAGGACGTGCCGTCGGCCTCGGCGCCGAACGCCTTGCAGCGCCCGTTGGAGGAGAGTCCGCGCTGGCGGCTGAAGAGGATGAAGTCACCGGGGGTCGGCATGGTGGCGACGCCGGTGGCGAGCGCCAGATCGCACTCGCCCTGGCGCAGCGACTGCGCCGCCTGGTGCAGGGAGACCAGCGACGAGGAGCACGCGGTGTCCACGGTCCACGCCGGGCCCTCGAAGCCGAAGGTGTAGGAGATGCGCCCGGAGGCGACGCTGCCCGCGATGCCGGTCAGCGCGTAGCCCTCGAGGCCGCTCTTGGTGCTCTGCAGGTGGGGCCCGTAGTCGTGGTGCTCAGCGCCGGTGAAGACGGCGGTGCGGCTCCCCCGCAGCTTGGTCACGTCGATTCCGGCCCGCTCGAAGACCTCCCAGCTCGTCTCGAGGAGCAGCCGCTGCTGCGGGTCCATGGCAAGGGCCTCGCGCGGCGATATGCCGAAGAACTCCGCGTCGAACTCGGCCGCGTCGTGGATGAACCCGCCCTCGGTCGCGTAGCTGGTGCCGGGGCGGTCCGGGTCCGGGCTGTAGAGCGCCTCCAGGTCCCAGCCACGGTCGGTGGGGAAGGGCGTGATGGCGTCCACGCCCTCGGAGACGACCTTCCACAGGTCCTCGGGGCTGTTGATGCCGCCGGGGAAACGGCAGCTCATCCCGACGATGGCGATGGGGTCGTCCGAGCCCACGACGGCACGCGCGGGAGCGGTGTCGTCCGTGGCCACGGGGGACATCTTCCGGTGGAGGTGGTCCACGAGCTGGCTGGGCGTCGGGTACTCGAAGGCGAGCGACACCTCAAGGGGGAGCCCGGTGGCGGCGACCAGCCCCCGGTGCAGGTTGACCGCCGCGAGCGAGTCCAGCCCCAGGTCGAGGAACGAGCTGTCCGCGTCGAGCGTGCGCGGGGAGTCGGACCGCAGCGCCGCGGCGACGTGTGCGCGTACCAGGTCGAACAGGACCCTGCGCTGTTCGAGGTCCGGCAGTTCGTGGAAGTCCGGACCGAGTGAGGGCGCTTCAGGGCTCTCGTCGCGGTGCGGTCCAGCCTGCGCGATGGAATCTCCCGAGTCACTGGACCCGTTCAACATGGTGCTCACCTAACTCCTGCCTTGGGTAAAACCCTGCGTCAAAGCTGTGGGGCCGGGCCGGCCTCGGCCTCGGCGTGGGGCGCCCGCCCGCGACTCGTCGGTGCGGGCGGGCGCGTGGGGTGCTAGAGGTTGGCCACCCAGTCCTCGATGGCCTGTGCGGTGGTACCCGCCTGCTTTTCCATCATCGTGAAGTGGGTTCCGGGCACGTCGATCACGGAGTCGGCCGGCCAGTCCGACTGCCAGCCCGCCGCGTCCGCGTCCACCTCGCCCATCGGTTCCGCCGCGCGGACCAGGAGGCTGGGAACCGCGCTCTCCGGCGGCTTCCACCCCTCGAACAGGTGCAGGTACCAGCCCATGGCGGACATCCGGACACCCTCCATGGAGACGAGGGCGTCCCGCTCGTACATCTCGTCGAGCATGGCGTTCTCGAACTGGCCGATGCTCGCGCTGTCCGGCAGGTAGGTGTCCAGCAGGACGACTCCCGCGGGCGGCGTGCCCTGGCTCTCCAGGGCGGCGGCCACCGAGTGGGCGACTATGCCGCCGGCCGACGAACCGACCAGGACGACCGGGGCGCCGTCGGCGTACTCCGCGACGATCCGCGCCTGGAGGCGGAACAGCGCCTCCGGGGTGGCCGGGAGGCTCTCGCCCTGGACGAACCCCACGGCGGGCAGGGCCGCGACGTCCCGGTTGCCCCGGAACGGGGCGGCGAGCTGCGCGTACTGGTGGACGCCGCCCAGCGCCATGTAGGAGGAGCAGCACATCAGCCGGGGGCGTTCGGCACCCCGGGAGAGCCGTACGGGCCTGATGGTCCCCTCGAAGTCGGCCGGGTCCTCGAAGGTGGGACGCAGCCGCGCGGCGTTCACCAGCAGATCCATGCCGACCTTGGTCTTGCCCTGCGCCGCCGCCTCCCGGAACAGGGAGCCGAGGGTGTCGGGCGCGTCCGCCTGCGACGCCGGGGGCGCGGTCGCGGGCGTCGGCGTGGCGGCCTGGGCCGCTGGCGGCTGGGTCTGGCGGTCGGCGGGAGCGGCGGCGATCCCGGCCGCGAGCCGGGGGCGCAGGTAGGACACCAGCTCCAGGGGGCGCGGATGGTCGAAGACCACCGTGGTCTCCAGCCGCAGGCCGGTGACGGAGGCGAGCTGGTTCCGGAACTCCACCGCCGTGAGGGAGTTGAAGCCCATCTCCATGAACTCGTGGCTGGTGTCGACCTCCTCGGGCGAGGAGTACCCGAGCACCGCGGCGGCGAGCGTACGCACCAGTTCGAGCAGCGCCTCCTCGGTCTCGCTCTCCGACAGTCCGGCCAGTCGCTGGCGCAACTCGGTGGACTGGTCGCCGGTCTCGGACTCGGCCGCCCGTGCCGTACGCCGGAGGGCGGGCTGCGGGACGATGGCGCGGAACACGGCGGGCATCGCGGCGCCCTGGGCGCGCAGCGCGCCCAGGTCCAGCCGGGTGGGGACCACCACGGCCTGGCCGGAGGTGACGCCCTCGTCGAACAGCTCCAGGCCCTCCTTGGAGGAGAGCGGCACCAGACCCGAACGCGACACCCGGCGCAGGTCCTCCTGGCCGAGGTGGCCGGTCATGCCGCTGGCCTGTTCCCACAGGCCCCACGCCAGCGAGACACCCGGCAGCCCCTGAGCCCGCCGCCAGGACGCGAGGCCGTCCAGGAACACGTTGGCCGCGGCGTAGTTGCTCTGTCCCGCCGAGCCGAACACACCGGCGGCCGACGAGAAGAGCACGAAGGCCGACAGGTCCATGCCCGAGGTCAGCTCGTGCAGGTTCCACGCGGCGTCCACCTTCGCCCGCAGCACCGGCTCGACCCGCTCGCGCGTCATGGACGCGAACAGCCCGTCGTCCAGCACCCCGGTCGCGTGCACCACGGCGCTCAGCGCGAACTCCTCGGGCAGGCCCGACAACACCGCGGCGAGCGCCTCACGGTCCGAGGCGTCACACGCCACGACCGCCACCTCGGCGCCCGCGGCCTCCAGCTCGGCCCGCAACTCGGCCGCGCCGTCCGCCTCCGCCCCACGGCGGGACAGCAGCACCAGCCTCCCGACGCCGTGCCGGGTCACCAGGTGCCGGGCCACCAGACCGCCCAGCACACCCGTGCCGCCGGTCACCAGCACCGCGCCGGAGCCGAACGTCGTCGACTCGTTGGCGTCGCCCGAGGGCAGCGACCGGGCCAGGCGCGGCACGCGGACCTCACCGGAGCGCACCACCACCTGCGCCTCACCGGAGGCCATCACACCCGCGAGAAGCCCCGCCGACTTCTCGACGTCGTCGGTGTCGACCAGCACCACCCGGCCGGGGTTCTCCGACTGCGCCGAGCGCACCAGTCCCCACACGGCCGCGCCCGCCAGATCCGTCACACCGTCACCGGTGTCCACGGCGCCGCGCGTCACCAGCACCAGCCGGGTCGCCGCGAACCGCTCGTCCGCCAGCCACGACTGGACGGTCTCCAGCGCCTCGGCGACCCGCGTGTGCACCTCGTCCACCACGGTCGCGCCGCCCGGGGCCACCGGCAGCACCACCATGCCGGGCATGAGCGTGCCCGACGACACGGCGTCGCCGAGCGCCACCGGGTCCGTGTACACGTCGACGGTGACGCCCGACATCTCCAGCGCGGCGCCCACGCCGAGGAGGTCGTCGCCCAGCACCGCCGACCAGCCCGGCACCACGCTCTCGGTGGGCTTGACCGCGTCCGCCGTCCACTCCACGCGGAACAGCGCGTCACCGTCCCTCCGGCCCGCGTTCCGCAACGCCTGGGCCTGGATCGGCCGCAGGACGAGGGAGTCCACCGAGGCCACCGGGCGGCCCGACGTGTCGGCTATCGCCAGGGACACCGCCTGCCGCCCGTCGGGGACCATCCGGACCCTGAGGGTTCCCGCGCCGACGGCTTCGAGGGAGAAGCCCCGCCAGGAGAACGGCAGCAGAGTGCCCGCGCTCGGCGCGTCATCGCCTCCACGCATCGCCTTGCTCACGCCGATCGCGTGGAGAGCCGCGTCGAACAGGGCCGGGTGCAGGCCGAAGTACTTCGCGACGCCGAGCTGCTCCTCGGGCAGTTCCACGTCGGCGAAGACCGCGTCGCCGCGCCGCCAGGCGCGCCGCAGCCCCTGGAACGCGGGGCCATAGCGCAGCCCGTGCTCGGCGGCGTGCTCGTACCCGCCGGAGATGTCGACGGGCTTGGCCCCGGAGGGCGGCCACTTCTTGAAGTCGAAGGAGGCCGCCGGGCCGGGCGGGGTGAGCACACCGCGTGCGTGCCGCACCCACGGGTTCCCGAGGTCGGCCCGGTCCTCGTCGGACTCGATCCGCGAGTAGACGCTCACCTCGCGGTGGCCCGCGGCGTCGACGTCCCCCACCTCGACCTGGATCTGCACCCCGCCGCGCTCGGGCATCACCAGGGGCGCCTCGATCACCAGCTCCTCGACCCGGGCGCACCCCACCTGGTCCCCCGCCTGTACGGCCATCTCCATGAAGGCCGTACCGGGCACCAGCGCCACGCCTTCCACCGAGTGGTCGGCGAGCCAGGCGTGCGTGGCCAACGACAGCCGCCCGCTGAGCAGCACCCCGCCGCCACCGGCCAGCGAGACCACGGCACCCAGCAGGGGGTGCCACACCGGTCCGAGGCCCACCGAGCCCGCGTCGCCGACGGCCGCCGTCGCGTCGAGCCAGTAGCGCTGGCGTTGGAAGGCGTAGGTCGGCAGCTCCACCCGGCGGGCGTCACGCCCCTGGAACACCTTCTCCCAGTCGACGACGACCCCGCTGGTGTGAAGCTCGGCGGCCGAGGTCAGGAACCGCTCGGCCCCGCCCTCGTCGCGCCGCAGCGTGCCCACGACCACCGCCCGCGCCTCGGCGGCCTCCACCGTCTGCTGTACGGGGAGGGTGAGCACCGGGTGCGGGCTCACCTCGACGAGCACCGTGAGGCCGTCCTTGAGCAGGGTGCGGGTGGTGGCCTCCAGCTCCACGGTCTGGCGCAGGTTCCGGTACCAGTACTCGGCGTCCAGGCCGGCGGTGTCCACCACTTCGCCGGAGACCGTCGAGTAGAACGGGACCTGCGAGGTACGGGGCTCCAGGTCCGCCAGGACCTTCAGCAACTCCTCGCGGATGGACTCCACGTGGACGGAGTGCGAGGCGTAGTCCACCGGCACCCGGCGAACCCGGACCTCCTCACCCTCAAGCTGGGCCACCATCTCGTCCAGCGCACCCGGATCGCCGGAGACGACGACCGAGCCGGGACCGTTGACCGCGGCGACCGATATCGCACCGTCCCAGGCGGTGATGCGCTCCTTGACCTGGTCGACCGGCAGCCCCACCGACACCATGCCACCACGACCCGCCAGGCCACCCGCGATGGCCCGCGACCGCAACGCCACCACCTTGGCGGCGTCCTCCAGTGACAACGCACCGGCCACACAGGCTGCCGCGATCTCACCCTGGCTGTGACCCATCACCGCATCCGGCTCCACACCCACCGAACGCCACAACTTCGCCAACGACACCATCACCGCGAACAACACCGGCTGCACCACGTCCACCCGGTCGAAACCGGGAGCGCCCTCAACACCACGCAGCACGTCTGTCAGCGACCAGTCCACATGAGCCGACAACGCCGCCTCACACTCGGCCACCGCCTCCGCGAACACCGGTGAGGAGTCCAACAACCCCACCGCCATGCCCACCCACTGCGCCCCCTGACCCGGGAACACGAAGGCGGTCCTGCGGCCCTTCGCCGCCTGCCCCCTGACCACACCCGGGGTCGCCTCGCCCTGGGCCACGGCCAACAGGCCCCGCAGCAGGCTCTCGCGGTCGTCGCCGATCACCGCCGCGCGGTGCTCGAACGCCGACCGGGACACGGCCAGGGAGTAGCCGATGTCCGCCACCGACGCGGCCGCGAGTCCGTCGTCCTGGGCGGAGCCCTGGGCCGTCAGACGGGCGTGCAGCCGCTCGGCCTGTGCCCGCAGCGCGGCCTCGCCCTTGCCGGAGACGAGCCACGGCACGACGGGGGTGGCGAGCGTCGCGGGTGCCTCGGCTTCCGAGCCCTCCCCTGGAGTGGCCGGCCCCGGCTCCTCGGCTTCGGGGGCCTGCTCGATGACGGTGTGCGCGTTGGTGCCGCTGATCGCGAAGGAGGAGATCGCCGCCCGGCGAGGCCGGCCCGTCTCCGGCCAGGGCCGTGCCTCGGTCAGCAGTTCCACGGCCCCCGCCGACCAGTCCACGTGCGGAGTCGGCTCGTCCACGTGCAGCGTCTTCGGCAGGACGCCGTGCCGCATCGCCATGACCATCTTGATGACGCCCGCGACACCCGCCGCCGCCTGCGCGTGACCGATGTTCGACTTGATGGACCCCAGCCACAGCGGCTGGCCCTCGGGCCGTCCCTGGCCGTAGGTGGCCAGCAGCGCCTGTGCCTCGATCGGGTCACCCAGCGTGGTGCCCGTACCGTGCGCCTCCACCACGTCGACGTCGTTCGGGGTGAGTCCCGCGCTGTCGAGCGCCTGCCGGATCACCCTGCGCTGCGACGGGCCGTTGGGGGCCGTCAGGCCGTTGCTGGCGCCGTCCTGGTTCACCGCGGAGCCGCGCACCACCGCCAGCACGGGGTGGCCAAGTCGGCGGGCGTCGGACAGCCGCTCCACGAGCAGCACGCCGACGCCCTCGGCCCAGTTGGTGCCGTCCGCGGCGGCCGCGAAGGGCTTGCAGCGGCCGTCGGAGGCGAGCCCCCGCTGACGGCTGAACTCGGTGAACGTCCCGGGGCCGGCCATCACGGTGATGCCGCCGGCCAGGGCGAAGTCGCACTCGCCCTGGCGCAGCGCCTGCGCGGCCAGGTGCAGCGTCACCAGGGACGACGAACACGCCGTGTCCACCGTCACCGCGGGGCCTTCGAGGCCGAGGACGTAGGAGACCCGGCCGGAGGTGACGGCGGGCGTCTGGCCCGTCATCAGATGGCCCTCGACCTCTTCGGCCTCGATCGGGCCGGCCGCTCCGTACCCCTGGAAGGCGGCGCCCATGAACACGCCGCCGGTGGTGCCCTTGACGGACAGCGGGTCGATGCCCGCCCGCTCCAGGACCTCCCACGACGCCTCAAGCAGCAGCCGCTGCTGGGGGTCCATGGCCAGCGCCTCGCGTGGGGATATGCCGAAGAACACGGGGTCGAACTGCGCGGCGTCGTGCAGGAAACCGCCCTCGTTCACATAGCTCGTGCCCTGGCTGTCGGGGTCCGGGTTGTAGACCTCCTCGTGCCAGCCGCGGTCCTTCGGGAACGGTGAGAGCCCGTCGGCGCCCTCCGCGACCATGTTCCACAGCTCCTCGGGAGAGCTGATCCCACCGGGGAAGCGGCAGCTCATCGCGACGATCGCGATGGGCTCACGCTGCTTCGCCTCCACCTCCTGGAGGCGCTGCCGGGTGCGGTGCAGGTCGGTCGTCACCCTGTTGAGGTAGTCGCGGAGCTTGGTCTCGCTCACTGTGTGCCGTCACTTTCTTTGAACTTAAAGTCAGGGGGGTCAGGGCGCTGGACGCGGGTTCAGGACAGCCCGAGTTCGTTGTCGATGAAGGCGAACAGCTCGTCGTTGGACGACGATCCGATCCGTTCGACCACCTCGGCGGAGCCGGAGTCGTCGGAGGCCTCGACCAGCTTCTCCAGGAGCTCCCGCAGCCGCCCGGCCACCTTCGTGCGCGCCTCGCCGTCGTCCAACACGTGCGAGAGCAGGGGCTCCAGCCTGTCCAGCTCGGCGAAGACCAGGGGCTCGCCCGTGTCGCCGTCCGGCAGGAGCTCCTCCCGCAGGTGGTCCACCAGCGCCGTGGGGGTCGGGTGGTCGAAGACCAGCACCGCCGACAGCCGCAGCCCGGTCTCCGTGTTGAGCCGGTTGCGCAGTTCCACCGTGGTCAGCGAGTCGAAGCCCATGTCCTTGAAGGCCATGTCGGGCTCCACCGCCTCCGGCGAGCCGTGGCCGAGGACGGTGGCCACCTGGACCCGTACCAGGTCCAGCAGCGCCCGGTGTTGGTCGGCCGGGGCGAGACCAGCCAGGCGGTCCCGCAGCGACCCGGTGCCGGCGTGCGTGGTCTCCGCCGCAACGGCCCGGCGCCGGGGAACGCGCACCAGGCCGCGCAGGAGCGCGGGGATGTCGCCGGTGTGGGCCTGGGCGCGCAGGGCGGCGAGGTCCACGTGGGTCGGTACGAGCACCGTCTCGTCGGTCCGAAGCGCGTCGTCGAACAGCGCGAGGCCCTCTCGCGAGCTGAGCGCGTTCAGTCCGGCTCGCGCGATGCGCTGGAGGTCGGCCTCGCCGAGGTCCCCGGTCATCTCGCTGCGCTGCTCCCACATGCCCCAGGCCAGGGAGACCGCGGGGAGGCCGAGCCCGCGCCGCTGGTGCGCCAGGGCGTCCAGGAAGGCGTTGGCCGCGGCGTAGTTGGCCTGGCCGCCGCCACCGAAGTTGGAGGAGGCCGAGGAGAACACCACGAACGCGGAGAGGTCGAGGTCGCGGGTCAGCTCGTGCAGGTGCAACGCCGCGTCCACCTTCGGACGCAACACCCGATCCACCCGCTCCGGCGTCAACGACTCCACCACACCGTCATCCAGCACACCCGCCGCGTGCACCACAGCCGACAACGGGTACTCAGACCCGATCCCAGCCAACACACCCTCCACCGCGACACGGTCAGCCACATCACACGCCACCACCCGCGCCTGGGCACCAAGCCCAGCCAACTCCGCCACCAACTCCACCGCACCCGGCGCGTCCACACCACGACGACTCGTCAACACCAAAGAACGCACACCGTGCTCCACCACCAGATGACGAGCCAACAACGCACCCAGACCACCCGTACCACCGGTGATCAACACCGTCCCCCGGCCGTCGAACGGCGGGGTACCCGGTTCGGGCAGCTCCTCGGCCGGGACCACCCGGGCGAGACGCGCCGCGAGCACCCGTCCGTCCCGCACGGCCACCTGCGGCTCCTCGGCGGTCAGCGCCGCCCGTAGCGCCGGGGACACGTCGCCGTGGTCCTCCGGGTCCAGGTCCACCAGCAGGAACTTCCCCGGGTGCTCGGTCTGCGCGGAGCGCAGCAGGCCCCACACGGCGGCCTCGGCCGGGGTGCGCACCTCGTCGGAGGACCGGGCGCCCATCGCGCCACGGGTCACGAACACCAGGTAGGAGTCGCCGAACCGCTCGTCGGTGACCCACGTCCGCACCAGTTCCAGCGCGCGGTAGGTGGCACCCCGTACCCGTCCCGCCAGATCCGCCCCGTCGTCGATGCCGGCCGCCTCCGCGGCGCCCGCCACCATGACGACGTCCGGCGGCGTGGCCCCGGAGTCGACCGCCTCGCGCAGCGCGGTCAGGTCCGCGTACGACACCACGTCGGCGCCCGCGCCCTCCAGACCGGAGCGCACCCCCAGGTCGTCCGTGCCCAGCACGGCCCACGTCCCCTCGGAGGCCGGAGCCGGCGCGCCGACGGGTACGGGGGTCCAGTCCAGCCGGAAGAGCGAGTCGTGCCCGGCCGGCGCTGAGCCGGCCGACTGGATCTGCCCCTCCGCCACCAGCCGCAGCACCAGGGAGTCGACGGTAGCCACGGCCCGGCCGCTGGTGTCGGCCACCGCGAGGGCGATCGAGTCGGGCCCGAGCGAGCTGAGGCGCACCCTCAGTTCCGAGGCACCGGTGGCCCGCAGCGACACGCCGGTCCAGGAGAACGGAAGCCTGGCCAGCCCCGCCTCCTCCTGCGGCACGAACATGACGGCCTGGACCGCCGCGTCGAGCAGGGCCGGGTGCAGTCCGAACCGCTCCGCGTCCGACACGTTCTCCTCGGGCAGCCGCACCTCGGCGAAGACCTCGTCCCCACGGACCCACACCGATCGCAGTCCCTGGAAGACCGGGCCGTAGGCGAAGCCGCCCGCGGCCATCCGGGCGTAGACGTCCTCGATGTCGATCCGTTCGGCGCCCTCCGGGGGCCATACGGCGAGGTCGGCCGCGCCGGTGTCGTCCTGTGCGCCGCTCCGCGCGAGCAGACCCGAGGCGTGCTGTGTCCACGGCTGCTCCATGGTGGAGTCCTCGGGCCGGGAGTACACGTTCAGCGAGCGCGTGCCGTTCTCGTCCGGTCCGCCCACCGCCAGTTGCAGGTGGACCGCGCCCCGCTCGGGCAGTGCCAGCGGCGCCGTGAGGGTCAGCTCCTCGACCCGGTCGCAGCCCACCTGGTCGGCGACGTGCAGGGCCAGTTCGAGGAAGGCGGTGCCGGGCAGCAGGATCGTGTCCTGCACCATGTGGTCGACGAGCCACTGGTCGGTCTGCGGCGAGAGGCGGCTGGTGAACAGGAAGCCGTCCGCGTCGGGCAGTTCGACGGCGGCGCCCAGCAGCGGGTGCGTCGGCGGGACGAGCCCCACGGCGGTCACGTCGCTGGCGAACGAGGTCAGGGCCTCCAGCCAGTAGCGCTCCCGCTGGAAGGCGTAGGTGGGCAGCTCCACCCTGCGGGCGTCGCGCCTGGCGAAGATCCGCTCCCAGTCCACCGCGACGCCGCCCACGTGGAGTTCGGCCAGCGCCGTCGTCAGCGCCCGTGCCTCTGGGCGCTCCTTGCGCAGCACCGGCACCAGGACCGGCTCGGCGGTGCCCTCGGGGCGATCCGCCACGCAGTCCCGCGCCATCGCGGTGAGCACGCCGTCGGGGCCGACCTCGACGAACCGGGTCACGCCCAGCTCTTCCAGCGCCCGCACCCCGTCCGCGAACCGTACGGCCTCGCGCACATGGCGCACCCAGTACTCCGGCGAGCACACCTCGTCCGCGCCGGCCGGCCGACCCGTCACGTTGGAGACCAGCGCGAGGGTCGGTGGGGCGAAGGCCAGCCCTTCGACGACCTCGCGGAAGTCGCCCAGCATGG
This sequence comes from Streptomyces sp. 71268, assembly GCF_029392895.1. Lineage (NCBI taxonomy): Bacteria > Bacillati > Actinomycetota > Actinomycetes > Kitasatosporales > Streptomycetaceae > Streptomyces > Streptomyces sp. 71268. The sequence continues at coordinate 1,451,317 of NZ_CP114200.1, forward strand.
CATCCATGCGCGGGGAGTGGAACGCGTGGCTGACCCGCAGCCGACGGGTCTTGCGACCCCGCTCGGCCCACTGGCCGGCGATCTCCAGCGCCGCGGCCTCGTCACCAGCGATGACCACGGCCGTCGGACCGTTGACCGCCGCGACGCTCACCTCGGCCTCACGACCGGCCAGCGATCCGACGACCTCCTCCTCGGACGCCTCGATGGCCACCATCGCGCCGCCCTCCGGCAGCGCCTGCATCAGTCGGCCACGCGCGGCCACCAGGGCGCACGCGTCCTCAAGCGAGAACACGCCCGCCACATGCGCGGCGGCGATCTCACCGACGGAATGCCCGATCACCACGTGCGGCCTGACGCCCCAGTGCTCAAGGAGCCGGAACAACGCCACCTCGACGGCGAACAGCGCGGGCTGCGTGAACGCCGTACAGTCCAGCAGTTCGGCCTCCGCGCTGCCCTCCGCCGCGAACACCACCTCCCGCAGCGGGCGGTCGAGCAGCACGTCCAGGTGCGCGCACACCTCGTCCCACGCGTCGGCGAACACCGGGAACGCCTCGTACAACTCCCGTCCCATGCCGAGTCGTTGCGCACCCTGGCCCGAGAACAGGAACGCCGTCTTGCCGGCCGCTCCCGCCGTGCCCCGCACGACGCCGGGCGTGGTCTCGCCCTTCGCGAGGGCGGCGAGGGCGCGCAGCAGGTCCGCGCGGTCCTCGCCCAGCAGGACGGCTCGCTGGTCGAAGAGCGAGCGGGTCGTGGCCAGGGAGTAGCCGACGTCCACCGTGGGCGCGAGCTCTTCGGTGAGGGTCGCGAGGTGGTCCCGCAGCCGCTCGGCCTGGCCCCGCAGGGCGGCGTCGGTCCTGCCGGAGAGGACCCACGGCACCGGGAGCCCGGTGGCGCCCGGGGCGGCCGTGGCCCGCGGCGCCTCCGGCTCGTCGGCGGCCGGCGCCTGCTCGATGATCGCGTGTGCGTTGGTGCCGCTCACACCGAAGGCGGACACCGCCGCCCGGCGCGGGTGGTCCGTCTCCGGCCAGGGCACCGTCTCGGTCAGCAGCTCGACGTCGCCCGCCGACCAGTCCACGTGCGGTGTCGCCTCGTCCACGTGCAGGGTCTTGGGCAGCACGCCCTCCCGCATGGCCATCACCATCTTGATGACGCCCGCGACACCGGCCGCAGCCTGCGTGTGACCGATGTTCGACTTGATGGCGCCCAGCAGCAACGGCCGGCCCTCGGGGCGGCCCTGGCCGTAGGTGGCCAGCAGTGCCTGCGCCTCGATCGGGTCGCCGAGGGGCGTGCCGGTGCCATGGGCCTCGACCACGTCCACATCGGCCGAGGCCAGCCGGGCGCCGGCCAGCGTCTGCTCGATCAGCCGCTGCTGCGACGGGCCGTTGGGCGCGGTGAGGCCGTTGGACGCGCCGTCCTGGTTGATGGCCGAACCCCGGACGACGGCCAGCACCCGGTGGCCGTTGCGCTGAGCGTCGGACAGCCGCTCCACGAGCAGCATGCCCACGCCCTCGGACCAGCCGGTGCCGTCGGCCGATGCCGCGAACGCCTTGCAGCGGCCGTCAAACGACAGCACGCGCTGGGCGCTGAACTCGACGAACGTGCCCGGCGTGGCCATGATCGTCACACCCCCGGCCAGCGCCACGGAGGACTCCCCCTGGCGCAGCGACTGGCAGGCCAGGTGCAGGGCCACCAGCGACGACGAACACGCGGTGTCCACCGTGACGGCCGGGCCCTCGAAGCCGAAGGTGTAGGAGATGCGGCCGGAGGAGACGCTGGGGGCGCTGCCGAGGCCGAGGTATCCCTCCACGCCTTCGGCGTCCCGCAGGATGCGTGAACCGTAGTCGTGGTAGTTGGAGCCGACGAAGACTCCGGTCTGGCTGCCGCGCAGCGCCACGGGGTCGATGCCGGCGCGCTCGAACGCCTCCCAGGACGTCTCAAGCAGCAGCCGCTGCTGCGGGTCGATCGCCATCGCCTCGCGCGGCGAGATCCCGAAGAACGCCGGGTCGAAGTGGCCGACCTCGTCGAGGAAGCCGCCCGCCCGGACGTAGCTGGTGCCGGCCTTCTCGGGGTCCGGGTCGTAGAGGCTGTCGATGTCCCAGTCGCGGTCCTCGGGGAACCCGGAGATCACGTCGCCCTCGGACATCAGCAGGTCCCACAGCGCCTCGGGGGTACGCACCCCGCCGGGGAACCGGCAGCTCATGCCAATGATGGCGATCGGCTCGTCGGTGGCGACGGCCTTGTCGAGCGCCTCCGGCCGCTTGGGCGCGGCGGCGGCCCCGGCGGCAGGCTGCTCACCGAACATCTCGGTGTGCAGGTACCGGGCCAGGACGGTGGCGGTCGGGTAGTCGAAGACGCAGGTGACCGGCAGCCGGAGACCGGTGACCACGCCGAGGCGGTTGCGCAGCTCGACGGCGGTCAGCGAGTCGAAGCCGAGGTCGCGGAAGGCGCGGTCGGCATCCACCGCGTCGGCGCTGTCGTAGCCGAGGACGTCGGCGGCCTGGTTGCGCACCAGCTCCTGGAGGAACTTGGGCTGCTCGGCGGGGGACAGCTCCGCCATCTCCCGGCGCAGCGCGGAGATCTCGTCGTCGCCGCCGCCCGCGTCCGCGCCGGCGGTGGCAGCGGGGCGGTTCAGCTCGGGCACCTCGCGGAACAGCGCGTTGGGACGTGAGCCGGCGAACTCCGGCTGGAAGCGGTCCCAGTCGATCTCGGCGATGACCAGGAACGTCTCGTCCAGTTCAAGCGCCTGCTGCATTCCGGAGATCGCCAGCTCGGGCGCCATCCCGACCACGCCGGAACGGTCCATCCGCTCGCCGACCTCGCCGGAGCCGAGGCCACCACCGGCCCAGGCGCCCCAGGCGATGGACGTGGCCGGAAGGCCGTCCGCCCGGCGCTGCAACGCCAGCGCGTCGAGGTAGGAGTTGCCCGCCGCATAGCTGCCCTGCCCCGGGCCGCCCAGGGTGGCGGCGCCGGAGGAGAAGAGCACGAAGGCCGACAGGTCCATCCCGGCGGTCAGTTCGTGCAGGTTCCGGGTGGCGTCCACCTTCGGACGCAACACCCCGGCCGCCCGCTCCACCGTCAGGGCGTCCACCACACCGTCGTCCAGCACACCGGCCGTGTGCACCACGGCAGTCAGCGGGAACTCGCTCGGGATCGCGTCCAGCACCGCCGCCAAGGCCTCACGGTCGGCCGCGTCACACGCCGCCACCGTCACCCGGGCACCCAGACCCTCAAGCTCCGCCTTCAGCTCGACGGCACCCTCGGCCTCCAACCCACGACGACTGGTCAACACCAGGTGCTCAGCACCCGTACGCGCCAACCAACGAGCCACATGACCACCGAGCGCACCCGTACCACCGGTCACCAACACCGAACCCCGGCTCTGCCAGGACCCTCGGCCCTCCACGTCCTCGGCGGCCGTGGCCCGCACCATGCGCTTGGCGTACACACCGGAGCCGCGCACCGCGACCTGGTCCTCGCCCTCCGCACCCGCCAGCACCCCGACCAGACGGGCCGCCGCACGGCTGTCCACGGTCTCGGGCAGATCGACCGCGCCACCCCAGCGCTGGGGGTACTCCACCCCCACGATCCGGCCCAGGCCCCACGCCAGCGACTGCAACGGGCTCACCAGCCGGTCGGAACGGCCCACCGACACCGCGCCCCGGGTACCGCACCACAGCGGGGCCGTGACCCCCGCGTCGCCGAGCCCCTGGACCAGCCCCACCGACGCGGCGAACCCAGCGGGAACACCCGCGAACGCCCCGTGCCCCGACTCGTCCAACGCCAGCAGCGAGAACACACCCGCCACGCCCGACGGCTCCACCGCCGCCGCGTCGAGTGCCGCCCGCAGCCGCTCCGCGACCGCCTCGCGGTCGTTGCCCGACGCGTCCAGTACCACGCGGACGACAGCGGCCCCGTTGGCCTCCAGCCCGTTCACCGTGGCGGACACGAGGGCGTCATCGGCGTGCGACGCGGGAAGGACGACGAGCCAGGTGCCCGAGAGGGTGGCGCCGGTGGCGGACGCCAGGGGCTTCCAGACCACCTTGTAGCGCCAACTGTCCACCGTGTTCTGCTCACGCCGCTGACGACGCCAGGACGACAGGGCGGGAAGCAGCGCCGTCAGCGACGACTGCGCCTCCTCACCCTCCACCTCCAGCGTGCGGACCAGCGCCTCCAGGTCCTCGCGCTCGACGGCTTCCCAGAAACGGGCGTCCACGGCGTCCGCGCCCAGGGCGCCGGCGGTGGCCGACATGTCCCAGGCCGACACATCCAGCCAGTACCGCTGACGCTGGAAGGCGTAGGTCGGCAGTTCCACCCGGCGGGTGCTCCGGCCCCCGAGCAGGGCGGTCCAGTCGACCGTGACTCCGCGCACGAACACCTCGGCGGCGGAGGTCAGGAACCGCTCGGCCCCGCCCTCGTCGCGGCGCAGTGTGCCCACGACCACGGCCTGGGCGTCAGCGGCCTCCACCGTCTGCTGAACCGGAAGCGTCAACACCGGATGCGGGCTCACCTCGACGAACACGGTGTGACCGTCATCGAGCAGAAGGCGGGTCGTGGCCTCCAGCTCGACCGTCTGGCGCAGGTTCCGGAACCAGTACTCGGCATCCAGACCCGCCGTGTCCACCAATTCACCCGACACCGTCGAGTAGAACGGCACCTCAGACGTACGGGGCTTCAGGTCCGCCAGGACCTTCAGCAACTCCTCGCGGATGGACTCCACATGGGCCGAGTGCGAGGCGTAGTCCACCGGCACCCGACGAACCCGCACCTCCTCGCCCTCAAGCTCGGCGACCAGTTCATCCAACGCACCCGGATCACCGGAGACCACCACCGAGCCGGGACCGTTGACCGCAGCGACCGAGACAGCGCCACCCCACCGAGCGATACGCTCCCGCGCCTGGTCGACCGGCAACCCGACCGACACCATCCCGCCACGACCCGCCAGACCACCCGCGATCGCCTGCGACCGCAACGCCACCACCTTCGCGGCGTCCTCCAACGACAACGCACCGGCCACACAGGCAGCCGCGATCTCACCCTGGCTGTGGCCCATGACCGCGTCCGGCACCACACCCATCGAACGCCACAGCTTGGCCAGCGACACCATCACCGCGAACAACACCGGCTGCACCACATCCACCCGGTCAAACCCAGGAGCGCCCTCAGCACCACGCAGCACGTCCGTCAGCGACCAGTCCACATGAGCCGACAACGCCGCCTCACACTCACCCACCGCCTCCGCGAACACCGGCGAGGAATCCAACAACCCCACCGCCATACCCACCCACTGCGCCCCCTGACCCGGGAACACGAACACCGAACGACCGGCGTCGCCGGTCCTCCCGCGTACCACTCCGTTCGGCGTGGCGGCGTCCTCGGCGATCGCCTCAAGGCCTTCCAGGAGCGCCTCACGGCCGGCTCCGGTCACCACCACGGCCCGGTGCTCGAAGGCGGACCGGGTCGTGGCCAGCGAGTGGGCCACGTCCGCCACGTTCAACTCCGGGCGTTCCGCGAGGAATTCACGCAGTCGGCCGGCCTGCTCCCGCAGCGCCTCCGCGCTACGGCCCGACACCGGCCACGCCACCGGACCGCCGGCGGCCTCGGTGCCGGTCTCGTCGGTCTCCGCCGGATCGGCCTCGGGGGCCTGCTCCAGGATGGTGTGCACGTTGGTGCCGCTCATGCCGAACGAGGACACCGCGGCGCGGCGCGGGTGCTCCCGGTCCGGCCACGGGGTCGAGTCGTTCAGCAGGGAGACGGCGCCGCCGGTCCAGTCGATGTGCGGGGATGGCTCGTCCGCGTGGAGGGTCTTGGGCAGGACGCCCTCGCGCATGGCCATCACCATCTTGATGACACCCGCGACACCGGCGGCGGCCTGCGTGTGCCCGATGTTGGACTTGATGCTTCCCAGCCACAGCGGCTGGTCCGCGGGCCGGTCCTGGCCGTACGTGGCCATCAGCGCTTGGGCCTCGATCGGGTCACCCAGCGAGGTACCCGTACCGTGCGCCTCGACCGCGTCCACGTCGGCGGCCGACAGGCGGGCGCTGGTCAGCGCCTGCCGGATGACCCGCTGCTGCGAGATGCCGTTGGGCGCGGTGAGTCCGTTGGACGCGCCGTCCTGGTTGATGGCCGAGCCCCGGACGACGGCCAGCACCTGATGGCCGTTGCGCTGGGCGTCGGACAGCCGCTCCACGAGCAGCATGCCGACGCCCTCGCCCCAGCCCGTGCCGTCGGCCGCGGCGCCGAACGGCTTGCACCGGCCGTCAGCGGCGAGGCCTCGCTGCCGGCTGAACTGGACGAACGCCGACGGGGTGGACATCACCGTGACACCACCGGCCAGCGCGAGTGCGCACTCGCGCTGGCGCAGCGCCTGAACGGCGAGGTGCAGGGCCACGAGGGAGGACGAACAGGCCGTGTCCACGGAGAGCGCGGGGCCCTCAAGGCCCATGGTGTAGGAGATCCGGCCGGAGACGATGCTCGCCGCGTTGCCGGTGCCCGAGTGGCCCTCGACGTCCTCCAGGGTCTCGGCCGCGCCGAGCGTGAGCATGGAGTAGTCCTGGCCGTTGGTGCCGACGAACACACCGGTACGGCTGCCCCGCAGGGACATCGGGTCGATGCCCGCGCGCTCGAACGCCTCCCAGGACGTCTCAAGCAGCAGCCGCTGCTGGGGGTCCATCGACAGCGCCTCACGCGGGGATATCCCGAAGAACGCCGGGTCGAACCGGTCGGCGTTCTCCAGGAAGCCGCCCTCGGTCGTGTAGCTGGTGCCGGGACGGTCCGGGTCCTCGTCGTAGAGGGCGTCGATGTCCCAGCCCCGGTCCATGGGGAATTCCGCGATCGTGTCGGTACCGTCCGCCACCACGCGCCACAGGTCTTCGGGAGAGCTCACCCCGCCGGGGAACCGGCAGCTCATGGCGACGATCGCGATCGGTTCCTGGTCCGCCGACTCGGCCTCCAGCAGGCGCTGGCGGGTCTGCTGGAGATCCGCCGTCACCCGCTTGAGGTAGTCGAGAAGCTTCTCTTCGTTCATTGTTATGTCACCCATGGAAGTAGTAAGGAACGACCCTCTGGAACCGACCGCGCCCGCTCAGGAGAGCCCGAGCTCCTTGTCGATGAAGTCGAAGATCTCGTCCGACGTCGCCGACTGGATCTTGTCCGGCACCGCCTTCTTGCCCGAGGTGGGCGACTCCTGCTCCGCCTCGCCCCACTTCAGGAGGAGCGTCTGCAGGCGCGTGGTGATCCGTGGCCGGTCCACGTCGTCGGCGGAGATCGTGGCCATCGCCGCTTCGATCCGGTCCAGCTCGTCGAGGATCGGTGTGGCCGCCGAGACCCCGTCCTCGACGACGTCGGTGCGCAGTCGCCGGGCGAGCGCCACGGGCGTCGGGTGGTCGAAGACGATCGTCGCGGGCAGGCGCAGGCCCGTCGCCGCGTCGAGCCGGTTCCGCAGCTCGACGGCGGTCAGCGAGTCGAAGCCGAGTTCCCGGAAGGCCCGCTGGGACTCGACCGACTCCACCGAGGGGAAGCCGAGCACGACGGCCACCTGGGTGGTGACCAGGTCGAGCAGCACGCGTTCCTGTTCCACCTCCGGCAGTCCGGCGAGCCGCTCACGCAGTTCCGAACCGCCGGTCTCGAACCGCGCGCCGGTACCGCCCGCGGTCGCGGCCTCCAGGACCCGCCGCGCCTCGGGCATCTCGTCCAGCAGCCTGCTGGCCCGTACGGCGGTGTAGGACGGGACGAACCGCTCCCAGTCCAGGTCGGCGACGGCCAGGTGCGTCTCCTGGAGGTCGAGGGCCTGTTGGAGTGCCTTGACCGCCAGCTCCGGCGTCATCGCGGCCATGCCGCCGCGCCGCAGCCGGTCCTCCAGCGCCCCGTCGACCGCCATGCCGGCCTCGGCCCACGGGCCCCAGGCCACCGATGTGGCGGCGAGACCCTGGGCCCGGCGCTGCTGCGCCAGGGCGTCGAGGTAGGCGTTGGCCGCCGCGTAACTTCCCTGGCCGGCCCCGCCGATCGCCCCGGCGAGCGAGGAGAACAGCACGAACGCGGACAGGTCGAGACCCTGGGTGAGTTCGTGCAGGTGGCGGGCCCCCTCCACCTTGGGACGCAGCACGCCGGCCACCCGCTCCACCGACATCGAGTCCAGGACGCCGTCGTCCAGGACGCCCGCCGCGTGCACGACGGCGTGCAGCGGGTACCGCTCGGGGATGGCGGCCAGTACGGCGGCCAGGGCGTCGCGGTCGGCGATGTCACAGGCCGCGACGGTCACCTCGGTGCCCAGGGCGGTGAGTTCGTCGCGCAGTTCGGCCGCGCCGGGGGCGTCCAGGCCACGCCGGCTGGTCAGCACCAGGTGTTCGGCGCCGGCGCTCGCCAGCCACCGGGCCACCTGGCCTCCCACTCCCCCGGTGCCGCCGGTCACCAGCACCGAGCCGCGCGCGTTCCACGGCCGGGCCGTGGTCCGCGGCGCGGCGGCCCGTACCAGGCGCCGGGTGAACACGCCGGACGTGCGCACCGCCACCTGGTCCTCGAACTCGCCGGCTCCGCCGCCCAGCACACCGGACAGCCGGTTCGCGGCGCGCTCGTCCAGCGTCTCCGGGAGGTCCACCAGGCCGCCCCAGAGCTTGGGGTGCTCCAGTCCGGCGACCCGGCCAAGGCCCCAGACCTGCGCCTGGGCGGCGCTGCGCAGCGTGTCGGACTCGGTCACCGACACGGCGCCCCGGGTCGCCACCCACAGCGGGGCTTCGACACCGGCGTCCACGAGTGCCTGGAGAGCGACGAGGTTCAGCGCGAGCCCTCGCGGCACCACCGTGTGGCCGACGCAGGGGTCCTCGTCCAGGGCCAGCAGGGAGAGCACCCCGCCGACGACCCCGTCGGACGCGCCCTCGATCGCGGTGCGCAGCCGCTCGGCGACCGCCGCGCGGTCGATGTCCGCCGCGCCGTCGAGCACGATCCGGGCCACGCCCGCGCCCTGCCGCTCGAGCGTGGACACCGCGGAGGTGACCAGCGCGTCGTCGGCGTACGGCTGGGGGACCATGACCAACCAGGTGCCGGTCGGCGCCCGCTCCGCCAGCTCGGACACCGCGTTCCACGCGATCTGGTAGCGCCAGCCGTCCACCGTGGACCGCTCGCGGTGGCCCTTGCGGTACGACGACAGGGCGGGGAGCACCTCGGTCAGCGAGGCGTCTCCGTCCACGTGCAGCGCGGCGGTCAGCGCCTCCAGGTCCTCGCGCTCGACCGCGTCCCAGAACCGGGCGTCGACCGAGTCCGCGGAGGCGGAGGTGTCGAGGGCGCCGCCCTCGGGGGCGTCCAGCCAGTACCGCTGCCGCTGGAACGCGTACGTCGGCAGCTCGACCCGCCGGACGTCCTGGCCGGCGAACAGGGCCTCCCAGTCGACGGTGGCGCCGTTGACGTGGAGTTCGGCCAGCGCCGTCGTCAGCGCCTGGACCTCGGCGCGGTCCTTGCGCAGCGCGGGCACCACGACGGGGGCCGCGGCCTCCTCCGCCGTCAGGCACTCCCGGGCCATCGCCGCGAGCACTCCGTCGGGGCCGACCTCAAGGAACCTGGTCACGCCCGCGTTCTCCAGGGAGCGCAGCCCGTCCAGGAAGCGCACGGCCTCCCGCGCGTGGCGCACCCAGTACTCCGGCGAGCACACCTCGTCGGCGCCCGCCGACTTGCCCGTCACGTTGGACACCAGGGCGATGGTCGGCGGGGCGAACGACAGCTCCTCGACCACCTTGCGGAAGTCCTCCAACATGGCGTCCATGCGCGGAGAGTGGAACGCGTGGCTGACCCGCAGCCGACGGGTCTTGCGACCCCGCTCGGCCCACTGTTCGGCGATCTCCAGCGCCGCGCCCTCGTCACCGGCGACGACCACGGCGTTCGGGCCGTTGACCGCGGCCATGCTCACCTCGGCCTCACGACCGGCGAGCGACTCCGCGACCTCCTCCTCGGACGCCTCGATGGCGACCATCGCCCCACCGTCCGGCAGGGCCTGCATCAGCCGGCCACGCGCCGCGACCAACGTGCACGCGTCCTCAAGAGAGAACACCCCGGCCACATGCGCGGCGGCAATCTCGCCGACGGAGTGGCCGATGAGCACGTCCGGCCTGACGCCCCAGTGCTCAAGGAGCCGGAACAACGCCACCTCGACCGCGAACAGCGCGGGCTGCGTGAACGCCGTCTGATCCAGCAGTTCGGCGTCCGCACTGCCCTCCGCCGCGAACACCACGTCCTTCAGCGGACGGTCAAGCACGACGTCCAGGTGCGCGCACACCTCGTCCAAGGCGCGGGCGAACACCGGGTACGCCTCGTACAACTCCCGGCCCATGCCCAGGCGTTGCGCACCCTGACCCGAGAAGAGGAACGCCGTGGCCCCCGTCGGGGTCGCGACCGAGCGTACGACGCCGGGGGCGTCCTCGGCGGTGGCGACGGCCTCAAGGCCGCGCAGCAGCTCCGCGCGGTCCGCGCCGGTCAGTACGGCACGGTGCTCGAACACCGCACGGGTGGCGACCAGGGAGTAGCCAACGTCCCTCAGGCTCAGCTCCGGTTGTGCGATCAGCTGTGCCCGCAGCCGCCGCGCCTGGGCCCGCAGCCCGTCCGCGCTCCGGGCGGAAAGCGTCCAGGGCGCCGCGCCACGGTCGTCGGGGGACGCCACCTCGGCCGGCCGGGTGTCCTCGGTGTCCGAGGGGGCCTGCTCGATGATGGTGTGGGCGTTGGTCCCGCTCACACCGAAGGCGGACACGCCGGCCCGGCGCGGATTCCCGCTCTCGGGCCACTCGGTGGCCTCGGTCAGCAGCCGTACCTCACCCGCCGACCAGTCCACCTGGCTCGACGGCTCGTCCACGTGCAGCGTCTTCGGCAGTACGCCGTGCCGCATCGCCAACACCATCTTGATGACCCCGGCGAGGCCGGAGGCGGCCTGAGTGTGACCGATGTTCGACTTCAGCGCGCCCAGCAGCAGCGGACGACCCTCGGGGCGCTCCTGGCCGTAGGTGGCCAGCAGCGCCTGAGCCTCGATCGGGTCACCCAACGACGTGCCGGTGCCGTGCGCCTCGACCGCGTCCACCTCGGCGGGCGACAGTCCCGCGCTGGCCAGCGCCTGACGGATGACCCGCTGCTGCGACGGGCCGTTCGGCGCCGTCAGACCGTTGCTGGCGCCGTCCTGGTTGACCGCCGAACCCCGCACGACGCCCAGCACCTGGTGGCCGTTGCGCCGCGCGTCCGACAGCCGCTCCACGAGCAGCACGTCGGCGCCCTCGGACCAGCCCGTGCCGTCCGCCGCGTCCGCGAAGGGCTTGCAGCGGCCGTCGGGCGCGAGCCCGCCCTGCCGGCTGAACTCGACGAACGCCATCGGGGTGGCCATCACCGCCACACCGCCGACCAACGCCATGTCGCACTCGCCCTGCCGCAGCGACTGGCAGGCCAGGTGCAGGGCCACCAGCGACGAGGAGCAGGCGGTGTCCACCGTGATGGCGGGGCCTTCCAGGCCGTAGGTGTAGGCGAGGCGGCCGGAGACGACGCTGCCGGCGTTGCCGGTCAGCAGGTGGCCCTCGACGTCCTCGGGCACCGTCTCCAGGTTGGTGCCGTACCCGGAGCCCGAGAAGCCGACGAACACACCGGTCCGGCTGCCCCGCACCGAAGCGGGGTTGATGCCCGCCCGCTCGAACGCCTCCCAGGAGGTCTCCAGGAGAAGGCGCTGCTGCGGGTCGGTCGCCAGGGCCTCGCGGGGCGAGATCCCGAAGAAGCCGGGGTCGAACTCGCCCGCGTCGTAGAGGAACCCGCCCTCGCGGGCGTAGAACGTGCCCGGCCGGTCCGGGTCGGGGTCGTACATGCCCGACAGGTCCCAGCCTCGGTCCGTCGGGAACGACGAGATGGCGTCACCGCCGCCGTCGATCAACTGCCACAGGTCCTCCGGGCTCCGCACCCCACCGGGCAGGCGGCAGCTCATGGAGACGATCGCGATGGGCTCGTCGTCCGCACCGGCGCCCGCGGGGCCCATGGGGCCGGTGGCCGGCGCCGGGGACGTGGCGCCCAGTACCTCGGTGCGCAGGTGCGCCGCGAGCACGCCGGCGCTGGGGTAGTCGAAGACCAGCGTGGCGGGCAGGACGAGACCGGTCTCGGCGGCCAGCCGGTTGCGCAGGTCGACCGCGGTCAGCGAGTCGAATCCCAGGTCGCGGAAGGCCCGGTTCGGCTCGACCGTCTCGGCGGAGGAGTAGCCGAGTACGGAGGCGGCGTGCCCGCGTACCAGGTCGAGCAGCACCCGGTCCCGCTCGCCCTCGGTGAGCGGCTTCAGCCGTTCGCGCAACTGGGCCCCGGCGGCGTCGGCGCTCTCGCCGTCGCCCCCCTTCGTCTCCAGTGCCCGGACCTCGTCGAGGTCGCTCAGGAACGGGCTGGGCCGGACCGCGGTGAAGGAGGGCGCGAACCGCTCCCAGTCCACGTCGACGACCGTGATCACACCGTCGTCATCCGCCACCGCGCGTTCCAGAGCGGAGATCGCCAACTGGGGCGCCATCGCGGGCAGTCCGCGCCGCGCCAACTGCTCCCCCGCGCCGTCCCGGGTGGCCATGCCGTCTTCGGCCCACGGGCCCCAGGAGACGGCGGTGCCCGCGAGACCCCGCGCGCGGCGGCGCTCGACCAGTGCGTCCAGGAAGGCGTTCCCGGAGCCGTAGACGCCCTGGCTGCCGCCGCCCCACACGCCGGAGATGGAGGAGAAGACCACGAACGCGTCGAGCTCACGGTCGCCGAGCAGCTCGTCCAGGTTGACGGCGCCCGCCACCTTGCCGGACACGACCGTCGCGGCGTCGGCGAGGTCCGTCTCCAACAGGGGGGCCGCGAGCGTGACACCCGCCGCGTGCACCACCGCGGTGAGCGGTCGGTGCTCCGGTACGGCGTCCAGGACGGCGGCGAGCGCGTCGCGGTCGGCCGCGTCGCACGCGGCCACCGTCACCCCGGCGCCCATGCCCTCCAGCTCCGCCTTCAACTCGGCGGCGCCCTCGGCGTCCAGACCGCGCCGGCTGGTCAGCACCAGGTGCTCGGCGCCACTACGGACCAGCCAGCGAGCCACCTGCCCGCCGAGCCCGCCCGTGCCACCGGTCACCAGCACGGTGCCGCGCGCCCGCCACGAGGTCCCCTCGCCGGCGGACGCGGCAGAGCGCGCCAGGCGGCGTACGAAGACGCCGGAGCCGCGCACCGCGACCTGGTCCTCGCCGCCCTCGGCGGCCAGCACACCGGCCAGCCGTTCCGCACCGCGCGGGTCCAGAGACTCGGGCAGGTCGACCAGACCGCCCCACAGGGGCGGCAGTTCCAGGCCGGCCACCCGGCCCAGCGCCCAGACCATCGCCTGCGCCGGGCTGGTGAGCCGGTCGGAACGGCCCACCGAGACGGCGCCGCGCGTACCGCACCACAGCCGGGCCGGAAGCTCGGCCTCGACCAGGGCCCGCAGCAGCACCAGGGTCAGCGCGTAGCCGCCGGTCAGCGCCGGATGGTCGGGGCAGGGCCGCTCGTCCAGGGCGAGCAGCGACAGCACGCCGCCCAGCTCGGGCGCATCGGCGGCCACCGCGCGCAGCCGCTCCGCCAGCACGTCCGCGTCGAGGTCCCGCTCGTCCACGACGACCGGGACGGCGCTCGCGCCATGCCGTTCGAGTCCGGCGACAACGCCCGAGACCAGTTCGTCCTCGGCGAGGGAGGCCGGAACCACCACGAGCCACGTCCCCGACAGCGAGCCGTCGGCGGCGTCGGAGAGCGGCTTCCACGTGACCCGGTAGCGCCAGCCGTCGACCGTGGACCGGTCGCGGTTGTCGCGGTGGTACGCGGACAGGGCGGGCAGCACGGCGCTCAGCGGCGCCTCGCTGTCGACCGCCAGCGTCCCGGCCAGCGACTCCAGGTCCTGGCGCCGCACCACGTCCCAGAACCGCTCGTCGACGGAGCCGGCACCATCGGCCACGCCTCCGCCGGGCGGCAGGCCGAACCCGTCGAGCCAGTAACGCTCGCGCTGGAAGGCGTACGTCGGCAGCTCGACCCGGCGGGCGCGGCGGCCCTCCAGGGTGCGGGCCCAGTCGACCTTGGTGCCACGCGCGAACACCTCGGCGGCGGAGGTCAGGAACCGCTCCAGGCCGCCCTCGTCGCGGCGCAGGGTGCCCACGACCACGGCCTGGGCGTCAGCGGCCTCCACCGTCTGCTGAACGGGAAGCGTCAACACCGGATGCGGACTCACCTCAACGAACACACCATGCCCGGCGCCCAGCAGCGTACGAGTCGTGGCCTCCAACTCGACCGTCTGGCGCAGGTTCCGGTACCAGTACTCGGCGTCCAGACCCGCCGTGTCCACCAGCTCACCGGAGACCGTCGAGTAGAACGGCACCTGCGAGGTACGGGGCTTCAGGTCCGCCAGGACCTTGAGCAACTCCTCGCGGATGGACTCCACGTGGGCGGAGTGCGAGGCGTAGTCCACCGGCACCCGACGGACCCGCACCTCCTCGCCCTCAAGCTGGGCGACCATCTCGTCCAGCGCACCCGGATCACCGGAGACCACGACCGAGCCGGGACCGTTGACCGCAGCGACCGATATCGCACCGTCCCAGGCGGCGATGCGCTCCTTGACCTGGTCGACCGGCAACCCCACCGACACCATCCCGCCACGACCCGCCAGACCGGCGGCTATCGCCTGCGACCGCAACGCCACCACCTTCGCGGCGTCCCCCAGTGACAACGCACCGGCCACACACGCCGCCGCGATCTCACCCTGACTGTGACCCATCACAGCGTCCGGCTCCACACCCACCGAACGCCACAACTTGGCCAGCGACACCATCACCGCGAACAACACCGGCTGCACCACATCCACCCGGTCAAAACCAGGCGCACCCTCAACACCACGCAGCACATCCGTCAACGACCAGTCCACATGAGCAGACAACGCCGCCTCACACTCGGCCACCGCCTCAGCGAACACCGGCGAGGCATCCAACAACCCCACCGCCATACCCACCCACTGCGCCCCCTGACCCGGGAACACGAACACCGAACGACCACGCACATCGGCCACACCACGCGTCACACCCGAGACCACCTCGTCCCCGGCCAACGCACCCAACCGCGCCAACAACTCCTCGCGACCAGCACCCGTCACCACCCCACGGTGCTCGAACACCGAACGCGACCTCACCAACGACAACGCCACATCAGCCGCGTCCAGTTCGGGACGCTCGGCCACGAACTCCCGCAACCGACCAGCCTGCGCCCGCAACCCGGCCGCGCTACGGCCCGACACCACCCACGCCACCGGACCATCGACGACCCCGGCCGCGGGCTGCTCCGCCGCCTCGGCCCCCTCGACCTCCGGCGCCTGCTCCAGGATCGCGTGCGCGTTCGTCCCGCTGATGCCGAACGAGGACACGCCTGCCCGCCGGGGCTGCTCGGTCTCGGGCCAGGCAGTGGCCTCGGTGAGCAGCCGGATGTCGCCCTCGGACCAGTCCACCTGGGGGGACGGCTCGTCCGCGTGGAGGGTCTTGGGCAGCAGGCCCTCGCGCATGGCCATCACCATCTTGATGACCCCACCGACGCCGGCGGCGGCCTGGGAGTGGCCGATGTTGGACTTCAGCGAGCCCAGCCACAGCGGCCGCCCCTCGGCCCGCTCCTGACCGTAGGTGGCCAGCAGCGCCTGTGCCTCGATCGGGTCACCCAGCGCGGTGCCCGTACCGTGCGCCTCGACCGCGTCCACGTCGGCCGGCGTCAAGCCCGCGTTCCGCAGTGCCTGGCGGATCACCCGCCGCTGCGAGGGGCCGTTGGGCGCCGTGAGGCCGTTGCTGGCGCCGTCCTGGTTCACCGCGCTGCCCCGCACCACGGCCAGCACGGGGTGTCCGTTGCGCCGGGCGTCCGAGAGCCGCTCCAGGAGGAGCAGGCCCACGCCCTCGGCCCAGCCGGTGCCGTCGGCGCCCGCGCCGAACGCCTTGCACCGGCCGTCGGGAGCGAGCCCGCCCTGTCGGCTGAACTCCACGAACATGCTGGGGGTGAACATGACCGCGACGCCGCCCGCCAGGGCCAGTGAGCACTCCTCCTGGCGGAGCGCCTGGCAAGCGAGGTGCAGGGCGACCAGCGACGACGAGCAAGCGGTGTCCACCGTCACCGCGGGCCCTTCCAGGCCCAGGGTGTAGGCCACCCGGCCGGACACCACGGAGGTGGCGTTGCCCGCGAGCAGCAGCCCCTCGACGCCTTCGGGCATCTCGCTGACCCCGGCGCCGTAGCCGGAGGACGAGGCGCCGACGAAGACACCGCCCTGGCTGCCCCGCACCGACGTCGGGTCGATCCCGGCGCGCTCGAACGCCTCCCACGCGGTCTCGAGGAGCAGCCGCTGCTGCGGGTCGGTGGCCAGGGCCTCGCGCGGGCTCATGGAGAAGAAGCCGGGGTCGAAGTCGCCGGGGGCGTCCAGGAACCCGCCCTCGCGGACGGAGAAGGTCCCGGACCGCTCCGCGTCGGGGTCGAAGAAGCCGTCGACGTCCCAGCCCCGGTCGGGCGGGAACTCGGTGATGCCGTCGCCGCCCTCGGCGACGAGCCGCCACAGCTCCTCCGGAGTCCGCACGCCCCCGGGGTACCGGCAGCTCATCGCCACGATGGCGATGGGCTCCCGGTCACGCTCCTCCACCTTTCGAAGTCGCCGACGAGCCTGACGCAGGTCAGCCGTCACCTTCTTGAGGTAGTCAAGGAGTTTTTCGTCGTCCGCCACTATCCCCAGCCCCTTGAAACACTCTGTGAGTTCCAGCTCGCCACGTCAGGACATTCCGAATTCGTCATCGATGAGTTTGAAGATGTCGTCGGCGGTGGCCGATTCGATCTCGCTGCTGTCGTCCAGGTCGTCGTCGTCCACCGCTGTCACGGCGCCGGGTACCTGGCCGGTACCGCCGGTGGACCACTTCGCCACCATCCCCTGGAGCCGCGCCATGACCTGGGCGTGCGTCTTGCTGTCGGACGCGAGCGCCGACAGGGTGGATTCCAGTTGGTCGAGTTCTCCGAAGACGTGCTCGGTCGCGGGCTCGTCGGCGGGGACGACCTCCTCGCGCAGGAACCGTGCGAGCGACGCCGGGGTCGGGTAGTCGAACACCAGGGTCGCCGGCAGCCGCGTTCCGGTGATCGCGTTGAGCCGGTTGCGCAGCTCGACGGCCGACAGGGAGTCGAAGCCCAGGTCCTTGAAGGCGTGTCCGGGTTCGATCGCCTGCCCCGACGCGTAACCGAGGACGACGGCCACCTGGTCGCACACCAGGTCCACCAGGACGCGCTCGCGTTCCGTCTCGGACTTCCCGGCCAGGTGCTGCTTGAGCGCGGCGGCCGGATCGACCGTGCTGCTCGTGGCCGCCGACTCCGCGGTCCGGCGCGCGGGTGCGCGCACCAGTCCGCGCAGGAGCGCGGGTACCGGCTCGCCCACCGACGACATGTCCATCGTCATGGGCACCAGGACGGCACCGTCGAGATCGCGGGTCGCGTCGAACAGCGCGAGGCCGGCCTCGGGGGTGAGGGCGACCATGCCGGTCCTGGTCATCCGGGTGACGTCGGCGTCGGCCAGTTCGGTGGTCATGCCGCCGTCCTGCGTCCACGGCCCCCATACGAGGGAGGCCGCCGCGAGGCCCGCGGCCCTGCGGTGCTGGGCGAGGGCGTCCATGAAGGCGTTGCCCGCCGCGTAGTTGGCCTGGCCCGCGCCGCCGAAGGTTCCGGAGACGGAGGAGAACAGGATGAACGCGGAGAGGTCGAGGTCGCGCGTCAGCTCGTGCAGGAGCAGCGCCGCGTCCACCTTCGGACGCAACACCTTGTCCACCCGCTCCGGCGTCAACGACTCCACCACACCGTCATCCAGCACACCCGCCGCGTGCACCACAGCCGACAACGGGTACTCAGACCCGATCCCAGCCAACACACCCTCCACCGCGGCACGATCAGCCACATCACACGCCACCACCCGCGCCTGGGCACCAAGCCCAGCCAACTCCGCCACCAACTCCGCCGCACCCGGCGCGTCCACACCACGACGACTCGTCAACACCAAAGAACGCACACCGTGCTCCACCACCAGATGACGAGCCAACAACGCACCCAGACCACCCGTACCACCGGTGATCAACACCGTCCCCCGGCCGTCCAGCGCCCTCGGCATCGTCAGCGCCACCTTGCCGGTGTGGCGTGCCTGGCTGAGGAAGCGGAACGCGTCGGGTGCCCTGCGGACGTCCCAGGTGCGCACCGGCAGCGGTCGCAGTACCCCTTGCTCGAAGAGCGAGATCAGGTCGTTCCACATCTCGTTGATGCGGTCGGGGCCCGCCTCGATCAGGTCGAACGCCTGGTAGGAGACGCCGGGGTACTCGGCGGCCACCTCTTCCGGGATCCGGATGTCGGTCTTGCCCATCTCCAGGAACCGGCCGCCGCTCGGCAGCAGCCGCAGGCCCGCGTCCACGAACTCCCGCGCCAGCGAGTCGAGCACCACGTCCACGCCGCGCCCGTCGGTGGCTTCGAGGAAGCGCTTCTCGAAGTCCAGCGTCCGGGACGAGGCGATGTGCTCGTCGTCCAGACCCAGCGACCGCAGGGTGTCCCACTTGCCCTCGCTCGCGGTACCGAAGACCTCGGCGCCGAGGTGGCGTGCCAGCTGGAGCGTGGCCATGCCCACGCCGCCCGCGGCGGAGTGCACGAGCACCGTCTCGCCCGCCTTCAGGCCGGCCAGGTCCACCATGGCGTAGTAGGCCGTCAGGAACACGATCGGGGTGGAGGCCGCCTGCTCGAACGTCCAGCTCTCCGGGACCCGGGCGACGACGCGCCGGTCGGTGATGGCGAACGGGCCGAACGACCCGCTGAAGATGCCCATCACCTTGTCACCGGGGACGAGGTCGTGCACCGCGGAGCCGACCTCGGTCACCACGCCGGCACCCTCGCCGCCGAGCGGCCCGGCCTCCCCGGGGTACATGCCCAGGGCGTTGAGCACGTCGCGGAAGTTCAGGCCCGCGGCGCGCACCGCCACCCTGATCTCGGTCGCGCCGAGTTCCTCCGCGGCGTCCGGGCTGGGCAGTAGCGCAAGGTTCTCCAGGGTCCCCTTGGCGTGCATGTCCAGCCGCCAGTCCCGCACCCCGGCGGGCGGCAGCAGCGCGGTACCCGAGGAGATCCGGGCCATGCGCTGGCCGAGCACCGTGCCCTCGCGGACCACGGCCTGCGGCTCGTCGGTGGCGAGCACGGCGGGCAGTGCCGCCCTGGACGCCTCGTCCTCGTCGAGGTCGACCAGGACGAAGCAGTTCGGGTTCTCCGACTGCGCGGACCGCACCATGCCCCACAGCGGGGCGTGGATCAGGTCCGGGGTCTCGTCGCGGTCCTCGGGTGCCATGGCGCCCGAGGTCACGAAGACCAGCCGGGAGGAGTCGAACCGGCGGTCGCCGAGCCAGCCCTGGATCATGCCGAGCGTGTGGTGCGTCACCGCGTGGATGGCGTCCACGGGCTCCAGGCCCCGCTTGGCCTTGCCCCTGCCCTTCGCCTTGCTCTTGGCCCTGCCCTGCGCCGCCTCGTCGTCGAGGCCCGGCGCGTAGGAGACCAGAACGGCCTCCGGGGTGGCGGCACCCTCGTCGATCGCGGCGCCCAGGGCGTCGAGGTCGGCGTAGGCGGTCACCTGGGCTCCGGCGATCGCGCCGGCGGCCAGCCCGTAGTGGTCGGTGCCCACCACGGCCCAGGTGACCGTGGCCGCGTCCGCCGGGGAGACGGCCGGCACGGGGGTCCAGTCCAGCGTGAACAGCGAGTCGCGGAACGCCGACGTCCTGGCCGTGTCGATGTGGTCCACGGACACCGGGCGCAGCACCAGGGACTCGATCGACGCCACGGGGCGGCCTGTTCCGTCGGCCACCGCGAGGGAGATGGAGTCCGGCCCCAGTTGGGTGAGGCGCACCCGCAGCGTGGACGCGCCACCGGCGTGGAGCGACACCCCGCTCCAGGAGAACGGGAGCCGGGAGAGCCCGACGTCCTCCAGGGCGACGAAGGTCACCGCCTGCACGGCGGCGTCCAGCAGCGCCGGGTGGAGGCCGAAGTCGGCCGCCAGTGACGCGTGCTCCTCGCCGAGGCTGACCTCGACGTAGACGTCGTCGCCGGCGCGCCAGGCGGCCCGCAGGCCCTGGAACACCGGGCCGTAGGCGAAGCCGGAGGCGGCAAAGCGCTCGTAGAAGTCGCTGATGTCCAGCGCTTCCGCGTTCGCCGGGGGCCATACGCCCAGGTCGAACGTCGGCTCGGGGCCGGCAGGGGCCAGCGCGCCGGCCGCGTGCCGCGTCCACGGCTCGCCCGGGGAGGCATCGGCCGGACGGGAGTAGAGGCCGATCGAGCGGTGGCCCGTCTCGTCCGCGTCATCCACCCACAGCTGCACCTGGACCTGTTCGTTCTCGGGCAGGACCATCGGGGTGGCCAGGGTGACCTCCTCGACCCGGCCGCAGCCGACCTGGTCGGCCGCGCGGATGGCCAGTTCGAGGAATCCGGTCCCCGGGAACAGGGCCGCGCCCGCGATCGCGTGGTCGGCCAGCCAGGGCTGGCTCTGCACCGACAGCCTGCTGGTGAACAGGAACCCGTCGCTGCCCGCGAGCTCGACCCCGGCGCCCAGCAGCGGGTGGTTGGGGGAGCTGAGTCCGACGGAGGCGACGTCCCCGGTCATGGGGCCGCCGGCCTTCGGCCAGTAGCGCTGCCGCTGGAACGCGTAGGTGGGCAGCTCCACCCGCCGGACGTCGTGTCCGGCGAACGCCGTGGACCAGTTCACGGTGGTGCCGTGGACGTGGAGTTCAGCCAGCGCCGTGGTCAGCGACTGGGTCTCGGGGCGGTTCTTGCGCAGTACGGGGACGAGGACGCGCGCGCCCCCGGCCTCGTCGGCCGGCAGGCAGTCCTGCGCCATCGCGGTGAGCACACCGTCGGGGCCCACCTCCAGGAACGAGGTCACCCCGAGCTTCTCCAGGGCCCGTACCCCGTCGGCGAACCGTACGGCCTCGCGCACGTGGCGCACCCAGTACTCCGGCTGGCACACCTGTTCCGCGCCCGCCGACGCTCCCGTGAGGTTGGAGACCAGGGAGATCGACGGTGCCTGGAAGGTCAGCCCCTCGACGACCTCGCGGAAGTCGTCCAGCATCGCGTCCATACGCGGCGAGTGGAAGGCGTGGCTGACGCGCAGCCGGCGGGTCTTGCGGCCCTGTTCGGCCCAGTCCTCGGCGATCTCCAGGACGGCGGCCTCGTCGCCCGCGATCACCACGGCCGTCGGACCGTTGACGGCCGCGACGCTCACCTCGGCCTCACGACCGGCAAGCGATCCGGAGATCTCCTCCTCGGACGCCTGGACGGCCACCATCGCGCCGCCTTCCGGCAGCGCCTGCATCAAGCGACCGCGCGCCGCGATCAGCGCGCACGCGTCCTCCAGCGAGAACACCCCCGCCACATGCGCGGCGGTGACCTCGCCCACCGAGTGGCCGATGAGCACGTCCGGGGTGATCCCCCAGTGCTCCAGGAGCCGGTAGAGCGCCACCTCGACGGCGAACAGCGCGGGCTGCGTGTACTCCGTACGGTCCAGCAACCCCGCATCGGCGCTGTCCTCCGCCGCGAACACCACCTCTCGTAGCGGACGGTCGAGGACGACGTCCAGATGCGCGCACACCTCATCCAACGCGCGGGCGAACACCGGGTACGCGTCGTACAACTCCCGACCCATGCCGAGGCGTTGCGCACCCTGGCCCGAGAACAGGAACGCCGTCTTCCCGGCCGTGCCCACCGATCCCTGGACGACCCCGGGGGCCGTGGCGCCCGAGGCGATGGCGTCGAGACCGCTCAGCAGCGCGTCCCGGTCGCCGTTCAGCAGGACGGCGCGGTGGTCGAAGACGGACCGGGAGACCGCGAGCGAGTAGCCCACGTCTGCCAGGTCGAGTTCGGGGTGGTCCGCCAGGTGGTCGCGCAGGCCGCGCGCCTGCGCGCGCAGCGCCGCGGCACCCTTGCCGCTGATCGTCCAGGGGAGCGTGCGCGAACCGGCCGGGAGGCCGTCCGTGCCGGCCCGCGACACCGCCTCCGGCTCCTCGGGTTCCGGGGCCTGCTCGATGATGGTGTGGGCGTTGGTACCGCTGATGCCGAACGAGGAGATGCCCGCCCGCCGCGGCTCGCCGTCCTCCGGCCACGTGGTCGGCGCGGTCAGCAGCCGGACCTCACCGGCCGTCCAGTCCACGTGTGGTGTGGGCTCGTCCACGTGCAGGGTCCTGGGCAGCACGCCCTCGCGCATGGCCATCACCATCTTGATGACCCCCGCGACACCGGCCGCGGCCTGCGTGTGACCGATGTTGGACTTGATCGAGCCCAGCCACAGCGGCTGGTCCTCGGGCCGTCCCTGGCCGTAGGTGGCCAACAGCGCCTGCGCCTCGATCGGGTCACCCAGCCGGGTGCCGGTGCCGTGTGCCTCGACCGCGTGCACCTGGTGGGCGGCGAGGTCGGCGCTGGCCAGCGCCTGCCGGATCACCCGCTGCTGCGACGGCCCGTTGGGCGCCGTCAGACCGTTGCTGGCGCCGTCCTGGTTGACGGCGGAGCCGCGCACGATCGCCATGACCGGGTGGCCGTTGCGCCGTGCGTCCGACAGCCGCTCAAGCAGCAGCACGCCGACACCCTCGCCCCAGCCCGTGCCGTCGGCCGAGGCCGCGAACGCCTTGCAGCGCCCGTCCGACGACAGCCCCTTCTGGCGGCTGAAGTCCACGAACGAGCCCGGGGTGGACATGATCGTGACACCGCCGGCCAGCGCCATGGAGCACTCCCCCTGGCGCAGCGACTGCACGGCCATGTGCAGCGCCACCAGGGACGAGGAGCACGCCGTGTCCACCGTGACGGCCGGCCCTTCGAGGCCGAAGGTGTAGGAGACGCGGCCCGACACGACGCTGCCCGCGTTGCCGGTTCCGAGGTAGCCGTCGGGGCCGCCCGGGGCGGTCAGCAGCAGGCCGATGTAGTCCTGGCCGTTGCTTCCCGCGAAGACGCCGGTCCGGCTCCCCTTGAGCGACGTCGGGTCGATGCCCGCCCGCTCGAACGCCTCCCAGGACGTCTCGAGCAGCAGCCGCTGCTGCGGGTCGATGGTCAGCGCCTCGCGGGGGGCGATCCCGAAGAACGCCGGGTCGAACTCGTCGGCGTCGTACACGAAACCGCCGCCGCTGGCGTAGCTGGTGCCCGTGTTCTCCGGGTCCGGGTCGTACAGGTCGTCCAGGTCCCAGCCGCGGTTGGTCGGGTACGCGCTGATCACGTCGCTGCCCTCGGAGACCAGTCGCCACAGGTCCTCCGGGGTGCGCACCCCGCCGGGGAAGCGGCAGCTCATCGACACGATCGCGATCGGGTCGTCGGCCACGACCGTGCCCGTCACCACCGGCGACTCGTCGACCGGCGCGGGCACGGTGCCCAGCACCTCGCCGAGGATGAACCGGGCCAGCGCCGTGGGCGTCGGGTAGTCGAAGGCCATGGTGATCGGAAGGTTCACACCGGCCGCCGCGCTGAGCCCGTTGCGCAGCTCCACGGCGGTCAGCGAGTCGAACCCGATGTCCCTGAAGGCACGCTCCGGCTCCACCGCGTCGGCGTTCGGGTAACCGATCACCTCGGCGGCGTGGCTCCGGACGAGGTCGAGGACCTCCGCCTCGCGCTCGGCGGCCGACAACCCTTCGAGGCGTACGGCCAGCCCGGTGAGGGCCGCGCCCAGCTCGGCCTCCGCCTCCTCGAGGGCCCGCCGCACCTCCGGCAGCTCGTTGAGCAGCGGACGCGGCCGGGCCGAGGCGAACCCGGGGGCGTAACGCTCCCAGTCCACGTCGGCGACGGTGATGTCCACCTCGTCGTGGTCGAGCGCCTGCTGAAGGGCCTCGACGGCCAGTTCGGGCACCAGCGGCGGCATACCGCGCCGCTTGAGCTGGGCCGCGGTGGCGTCGTCGACCAGACCGCCGCCGCCCCAGGCACCCCACGCCACCGAGGTCGCGGCCAGCCCCTGGGCCCGGCGCTGCTGCGCCAGGGCGTCGAGGAAGGCGTTCGCGGCGGCGTAGCTGCCCTGACCGGCACCACCGACGGTGCCGGCGTAGGAGGAGAAGAGGATGAACGCGGACAGGTCCAGGTCCCGGGTCAGCTCGTGGAGGTTCACCGCGGCGTCCACCTTGGGCCGGAAGACCCCCTGCGTCCTGGGGACGGTGAGGGTGTCGACGAGGCCGTCGTCCAGCACACCGGCCGCGTGCACCACCCCGGTCAGCGGGTACTCCGCGGGCAGCCCGTCCAGGAGCTCCCGCAGCGCGTCACGGTCGGCGGCGTCACAGGCGGCGACGGTGACCCGCGCGCCCAGGGCGGTCAGCTCGTCCCGCAGCTCGGCCGCGCCGGGGGCGTCCGGGCCACGGCGGCTGGTGAGCACCAGGTGCTCGGCGCCGCCACGGGCCAGCCAGCGGGCCAGCCGGCCACCGAGAGCACCCGTACCACCGGTGATCAGAACACTGCCGCGCGGCTGCCAGGCGCGGGCCGGCCGGGCGTCACCCAAGGGCGCCCGGACCAGCCTCCGCGCGAAGACCCCGGAGGCGCGCACCGCCACCTGGTCCTCGTCACCGGACTGTCCGATCAGGCCGACCAGACGGTCAAGGGCCCGCTCGTCGAGCGCGTCCGGCGACTCGGGCAGGTCGACGAGACCGCCCCAGCGCTGTGCGTACTCCAGGCCGACCACCCGGCCCAGACCCCACACCAGGGACTGCTTGACGCTGCCGACCCGGTCGGAGCGGCCCACGGACACGGCACCGGTGGTGGCGAGCCACAACGGCACGTCGATGTCGATGTCGGCGAGCGCCTGGACCAGGGCCACCGTGCCGGCGAAACCGCGCGGAACGCCCGGGTGTCCGGCGAGCGCCTCCTCGTCGAGCGCGAGCAGGGAGAGCACTCCGTCAATCGCGAGCGTCCCCTCCTGCTCGGAGCCGTCCGTGGCGGACGTGCCGGGGGCCGCGGCCCGCAGGAGTCCGGTCAGCGAGGACCGCTCCGGCTCCGTCGCGTCCAGGTCGACCCGCACCACGCGGGCACCGTGGCGCTCCACCTCCCGCGCGACGCGCTCCGCCAGTTCGCGGGCGGCGTCGACCGGCGGGACGACGATCATCCAGGTGCCGGTGATCGGGGCGCCCTGCCCCTGCCCGGAACCGGACAACGGCTGGTCGATGAGGGGCTTCCAGTTGATCCGGTAGCGCCAGTTGTCGACCGTGGAGCGGTCACGCCTGCCTCGCCGGTACGAGGACAGGGCGGGCAGCACCGCGCTCAGCGGGGCCTCCCCGTCCAGCTCCAACGTCTGCGCGAGCCCTTCGAGGTCCTCGCGCTCGACGGCCTCCCAGAACCGGGCGTCCACCGAGTCGGCCTCGGAGACGGGGCCGCTGCCGAACCCGCCGTCCTCGCCCGGCTGCGGCCAGTACCGCTGGCGCTGGAAGGCGTACGTCGGCAGGTCGACCTGCCGGCCACCGTGTCCGGCGAACACCTTCCGCCAGTCGACGTCGGCACCGTTGACATGCAGCTCGGCGACCGAGGTCAGGAACCGCTCCGGGCCGCCCTCGTCGCGGCGCAGTGTGCCGACGACCACGGCCTGGGCGTCAGCGGCCTCCACCGTCTGCTGAACGGGAAGCGTCAACACCGGATGCGGACTCACCTCGACGAACACACCATGCCCGGCGCCCAGCAGAGTACGAGTCGTGGCCTCCAGCTCGACGGTCTGGCGCAGGTTCCGGTACCAGTACTCCGCGTCCAGAGCGGCGGTGTCCACCAACTCACCGGAGACCGTCGAGTAGAACGGCACCTGCGAGGTACGGGGCTTCAGGTCCGCCAGAACCTTCAGCAACTCCTCACGGATCGACTCCACATGGGCCGAGTGCGAGGCGTAGTCCACCGGAACCCGACGGACCCGCACCTCCTCGCCCTCAAGCTGGGCGACCATCTCGTCCAGCGCACCGGGATCACCCGAGACGACGACCGAGCCGGGACCGTTGACCGCGGCGACCGATATCGCACCGTCCCAGGCGGTGATGCGCTCCTTGACCTGGTCGACCGGCAACCCGACCGACACCATGCCGCCACGACCCGCCAGACCGGCGGCGATCGCCTGCGACCGCAACGTCACGACCTTGGCCGCGTCCTCCAGTGACAACGCACCCGCCACACAGGCCGCCGCGATCTCACCCTGGCTGTGACCCATCACCGCATCCGGCTCCACACCCACCGAACGCCACAGCTTGGCCAGCGACACCATCACCGCGAACAACACCGGCTGCACCACATCCACCCGGTCGAAACCAGGAGCACCCTCAACACCACGCAGCACACCCGTCAACGACCAGTCCACATGAGCCGACAACGCCGCCTCACACTCGGCCACCGCCTCCGCGAACACCGGCGAGGAGTCCAACAACCCCACCGCCATACCCACCCACTGCGCCCCCTGACCCGGGAACACGAACACCGAACGGCCAGGTGCCTCGATGGCGTTCGCGCGGACCACACCCGGCGTCCTCGCGCCCTCGGCCATCGCCTCCAGGCGCTCGATGAGCTGCTCGCGGCCGGTCCCGGTCACCGCGCCCCGGTACTGGAACGCGGACCTGGTCGTCGCCAGGGAGAGTGCCACGTCGGCGGCGCTCAGCTCGGGGCGCTCGGTCACGAACTCCCGCAGCCTGTCGGCCTGGTCCCGCAGCGCGTCACCGCTCTTGCCGGAGACGACCCACGCCACCGGGCCGTCGACGGTGCCGGTCCCGACGGGCTCGGTCTCCTCGACCGTCTCGGCCTCGGGGGCCTGCTCCAGGATGGTGTGCACGTTCGTGCCGCTCATGCCGAACGCCGACACACCCGCGCGACGCGGATGCCCCGTCTCCGGCCACGGCCTGGCCTCGGCCAGCAGCTCGACGTCGCCTGCCGTCCAGTCCACCATCGGCGACGGCTCGTCGATGTGCAGCGACTTCGGCAGTACGCCGTGCCGCATCGCCATCACCATCTTGATGACGCCACCGACGCCGGCGGCGGCCTGCGAGTGTCCGATGTTGGACTTGATGGCGCCCAGCCACAGCGGCTGGCCCTCGGGGCGCTCCTGGCCGTAGGTGGCCAGCAGCGCCTGCGCCTCGATCGGGTCACCCAGCGACGTACCCGTACCGTGCGCCTCGACGGCGTCGATCTCGGCGGCCGACAGGCGGGCGTTGGCCAGCGCCTGCCGGATGACCCGCTGCTGCGAGGGGCCGTTGGGTGCCGTGAGGCCGTTGCTCGCGCCGTCCTGGTTCACCGCGCTGCCCCGCACCACGGCGAGGACGGGGTGTCCGTTGCGGCGGGCGTCCGAGAGTCGTTCGAGGACCAGCATGCCGACGCCCTCGGCCCAGCTCGCGCCGTCCGCGGCGGCCGAGAACGGCTTGCTGCGGCCGTCGGAGGCGAGCGCGCGCTGGCGGCTGAACTCGATCAGCGACATCGGTGTGGACATCACCGTGACACCACCGGCGAGTGCCAGGTCGCACTCGCCCTGGCGCAGCGCCTGCCACGCGAGGTGCAGGGCGACCAGCGACGACGAACACGCCGTGTCCACCGTCACCGCGGGCCCTTCCAGGCCCAGGGTGTAGGAGATGCGGCCGGAGAGCACGCTGGGCGAGACGCCGGTGCCGATGTAACCCTCGACGTTGTCCTGGGACCCGGCGAGGACGCCGCCGTAGTCCTGGTAGGTCACGCCCGCGTAGACACCGGTCTGGCTGCCCTTCGCGGAGACCGGGTCGATGCCGGCCCGCTCCAGCGCCTCCCACGAGGTCTCGAGGAGCAGCCGGTGCTGCGGGTCCATCGAGAGCGCCTCACGCGGCGAGATCCCGAAGAACGCCGGGTCGAACTGGCTGGCGCCGTGCAGGAAGCCGCCTTCCCGCGTGTAGCACTTGCCCGGCTCGTCCGGGTCCGGGTCGTAGAGGTTCTCCACGTCCCAGCCACGATCGGTCGGGAAGGGGGAGATGCCGTCCCGGCCTTCGGCGACCAGGTTCCACAGGTCCTCCGGGGTGGCCACCTCTCCGGGGTAGCGGCAGCTCATTCCCACGATCACGATCGGATCGTCGCTGCCCGCCACCGCGACCGGCACCGGTCGCACCGCGCCGGTCTCCGCGCCCAGAACCTCGGCACGGGCGAACTTGGCGAGTTCGGCGGGGGTCGGGTAGTCGAACACGGCCGTCGCCGGTAGCCGCAGACCGATGGCCTTGCTCACCCGGTTGCGGAACTCGACGGCGGTCAGCGAGCTGAAGCCGAGGTCCTTGAACGCCTGCGAGCCCTGGACGGCGCCGGCCGAGGCGTGTCCGAGTACCGCCGCGACGTGCGTACGGATCACTTCGAGCAGCATCCGGTCCTGCTCGGGCTCGGAGAGCCCGGCCAACCGCTCCCGCAGCGCGGCGAGCGGACCCGATTCCGTTCCGGCCCGCTTGGCGGAGCGCCGTGCGGTCCTGCGGCGGCGCGACGGCCTGGCGGAGGAGGTCTCCTCCGCCAGGATCTCGGCGACCGGCTCGGGCGAGGCGACGGGCTCGATCGAGGTGACCGGCTCGGGCGAGGTGGCCGGCTCGGGCGAGGTGGCCGGCTCGGGCAGGGTCCCGGCCGCGTCGACCGCCTGGGTGGTCTCCGGCTCCTCCGCCGCGACCTGACGCAGGGTCAGCGCGTCGGCGGCGAGCACGATGTCACCGGCTCCATCGACCGCGGTCAGGGAGAGGGTCTCCGGACCCGTACGGGCGAGCCTGACGCGCAGCGCGGAGGCGCCGGCCGCGTACAGCGATATCCCGGCGAGGCTGAACAGGACGCGTCCGCGCCCCACACCGTCCAGCACGCCGAGGCCGAGCGGTTGCAGCGCCGCGTCCAGAAGGGCCGGGTGCAACCCGAACCGCTCGGCGTCCGCGACGGACTCCTCAGCGAGGCTGACCTCGGCGAACACCTCGTCGCCGCGCTGCCACACCGCGCGCAGGCCGCGGAAGGTGGGGCCGTAGACGAGGCCGTCGCCGGCGAGCGACTCGTACAGGCCGTCCACCTCGACGCGCTCGGCGCCGGGCGGGGGCCATGCGGCGAAGCCCGCCGCCGCCCCGGCGGCCGTGGCGTCATCCTGCTCCGGCGCGAGCACACCACTGGCGTGGCAGATCCACTCGCCCGCGTCCTGGTCCGCGTCCTCACCGACCCGGGAGTACACCTCCAGCGAACGGGTGCCGGTCTCGTCCTCCTCACCGAGTACGAGCTGGATCTGGACGCCGCCCCCTCGGGGGACGGCCAGCGGCGCCTGGACGACGAGTTCCTCCACGTGGCCGAGGCCGACCTCGTCACCGGCGCGAACGGCCAGTTCGACGAGGGCCGTGGTCGCCAGGACCGCCTCGCCGCGCAGGACGTGGTCCGCCAGCCAGGGCTGGGTGTGCAGCGAGAGAGTTCCGGTGAACAACAGGCCGTCGGCGCCCGCGAGGGGGACGGCTCCGCCGAGCAGCGGGTGGTCGGCGGGGTCGAGGCCGAAGGCCGAGGCGTCACCCGCCGAGGTTCCGGCCTCCAGCCAGTAACGCTGGTGCTGGAACGCGTAGGTGGGAAGGTCCACGCGGCGGGCGCCGCGTCCCGCGAAGAAGGCACGCCAGTCGACGGTCTCGCCGTGCACGTGGATCTCGGCGAGGGCCGCGACGAGCGCCTGTGTCTCGGAACGGTCCTTGCGCAGCACCGGCACCAGCAGGGGCGCCGGTGTGTCCTCGGCCGCGATGTCGTCGGCCGGTTGGGTCAGGCAGTCCTGGGCCATGGCCGACAGCACGCCGTCGGGGCCGACCTCGACGTACGCGGTGACGCCCTGTGCTTCGAGGGCCCGCACCCCGTCGCGGAAGCGGACGGTCTCCCGCACGTGGCGCACCCAGTACTCCGGCGAGCACACCTCGTCGGCGCCGGCCTGCTCACCCGTGACGTTCGAGATGAACGCGACGGACGGGCTGTTGTAGGCGAGCGTCCGCGCGACCGCGCGGAAGTCGTCCAGCATCGCGTCCATGCGGGGCGAGTGGAAGGCGTGGCTGACGCGCAGCCGGCGGGTCTTACGACCTCGCTCCGACCACTGGCCCGCGATCTCCAGTACGGCGGCCTCGTCGCCCGCGATGACCACGGCCGTCGGACCGTTGACCGCCGCGACGCTCACCTCGGCCTCACGGCCAGCGAGCGACCCGACGATCTCCTTCTCGGACGCCTCGATGGCGACCATCGCCCCACCGTCCGGCAGGGCCTGCATCAGCCGGCCACGCGCGGCGACCAGCGTGCACGCGTCCTCCAGGGAGAACACCCCCGCCACATGCGCGGCGGCAATCTCGCCGACGGAGTGGCCGATGAGCACGTCCGGGGTGACGCCCCAGTGCTCAAGGAGCCGGAACAACGCCACCTCGACCGCGAACAGCGCGGGCTGCGTGAACGCGGTCCGATCCAGCAGTTCTGCGTCGACGCTGTCCTCCGCCGCGAACACCACGTCCTTCAGCGGACGGTCAAGCACGACGTCCAGGTGCGCACACACCTCATCCAAGGCGCGAGCGAACACCGGATACGTCTCGTACAACTCCCGGCCCATACCGAGGCGTTGTGCACCCTGGCCCGTGAACAGGAACGCGGTCTTGCCGCCCCCTGCGGCCTGCCCCTGAACGAGGCCGGGGGCGTCGTCGCCCGCGGCGAGGGTCTCCAGACCACGCAGCAACGTCTCGCGTTCGGTGCCCAGCAGCACCGCCCGGTGCTCGAACACCGATCGCGTGGCGACCAGCGATTCGGCGATGTCCAGAACGCTGTGCTCGGCCCCGTCGATCAGGTGGGTCCGCAGCCGCTCGGCCTGGGCGCGCAGGGCTTCCGGGCTCCGGGCGGAGAGCGCCCAGGGGGCCAGGCCGTGGTCGTCGGCGGGGGCCGGGACGGCCTGTGCCTCGTCCTCGACCGGCGGGGCCTGCTCGATGATGGTGTGGGCGTTGGTGCCGCTCACGCCGAAGGCGGAGACACCGGCCCGGCGCGGATTCCCGGTCTCGGGCCACTGGGTGGCCTCGGTCAGCAGTCGCACCTCACCCGCCGACCAGTCCACCTGGCTCGACGGCTCATCCACGTGAAGGGTCTGCGGCAGCACGCCATGCCGCATCGCCATCACCATCTTGATGACCCCGGCGACACCGGCGGCCGCCTGCGTGTGGCCGAGGTTCGACTTGAGCGAACCCAGCCACAGCGGCAGGTTCTCCGGGCGCTCCTGGCCGTACGTGGCCAACAGCGCCTGCGCCTCGATCGGGTCGCCCAGCGTCGTACCGGTGCCGTGCGCCTCCACCACCTGGACGTCGGCGGCCGAGACCCCGGCGTTGGCGAGGGCCTGGCGGATCACCCGTTGCTGTGACGGGCCGTTCGGCGCGGTCAGACCGTTGCTGGCGCCGTCCTGGTTGACGGCCGAGCCGCGCACGATCGCCAGCACCTGGTGCCCGTTGCGTCGGGCGTCGGACAGCCGCTCCACGAGCAGCATGCCCACACCCTCGGACCAACCCGTGCCGTCCGCCACGTCCGCGAACGGCTTGCAGCGACCGTCGGGGGCCAAGCCGCGCTGGCGGCTGAACTCGACGAAGGCGGCCGGGTTGGTCATCACGGTGACACCACCGGCGAGCGCCATGTCGCACTCACCCTGGCGCAGCGCCTGCGCGGCCTGGTGCAGAGCCACCAGCGACGACGAGCACGCCGTGTCCACCGTCAACGCCGGCCCCTCAAGACCAAGCGTGTAGGAGATACGACCGGAGACGACCGAGGTGGCGCTGCCGGTCAGCAACTGCCCTTCGAGCCCCTCGGGGATCTCGTGCAGTCCCGTGCCGTAGCCGGAGGTCGCGGCGCCGACGTAGACGCCGATCTGGTGGCCGCGCACGGACGCCGGGTCGATGCCGGCGCGCTCGAACGCCTCCCAGGACGTCTCAAGCAGCAGCCGCTGCTGCGGGTCCATGGCAAGGGCCTCACGCGGCGATATCCCGAAGAAGGCCGCATCGAACTCGCCCGCCCCGTCGAGGAACCCGCCCTCGCGGGCGTAGAACGTGCCCAGGCGCTCAGGGTCGGGGTCGTACATCCCGTCGACATCCCAGCCCCGGTCGGAGGGGAAGTCCGTGATGGCGTCCGTACCGGCCGCGACGAGGTTCCACAGATCCTCGGGGCTTCCGACGCCACCCGGGAAACGGCAGCTCATCCCGACGATCGCGATCGGGTCATCGTCAACCGGGGCCGTCACCGCCGAAGGCAGCGCCACCGCGTCCCGCGTACCCAACACCTCGGCACGCAGATGGGCGGCCAACACCACAGAACTCGGGAAGTCGAAGACCAACGTGGCCGGCAACACCAACCCCGTCTCCGCGTTCAACCGGTTACGGAACTCCACCGCGGTCAGCGAGTCAAAACCCAGCTCCTTGAACGCCCGACCCGGCTCAACCACCTCCGCACCCGCGAAACCAAGAACCGCGGCGGCCTGACCACGCACCAGATCCAACAGAGCCCGATCGACCTCCGCCTCGGTCAGACCCGCCAGACGCGCCCGCAGTGCCGAGCCGCCCTCGGCGTGGCTCTCCTCTGCGGCACGGGCCTGCTCCAGGGCCGACACGACCTCGGGCAGGTCACCGAGGAGAGGACTGGTCCGCCCCATCGTGAACGCGGGCGCGAACCGCTCCCAGTCCACATCGACGACCGTCAGCACACCCTCATCACCCGCGACCGCCCCACGCAACGCCGCGAGAGCCAGATCGGGCGCCATCGCGAACAAGCCACGGCGGGCCAACTGGTCGCCACTGTCACCGGCCGCCATGCCACCTTCCGCCCACGGCCCCCACGCCACAGCCGTACCAGCAAGACCCCGACCCCGACGGTCCTCCACCAACGCGTCCAGGTAGGCATTGGCCGCACCATAAGCAGCCTGACCACCACTACCCCACACACCCGCGATCGAGGAGAACACCACGAACGCGTCCAACTCACGATCGCCCAGCAGCGCGTCCAGATTGACGGCGCCGGCCACCTTGCCGGAGATCACGGCGGCGGCGTCGGCCACCGTCGTCTCGGCCAGCGGCCCCGCCGCGTTGGCACCCGCGGCATGCACCACCGCCGTCAGCGGGTACTCCTCGGGCACGGCATCCAGCACCGCGGCCAACTGCTCGCGGTCGGCCACGTCACAGGCCGCCACGGTCACCCGGGCGCCCAGGGCCTCAAGCTCCTCACGCAGCTCGGGCGCACCCGGCGCCTCAAGACCACGACGACTGGTCAACACCAGGTGCTCGGCGCCGCTATTCACCAGCCAGTGGGCCACCCGGCCACCCAGCGCACCCGTACCACCGGTCACCAGTACCGTGCCACGCGCCCGCCACGGCGCCGCCTCAGCAACAGGCGCCGCCGACCGAGCCAGACGACGCACGAACACACCAGAACCACGCACCGCGACCTGGTCCTCGCCGCCCTCACCGGACAGCACACCCACCAGCCGCGCGACCGCACGCTCGTCCAGTACCTCGGGCAGGTCGACCAGACCGCCCCACAGCTCCGGCAGCTCCAGCGCGGCCGCCCG
Organism: Streptomyces sp. 71268; assembly: GCF_029392895.1. Lineage (NCBI taxonomy): Bacteria > Bacillati > Actinomycetota > Actinomycetes > Kitasatosporales > Streptomycetaceae > Streptomyces > Streptomyces sp. 71268. The sequence goes on from NZ_CP114200.1 coordinate 1,484,834, forward strand.
GCCCAGCGCCCACACCATCGCCTGCGTCGGACGGCTGAGCCGCTCGGATCGGCCCACCGAGACCGCGCCCCGCGTACCGCACCACAGCGAGACCTCGATGCCCGTGTCCGCCATGGCCCGCACCAGGGTCAGCGTCAGGGCGAGACCGCTGGGCAGCTCGGGGTGCCCGGAGCACGGCTCCTCGTCCAGGGCGAGCAGCGACAACACGCCACCCACAGCGGGCGCGTCGGCGACCGCCGCGCGCAGCCGCTCCCCCAGCGCCCCGGCGTCGAGATCGCGCTCGTCCGCCACCAGCGGCACCACGTCGGCGCCGTGGCGCCGGAGCCCGGCGACGGCCTCCGTCACCAACTCGTCCTCGGCACGCGACGCCGGAACCACCACCAGCCACGTCCCGGCGAGCGACCCACCTGCCACGTCCGATACGGGCTTCCAGGCCACGCGGTAGCGCCAGTTGTCGATCGTGGACCGGTCACGCCGGTTGCGGTGGTACGTGGACAGCGCGGGCAGCACCGCGCTCAGCGGCGTCTCGCCGTCGACGTCGAGCGCCCCGGCGAGCGCTTCGAGATCCTCGCGCTCGACCGCTTCCCAGAACCGCGCGTCCACCGAGTCGGCGGCGCCCTGTGCGCCCAGGCCGTTCAGGGAGAGGGACACCTCGGGCCAGTACCGCTCACGCTGGAAGGCGTACGTCGGCAGCTCGACCATGCGCGCACCGCGCCCGGCGAAGACGGACTCCCAGTCCACCGAGTCGCCGTGGACGTGGAGTTCGGCCAGCGCCGTCGTCAGCGCCTGGGCCTCGGGGCGGTCCTTGCGCAGGACCGGCACCACGGCCGAGGCCGCTGCCTCGTCCGGCGTCAGGCAGTCCCGCGCCATCGCGGACAGCACCCCGTCGGGGCCGACCTCCAGGAACCTGGTGACGCCCTGGGTGCTGAGCGCCCGCACGCCGTCCGCGAACCGCACCGCCTCCCGGACATGGCGCACCCAGTACTCCGGCGAGCCCACCTCGTCGGCGCCCGCCGTCTCGCCCGTCAGGTTCGAGACCAGGGCGATGGCCGGCGCCTGGAAGGACAGACCGGTGACCACGTCACGGAAGTCGTCCAGCATCGCGTCCATACGCGGCGAGTGGAAGGCGTGGCTGACCCGCAGACGGCTGGTCTTGCGGCCCCGCTCCGACCACTGGCCGGCGATCTCCAGTACGGCGGCCTCGTCGCCCGCGATCACCACGGCCGTCGGGCCGTTGACCGCCGCGACGCTCACCTCGGCCTCACGACCGGCCAGCGACGCCGCGATCTCCTCCTCGGACGCCTGGACGGCCACCATCGCGCCGCCCTCCGGCAGCGCCTGCATCAACCGACCACGCGCCGCGATCAGCGTGCACGCGTCCTCAAGCGAGAACACCCCCGCCACATGCGCGGCAGCGATCTCACCCACCGAGTGGCCGATCACCACATCCGGGGTGATCCCCCAGTGCTCAAGGAGCCGGAACAACGCCACCTCGACCGCGAACAGTGCGGGCTGCGTGAATTCCGTACGGTCCAGCAACCCGGCATCGGCGCTGCCCTCCGCCGCGAACACCACGTCCTTCAGAGGACGGTCAAGCACGACGTCCAGGTGCGCGCACACCTCGTCCAAGGCACGGGCGAACACCGGGAAGGCGTCGTACAACTCCCGTCCCATGCCCAGGCGTTGCGCGCCTTGGCCCGAGAACAGGAACGCCGTCCTGCCACCCGTCGCGGCCTGCCCCTGGACGACTCCGGAGGCGATGCCGCCCTCCGCGACGGCCCGCAGGCCGCGCAGCAGGGTCTCCCGGTCCCCGCCGACCAGCACGGCACGGTGCTCGAAGACCGACCTGCCCGCCAGCGTGTGGCCGACGTCCAGCGCGCTGACGTCCTCGTGGGCCGCCACGTCCTCGTACAGCCGCTCAGCCTGCGCCCGCAGCGCCTCCCGGCTCTTCCCGGAGACCAGCCACGGCACCACGTCCGTCGACACCCGGGTCTCGGGTCCGGCCGCTTCCGAGGGCACGGCCTCTTCCAGCTCGGGGGCCTGCTCGATGATGGTGTGGGCGTTGGTCCCGCTGAGCCCGAACGAGGAGATGCCCGCCCGACGCGGGCGGCCGGTCTCGGGCCACGCGGCGGCCTCCGTCAGCAGCCGCACCTCACCCGCCGACCAGTCCACCTGGCTCGACGGCTCGTCCACGTGCAGCGTCTTCGGCAGTACGCCGTGCCGCATCGCCAGCACCATCTTGATGACACCGGCCACGCCCGCGGCGGCCTGGGTGTGCCCGATGTTGGACTTGATGGCACCCAGCATCAGCGGGCGGCCGTCCGGGCGTTCCTGGCCGTAGGTGGCCAGCAGCGCCTGCGCCTCGATCGGGTCACCCAGCGTGGTACCCGTGCCGTGCGCCTCGACCGCGTCCACCTCGGCGGGCGACAGTCCGGCACTGGCCAGCGCCTGGCGGATCACCCGCTGCTGCGACGGGCCGTTGGGCGCCGTGAGGCCGTTGCTCGCGCCGTCCTGGTTGATGGCGCTGCCACGGACCACAGCCAGCACGGGGTGGCCGTTCCTGCGCGCGTCCGACAGCCGCTCCACGAGCAGCATGCCGACACCCTCGGACCAGCCCGTACCGTCCGCGCCCTCCGCGAACGGCTTGCAGCGGCCGTCGGGGGCCAGGCCGCGCTGGCGGCTGAACTCCACGAAGGCGCCGGGGGTCGACATGACCGACACGCCACCGGCGAGGGCGAGGTCGCACTCGCCCTGGCGCAGCGCCTGCACCGCGAGGTGGAGCGCGACCAGCGACGACGAACACGCCGTGTCCACCGTCACCGCGGGCCCCTCAAGGCCGAAGGTGTAGGAGATGCGCCCGGACACCACGCTGGCCGCGCTGCCCGTACCCACGTGGCCACCGAAGTCCTCGACGGCGTCGAGCATGATCGTGGAGTAGTCCTGGCCGTTGGTGCCGACGAACACACCGGTACGGCTGCCACGGAGCGCGGCCGGTTTGACGCCCCCGTACTCGAACGCCTCCCAGGACGTCTCAAGGAGCAGCCGCTGCTGCGGGTCCATGGCCAGCGCCTCGCGCGGCGAGATCCCAAAGAAGGTGGGGTCGAACTGGGGCGCGCCGTAGAGGAAGCCGCCCTCGCGGGCGTAGAACGTGCCCGGGTGCTCGGGGTCCGGGTGGTACATGCCCTCGACGTCCCAGCCCCGGTCGCCGGGGAACGCGGAGATGCCGTCGCCGCCGTCGGCCAGGAGTCGCCACAGGTCCCGCGGGTTCTCCACGCCTCCGGGGAAGCGGCAGCTCATCGCCACGATCGCGATGGGGTCGTCGTCATCGGGCCGCACGCGGTGCGAGACCGCCGAGGTGGCAGCCTCGACATGGGCTCCGCCCAGTTCCCGCCGTAGGTGGTCGGCGAGCACTTCGGCGGTCGGGTAGTCGAAGATCAGGGTGGCGGGCAGGCTCAGGCCGGTGGCCAGGTCGAGTCGGTTACGCAGCTCGATGGCCGTGAGGGAGTCGAACCCGAGGTCCCGGAAGGCGCGGCCCGGCTCGACGGAGTCCGCCGAGAAGTGGCCGAGTGCCGAGGCCGCGTGGGTGCGGATGAGGTCCAGCAGGAGGAGGCGCTGTTCCTCGTCCGACTGTCCGGCCAGTTGTCCGCGCAGGTCGTGGCCCGGTCCGGCCCGGCCGACGGTCCCGGCCGTGGCGGTCAGCAGCTCGCGCGCCTCGGGGATGTCGCTGACGAGGGCGCTGGGGCCGGCGCTCAGCATGGAGGCCATGCCGGTCCAGTCGATGTCGGCCACGACCAGCGCGGCCTCGTCGTGGCCGGCGGCCCAGCCCAGCGCGTCCAGGGCCAGCGAGGGGGTCATGGGCGGCAGCGGCCCGCCGCGTGCCCGCTCCCCGGCCCGGCCGCTCGCGGCCATCCCGCTCTCGGCCCACGGGCCCCAGGCGACCGAGGTGGCGGCCAGGCCCTGGGCCCGGCGGTGCTGTGCCAGCGCGTCGAGGTAGGCGTTGGCCGCCGCGTAGGCGGCCTGGCCGGCGCCGCCGACGACGCCGGCGAACGAGGAGAACAGCACGAACGCGTCGAGCGGCAGCTTTGCGGTCAGCTCGTGCAGGTGGCGCGCGCCCTCGGCCTTCGCGGCCAGGGTCCCGGCGAGTTGGCCGACGGTCAGGCCGTCGAGCACACCGTCGTCCAGGATGCCCGCCGCGTGCACGACGGCGGTCAGCGGATGCCGCTCCGGTACGGCGGCCAGCACCTCGGCCAGGGCGTCCCGGTCGGCGGCGTCACAGGCCACCACGGTCACCTCGGCGCCGAGCGCCTCAAGTTCGGCGGTGAGCTCGGAAACGCCGTCGGCCGACGGGCCTCGACGGCTCGTCAGCACCAGGTGCTCCGCGCCCTCGCGGGCGGCCCAGCGCGCCACCTGGGCGCCCAGGGCGCCGGTACCACCGGTGATCAGCACCGAGCCCCGGGGGCGCCACACGCGCTCCGCCGACCCGTTGCCGACCGTGACGCGGGTCAGGCGCCGGGCGTACGCTCCGGAGCCGCGCACCGCCACCTGGTCCTCGCCGTCTCCGGCGGACAGTACCCAGGCCAGTCGCGCGGCGGCGCGCTCGTCCACGGTCTCGGGCAGGTCGACCAGACCGCCCCAGAGCCGGGGGTGTTCCAGGGCGGCCACCCGGCCCAGACCCCAGATCTCCGCCTGAACGGCGCTGGTGAGCTGGTCGGAACGGCCCACCGACACGGCGCCCCGGGTGGCGCACCACAGCCGGGCGCGGATGTCCGCCTCGGCCAGGGCGCGCACCAGCGCCAAGGTCAGCGCGAGGCCGCGCGAGACCACCGGGTGCTCGGTGCAGGGCCGCTCGTCCACCCCCAGCAGGGACAGCACACCGCCGAGCCCGGACGGCTCGGTGGCGATGTCACGCAGTCGACCGGCCAGCGCGCCGGGGGCGAGATCAGCCTCGTCCGCCACCAGGCGAACGACATCGGCGCCGTGCCGCTGGAGTGCGGCGGACACCGAGTCCGCGAACGCGTCGGCGACACCGGACGCGGGAACGACCACGACCCAGGTACCCGACAGTGTGGCCGTGGTCTCCGAGACCGGCTTCCACGAGATCCGGTAGCGCCAGCCGTCGACCGTGGCCCGGTCGCGCCGCTGGCGGCGGTACGAGGACAGCGCGGGCAGCAACTCGCCCAGCGATCCGCTCCCCTCGATGTCCAGCGCCTCCGCCAGCGCCTCCAGGTCCTCACGCTCCACCGCGTCCCAGAACCGCGCGTCCACCGAGTCCACGGCGGCGGAGGCACCCGAGGCTCCGCCCGTGCCCTCCAGCCAGTAGCGCTGCCGCTGGAAGGCGTACGTCGGCAGCTCCACCGTCCGCGCACCGCGCCCGGCGAAGACCTGCTCCCAGCCGACCGTCACGCCGTGGACATGGGCCTCGGTCAGCGCCGCCGTCAGCGCCTGGACCTCCGGGCGGCCCTTGCGCAGGGCCGGCACCACGGCCGGGGCCGCCTCGCCCGCCAGGCAGTCCCGCGCCATCGCCGAGAGCACGCCGTCGGGGCCCACCTCGATGTACGCGGTGACGCCCTGGGCCTGGAGCGAGCGAACGCCGTCGGCGAAACGCACGGCCGCGCGCACGTGCCGCACCCAGTAGTCGGGGGAACGGACATCGTCGGCCCCGACCGGCTCTCCGGTGACGTTGGAGACCAGGGCCAGGGTGGGAGCCTGGAAGGTCAGGCCCCGCGCGACGCGGCGGAAGTCGTCCAGCATCGCGTCCATGCGCGGCGAGTGGAAGGCATGGCTGACCCGCAGGCGGTTGGTCTTGCGGCCCTGCTCCGACCACTGCCCGGCGATCTCCAGGACGGCGGCCTCGTCACCCGCGATCACCACGGCCGTCGGACCGTTGACCGCCGCGACGCTCACCTCGGCCTCACGACCGGCCAGCGACCCGACGACCTCTTCCTCGGACGCCTCGATGGCGACCATGGCGCCGCCTGCGGGCAGCGCCTGCATGAGTCGTCCACGGGCCGCGACCAGCGTGCACGCGTCCTCAACGGAGAACACCCCGGCCACGTACGCGGCAGCGATCTCGCCGACGGAGTGGCCCATCACCACGTCCGGGGTGACGCCCCAGTGCTCAAGGAGCCGGTAGAGCGCCACCTCGACCGCGAACAGCGCGGGTTGCGTGAACGCCGTCTGATCCAGGAGTTCGGCGTCCGCGCTGCCCTCCGCCGCGAACACCACATCCTTCAGCGGACGGTCAAGGACGACGTCCAGATGCGCACACACCTCCTCCAAGGCACGGGCGAACACCGGGTACGTCTCGTACAACTCCCGGCCCATACCCAGGCGTTGCGCACCCTGACCCGAGAACAGGAACGCCGTCTTGACGGCCGCCCCGGCCACGCCCTGAACCAGCCCCGGGGCGGATTCGCCGGACGCGACCGCATCGAGACCGGCGAGGAGTTCCGTACGACTCGCGCCCGACACCACCGCACGGTGCTCGAACATCGACCGCGTCGCCACCAACGAATGACCGACATCCGCCGCATTCCACTCGGCCCGCTCCAACAGGAACGCCCTGAGCCGCGCCGCCTGCCCCCGCAACGCGTCCGCACCACGAGCCGACAGCAACCACGTGACCACACCACTGTCGACCTCGGAAGCCGGACCCTCCCCGGCCTCGTCCTCAACCTCATCGACCGCCGGAGCCTGCTCGATGATGGTGTGGGCGTTGGTGCCACTCACACCGAAGGCGGACACACCGGCCCGACGCGGACGGCCGGTCTCAGGCCACTCCGTGGCCTCGGTCAGCAGCCGCACCTCGCCAGCCGACCAGTCCACCTGCCGCGACGGCTCATCCACATGCAGCGACTGCGGCAGCACACCATGCCGCATCGCCATCACCATCTTGATGACACCCGCCACACCCGCGGCCGCCTGCGTGTGACCCAGGTTCGACTTCAGCGAACCCAGCAACAGCGGACGACCCTCCGGGCGCTCCTGACCGTAGGTGGCCAACAGCGCCTGCGCCTCGATCGGGTCACCCAGGGACGTACCCGTGCCGTGGCCCTCCACCGCGTCCACGTCGGCGGCCGTCAGGCGGGCGCTGGCCAGCGCGTCCCGGATGACCCGCTGCTGGGACGGGCCGTTGGGAGCCGTCAGGCCGTTGGACGCGCCGTCCTGGTTGACGGCCGAGCCGCGCACGACCGCGAGCACCGGGTGGCCGTTCTTGCGCGCGTCCGACAGCCGCTCCACCAGCAGCATGCCGACACCCTCGGACCAACCCGTGCCGTCCGCCGCGTCCGCGTACGGCTTGCAGCGGCCGTCGGGGGCCAGGCCACGCTGCCGGCTGAACTCCACGAAGGCGCCCGGTGTGGACATCACCGTGGCACCACCGGCAAGGGCGAGGTCACACTCGCCCTGGCGCAGCGCCTGCACGGCCAGGTGCAGGGCGACCAGCGACGACGAACACGCCGTGTCCACCGTCACCGCCGGCCCCTCAAGACCGAGCGTGTACGAGATACGGCCCGACACGACCGAAGTCGCCGTACCGGTCAGCAGGTGGCCCTCGATCTCCTCGGGGAAACCGACGACGTCCGCCCCGTAGCCCGAGGTGGCGGCTCCCACGAACACACCGCCACGCCGGCCCTTCACCGACCCGGGAGCGATGCCCGCCCGCTCGAAGACCTCCCACGAAGTTTCCAGCAGCAGCCGCTGCTGCGGGTCCATGGCGAGGGCCTCACGCGGCGAGATCCCGAAGAAGCCCGCGTCGAACTCGTCCGCGTCGTGGAGGAAGCCACCCTCACGGGAGTAGAACGTCCCCGAACTCTCGGGGTCCGGGTCGTACATCCCCTCCACGTCCCACCCACGATTGGACGGGAAGTCGGAGATGGCGTCACCACCACCGGCCACCAGTTGCCACAAATCCTCGGGGCTCCCCACACCGCCCGGGAAACGGCAGCTCATCGCCACGATCGCGATGGGTTCCTGCTCTCCTGCCTCCAGCTCGCGCAGGCGTTGGCGCGCTTGGTGCAGATCAGCCGTTACCCGCTTGAGGTAGTCCCGAAGCCTATCTTCGTTCACCATGAAACCCTTGCCTGTTACGAGTCAAAGAAGACTGAAGAATGAAAGGAGGCCAGAGAACTGCACCTCGGCGCTCGCGTTTTAGCTGAGCTCGTTCTCGATGAAATCGAAGAGATCGTCGTCGGACGCCTCGTCAAGCCGCTGCGTAATACTCTCGGCGTTCTTCGCTCCGCCCTCGTCGCCATTCAGCCTGGCGAGGAGTACTTGGAGTCGAGCCGCGATGGCCGTTCGCCCGGCATCGTCCGGTTCCGCCGTGGAAAGTGATGCCTCTAGTTTTTCCAGATCCGCGATCAGCGGAGAGACGGATGCCCCTTCGTCGGGCAGTACGCCTTCTCGTACGTGCTCTGCCAGAGCCTTTGCGTTGGGGTAGTCGAATACCAGCGTGGTGGGCAGTCGCAATCCGGTGTCCGCGTTCAGCCGGTTACGGAACTCCACCGCGGTGAGCGAGTCGAATCCCAGTTCCTTGAAGGCTCGGTCGGATTCCACGCCTTCCATACCGGCGAATCCGAGAACCGCCGCCGCGTGACCGCGTACCAGGTCGAGCACGGCGCGTTGCCGCTCGCCCGGAGCCAGTGCGAGGAGCCTTTCCCGCAGTGCCGATCCGCCCTCGGCGTGGCTCTCCTCGGCGGCACGGGCCTGCTCCAGGGCCGACACGACCTCGGGCAGGTCACCGAGCAACGGGCTGGGCCGCTCCAACGTGAACAACGGCGCGAACCGCCCCCAGTCCACATCAGCGACCGTCAGCACACCCTCATCACCCGCGACCGCCCCACGCAACGCCGCGAGAGCCAGCTCGGGCGCCATCGCGGACAGACCACGGCGGGCCAGCTGGTCGCCACTGTCACCGGCCGCCATGCCGCCTTCCGCCCACGGCCCCCAGGCCACAGCCGTACCAGCAAGACCCCGACCCCGACGGTCCTCCACCAACGCGTCCAGGTAGGCGTTGGCCGCACCGTAAGCAGCCTGACCACCGCTGCCCCACACACCCGCGATCGAGGAGAACACCACGAACGCGTCCACCTCACGATCACCCAACAACGCGTCCAGATGTTCGGCACCGGCCGCCTTGCCGGAGATCACAGCGGCAGCATCCGCCAACCCCATGCCCGCAAGTTCGGCTGCCTGTTCCACACCTGCCGCGTGGAAGACGGCCCGCAACGGGAACTCCTCCGGAACCACCGCCAACACCCCAGCCAACGCATCCCGATCAGACACATCACACGCCGCCACGGTCACCCGGGCACCCAGGGCCTCAAGCTCCTCACGCAGCTCGCGCGCACCCGGCGCCTCAAGACCACGACGACTGGTCAACACCAGATGCTCAGCACCGTTGCCCACCAGCCAACGAGCCACCCGGCCACCCAACGCACCCGTACCACCAGTCACCAACACCGTGCCACGCACCCGCCACGGCGATACCTCGGCAACAGGCGCCGCCGACCGAGCCAGACGACGTACGAACACACCAGAACCACGCACCGCGACCTGGTCCTCGCCGCCCTCACCCGACAGCACGCCCACCAGCCGCGCGACCGCACGCTCGTCCAACACCTCGGGCAGATCGACCAGACCACCCCACAGCCCCGAGTGCTCCAACCCCACCACCCGACCCAGACCCCACACCTGCGACTGCACAGCACTCGCCAACCGATCCGAACGCCCCACCGACACCGCACCCCGCGACACACACCACAACAAACCCCCAGCACCCACCTCCACCAACGCCTGAACCAACACCAACGTGGAGGCAAAACCAGCAGACAACCCCGGATACCCCGGGCACGACCCCTCATCCAGAGCGAGCAGCGAGACCACACCGCTCAGATCCGGAGCGGAAAGCAGGGCTTCACGCAACCGCCCGCTCAACACGCCGGGCTCGAGGTCCCCCTCGTCCACCACCAGCGAGACCACACCCGCGCCATGCCGCTCAAGCCCCGAAACAATCCCCGCTACCGCATCGTCCTCAACACGCGACCCCGGGACCACCACCAGCCACGTGCCCGACAACGAACCACCCACCGCATCCCCAACCGGCTTCCACGACACCCGATAACGCCAACCATCGATCGTGGATTGCTCGCGGTTGCTCCGGTGATACGCGGACAGCGCGGGCATGACCGTGCTCAGCGGCGCGTCGCGATCGACGTCGAGAGCCTCGGCGAGCGCTTCGAGATCCTCGCGCTCGACCGCTTCCCAGAACCGCGCGTCCACCGAATCCGCGGCCGTCGAACCGGAATCGCGGCCGACGCCGGACGCGGACACCTCAGGCCAGAACCGTTCACGCTGAAACGCGTACGTGGGCAGTTCCACCTTGCCGGCACCGTGTCCGGCGAATACCGACTCCCAGCCCACCGTGGCACCGTGCGTGTGCAGTTCGGCAAGCGCCGCCATCAAAGACCCTGCTTCGGGTCGCTCCTTACGCAACACCGGGACCAGAACCGCCACCGAGGACTCCTCGGCTTTCGCCGCGAGGCATTCCTGGGCCATGGCGGTGAGCACACCGTCCGGACCGACTTCCAAGAACCTTGTCACGCCCAACGCCTCAAGCGAACGAACCCCATCCGCGAACCGAACCGCCTCACGCACATGCCGGACCCAATAGTCCGGAGAACACGCCTCCCCCTCCGAGGCCAGCCTGCCAGTCACGTTGGAGACCAGCGCCACGGTCGGTGACGCAAAAGGGATCTCACGGACTACTTGGCCGAACTCGTCCAACATACTGTCCATGAGGTAAGAGTGAAACGCATGTGAGACCCGCAATCCCCTAGTCTTTTTCCCCATCGCCGTCCAGCTGTCCGCCACCTCCTGGACCGCTTGCGTACGTCCGGCGATCACCACGGCCGTCGGTCCGTTGACCGCCGCGATGCTCACCTCGTGCTCGCGGCCGGCGAGTGATCCGGCGATCTCCTCCTCGGACGCCTGGATGGCGACCATCGCGCCGCCCTCCGGCAGGGCCTGCATCAACCGGCCACGCGCGGCGACCAGCGTGCACGCGTCCTGGAGCGAGAAGACCCCGGCCACATGCGCGGCGGCGATCTCGCCGATGGAGTGGCCCATCACCACGTCCGGGGTCACGTCCCAGTGCTCAAGCAGCCGGAACAGCGCCACCTCGATGGCGAAGAGCGCGGGCTGCGTGAACGCCGTACGGTCCAGCAGCTCGGCATCCGCGCTGCCTTCCGCCGCGAACACCACGTCCTTCAGCGGACGGTCAAGGAGTACGTCCAGATACGCGCACACCTCGTCCAAGGCACGGGCGAACACCGGGAAGGCGTCGTACAGCTCCCGCCCCATGCCCAGACGCTGCGCACCCTGACCGGAGAACAGGAACGCCGTCTTACCGCCCGACACCGCCTGCCCCTGGACCACACCGGAAGCGATTCCGCCCCCGGCCACGGCCTCGAGACCACGCAGCAGGGTTGCCCGGTCCTCGCCGAGCAGCACGGCGCGGTGCTCGAACACCGACCTGGCCGCCAGCGAATGCCCCACGTCCAGCACACCGAGGTCGCCCCGGGCCGCCACATGCGCGGCGAGCCGCCCGGCCTGTGCCCGCAACGCCTCCCGGCTCTTGGCCGAGAGCAGCCACGGCACCACCGCCGACGAGTCATCGGTCGCGGAAGCGGAGGCCGGGGTGGAAGCAGGAGCCACTGTGTCCGAAGCCGGGGACTGCCCGGCCTCCGGTGCCTGCTCGATGATGGTGTGGGCGTTGGTCCCGCTGAGCCCGAACGAGGAGATGCCCGCCCGGCGCGGACGGCCGGTCTCCGGCCACGCGGTGGCCTCCGTCAGCAACCGCACCTCACCCGCCGACCAATCCACCTGGCTCGACGGCTCATCCACATGCAGGACCTTCGGCAACACACCCTCGCGCATCGCCATGACCATCTTGATGATGCCCGCGACACCGGCCGCGGCCTGTGTGTGACCGATGTTCGACTTGATGGCCCCCAACCACAGCGGCCGCTCCTCGGGACGCCCCTGACCGTAGGTGGCCAACAACGCCTGCGCCTCAATCGGGTCACCCAACGTCGTACCCGTACCGTGCGCCTCCACCGCATCCACCTCGGCCGCCGACAGACGGGCACTCGCCAGCGCCTGCCGGATCACCCGCTGCTGCGACGGACCGTTCGGCGCCGTCAGACCATTGCTGGCACCGTCCTGGTTGACCGCCGAACCACGCACGACCGCCAGCACCGGATGGCCGTTCTTCCGCGCATCGGACAGCCGCTCCACGAGCAGCAGACCCACACCCTCGGACCAACCCGTACCGTCCGCCGCCTCCGCGAACGGCTTGCACCGGCCATCGACCGCCAGCCCACGCTGCCGGCTGAACTCCACGAAGGCACCCGGTGTCGACATCACCGACACACCACCGGCAAGGGCCAGGTCGCACTCGCCCTGGCGCAGCGCCTGTATGGCCATGTGGAGGGCGACCAGCGACGACGAACACGCCGTGTCCACCGTCACCGCGGGCCCTTCGAGACCGAAGGTGTAGGAGATACGGCCCGACACCACGCTGGCCGCACTGCCCGTGCCCAGGTGGCCTTCGAGGTCACCCTGGGAGTCCACCCACAGTCCGGCGTAGTCCTGGCCGTTCGTCCCGACGAACACACCCGCCCGGGCGCCTCTCAGCGACTCGGGGGCGATACCGGCGCGCTCGAACGCCTCCCACGAGGTCTCAAGGAGCAGCCGCTGCTGCGGGTCCATGGCAAGGGCCTCACGCGGCGAGATCCCGAAGAACCTGGCGTCGAATCGCGGGGCGTCGTAGAGGAAGCCGCCCTCGCGGGCGTAGGACGTGCCGAGCCGCTCGGGGTCGGGGTCGTACAGCGCGTCGAGGTCCCAACCGCGGTCGGTGGGGAATGCGGAGATGGCGTCGGTGCCCTCGGCCACCAGTCGCCACAGGTCCTCCGGCGTGTGGACGTCTCCGGGGAAGTGGCAGCTCATCGCGACGATCGCGATCGGGTCGTCGTCCACGGCCGCCGCGTTCGGCTGGGTCGTGTCGAGGGCCGGCCGGGCCGTGCCGAACGCCTCGGCGTCCAGGTAGTCGGCCAGTTCGGCGGCCGTCGGGTAGTCGAAGACGAGCGTCGCCGGCAGGCGCAGGCCGGTCGCGAGGTCCAGCCGGTTGCGCAGCTCGACCGCCGTGAGGGAGTCGAACCCGAGGTCACGGAAGGCGCGGCCGGGTTCGATCGAGTCCGCCGAGGTGTGGCCGAGCACCGAGGCCGCGTGGCCACGGACCAGCTCCAGCACGGCTTCGTTGCGTTCGGCCGCCGACAGCCCGGCGAGCTTCCCGCCGAAGGTTGCCGCTGACGTGCCGGCGCCGTCGTCGTCCGTGGCCAGGTGCTCGTGCGCCTCGGGTATGTCGCTGACGAGGGTGCCGCCGTGCGCGGCTGCCAGCGCCGGGGCGAGCCGCTCCCAGTCGACGTCCGCGACGACGAGCGACGCCTCGTCTTGGCCGACGGCCCAGCTCAGCGCGGAGACCGCCAGCGCCGGGGCCATCGCGGACACCGCGCCACCGCGCACCCGCTCCCCCGCGCGGCCGCTCGCGGCCATACCGGATTCGGCCCACGGCCCCCAGGCCACCGCCGTACCGGCCAGCCCGGCACCACGGCGCGCCACGGCCAGCGCGTCCAGATACGCGTTCGCCGCCGCGTAGGCACCCTGTCCGGTGCCGCCCACCACACCGGCGAACGACGAGAACAGCACGAACGCGTCCAGTTCCAGGTCGGCCGTCAGCTCGTGCAGCAGCCGCGCGCCCTCGACCTTCGCCCCCAGCACCCCGGCGAGCTGCTCGACGGTCAGCCCGTCCAGGACCCCGTCATCCAGCACGCCGGCCGCGTGCACCACACCGCGCAGCGGGAAGCGCTCGGGAATCCCCGCCAGCACCTCGACCAGCGCATCCCTGTCGGAGGCGTCGCAGGCCACCACCGACACGGCGGCGCCGAGCCCTTCCAGCTCCGCCCTCAGCTCAGCGGCGCCCTCCGCCGCGAGGCCGCGACGGCTGGTGAGCACCACGTGCTCGGCACCCTCACGCACCGCCCAGCGCGCCACATGCGCGCCCAGCGCACCCGTACCACCGGTGATCAGCACCGAGCCACTCGGCCGCCATGCCTGGCCACCCGTCGACGCCGTACGCACCAGCCGCCGGCCGAACACACCAGAGCCCCGGATCGCCGTCTCGTCCTCGCCGTCCCGCCCGGACAGCACACCGGCCAGCCGCGCCACGGCGCGCTCGTCCAGCGTCTCGGGCAGATCGACGAGCCCGCCCCAGACCTGCGGATGCTCCAGCGCAGCCACCCGGCCCAGGCCCCACACCTGCGCCTGCGCGGCGCTCGCGAGCCGGTCGGAACGCCCCACCGACACCGCGCCCCGCGAGGCACACCACAGCCGAAGGCCCACGTCCAACCCGGCCGCGGCCTGCACCAGCCGCAACGTCAGCGCGAGTCCGGTGGCGACCACCGGCTGCCCGGTCATCGGCTCCTCGTCCAACGCGAGCAACGACAGCACGTTCGCGTCGGGCTCGCCGCCGAGCGCACCGAGCAGCAACTCGGCGAGCCCGTCGCGGTCCGCGTCGCCCTCGACCGGTACCGGTACGACGCGCGCGCCGTGCTTCGCCAGCCCTTGCGTGATCGCGACGGTCGGCTCGCTGTCCGCGAGCCCGGCGGGCACCGCCAGCAGCCAGGTGCCCGACAGCGTCGCCGCCACCGCATCCGGCACCGGCTTCCAGGTGACCCGGTAGCGCCAGCCGTCGACCGTGGCCTGGTCGCGCCGCTGACGGCGGTACGAGGACAGCGCGGGCAGCAACTCGCCCAGCGAACCGCTCCCCTCGACGTCCAGCGCCTCCGCCAGCGCCTCCAGGTCCTCACGCTCCACCGCATCCCAGAACCGCGCGTCGACCGAGTCCACGGCGGAACCGCTCGAAGCCTGCGCACGGTCCTCCAGCCAGTAGCGCTGACGCTGGAAGGCGTACGTCGGCAGCTCCACCGTCCGCGCACCGCGCCCGGCGAAGACCTGCTCCCAGCCCACCTCGACACCGTGTACGTGGAGTTCGGCCAGCGCCGCCGTCAGCGCCTGAACCTCCGGGCGGTCCTTGCGCAGCACAGGTGCCACGATCGGCGCCGAACCCGCGTCCGCCCGCAGACAGTCGCGTGCCATGGCGGACAGCACACCGTCGGGGCCGACCTCGACGAAGCGGGTCACGCCCAGCTTCTCCAGCGCCCGCACCCCGTCCGCGAACCGTACGGCCTCGCGCACGTGACGCACCCAGTACTCCGCCGAGCACACATCGTCGGCGCCCGCCGCCTCACCCGTCACGTTCGACACCAGCGCGATCGACGGCGCCTGGAAGGACAGCCCCTCGACGACCTTGCGGAAGTCGCCGAGCATCGCGTCCATGCGGGGCGAGTGGAAGGCGTGGCTGACCCGCAGACGGCTGGTCTTGCGGCCCTGCTCCGACCACTGGCCGACGATCTCCAGTACGGCGGCCTCATCACCGGCGATCACCACGGCCGTCGGGCCATTGACGGCCGCGACGCTCACCTCGGCCTCACGACCGGCAAGCGACCCGACGACCTCCTCCTCGGACGCCTCGATGGCGACCATGGCGCCGCCTGCGGGCAGCGCCTGCATCAGCCGGCCACGTGCGGCGACCAGCGTGCACGCGTCCTCAAGCGAGAACACCCCGGCCACATGCGCGGCGGCGATCTCGCCGATGGAATGGCCGATCAGCACGTCTGGGGTGACGCCCCAGTGCTCAAGGAGCCGGAACAACGCCACCTCGACCGCGAAGAGCGCGGGCTGCGTGAACGCCGTCTGATCCAGCAGCTCGGCATCCGCACTGCCCTCCGCCGCGAACACCACATCCTTCAGCGGACGATCCAGCAGCACATCGAGATGCGCGCACACCTCGTCCAGCGCCTGGGCGAACACCGGGTACGTCTCGTACAACTCTCGGCCCATGCCGAGCCGCTGCGCACCCTGACCCGAGAACAGGAACGCCGTCACACCCGACGCGTTCGCGACACCCTCAACCGCTCCGGGGGTCACTTCGCCGGCCGCGACAGCCTCGACGCCGCGCAACAACTCCGCGCGGTTGGCACCCAGGATCACCGCGCGGTGTTCATGCACCGCGCGGGTCGCCACGAGCGAGTAACCCACATCCAGCGCGCCCAGCTCCGCACGCTCGACCAGATACGACCGGAGCCGCTCGGCCTGGGCGCGCAGAGCCTCCGCGCTCTTGGCGGACAGCGCCCAGGGCACGACACCGTGATCCTCGACCGGGGCCGCCGGGGCGGGCTGTGCGTCCTCCTCGACCGGCGGGGCCTGCTCGATGATGGTGTGGGCGTTGGTGCCACTCACGCCGAAGGCGGACACACCGGCCCGACGCGGACGCCCGGTCTCGGGCCACTCGGTGGCCTCGGTCAGCAGTCGCACCTCACCCGCCGACCAGTCCACCTGGCTCGACGGCTCATCCACGTGAAGGGTCTGCGGCAGCACGCCATGCCGCATCGCCATCACCATCTTGATGATGCCGCCCACCCCGGCCGCGGCCTGCGTGTGGCCGAGGTTCGACTTGAGCGAACCCAGCCACAGCGGACGGCCCTCCGGCCGCTCCTGGCCGTAGGTGGCCAGCAGTGCCTGCGCCTCGATCGGGTCACCCAACGTCGTACCCGTACCGTGCGCCTCGACCGCGTCCACCTCGGCCGCCGACACCCCGGCGTTGGCCAGAGCCTGACGGATCACCCGCTGCTGCGACGGGCCGTTCGGCGCGGTCAGACCGTTACTGGCACCGTCCTGGTTGACCGCCGAGCCGCGCACGATCGCCAGCACCTGGTGCCCGTTGCGCCGGGCGTCGGACAGCCGCTCCACCAGCAGCATGCCCACACCCTCGGACCAACCCGTACCATCCGCCGCGTCCGCGAACGGCTTGCAGCGACCGTCGGGGGCCAGCCCACGCTGGCGGCTGAACTCCACGAACGCTCCGGGTGTGGCCATCACCGTCACGCCACCGGCGAGCGCCATCTCGCACTCGCCCTGGCGCAGCGCCTGCGCGGCCTGGTGCAGGGCCACCAGCGACGACGAACACGCCGTGTCCACCGTCAACGCCGGCCCCTCAAGCCCCAGCGTGTACGAGATACGACCGGAGACGACCGAGGTCGCGTTGCCGGTCAGGATCTGCCCTTCCAACTCCCCGGCCGTGCCGTCGTGGCCGACTCCGTAGCCCGAGGTCGCGGCGCCGACGAACACGCCGATCTGGTGGCCGCGCACGGAGGTGGGAGCGATACCGGCGCGCTCGAACGCCTCCCAGGACGTCTCAAGCAGCAGCCGCTGCTGCGGGTCCATGGCGAGGGCCTCACGTGGCGAGATCCCGAAGAAGCCCGCGTCGAACTCGCCCCCGTCGTGCAGGAAGCCACCTTCACGGGCGTAGAACGTGCCCAGACGCTCGGGGTCCGGGTCGTACATCCCCTCTACGTCCCACCCACGGTTGGACGGGAAGTCGGAGATGGCGTCACCACCACCGGCCACCAGCCGCCACAAGTCCTCGGGGCTCCCCACACCGCCCGGGAAACGGCAGCTCATCCCGACGATCGCGATCGGGTCATCGTCAACCGATGCCGCCACCGCCGAAGGCAGCGCCACCGCATCCCGCGTACCCAACACCTCGGCACGCAGATGAGCGGCCAACACCGCAGAACTCGGGAAGTCGAAGACCAACGTGGCCGGCAACACCAACCCCGTCTCCGCGTTCAACCGGTTACGGAACTCCACCGCGGTCAGCGAGTCAAAACCCAGCTCCTTGAACGCCCGCCCCGGCTCAACCACCTCCGCACCCGCGAAACCAAGCACCGCGGCAGCCTGACCACGCACCAGGTCCAACAGAGCCCGATCAATCTCCGCCTCGGTCAGACCCGCCAGACGCTCCCGCAGTCCGGTCGACGCGTCGCCGGCCTGGCCGGACGCGCTCGCGGCGTCGAGTGCCCGCCGGACCTCGGGCAGGTCGCCGAGCAACGGGCTCGGCCGCTCCAACGTGAACAACGGCGCGAACCGCCCCCAGTCCACATCAGCGACCGTCACCACACCCTCATCACCCGCGACCGCCCCACGCAACGCCACAAGAGCCAAGTCGGGCGCCATCGCGGACAGACCACGACGAGCCAACTGGTCGCCACTGTCACCGGCCGCCATGCCACCTTCCGCCCACGGCCCCCACGCCACAGCCGTACCAGCAAGACCCCGACCCCGACGGTCCTCCACCAACGCATCCAGATAAGCGTTGGCAGCACCGTAAGCAGCCTGACCACCACTACCCCACACACCCGCGATCGAGGAGAACACCACGAACGCGTCCAACTCACGATCACCCAACAACGCGTCCAGGTTGACAGCACCGGCCACCTTGCCCGCCACCACCGACGCCGCGTCCGCCAACCCCACATCCACAAGCTCCGTCACCTGTTCCACACCAGCCGCGTGGAAGACGGCCCGCAACGGGAACTCCTCCGGAACCGCCGCCAACACCCCAGCCAACGCGTCCCGATCAGACACATCACACGCCGCCACGGTCACCCGGGCACCCAGACCCTCAAGCTCAGCCTTCAGCTCGGACGCACCCGGCGCCTCAAGACCACGACGACTGGTCAACACCAGATGCTCGGCACCGCTATCCACCAGCCAGCGGGCCACCCGACCACCCAACGCACCCGTACCACCGGTCACCAACACCGTGCCACCCACCCGCCACGGCGATACCTCAGCAACAGGCGCCGCCGACCGAGCCAGACGACGCACGAACACACCAGAACCACGCACCGCGACCTGGTCCTCACCGCCCTCACCGGACAGCACACCCACCAACCGCGCGACCGCACGCTCATCCAACACCTCTGGCAGATCCACCAGACCACCCCACAGCCCCGAGTGCTCCAACCCCACCACCCGCCCCAGACCCCACACCTGCGACTGCACAACACTCGCCAACCGATCCGAACGCCCCACCGACACCGCACCCCGCGACACACACCACAACAAACCCCCAGCACCCACCTCCACCAACGCCTGCACCAACGTCAACGTCGAAGCAAAACCAACAGACAGCCCCGGATACCCCGGGCACGACCCCTCATCCAGAGCGAGCAGCGACACCACACCACCCAACTCCGGCACAACCCCCAGAACCTCACGCAACCGTCCGCTCAACACACCGGGCTCAAGGTCCCCCTCATCCACCACCAGCGACACCACACCCGCACCATGCCGCTCAAGCCCCGAAACAACCCCCGCCACCAACTCATCCTCAACACGCGCCCCCGGGACCACCACCAGCCACGTCCCCGACAACGACCCACCGACCACATCCCCAACCGGCTTCCACGACACCCGATAACGCCAACCATCGATGGTCGACTGGTCACGGCTGCTGCGTCGGTACGCCGAGAGCGCGGGCAGAACCGCGCCCAGCGTCGCTTCGTCATCAAAGTCGAGCGTCTTGGCGAGCGCTTCGAGATCCTCGCGCTCCACGGCCTGCCAGAACCACGCGTCCACCTCGTCCCGGATGCCGGCGTCAACGCCGGATGATCCGTCGGCGGACTTCTCGATCCAGTAGCGCTGACGCTGGAACGGGTATGTCGGCAGGTCGACCCTGCGAGCCTGGAGACCGTCGAACGCCGGCCGCCAGTCGACAACGGAGCCGTGGACGTGCAGCCGAGCCAGCGCCGTGGTCAGGGCGACGGCCTCCGAGCGGTCCTTGCGCAGCACCGGCACGACCACGGGCGCCGAACCGGACTCGGCCCGCTCCGCCAGGCAGTCCTGTGCCATCGCCGAGAGCACACCGTCGGGGCCCACCTCAAGGAAGGTGGTCACGCCCTGCGCGTCGAGCGTCCGGACGCCGTCCGCGAACCGCACCGCCTCCCGGACGTGGCGCACCCAGTACTCCGGCGAGCACACTTCCGCGTCCGCCGGCTTGCCGGTGACGTTGGAGACGAGATCGATGGAGGGCGAGGCGAACGACAGGGCTCCCACGACGCGGCGGAAGTCGTCCAGCATCGCGTCCATGCGCGGCGAGTGGAAGGCGTGGCTGACCCGCAGGCGGCTGGTCTTGCGGCCCTGCTCCGACCACTGGCCGGCGATCTCCAACACCGCGGCCTCGTCGCCCGCGATCACGACGGCTGTCGGACCGTTGACCGCCGCGACGCTCACCTCGGCCTCACGACCGCCCAGCGACCCCGCGACCTCCTCCTCGGACGCCTCGATGGCGGCCATCGCGCCGCCCTCCGGCAGCGCCTGCATCAACCGACCACGCGCCGCGATCAGCGTGCACGCGTCCTCCAGGGAGAACACCCCCGCCACATGCGCGGCAGCGATCTCACCCACCGAGTGGCCCATCACCACATCCGGTGTCACACCCCAGTGCTCAAGCAGCCGGAACAACGCCACCTCGACCGCGAACAGCGCGGGCTGTGTGAACGCCGTCTGATCCAGCAGCTCGGCATCCGCGCTGCCCTCCGCCGCGAACACCACATCCTTCAGAGGACGGTCAAGGACGACGTCCAGATACGCGCACACCTCATCCAAGGCACGGGCGAACACCGGGGACGACTCGTACAACTCCCGGCCCATACCCAGGCGTTGCGCGCCCTGGCCCGAGAACAGGAACGCGAGGGTGTCATCGGTCCGTGCCACACCCTGGACGACCTGGGCCGCGTTCTCGCCGTTGGCCAGGGTCTCCAGAGCGCGGAGGAGGCCGTCACGATCCTCGGCGACCACGGCCGCGCGGTGCTCGAAAGTCGAACGGGTCGTGGCCAGGGAGAAGGCCACGTCGGTCGGCGACAACTCCGGATGCGCACTCATGTGGGCATGGAGTTGACTCGCCTGGGCGCTGAGCCCCTCGGCGCTCCTACCGGACACCAGCCACGGCAAGACGGCGGGCGGCTTCGCCACGTCGACCTGGGGCGCGGTCGCCTCCTGTCGCTCATCGAGGTCGGCCTCCGGTGCCTGCTCGATGATGGTGTGAGCGTTGGTTCCGCTGAGCCCGAACGAGGAGATGCCCGCCCGACGCGGACGGCCGGTCTCCGGCCACGCGGTGGCCTCCGTCAGCAACCGCACCTCACCCGCCGACCAATCCACCTGCCGCGACGGCTCATCCACATGCAGAACCTTCGGCAACACACCCTCACGCATCGCCATCACCATCTTGATGACGCCCGCGACACCAGCGGCGGCCTGCGTGTGCCCGATGTTCGACTTGATGGCCCCCAACCACAGCGGCCGCTCCCCAGGCCGCCCCTGACCGTAGGTGGCCAACAACGCCTGCGCCTCGATCGGGTCACCCAACGTCGTACCCGTACCGTGCGCCTCCACCGCATCCACATCAGCCGCCGACAGTCCCGCGCTGGCCAACGCCTGGCGGATTACCCGCTGCTGGGACGGACCGTTGGGAGCCGTGAGGCCGTTGGAAGCGCCGTCCTGGTTGACGGCTGAGCCGCGCACGACGGCCAGCACCGGGTGGCCGTTCTTCCGCGCATCGGACAGCCGCTCCACGAGCAGCAGGCCCACGCCCTCGGACCAACCCGTACCGTCCGCCGCCTCCGCGAACGGCTTGCAGCGGCCGTCGACCGCCAGGCCGCGCTGCCGGCTGAACTCGATGAACGAACCGGGCGACGACATGACCGACACGCCACCGGCCAAGGCAAGTTCACACTCGCCCTGGCGCAGCGCCTGTATGGCCATGTGGAGGGCGACCAGCGACGACGAACACGCCGTGTCCACGGTCACCGCGGGCCCTTCGAGACCGAAGGTGTAGGAGATACGGCCCGACACCACGCTGGCCGCGCTGCCCGTCAGATAGCCCTCAAGTTCGCCTCCCACCTCGTAGAGATGGGTCGCGTAGTCCAGGCCACTCGTGCCGACGAACACCCCGACCGGCCTGTTGCGCAGGGAGACGGGGTCGATACCGGTCCGCTCGAACGCCTCCCACGAGGCTTCCAGCAGCAGCCGCTGCTGCGGATCGGTCGCCAGCGCCTCGCGCGGAGACATCCCGAAGAACTGCGGGTCGAACTCGTCGGCGTCGTAGAGGAAGCCACCCTCACGGGTGTAACTCGTCCCCGGGTTGTCTGGGTCGGGGTGGTACAGCGTCTCGTTCTCCCAACCGCGATCGGTCGGGAACTCGGAGATGGCATCCACGCCATCCACGACGAGTTGCCAGAGCTGCTCGGGGGTGCGCACGCCCCCGGGGAAGCGACAGCTCATACCGACGATGGCGATGGGCTCTTTCGAGGCCGCGACCAGACGCTGGTTCTGTAGCTTGAGGCGGTCGTTTTCCCGGAGGGAGGCGCGCAGCGCTTCGACAACTTTTTCGGAGGACGTAGCCATCAGTAGCTCCACACTTCCAACAACATCAAAGGTCAGCGCCGCCCAGAGCCCTCTGGACGAGGTCATCGACATCCATCGTGTCGACCGCGCTACTCGGTTCTTCCTGCGGCGCCGACTCAGAACCGCTCTCCGGTATCCGAGCGAGTTCGAGCAGGGTGTCCATGAGTCCGGCTTCACGGAAACGCGCGAGCGGAATGGAAACCAACGCCTCGCGTATCCGGTCCTCTTCCGAGTCGTTGCCCTCGGCCCCAACACCTTGCGGGAACATGCCCGCTTCCAGGTGCTCGGCCAGGGCGATGAGGTTCGGGTAGTCGAATGCCAGGGTGGTCGGCAGCTCCAGGCCGGTGATCGCGCCCAGCCGGTTGCGTAGCTGTACGGCCGTCAGCGAGTCAAAGCCCAGCTCGGTGAAGGAGCGGTCGTTCTCGATGGCGTCCGGGGCCGTGTGCGCCAGGACCGCGGCGACGTGCTGGCGCACCAACTTGCGTAGCTGGCGCTGGCGCTTCCCCGAGGGCAGCGCCTCCAGGCTGGTGCGCAGCTCGTTCGCCGCGGACTCGGTCGCCGCCGGGTCGGAAGGCGTCAGCGACGCCGTCGGCCGCTGCGGCTGTGTCAGCTCGCTCAGCAACGCTGTCGTCCGGTCCGCTCCCAGTTCGCCCGCGAGCCGCTCCCAGGCGGCATCGGCCACGAGGAGGAAGGCTTCGTCCAGGTCCAGAGCACGCTGAAGGGCGGAGATGGCCAGGTCCGGGTTCATCGGGGCCATGCCGCCCCGCCGCATCTGCTCTTCGAGCTCCCCGTCGACCGCCATACCGCTTCCGGCCCAGGCGCCCCAGGCGATGGAGGTCGCCGGAAGACCGTCCGCCCGGCGCTGCAACGCCAACGCGTCCAGATACGCGTTGCCCGCCGCGTAACTCCCCTGACCCGGACCACCCAACGTGCCCGCCGCCGAGGAGAACAACACGAAGGCCGACAGGGCCATCCCGGCGGTCAGTTCGTGCAGGTTCCGGGTGGCGTCCACCTTCGGACGCAACACCCCGGCCGTCCGCTCCACCGTCAGGGCGTCCACCACACCGTCATCCAGCACACCCGCCGTGTGCACCACGGCCGTCAGTGGGAACTCGTTCGGAATCGCGTCCAGCACCGCCGCCAAGGCCTCACGGTCGGCCGCGTCACACGCCGCCACCGTCACCCGGGCACCCAGGCCCTCCAGCTCCGCCTTCAGCTCGACGGCACCCGAAGCCCCCAACCCGCGACGACTGGTCAACACCAGATGCTCAGCACTCGTACGCGCCAACCAACGAGCCACATGACCACCCAGCGCACCCGTACCACCGGTCACCAACACCGACCCACTCGGCCGCCACTCCCCACCACCCACCGCCTGGGGCGCGGAAGCGCGTACCAAACGCTTGGCGAACACACCCGAACCACGTACCGCGACCTGATCCTCACCCTCCACACCCGCCAACACCCCGACCAGACGCGACACGGCGCGCTCGTCGAGCGTCCCGGGCAGATCGACAAGCCCGCCCCAACGCTGCGGTTGTTCAAGCGCCGCGACTCCGCCGAGGCCCCACACCTGCGCCTGTGTGGCGCTGGCGAGCCGGTCGGAACGGCCCACCGACACCGCACCCCGCGTGGCACACCACAGCCGAGCGCGCACGCCCAACCCCGCCACGGTCTGCACCAGCCACAGAGTCAACGCGAGTCCTGCGGCCACCGGTTGCCCGGCCATCGGCTCCTCGTCCAACGCGAGCAGCGACAGCACCCGGACATCGGACTCGCCGTCAACCGCGGCCAGCAGTGCCCGGGCGAGATCGTCGCGGTCCGCGCTCGCGTCCACCGCCACCGGTACGACACGGGCGCCGGACTTCTCCAACCCCTGTGTGACCGTGACGGTCAGCTCGCTGTCCGCGAGCCCGGCGGGCACCACCAGCAGCCAGGTGCCCGACAGCGTCCCCACCGCGGCCTCCGGGACCGGCTTCCAGGAGACCCGGTAGCACCAGCCGTCGACGGTGGCCTGGTCGCGCCGCTGACGGCGGTAGGAGGACAGCGCGGGCAGCAACTCGCCCAGCGATCCGCTCCCGTCGACGTCCAGCGCCTCCGCCAGCGCCTCCAGGTCCTCGCGCTCCACCGCGTCCCAGAACCGCGCGTCGACGCTGTCCACCCCGGCGGAACCACCCGGCACGGAGCCGGCCGAAGCCTCCGTCGGGTCCTCCAGCCAGTAGCGCTGCCGCTGGAAGGCGTACGTCGGCAGCTCCACCGTCCGCGCACCGCGCCCGGCGAAGACCTGCTCCCAACCCACCTCGACACCGTGTACGTGGAGTTCGGCCAGCGCCGCCGTCAGCGCCTGAACCTCCGGGCGGTCCCTGCGCAGCACAGGTGCCACGACCGAGGTCGAACCGGCGTCCGTCGTCAGGCAGTCCTGCGTCATCGCGGTGAGCACACCGTCGGGGCCCACCTCCAGGAACGAGGTCACCCCGAGCTTCTCCAGGGCCCGCACCCCGTCGGCGAACCGTACGGCCTGCCGCACGTGGCGCACCCAGTACTCCGCCGAGCACACATCGTCCGCGCCCGCTGGCTCACCGGTCACGTTGGAGACCAACGCGATGGACGGTGGAGCGAACGACACCCCCTCGACGATCTTGCGGAAGTCGCCGAGCATCGCGTCCATGCGCGGCGAGTGGAAGGCATGGCTGACGCGCAGGCGGCGGGTCTTGCGGCCCTGCTCCGACCACTGGCCGGCGATCTCCAGTACGCCGGCCTCGTCACCCGCGATGACCACGGCCGTAGGACCGTTGACGGCCGCGACGCTCACCTCGGCCTCACGACCGGCCAGCGATCCGACGATCTCCTCCTCGGACGCCTGGACGGCCACCATGGCGCCACCTTCGGGCAGCGCCTGCATCAGCCGGCCACGGGCCGCGACCAGCGTGCACGCGTCCTTAAGCGAGAAGACGCCGGCCACGTGCGCGGCGGTGACCTCGCCCACCGAGTGGCCGATGAGCACGTCCGGGGTGACACCCCAGTGCTCCAGGAGCCGGAACAACGCCACCTCGACCGCGAACAGCGCGGGCTGCGTGAACGCCGTCTGATCCAGCAGCTCGGCATCCGCACTGCCCTCCGCCGCGAACACCACATCCTTCAGCGGACGATCCAGCAGCACATCGAGGTGCGCACACACCTCGTCCAGCGCCTGTGCGAACACCGGGTACGCCTCATACAACTCCCGGCCCATGCCGAGCCGCTGCGCGCCCTGACCCGAGAACAGGAACGCCCGCAGACCGGACGTGTTCGCGACGCCCTGAACCAGCCCCGGGGCGGCTTCGCCGGATGCGACCGCATCGAGACCGGCGAGGAGCTCCGTACGACTCGCGCCCGACACCACCGCACGGTGCTCGAACATCGACCGCGTCGCCACCAACGAGTGACCGACATCCAGCGCACTCCACTCGGCCCGCTCCAACAGGAACGCCCTGAGCCGCGCCGCCTGCCCCCGCAACGCGTCCGCACCACGAGCCGACAGCAACCACGTGACCACACCACTGTCGACCTCGGAAGCCGGACCCTCCCCGGCCTCGTCCTCAACCTCATCGACCGCCGGAGCCTGCTCGATGATGGTGTGAGCGTTGGTCCCGCTCACACCGAAGGCCGAGACACCGGCCCGACGCGGACGCCCGGTCTCAGGCCACTCCGTTGCCTCCGTCAGCAGCCGCACCTCACCCGCCGACCAGTCCACCTGCCGCGACGGCTCATCCACATGCAACGACCGCGGCAGCACACCATGCCGCATCGCCATCACCATCTTGATGACCCCGGCCACACCCGCGGCCGCCTGGGTGTGCCCGATGTTCGACTTCAGCGCGCCCAGCAACAGTGGACGATCCTCGGGCCGGTCCTGGCCGTAGGTGGCCAGCAGCGCCTGCGCCTCGATCGGGTCACCCAGCGTGGTACCCGTACCGTGCGCCTCGACCGCGTCCACCTCGGCCGCCGACAGCCCCGCGCTGGCCAGCGCCTGGCGGATTACCCTCTGCTGCGACGGCCCGTTCGGCGCCGTAAGGCCGTTGCTGGCACCGTCCTGGTTGACCGCCGAACCCCGCACGACACCCAGCACCTGGTGGCCGTTGCGCCTGGCATCCGACAGCCGTTCCAAGAGCAGCATGCCCACGCCCTCGGACCAGCCCGTGCCGTCCGCCGCGTCCGCGAAGGGCTTGCAGCGACCGTCGGGGGCCAGCCCACGCTGCCGGCTGAACTCCACGAACGCGCCGGGCGACGACATCACCGAGACGCCACCGGCGAGCGCGAGATCGCATTCACCCTGGCGCAGTGCCTGCGCGGCCAGGTGCAGGGCGACCAGCGACGACGAACACGCCGTGTCAACCGTCACCGCCGGCCCCTCAAGGCCAAGCGTGTACGAGATACGACCGGACGCCACGCTTCCGGCGCTTCCGCTGCCGAGAGACCCCTCGAAGCCCTCGGGAACCTGCCGCAGCCGAGTGCCGTAGTCGTTGTACATCACGCCCACGAACACACCGGACCGGCTGCCCCGCTTGGTCGTGGGGTCGATACCGGCCCGCTCGAACGCCTCCCACGCGGTCTCGAGGAGCAGCCGCTGCTGCGGGTCGGTCGCCAGCGCCTCGCGCGGACTCATGTCGAAGAAGGCGGGGTCGAACTGGTGCGCGTCGTAGAGGAACCCACCGTTCTGGGCGTAGTACGTGCCCTCCCGGTCGGGGTCCGGGTCGTACAGGCGCTCAAGGTCCCACCCACGGTCGGACGGGAACTCGGACATCGCATCCGTGCCCGCCATGACCAACTGCCACAGTTCTTCGGGGGTCCGCACCCCGCCCGGGAACCGGCAGCTCATGCTCACGATCACGATGGGATCGCTGTCCACCGGCGTCCCCGGCACGGCCACCGCCGCCGCGCCCGCCGAGGAGGCAGCGCTGTCTGCGCCCAGGATCTCGTCACGGATGTGGCCGACGAGTGCCATCGGCGTCGGGTAGTCGAAGACCAGCGTGGCGGGCAGCCGCAGACCGGTCTCAGCGGTGAGTCGATTCCTGAGATCGACCCCCATCAGCGAGTCGAAGCCGAGTTCCTTGAACGGCCGTCGTGTGTTGACCGTCTCGGCGGTGGCGTGTCCGAGAGCGGCCGCGGTCTGCACGCGGACCAGCTCCAGCAACATCTGGTCCTGCGATGTCCGCGGCAGGCCTTCAAGGCGCCGGCGCAGTTCGTTGGGCAGGCTCTCGTCCTGCTCCGATCGCACGACACGGCGCGCTGTCGCGGCCGGTACGACGTTGCGGAAGATGGCGGAGAGTTCGGCGCCCTGGGCGCGCAGCGCCGGGACGTCCAGCCGCACCGGAACCGGCACGATCTCATCCGAGACCAGAGCCGCGTCGAACAGCTCAAGCCCCTCCTGCGAGGAGAGCGGCACCAGGCCGGAGCGCGACACGCGGCGCAGGTCCCTGTCGCCGAGGTGTCCGGTCATCCCGCTGGCCTCGGCCCACAGGCCCCACGCCATCGACACGCTCGGCAACCCCCGAGCCCGCCGCCATGACGCGAGCCCATCCAGGAACACGTTCGCCGCCGCGTAACTTCCCTGGCCCGGACTGCCCAGCACGCCAGCCGCCGACGAGAACAACACGAACGCCGACAGGTCCATCCCGGCCGTCAGCTCATGCAGGTTCCACGCCGCATCCACCTTCGCCCGCAACACCAACTCAACCCGCTCACGCGTCAGTGACGTCAACAACCCGTCATCCAGCACACCCGCCGCGTGCACCACACCACTCAACGCAAAACCAGCCGGCAACCCGACCAACACCCCAGCCAGCGCCTCACGATCGGCAGCATCACACGCCGCGATCACCACCTCAGCGCCCGCGGCCTCCAACTCCTCCCGCAACCCCGCCGCACCCTCAGCCTCCACACCACGACGAGAGAGCAACACCAACCTGCCCACCCCGTGCCGGGCCACCAGATGCCGGGCCACCAAACCGCCCAGCACACCCGTGCCACCCGTCACCAACACCGCACCAGAACCGAACACCCCCGACCCCGACTCCGACACCTCACCCGAAGACACCACCCGACCCAAACGCGGCACCCGCACCACACCCGACCGCACCACCACCTGCTCCTCCCCCAAGGCCAACACCCCAGGAAGCAGACCCTCCACACCCTCCACATCATCGGTGTCCACCAACACCAAACGCCCAGGATTCTCCGACTGCGCAGACCGCACCAAACCCCACACCGCAGCCCCCGCCACATCCACCACACCACCACCCGCGTCGACAGCGCCCCGCGTCACCACCACCAACCGCTCACCCGCAACACCCGCGCCCTCATCCCCCACCCACGCCTGCACCCGCTCCAACACCCCAAGAACCCGCCCATACACCTCACCCACCACACCCGAACCCGACCCCGACCCCGCATCACCAGAAACCACCCGCACAACCTCAGTCCCCGACGCCACCTCACCCGCCACCACAACCCCGGGCGCGTCCACCCACTCCACCCGGAACAACGCATCCCGCACCGCCCCACCCACCGCACTCAACTGGTCAGCGACAACCGGCCGCAACACCAGCGACTCGACCGACGCCACCGCATGCCCCGACTCATCCCCCACCCACACCGACACCGCACCCGAACCCTCACCCGCCGACGCCAACCGCACCCGCAACGACGTCGCACCCACCGCCTCCAAAGCAAACCCACGCCACGAGAACGGCAACAAACTCCCCTCAGCACCCGCCAAACCCTCACTCACACCCATCGCATGCAACGCCGCGTCGAACAACGCCGGGTGCAAGCCGAACCGACCGGCCCGCTCCCACTCACCCTCGACAAGCCCAACCTCCGCGAACACCTCACCATCACGCCGCCACGCACGCCTCAACCCCTGGAAAACCGGCCCGTACTCCAGTCCGTTCTCCGCAGCCCGCGCGTACTCACCCGACACGTCAACCAACTCAGCCCCCACCGGGGGCCACACACCAAAGTCGTAGGAAGCCGCGTCGGTAGCTGCCGTCGGCGCGAGCACGCCACGGGCATGGCACGTCCACGGCGCGTCCTCGCCCGCTGCCTCCTCCCGCGAGAACACACTCACCTCGCGGAAGCCGGAGGCGTCCGCCTCCCCCGCCTCGACCTGGAGCCGCACCCCACCGTGCTCGGGCAGGATCAGCGGCGCCTCAAGGACGAGTTCATCGATCCGGCCACAGCCGACCTGGTCCCCGGCCTGCCCCACAAGCTCGACAAACGCCGTCCCGGGCAGCAACACGACCCCGTGGACGGCGTGATCCGCCAGCCACTCATGCGTGGCCAACGACAACCGCCCGCTCAGCAGTACCCCGCCGCCGCTGGCCAACGACACCACCGCACCCAGCAACGGATGCCCCAACGAACCCAACCCCACCGAACCCACATCACCCACACCCGCGGGTACGTCGAGCCAGTACCGCTCCCGCTGGAAGGCGTACGTCGGCAGGTCGACCTGTCGACCACCCCGACCCTCCAACACGGTGGCCCAGTCCACCTCGGCACCGTTCACGAACACCTCGGCGGCGGAGGTCAGGAACCGCTCCGGGCCACCCTCATCGCGGCGCAGGGTGCCCACGACCACGGCCTGGGCGTCAGCGGCCTCCACCGTCTGCTGAACCGGAAGCGTCAACACCGGATGCGGACTCACCTCGACAAACACGGTGTGGCCCTCATCGAGCAGAAGGCGAGTCGTTACCTCCAGCTCGACCGTCTGACGCAGGTTCCGGTACCAGTACTCCGCGTCCAGACCCGCCGTGTCCACCAATTCACCGGAGACCGTCGAGTAGAACGGCACCTGCGAGGTACGGGGCTTCAGGTCCGCCAGAACCTTCAGCAACTCCTCACGGATGGACTCCACGTGCGCCGAGTGCGAGGCGTAGTCCACCGGCACCCGACGAACCCGCACCTCCTCACCCTCAAGCTCGGCGACCAGTTCATCCAACGCACCCGGATCACCCGAGACCACCACCGAGCCCGGGCCGTTGACCGCAGCGACCGATATCGCACCATCCCACCGAGCGAGACGCTCCCGCGCCTGGTCGACCGAAAGCCCCACCGACACCATGCCGCCACGACCCGCCAGACCACCCGCGATCGCCTGCGACCGCAACGCCACCACCTTCGCGGCATCCTCCAACGACAACGCACCCGCCACACACGCCGCCGCGATCTCACCCTGACTGTGACCCATCACCGCATCCGGCACCACACCCACCGAACGCCACAACTTCGCCAACGACACCATCACCGCGAACAACACCGGCTGCACCACATCCACCCGGTCAAAACCAGGCGCACCCTCAACACCACGCAACACACCCGTCAACGACCAGTCCACATGAGCAGACAACGCCGCCTCACACTCACCCACCGCCTCAGCGAACACCGGCGAGGCATCCAACAACCCCACCGCCATACCCACCCACTGCGCCCCCTGACCCGGGAACACAAACACCGAACGACCGAGAGGCGCGCTCTCGCCCACGACCACGCCCGGACGAGCGGACTTCTCGGTGACGGCGTCCAGGCCGGCCAGCAACTCGTCGCGGTCCCGGCCCACCAGCACCGCGCGGTGCTCCAGCACCGAACGAGTCATGACCAGCGATCGCGCCACGTCGGCGGCGCTCAGCTCGGAGCGCTCCGCCACGTACTCCCGCAACCGGCCGGCCTGCGCACGCAACGCGGTGTCGTTCTTGCCCGACACCACCCAGGCCACCGGGCCCGCGATGCCGCCGTCGGCAGGCTCCTCGACAACCTCGCCCTCGGCCGCCTCGGCCTCCGGCGCCTGCTCCAGGATCACGTGCGCGTTCGTCCCGCTCACACCGAACGAGGACACACCGACCCTGCGGGGCTCGCCCGTCTCCGGCCACGGGGTCGGCTCGGTCAGCAGCGACACCGCCCCCGCCGACCAGTCCACATGCTCCGACGGCTCGTCCACGTGCAGGGTCCTGGGCAGCACGCCGTGGCGCATGGCCATCACCATCTTGATGACGCCACCCACACCCGCGGCCGCCTGGGTGTGTCCCACGTTCGACTTGAACGAACCCAGCCACAACGGCCGGTCGGCTCCGGAGCGCTCCTTGCCGTAGGTGGCCAGCAGCGCCTGCGCCTCGATCGGGTCACCCAGCGGTGTTCCGGTGCCGTGGGCCTCCACCGCGTCCACGTCGGCCGCGGACAGGCCGGCGTCGCGCAGCGCGTCGCGGATCACCCGCTGCTGCGAGGGGCCGTTGGGCGCGGTGAGCCGGCTGCTCGCCCCGTCCTGGTTCACGGCGGCGCCCCGTACCACGGCCAGCACCTGGTGCCCGTTGCGCCGCGCGTCGGACAGCCGCTCCAGCAGCAGCACACCGGCGCCCTCGGACCATCCGGTGCCGTCGGCGTCGTTGGAGAACGACTTGCAGCGCCCGTCCACGGCGAGTCCGCGCAACCGGCTGAACTCGACGAACACCCCCGGGGTGGCCATCATGGCCACGCCACCGGCGAGCGCGAGCGAGCAGTCGCCCTTGCGGAGCGCCTGGACGGCCAGTTGGAGCGCCACGAGCGACGAGGAGCACGCGGTGTCCACGGTCACGGCGGGGCCTTCGAAGCCGAAGGTGTACGAGATGCGGCCGGAGGCGACGCTGCCGGCGCTGCCGTTGCCGAGATGGCCTTCGAGGCCCTCCGGTATGGCCTGGACGCGGGAGCCGTAGTCGTTGTACATCACGCCGACGAACACGCCGGTTCGGCTGCCACGCACGGAGGCCGGGTCGATGCCCGCCCGCTCAAGCGCCTCCCACGAGGTCTCGAGGAGCAGCCGCTGCTGCGGGTCGGTCGCCAGCGCCTCACGCGGGCTCATGCCGAAGAAGGAGGCGTCGAAGCCGTTCGCGTCGTGCAGGAACCCGCCCTCACGCGTGTAGCTCTTGCCTGGCTTCTCCGGGTCGGGGTCGTACAGGTCCTCGTCCCACCCCCGGTCCACGGGGAAGGTGGAGATCGCGTCGGTGCCCGAGGCGACCAGCTCCCACAGGTCTTCGGGCGACTCCACCCCTCCGGGATACCTGCATCCCATGCCGACGATGGCGATGGGTTCCCGGTCCCTGTCCTTGAGTTCCTTCAGCTCTTGACGAGTTTCGTGCAGGCTGGCCGTCGCGCGCTTGAGGTAGTCGCGCAGCTTGGTCTCGCTCACCGTTTCTGGTCACTCCTCTGAGCACCCCGGACAGGGGTGGAAAGCCTTCGGCCGGTCACTTCCGGGGGCGGGGGCGTCCGCGTCACGCGAGTTCCTCGTCGAGGAAGTCGAAGATCTCGTCGTCGGTCGCCGACTCGAACGCGTCGGCGGCGACCTCACCGTTCGCCGTCTCCACCCGCTGCTTCGCGGTCAGCTTCGCGAGGACCTGTTGCAGGCGGGAGGTGAGGCGTGCCGTGGCGGCTTCGTCCGCCACCACTTCGGCGATCGAGGTCTCCAGCTTCTCCAGCTCCGACAGGACCGGCAGCACCAGCGACGCGTCCGGCTCTTCCGTCACGAGTTCCTGTGCCAGGTATCCGGCCAGTGCCCTGGACGTCGTGTAGTCGAACAGCAGGGTGGCGGGGAGCCGGAGGCCGGTCACCGTACCGAGCTGGTTGCGCAGTCCGACCGCGGTCAGCGAGTCGAAGCCGAGTTCGAGGAAGCCACGGTCGGGGGCGATCATGCGCGGGCTGTCGTGGCCCAGCGCCATGGCCGCGTGCCCGGTCACCAGTTCCAGGAGTTCCTGCTGCCGGGCGGCGGGCTTCAGCGAGCTGATACGGCGACGCAGGTCGGCGGAGCCGGTTCCGGAACCGCCCGCGGGTGTCCTCGCGGGCCCGCGCCGAGCCGTGGTCCGGATGATGCCCCGCAGCAGCGCGGGGATCGGCCCGTCCTGGGCTCGCCACGCCGCGGCGTTGAGCCGTGCCGGGACCAGGGTGGCCGCGTCGATGCCGCAAGCGGTGTCGAACAGGGCCAGGGCCTCCGCGGAGGACATCGGGGTCACGCCTTCGCGGGCCAGGCGCCGCATGTGGGCCTCGTCGAGCTTGCCGGTCATGCCGCTGCGCTCCTCCCACAGGCCCCAGGCGAGCGACTGGGCGGGCAGGCCCTCGGCCCGGCGCCGGTGGGCGAAGGCGTCCAGGAAGGCGTTGGCGGCCGCGTAGTTGGCCTGGCCGGTGCCGCCGAGGGTCCCGGAGAGCGAGGAGAAGAGCACGAACGCGGACAGGTCGAGGCCGGCGGTCAGCTCGTGCAGGTTGAGCACCGCGTCCACCTTGGGCCGCAGCACGCGGTCGACCCGCTCGGGGGTGAGCGCCTCGACGACGCCGTCGTCCAGCACTCCGGCGGTGTGCACCACGGCGGTGAGCGGGTGTTCGTCCGACAGGGAGGCCAGGAGCGCGGCGAGGGAGTCGCGCTCGGCGGTGTCGCAGGCGGCGACCACGGCGTGGGCACCGAGGTCCGTGAGCCGCGTCCGCAGTTCGGCCGCGCCGTCCGCGGCGAGGCCGCGGCGGCTGACCAGTACGAGGTGGCGGACGCCGTGCTCGCTGACGAGGTGCTGGGCGACGAGGCCGCCGAGGCCGGACGCGGCCCCGGTGACCAGGACGGTGCCCCGCGGGTCCCAGGTGGGGCCGGTCGTGTCCGACCGCGCGCCGTCCTGCTCGGACGCGTTGTCGCGCACCGCCACCCGGGCCAGCCTGCCGACCAGGACCGTGCCGCCGCGGACCACGAACTGCGGTTCGTCGGTGGTGAGCGCCGCGGGGAGGGCCAGGCGCGAGCCTTCCTGGTCGTCGAGGTCGGCCAGGACGAACCGGCCGGGGTTCTCGGACTGGGCCGAGCGCACCAGGCCCCAGACGGCCGCACTGGCGGGGTCGGCCACATCGGTGTCGTCACCCGCGGCGATGGCCCCCTGGGTGAGGAAGACCAGCCGGGAGGCGCCCAGGCGGTTGTCGGCCAGCCAGCTCTTGAGCAGGTCGAGGGCGTGGTGGCCGGCTTCCCGTACCGCCGGTGCCAGTTCCCGCGTCCGGCCGGTGCGGGAGAGGTTGGCCGCGAGTACGACGTCGGGCGTGGTCGCGCCCGCGTCGATGGCCTCGGCCAGGGCGGCGAGGTCCGGGTAGGTGTCGAGGGTGACGTCGGCCGATCCGAGTACGCCGGTCAACCCGGCCTGGTCGGGTCCGACGAGCGCCCAGCGCCCGGTGGTCACATCGCTCGTCTCCGGGGCGGTCGGCACCCAGTCGACCCGGTACAGCGACTCGTGCGGCTGGGCGGAGTTGACCTGCTCCGGGGCCACGGGTCGCAGTACGAGGGAGTCGACCGAGGCGACGAGCGCGCCCGAGACGTCGGTGACGTGCAGGGAGACCGTGTCCTCGCCGACGCTCGCCAGCCGTACGCGCAGCGCGGTCGCGCCGCTCGCGTGGAGGGTCACGCCGTTCCACGAGAACGGGAGGGTGCTGCCGTCGCTGCCGGACGGCTTGAACGCCACGGTGTGCAAGGACGCGTCGAGGAGCGCCGGGTGGAGGCCGTAGCGCGCGGCCTCGCCCTCCTGCGCTTCGGGCAGGTCGACCTCGGCGAAGATCTCGTCGCCACGGCGCCAGGCGGCGCGCAGCCCCTGGAAGGCCGGGCCGTAGGCGAAGCCGACGTCGACGAACCGGTCGTAGAGGTCCGTCACGTCGATGGCCTGCGCCCCCGCGGGCGGCCACACGGCGAAGTCGGCGGCCACGGGCCCCGGTGCCGTACTGGACGGGTCCCTGCTGAGCAGGCCGGTCGTATGACGTGTCCAGGGGTCGTCCGGCTGGGCGCCCTCGGCCCTGGAATACAGGTTGAGCGAGCGGGCTCCGGACTCGTCGGGCGCACCCACGGCGAGCTGGATCTGGACCGCGCCGCGCGCGGGCAGGACCAACGGCGTCTCGATGGTCAGTTCCTCGACCCGCTCGTAGCCCACCTGCTCGGCCGCGCGCAGGGCCAGTTCCACGAAGGCCGTGCCGGGGAAGAGGACGGTGTCCGCGAAGGCGTGGTCGGCCAGCCACGGCTGGGTGGCGACCGACAGGCGGCCGGTGAACAGGTAGGTGTCGGTCTCGGCCAGGGCGACGGCGGCGCCGAGGAGCGGATGGTCGGGCGAGTCCAGGCCGGCCGATGTCACATCGCCACTGGCGGTCGGCGCGGCGTCGAGCCAGTAGCGCTGCCGCTGGAACGCGTAGGTGGGCAGCTCCACCCGCCGGGCGGCGTGCCCGGCGAACACCGCGTCCCACTTCACCGTGGTGCCGTGGACGTGGAGTTCGGCCAGCGCCCTGGTCAGCGACTGAAGCTCGGGGCGGTCCTTGCGCAGCACGGCTACGAGGGCGGGAGCGACCGCGCCGTCGGGTTCCGCGGCCGTCAGGCAGTCCTGCGCCATCGCGGTGAGCACACCGTCCGGGCCCACCTCGACGAACGAGGTCACGCCCAGGTTCTCCAGGGTCCGTACCCCGTCCGCGAACCGTACGGCCTCGCGCACGTGGCGCACCCAGTACTCCGGCGAGCACACCTCGTCCACCTCGGCCGGGGCACCGGTGACGTTGGAGACCAGGGCGATGGTCGGCGGGGCGAACGACAGCCCCTCGACGACCTTCCGGAAGTCACCGAGCACACCGTCCATACGGGGTGAGTGGAAGGCGTGGCTGACCCGCAGCCGGCGGGTCTTACGCCCCTCCTTCTCCCACTTCCCGGCGATCTCCAGTACGGCGGGCTCGTCGCCCGCGATGACCACGGCCGTGGGGCCGTTGACGGCCGCGATGCTCACCTCGGCCTCACGACCGGCCAGCGACGCGGTGACCTCCTCCTCGGGCGCCTGGACGGCCACCATCGCGCCGCCCTCGGGCAGCGCCTGCATCAGCCGACCACGGGCGGCCACCAGGGCGCACGCGTCCTCCAGGGAGAACACCCCGGCCACGTGGGCGGCGGCGATCTCACCGATGGAGTGGCCGATCAGCACGTCCGGGGTGACGCCCCAGTGCTCCAGGAGCCGGTAGAGCGCCACTTCGACGGCGAAGAGCGCGGGCTGCGTGAACGCCGTCTGGTTCAACAGTTCGGCATCGACACTGCCCTCGGCCGCGAACACCACCTCGGCCAGCGGGCGATCCAGCAGCGTGTCGAGGTACGAGCACACCTCGTCCAGCGCCTGGGCGAACACCGGGAACGCGTCGTACAGCTCCCGGCCCATGCCCAGCCGTTGTGCGCCCTGGCCCGAGAACAGGAACGCCGTCTTGTGCTCGGCCCGTGCCAAGCCCTGGATCAACGTGGCCGCGTTCCCGCCCTCGGCCAGCGCTTCGAGCCCGGAGCGGAACTGCGCCGGGTCCTCCGCGACCACGGCGGCGCGGTAGGGCAGGGCGGAACGGGTGGTCGCCAGCGAATAGCCGATGTCGACGACGTCAGCGGCGTCCGCGGTGCGCACACCGTCGAACTCGCGCAGTCGCCCGGCCTGAGCGCTCAGCGCGTCGGGGCTGTTGCCGGACAGCAGCCAGGGAACCACCGTGGTGCCGGCCGGCGAGCCGGCGGCGTCGCCGCCCGTCTCCGGCGACGGTGGCTCGACGGGGTCGGCCGCCTCGATGATCGTGTGCGCGTTGGTGCCGCTGATCCCGAAGGACGACACGGCCGCCCGGCGCGGGCGGCCCGTCTCCGGCCACGCGGTCGCCTCGTTCAGCAGCGACACGGCGCCGCTGGCCCAGTCGACGTGCGGCGACGGCTCGTCCGCGTGGAGGGTCTTGGGCAGGACGCCCTCGCGCATGGCCATCACCATCTTGATGACGCCCGCGACACCGGCCGCGGCCTGCGTGTGACCGATGTTCGACTTGATGGAACCCAACCACAGCGGCTGGTCCGCGGGCCGTCCCCGGCCGTACGTGGCCAGCAGCGCCTGCGCCTCGATCGGGTCGCCCAGCGACGTACCCGTACCGTGCGCCTCGACCGCGTCCACATCGGCGGCCGAAAGCCCCGCGTTCTCCAGGGCCTTGCCGATCACACGCTGCTGCGACGGGCCGTTGGGCGCGGTGAGGCCGTTGGAGGCGCCGTCCTGGTTGATCGCCGAACCCCGGACGACGGCCAGCACCCGGTGGCCACGGCGCCGGGCGTCCGACAGCCGCTCCACGAGCAGCATGCCCACGCCCTCGGACCAGCCGGTGCCATCGGCCTCGGCGGAGAACGCCTTGCAGCGTCCGTCCGGCGACAGCACGCGCTGGGCACTGAACTCGACGAACGTGCCCGGCGTGGCCATGATCGTCACACCGCCGGCCAGCGCCATGTCGCACTCGCCCTGCCGCAGCGACTGGCAGGCCAGGTGCAGGGCCACCAGCGACGACGAGCACGCGGTGTCCACCGTGACAGCCGGGCCCTCGAAGCCGAAGGTGTAGGAGATACGGCCGGAGGAGACGCTGGACGCGCTGCCGAGGCCGAGATAGCCCTGCACACCGTCCGGCGCGCTGATGGCCCGGCCGCTGTAGTCCTGGTAGTTCGAGCCGACGAAGACACCCGCCTGGCTGCCGCGCAACGCCGCCGGGTCGATGCCGGCGCGCTCGAACGCCTCCCAGGACGTCTCAAGCAACAGCCGCTGCTGGGGATCCATGGCCAGGGCCTCACGCGGTGAGATACCGAAGAAGTCCGGGTCGAAGTCGGCGATGTCGTCCAGGAAGCCGCCGGTGAGCGCGTAGGTCTTGCCCGGCTTGTCGGGGTCGGGGTCGTAGAGACCCTCCAGGTCCCAGCCACGGTCGTCGGGGAATCCGGAGATCGTGTCGACTCCGGCGTTCACCAGGTCCCACAACTGCTCAGGGGTCCGCACGCCGCCCGGGAAGCGGCAGCTCATCGCCACGATCGCGATGGGCTCGTCGTACGAGTCCGACCGGGTCGGCGTGATCTCGGCGGCGCCGTCATCCTCGGTACCGAACATCTCGCCGTTCAGGAACCCGGCCAGCACCGTGGGCGTGGGGTAGTCGAAGACCAGACTGACCGGCAGCCGCAGCCCGGTCGCCGTGCCGATCCGGTTGCGCAGTTCGACGGCGGTCAGCGAGTCGAACCCGAGGTCGCGGAAGGCACGGTCCGAGGCGACCGCGTCCGCGCTGTCGTGAGCGAGGACATCGGCGGCCTGGGCACGCACCAGGTCGCGCAGCGCGGCTTCGCGCTTCTCCCGGGGCAGAGCCGCCAGCCGGTCGCGAAGTTCCGCCCGCCCGTGGTCGGCACTGCCCGGCGCGGACTGCTGCCCCGTGGCCGTGGTCCGCGCGCCGCGCAACTCGCGGAAGAGGGGGGTGGCGGAAGAGTCCGCCTCGAACCGCGTCCAGTCGATGTCCGCGACGGCGAGGAACGTCTCGTCGTGGTCCAACGCCTGGTGCAGTGCCGAGATCGCCAGCTCGGGGGGCATGGCCAGCATCCCCGAGCGGCTCATCTGCTCCTCGTGCCCCCCGTCGACCGCCAACCCGCTTCCGGCCCAGGCGCCCCAGGCGATGGACGTCGCCGGAAGACCGTCCGCGCGCCGCTGCGCCGCCAACGCGTCCAGATACGCGTTACCCGCCGCGTAACTCCCCTGCCCCGGACCACCCAACGTGCCCGCCGCCGAGGAGAACAACACGAAGGCCGACAGATCCAACCCGGCCGTCAACTCGTGCAGGTTCCGCGCCGCGACCACCTTCGGACGCAACACCCCAGCCGCCCGCTCCACCGACAGGGCATCCACCACACCGTCATCCAACACACCCGCCGTATGCACCACAGCCGTCAGCGGCAACTCCTCGGGGATGCCGTCCAACACCGCCGCCAACGCCTCGCGGTCGGCCACATCACACGCGGCCACGGTCACGCGAGTCCCCAGGCCCTCCAGCTCCGCCTTCAACTCAGCGGCACCCGAAGCCCCCAACCCGCGACGACTGGTCAACACCAGGTGCTCAGCACCCGTACGCGCCAACCAACGAGCCACATGACCACCGAGCGCACCCGTACCACCGGTCACCAACACCGACCCACTCGGCCGCCACCCCTCAATGTCCACGGCCTGGGGCGCGGAAGCGCGTACCAAACGCTTGGCGAACACACCCGAACCACGTACCGCGAGCTGGTCCTCACCCTCCACACCCGCCAACACCCCGACCAGACGCGACACAGCACGCTCGTCGAGCGTCTCGGGCAGATCGACAAGCCCACCCCAACGCTGCGGGTACTCCACCCCCACGATCCGGCCCAGCCCCCACACCATCGCCTGCACCGGACTCACCAACCGGTCAGAGCGACCCACCGACACCGCGCCCCGGGTGCCACACCACAACGACGCCACCACACCCACATCACCCAACCCCTGAACCAGCCCCACCACCGCTGCGAGCCCAGCCGGAACACCCTCAACAGACGCGTGCTCCGCCTCGTCCAACGCCAGCAGCGAAAGCACACCCGCCACGCCCGACGGCTCCACCGCCGCCGCGTCGAGTGCTGCCCGCAGTCGCTCCGCAACCACCTCGCGGTCGTTGCCCGACGCGTCCAGCATCACGCGGACGACAGCGGCCCCGTTCGCCTCCAGCCCCCTCACCGTGGCGGACACGAGGGCGTCATCGGCGTACGACGCGGGAAGGACGACGAGCCAGGTGCCCGAGAGAGTGGCACCGGTGGCGGACGCCAGGGGCTTCCAGACCACCTTGTAACGCCAACTGTCCACCGTGTTCTGCTCACGCCGCTGACGGCGCCAGGACGAGAGCGCCGGAAGCAGCGCCGTCAACGACGACTGCCCCTCCTCGTCCTCCACCTCCAACGTCCGCGCCAGCGCCTCCAGGTCCTCGCGCTCTACCGCTTCCCAGAAACGCGCGTCCACCGCATCCGCGCTCAAGCCGTCACCGGCGGCCACCGCCTCAGCAGCCGAGACGGCGTCCAGCCAGTAGCGCTGACGCTGGAAGGCGTACGTCGGCAGGTCGACCTGCCGGCCACCGTGTCCGGCGAACACCTTCCGCCAGTCGACGTCGGCACCGTTGACATGCAGCTCGGCGACCGAGGTCAGGAACCGCTCCAAGCCGCCCTCGTCACGGCGCAGCGTGCCCACGACCACGGCCTGGGTGTCAGCGGCCTCCACCGTCTGCTGCACCGGAAGCGTCAACACCGGATGCGGACTCACCTCGACAAACACGGTGTGACCCTCATCGAGCAGAAGGCGAGTCGTGGCCTCCAGCTCCACCGTCTGACGCAGGTTCCGGTACCAGTACTCCGCGTCCAGACCCGCCGTGTCCACCAACTCACCCGACACCGTCGAGTAGAACGGCACCTGCGACGAGCGCGGCTCCAGGTCCGCCAGGACCTTCAGCAACTCCTCACGGATGGACTCCACATGGGCCGAGTGCGAGGCGTAGTCCACCGGCACCCGACGGACCCGCACCTCCTCACCCTCAAGCTGGGCGACCATCTCGTCCAGCGCACCCGGATCACCGGAGACCACGACCGAGCCGGGACCGTTGACCGCGGCGACCGATATCGCACCGTCCCAGGCGGCGATACGCTCCTTGACCTGGTCGACCGGCAACCCCACCGACACCATCCCGCCACGACCCGCCAGACCGGCGGCGATCGCCTGCGACCGCAACGCCACCACCTTCGCGGCGTCCCCCAGTGACAACGCACCGGCCACACACGCCGCCGCGATCTCACCCTGACTGTGACCCATCACAGCGTCCGGCTCCACACCCACCGAACGCCACAGCTTGGCCAGCGACACCATCACCGCGAACAACACCGGCTGCACCACATCCACCCGATCGAAACCGGGAGCGCCCTCAGCGCCACGCAGTACGTCCGTCAGCGACCAGTCCACATGAGCCGACAACGCCGCCTCACACTCGGCCACCGCCTCCGCGAACACCGGCGAGGCATCCAACAACCCCACCGCCATACCCACCCACTGCGCCCCCTGACCCGGGAACACGAACACCGAACGACCACGCACATCAGCCACACCACGCGTCACACCCGAGACCACCTCATCCCCGGCCAACGCACCCAACCGCGCCAACAACTCCTCACGACCAACACCCGTCACCACACCACGGTGCTCGAACACCGAACGCGACCTCACCAACGACAACGCCACATCAGCCGCGTCCAGCTCGGGACGCTCAGCCACGAACTCCCGCAACCGACCAGCCTGCGCCCGCAACCCGGCCGCGCTACGGCCCGACACCACCCACGCCACCGGACCATCGACGACCCCGGCCCCAGGCGCCTCCGACTCCTCGGCCCCCTCGACCTCCGGCGCCTGCTCCAGGATCGCGTGCGCGTTCGTCCCGCTCACACCGAAGGACGAGACGCCGGCGCGGCGCGGGTGGCCCGACTCGGGCCACGGCCTGGCCTCGGCCAGCAGCGCGATGTCGCCCGCTGACCAGTCCACGTGTTGGGAAGGCTCATCGGCGTGCAGCGACTTCGGCAACACGCCGTGCCGCATCGCCATCACCATCTTGATGACACCAGCCACACCGGCCGCCGCCTGCGAATGGCCGATGTTCGACTTCACCGAACCGAGCCAGAGCGGCTGGTCCACGGGCCGGTCCTGGCCGTAGGTGGCCAGCAGCGCCTGTGCCTCGATCGGGTCACCCAGCGACGTACCCGTACCGTGCGCCTCGACCGCGTCCACATCGGCGCCCGACAGGCGGGCGGTCTTGAGTGCCGCGCGGATCACCCGCTGCTGCGACGGTCCGTTCGGGGCGGTCAGGCCGTTGGAGGCACCATCCTGGTTGACCGCCGAGCCCCGGACGAGGGCCAGCACCTCGTGGCCGTTGCGCCGGGCGTCCGAGAGCCGCTCGACGAGCAGCAGCCCGACGCCTTCGGCGAATCCGAATCCGTCTGCGCTGTTGCTGAACGCCTTGCACTTGCCGTCGGCGGACAGCGCGCGCTGACGGCTGAAGTCCACCAGCCCGGCCTGTGTGGACATCACCGTCGCGCCACCGGCGAGCGCCAGGTCGCACTCGCCCTGACGCAGCGCCTGGACCGCGAGGTGCAGCGCGACCAGCGACGACGAGCACGCGGTGTCCACCGTCACCGCGGGCCCTTCCAGGCCCAGGGTGTACGAGATGCGGCCCGAGGCCACGCTGCCCGCGCTGCCGGTGCCGAGGTAACCCTCGAAGCCTTCGGGGGCGTTCCCTTGGAGCCGGGTGCCGTAGTCGTTGTACACGACGCCGACGAAGACTCCGGTCCGGCTTCCCTTCGCCGACTCGGGGT
This sequence comes from Streptomyces sp. 71268, assembly GCF_029392895.1. Lineage (NCBI taxonomy): Bacteria > Bacillati > Actinomycetota > Actinomycetes > Kitasatosporales > Streptomycetaceae > Streptomyces > Streptomyces sp. 71268. Next base: position 1,527,465 of record NZ_CP114200.1, read on the forward strand.
CGATACCGGCCCGCTCGAACGCCTCCCACGAGGTCTCAAGGAGCAGCCGCTGCTGCGGGTCCATCGAGAGTGCCTCACGCGGCGAGATCCCGAAGAACGCCGGGTCGAACTGGTCCGCGTCGTAGAGGAAGCCACCGTTGCGGGCGTAGTACGTGCCCTCGCGTGCGGGGTCCGGGTCGTACGTCGTCTCCAGGTCCCAGCCTCGGTTGGACGGGAGCGGGGCGATGGCGTCGGTACCAGCCATCACCAGGTTCCAGAACTCCTCGGGCGTCCGCACCCCACCGGGGAACCGGCAGCTCATGGCGACGATCGCGATCGGGTCGTCGTCCGTGTGTGCCAGGGTGTTGGCGGACCCGCCCGCGGCCGGCGCCGCGATGGCCGTCTCCTGCGCCCCGAGGATCTCCGAGCGCAGGTAGCCCGCCAGTACGGTCGGGTTCGGGTAGTCGAAGACGAGCGTGGCCGGCAGGCGCAGACCCGTCTCCGCGCTCAGACGGTTCCGCAGTTCCACGGCGGTGAGCGAGTCGAAGCCCAGTTCCTTGAAGGGCCGTCCCGCCCCGACCGTGTCCGACTTCGCGTGTCCCAGGGCGGCGGCCGCCTGGACGCGGATCAGCTCGTCGAGCAGGAACTGCTCCTGATCGGCCTCGGGCATGCCGGCCAGTCGACGCCGCAGGCGGGTGGCGATGTCGTCCACGTCCGATGCTCCGGCGCCCACGACGCGCCGGACCGTCATTCCCGGCACGACGTTACGGAACAGGGCGGGGAGTTCGGCGCCCTGGGCGCGCAGCGCCGGGATGTCCAGCCGGAAGAGAACGGGAACGACCGCATCCGAGACCAGAGCCGCGTCGAACAGCTCAAGCCCCTCGTCCGTGGCCAGCGGCACCAGGCCCGAGCGGGATATCCGCTGGACGTCGTCCTCGCCGAGGTGTCCGGTCATGCCGCTGGCCTCGGCCCACAGGCCCCACGCCATCGACACACCCGGCAACCCCCGAGCCCGCCGCCACGACGCGAGCCCATCCAGGAACACGTTCGCCGCCGCGTAGTTGCTCTGCCCCGCACTACCCAGCACGCCAGCCGCCGACGAGAACAACACGAACGCCGACAGGTCCATCCCGGCCGTCAGCTCATGCAGGTTCCACGCCGCATCCACCTTCGCCCGCAACACCAACTCAACCCGCTCACGCGTCAGTGACGTCAGCAACCCGTCATCCAACACACCCGCCGCATGCACCACACCACTCAACGCAAAACCAGCCGGCAACCCGGCCAGCGTCCCAGTCAATGCCTCGCGATCGGCAGCATCACACGCCGCGATCACCACCTCAGCGCCCGCGGCCTCCAACTCCTCCCGCAACCCCGCCGCACCCTCAGCCTCCACACCACGACGAGAGAGCAACACCAACCTGCCCACCCCGTGCCGGGCCACCAGATGCCGAGCGACCAAACCGCCCAGCACACCCGTGCCACCCGTCACCAACACCGCACCAGAACCGAACACCCCCGACCCCGACTCCGGGACCTCACCCGAAGACACCACCCGACCCAAACGCGGCACCCGCACCACACCCGACCGCACCACCACCTGCTCCTCCCCCAAGGCCAACACCCCAGGAAGAACACCCTCCACACCCTCCAGGTCATCGGTGTCCACCAACACCAAACGCCCAGGATTCTCCGACTGCGCAGACCGCACCAAACCCCACACCGCAGCCCCCGCCACATCCACCACACCATCACCCGCATCGACAGCACCCCGCGTCACCGCCACCAACCGCTCACCCACAACACCCTCATCCCCCACCCACGCCTGCACCCGCTCCAACACCTCAAGAACCCGCCCATACACCTCACCCACCACACCCGAACCCGACCCCGACCCCGCATCACCAGGAACCACCCGCACAACCTCAGCCCCCGACACCACCCCACCCGCCACCACAGCGCCGGGCGCGTCCACCCACTCCACCTGGAACAGCGCGTCGCGCGCCGCCCCGCCCACCGCACTCAACTGGTCAGCGTCAACCGGCCGCAGCACCAGCGACTCGACCGACGCCACCGCATGCCCCGACTCATCCCCCACCCACACCGACACCGCACCCGAACCCTCACCCGCCGACGCCAACCGCACCCGCAACGACGTCGCACCCACCGCCTCCAGAACGAACCCACGCCAGGAAAACGGCAGCGAGCTCCCCGAACCGCCTGCGAAGCCCTCGTTCACACCCATCGCGTGCAACGCCGCGTCGAACAAGGCCGGGTGCAGACCGAACCGGCCCGCCCGCTCCCGCTCACCCTCCGGGAGCTCGACCTCCGCGAACACCTCACCATCACGCCGCCACGCACGCCTCAACCCCTGGAAAACCGACCCGTACTCCAGTCCGTTCTCCGCAGCCCGCGCGTACTCACCCGACACATCAACCAACTCAGCCCCCACCGGGGGCCACACACCAAAGTCGAACCGAGCCTCGGAACCGGGCACAGCCGAACCCAGCAGGCCGTGGGCATGCCGCGTCCAGGCGGCGCCCTCGCTCTCCGCCTCCTCCCGCGAGAACACACTCACCTCACGGAAGCCGGAGGCGTCCGCCTCCCCCACCTCAACCTGAAGGTGCACCCCACCGTGCTCGGGCAGGATCAGCGGCGCCTCAAGGATCAGTTCCTCAACGCGACCACAGCCGACCTGATCGCCCGCCAGTACCGCCAGCTCCACGAACGCCGTTCCGGGCAGCAACACGACCCCGTGGACGGCGTGATCCGCCAGCCATTCATGCGTGGCCAACGACAACCGCCCGCTCAACAGCACGCCGTCACCACTGGCCAACGACACCACCGCACCCAGCAACGGGTGCCCCAGCGAACCCAATCCCACCGAACCCACATCACCCACACCCGCGGGGGCATCAAGCCAGAAGCGCTCCCGCTGGAAGGCGTACGTCGGCAGATCGACCTGCCGGCCACCGTGTCCGGCGAACACCTTCCGCCAATCAACGCTGGCCCCGCTGACATACAGCTCAGCGGCGGAGGTCAGGAACCGCTCGGCCCCGCCCTCGTCACGGCGCAAGGTCCCCACAACCACGGCCTGGGCGTCAGCGGCCTCCACCGTCTGCTGCACCGGCAGGGTCAACACCGGATGCGGACTCACCTCGACGAACACGGTGTGGCCCTCATCGAGCAGAAGGCGAGTCGTGGCCTCCAACTCGACCGTCTGGCGCAGGTTGCGGTACCAGTACTCCGCGTCCAGACCCGCCGTGTCCACCAACTCACCCGACACCGTCGAGTAGAACGGCACCTGCGACGAGCGCGGCTCCAGATCCGCCAGAACCTTCAGCAACTCCTCACGGATCGACTCCACGTGCGCCGAGTGCGAGGCGTAGTCCACCGGCACCCGACGAACCCGCACCTCCTCACCCTCAAGCTCGGCGACCAGTTCATCCAACGCACCCGGATCACCCGAGACCACCACCGAGCCCGGGCCGTTGACCGCAGCGACCGAAACCGCACCGTCCCACCGAGCGAGACGCTCCCGCGCCTGGTCGACCGGCAGCCCGACCGACACCATGCCACCACGACCCGCCAGACCACCCGCGATGGCCTGCGACCGCAACGCCACCACCTTGGCGGCGTCCTCCAGCGACAGCGCACCCGCCACACAGGCTGCCGCGATCTCACCCTGGCTGTGACCCATCACCGCATCCGGCTCCACACCCACCGAACGCCACAACTTCGCCAACGACACCATCACCGCGAACAACACCGGCTGAACGACATCCACCCGGTCAAACCCGGGAGCGCCCTCAGCGCCACGCAGCACGTCTGTCAGCGACCAGTCCACATACGCCGACAACGCCGCCTCACACTCACCCACCGCCTCAGCGAACACCGGCGAGGCATCCAACAACCCCACCGCCATACCCACCCACTGGGCGCCCTGACCCGGGAACACGAACACCGAACGACCAGGCGTTTCGGCGCCGTCCCCCCAGACCACACCGGGGAGCTTCGTCCCCTCGGCTACCGCCTCCAGGCGCTCGATGAGCTGCTCACGGCTGGTGCCGGTCACCACGACGCGCTGCTCGAAAGCGAACCTGGTCGTCGCCAGGGAGAGCGCGACATCGGCGGCGCTCAGCTCGGAGCGCTCCGCCACGTACTCCCGCAACCGGCCGGCCTGCGCACGCAACGCGGTGTCGTTCTTGCCCGACACCACCCAGGCCACCGGGCCCGCGATGCCGCCGTCGGCAGGCTCCTCGACAACCTCGCCCTCGGCCGCCTCGGCCTCCGGCGCCTGCTCCAGGATTACGTGCGCGTTCGTCCCGCTCACACCGAACGAGGACACACCGACCCTGCGGGGCTCGCCCGTCTCGGGCCACGGCCTGGACTCGGTCAGCAGCTCGATCTCGCCCTCGGACCAGTCCACGTGGCTCGACGGCTCGTCCACATGCAGCGTCTTCGGCAGTACGCCGTGCCGCATCGCCATCACCATCTTGATGACGCCGGCCACACCGGCGGCGGCCTGCGTGTGACCGAGGTTCGACTTCAGCGAACCCAGCCACAACGGCCGGCCTTCCGGGCGCTCCTGGCCGTACGTGGCCAACAGCGCCTGCGCCTCGATCGGGTCACCCAGCGTGGTACCCGTACCGTGCGCCTCGACCGCGTCGATCTGGCCGGGGGTCAGCTCGCAGTTTTCCAGGGCCTGCCGGATCACGCGGCGCTGGGAGGGGCCGTTGGGGGCCGTCAGGCCGTTGCTCGCGCCATCCTGGTTCACGGCGGAGCCGCGCACCACCGCCAGGACCTGGTGCCCGTTGCGCCGCGCGTCGGACAGCCGCTCCACCAGCAGCACGCCGACGCCCTCGGACCACGTGGTGCCGTCAGCGGCGTCGGCGAACGCCTTGCACCGCCCGTCGGCGGCCAGTCCGCGCTGGCGGCTGAAGGTGACGAAGCCCTTGGGGCTCACCATGACCGTCGCACCGCCGACCAGCGCCATGGAGCACTCGCCCTGCCGCAGCGCCTGCGCGGCCAGATGCAGGGCGACCAGCGCCGACGAGCAGGCGGTGTCCACCGTCAGCGCGGGGCCCTCGAAACCGAAGGTGTAGGAGACGCGCCCCGAGGCGATGCTGGTGGTGGCGCCGTTGTGGAGGTACGGCTCGATCTCGTCCGGGATCTGTGCGGCCTCGGAGGCGTACGTGGTGTGCATGGCGCCGGTGAAGACGCCTGTCTGGCTGCCACGCAACGACGCCGGGTCGATGCCCGCCCGCTCCATGACCTCCCACGACGTCTCAAGGAGCAGCCGCTGCTGCGGGTCCATGGCCAGCGCCTCGCGGGGCGAGATGCCGAAGAAAGCGGAGTCGAACTGGTCCGCGTCGTGGAGGAAGCCGCCCTCGCGAACGTAACTGGTGCCCGGGTTTTCCGGGTCCGGGTTGTAGATTCCCTCGACGTCCCAGCCACGGTTTGTCGGGAAGGGCGAGATGGCGTCCGATCCGTCGGCGACCAGACGCCACAGCGCCTCGGGGGAATTCACCCCACCCGGAAACCGGCAGGCCATACCGATAATGGCAATGGGCTCAGTGGCCGAACTGATCAGCTGGCGATTCTGACGCCGGAGCCGCTCGATTTCCTTGAACGACTTGCGCAGCGCTTCAACGGCTTTGTTCTGGTTGGATGCAGCAGGCATCAGAAACTCCACACTTGACGCGTCGTTCGCCGGAAGAGCGCAACGGCCCTGAAAGTTGTGAGAACACGCATTGCCAGACGGACATCGGCCACACTAGCTCTGGTTTCGTAAGGGAAACCCTAGAAACCCACTCAGGCATGATTGACGCCCCGGACGTGACTACCGGGGTTTTGGTTTCAGCGGCGCTTCACCAGCCGTGTGACCCGTACCACGGTCGCGTTCTCCGCCGGCATTCGTGCCCTCGAAATCTCGGGCCCTGTTCTCACGCGCCGGGGTCTTCTTCGAGGCTGATCGCACCGGTGGGGCAACGGGATACGACCTCGCGCAGAACGTCGAGCTGTTCGGCGTCGGGTCGCGCGTCGAGCAGGACGACGGAGCCGTCCTCGTCGCTCTGGTCGAACAGGTCAGGCGCGATCAGCGCGCACTGGCCCGCCGAACAGCACGCCTCACGGTCGGCGGTGATCCTCATCGGGTCTCAGTCCTACCTTGTGTGTCCGAGGTGGGCCGACATGTCCACGTCTTGTGGCCCTCTTGCATGACGGTGGCGGACGGCGGGAGAACGTCCCGCCGTCCGTCGCGTTCACCGCTCGTACGTCTCGATCAGTCGTCCCAGGTGACGCGGAGCGACCTGGGTCCGTAGTGCACGCAGTCGTCCCGCATCGGGACCTCGTCGGCCGGTACGGCCAGTCGCAGCGTGGGGAACCTGTCGAACAGGGCCTCGTAGCCGACGCGCAGGATCGTGCGGGCGAGATGCTGGCCGAGACACTGGTGGACGCCGTGGCCGAGCCCCAGGTGCCCGTGGTCCGTGCGGCCGATGTCCAGTTGGTCGGGGTTCTCGTAGCGCTCGGGGTCACGGTTGACGGCGGGGAGGGCGACCGTGACCACCTCGCCCTTCTTGATGGTCTGACCGGCGAACTCGACGTCTTCGAGCGCCCACCGGCTGGCCCCGAGGTGGGAGATGGTGAGGAAGCGGAGGAGCTCTTCGACGGCGGCCCCCATCAGCTCCGGGTCCTCCTGGAGCCTGGCCAGTTGGTCGGGGTGCTCAAGCAGGGTGTAGACGCCCATGGCGAGCATATTGCCCGTGGTGTCGAAGGCCCCGGTGATCAACGTGGCGGTCATGCCCATGAGTTCGCGCTCGGTGAGCTGCCCACCACGGATGAGGTCCCCGAGGATGTCGTCCCTGGGGTCGTTGATCCGGCTGGGAACGAAGCGGGCCAGGAACCCGCTCATCCCGGACACGGCGGCGAGCGCCTCGGGAACGGTGGTGGAGAGCCGGCCGAGTGTCTCCACATGACGCTGGAGGCTCTTCCGCTCCGATTCGGGGACGCCGATCATCTCGCACATCACCCGGGAGGGAACGGAATCGGTGAAGACCTCCACCAGGTCGGCGCCCGGTCCTGCCTCTTCCAGATCGTCGAGCTGCTCGTGCACGATGCGCTCGATCATGGGGGTGAGTTGACGCGTGCGCCGGACCGTGAAAAAGCCGGTGACCAGCTTCCGATACCTGCTGTGGACCGGGTCGTCCGTCTTCGCGAAAGCGCCCGGATCGGCAGGGCCTTCGTACGCCAGCTCCGTGGGGACGGGGGAGATTATTCCTTCCTGGCGGGCGCTGAAGCTTTTGTGGGTGAGCAGTTCCTTGGCTTCGGCATGCCGGGTGATGAGCCACCCTGGCGTGCCGTCCGGATAACTCATGCGCGTTATCCGCTCCTGCTCGCGCAGGGGGGTGTAGCCATCCGGAGGATCGAAGGGGCAGCTCCGCTTGGTGGGCAGCGAAACAGGGGGGCGCAGGACGTCGACCAAGACTCCTCCATCGATTCACGAGCCATGCATCGAGGTCGTCGGCGGCTACACCGGCTGGCTCGATCTCGATGCTAGCTTCGCCGTCCACCCGACAGCCCATCAGAAACCCTCCGGCGGGCGCATTCTGTGGAATCCCTTAGACAAAAGGCAGGAACTGTTGACCTCCGCGCGCGAGCGCACTCACCGCACCGGCCGCGAGGCGTGCGGGAGCGCGGGTGTGCGGGGGTGCGGGTGTGCGGGGGTGCGGGTGTGCGGGGGTGCGGGTGTGCGGGGGTGCGGGTGTGCGGGGGGTGCGGGTGTGCGGGGGTGCGGGGGTGTCTTGCTCACCCGTCGGGCCCGCTCGTCCCTAACGCGCCTCACACGGCCGGCCCCTCGCCTCGCCGCTCTCATTCCCTCCCGCTACGACGGACCGGCTCTGCCCAAGGCCTCCGGGCCAGGTGCCCGGCGCGGCGCGGCGCCGGTTCGGAAAACCGTTCGCCGGGCCGCGTCCGAGAGGCCGAGACTGTGGGCCGATCGCATCGCAGAGAGTGGGCCAGCGCTGACGTACAACCGAGACACCCTCCCCCTGCCGGAGAACCGCGTGCCGCCCGCCCCGCTCGGCAGCCTGGGGAACTGGGACGGCCTCGATCCGGCCCGCCACCCGTTCGACTGGGACGCCGAGGAGGAGGCCCGGCTGTGCGCGCTGCTGCGCGAGTGGGTGCCGCCCGTGCTCTCCGGCATGGCTGGCTGGTGGCAGGGCGAGCACTGGTGCGAGAGCCAGTTGGACGCGCTCATCCGGGAGCGCTACGGGAACTGGGCCCAGGGGTGGAACTGGTGCTACCGGTACGGCGGGCCCATCGGCGCCTGGGTCACCGGGGCGAGTTCGGTGACCACCCCCGACGAGACCGCCGCCCGCGCCGTGGCCGCGCTGTTGGAGTGGCGGGAGTGGCTGGAGCGGTTGGCTCGGCTGTTCGCGGAGTTGGATCCGCCGCCGGACGCGGCCCCCGAGGACCGGAGCTGGCACCTGGAGCGGGCCTGCGTCCGGCTCGTGACGCTCGCGCTGGACTCGGGCGCGGAGGGCGGCTGGCACGGCCAGGCCACGCGGGTGCTCCAGTGGTTCCTCAGCAGCACGGGCATGAGCCAGGCCGAGGCCGAACAGGCGGTGAAGGCGGCGATCGGCGGGCGGTTCCAGAGCTGGGTCGACCCCGGGCGGGCGCTGGTCGAGTCCGTGGGTGAGGACCTGGCGGTCGACCTCACCGGCCACGCCCCCTACCAGGACCACCGGGAGCGGGCGGCCTTGGAGGAGCTTCATGACCGCCCCTGACAGCCTCGCGGTCTGGCTGCGCGTACGCCGGGCCGCCGCCTGGCACCTGGCACCGGCCCTGCGACCGGCGCTCCCCGCGCGTGACGGGTTCCGGGCCTGGTGCCGGGGGCCGGTGCGCCGGCGCGACCCCGTCCGTGCCGAGCGGCTGCTCGCCGCCCACGCGCTGGCCAGTGCCGACGCCGCGCGCCGCGCCCCACTGGAGTTCGCCCGCCTGGCCGCCTGGCAGTGCGAGGTCCTGGGCCAGGCGCGGGCGCCGTTCCGTACGGCCGACGCCCACGCGAAGGCCGGCCGTGAGCGCTACGCCCTTGGCCCGCGCACCGAGGCGGCCTTCGCCGCCTGCCTGCGCGGGGCCGGCGACCCGCGGCTCCCGTTGGCGGCCCGCGCGGCCCGGGCCTATCTCGACGTGGCGTTCTTCCACCCCTTCACCGACGGCAACGCCCGCGCGGCCCTGCTGACCCTGGTCCACGTGCTGGCCCGGGAGGGCGTCGTCCTTCCCGAAGTCGGGCCCCTCCAGACCACCCGCTACGCGGACGACCCGGTAGGCGCCGCCGACCTGGCCACGCTCATCGGCGTACTCAACCGCCGGGGATGACGGCCCGGCCGCGCCTCCACCGCTCGCGCCCGGTGCGGGTGTGGCCGAGAAGGCTCCCTGGGACGGGAGTTCGGTCCTGGTTAGGCTGGGCCGCACGGAACGACGTACGGAGACGACGCGCGGCGCGTGCGCGCGGCGCGAGTGAGGGGTCGGCGGGTGCTGAACGAGGTTGCGGGGTTGCGCGTACCAACGGGTCAGGCGGCGGAGGCGGCGCGGCTGGTCTGTACGGAGTACGCGGATGATGCGCTGTACCACCACTCCGTGCGGTCGTACTTCTTCGGTGCGGCCTGGGCGCAGGCGCGCGGGCTCGACTTCGACAGCGAGCTGCTCTACGTCTCGGCACTGCTGCACGACCTGGGGCTCACGGCGCCCTTCGACAGCCACACGATCGCGTTCGAGGAGGCTGGTGGCCATGTGGCCCGGGTCTTCACGGCCGGTCTCGGCTGGCCGACCGAGCGTCGCGACCGGGCGGCCGAGGTGATCGTGCTCCACATGCGCGACGAGGTGGCGCCGGAAGTGGACGTGGAGAGCCGGCTGTTGCAGGAGGGGACCAGCGCGGACGTGACCGGGACGGGCCTGGAGGAGTACGACCCCGAGTTCACGCGGGCGCTCGTGGCGGCGTACCCGCGGCTGGGGTTCGGCGCGTCCTTCGTCCGCCTCTTCCGGGACCAGGCCGACCGCAAGCCGGAGTGCGCGGCAGCCGGGTTCTTCACGCGCGGCGGCGCCGAGCGGACCCTCGCCCACCCCTTCGAACAGAGCTGAGACCGGGCGGGGTGCGGGCCCGGGGGGGTAGCCCCGGCCCGTGTCCCGCGGCTTCGACCACCGGAACGCCCGCCCCGCGGTTGCCATCGCACCGCGCGGCGGGCGTTTCGCGTGCCCGGCCGAGCCCCCGGTGGGCCCGGCCCCTGTGGTGCGCGGGCGCGTCAGCTCCGCGCGTCGCGGCGGGCGCGGTACGCGCGTTGCTGGCAGGCCCGGGAGCAGTAGGCGCGGGGCCGGCCGCGCGGGGACTGGGCGACGGGTGCCCGGCAGCCGGCGCAGCGGGCCGCCTTTTCGTCACACGCGGGCTGGTCCGACGGGCTTTCGTCACGCGCCGGGCGACGGGAGCGCGCTGGCCGCTCACCGCTACCGGCCGCGCGGGCGGCGGCGACGAGGTCGCCACCGAGGCCGCGCCCGACGGGGGTGTTCCGGCTCAACTCGCCGTCCAGTACGGGGCACTGGGCCATGTCGTCGCTCTCGCAGCTCAGCAGGTGGCGCAGGTAGTCGCGGGCGGCCCGCAACCGCTCGACCTCCTGGTCCAGCAGGTCGATCTGCTCGCTGACGACGCGCTGCCAGCCGCTGAGCGTGGCCTTTCCCGAGGTGACGACGGCGGTCCGGTCCAGCGGCAGCCGCCCCACCACGCGGCACAGATAGGCGACGCCCAGGCGACGCAGGTCGCGTTCGCGGTAGCGCCGTCGGCCGCCGTCGCGGGCGGGTGGGGACAGCACCCCCTGCCGCTCCCACCAGCGCACGGTGGAGGGCGCGAGTTCGTACAGGGCCGCCGCGTCCCCGATGGAGACCGCACTCTTCGTCACCGGTCCAGTTGACATCAAGTCGGCTTCACCAGACAAGATCTAAGTAAGGCAAGCCTTAGTGGTCGTTGTCGAGCGGGCCCGCCGCGCCCGGCGCGTCCCGCACGCGGCACTCGACACAGCCCTCACCACACATCACCACACACCCGTCACGCGGTCGTGCGCACGGTCACGCGCCCACACCACCGGCACGGCCGAAGCACGCCAGGGCGTGCGGGCGCGTCGCCGCGCATTCCGCGACAGAGAGGTTCAGCCATGGAAGCAGTCGAGTACGCGGAGACCGTCATCATCGGCGCCGGCCAGCAAGGGTGCGCGGTGGCCGCGTCCTTACAGGACGTCGGTCGCGAGGCGGTCGTCCTGGAACGGGGCGAGATCGGCCAGGCGTGGGCGCACGAACGGTGGGACAGCCTGCTCGTGGGGAGCGGTGTTCGCTCGATACGGTTCCCCGGTTGGGAGTTCGTGAGCGACGACCCGCACGCCTCGCTGTCCGGCCCGGAACTGGCCGGACACCTGCGTCGCTACGCAGCCGAGCGAAAGCTGTGCGTACGCCAGCACACGCCGGTCCACAAGGTCGAATGCCCGCCGGGGGTCGCCGCCGGTGACGACGTGCGCTTCCGGACCCACCTCGACACCGGCGGCGTCATCGAGTCCCGCAACCTCGTGGCGGCCGTGGGCGGTTACGCGGCCCCGCGCGTCCCGGACGTTGCCGCCGCCATCGATCCGTGCGTGCACCAGACGCATTCGCGCCACTACCGCAACCCCGCCTCGCTGCCGGACGGTGCCGTCCTGGTGGTGGGCGCGGGCATCAGCGGCCAGCAGATCGCCGACGAACTCGCGGACGCCGGACGCCGCGTCTTCCTCTCTGTCGGCCGGCACCGCGCGTGGCCGCACCGTTATCGCGGTCGTGGCATCCACGAGTGGATGTTCGCCTTCGGCCTCTACGAGGACTTCGTCACCCGGAACACGGGTGGGTCGGCGGTGCTGCCCGGGTTGCCGGTGACCGCCGTGACCAGTGGCGAGGGCGACCTGAACCTCGGCACGCTGGCGGCCAAGGGCGTCGTCCTCGTCGGGTCAACGCACGGGGCCGAGCGTCACACGCTGCTGTTGGCCGACAACGTGCTGGCCACGGTGGAAGAGTCGGCCCGCGCGTACCGGCAGGTCATCGACGCCATCGACGCGGGCATCAGCCGGCGGGGGTTCGTGGTGCCGGAGCAACGGCCCGCGCCGGAGGTCCGGCGGGACCACATCGCCGACTTCGGGCCCCGCCTCGACCTGGCGGAGCACGGCATCACGGCCATCGTCTGGTGCACCGGGTTCGGGCCCGACTACCGCATCCTGCCGGCCGAGGTGCTCGACGAACACGGGGCGCCCCGCCAGGAGAAGGGCCTCGTCGGAGCGGTCCCCGGGCTGTACTACGCCGGCCTCCCGAACGGCGACTCGCTGGCCTCGGTGGCCATCTCGGCCTGCGTCGACAACGGGCGGTTCATCGCCGGCCAGATCCACATCGACCACGTCATGCGGTCCGGTTCGGCGGAGCCGGTCATCGTGGCGTAGCACCGCGCGCGGGTGCCGGGGCCGCCCCCGCGCCCGTCGGGGCCCGCGCGCCCGTCGGGGCCGGCCCCGGCGGGCGCGCGGCGTCCGAGCCGTCAGGGCGTGACGGTGGAGACCACGTACACCTTCGGGTGGTCCGGGTTGTCGAGGTCGACCGTGATGTCGAGCGTCGGCTCGGGGTCCTTCTGGTCGATGACGCCGCCGGCCCACTTCCCGTCGGCGTCCAGTTTCCAGCCGACGACGCCCGCCGTCTTGGCGTCGATGGTGATCCGGCCGTCGTTGAGCACGTCGCGGTCGGCGCCGAGCCGGCCGAGGAACTTGTCCAGCCCCTTGGGGTTGGTGACGAACTGGACGTACATCTGGCTCCGCTTCCACGAGTTGGTCTCGTAGAAGGCGACGTCAACGGAGTACGAGGGGATGGGCGTGTCGTAGATCCGCCGCTGTACCTTGCTCGGCCAACTGTGGGTCAGCCCGGTGGCCGCCGCGTTCTCCTGCTTGTCCTCGCCGCTGCCCCGGCTCTTCTGCGCCGAGATGGCCATGTACCCGGCCGGGATGGCGATCAACAGGAACAGGGTCACCTTGCGCCGCCAGGAACGCCTGCCCTGCCTGGTCTCGCTCGTCTGGGACTGCTGACTCATCGCCGTCCTGCCTGTGCGTAGCGCTCGTACCGCTCGACCCGGCGCCGGTTGGCGCGCCGGAACCTGCGGGCGACGAGGCGGGCCAGGTCGGCCGCGCCGACCAACCCCGCCTCGTTGCCGAGCTGGGCCTTGATGATGCGGGCCTCGGGCCGGTACCCACGACCGGTGAGCGTACGCCGGAACGCGTCCCTGGCCGGCCCGATGAGGAGATCGTCGGCGGCGCTTACGCCGCCCCCGATGACGAAGCAGGACGGGTCGAGCGCGGCGGCGAGGTTGGCGATGCCCACGCCGAGCCACTGGCCGATGTCCTGCAGGAGTTCCACACACATGGCGTCGCCGTCGCGGGCCAGCTCGGTGATGATCGGACCGGTGATCTCCTGGACGTTGCCGCCGACCCGGTCGATGATCCCGTACGCCACCGGCGAGTCCGCCGCCGCCAGCTCCCTGGCCTCGCGGACCAGCGCGTTGCCCGAGCTGTACTGCTCCCAGCAGCCACGGTTGCCGCACGGGCAGCGGTGGCCCGCGGGCACCACCTGCATGTGGCCGAACTCGCCGGCGACGCCGTACTTGCCGCGCTTGACCTGGCCGTCCTCCAGGATCGCGCCGCCGATGCCGGTGCCGAGCGTGATCATCACCAGGTGGTCCTCGCCGCGCCCGGCGCCGAACCGCCACTCCGCCCAGGCGGCGGTGTTGGCGTCGTTGTCGACCATGACCGGCACCGCGAGCCGCCCGGCGAGTCGGTCCCGCAGCGGCTCGTCGCGCCAGGCCAGGTGGGGCGCGAACAGCACCCGGGAGCGGTCGGCGTCCACCCAGCCGGCCGCGCCGATGCCCACCGCGTGCACGTCGTGCCGGTCGGACAGGTCGAGCACCAGCTCGACGATGGTGTCCTCGACGACCTTGGGGCTCTTGGACTTGTCCGGGGTCTCGGTACGGAGCCGCTCCAGTATGTTGCCGTCGGCGTCCACGACGCCCGCCGCGACCTTGGTCCCCCCAATGTCGATGCCCACGGTGGGCACCCGGGGCGCGGTCAGGTGTGAGCGGCGCTCGCGGGTGCCTACGGTGCGCAGCACGGTGGCCCGGGCGGAGCCTCGGTGCACTCGCTCGCGGTACAGGCTCATCGGCCGTCCCTCTCGCCGGTGTGGGGGGCGGCGGCAGCTCCGCGTGGTGCGTGGCTTCGATCGCCGCGGGTTCGGTCGCTGCGGGTTCGTGCGCGCAAGAGTCGTCGTCCCTGCGGGTGTCGTGGGAGGCCAACGGCCTCGGGCGTGCGGTCGGGCGTGACGGGCGTGACCCGCCGTGGCGATTGTGCCTCACTCGCGCTACGCGGCGCATGGCGGAGCGGCGGTCCTCGGCCGGGCGGGGCGGTACGCGCTGGATGCCCCTGTTGACCGTCGAACGTCGCTCGACCACTTCCGCGGTGGCGCACCACGAAGGACGCGGCGAGCGGCGAGGTTACCTGACCCGGGCCGCGAAACCGGCGCACCCGCTGGCGCACGCCGGCTGACGGGGGCCGTCGCCGGCACCGGGGCCGGCGGTGTCGTCGACGCCGTCGGCGCGGCCGGGCCCGGTCGGCCCGGCCGTGCCGGTGGGTCACTCGGCGGTGATCGCTCGGCGGTCGATGACTCGGCGGCGGGTCACTCGGCCGTGGGTCGGCCCGGGCGCAGGGTGGGCGTGCTGGCGCGGGCCAGTTCGTGGCTCAGCTCCTCCAGCTCGCTGCCGCCGGCCATCTGCCGGGTCAGCTCGTCCAGGGTGATCTCCGACTTGGCGTGGCTGCCCGCCATCGTGCCCCGCTTGAGGAGGACGAAGCGGTCGCCGACCAGGTACGCGTGGTGCGGGTTGTGCGTGATGAGGACCACGCCGAGGCCGGCGTCGCGGGCCGCGGCGACGTACTTGAGGACGACGCCGGACTGCTTGACGCCGAGCGCCGCGGTCGGCTCGTCCAGGACGAGGACCTTGGCGCCGAAGTAGACGGCCCGCGCGATCGCCACGCACTGCCGCTCGCCGCCGGAGAGGGTGCCGATCGGCTGGTCCACGTCGCGCAGGTCGATGCCCATCCGCCGCAGCTCGGTGCGGGTCGTCTCGCGCATGGTCGCGGTGTCCAGGCGACGCAGCGGGCCACGGCCCTTCGTCGGCTCGGAGCCGAGGAAGAAGTTGCGCCACACCGGCATCAGCGGCACCACGGCCAGGTCCTGGTAGACGGTGGCGATGCCCCGGTCGAGCGCCTCGCGCGGGGAGCCGAGCCGCGCCGTCTGGCCGTCGATGCGGAAGGTGCCGGCGTCGTGCTGGTGCAGCCCGGAGATGATCTTGATGAGGGTGGACTTGCCCGCGCCGTTGTCGCCCAGCACGCAACTGATCTCGCCGGCCCGCACCTCAAGCGAGACGCCCTCAAGCGCCTTGACGTTGCCGTAGTACTTGCTGACGTCGCTCAGCTCGACCAGCGGCGCCTCGGCGGCGTCGGCGCCCTCGGCGGCGGCGCCGGTGGCCGCGCTCGCCCCGGTGGCCGCGCTCGCGCCGGTGCTCGCCGGTCGCGGCGCCGGGTTGGCCGGCACGCCCTCGCCCGGGCCCTGCGGCTGCTGCTCGCGCTCGCTCACTTGCTCGCCTCCGCCCGCTTGCGCACCCACGCGTTCAGCAGGGTGGCCAGGAGGAGCATCGCGCCGAGGAAGAACTTGAACCAGTCGGCGTCCCACTGCGCGTACACGATGCCCTTGTTCGTCATGCCGAAGATCAGCGCGCCCACGGCGGCGCCGATCGCCGAGCCGTAACCGCCGGTCATCAGGCAGCCGCCGATGACGGCCGCGATGATGTAGAGCAGTTCGTTGCCCACACCCTCGCCGGACTGCACGGTGTCGAACGAGAACAGCAGGTGCTGCCCGAGCACCCAGGCACCGAAGCCGGTGCCCATGTACAGGGCGATCTTGGTGCGGGCGACCGGCACGCCGACCGCGCGGGCCGCGTGCGCGTTGCCGCCGGCGGCGAAGATCCAGTTGCCCGCCCGGGTGCGCAGCAGGATCCAGGTGGCCAGGGCGACCAGGGCCAGCCACCACACGATGGTGATTTTGATGTTCACGTCGCCGATGGTGTGCTGCGAGGCGAATACCTTACGGGCGGACTCGAAGCCCTCCATGTCCCCGATGGTCTTGGTCGAGACCTTGCCGCTGATCAGCTTGGTGAAGCCGAGGTTCATGCCGGTCAGCATGAGGAACGTGGCCAGCGTGATGATGAAGCTCGGCAGTCCCGTACGGACCAGGACGATGCCGTTGAAGAAGCCGATCGCCAGGCTCGTCAGCAGGGACACCCCGACGCCGACCCACACGTTGGCCGTCATTTGGTAGCTGAACATGGACGAGACCAGCGCGGAGGTGGTGACCGCGACGCCGGTGGAGAGGTCGAACTCGCCGCCGATCATCAGCAGCGCCACCGGCACCGCCATGATGCCGATGGTCGAGGACGCGTACAGCACCGTGGAGAGGCTGGAGAGCTGGAGGAAGCTGTTGGCGACGACCGAGAAGAAGACGAAGACGGCCACCGCGCCGACCACCGCGCCCAGCTCGGGGCGACCGAGCAGGCGGCGGAGCGTGGAGCGGTGCAGCAGCCGTTCGTCCGGTTCTGGCGGGTCGGCCGGGGTCGTGGGGCGGGCCAGGGAGCTACTCACCGGGTGCCCCGATCCGCGTACTCGGCCAGCTCGTCCGCCTCGTCCTTGGTGACGATCTGCGGGCCGGTCAGCACCGGCTGGCCGCCGCCGAGCACGTCGGCGTTGTACTTGTACAGCCACAGCAGGTCGACGGCCTGGTAGCCCTGGAGGTAGGGCTGCTGGTCCACGGCGAAGCCGAGGTCACCGTTGGCGAGCCCCTGGGCGACCTGCTTGCTGAGGTCGAAGGTGTTGATCTCCGCGTCGCTGCCGGCCTGTTTCTTGGCCTTGACGGCGGTGTCGGCGAAGGGCGCGCCGAGCGTCACGACCGCGTCGTAGTCACCGGACTGGAGCTTGGCCTCGATGGCGGAGAGGACGTCGGGCATGTTGGTGCCCTCGACGTAGAGGTTCTCCAGCTTGCCCTTGAAGGTCTTGCGGGCGCCGTCGCAGCGCTGCTCGTGGCCGACGTTGCCCTGCTCGTGCAGGACGCACAGGGCCTTCTTCCGGCCGCGCTTGGTCAGCTCGTCGCCGACCGCCTCGCCGGCGATGGTCTCGTCCTGGCCGATGTGGCTGAGGGCGCCGAACGCCTTGGACTCGGCCGATCCGGAGTTCACCGTGATCACCGGGATGCCGGCCTTGCGGGCCTTGGCGACGACGGCCTTCATGGCGTCGGGCTTGGCGAGCGTGACGATGAGCCCGTCGACCTTCTGGTCGATGTAGCTCTGCACCTGCTCGCTCTGCTGCTGGCCCTCGTCGCTGTGCGCGTAGAGGAGCTTGATGTTGTCCTTGACCGCCGCCTGCTTGGCGCCGCTGCGGACGATGTCCCAGAAGGAGTCCCCGTCGCCCGAGTGCGTGACCATCGCGACGGTCCAGCGCGGCGTGTCGACCGCCGCGCGCCCGTGTGCGGACTTGGCCGCCCGCTCCTCCGCGCGCTTGCCGCCCGTACTGCTGCATCCCGCAAGGGTCGCGCCGACCACCGCTGCCAGCACGGCGCTCACGGCGCGTACCCCTGTCCGAACCCTTGCCACGAGGACTTGCCCTTCTCCACTGAATGTCACGGTGCGGCCGGGTACCGTTCACCCGCCCCGGCCGCCCAAGTATCCGTCACCGCTGCTGGGCGCGGCTCCAGCGGGTCCCGCGCGCGGCGTACGCGCCGCCCCGCGCCGCCTGGGGCGTGCCGCGAGACGGCCGCCTCGCTCCCGACTTCCCCCGGCTCCTTCCGGCCGCGTGCGAGCGGTTGGAGGAGTTGTAGCGGCGCGCGCCACCCACCGTCAATGCTTTGTCAGAACATTCTGACGAAGGGATCTTCACCGGACCGGCCCGCGCCCGGGCGCGGCGGGTCAGCGTACGCGGTACGGCCGGCCGGACGACACCCGGGACGAATCCGGCCCGGGGTCGCGGGCCGACCGACTCAGGGGCGGACCAGGAGCTGGAACTCGAAGGCGTAGCGCGAGGCCCGGTAGGTGTGCGAGCCGAACTCGATCGCGCGCCCGGTGTCGTCGAAGGTGGTCCGCTCCATGGTGAGCAGCGGCGCGCCCACGGACTCGGCGAGCCGCTCCGCCTCGTCGGCGGTGGCCGCGCGGGCGCCGACCGTCTGCCGGGCGCTGTGCAGCGTGATGCCGGCCCCGCGCAGCAGCCGGTAGAGCCCGGTCTCCTCCAGCGCCGCGCTCTCCAGCGCCAGCAGCCCGGTCGGCAGGTGGTTGCGCAGGTGGGCCATGGGTTCGCCGTGCGCGAGGCGCAGCCGTTCCACCAGCACCACGTCCGCCCCCTCGGGGAGGCCGAGGGCCGCGGCGACCTGGGCGGTGGCGGGCTGGACGGCGTGTCGCAGGACCCGGGTGGCGGGCCGCTGGCCCGCGGCCTCCAGGTCGTCGTAGAGACTGCTCAGCTCCAGCGGGCGCTTGACCTGGCTGTGCACGACCTGGGTGCCCACGCCACGGCGGCGCACCAGGAGTCCCTTGTCGACCAGCGACTGGATGGCCTGGCGCACCGTGGGGCGGGAGAGGCCGAGCCGGCCGGCGAGGTCGATCTCGTTGCCCAGCAGGCTGCCCGGCGCGAGTTCGCCCTGCTCGATGGCGGCCTCGAGCTGCTGGGCCAACTGGAAGTACAGCGGGACCGGACTGCCACGGTCCACGCTGAACTGGACGGCCGCCGCCGAACGCAGCCCGCCCGTCGCGTCTCCTTGCTTCGCCACGGGCCGAGGGTATCCGCAGCGACAGTTGACGGAAAGTCGTGAAGTCTGATTGTCCGGACAAAGCGCGATCCGGCGAGGTAAGGCGGGGTCGGGGCCGCCCCACGCGGTTCCGGCGACGGGCGAGTGCCAGGGGGAGAGCCGGCGTGCGCGCGTCAGGCGCGGCCCGGGCGACGGGCGTACGCCACCCCGGGTGGACGAGGCGTGGCCCGCCGTGCGGCCACGGGGAGACGGGGCCGGCCGCGCGCCCGGACCGTCGCCGCGCGCGGGCCGGGCTTCACCGCACGCGGACCGGACCCAGCCGGCCCGTGCGCGACCCGGCGAGATCACTCCCGCGCGTCCGCCAGCCGCGCCAGCAGGTCCGCGGCCCGCTTGGCCACCACGTCCCGGTCGCCCTGGGCCAGCGCCGTGCCCATGCCGACGGCCACCGCGCCGGCGGCGATCCACTCCGGGGCGTCCTCCAGGGTCACCCCGCCGGTGGGCAGCACCGGCGCCTGCGGCAGCGCGGCGCACACGTCCTTCAGCCAGCGCGGCCCGTACGCCGAGGCGGGGAAGAGCTTGAGCGCGTCCGCGCCCAGCTCCAGCGCGCGCACCATCTCGGTGGGCGTGGCGACGCCGGGGAAGACGGGCAGCCCGTACCGGTGGCCGGTACGGATGACCTCGGCGTCCAGGCTCGGCGAGACCAGGTAGGTGGCCCCCGCCTCCACGGCCATCCGCGCCGCCTGGGCGTCCAGCACGGTGCCCGCGCCGATCACCGCGTCGGCGCCCACCTCGCGGGTGAGGGTGGTGATGGCCTCCAGCGCGAAGGGCGTGGTCAGCGAGATCTCCATGCTGGTGATGCCGGCCGAGAGGAGCGTGTCGGCCGTCGCCGCGGCCTGGTCGTAGCTCTCGGTACGGATGATGGCGAAGACCCGCTGTTCGAGCGCGGCCCGGGTGATCTCCCAGCGGTACACGGCAGTTCGCCGCCCTTCTTCACGTGCGGTCGGGTGAGGACAGAGACAGGGGACAGAGGACAGGATGCGGGGGGGGTGGCAGCGACGGGTAGGGATGGCGGGCGGGGCGGGTTGGCGCGGGGCGCCGTGGTGGGGCGGGGTGCGGGAGCTTCGGACGGGCCACAGGGCCGGGCCGGGGAGCGCGTCGCCGTCGGCGGCACGTGCGCCGCTCGCGGAGATCTCGCATCGTCCTGCGCCGGTCTTGTGTCCCGCTGGCGGGACCATGGTGCGACGGGGCCCGGTACGCGCCCACTCGCTCGCCCGTGGGCCCGACACGAGGCACCAACGAACCCAACGTGCGAGGAACGGTGATCGTTCGCAAGTGGCGCGGCGCGTTCTTCACGGCGCGTTCTTCGCCCGCCGCGCCCGTCGCGACCTCGCGCAGGCCCGCGCGCTGGGTGGTCAACGGTGCACGGCGTCGATCCCCTCCGTGTAGGCCGCCAGCGCCCGGTCCCGCACGGCCGGGCTCGGCAACCCGGCCGTGTCCGTCGGGGACTGGATGGCCAGCGCCGCGACGCAGGCCGCCTCGGCGAGCGCCGCCTGCTCGGGCAGGCCGCGCAGCCAGCCGGAGAGGTATCCGGCGGCGAAGGCGTCGCCCGCGCCGACCGGGTCCACCACCGGGACCGCGAACGGGCTCTGGTCCCAGCGGCCGGCGCCGGTGTACGCGGTCGCCGAGTGGTCCGCGCGCTTGATCACGACCGCGCGCGCACCCTCCTTGACCAGGTCGGCGGCGGCCTCGTCGGCCGGCCGCGCGGTCAGCAGCTCCAGTTCGTCCGTGCCCGCGAGGAGCAGGTCGGCTTCGGCCAGCAGGGGCCCCACGATCTGCGCCCACTGGGCGGCGCCGCCGAGCTTGCGGCGCACGTTGGGGTCGAAGGAGACCAGCGCGCCCGCGGCCCGGGCCAGTTCGATCAGGCGACGCGTGGCGTCGGCCGCGGTCGGCGAGAGCATCGGCGTGATGCCCGACAGGTGCAGCAGCCGCACCCCGTCGAGCGCGGCGGGCGGTATGTGCGCCGGCTCCAGGTGCGCGGCGGCCGAACCCGCGCGGAAGTACTGCACGTCGATGGCGCGGGAGGGGTGACAGTCCCGCAGCAGCAGGCCGGTGGGGGCGTGTTCGTCCACGCCCACCTGACTGACGTCCACGCCGTCCGCCCGCAGCTCGCCGAGGACGGCGGCGCCGGGCGCGTCCGCCCCGAGGCGGCCCAGCCAGCGCACGTGGTGCCCGAGTCGGGCGAGGCCGACCGCCACGTTGGACTCGGCCCCCGCGATGGAGCGACGGAAGTGGGTCGCCCGGTCCAGCGGTACGCCAGGCTCGGCCAGCATCAGCAGCATGGCCTCACCGCACGTGACCACCTCGGGGCCGGACGTCCCCGGGCCATATGTCACCGATGCCTCCTCCTTACGTCCTTCCGCCCCCTCGAACGCGTTTCTACCGAAACGCTATCGGTTGGCACTGGCATCCGAGTCCGCGGGGGCGCACTCAGCTCGATTGGGAGCATTCATCTGCGCCCCGTACCCCCATCGTCCGCCCCACTCACCCCGCGCGCCCCACTGCCGCCATGGTCGTGGGCCCGATCGCCCGCCGTGGCCCGGCCCTTAGGCGGCGACGGCCGGGTGACACAGCCGGCGCGACCGACGGACGAGGCTGCCGGCGGCCGGGTAGCCAGCGCCCGCTGACCGAACTGTTCGGCGGTGAGGGTGGGGCGGGACGGGGTCGGCGCCGGGCCGGAGGAAGCACAACGGGCGCCCCGCGCGCGGGAGGTCGCGCGCCCGGAACGCGCGCGCTACGCCGCGTACCTCGTACGCCCGGCGGGCGCCCGCGGTGCGCGCCGACACGACGGTCGGGAGCCGCTGAGCGGTCTGACGGCGCGGGAGGAGCCGCCGTACGGGGCCGACCGCCCCGACGGTCATCGGCGCCCGACGGTCATTGGCGCCCGGCAGCGGGCGGCCGGCCCGTGGGCGCTGGACCACGGGGTGACGGCGGCCGGTCTGAACACCCGTCGGTTCGGCTACGACCGCGACCGGTCGGCCACCGACGAGTCATTGGCCTCGCTCGACGCCATACGGGATGACCACGCATGGGGGGTGGCCCCACCGGATCCCCGCCGGCGCGGCGGCCACCTTCCGCCGGCCGTCCGTCCGGCCCGACCTCGGCGCGCCGGCGGGGAGCCGGGGTGAACGGGAGAAGCGGCGGTCGGGGGTGGGGGCGCCGACCGCCGCTCCGGTCACGGGCCCGCGGGCTGGCGGGCCGCTGGCCGCGTCAGCAGCCGTAGTCGACCAGGTCGAAGGACCGGTAGTGGTCGGCGGTGTAGTAGTCCTCCTGGTGGCTGTCACCCGTCACGATGCGGCGGGCGCCACGGTCGGAGGAGCCGGGGGTCTTCACGGTGTACTCGTGGTAGTAGCCCCGCGGGTGCTGGGGCAGCAGCCCCTCGCGGTTCTGGAAGACGGTGCCGTCCTGCGGGTAGGGGTACGGGCCGCCCTTGTCGATCAGCCGCAGGGTGTCGTGGGCCTGAGAGGGCAGGTCCGAGTAGCAGATGTCGCCGACGGCGAGGCGGGAGAAGGTCGCCGACGCGGCGGGGCTCGCGGTGTCGACTGCCGGGGTGGCCGCGACGGCCGGGCCACCGATGAGAAGGGTCGTGGCGAGGGCGCCGAGGGCGCCGATGCGCGCGATGCGTGGGGGAATCCTCATGGAGTTAGCATGACGCGCGTAGACCGTGACATGTCAACGACAACTGGGCGATGTTTCCCAGGAGTTCACGGGACCCGCGCGGGGCCTCCCATCGCGGTGCACGTTTTTGCCTGTGAGGCAAAACTTTTGCCCCTGAGGCACGACCCGGCTATACCGGACGTATGACCACGCCCCCCGACGAGTCCGTCGCGGAGCTGCCGTCGGTCGCGCCCCGACTGCGCGACCTGCGACGGCGCTCCGGGCTGACGTTGGAGTCGGCCGCCCAGCGCGCCGGCCTGTCCCCCGCCCACCTGTCGCGGCTGGAGACCGGACGCCGCCAGCCCTCGCTGCCGATGCTGCTCGCGCTGGCCCGTACGTATGGCATCACGGTATCCGACCTGCTCGGCGAGGTCCCGGCGGAGCAGGACCCGATCGTGCGGGCCGACCGGATGGAGGCGTCGCCCGCGGGCGGCTGGACGTACTGGCGCGCGGGCGGCTCGGGCCGGGCGATGCAGGCGCTGCGCGTGCACGTCCCGTACGGCGGGGCGCAGGACGAGCTGGTGCGGGTGCACCCCGGCGAGGAGTGGCTCTACGTGCTGCGGGGCCCGCTGCGGCTCGCGCTGGGCGACGCCGTGCACCGGCTCGACGCGGGAGACGCGGCCCACTTCGACTCGATCACCCCGCACCGCATCGCCGCCGAGTCGCCCGGCGGTGCGGAGCTGCTGTTCGTGCACACCCTGCTACAGAGCGGCGCCGCCGAGCTGTGCCTGGGCGACCGCGACCACCGCGCCATCGGAAGGACTGGTCGAGCATGAGCGACCGTACGCCGCACGCCGAGAACCCGAGGTCAGCGCAGCCGCCCACGGACCGCCCGGCCGGGGCCGGACCCGCCGCGCCCGAGACCGGCGCCGTGAGTGGGCCCGGCGACGCGGCGGCCAGCGCGCCCGAACCCCCCGTGCGGCCCGAGCCCGTCGAGTCCGGCCAGGCGGCGGCCAAGAAGGCGGACCGAGCGGCCATGAACGAGGAGGACCGCGCGCCCTGGGGGCTCACCATCCGCGTCACCTTCTACCTGGTGGGCGTGCACATCTTCGCGGCCTTCCTCTTCCTCCTGTTCCACCTGGGCGCGAAGTAGCCGCCGCCGGCCGTGTGGCGGCCGCCCGCTCCCCGCGCCGGTCGGCGGCGCGGGGAGCGGTCAGTGGCGGGTGAGCAGCCGGCCGCCAGCGGGTGCGGACGGCTGACCGTCCCGGGCGATCCGCGTGCCGCGCAGCCAGGTGGACCGTACGACGCCGTGCAGCGTCCGGCCCGCGTACGCCGTGACCCGGTTGCGGTGGTGCAGTCGGGCAGCGTCCACGGTGAACGTCTCCTCCGGCGCGAGGACCGCGAAGTCCGCGTCCCGGCCCGGCGCGATGGCGCCCTTGGCGGTGAGCCCGGCGAGCGCGGCCGGGGCCGTCGACATCCAGCGGGCGACGTCCGCCAGGTCGTGGCCGCGCGCCCGGGCGGCGCTCCAGACGGCGGGCAGGCCCAGTTGGAGTGAGGAGATGCCGCCCCAGGCGGTGCCGAAGTCGCCCGTCTTCAGCTCCGGGGTGCTCGGCGAGTGGTCGGAGACCACGCAGTCGATGACGCCCTCGCGCAGACCCTGCCACAACAGGTGCTGGTTGGCGGCCTCCCTGATGGGCGGGCAGCACTTGAACTCCGTCGCGCCGTCGGGCACTTCCTCCGCCGTCAGGGTCAGGAAGTGCGGGCAGGTCTCGACGCTGATCCGGACGCCGGCGGCGCGCGCCGCCGCGATCATCGGCAGCGCCTCGCCGGACGAGAGGTGCAACAGGTGCACCCGGCCGCCGCTGCCCCGGGCCGCCTCGATCAGCGCGGCGATGGCCTCGCCCTCGACGGACCGTGGCCGCGAGGCGAGGAAGTCGGCGTAGCGCGGGCCGCTGGCGGGCGGGGCGCTCGCGAGGTGGTGCGGGTCCTCCGCGTGCACGAGCAGCAACCCGTCGAGGGCGGCCAACTCGTCCAGTACGGCGGTGAGCTGGGCCCGGGTCAGGTGCGCGAACTCGTCCACGCCCGACGGCGAGAGGAAGCTCTTGAAGCCGAAGACGCCGGCCTCGTGCAGGGCGCGCAGTTCGGCCAGGTTGTCGGGCACGGCGCCGCCCCAGAAGCCCACGTCCACCAGGACCTTGGGGCCGGCGACGGCCCGCTTGCGGGCCAGGTGGGGCACGGTGGTGGTGGGCGGGACGCTGTTGAGCGGCATGTCGACGAGGGTGGTGACGCCGCCGGCCGCCGCCGCCCTGGTGGCGGACGCGAAGCCCTCCCAGTGGGTACGCCCCGGGTCGTTGACGTGTACGTGGGTGTCCACCAGGCCCGGCAGCAGCGCGTCGTTCCCCAACTCCACCTGCCGCGCGCCGGCCGGGGCCGGCGTGGTGTGCGGGAGCACCTCGGCTATCCGCCCGTCGGCCACGTGCACGGTAGCGGGTCGGACGCCGGTCGGGGTCACGACGCGCGTCGAGCGCAGCACGAGGTCGACCCGGGCCCGGGCGGGCGGCTCCGCGCCGCTCTCGTACGGGGTACCGCTCGGGGTGGCGACGACGCCCCCCGTTCGTCCGCTCCCCGTTCGGCCACTCCCCGTCGCCGCTGCCTCCCCGGACGACACCGCCCCACCGGACGACACCGCCGCACCGGACGCTTCGGACACGTTGCCCCCTCGCCGCTCGCTGTCACACCGCGCGTCGCACCGATCTTCAACGTTCTGTTGAAGGAGTGTTCACGCGACCCCGCGCCGGCGTCAAGGGCTCGTACGGCACCGCCCCTGACCCCGTAGACGAACCACGCCCCTTCGCAGGACGGAACCGGGATTCCGTACGTCAGAAGCCCGCGTAGCACCGCGCGATGCCCCGGCACGCCCGCCGGTGATGCGGACAAACCCGTCGCTACCGGCGATCGCAGCATGTGGACGGCTCGGTGCGGAACTTCGGTGCCGGGTAGGCTGCCGATGGCCGGTCGGCCAGCGGGCCACCTGGCGCTCCGGCCGATCACCTCCGCCCCGAAAGGAAGCCGACGTGTCGACGTCCGCCCGGTCCCACACCGCCTCCACCGCCAGCTCGGGTGGCGTCCAGTCGCTTGAGCGCGCCTTCGACCTGTTGGAGCGCATGGCCGACGCCGGCGGCGAGGTCGGGCTGAGCGAGTTGGCCACCAGCAGCGGGCTGCCGCTGCCCACCATCCACCGGCTGATGCGCACCCTGGTCGCCACCGGTTACGTACGCCAGCAGCCCAACCGCCGCTACTCGCTGGGCCCGCGGCTGATCCGGCTGGGCGAGAGCGCGTCCCGGCTGCTCGGCACCTGGGCCCGGCCGCACCTGGCGCGGCTCGTGGAGGAGACCGGCGAGACGGCCAACATGGCGCTGCTGGACGGGGACGAGGTGGTCTACGTCGCGCAGGTGCCCTCCCGGCACTCGATGCGGATGTTCACCGAGGTCGGCCGCCGGGTGTTGCCGCACTCCACGGGCGTGGGCAAGGCGCTGCTCGCCCCCGTGCCGGACGACGAGGTGCGGGCCCTGCTCGCGCGCACGGGCATGCCCGCGGCAACCGAGAAGACCATCACGACGCCGGACGCGTTCGTGTCCGCCCTGGAGACGGTGCGCAGCACGGGGTACGCGGTGGACGACAACGAGCAGGAGATCGGCGTGCGCTGCCTGGCCGTCACCGTGCCCGACTCCCCCACCGCCGCGGCCATCTCCATCTCGGGCCCGGCCGGCCGGGTCACGGACGCGGCGAAGGAGCGGATCGTCCCGCTCCTCAAGGAGGTCGCGCGGGACCTGTCGCGGACCCTCGCCGCCACCGGGCCCGCCTGAGCCCACCCGCCGAACCGTCGTCGCCCGCCGGGGGGCCGGGGCCTACCGGGGCACGGTCACCTGTGCGGCGCGTCGCCGAACTGGTCGATCGCCGCGCGCACCGCCGTCACCGATGGCCCGAGCCGGCTCACCGAGCCCAGCGAACTCGCTATCAGCAGCAGCGAGCGCCGCAGCTCCGGCACCTCGGCCCGCCCCTCGCGCACCATCGCGTCCAGGGCGGTCAGCTCCTCGTCGGCCACCGTACGGTCCGACAACTCGACCGGGTAGGCGGCCAGTTCACACCGCAACCGGGAGACCGCGCGCCCCAGCTCCGTCGCCTTGGGGTCGTCTCTTCCGGTGTCGGCGGGCCGTCGGTGCTTGACGGCCACGGGGCCCTCCATGGCCAAGACGTCGGATGGCCGACCGTTCCTTGCCTCGTCGCCTGGCAACACTGACCGCCTCCCCATCTCATGCGTCCGCCCGCGACCCTCCGCGCCCCCGTACACGCGAAGGACGCGGCACAGTTAACGCCACTCTCCGCACGCTGCGCTACACACAGGGCGAAAACCGGTCGGCAAAGCCGGCCAAAACGGCCGGGGGCAGGCGGTCGGGGCGGGCGGTCGGGGGGCGGGCGGTGGGGGGCGGTCGGCGGCGGGCGGTCAGGAGTCGTTCTCGACCGCCACGTCGAGCGCGTTGCGCCACACCGTGACGTCGAGCTTGACGTAGTCGCTCGGGTCGGACTCGGGCGCGAGGCCGTTGAAGGTCACCAGGCCGATGTGGCCGGAGCCGGTGCGCACGCAGATGCGGGAGCCCTTGGAGAGTCGGTCGAAGCCGATCGAGGTGGCGAACCGGGTTTCGGCGCGGCAGGTTTCGAGCGTGCCCTCCTGCGCGTTGTTCAGCAGCACCAGCTTGGTGTCCGGCGACGACGTGCTGAGCTCCCGGTCGCCGAAGGTGTTCCGGTAGGCGATGTCGCTGTCGGTGCTGCCGTTCTCGGGCTCGATGGGGTCGGAGGCGAAGAACAGGTGGTAGCCCTCCGGCAGGTTGATGCCGTTCTTCGTCACCGGCTCGGGGTCGGGGACGACGGTGGGTACCGTCTCGGAGGGGGTTTCCGAGGGCTCGTCGCTCGGCTCGGTGGACGGCTCGTCGGTGGTGGGCGCCTGCGTGCGCGTCTCCGCGGCCTTGGAAGGCTCCTTCTTCTCGGCCTGGTGGGACTTCTTGTCGTCGTCCTTGAGGAGAACGTACGTGGTCACCCCGCCCGCAGCGGCGAAGACCAGCAGGACCGTCACGCCCAGAGCCACGAGCTTGCCCCGGCCGCGCTTGCGCGGCCCCGCGCCGCCGCCCTCGGGCGAGCCGAGCACGGTGGTGCCGGTCGAGCCCGGGCCCGCGCCGTCCGACCCGGTCGCCGGGGTGTGCAGGGCGGTGGTGGAGAACGCGGGCGGCCCGTACCCGCCCTGGCCCGCCGCGTCGCCCGACTGCGGGTAGCCGTACGCCTGGTGCGCGCCGGCCTGCTGCTGCGGATAGCCGTACTGCTGCGGCGGCACGGCGGCCCCCTGGCCCTGCGGGTAGCCGTACTGGTGCTGCGCCGCGACCGGCGGTGGCGTCTGGACCGGGTTCGCCGGCTGGGCCGGGTTCGGCGTGTAGGCCGGGTTCGCCGCCTGGACCGGGGGCGGGGTGTGCGCGGGTGTCGGCGTCGGGGTGGCCTGCGGAGCGGGTGCGGGTGCGGCGGTGGGCTGGGCCGTAGCGGCGGCCGGGGCGGCGGCCGGCGGCTGGGCGGGCGTGGGCGGTTGGGCGGGTGGCGCGGCCGGGGGCGCGGCGGGGGTCTGGGGCGCGTGCGCCGGATAGGCGGGGCTCGGGGCCTGCTGCGGGGCGGGCGGTACGGGCGGCGCGGCGGGCGCGGGGGCGGCCGCCGCCGGCGCGACCTGGGGCGGCGCCGGGACCTGGCGGGGTGCCGGCGCCGGCACCCGGCCGGTGATGTCCGCCGCTACGGCGCCCGGCAACCAGTCCTCGGACCGGCGCAACTGGGTGTGCGGCGACGCCTGTTGGCACAACTGGAGGATCTCGGCGAGCGCGGGCCTGGCGGCCGGGTCCTTGCGCAGGCAGCGGCCGACCAGGTCGGAAAGCTCCGCGGGCAGCCCGGTCAGGTCCGGCTCCTCGTGCACGATGCGGTACAGCACGCCGTGCGAGGTGCCCTCACCGAAGGCCGGGGTGCCGATCGCCGCGTACGCCGCGACCTGGCCGAGCGCGAAGATGTCGGTGGCCGGGGTGACCTCGCGGCCGGCGG
The DNA here is from genome assembly GCF_029392895.1 of Streptomyces sp. 71268. Lineage (NCBI taxonomy): Bacteria > Bacillati > Actinomycetota > Actinomycetes > Kitasatosporales > Streptomycetaceae > Streptomyces > Streptomyces sp. 71268. Next base: position 1,556,154 of record NZ_CP114200.1, read on the forward strand.
CCTGTTCGGGCGCCATGAAGGTCGGGGTGCCGACCGTGACACCGCTGCTGGTGAGCGAGGTGGCGTCGGCGGCGCGCGCGATGCCGAAGTCGATGACGCGCGGGCCGTCGTCGGCGAGCAGCACGTTGGACGGCTTCAGGTCGCGGTGCACGATGCCCGCGCCGTGGATGACCTGGAGCGCCTCGGCTATGCCCGCGACGAGGAAGAGCACCGTGGAGACCGGGAGCTTGCCGTGCTGGGCCACCGACTCGGCGAGCGAGGGGCCCGGCACGTACGCGGTCGCCAGCCAGGGGGTGGGGCCGTCGGGGTCGCTGTCGATGACCGGCGCGGTGTACAGGCCCTGCACCCGCTGGGCCGCCTTCACCTCTTGCCGGAAGCGGCGGCGGAACTCGGCGTCCTCGCTGAACTCGGGCCGGATCACCTTGATGGCCACGGCCCGACCGCCGAGGGTGTACGAGAGGTAGACCTTGCCCATCCCCCCGGAACCCAGCTTCGCGCTCAGTCGGTAACCCGCGACCGTCGTTGGGTCATCGCCCTCAAGTGGCTTGAAAACCCCCGCGGAATCCACACTGTTCATGACGTCTCGTCCCCCGGCCCCATCAGGGCTGCCCCTCAGGCTTGCATGTGACAGCGGTGACCCTATCGGAAGTCGCCACCCGCGCCACCGCCGCTGACGCAGTCACCTTGACTCCTTCACGTACGCGGCGAACCGGCCCGCCACACCGTCACGTCGAGGCTGATGTAGTCGCTCGGATCGCCCTGTGGCGCCGCTCCCTGGTACGTGACGAGGGCCAGGTCGCCGGAGGCGGCCAGCACGCAGACCCGGGAGCCCGGGGCGAGCTGGCCGAGGCCGATCTCGGCGGTGAAGCGGGTGGTGTCCCGGCAGGAGGTGGCGGAGCCGTACTCGTCGGCCCGCAGCAGCACCAGTTTTCCGCCGTCACCGGCGCGCACGCTGCCGCCGCCGCTGCCGGGTGCGGCGGGGTTGCGGTAGCCGAAGTCGGCGGCGGTGGCCGGGGAGTCGTCGGGCCGCAGCGGGTCGGTGGCCAGGGTGAGGTGGTAGCCGTCGGGCAGCGACACGTCGTCGTAGTCGACGCCCTTGGGGCTGATCCCGCCGGGCAACTGGCTGCCCGGGCCGCTGGGCACGCCGGTCGGCTCCGCGCCCTCGCGGTCCCCGCTGCCGGACGGCCCGTCCCCCGGGCCCCGGCCCGCCGGGTCCGACGCGTCGCGCGACGGCTCGCCCTTCGGCTCGCCGTCGGGCGTGCGGGGGGCGCTCGACTCGCCTGCGCGCCGCGCTGAGCTGTCCCCGTCGTCGTCCTTGCCGAGGTAGTACGCGGCGCCGGCGCCCGCTCCCACGACCAGCACGGCGGCGGCCACCAGCGCGGCCACGCGCTGGCCGGCCCGCCCGGGGGACGCGGCGGCTCCGGAGGTGCCGGGGTCGGCCGCGTTGGGCTCCGGGGTGCTGGGGTCGAGGGCGCTGGGGTCGGGGGTGTTCGGATGGCCGGTGGTCGGCCCGCGCCGTGCCGGGTCGAACGCGCCACGGGCGGGCGCCGCCGCGCCGTCCGCCGCGCCCTGGTGCCCGCTCGCGTCGGCGTCGCGGGCCCGGGCCAGCGTCTCGTCGTGCGGGGAGACACCGGCCGGCGCGGGGCTCGCGCTCCGCTGGCCGAGGTCGGCGGCGACCACGGTGGGCAGCCAGTCCTCCGGGCGGCGCAGCTCGGCGCCGGGGGACGCGGCCCGGCACATGGCGATGACCTCCGCCGGGGTCGGCCGGTCGGCCGCCTCCTTGGCCAGACAGCGGCCGATCAGCTCGCGCAACTCCTCGGGCACGCCGCTGAGATCGGGCTCCTTGTGGACGACCCGGTAGAGGACGCCGTGCGGGGTGCCGTCGCCGAAGGCCGGGGCACCGGATGCCGCGAAGCAAGCCACCTGGCCGAGCGCGAAGATGTCGGTGGCCGGCGTGATCTCGGTGGCCTCGGCCTGTTCGGGCGCCATGAAGGCCGGGGTGCCGATGGTCATGCCGCTGCCGGTGAGCGAGCTGGCGTCCGCGGCGCGCGAGATGCCGAAGTCGATGACGCGCGGGCCGTCGGCCGCGAGCAGCACGTTCGACGGCTTGAAGTCGCGGTGCACGATGCCCGCCTCGTGGACGGCGGCGAGCGCCTCGGCCATCCCGGCGATCAGCAGCAACACGGTGGGCACGGGCAACGGGCCGTGGTCGGTGATCACCGACTGCAGCGAGGGGCCCGGCACGTACGCGGTGGCCAGCCAGGGTGTGTCGCCCTCGGTCTCCGCGTCGATGACCGGCGCCGTGTACAGGCCGTGCACCCGCCTGGCCGCCGCCACCTCGCGGCGGAACCTGTCCCGGAACTCCGGGTCCTCGCTCAGGTCGGGCCGCACCACCTTGATCGCGACCGGGCGGCCGGCCGGCGTGTACGAAAGGTAGACCTTGCCCATGCCGCCCGAGCCGAGCTTGGCGGCGAGCCGGTAGCCCGCGATCTGGCGCGGGTCCTTCTCCCCCAGCGCCTTGAAGACCTCCGCCACCTTCGTCCTCCCCGTTTCAGCACCGCACGCCCCGACCTTAACCGAGCCTTCGGGCCCGGTACGCGGTGCGGTGGGCCCGCCCGGTGGGGGCCGGGGCGCGGGCGGGGGGGCGCGTTCCGGTTGGCCGGTGCGCCAGCGCGCCCCGGGCGCGTGGTGCGGTAGGACAGGGGCCATGGCAGCGACCTCACCGATCACACCGGCACCACCACTGGCGAAGGCAGCGGGTCAGGCGACGAGCGTCGGGGAGGGGCCGGCCGTCGTCGGGCTGGTGCTCGCCGCGGGCGGCGGCCGGCGGCTCGGCGGTCGGCCCAAGGCGCTGCTCGACCACGGGGGTCGGCCGCTGGTGGAGCGCGCGGTGCGCGCGGCGCGGGCGGGTGGCTGCGCGCCCGCGGTGCACGTGGTGCTCGGTGCGGCGGCGGAGCGGGTGCGCGAGCTGGCCGACCTCGCGGGCTGCGTCGTGATCGACAACCCCGACTGGGCCACGGGTATGGGCTCCTCGCTGCGCGCCGGGCTGGCGTCGGTGCGCGACGCCACGCGTGGCGCGCTCGGACCGGACGGGCCGGACGAGCCGGATGGACCGGACCGACCGGATGGACCGGACGGGCCGTCAGGCTCGGGCGCCTCGGCGGTCCTCTTGCTCCTCGTCGACCAGCCGGGCGTGGGCGCGGAGGCGGTGGCGCGGGTGGTGCGCGCGCACCGGGCGGGCGCGGGTCTGGTGGCCGCGGCGTACGGGGGGCGGCGCGGGCACCCCGTGTTGTTCGCCCGGGAACACTGGGCCCGGGTGGCCGCGCTCGCCCACGGCGACCGTGGGGCGCGGGACTTCCTGCGGGCGCACGCGGCCGAGCTGACGCTCGTGGAGTGCGCCGACATCGCCTCCTGCGCGGACATCGACACCCCGGCCGACCTGCGGCTGCTCGACCCCGACGGCTGACGGCCGACGGAGGGCCGACCTTCTTCCGAACAGGCCGTGTCGGCGGCTCGCCGGCATCGGCGCCCACTCCGCGCGGTGGCCGACCGACGCCGCGCGGGGTGGGCCACGGGGCGTCAGTGGGCGTCGCGGGCCGGGGGCTGGCCGCGCAGTGCGGTCAGGGCGTGGCGTACCGAGGCGACCAGGGCGTGGTCCGGGGCGAGCACGCGCTGGGCGTCGGTGAGGGTCCGCTCGAACAGGGGCAGGGCGCGCGCGGTGTCGCCCGCCGCGCGGTACGCCTCGGCGAGGTTGGCGCGGGAGGTCAGCGTCGCGGGGTCGGCCTCGCCCAGCACGCGCGAGCGGGCGGCGAGGTTGTGCTCGTGCAGCTCAACGGCCCGGTCCCTGGGCTGCCGTGGGGAGCTGGGGCGGGTCCGTCGGCGCGGGCGGGGCCGGGGTGGCGGTCGGGGGCGGGCTCGTCGGGGGTGCCGGCTCGCTCGGCCGGCTGGACCATCGGCGCATCAGCGGTCGCTGTCGCCGGGGTGGACGCCGGCGCCGGGGCTGGTGTGCGGGCCGGCGCTCGGGTCTGCGGTGGTGCCGGTGGCCGGGCCGATGGTGGTGGCGTCGCCGGTGGACACGATCCCGGAGACGTCCCCGCCGATGGCCACCGAACGATCCCCCGGGGCGTGCACGGTGGCGGGCGGCACGGGCGGCACGGTGGGCGGGGCGGTGGGCGCGGCTGCGTTCCGGGGGTGGGCCGGTGTCGGGGCGGGGCCGTCGCCGGTGGACACGGTGCCGGAGACGCTCCTGCCGACCGCGACGGACCGGTGCGCGCTCGCCGTGACAGCGGGGCCCACGGGCGCGGTGGGACCGGACGGGCCGGGCGGAGCCGGTGCGGCGGGCCGCCGCAGCGCGTACACCGAGACGCCCAGCCCGGCCAGGCCGACGATCGTGCCCACGATGCCCGCCGCCTGGCCCGCCGTGTCCAGGTCGGCGATCGCCACGAGCGCGACCAACCCGATGGCCAGCAACGCCCCGGCCGTCACACCACCCCAGGCCAACGCCCGCTGTCGTCCCGTCATATGAGCCATCATCGACGGCGATCCCCCAGCACGCCACGCACTCGTCACAACCCGTGCCATTCGCCCGGGCACCGGCGCGGGGCGGTCGGCCCGTCGGGCGCGTGGGCGGCGCCGGACGGACGCGGGTGACGGAGCGGCATCCGCTGAACACCGGACCGCACACCAGCCCCCACACCAGACCCCATTGAACTTCCGCCATGAGAAAACTATTCTCCATCAACCAGAAGTAACATCGCCGTCGTGCCGCCGCTCCAAGACCACCGCCGAGGCACCACCACCCACCGGGCCACCGTCGCTCCACGGCGGCACCCCGCCACCGCCCGCCGCGCCCTCGTCCGCCCACCGTGCCCCGCCGGCCGCCCCGTTGGCCCCGCCCGGGCCCGAGAGCGGCCCGGCCGTGGGCGCCCCGTCGAAGGAGAGTGAGCCCTCATGTCCGTACCAGGCCAGCCCCCGCCGGCCGTCACCGTCACGGTCGCCGACGACCCCGCGCGACGCCCCGACCGTCACGACGAGATCCTCACCGACGCGGCGCTCGCCTTCATCGGCGCGCTGCACGAGCGGTTCACGCCGCGCCGCGACGGACTGCTGGCGCGACGCGCCGCACGCCGCGCGCAGATCTCCCGTACCGGCACGCTCGACTTCCTGCCGGAGACCGAGGCCATCCGCGCGGGCGACTGGCAGGTCGCCCCGGCGCCCGCCGCGCTCCAGGACCGGCGCGTGGAGATCACCGGTCCGACCGACCGGAAGATGACCGTCAACGCGCTCAACTCCGGCGCCCGCGTCTGGCTCGCCGACTTCGAGGACGCCTCGGCGCCCACCTGGGAGAACGTGATCGGCGGCCAGCTCAACCTGCGCGACGCCTTCACCCGGCGCATCGACTTCACCAGCCCCGAGGGCAAGTCGTACGCCCTGCGCCCGGACGCGGAGTTGGCGACCGTCGTCGTACGCCCGCGCGGCTGGCACCTGGACGAGCGACACCTGCGGGTGGGCGGGCGCGCCGTCCCCGGCGCCCTGGTCGACTTCGGCCTGTACTTCTTCCACAACGCGCGCCACCTCGCCGAGCGGGGCCGGGGCCCGTACTTCTACCTCCCCAAGACCGAGTCGCACCACGAGGCGCGGCTGTGGAACGAGGTGTTCGTCTTCGCTCAGGAGCAGTTGGGCCTGGCGCGCGGCACCGTGCGGGCCACCGTGCTGATCGAGACCATCACGGCGGCGTACGAGATGGAGGAGATCCTCTACGAGCTGCGCGAGCACGCCTCGGGGTTGAACGCGGGCCGCTGGGACTACCTGTTCTCGATCGTGAAGAACTTCCGGGACGGCGGGCCGAGGTTCGTGCTGCCCGACCGGAACGCGATCACGATGACGGCGCCCTTCATGCGCGCGTACACCGAACTCCTGGTCCGCACCTGCCACAAGCGCGGCGCGCACGCGATCGGCGGCATGGCGGCCTTCATCCCCTCGCGCCGCGACGCCGAGGCCAACGCGGTCGCCTTCGAGAAGGTGCGGGCCGACAAGGACCGGGAGGCCCGCGACGGTTACGACGGCTCCTGGGTGGCCCACCCGGACCTGGTGCCGATCGCCAGGGCCGCCTTCGACCGGGTGCTGGGAACGCGCCCGCACCAGAAGCACCGGTTGCGCGAGGATGTCGCGGTGAGCGCGGCCGACCTGCTGGCCGTCGACTCGCTGGAGGCGCGCCCGACGCGCGCGGGGCTGGTCAACGCGGTGCGGGTGGGACTCAGGTACATCGAGGCGTGGCTGCGCGGTCTGGGCGCCGTGGCCATCTTCAACTTGATGGAGGACGCGGCCACCGCCGAGATCTCCCGCTCACAGCTCTGGCAGTGGGTCAACGCGGGGGTGGTGCTGGAGGACGGCGCTCTGGTCACCGCCGAGTTGGTGCGCTCGGTCGCCGCCGACGAGCTGGCGGCCGTCCGCGCCGAGGTGGGCGAGTCGGCCTTCGCGGCCGGCGCCTGGCAGCGGGCGCACGACCTGCTGCTCCAGGTGGCGCTGGACGCGGACTACGCTGACTTCCTCACCCTGCCGGCGTACGAACTACTCGACTGAGCACGCCAGTTGGCCACTTCCGGCACCGCACCCGACCCCCCTCGTGGCCGGTTCCGGAGGCCATCTGGGCGGGGAAAACGCAACTTCGACAGGGGCCGCGAGGGCGGCTACCTTCACCTGGTCCCCGGCGGTCGGCCACGGCCGCGCGGGGAGTTCCCGCGGGCCACGCGCCCCTTGTGACGGGGTGCGTGGGCATGCCCCGCACACCCTCGCTCCGTGCGCGAGCCACCGAGCGGGTCCCCACCAGCCGCCCCGAACCAGGGAGACGCATGCCCCAGCTCGCTCTGTACACGTTCGGCGTCCTGAGGTCGCCGCTCACCGACCCCGCGCCCCTCACCGGCGAGTTCCTCGACAGCGGCGAAGCCGTCTACCGGACGATCAGCCAGCACCCCGGATACCTCGCTCACGCCGAAGCGGCCGACGGTGAGCGGGGTGGGCACTTCGACCTGGACTGGGGCGCGTGGGGCGAGTTCGCCGTACCGGCCTGGTACGACAGGGGCCGGACGGCGGAGACCCTCGCCCTGGCCGCCTCCCTCTCGCTCTGGACCGGCCTGCGCCTCGCGTTCGACGCCATCTACACCGGCCCGCACCGGGCGGCACTGAACAGGCGTCACGACTGGTTCGAGCGGTCAACGCACCCGGGTTACGTGTTCTGGTGGGTCCCCGACGGCGCGACACCCACCTGGCGGGACGGGGTCTCCCGGCTGGAGCACCTGCACGAACACGGCCCCGCGCCGCACGCCTTCACCTTCCGCCACGCCTTCACCCCGGAGGCGACCGCTACCAGCGTCACCGGCGTCGGGGCGAGGGGTGAGCGGGTGCGTTGACGAGGGAGCCGAACGGCGGCCGGCCCCGTCGTGGTGACAGGGCCGGCCGCCGGGAAGTGCGCCACCGGGAGGTGAACGGTGGGAAAGGGACCGGGCGGTGCGGGACCCCTCTGTCCCGCACCGCCCGTTTCTCCCTCGGCGATGGTCTGGGGCCGGGGCGCCCGTGCGGGCGCCGTTCGGCCGGTCAGCTCGCGGGTCCGGTCACCCGGACCGCGTCAAGCCGGTCGCCGTCGTGCGTGGTTCAGACGAGCTGCCACAGCGCCGGGGCGTTCACCGGGTCCCAGCCGGGCTGGGCCTGGTGCGGCTGGAGGCAGCGGTAGGTGGAACCGTTGTAGGTGACCTGGTCGCCGGTGTTGTACGTGGTGCCGGCCGCCCAGGTGCCCTCACCCGGGCCGGGGCCGGGGCCGGGGCCACCGCCGTCGTCGGTCTTCAGGGTGAGCCCGTAGCCCTGGATCAGCGGGTTGATGGGCTGGTGGAAGGTGGTGCCACCGCTGCGGCAGTTGCCGGAGCCACCGGAGGTGACGCCCTGGGCCTGGCTGCCGGAGATGTACGAGCCGCCGGAGTCACCGGGCTCGGCGCAGACCGTCGTCTCGGTCACGCCGCTGATGGTGCCCTCGGGGTAGGTGACGCTGGTGTTGTGCCGCGTGATCGTGCCGCAGTGCCAGCCGGTGGTGGAACCCGAGCGGCAGATCGAGGCGCCGACGGCCGACTGCGTCGAGCCGGCGACCTTCACGTTCTGGCCCTGGCTCGCCACGTACGGCGTCGCCGTCCAGTTGCTGTTGGTCGCGACCCAGGCCGTGTCCCGGCCGGGGAAGGTGGACGCCTGGAAGGAGCCCTGGCTGACCTGGTTGAAGCCGGTGGTGGTGGTGCCGGCCCGGCCGCAGTGGCCCGCGGTCGCGAAGCCCTGCGTGGTGCCACGGGTGACCGCGAAGCCGACCGAGCAGCGGCCGCCGCTGCCCATGTAGTACGCGTCGCCGCCACGGATGTCGTACAGCGGGCGCGGGCTCTCGGAGATGCGCTCGACGCGCACCAGGTCGCGGGCGACACCGCTGGCGGAGATCAGCTTCTGGGCGGCGGCCGGCTTGACCGCGTTCACCACGACGGCGTTGGTACGCACGTCCACCGACCAGTAGGGGGCGTCGACCGAGCTGTTCTTGACCGCGGCGCGGTCGAGCCTGGCCTTGGCGGCGTCCAGTTCGGCGAGCGTGTGCGAGACCAGCTTGGCCTTGGCGCCCTTGGCGGTGATGCCGGCGACCTCGGAGCGGTCCGTGGTGGCGACGGTCAGCGTGGTGGACTCGGCGCCGCTGACCCAGGCGCCGGCGAAGTCGCGGCCCAGCGACTGCTGGAGCCGGCCGGCGAGCGCGCCGGCGTCGGCCTCGTTGACCAGTCGCTCCTTGGCCTGCTCCGGGCTGCTCAGGCCCAGGTCGCGCTGCATGGCCGCGAGGACGGCCGGGGAGGTGTCGGCGACGCGCAGGGTCTCCGCGGCCGTCGGGGCGGCGGAGTCAGCCGATCGCGCGGAGGCGGTGCCAGGCAGCAGGCTGAGGGCGAGGGCGCCGACCGCCGCTGCCGCGGCACACGCGATGGTGGCGTGTCTTTGGGGCATGGGGTGTCTCCTCGGTTTCGGTGGGGGTTGGCGAAACCGTAAGTGGCGCGATCTCTTCCGCAGAAGATTCCAGATTTACCCCTGCCTCGCGGTATGGACCTGTGGCGGCGCCGCCATCGACGTGCGCCGCCGCGATCGGTCCCCGGCCACCACGCGGGCCACGTCCGCCCCACCGTCGCGCCCGCGACCTGCACCGCGCCGCGTCACGACCATCACATCAGGTCCCCATCGCCCGGCCGCGCCCGGGTCCCGTCCCACGGCTACGCCAGGGACCTCTCCCCCGGTCTGGACGGCGCCCGGCGCGGGTTGGGGGCCGGGTTCCAGACCTCGGCGCCGCGCGCGGCGAGCCAGGCGGCGTAACTCTCGCTGCGGGTGGCGGCGTCGGCGTGCGCGGCGTACGCGTGCTCCACCACGTCGGAGGCGACGTCGGCGGCGGGCCCGTAGGGGTCCCAGCCGATGAGGTGGCGCCACATCAGCGGCGTACCGGCCAACGCCCGGGTCACCAGCCCCGGCGGGGTGGGCAGGGTGGCGCGGCACAGGCCGGCTGCGCGGCCGACCTCGGCCAGGTAGACGCAGGAGGCGATGTCCGTCTCGTACAGGCGCCTTGGCCGGAACCCGGCCCGGGCGCAGGCGGCGTTGAAGCACTCGCCGAAGCAGCCGTCGCCCGGCACGACGGCCCACGCCTCCTCGGCGAGGTCGGCCAACTCGACCTCGGAGTGGGCCGCGAGCGGGTGGTCGGTGCCGAGCATGACGAAGATCGGGTCGACCGCGAACTGCCGCCAGGCCAACCGGTCCGGCTCGGGCGGGGTGCTCTGTCCGCACGCGCCGATGACGGCGAAGTTCAGCCGCCCGTCGGCGACCGACGCGGCGATCTCCCGGTCCGACCAGGAGATACGGGTGGTCACCGGGGCGCCCGGGTGGGCGGCGGACAACCGGTCCACCATGGCGCCGAGCAGCGGCCCGTGGGTGCCGCCGAGCCGGAAGGCGGGCGCCTGCTCGCCGTCCTGGGTCAGGCGCACGGCCTCGCGCTGGAGCTGCCCCACGGCGGGCAGCAGGATACGGGCGCGGTCCAGCACGAAGTCGCCCAGCGCGGTGGTCCGCACGCCGTACCGGCCCCGCTCGAACAACCGCCCGCCCAGGGTGGCCTCGATCCGTTTCAACTGCGCGCTCAGGGCGGGTTGCGCGAGCCCGAGCACAGCGGCCGCCCGGGTCAGGCTGCCCGCCTCGGCTATCGTCCGGATCGCCCTCAGATGCCGCATCTCCAGGTCCATGGTGCGAGCTTGGACCCGCCGTCGGCCCGGGACAATACCCAGGTCCAGACCAGAGCTACGGAAGGCCGTGACGACACCGGCGGACCGTGAACGGCGGAGGCGGCCCGCGAACGGCGGACGCCAGGCGGGGCAGGCGGCCTGGCGGGGGCGGGGCGGCCTGGCGGGGGCGGGCGTTGAGGCCGGCGGCGCGGCTCAGGGGGCGGTCGGTACCGGTGGGGGTGGCGAGCCGGCCGGCTGGTCGGCGGGGGTCGCTGGCGTCGGGCCGCCCAGGTGGTTGAAGGCGAGGTTGAGGGCGACGGCCACGAGGCAGCCGGTGCTGATGCCGGAGTCCAGGACGACCAACACGTCGGCGGGGAAGGCGTGGTAGAAGCCGGGGGCGGCGATCGGGATCAGGCCCACACCGAGCGCTGTGGCCACGATCAGCGCGTTCTCGCCCCGGTCGAGGTCCGCCCGCCCCAGGGTCTGGATGCCGCTGGCGGCGACCGAGCCGAAGAGCACGATGCCCGCGCCGCCCAGGACCGGCAGCGGGACCAGGGATATGACGGCGGCGGCGACCGGGAACATGCCCAGCAGGACGAGGATGCCGCCGCCGGTGGCCACCACGTACCTGCTGCGTACCCCGGTCATCGCGACCAGGCCGATGTTCTGCGCGAAGGCGCTGGCGGCGAAGCCGTTGAAGACCGGGCTGACGGCGGTGCCGAGGGCGTCGGCGCGCAGCCCGCCCTCCAGCGTCCGGCCGTCCGTGGGGCGGTCCACGATCTGGCCGAGCGCGAGCATGTCGGCGGTGGACTCGGTCATGCACACCAGCATCACCACGCACATCGAGACGATCGCCGCGAGCTGGAACTGCGGCGCGCCGAACTCGAACGGCGTGGGGAAGCCGAAGACGTCCGCCTGCCGGACCCCGTCCGGGCTGGTCATCCCGAACGGGACGGCGATCAGGGTGCCGACGACCAGACCCAGCAGGATGGAGATCTGGCGCAGGAAGCCGCGCAACAGCCGGCGCAGCGCCAGCACGGTCGCCAACGTGACCGCGGCGAGCGCCAGATGTTCCGGGGCACCGTGGTCGGCGGCGCGTGGAGCCCCGCCCTGGGCCCAGTTGAAGGCGACGGGCAGCAACGAGAGGCCGATGAGGGTGATGACGCTGCCGGTCACCACCGGCGGGAAGAAGCGCACCAGGCGGCGGAAGTACGGCGCGAGCAGGAAGCCGAGCACACCGGCGACGATGGTGGCGCCGAAGATGACCGGCAGCGCGTCGCCGGGGCCGGCCGACTCGCCGATGGCGATCATGGGCGTCACGCTCGCGAAGGAGACGCCGTTGACGAACGGCAGCCGGGCCCCGATCCGCCACACACCGAGCGTCTGTAGCAGCGTGGCGATGCCGGCGGTGAAGAGGCTGGCCCCGATGAGGAAGGCGGTCTCGGGCGGATCGAGCCCCACGGCGGGGCCGATGATCATCGGCGGGGCCACCACTCCGGCGTACATGGCGGCCACGTGCTGGAGCCCGCTGGCCAGCGTCTTCCCCGGCGGCAGCGTCGCGTCGACCGGATGCGGCGGCTCGGCCGACCGCCCTCGCGCCCGCGCTGGTGCGCGGTCGCGCTCCGGCGCCCGTTCTCCTCTCCGCTTCCGCCACCGCGCGGAGGTCGCCCCGGGCGTGGAGGCTGCGGTGGTTCGACGAAACCTGGGCACTGGCGCCACGGCGGTTCCTCCTGTCGGTGAACGCGCCCTCGCGGGCGCGGAGTTCGCGGAGCGGTGCGTGGGCGGTGGGCACGCTTGCGGTGCGAGGTGCGAGGTGCGAAGCACGCGGGTGCGGGAGGTACGCGAGGTGCGAGAGGTACCCGACGCGCGGGTACGCGGACGGGCGCGGGGCGCGCGGGTACGGGACGGCGCCGCCGGGCCGGTGACGCCGGTGGCGACCGGGCATGCCGGGCACGAGGGGCGGGGCGGCGGGCGGAGAGCGGCGGTGATCGGGGGCCGGGTGATCGTGGGCCGGCCCGGGGAGGCGGTGCGCGGGCGCCCTCCCGGGCCGGCGGTGTGCTCGCGGGCCGTGGCCCGCGAGCCCGGCCGAGGGCCGTCCCCCTCGGCCGAGTTCGGGCGGCGGCGCCGGCCGGGCTAGGCCGCGGCGATGCGGGCCAGTCGGCGGGCCTGCTCGCCGGCGGCGCGCGCGATGGTCTCCTCGTCGGCGGTGGTGAGCCGGCCGTCCTCGACCACCGGCACCCCGTTGACCAGCGACAGGGTGATGGGCGCGGGGGCGCCGAAGACGAGCGCGGCGACCGGGTCCGCGATCGTGGAGTGGCCGATGCCGTCCAGCCGCCACAGCACCAGGTCGGCCAGCTTGCCCGGTTCGAGGGAGCCGATCTCCGCGTCCCGGCCCAGGACCTGGGCGCCGCCGTACGTGCCCATGCGCAGCGCCTGGCGGGCGCCCAACGCGTCGGCGCCGCCGGCGATGCGGTGCACGAGCAGCGCGGTACGCAGCTCGGTGTGCAGCTCGCCCGACTCGTTGGACGCGGTGCCGTCCACGCCGAGGCCCACCGGCACCCCGGCGCGCAGCAGGTCCGGTACCCGGGCGGTGCCGGCGGCGAGCCGGGCGTTGGACGAGGGGCAGTGGGCGACGCCCGTGCCGGTACGGGCGAAGGCGGCGATGTCGGAGTCGCTCAGGTGCACACAGTGGGCCATCCACACGTCGTCGCCGAGCCAGCCGGTGGACTCGAAGTAGTCGGTGGGGGCCATGCCGAACGTCTCCTTGCAGAACTGTTCCTCCTGCACCGTCTCGGAGCCGTGGGTGTGCAGCCGCACCCCCTTGCGGCGGGCCAGCGTCGCGGCGTCGCGAAGGAGTTCGGTGGAGACGGAGAACGGCGAGCAGGGCGCGACGCCGACGCGCAGCATCGAGTCGAAGGAGGGGTCGTGGTGGGTGTCGATGGCCGCCTCGGTGGCGGTCAGCGCCGCCTCGGTGGTCTCGACGGCGAAGTCGGGCGGCAGTCCGCCCTGTTCCGTGCCCAGGTCCATGGAGCCGCGCGTGGGGCTGAACCGCACGCCCAGCTCGCGCGCGGCCCGGATCTCCGCGCCGAGCAGGTCGCCGGCGCCGTGCGGGAAGATGTAGTGGTGGTCCATGGCGGTCGTGACGCCGCCCCTGGCCATCATGGCCAGCGAGCCGCGCGCCGCCTCGTACACCATCGGCTCGTCGATCCGCGCCCAGACCGGGTAGAGCGCGACGAGCCAGTCGAAGAGGCCCACGTCCTGGGCCAGGCCGCGGGTGAGCCACTGGTAGAAGTGGTGGTGGGTGTTGACGAGCCCGGGTGTGAGCAGGTGGCCCGTGCCGTCCACGCGCCGGGTCACGCCCCGCAGGTCGGCCGGGGCGGGACCCGGGCCCACGGACTCGACGCGGTTGCCCGCGACGACCACGTGGCCCGAGGCGTACTCGGTGTCGTGGGCGTCCACGGTGGCGACGGCGCAGTTCTCGATGACGGTGCGGGCCGGCGCGCCCGTCCGGTCCGCGCCGCGGCGCGGGTCGCGGGCGTGGTCCGCCGGGTCGGCTGGGGCTTCCGGTGCTGCCATGGGGGTTCCTCGGTGTCGTCGGGTCGAGGCGGGGCGGGCGCCGGGGGCCGGCGGCGGGGGCCGCTGGCGACCGACCGGCACCGCGTGTCGCGCCAACCGCCGTGCGGTGGCGGCGACTTCGCGCGCCCCGCCGCTCAGGGGCTGGTGAGGTCCGTCGGAATGGACTGGGTGGCGCCCTCGCGCAGGACGGTCGCCTCGATCAGGCCGTACGGGCGGTCGGCCGCGTAGTACACGGCACCGTCCGCGCTGGCGTTGGTGAGGCCGAAGGGTTCGAGGTCTACCAGGAAGTGGTGCTTGTTGGGCAGCGAGAGGCGGATCTCGTCCACCTCCTGGCGGTTGTTGATCACTCGCGAGCCCATCTGGAACAGCGTCTGCTGGAGGGAGAGGCTGTAGGTCTCGGCGAACGCCTGGAGCAGGTGGGTGCGGGTCTGCTCGTAGGCCGCGTCCCACCGTGGCGCGGGCTCCTCGTCGCTCGCCCAGCGGTAGCGCCAGCGGGCGTGCACGTCGGTGGCTAGGACGCGGTCGTACGTCTCCTTGAGGGTCGTGTACCGGTCCTTGGCGTAGCCCCAGAACTCCGAGTTGGTGGAGTTCAGGACGGTGAGCCCGGAGAGCCCGGAGATCACCTCCCAGCCGCGGCCGTCGTAGCTGACCTGCGCGGTGCGCACCTCCTGGCCCGCGCGTACGAAGGAGTGCCGGACCGCGTCGGCGCCGACGAGGCGGGAGGCGTCGTCGGAGGTCTCGATGCGCTGCCACGCGTACTCCTCGACGCGCACGCGCGCCCGGGTGATGGCTTCCTGGCTGGTGACGAAGTGCCGGGCGAGGAGGATGCCGAACTGCTCGGCCGAGGCGATGCCGTGCTCCTGGGCGAAGGCGAACACGGTGTTCTTGACGGTGTCGGTGGGCAGCACGTTCGCGTTGCTGCCCTCCAGGTGGACGTCGGTCATGTCGCCGGAGAGGGCGACCGAGACGTTCAGGTCCTTGAGGTGGTGGGTGGCGCCCTCCCGGCTGACCTTCACGACCCGGCACTCGGCCTTGCCGTACTGGTTCTGACCCAGCACGGCGGGCCCGGACCGGCCGGGGTCGTCGCGGGCCGCGGGGTGGCCGTTGGCGGACGAGGCGGGGCGCGCCGCGGACGCGGAGGACGCGGACGCGACGGAGGGCGTGGAGGACGCGGAGGACGCTGTCATGGCAGTGCTAGCTCCCTCGGTATACGGAGTAGCCGAACGGGTTGAGCAGCAGGGGCACGTGGTAGTGCTCGCCGGTGGCGACGGCGAAGGCCACCGTCACCTCCGGGAAGAACGCGCCGCCGTCGGCGCCCCCGGCCCGCTCGGAGGACGCGGCGAGGTGGGGGCCCACGTCGAAGCGCAGCCGCGCGTGCGTCGTGCCGGCGGGCAGCGTCGGCAGGCCCGTACAGCGCCCGTCGGCGTCGGTGGCGGCGCGCGCGTGCACGCTCCAGGCGGCGTCGGGTGAGGCGCGGGCGGAGAGTTCGACGCCGATCGCGGCGGCCGGCCGGCCCGCGCTGGTGTCCAGGACGTGGGTGGACACCGACGCCCGGGTGTCGCCGCTGGTGTGGGCCTCGCCGTTCTCGTCGCTCGTGAGGTGGTCGCTCATCCGGTTGCTCCCTCGTCTCCTTCGCTCGTGCCGGCGGTGGTGCCGGCCGCCCGGCCGGGGCCGCCGGGCTCCGGGCCCGCGGTGGCGAGTACCCCGTCAGCCAGCAGGTTGGACAGCCGGAGGCGATTGATCTTGCCTAGCTCGGCGCGGGCGACGGCGCGCTCCCGCTCGGGCGTGTTGCCGATCCGCTCCCGGATGGCCGCCAGCAACCCGTCGGCCGTCACCCCGGTGGCGCAGACGAGGAAGACGTGCCCGAACCGCTCCTGGTAGGCGAGGTTCAGCGCGAGCAGCTCGGCCCGGAGCGCCTCCGGCGCGCCCGCCATGCCGCGCTGTTCGTGCGCGGCGGTCGGGTCACCCGGGTGCGGGCGGCCGATCGGGGGGTGCCCGGCCATGGCCTCGGCCAGGTCCGCGTCGGTCAGCGCCGCCAGGGCGGCGTCGGCGGCGGCCAACAGGTCGTCGGCGCTGGCGTACGGGCGCCGCGCGAGGACGGCCGCGGCCCACGCGCGGCTCGCGCACACCGCGTGCAGGGCGGCGGACGCCGCGGCGTCATCGGCACCGTTGAACCGGGCGAGACCCGGTGGCGAACTCGACGTCACATCAGCCTCCGTTGTGGTGCGGTGAAACGGCTGAGCAGAGCCTGGGGCTGTACGGAGCCCCGAGTCGGGCGGGGTGTGGAGCCGTGCGGGTGTGGAGCTGTATGGCGGTCCGGACTCGGGCGGCGCGTGGGGCGGCGGGGACCGGCCGGTCGGATGGCCGGCCCGTCGGGCGGCGGATGGCGGCGAGCCGCGCCGGACGCGGCGGCCATCGGGGTGTCGGCGGATGTACGAGGCGGCAGGCGCCCGGCGCGACGACGCCACGGCCCGGGGCCGAGCGCGGTACGAGCGCCCGGGCTCGGGCTCGATCGTGCTTCCGGATAGCTAAGACCCTGCGCCGCACATCGTCAACAGTTTGTTGAAATTCTCGTGGCGCGCGCCACAACACCAGGGCCGCCGACCCGCGTTGGATCGACGGCCCGCACCGCGCGGCGCCCGGGGCGCTACTCGCCGGCCCGGCCGACCTTCTCCCTGTTCAGGTAGTTGTAGATGGTGAAGCGGCTCACGCCGAGCGCGGTCGCGGCCGTCTCCACGCCGTGGCGTACGGAGAAGGCGCCGCGCGCCTCCAGCACGCGGACCACCGACTGCTTGGCCTTGCGGTCCAGGTCCGCGAGCGGCATGCCGTGCCGCCGCTCCAGGTCGGCCAGGATGTGGTCGAGCGAGTCGGACAGATGCGGCAGGCGCACCGCGAGCACCTCCCGCCCCTCCCAGGAGAGCACGACGTCGTCGCCGGCCGCGCGCTCGGGCGGCACCATCTCGCCCCCCATGGCGTCGATGAGCGGCTTGACCGCCGCGGCGAAGGGGTGGTCCCCGACCTCGGTCACGCCCCCTCCTCCCGTACGACGTTGACCTGCACCGAGACGCGCGTCGCCCCGGCCTCGATGGACCGGCGCAGCAACGTGTCCACGGCCGCGAGGACGACGTCGGGGCGGCCCTCGACGGTGTTGCCGAACGGGCCCACGTCAACCGCGTCCAGATCGGCGGCCCGTACGACCTCCCGGGCCACCAACGCGTGGGACGGCGTCTCGTCCAGGTCGAACGGCTCGGTGGTGAATTCAACCCTGAGTCTCACCCGACCCAACCTACTGCGCCCCATCCCCCGCGACCGCGCCCAGCCCCTGGCAGCAGTGTGCCAGCCCGCTCGACGCTGTTCCATGAAGCAGAATCGACCTTCCGTATTGCGTTAGTTGATCAGGTGTGCGGGGGCACGGGAGGCGTCCGCGCCGTGGCTCGCGGGTGTCGGGCCGGATACGGGCGGGCGGTGCCGGACGGAGGGGACGGATCGCTTCCGCGCCAACCTGGGCGCCGTGGCCGGCCGCGCCGACGCGGTCGGCCGCCGGCGCGGGCACGGCCCCGGGCGCCGGGGCGGGCCCCGGCGCGGGGCACGGCCGGGCCGGCGTGCGGAAGGTTCGCGCACTACGGCACGGTCCGGCGGGCGCCCCTCGCCGCTCGCCGCGGTGAGGGGCGAGCGCCGGGGGCGCGTTTGGGCGGCGGTGCCCTCAAGTGACACGCCCTAAGTGGCCACGGCCGAAACCCGCTCGCCGTCTCCCCAACGCCCCGCGCATCGTGGACGATGGGAGCGCGTAGTAACCCAACCCCCCGTTCCACGTGTCCTGCTGGAGCCGACGATGGCCAAGAGCGTGCCGGTGCGGTGCCCGGCGTGCAGCCGTGAGCACTCGTTCACGCCGCCCACCTTCCCCTGCGCCTGCGGCGCCCCGCTGACCGTGCCGATCCTGGCCGGCCCGGTGGCCCGCCTCGACCACCGCACCTGGGAGGACTCCTGGGTCGCCGTGCGCTGCCACTCCTGCGGGCGCAGGGACCACTGGCCACAGCCCGAACTCGGCTGCCCGTGCGGCACGGTGGTGCGGCTGCCGGTGGCCGAGGCGCCGGAGGAGACCGGCAGCCGGCTCGCGACCACGGGCGGCGCCGGCGTCGCGGGCGCCACCGGCGCGCATCCCGCGCCCAGTTCGGCGGTGTTGCGGCCGGCGTTCCACCCGGTGACCATCCGCACCGGGCGGGACGTGGTGACCGCCGCCGCGCAGTACCTGAAGTGGCTCGGCTTCACCAGCATGCGCCGGGTGGAGGACCGCGCCCCCTCCGGGGTCGACCTGCGCGGGCCCGGCATCGTCGCCCAGGTGGACCCCACGACCCGGCCCACCGGGGTGCGCGACGTGGAGTGCCTGTGGCTGCACGGCCTGAGCGAGGCGGCCGTCAGCGTCTTCTTCTCGCTCGCGGGGTACGCGCGCATCGCGAGATCGCGCGCGGACGAGCTGTACCTGCCGCTGTTCGTGATGGACCTCACCGGCACCCCGCAGCCGGTCAACGACCCGGCGGACGACCTGATCCGGATGGGCCCACCCGAGGTCTGAGCGCCCGGGCCGGTCATGGCCGCGGGCCGCGCAGGGCCTCGACGGTCTCCTCCCGCAGCACCGCCTTGCGGACCTTGCCGCTGGCCGTCAGCGGGAAGTCGGCCACGACCCGTACCAGGCGCGGGGTCTTGAAGCGCGCGAGGTGGCCCTCGCAGTACGCCGCGACCTCGTCCACGGTCAGCTCCCGCGCGCCCGGCGCGAGGATGACGCAGGCGGCGATCTCCTCCCCGTACTTCTCGTCCGGCACGCCCACCACCTGCACGTCGGCGATCTTCGGATGCGCGTGCAGGAACTCCTCGATCTCGCGCGGGTACACGTTCTCGCCACCCCGGATGATCATGTCCTTCATCCGGCCGACGATCTGCACGTACCCGTCGTCGCCCATCACCGCCAGGTCCCCGGTGTGCATCCAGCGCGCCGCGTCGATCACCTCGGCCGTCCGCTCGGGCTCCGCCCAGTAGCCGAGCATGACGCTGTAGCCGCGCACGCACAGCTCGCCGCGCTCGCCCCGTTCCACGGTGAGCCCCGTGACCGGATCGATGACCTTGAGTTCCAGGTACGGGTGGGCCACTCCGACCGTCTCGGTGCGCCGGCGCAGCGTGAGCAGGGCGCTCTCGTCCGCCGCCGGCAGCAGGGTCTGGGTGGCGATCGGGGAGGTCTCGGTCATGCCGTACGCGATGGCGATCTCGGACAGGTGCATCTCGGCGATGACCCGCTTCATCACCTCGGCCGGGCACGGCGAGCCGCCCATGATGCCGGTGCGCAGCGTGGACAGGTCGTAGGTGGCGAAGTCGGGGAGATTCAGCTCGGCGATGAACATCGTCGGCACCCCGTACAGCGACGTGCACCGCTCCCGCTCGACGGCGCGCAGCGTGGCGGCGGGGTCGAAGGACGGGGCGGGGATGACGGCGCAGGCGCCGTGGCTGACGGCCGCCAGCACGCCGACGACCATGCCGAAGGTGTGGTAGAGCGGCACCGGCAGGCAGATCCGGTCGTGCTCGGTGTAGCGCAGCAGACTGCCGGTGATGCGGGCGTTGTTGAGGATGCTGTGGTGCGAGAGGGTCGCGCCCTTGGGGTGGCCGGTGGTGCCGGAGGTGTACTGGATGTTGATGGGGTCGTCGCAGCTCAGCGTGGCGGCACGGGCGGCCAGTTCGTCGTCGCCCGCGTCGTGGCCGGCGCCCCGGCCCGTACGCCGGTCCGCCCCCCGGCCCGCTTCGCCGGCAGCGCGCTCGCCCGCCGCCAGCAGCGCGGTCCAGGACGCGTCGCCGAGGTGCACGACCTCGCGCAGGTCGGGGCACGCGGCCCGCGCCGCGCGCACCACGGCCCGGCAGTCGGTGCCCCGGTACTCACTGGCGGCGACGAGGACGCTGGTCCCCGACTGCCGGAGCGCGTACGCCAACTCGTCCGCCCCGTAGGCCGGGTTGAGGCTGACCAGGATGGCGCCGACGCGGGCGGCGGCGAGCTGTACCAGCACCCATTCGGCGCTGCTCGGCGCCCAGATGCCGACGCGCTCGCCCGCCGCCACGCCGTACGCGAGCAGCCCGCGGGCGACCTCGGCCACCGAGGCGTCCAGTTCGGCGTAGCTCCAGCGGCGGCCACTGGCCGCCTCCACCAGCGCCTCGCGGTCGCCGTGCCGGCTGGTGGTCTCGGCCAGCGCCGCGCCGATCGTCTGCCCGGTCAGCGTCAGTTCGCCGCCGGGGCTGCTCGCGTACGAGAGGGTCATCGTCAGCTGGCCCTCTCGGCGACCGAGCGGCGCGGGGCCGGGGCGGCGGGCTCGACGGGTGGCGCGGGCCGCTGCGGGGCCAGGGCCCGGGCGACCTCGTCGCGCAGCTCCACCTTGCGGACCTTGCCGCTGACCGTCATCGGGAAGGACTCGACCACGCGCAGGTAGCGGGGCACCTTGTAGTGCGCGAGGCGGCCCCGGCAGAAGCGGGCCAGCTCGTCGCGGGTGAGCGGGTTGGCCGGGTCGCGCAGGATGACGCAGGCGGCGATCTCCTCCCCGTACTTCTCGTCCGGCACGCCCACCACCTGCACGTCGGCGATCTTCGGGTGGGAGTAGAGGAACTCCTCGATCTCGCGCGGGTACACGTTCTCGCCACCCCGGATGATCATGTCCTTGATCCGGCCGACGATCTGCACGTACCCGTCCTCGCGCAGCACCGCCAGGTCCCCGGTGTGCATCCAGCGCGCCGAGTCGATCACCTCGGCCGTGCGCTCGGGCTGCTCCCAGTAGCCGAGCATCACCGAGTAGCCGCGGGTGCACAGCTCGCCGGCCTCGCCACGGGGCAGGGTCACGCCGGTGGCCGGGTCGACCACCTTGACCTCGATGTGCGGCATCACCCGCCCGACGGTGGCGGTGCGGCGCTCCAGGTCGTCGTCGACCCGGGTCTGGGTGGAGACCGGCGACGTCTCGGTCATGCCGTACGCGATGGCGACCTCGGCCATGTGCATCTCGGCGACCACCCGTCGCATGACCTCCACCGGACACGGCGAGCCGGCCATGATGCCGGTGCGCAGCGTGGTCAGGTCGTAGGTGGCGAAGTCGGGGAGGTTCAGCTCGGCGATGAACATCGTCGGCACCCCGTACAGCGACGTGCACCGCTCCCGCTCGACCGCGTGCAGGGTGGCGACGGGGTCGAAGGACGGGGCGGGGATGACCACGCAGGCGCCGTGGCTGGTGGCGGCGAGGTTGCCCATGACCATGCCGAAGCAGTGGTAGAAGGGCACCGGCACGCAGATCCGGTCGCGCTCGGTGTAGTTGATCAACTCGCCCACGAAGAAGCCGTTGTTGAGGATGTTGTGGTGGGAGAGCGTCGCGCCCTTGGGGAAGCCGGTGGTGCCCGAGGTGTACTGGATGTTCACCGGGTCGTCGCAGCTCAACTGGGCCTGGCGGGCGGCGAGCCGCTCCGGCGCGACGGCGGCTCCGGCGCGCACCAGGCCGTCCCAGGTCGGGTCGCCGATGTAGACGACGTCGCGCAGCGCCTTGCAGTCGGCGCGGACCTGCTCGACCATGCGCCGGTAGTCGCTGGTCTTGTGCTCGATCGAGGAGACCAGGACCTGGATGCCGGCCTGTTCGAGCACGTAGCGCAGCTCGTGGACGCGGTAGGCCGGGTTGATGTTGACCATGATCGCGCCGATCCGGGCCGCCGCGTACTGCACCAGCACCCACTCCGGGCAGTTGATCGCCCAGATGCCGACCCGGTCGCCCTTGCCGACGCCCTTGGCCATCAGGCCACGGGCGACCCCGTCCACCGCCTGCCCGAACTCGGTGTACGTCCAGCGCCGCCCGCTGGCCATGTCCACCAGCGCCTCGCGGTCCCCGAAGCGGGCGATGGCCGCGTCGAGGTTGGCCCCGATGGTCTCGCCGAGCAGCGGCGAGTCACCGGCGCCGCTGGCGTACGACAGGGCGGGTGGCGACTGGCCCGACTCCACGCGCCCGGGGGTCAGCGTCTGGCCGGCGGCGGCCTCGGGGTGTCGCTCGGCGGCCGGTCGCGCGGCGGTGCCCGCGTCCTGGCCCGTACTGGCCGGCGCCGCGCCGGTGGTGGCGGGCTCGGTGCTCTGACTGCTGGTGGCGGGGCCGGTCATGAGGACTCCTCACGGTATTCGGCGGCGCCGCCCCCCTGGGCGGTACGCTCGCGCAGCTCGATGCGGCGGATCTTGCCGGAAACGGTCTTGGGCAGCTCGGCGAACTCGATGCGGCGCACCCGCTTGTAGGGCGCGAGCACCGCGCGCGAGTGCGCGAACAGCTCCTTCGCGGTCTCGGGCCCCGGCTCCCAGCCCTCGGCGAGCACCACGTACGCCTTCGGCACGGCGAGCCGCACCGGGTCGGGCGCGGGCACCACGGCGGCCTCGGCCACGGCCTCGTGTTCGAGCAGCGCGCTCTCCAGCTCGAACGGCGAGATCTTGTAGTCGGACGCCTTGAACACGTCGTCGGCCCGCCCCACGTACGTGATGTAGCCCTCCGCGTCACGCGCGCCGATGTCCCCGGTGCGGTAGTAGCCGTCGGACATGGCCTCGGCGGTGCGCTCGGGGTCGCCCGCGTACCCGGTCATCAGGCCCACCGGCCGCGCGGACAGGTCGAGGCAGATCTCGCCCTCGTCGGCGGGCACGCCGGTGACCGGGTCGAGCAGCGCGACGGCGAAGCCGGGCGTGGGCCGCCCCATGGAGCCGGTCTTGAGCGGCTGGCCCGGCGTGTTGGCGACCTGCACGGCCGTCTCGGTCTGCCCGAACCCGTCCCGGATGGTCACCCCCCACTCCCGCCGCACCTGCTCGATGACCTCGGGGTTGAGCGGCTCGCCGGCCGCCACGGCCTCCCGTGGCGCGGAGCGCAGCGCGCTCAGGTCGGCCTGGATGAGCATCCGCCACACGGTGGGCGGCGCGCAGAACGTGGTGACGGCGCACCGGTCCATCTCGGCCATCAGCCGCGCCGCGTCGAAGCGGGTGTAGTTGAACACGAAGACGGTGGCCTCCGCGTTCCACGGGGCGAAGAGGTTGGACCAGGCGTGCTTGGCCCAGCCCGGCGAGGAGATGTTCAGGTGCACGTCGCCGGGCTTGAGGCCGATCCAGTACATGGTGGCCAGGTGGCCGACGGGGTACGAGACATGGGTGTGCTCGACGAGCTTGGGCTTGGCCGTGGTGCCCGAGGTGAAGTAGAGCATCAGCGGGTCGCTGGCGCGGGTCGGCCCCTCGGGCGTGAAGTCGGCGGGCGCGGCGTAGGCGTCCGCGTAGTCGAGCCAGCCCGGCGCCTCGTCCCCGGCGCCCACCACGATCCGCGTGTAGTCGCCGGGCACGTCGGCGAACTTGACGGTGTCCAGGGCGCGGGCGACGACGTGCCGGGCGCCGCCCCGCTCGATCCGGTCCGTGAGGTCGGCGGGGCCGAGCAGCGGCGTGGCGGGGATGACGACGGCGCGCAGCTTCATGGCGGCCAGCGCGGTCTCCCACAGCTCGGCCTGGTTGCCGAGCATCACCACCATCCGGTCGCCGGCGCGCACACCCTGGGCGCGCAGCCAGTTGGCCACCTGGTTGGAGCGCGCGCGCAGCTCGGCGAAGGAGAGGCGGGTCTCCGTGCCGTCCTCCTCCACGATGTGCAGGGCCGTCCGGTCCACCCGCTCGGCCAGCGGGTCGAACCAGTCGAGCGCCCAGTTGAACACCTCGGGGCGCGGCCACTGGAACCCGGCGTAGGCAGCCGCGTAGTCCTCCCGGTGCCGGAGCAGGAAGTCCCGCGCCGCCCGGAACTCTTCGGTCGGACCGATTACCGCCACATGTCCTCCTCATTGCCAAAGCGCTCGCTAGCATCGTGCGACGAGTGATCTGAGTCTCACTACCCCCGGACGGGGGTGACGGTATTTACGGGGAGGTGTCGGTGGCGGATACGTACGGCGCCGTGGAAATGCGGTCCGCGCTCGGACGGATGCGACGGAGCGGCGGACTACCGGTCGCGTTCGGTGGACTGTTCGAGGGGACCCGCCAATTCCGCATAGCCGAACTGGCCGGCACGGCCACGCCCGTGCTCCTCGGTCTCACCATTACCACCGGCAACGGGCTCGGAGGCAAGGCCATGGCGCTCTCCCGCCCCGTCTACGTATCGGACTACCCCGCCTCCCGGGTCATCAGCCACGAGTACGACGCGGCCGTCGCGGCGGAGGGGCTGCGCTGCGTGCTCGCGGTCCCGGTGGTGGTGCGGCGCCGGGTGCGGGGGGTGCTGTACGGGGCGCTGCGGCAGCCGATGGCGCTCGGCGACCGCACCATGTCGGTGGCGGTCGAGGCGGCCCGCGAGTTGGAGCAGGCGCTCGCCGTGCGCGACGCCGCGCAGGACGAGGCGCAGCGGGTGCTGACCGCCACGTCGCGCCCGCCGGAGGCGGACCCGTCGGCGTGGGAGGAGGTACGCGCGGCCCACGGCGAACTGCGGGCGCTGGCCCAGCGCGTGCACGACCAGAAGCTCCGCCACGACCTGCTCGCCGTCCTCGGCCGGCTGGCCACCGCCTCGCCCGAGGCCACTCCCCCGCCCGACCGGGCGCCCCACCTGCCCACGGTCGAGCTGTCGCCGCGCGAGGTGGACGTGCTCGCCTGCGTGGCGTCGGGCGCCACCAACGCGACGGCGGCCGACCGGCTCGGGCTGCGCCCGGAGACCGTCAAGAGCTATCTGCGGTCGTCCATGCGGAAGCTGGGCGCCCACACCCGGCTCCAGGCCGTGGTCTCGGCGCGCCGGGCGGGGCTGTTGCCGTAGCGGTCCGGGGGTGCGGCGACTGCTGTCCGTGGACGTGGCCGTGGGCGCCGCCGCGATCCGTGGTCGTGGCTGGCGGTCGCGGTTGTGGTCGCCGTCGCCGTCGCAGGTGTGGTCGTGGCCGTGGTGCGCGGGGGGCGCGTGGGAGCGCGTTGACGCACTCGGGTTCGTCCGGGCGCCGGCAAAGGGTGCGCGACCGCCCGCCCCTGCCGGCGACGGGCCCACGGCGGGCGAAACGCGGTGGCGTTCGGCGCCGCCCGCGGGTAGGCAGGGGCCCATGATCGAACGCCAGGCCCTCGCCACGAAGCCCACCCTCACCGGGGAACGGCTGCGGCTGGTCCCCCTCACCGCGTCCCACGCCGACGCGATGTACGCCTCGACCACCGACCCCGAGACGCGGCGGCTGACCGGCACGCACCGCTCCTTCACCCCGGCCCAGATCGCCGACTGGTGCGCGAGCCGCGCGGAGCAGCCGGACCGGCTCGACCTGGCCGTCGAGGACCTGGCCAGCGGCGCGTTCCTCGGCGAGATGGCGCTGACCGAGGTGGACCCGGACAACGAGTCGGCCGCGCTCCGCGTCTCGCTGGCCCCCCACGCACGCGGCCGGGGCGTCGGCCCCGAGGCCGTCCGGCTGCTGCTCGACTACGCCTTCGACCAGGTGCGGCTGCACCGGGTGTGGCTTGAGGTGTTCGCGTTCAACGACCGGGCCAGGCGCGCGTACGAGCGCTGCGGCTTCCGCCTGGAGGGCCGGCTACGCCACGCGTTCCACTGGGCGGGCGAGCGGCACGACAAGCTGCTGATGGCCGCCCTGAACGAGCCCCCGGCCAGCCGCGGGTAGCCCCTCCCCGGGGCGCGGACAACCCTCCCCCGGACAGGAGGTGCCGTTCCGGCGGGTGCGGGGCCGGGGCGTGCCGCCTCCCCGGCGGCATCGCCGACACCTGCCGGCCGAATACGCTCGCGACGGGATCGAGGGCACGGTCACGAAGGCCGACGGCCGAGCAGCCGGTGCGGCATCGTGGCACTGTTCGGATACGACGGCGGTGTGGAAGGGGATGGGCTGGCATGGCTCTGCGGTTCGGGTTGGTGGGCACGGGCGCGTGGGCGCGCGACACGCACGGAGCTGGTGTGCGTGCCAGCACGGGCGGGTTGCTCGCCGGGGTGTGGGGACGGTCGCCCGAGCGGACCGCGCGGACCGCCGACGCGCTGGGGGCGCCGGCCTACGACAGCTTCGACGCGTTCCTGGCGGACGTGGACGCCGTCGTCTTCGCCGTCCCGCCCACCGTCCAGCCCGACCTCGCCGAGCGCGCCGCACGCGCGGGCCGCCACCTGTTGCTGGAGAAGCCGGTGGCGGTCGACCCGGGGCAGGCCGCCCGGGTCCGCGCGGCCGTCCGCGCCTCCGACGTCGCCTCGCTGACCTTCCTCACCTGCCGCTTCCGGCCCGAGCAGCGCGTGTGGATCGACGCGGCGGAGCGTACCGGCGGCTGGCACACGGCCTCCGCCGTCTGGCTCGTGCCGCTCTACGACCCGCGAGAGCGCCCGGCCCCGGGCGACTGGCGGCGCAGTGAAGGTGCCCTGTGGGACATCGGCCCGCACGCGCTGTCCATCCTGTCCCCGCTGCTCGGACCCGTCGAACGGGTCGCGGCGCTGGCCGGACGCGGCGACACCGTGCACCTGACGACCCGACACGCCTCGGGCGCCACCGGTACCGCCGCGCTGAGCCTGACCGCGCCGCCCACCGCCCGTCAGGTGGTGACCACCGCCGTCGGCGAGGAGGGTGTGCACACTCTCCCCCGGGGCTTCACGACCGCCTCGCTGGCCGCGGCCGAGGCGGTCGACACGCTCGTGACCATGGTCGCCGACGGGCGCCGGGACCACCCGTGCGACGTGGACTTCGGGGACGAGATCGTGCGCGTACTGGACGCCGCCCGGCGCTCGCTCGCCGAGGACCGTACGGTCCAGGTCGCCGGGCCGGAGCGGCCCTGAGCGCCGGCGGCGGCGTCCCGGAGGCGGTGGATGATCGACCAGTCCGTTGGCCTCCCGGCCGGGATGATCCGGCGGTGGCCCCGGGGAGCTCGGCCGTCAGCGTGTGACGTCCACGAAGACCGGGTTGGTGTAGAACCACGTGTCGAGCCACGGGTCACCCTTGCCGGGCTCGTGGGGGAGCGGGCCGTGGGGGTCGATCTTCGCGCCGAGGAAGCCCGCGCCGTGGCGCTTGCCGTCGCTGCCGCGCAGGCGCAGGTAGAAGGGGTGCTCCGCGCGCCCGACCGGGATGCGCAGGGTGTACGTACCGCGACGGCCCGCCACGTCGGAGGTGTGGACGACCCGGGTGTCCGGGGCTCGCCAGTCGTCGCGGTCGGCGGCCGGCCCGCGGACCGCGCCGCGGATGACGTCGACGTGTCGCAGCCGGGGCAGCACACCGTACGGGTTGCGGCGGGAGGCCGCGGTCACGGTCACGGTGAGGGTGAGCCGCTCGCCCCGCCGGGCCCGCAGCCGGCCGCCGAGGGTGGCACTGTTGCCGCGCTCGCCGCGCACCTTGACGTCGATGCCGTCGACGAGGTGGCCGTGGTCGACCCAGACCCGCCCGGCACGCAGCCCCTCCATCACGTGCCGGTAGCCGTACCGGGTGACCCCCACGTGCGTGCGGCTGAACTGGCCGGGCCAGAAGTCGCCGCCGGGCTGCGGTTCGGTGGTGTTGTACGGGTCGGGGAGGCGGCCGGTGTTGTCGAAGTTCTGCCCGGGTCGCCAGTCACCGTTGACCCAGGTGTCCTGGGCGACGCGGTGGACGTCGGAGTTGGAGGTGATGGTGAAGAGCTTGCCCTCCGCCAGCATCGCGTCCCACATGCCGCCCACGGTCGCGGTCGCCCAGTCGAAGCCGCCGTAGGTGACGTACGCCTCGCGCGGATAGCCGGGCCAGGAGTCCGCGGAGGGCGAGTTGGTGTACTCGCCGCGTACGTTGGTGTCCGCGTGCCAGCCGGGGATCGCGCCTGCCTGGGCGCCGGGAGCGCCCTCCATGCCGATCATGATGTCGGGGGCCGCGTCGCGCCAACCGCGCAGCTCGTGCGGGGAGTCGATGCCGAGCCGCATGGGGTGGTTGGCGAGGACCAGGACGTCGTCCACGTACCGGGTGCGTCGCTGCTCGGCCAGCCACTTGAGGGCCTTGATCGCGTGCGCCTCGTTGCGCGGGGTGTCGGGGTGGTTCGGGCCGCCGGCCGTGTAGCCGAGCAGCTTGCCGTCGAAGGCTTCCTCGAAGCGGGTGAGCAGGTCGACCTCGTGCCGGCCGGGCGGCGAGAAGACGGTGCAGTGTTCGGCACCGGGGATGTACCACTCAAGGCCCTGGAAGATCAGCATGCGCCGGTTCTCGGCACGGGCCCGCAGGATCTCGCGGTGCTCCCGCGCGGCACCGAACCTGGCGTGGCCGATGTTGCTGTGCTCGGTGAAGACCATCCAGTCAAGGCCGAACTTCCGCCCCGCCGAGGCTATCTGGGAGAACGTGTACTTGGCGTCGTGGCTGTAGACGGTGTGGTTGTGGTGGTCCCCCACCAGGTAGACCAGGTTGGGGGCGTGGTCGTGCCCGCCGTGACCGTGGCCGGGACCGTGTCCCCCGTGCCCGTGCCCGCGCCCGTGGGCCAGCGCGGGAAGGGGCAGCGAGGCGGCGGCGAACCCCGCCCCGAACAGGCCGGCGCGACGCATCAGCCCTCGACGGCTGAGCCCCTGCGGGTCGAGTGATTCCGCGGGCACCTGGGGGTCGGCCCATTCGGGCACAGGGTGGGTCATGACGTGCTGTTCTCCGTCGGGTAGGAACATTTCGCGTGAAGAGGAGGATTTCTGGAACGCGAAACGACCGGGTGAATCGGGGGCGAACTTCGCGGACTCCCCCTGTGACGGACAAGCGGGGTGCGTGACTCGTGACTCATGACTCGTGATCAGGGCATCACCGCTGGTCACCGCTGTCTGAGGTGCGGCGGGAGCCACGGGTGCCGGCGGGGCGAAGGCCAACGCGCGAAGAGGCCAACCCTCGTCGAAGGGGTCAACCCTCGCGGGGCACACCCTCCAGCGTGTGCCGGCCCCGCGACTGTCGCAGGCGGTGGCGAGTACACCCGCGCCGACGAAGGGTGGTTCCGGAGCGTGGCTCGCCCCGCTGTCCCGACCATGGGCGATGCGAAGCGTCAACAGCGTCGGGGAGAAGCCGCGACGCGCCCCAACGCGGTACGGAGAACCCGCGCTTCCCGTCAGCCGGGCGTCGGAGTCGACTCGTCGCCGGGCCGGGGCCCGCCGGCCTCAGACGACGGGCCACGGATAACGGGTGTCAGGCGGCGGGTGTCGGGCGGGCAGCGGACGGCCGGCGGTCGATGACAGGTAACGGCGAGGGAGCGGTCATGGCGCGCCCGCCCCGTGCTCAGCCCTGCTCGGCCCGTGCCGCCTTCTCGGACTGCTCCGCCTTCTTCGCCTTCAGGCGGACGGCCTCCTTGCGGACCTCGGCCTGCGTGGCGCGCTCGCGCTCCAGCCACTCGGGCCGCTCTTCCTTCAGCGCGTCGATCTGCTGCGTGGTGAGGGGCTCGGTGACGCCGCCACGGGCGAGGCCCGAGACGGAGACGCCCAGCTTGGCCGCGACGACGGGGCGCGGGTGCGGGCCGTTCTGGCGCAGGTCGCTCAGCCACTGGGGCGGGTCGGCCTGGAGGGCGTTCAGCTCGGTGCGCGAGACCACGCCCTCCCGGAATTCGGCGGGGGTGGCCTCAAGGTACACACCCAGCTTCTTCGCAGCGGTGGCGGGCTTCATGGTCTGGCTCATGGATTAAGGGTAACGAGCCGATGCGCACGCGCTGACCACGAGGGTTCGCCACCGCCTGCGGCCTCCCGTGGGTCGGTCGGCGACTACGGCCGGTAGTCTGGCGAGGTGACAGGCTCGGCAGACTCTCCCGCGTTCCGGCTCGCCTACGTACCCGGGGTGACGCCCTCGAAGTGGGTGCGCATCTGGAACGAGCGACTGCCTCACATCCCCCTCACCCTCACCCAGACGCCGGCCGCCGAGATCTGCGGGGCCCTGCGCGGGGGTGAGGCCGACGCGGGGTTCGTCCGGCTTCCGGTGGACGGCGACGACCTCAGCGCGATCCCCCTCTACGAGGAGACGACGGTGGTCGTCATCCCCAAGGACCACCTCTTCGCGGCGGCCGACGAGGTGA
The DNA here is from genome assembly GCF_029392895.1 of Streptomyces sp. 71268. Lineage (NCBI taxonomy): Bacteria > Bacillati > Actinomycetota > Actinomycetes > Kitasatosporales > Streptomycetaceae > Streptomyces > Streptomyces sp. 71268. The sequence continues at coordinate 1,585,968 of NZ_CP114200.1, forward strand.
CCGTGGCCGACCTCGCCGAGGAAGTGGCGCTCCATCCGCTGGACGACACCCTGGGCTGGGAACAGCCGCCGGGGCTCCCCGCCCGTGAGCGCCCCGCCACGACCGCCGACGCCGTCGAACTGGTGGCGGCGGGCATCGGCGTACTGATCGTCCCGCAGTCCCTGGCCCGGCTGCACCACCGCAGAGACCTCACGTACCGCACGATCACGGACGTGCCTACCTCCCGCGTAGCGCTGTCGTGGCCCCAGGAGGCCACGACGGACCTGGTGGAGGACCTCATCGGCATCGTCCGCGGCCGTACGGTCAACAGCACCCGGGGCCGCCGCACCGAGCCCGAGCCGAAGGCCAAGCGCCCGGACAAGACCGCCACGCGCCGGCAACAGCCCGCCGGGGGCAAGGGCGGCGGCAGGGGCGCCGGCAGGTCGGCGGGCAAGCCGTCCGCCAAGAACCCCCGCCGCGGCTCCGGCGGCCCCAAGGGCGGCAAGCCCCGCCGCAGGCCGTAGCGCCTGCGGGGGCCAGGGGGCGGGGAGGGGCGGCTTCCCTCCACCCGCGAGCGGACCACTTCCAGCGGGCAGCCCCTCGACAGGCCTCAGCCCACCCAACCACCGCGACGTGCAACCCGCACACCAGGACGGGCCGGACTCAGTGCCTTGGCAAGGCCGCCGTTCGACGGTTGGTGCGCTCACCCAAGCCCCCACGTCGCCCTCCTCAGGCCACGCGACCCAGCCACAGCACGTCCCGGGCCCGGGTCATCGCCACGAAGAGTTGGCTGCGCGCGAGTTCCGCACGCTCCCGTGCCGTTTCTTGTCCCGCCGCGCCACCCGACTCGGCGGCCCGCGCGCCGTTCAGCGGGGCGACGTCGTGCTGCGGCAGGTACACGCGTTTGAACTCCAGGCCCTTGGCCTTGCGGTAGGTGCCCAGCTTGACCGCGTCGACGGGGTTCCCGTCGTAGTGCTCCAGCAGGCACACCGGGAGCTGCGCCCCGGTGAGTAGCCGCTGGTAGTGGGCGATGGCCCGCTTGGAGGGGCACAGCACGGCGGCGTCGGCGAGCGCTTGCGCTGGCAGGTCACGCAGGGCGTCCAGCAGGGCCCGGTCGTGCTCGGCCACGGTCGGCTTCGTGACGCGAACCACTTCTCCGTCGTGGTAGGTGACGTCAACGTCCCGACGGCTGGGGCTGCGCAGACCGTCGATGTCCTCGAACGCGTCGTCGGCGACGACCCCGAGTGCGGCGTCCAGGATCTGCTTGCTGTTGCGGTAGTTGGTGCGCAGAACCTGTCCGCGATCACCGCGGATGTCGATGCCGGCGTCGACGAGTCGGAAGCCGCCCGGATAGACGGCCTGTTGGCCATCGCCGACGAGCAGCAGCCCGTTGGGGGCGTCGCCGACCAGGGCGTGCAGGAGGCGGACTCCGACGAGGGTGAGGTCCTGGACTTCGTCCACGATGACGGCCGCGTACCGGGGACGGTCGGTGTGCCGGCTCGCTTCTGCCAGGGCGAGGGAGAGGACATCGTCGAAGTCGTGCACGCCGCGCTCGTTGCGCAGTGACTCGTACCTCTCGTACAGCGCCCACACCGCCTGCCGGTGGGCCCGGCGCAGGATCGCGCGGCGGCGGCGTCGGGGGACGGTCGCGTACTCCTCGAACGTGGTGATGCCGCGGCCCTTGATGACGTGGGCGATCTCGTCGCGCCAGTAGTCCGCCGCGGGGTCTATCTCCGCCAGGCGGCTGTCCCGCCCGACGTGTTTCCAGGCGAGGCTGAAGGCGGTTTCGGCCTTCTTCCCGTGCAGCCGGACGCTCACGCCGCGCTCCCGGAGGAAGTCCTGCGCCCAGGAGTGCAGACTGCTGAAGTCCACCCGGTCCGCGACGGCCGGGGACATCGCCCTGAGGAACGTGCCTTGCACCCGGGGCAGGTTGTTCGCGAACGTGACATACAAGACCCGGCCATCGGTGCGCCGGGCGAGGTGGGCCGCGCGGTGCAGGCCCACGACCGTCTTCCCCGTACCCGCCGGACCGCTGATGCGCGCCGGGCCCGACCAGTTGCGGCGGACCAGCGCCACCTGATCGGGGTCGAGGAACGTCATCCACTGCTCGATCGGGGCCCGCATGGCTTCTTCCAGTGCCGCGTCCCGCAGGCCCCGGAGGTCGAACAGGCCGTCCGGCTCGGCCTGTCGGGCCTGCTGTTGCTGGACGGTGGGGCCCTCCTGTTCCACCGTCGACCCCGCGTAGTCGGGAAAGACCCGTTCCAGGTGGTCGGCGAACGCGCGCACCGACTCCGTACGCAGTCTGCGGTTCTCCGAGAGCAGCGCCGAACCGATCTCGTGTTCGCCGAGTAGCCGGACCCTGCCGATCTCGGCGTCGACCCGGTGCCCGGCGAAGACCATGAGCGGTTGGACCGCCACCGGGGACATGCCGAGCGACGCGACGGCGCTCTCGGCCGCCTTCGTGACCGCGAGAAGCTTCACCACGTGCTCGTCACGCGGCTCGCCTCCGGCGTGGAGCTGGCCGCCGACAATGCGCGGAGCGGATCGCCAGTTCTTCACGTCGATGACGAAGACCCCGCCGGGTCCCACCATCAGCATGTCCACGTTGGCGGTACGGGTTCCCGGCCACCGCCGGTCCACCAGCAGCCGCCAGCCGCGCTCGGTGAGCACCAACAGTTGTGCGGCCACGCGACGTTCGCCGTCACTCGCCGCTTCCCACTGGCGCGCCCGCCGACGCGCTGCCTGCCACTGTTCGCGCAACAGCCGCTCCTGCCGCCGCGCCTCCTACGCCCGTCGCGAAGCCGACCAGCCTGCCGCCATTTCCAGTCCCCCCTAGGCGGTTTCGTTTGGATCAGCGGGCGGACCAGAGGAAGATGCCGGCGATGTGGAGTCCGGCGAGGTAGATGGTCGCGGTCTTCTCGTAGCGGGTGGCGATGCCGCGCCACTGCTTCAGGCGGTTGATGCACCGCTCGACGGTGTTGCGCTGCCTGTACGCCTCGCGGTCGAAGGCCGGAGGTCTGCCGCCTGCCTGTCCGCGCTGCCGCCGGTTGGCCTGCTGGTCGGCCCGTTCCGGGATCACCGCGCGGATGCCGCGTCTGCGCAGGTGACTGCGGATCGCGCGGGAGGAGTACGCCTTGTCGGCCAGGACCAGGTCCGGCCTGGTGCGGGGCCGTCCAAGAGGGCGGGGAACGCGCAGGCGGGCCATGACGTCCGTGAAGGCGGGTGCATCTCCGGCCTGTCCGGCGGTGAGGACGAACACCAGCGGCCGGCACCGGCCGTCGGCCGCAAGGTGGATCTTCGTGGTCAGTCCGCCGCGGGACCGGCCGATGGCGTGATCGTCCGGCTCGCCGGCCGGGGCCCCTTTTTACGGGCCCCGGCCGCATGCTGGTGGGCCCGCACGATCGTGGAGTCCACCGAGACGGCCCGGCTGACGTCTTCGTCCGCATCGGCTTGGGCCACCAGGGCGGTGAACACCCGCTCCCACGTGCCGTCGACGGCCCACATCCGCAGCCGGTTGTAGACGCCCCGCCAGTTGCCGTACTTCTCCGGCAGGTGCACCCACTGGGTACCGGTCTGGAACTTGAAGGCGATCGCGTCGATCACCTCACGATGGTCCCGCCAACGGCCACCCCGTTGCGGCGTCCGGTCGGGGAGCAACGGCTCAATCCGCGCCCACTGCGCATCAGTCAACGGCACACCCGGACCAACGACTGACTGATCCAAACGAAACTGCCTAGGACCTGTCGTCAAATGTCACGCCCACATCAGGAGTGATGCGAGGGTGACGGCTGCTTCGTAGGACTGGGCGGTCTTGTCGTATCGGGTGGCGATGCGCGCCACTGTTTCAGGCGGTTGAAGCACCGTTCCACGACGTTGCGGTGCTTGTAGACCTCGCGGTCGAAGGCCGGCGGGCGGCCTCCGCGGCTGCCGCGCCGGGACCGGTTGCGGACCTGGTCGGCCCGCTCGGGAATCGTGTGCGGGATGCCGCGGCGACGGAGCCAGGTACGGATCGCTTTCGAGCTGTAGCCCTTGTCGCCCATGACATGATCGGGTCGGGTGCGGGGTCGACCGGGTCGGATCCGGGGCACCCGGATCGCTTCCATCACGGCGGTGAACTGGGCACAGTCGTTGGTGTTCCCGCCCGTCACGAGGAAGGCGAGAGGACGGCCCCGACCGTCGCAGGCCAGGTGAATCTTGCTGGTCAAACCGCCTCGGGAGCGGCCGAGTGCCGGGTCTTGGAGCCCCCTTTTCGGGCCCCGGCCGCGTGCTGGTGTGCCCGGACGATGGTGGAGTCGACCGACACCAGCCACTCGATGTCACCCGCCGCGTCCGCCTTGGCCTGGGCGGCCCGCAGCATCCGGTCGAACGTCCCGTCCGCCGCCCACCTGCGAAAACGCGTATGCAGCGTCGCCCACGGACCATAGCGCTCGGGCACATCCCGCCAGGCCGTCCCGGTCCTGAACTTCCACACGATCCCATTCAGGACCCTGCGGTCGTCCAGCCGCTTGCGTCCCCGCAACGACTCGGGCAGCAGCGGCCGGACGAACTCCCACTCGGCATCGGACAGTTCATGGCGACGTATCACGACACCATGATCCACCAGACAAGATCATTTGAAGACACCGCCTAGAACGCGGAGTGACGATGATAGGACGGTCCGCCATTGAGGCGGCAGGGCGCGCACCCGCCGGCCCGGGCGCTACCACCGCGTTCGGTACGCCTCCGCACACCCTGAGGCCACCCCTCCGCGCCGCGTCGTGCTCGCCCTCGTGGCCAGGGTGAGCCTTGGCCTCGTATCGGGGGAAGAGGGCCTTTTCAGCCGCAATGGCCGCGATGGGCGTGGCGGCCGTCGTCGGCGCCACGGCCGCCATGGGCGGCACGCGGCACCGCGTGCCGCCCGCGCGCGGGGTCCTGGTGGGCGGGAAAGAGGGTCCGCAGGTGTGAAAACCCCCGGGTGCGTCTACTCGTAGAGGCATGGACGACAAGAACCCCGATCCGGACCCGCGGACGACACCGGGTCTCGAACCCGGTGGGTCGGTGCCTCCCGGGGAGACGCCGCCCGCCGAGGGCAGCACCCCCGACGCCGGGCCCGAGGAGACGCACAATCCGACGACCGGATGGGCCAAGGCACCGGTGTTCCTGATCGGGCTGCTGGTGTTGGCCGCGGTGGTGTACTTCGTCGCCCGCATCTGGCTCCAGTGACACCGCCGCGCGGGCCCCGTGGCCGCCCCTGCCGCCCCCGGGCCACGGGCGGCCGGCGCCCGAAACGTGCCCGGGCGTGGGCCCGGCCCGCCTTCGGCGCGCGTGGCGGCCACGACCCGAGTCCGTCGATCCCCGAGGACCGCGCATGAGCGAGCACCGGATCACCGTCGTGGTGATCACCCACAACCGCCGGGCCGAACTCCTGCACACCCTGGAGCGGCTCACCGCGCTGCCGGAGCGGCCACCGGTGATCGTGGTCGACAACGCCTCGACCGACGGTACGGCCGCCGCGGTACGGGCCCACCGGCCGTCGGTGCGGCTGGTCGAGCCCGGTCGGAACCTGGGGGCGGTCGGCCGGAACCTGGCCGCGCGCCTGGTCGGCACGGACTACATCGCCTTCTGCGACGACGACTCGTGGTGGGAGCCGGGCTCCCTGACGGCCGCGGCCGACCTGCTCGACGCCCACCCCGGGCTCGCCTCCGTCACCGCGCGCATCCTCGTCCACCCGCCGCTGACCGACGGGGGCGAGCCGGCGGGGGAACCGTTCGAGGACCCGATCGTCAGCGAGCTGCGCGACTCGCCGCTGGAGGGCCCGGGCTGGCTGCCCGGCCCGGCGCTGGGGTCGTTCCTGGCCGCCGCCACCGTGCTGCGCGCCGACGCCTTCCGCGCGGCGGGCGGCTTCTCGCCACGGCTGTGGCTCGGCGGCGAGGAGGAGCTGCTCGCCGCCGACCTGGCCGCCCGTGGCTGGTGGCTCGCCTACGCGCGGGAGCTGACGATCCACCACCGGCCGTCCGCGAGCCGCGACGCGCGGCTGCGCCGCCGCCACGGGATCCGGAACACCCTGTGGTTCGCCTGGCTGCGCCGCTCGGCGCCGGCCGCGCTGCGCCGTACCGCCCACCTCGCGGCGACGGTGCCGCGCGACGCGACCTCCGTGCGCGCCGTGGGCGAGGCGCTGGCCGGGCTGCCCTGGGTGGTCCGCGAGCGCCGGCCGCTGCCGGCCTCGGTGGAGCGCCGCCTGGCCCTCCTGGAGGCGCCGCAGAACGCGTCGTCGGCCCGCCGCTACGTCGGCTGACCGGCGGGTTCCAGCAGCGCACCGACGACGGCCGGTGCCGGCCCCAAGGAGTTGACCCGTGCCCCGAACCCTGCTGACCGGCTGGTTCAGCTTCCTGCACGGCGAGGTCACCGCGGGTGACCTGCTCGTCGCCGACGTGGTGCGCGACGCGCTGCGCGGGGCGTCGATCCCGTACGACACTGCCTGGTCCCCGACCTTCCGGCCGGCGGGGTTGCACCTGGAGAACGTGGACCCGGCCGCGTACACGCACCTGGTCTTCGCGTGCGGGCCGTTGCACTCGCGGCGCCCCCCGGTCGACGGCGTCCCTGCGCCGCTCCTCGACCTGCACCGGCGCTTCGCCGACTGCCGGCGCATCGCCGTCGGGGTGTCCGTGGTGGATCCGGCCGACCCGGCGGTCACCGGGTTCGACGTGGTGTTGGCGCGCGACGAGGCGGCGGCCGCGGGTGCGCCGGATCTGAGCCGGCACGCGCCGCCGCCACGGGTGGTGCCGGTGGTCGGCGTGGTGGTGACCGAGGGCCAGCACGAGTACGGCGCGCGCCGGCGCCACGAGGAGGTGGCGCGGGTCATCGAGGCGTGGGCCGGCGGGCTCGACGCCGCGCGGCTGCCGCTCGACACCCGGTTGGACGCCGACGACTGGCGGCTGCCGGCCAGCCCGGACCAGGTGCACGCGGTCTTCGCCCGGCTGGACGCCGTGGTGACCACCCGGCTGCACGGGCTGGTGTTGGGGCTGCGGGCCGGGACGCCGGTGTTGGCCGTCGATCCGGTGGCGGGCAGCGCGAAGGTCAGCGCCCAGGCCGCGGCGCTCGGCTGGCCGATGGTGCTGCCGGCCGAGCGGGCGACGGCGGCCGAACTCGACCAGGCGCTGGACTGGTGCCTGAGCCCGGCCGGGCGCGCCCGGGCACGGGAGCTGGCCCACTCCGCCGGCGCGCCCACGGACCCGGGCCTCCTCGCCGACCTGCTGCGCCACCTCGCTCCTGGTCAGGAGTGACGGGTGGCCGGGCGTGGCGGGCGGCGCGTCCCGCCCGCCAGGGCGCTGGCCCGCCACGGCGCGGGCCCACCGCCCCTACGCGGGGCTCAGCGCCGCTGCGCGGGCCCGGGACCCGCGCGGTCCGCGCTCAGGCGGCCTGGCCCAAGGCGGCCTGGGAGCCGACGGACGGGCGCGGTGCGAGCCGGCCGGCCTCCCAGGTCGTGAGCAGGCGGGAGCGGAGCAGGGTGCCCGCGCCCACCGCGCCGGCGACGAGCAGTCCGCCGACGACCAGGGCGCCCCGGGCCCCGGCGAACTCCATCAGCAGGCCGAGCAGCGGCGGGCCGACCAGGCCCCAGCCGGTGCTGGCGCTGCGCCACACGCCGAGTACCCGGCCCCGCATGTACGGCGGCGGGTCGGTCTGCAGGACGGTGGTCCCGGCCGTGTCGGAGACGGATTCCACCATGGCCATCGGCAGCACCAGCAGGAGCAGCAGGAACAGTGAGGGGGAGAACCCGGCGGCGATCTGGAGCACCGCGCCGGCGGCGGTCAGCGTGCCGACCAGTCGTACGGAGGGGTTCTGCATGCGGCCGGCGAGCACGGCGCCGGCGATGCCGCCCACGGCCAGCACCGTGGAGACCGTGCCGAAGTCGGCGGCGCTGCCGTGCAGCGCGCCGGTGACCAGCACCGCGAGCGTCAGCCCGTAGTTGCGGCCGAAGATGGCGCCCAGGCCCGTGATGACGGCCAGCGCCACCAGGCGCGGCCTGCGCAGGAAGAAGGACAGCCCCTCGCGGGCGGTCATCCGCGCCGCGGCGCTCTCCTTGGCCGCCTGGTCCACGGACGCCGTCCGGTCGGAGGCGGTGTCCGGCTCCGCCGGCTCGGGCGGCGCGAAGCGCAGGAAGGGGATGACGGCGGCGACGAAGAGGAACGACAGCCCGTTGGTGACGTAGGCCGCGGCGGTGCCGAACACCCCGATGGCCACGCCGGCCGCCGCCGTGCCGACGAGGCGGCCGACGCTGTGCACGACCGAGCCGAGGGCGATGGCGGACGGCACGTCCTTCCTGGCCACCAGGTCGTTGCCGAGCAGGGCGGTCGCCGGGCCGTCGATCGTGGCGACCAGACCGGTGACGACCGCGAGGGCCATCAGCAGCCCCACGTTGAGCTGGTCGCAGGCGACCAGTACGGCGGTGGTGAAGGCCACGGCGCCAAGCACGGCCTGGCTGACGGCGGCGGTCATCCTCCGGGGCCAGCGGTCGACCGCCGCGCCGCCGAACACGCCGAGCAGCAGCCCGGGCCCGGCCTGCGCGGAGAGCGAGAGGCCGGTCGCCGCGGCGGAGCCGGTGACCTGGAGCACGAGCAGGTTCTGCACGGTGAGCTGCATCCAGGTGCCCGCGTTGGACACCAGGTTGGCCAGCGACCACCAGCGCATGCTCGGGTAGCGCAGGCAGCGCCAGGGCGAGCGCTCGGGCGCCGCGCCCCGGTCGCCACGGCCCAGCGCGCCCCGGCGCCCGAGGCGGGCGCGGGCGCGCTCCGTACGGGAGGGGGCGTGCGCGGGGGCGGGCGTGGCGTCGGGGTCGGCGACGGCGCGGGCCGTGCCGCGGGGGTCGTCAAGGCTCGCGTCGGGCGCCGGGGCGGGCGCGGGCACGCGGGCGAGAGCGGAGACAGAGAGGGACACGTCGGCACGTTTCGTGAAGAGCCCAGCAGGCTCGGAGAACGGACTCGGGTGACGGGGCCCGCCGTGCGGTCGTGGCCGCGGCGGCCGGGCTGCTGCTGTGCGTGGGACGGAATCGATCGGTCCACCGCGCTCAGCGAGGGCCCCACTGTCACAGACGACGGCGGCCCGCCGCTGTGACCCGGACCTCCCTCTCGCCGGCGCAGGGGCCGGTACCCCCGCGTTTCCGGGGACTGAACGGGTGCGTGCCCTTGGTCACAAGGCCCGTCGGGGTGGTTGCGACCGCCCGCACGAGGCCCCGCCGACCAGCCCCGCGACCCACGGCACGCGGCACCTGACGCGGCGCCGCGTGCGTCCGGGCGTACGGGCGTACGCACGGCGGTACGGGGTGGCGTACGACCCGCCTACGCACCGTTATCCCCGTGAGACGCATCGCGACTCACCCGCTTGGCCCGCGTGAACCGTGTGGGGCGGGTACTCCGGCAGGCATGAAGGCACTCGTGATCAACTGCACCCTCAAACCGACCCCCGCCCCCTCCAACACCGAGGCGCTGGCCGCCGTGGTGGTGGCGGAGTGCGCTCGCCGAGGGGTGCCGTCCGAGGTCGTACGGGCGGTCGACCTCCAGCTCACCCCCGGCGTCGAGCGGGACATGGGCGGCGACGACCAGTGGCCGACCGTGCACGAGCACATCCTCGCCTCGGAGATCCTCATCATCGCGTCGCCCACCTGGCTCGGGCGGCCCTCGTCGGTGGCGCAGCGGGTCCTGGAGCGGATGGACTCGATGCTCAGCGAGACCGACGACGCCGGCAGGCCGGTGGCGTTCAACCGGGTCGCGGGCGTCGTGGTGACGGGCAACGAGGACGGCGCGCACCACGTGATCAGCGAGATCAGCGGGGCGCTGGTGGACATCGGGTTCACGGTGCCCGGCCAGTCGTGGACGTACTGGCACCTCGGGCCCGGGCCCGGGCCCGACTTCCTGGACGACGAGCGTGGGCACGACTGGGCGCGGTCGACCGGCAAGGCCATGGCCGCGAACCTGATCGGAGTAGCGGAGGCGCTCAGCGTCCGGCCGCTCGGCCCGCCGCCTTCCTGAGCGCCGGCCGGCCGCCGTCCCGGCTCCGCGCGCCGCCGGCGCGGCCCGCCGCGTGCCGCTCGGACCGGGGTGGGGCGATCCGGCAGTGTCGCGCGACACATCCACTCATGTCAGTCTGAAAGCTGTTTAGGCCCGTTTGTTGGGGTTTTTCGCCTCGCGCGACGACACCCTCAGCATGCACGAGCACCATGCCCGGGCCGGCCGTCACCCCCGCGACCGGCCAATCCGCCCGGCACCGAAGGAGGGCACATGAACACCTCTGTCGCACCCCGCTGGCGCCACGCCGTCGTCACCGGAGGCGCCGGCTTCGTCGGCTCTCACCTGTGCGCCGCGCTCCTTGACCAGGGCACGGAGGTCACCTGCATCGACGACCTCAGCACCGGGGCGCGGCAGAACATAGCGCCCTTCCTCGGCAGCCAGCGGTTCACCTTCCAACGCGCCAACGCCTGCCGGCCATTGGAGGTCGACCGGCCGGTGGACCTCGTCCTGCACTTCGCCTCCCCCGCCTCCCCCGCGGACTACCTGCGGCTGCCCGTCCACACGCTGGAGACCGGCAGCCTGGGCACGCGCAACGCGCTCGCCCTGGCCCGCGACCACCAGGCGCGCTTCGTGCTGGCCTCCACCTCGGAGGTCTACGGGGACCCGCAGCGCCACCCGCAGAGCGAGGACTACTGGGGCAACGTCAACCCGGTGGGCCCACGCAGCGTCTACGACGAGGCCAAGCGCTTCGGTGAGGCGCTGACCACCGCCGAGGCGGGGGTGAACGGCGTCGACACCGGCATCGTGCGGCTGTTCAACACCTACGGCCCGCGCATGCGCGGGTACGACGGCCGGGCCGTGCCCACCTTCATCCGGCAGGCGCTGGCCGGCGAGCCGCTCACGGTCACCGGGGACGGCCGGCAGACGCGTTCGCTGTGCTACGTGGACGACACCGTGCGCGGCATCCTCGCCGCCGCCGCGTCCGACCTGCGCGGCCCGGTCAACCTCGGCAACCCGGTCGAGATCACGATGCTCGAACTCGCGCACCTGGTCGTTGAGTTGGCCGAGTCCCGGTCCACCGTCCGGTTCATCGAACGGCCCACCGACGACCCGGCCGTGCGCTGCCCCGACATCACGTTGGCCCGCGGCAAGCTCCAGTGGGAGCCGCGCGTCACCGCGCACGAGGGCCTGCGCCGCACCATCGGCTGGTTCCGCCAGCGGCTCGCCGCCTGACCGGCCTGCCGGCCACCGCCCCGGCCGTTGCCCCCCCCGCCGACCCGGCGACACCGTCGCCTTCGCCGAAAGGCCCCCGGTCCTATGCGCGTTCTGGGAATCAACGCCCTCTTCCACGACCCCGCAGCAGCCCTCGTGATCGACGGTCACACCGTCGCCGCCGCCGAGGAGGAACGCTTCTCGCGCCGCAAGCACGGCAAGCGCCCGGTGCCGTTCGCGGCCTGGGAGATGCCCGAGCACGCCGCGCGGTGGTGCCTGGCCCAGGCCGGGCTGCGGCCCCAGGACCTGGACGCGGTCGCGTACTCCTTCGATCCCACCCTGGCCCGCCCCGCCGACACCATGGGCCTCGACGACCCGTGGGACCACCTGCGGCTCGCCTACGCGCGGGAGGCGCCGGGCTTCCTGAACTCCGCGCTGCCCGGACTCGACCCGGACATCGTGCGCTTCGTCCCGCACCACATGGCGCACGCCGCCTCCAGCGCCTTCGGCGCCCCGGGCGCCGACTCCTCCTCCGTGCTCGTGCTCGACGGCCGTGGCGAGCGCACCTCGCACCTGGCGGCCCGCCGCGTCGGCGCGCACCTGGAGCCGCTGTACGGGCAGGAGTTGCCGCACTCGCTGGGCCTGGTCTACGAGGAGCTGACCGAACACCTGGGGTTCCTGCGCTCGTCGGACGAGTTCAAGGTGATGGCGCTCGCCTCACATGGCCGCCCGCGCGTGCTCGGTGAGCTGCGCCGGTACGTGCACGCCACCGGGGACGGCGGGTTCCGCGCGGCGGGCGTGCCCTGGCACGAGCTGTGTCCGCCGCGCCGGCCGGACGAGGCGTGGACCCAGGACCATGCCGACGTGGCCGCCAGCGCCCAGGCGTGCCTGGAGGAGACGCTGCTCGACCTCGCGCGCTGGCTGCACGGGCACACCCACGACGAGGTGTTGACGCTGGCCGGTGGCGTGGCCCTGAACTGCGTCGCCAACTCCCGGATCGCCCGCGAGGGCCCGTTCGACGCGGTGTGGGTACAGCCGGCCGCCGGCGACGCGGGCACCGCGCTGGGCGGCGCGCTGCTGCTCAGCGCCGAACGGGGTTCCGCCCCGGACCCGATGCCCGGCGCGGCGCTCGGCCGAGGCTGGTCGGACGCCGAACTGGAGGCCCGGCTCAAGACGGCGGCCGTGCCCTACGAGCGCCCCGACGACGTCGCGGAAACGGTGGCCGAGGCGTTGGCCGACAACGCCGTCGTGGCCTGGTTCCAGGGGCGTTCCGAGTACGGCCCGCGGGCGCTCGGGCACCGCTCGCTGCTGGCCCACCCGGGGCACGCCGGGAACCTGGAGCGGCTCAACGACGTGAAGGGGCGCGAGCAGTTCAGGCCGGTGGCGCCGATGGTGCTCGCCGAGCGGGCGCCCGACCTCTTCGACGGGCCGTTGCCCAGCCCGTACATGCTCTTCGTGCACGACGTGGCGCCGGAGTGGCGCGAGCGGATTCCGGCCGTGGTGCACGTGGACGGTACCGCCCGCATCCAGACCGTCGACGCGACCACCGAACCGCTGGTGGCCCGGATGCTGGCCGCCTTCGAGCGGCGCACGGGACTGCCCGTGGTCGTCAACACCAGCCTCAACACGGCCGGCCGGCCCATGGTCGACGACCCGCGCGACGCGCTGGAGTGCTTCGGCTCCGCGCCCGTCGACCTGCTGGCCATCGGGCCGTTCGTGGTGCGCCGCGGGGACTTCTTCGCGGCGCGGCGCGACGAGGCGGCGGCCTCGGCCGGGCAGAGCTCGTACCGCCAGGGCTCCTACGAGCCGACCGCCGGCGCCGACGACGCCGCGGCGCTGGCCGACGACGCCGCGCCACCCGACTGGGCCGCCCACGGGCCCGCCCGCTATCCCACCCCCGACCACCAGGGAGGCAGCCGATGAGCGGCGCCGACGCGACGCCGCCGTACGCGGTCGTCATCCCGACGCTGGGCCGGCCCAGCCTGACGGCCTGCCTGCGGGCGCTGGCCGACGCGGGCGAACCCGGGCCGAGCCGGATCGTGCTGGTCGACGACCGGCCGCCGGAGCTGTGTACGGCGCTGCCGGTGGCGGTGCCCGACGTGCTGCGCGACCGGGTCGAGATCGCGTTCGGCTGCGCGGGCGGGCCCGCCGCGGCGCGCAACATCGGCTGGCGTGCCGCCCGCGAGCCGTGGGTGGTCTTCCTCGACGACGACGTCATCCCCTCCCCCGGTTGGGCCACCGCGCTCGCCGCCGACCTGGCCGCCGCGACGCCCGGCACGGCCGCCGTCACCGCCCGGATCGCCGTGCCACTGCCCGCCGACCGCCGGCCGACGGACTGGGAGCGCGGCACCGCCGGCCTGGCCACGGCGCGTTGGATCACCGCCGACATGGCCTGCCGCACCGCCGCGCTGCGGGCGGTGGACGGCTTCGACGAGCGGTTCCGGCGTGCCTTTCGCGAGGACGCCGACCTGGCGCTACGGATGGTTTCGGCCGGCTGGGAGATCGCGAGCGGCCGTCGCACGACCACCCATCCGGTGCGGCCCGCCGACCGTCTGGTGTCGCTGCGCGCGCAGGCCGGCAACGCCGACGACGTGCTGATGACCCGGCTGCACGGCCGCTCCTGGTGGCGGCGGGCCGACGCGCCGCGCGGCAGGCGCCCCGCGCACCTGGCGGTGACCGGCGCCGCGCTGGCCTCGGTGGCCTGCGCGCTGGCCGGCCGCCGCCGGGCCGCCGCCGGCTGGGCCGCGCTGTGGGGCCTTGGCACCACCGAGTTCGCCTGGGCCCGTATCGCGCCCGGGCCGCGCACCGGGGCCGAGGTCGCCACGATGGCGCTGACCAGCCCGCTGATCCCGCCGCTGGCCAGCTACCACTGGCTGCGCGGCCTCGTGCGCCACCGCGCGGCGCGCCCGCTGCCGCCCGGACGCCCGCCCACCGCCGCGCGCCAGCCGGTCCGGCCGCGCGCCGAGCGGGTGTAGCCGATGGGCATCCACACCAGTAACCCGCACGCGCCGCCTCCCCCCTGGCCCGTGCCCGAAGGCGCTCCCGACGGGCCGTGGATCACCCCGCGCGCCGGCGTGCCGCCCACCCACGTGCCGCGCGACGCGGACGACACCGGGCTGCCGCAGGCGGTGCTCTTCGACCGGGACGGGACGCTGGTCGTCGACGTGCCGTACAACGGCGACCCGCGGCGGGTGCGCCCGGTGCCGACGGCCGGGGCGGCGCTGGAGGCCGTGCGCGCGCTGGGCATCCCGGTGGGGGTGGTCAGCAACCAGTCGGGGCTGGCCCGGGGGCTGCTGACGCGCGAGCGGGTGAGCGCCGTGCACCGGCGGGTGGAGCAGTTGCTCGGCCCGTTCGACGTGTGGGCGGTGTGCCCGCACGGGCCCGACGACGGCTGCGGCTGTCGCAAGCCCGCCCCCGGCCTGGTGTTCGCCGCCTGCGAGCGGCTGGGCGCCGACCCCGCCCGCTGCGCGGTCATCGGCGACATCGGGGCCGACGTGGCGGCGGCCCGCGCCGCCGGCGCGCGCGGCGTGCTCGTGCCCACCCCGGTCACCCTGCCCGCCGAGACGGCGGCGGCCGACGAGCGGGCGAGCGACCTGCTGGCGGCCGTGCGGCTGGTGACCGCCCCGGCGCGACCGGCGGGAGGCGCCGCATGAGCGACCTGCCCCGCACCTTGGTCGTCCGCCTGGACAGCGCCGGCGACGTGCTGTTGGCCGGCCCCGCCGTGCGGGCCGCCGCGGCCGGCTCCTCGTACACCGCGCTGCTGTGCGGTCCGCTCGGCGAGCGGGCCGCGCGCCTGCTTCCCGGCGTGGACGAGGTGCTGGTGCACGAGGCGCCGTGGGTGGGCCTCGATCCCGCGCCTGTCTCCCCACGGCGGACCGCCGCGCTGGTGGACGCGGTGGCGGCCGGCCGCTTCGACCGGGCGCTGGTCCTCGTCTCGTTCCACCAGAGCCCGCTGCCGGCCGCGCTGTTGCTCAAGCTGGCCGGGGTGGGCTGGATCGCGGCGGACAGCGTGGACTACCCCGGCTCGCTGCTCGACCTGCGCCACCAGCGGGCGCCGCACCAGCACGAGGCCGAGGCCGGGCTCGACCTCGCCCGGGCGGCGGGGTTCGCGCTGCCCCCCGGCGACGACGGCCGGCTGCGCGTGCTGACGCCGCCACCGGCGGCGGCGCTGACCGGCACCGAGCCCTACGTCGTCTTCCACCCCGGCGCCGCCGTGCCCGCCCGCGCGCTCTCCCCCGAGCGGGCGGCCCGGGTCGCCGCCGCGCTGGCCGCCGCCGGGCACCGCCTGGTGGTCACCGGCGGCCCCGGCGAGCGGGCGCTGACCGCCCGGGTCGCCGGGGACCACGCGCTGGACCTCGGCGGGGCGACGGACCTGCGCCAACTGGCCGGCGTGCTGGCCGGGGCGCGGGCCGCCGTCGTCGGCAACACCGGGCCCGCGCACCTGGCCGCCGCCGTCGGCACGCCCGTCGCCTGCCTGTTCGCGCCGGTGGTGCCGGCCCGGCTGTGGCGGCCGTACGGGGTGCCGCACGTGCTGCTGGGGCAGCAGGACGCGCCGTGCGCCGACACCCGGGCGCGCCGGTGCCCGGTGCCCGGCCACCCGTGTCTGAACGGGGTGACCGACGCCGCCGTGGTCTCCGCCGTCGACGCGCTGGTCGGCGGCGGGCCGCCGGGGGGCCAACTCGCCACCGAACCCGACCGAGGGGCGACCGTATGAACATCCTGCTGTGGCACGTGCACGGCTCGTGGACCACCGCCTTCGTGCAGGGCCCGCACACGTACCTGGTCCCCGTGACCGAGGACCGCGGGCCCGACGGGCTGGGGCGGGCGCGCACCTTCCGCTGGCCGGAGTCGGTGCGCGAGCGCACCCCGGCGCAACTGCGGGACGACCCCGTCGACCTGGTGGTCCTCCAGCGCCCGCACGAGGAGGCGCTGGTCGAGCGGTGGCTCGGCGGGCGCCGGCCCGGCCGCGACATCCCGGCCGTCTACCTGGAGCACAACGCGCCGCACGGCAGCGTGCCGGACACCCGGCACCCGTACGCCGACCGCGACGACCTGACGCTGGTGCACGTCACCCACTTCAACCGGCTGTTCTGGGACAGCGGGGCGACGCCGACCACCGTCATCGAGCACGGCATCGTCGACCCCGGGCACCGCTACAGCGGCCACCTCGAACGGGCCGCCGTCGTCGTCAACGAGCCCGTCCGACGCGGTCGCACCACCGGCACCGACCTGCTCCCCGCCCTGTCCCGGGCCGCGCCGCTGAGCGTGTTCGGAATGGGCACCGAGGGTCTCGCCGACCACCTCGGGCTGCCGGCCGACCGCTGCCGCGCGGCCGACCTCCCGCAGGAGGCGCTGCACGACGCGATGGCCGCCTGCCGCCTGTACCTGCACCCGGTGCGCTGGACCTCGCTCGGCCTGTCCCTGCTGGAGGCCATGCACCTGGGCATGCCGGTGGTGGCGCTGGCCACCACCGAGGCGGTGCTGGCGGTGCCGCCGGGCGCCGGGACGCTGTCCACCCGGCCCGAGGAACTGGCCGAGGCGGCCCGCGGCTACCTCGCCGACCCGGCCGCCGCGGCCGAGGACGGCGCGCGCGCCCGACAGGCGGCGCTCGCCCGGTACGGACTCAAGCGCTTCCTCTACGACTGGGAGCAACTGACAGCGGAGGTGGTGGCCCGATGAACGCCGTCGAGCAGGCCCGTGGACTGTCCATCGCACTCGTCTCCGAGCACGCGAGCCCGCTCGCGGTGCTGGGCGGCGTGGACGCGGGCGGCCAGAACGTGCACGTCGCCCAGTTGGCCGGGGCGCTCGCCCACCGGGGCCACCGGGTGACCGTCTACACCCGCAAGGACGCGGCCGACCTGCCCAGCCGTGTGCTCCTGCGGCCCGGCGTGGAGGTGCGGCACGTGCCGGCCGGGCCGGACCGGCAACTCCCGAAGGACGAACTCCTGCCGTACATGGACGAGTTCGGCCACTTCCTGGCCCGCGACTGGCAGCGGCAGCCGCCGGACGTGGCGCACTCCCACTTCTGGATGTCGGGCCTCGCCGCCCTGGCCGCCTGCCGCGAGCTGGACCTGCCGCTGGCGCACACGTACCACGCGCTGGGCACCGTCAAGCGCCGCCACCAGCGCGAGAGCGACACCAGCCCGGCCGAGCGCGTGGCTTGCGAGACGGAGCTGGGCGAGGGCTGCGACCGGGTCATCGCCACCTGTCGGGACGAGGTCGCCGAACTGGTGGCGATGGGCGTGCCCGCGCACCGGGTGACGGTGGTGCCCTGCGGCGTCGACCCGGACCGCTTCACCCCGTGGGGCCCGGTCGCGGGTCGCGGCGGCCACCGGCACCTGCTGGTCCAGATCGGCCGCCTGGTGCCGCGCAAGGGCGCCGCCGTCTCCATCGCGGCCCTGGCGCACCTGCCCGACGCCGAGTTGGTCATCGCCGGCGGGCCGCCGCCCGAACGGGTGGACCAGGAGCCCGAGGTGCGCCGGCTGCGGGCGCTGGCCCGCGCGGCCGGCGTCGCCGACCGGGTGCGCTTCGTCGGGGGCCTGCCGCGCGCGGAGGTACCGGCGCTGCTGCGGGCGGCCGACGTGGTGCTGTGCCCGGCCTCGTACGAGCCGTTCGGCATCGTGCCGCTGGAGGCGATGGGGTGCGGCACGCCGGTGGTCGCCAGCGCCGTCGGCGGGCAACTGGACACCGTGACCGACCCGAGCACCGGCCGCCTGGTACCGCCGGGCGACCCGGCCGCCCTGGGGCGGGCCGTCGCCGAGTTGCTGGACAACCCGTCCCTGCGGGCCGCCTGCGGGGCGGCCGGGCGGCGGCGCGTGCTGACCCGGTACGGCTGGGGCCAGGTCGCCGCGGCCACCGAGGCCGTCTACCGGGAGACCCTGGCCCGCCGCCCGGCCGTGCCCAAGGTCGCCTGACCACCCGCCGGAACGCGTGTCCGGCGCCCGAACGAGACCGAGAGCGAAGGGAGGCGCGGGCCCGCCGCGCGCATCGCGCGCGCTCGCCCGATCCCACCATGAGCGATGTCAGCGACGTTCACGAGAGCGCGCACGCCCACTGCCAGTCCCTCCAGGAGGCGCTGCTCCGCTTCCGCCGCCGCGGCCTGCGCGACGTCGCCGACTGGGGCGGCCAACTCGCCGCGCTGCTGCCGGTCGGCGGGCGGCTGCTGGCGGCCGGCAACGGCGGCAGCGCCGCCCAGGCCCAGCACCTGACCGCCGAACTGGTGGGCCGCTACCGGCAGGAGCGCCCCGCCTACTCGGCCATCGCCCTGCACGCCGACACCTCCAGCGTGACCGCCATCGGCAACGACTACGGCTTCGACCAGGTCTTCGCCCGCCAGGTGGCCGCGCACGGCCGGCCCGGCGACGTGTTGCTGCTGCTGTCCACGTCGGGGCGCAGCCAGAACCTGTTGACCGCCGCCGAGACAGGCCGGGCCGCCGGGCTGCGGGTGTGGGCGCTGACCGGGCCCGCGCCCAACCCGCTGGCCCGCGCCGCGCACGAGGTGGTGGCCGTCCAGGCGGAGAGCACGGCCACCGTCCAGGAGGCCCACCTGGTGGCCGTGCACCTGCTGTGCGAGAGCTTCGACGCCGCCCGCGCCCGGCACCGCGCGCCCGGCGCGGCGGGCTCCGCCCTGGAGGCGGCCGGGGCCCGCCGGGAGCGCCCGTTGTGACCGCGAACCGCTGTGACCGCGAAGGAGGTTCCCGTGAGCACCCGAGCCCCGCTCGTCGTCGTCGGTGACGCCCTGCTCGACCAGGACATCGACGGCGACGCCCACCGCCTGGCCCCGGACGCCCCGGCCCCGGTGGTGGACGTCACCGAGGACCGAAGCCGACCCGGCGGCGCCGGTCTGGCCGCCGCGCTGGCCGCCCGCGACGGCCGGGAGGTCACCCTGGTCACCGCGCTCGGCCAGGACCCGGCGAGCCAGGCGGTACGCGAGGCCCTGGCCGGCCGGGTGCGCCTGGTCGAACTCCCGCTCCACGGCAGCCTGCCCGTCAAGACGCGGGTGCGGGCGGCCGGCCGGCCGCTGGTGCGCGTGGACCGGGGCGGAGGCCGCTGCGGCGAGCCGGGCGACGCGGTGCGCTCGGCGCTGGCCAGCGGTCAGCCGCTGCTGGTCGCCGACTACGGGCGGGGCACCGCGGACGCCGTACGGGCCGAACTGGCGCGGGCCGCCGCGCGGGCACCGCTGCTGTGGGACCCGCACCCCCGCGGTGGCACCCCCGTGCCGGGGGCGCGGCTGGCCACGCCCAACGCGGCGGAGGCCCGCGCGCTGTGTCCGCGCGACGACGCCTCGCTCCGCGCCGACGCCGCGCGGGGCGCCTGGCTGGCCCACCACTGGCAGGCGGCGGCCGTGGCCGTCACGCTGGGCGAGCGCGGGGCGCTGCTGGTGGAGGCGAGCAGCGACCGACCGATGCTGGTGCCCGCGCCCTACCGCGCCCAGGGCGACCCGTGCGGCGCCGGCGACTGCTTCGCCGCGACCACCGCCGGCGCGCTGGCCGACGGCGCGCTCCCGGAGGAGGCCGTGCAGCGCGGGGTCGCCGAGGCGGCGGCCTTCGTCGCGGCGGGCGGCGCGGGCGCTGGCGACCTGTGGGCGGCCTCGCCGACGCCCCGTACCGACGACCGACGCTCCGTGGACGCCTTCGAGTTGGCCGCGTCGGTGCGCGCGGCCGGCGGGACGGTGGTGGCCACCGGCGGCTGCTTCGACCTGCTGCACGCCGGGCACGTGGGGCTGTTGGAGAGCGCGCGCCGGATAGGGGACTGCCTGATCGTGTGCGTCAACTCCGACGAGTCCATCGCCCGCCTCAAGGGCCCGGGGCGCCCGCTGACCCCCGTCGCCGACCGGGTGCGGGTGCTGTCCGGGCTCGGCAGCGTGGACGCGGTCGCTGTGTTCGGCGAGACCACCCCCGAGCCGCTGCTGCGCGAGCTGCGGCCCGACCTGTGGGTCAAGGGCGGCGACTACTCCGTCGACGCCCTGCCGGAGGCCGCCGCCCTGCGCGAATGGGGTGGCCAGGCGCTGGTCCTGCCCTACCTCGACGGCCGCTCCACCACCTCGCTCGCCGACCGCGCGGCCCGCTCGGCGGCCCGCGCCGCCGCCGGGGAGCCGCGCCGGTGACCGGGCCGCCGCGCACCGGTGCCACGGCCGGCCGCCCCGTCGCGGGGCCCGAACCGGACGCCGCCGGGCGCGCCACGGCCGGCCCCGATGCCGGCGCCGGCCGCGTGTTGGTGCTGCGCGCCCTGGGCCTTGGCGACCTGTTGACCGCGCTGCCCGCGCTGCGGGCGGTGCGCCGGGGCCTGCCGGGCCGGCGGATCGTGCTCGCCGCGCCCGCCCGGCTGGCCGACGCCGCCCGCGCCACCGGCGTCGTCGACCAGTTGTTGCCCACCACCGCGCCCGGCCGGGCCGTGCCCCGCCGCCTCGACTGGAGCGGACCGCCCCCCGAGGTCGCGATCGACCTGCACGGCAACGGCCCACCCAGCCACCTGCTGCTCGACCGGCTGCGCCCGGGCCGACTGTGGGCGTACGCGCACCCGGGCACCCCGCACCTGCCGGGGCCGGTGTGGCGCGCGGACGAGCACGAGCGGGAGCGCTGGTGCCGGCTGCTGAGCTGGTACGGATTGCCGGCCGACCCGGCGGATCTGCGGCTGCCCGCCCCGGCCTGCCCGTCCCCGGCCGCCGGCGCCGTCGTGCTGCACCCCGGCGCGGACGCCGGGGCCAGACGCTGGCCGCCGGAGCGGTTCGCGGCGGTCGCCGCCGCGCTGCGCGCGCGGGGGCACCGCCTGGTGATCACCGCCGGGGTCAGGGAGGGCCCGCTGGCCGCCGAGGTCGCCGAGCGCGCCGGGCTGCCGCCCCACGCGGTGTTCGGCGGCGCCGCCGACGTGCCCTTCGACCGGCTCGCGGCCCTGGTGGCCGGCGCCCGGGCGGTCGTCGTCGGCGACACGGGCCTGGCCCACCTGGCCACCGCCCTCGGCACCCCGTCCGTCGTTCTGTTCGGGCCCGTGTCGCCCGGCCTGTGGGGGCCGCCCCACAGTCCCCGGCACCGCGTCCTGTGGCATCCCTCGCCCGACGGCGGACCGGAGGGCGCGGCGGCCGATCCGCACCGGCCCGGCGACGCGCACGGCGAGCGGCCGGACGAGCGGCTGCTGCGCATCACCCCGGACGAGGTGCTGGGCGCGGTGCGCGCGCTCCTCGACACCGGGGCGCGCGGCCCGCTGGTCGCGGAGCCGGCGGTCTCATGAGCGCGCGCCCGCCCCGCGTCGGCGTCGTGGTCATCACCCGCGACCGCCGCGAGCGCGTCCTCGACACGCTGCACCGGTTGACGCGGCTGCCCGAGCGCCCACCGGTGGTCGTGGTGGACAACGGGTCGACCGACGGCACCGCCGAGGCCGTGCGCCGGCGCTTCCCGCGGGTGCGCCTGGTGAGCCCGGGCCGCAACCTCGGCGCCGTGGGGCGCACGCACGGCGCGGCCGTGCTGAACACCCCGTACGTGGCGTTCAGCGACGACGACTCGTGGTGGGAGCCCGGCGCGCTGGACCGGGCGGCCGACCTGCTGGACGCGCACCCGCGACTGGCCCTGATCGCCGCCAGTACGCGGGTGGGCGCGGACGGCCTGCCCGATCCGATCAACGACGCGCTGTCCACCTCGCCGCTCGGCCGGGACGCGGACCTGCCGGGCCCCGCCGTGCTGGGCTTCCTGGCCTGCGCGGCCGTGGTGCGCCGCAGCGCCTTCCTCGACGTGGGCGGCTTCCACCCGGTGCTGCACTTCGGCGCCGAGGAGGCGCTGCTCGCGCTCGACCTCGACGCGCACGGGTGGGGCCTCGCGCACTGCCCCGGCGTCGTCGCCAGACACCACCCGGACACCGGCCCCCGGCCCGGGCGCGAGGCCCGGGTGCGCCGCAACGTCGTGCTCACGGCGTGGATGCGGCGCCCGCTGCGCCACGCCGTCGGCCAGACGGCCCGGCTGCTCGCGGACAGCCTGCGGGACCCCGAGGCCAGGGCGGCGCTGCGGGGCACCGCGCGGCGGCTCCCCGCGGCCCTCGCCCACCGCCGCCGGCTGCCGCCCCGGGTCGAGCGCCGGGTGCGGCTCGTGGAGTCGGCGGCCTGAGCCGGTGGCGGGCCGGGCGGCAGCGGGGAACTGCTGCGGATCGCCCGACGGCGCGTCGTCATCCTCACCTGGGACCAGACCGTGCACCCGCACCCGCATCTTGCCATTGACTAGATCCCCACGGTGACGCAATCTAGTCAATGGCAAGATTTGCCGTGAGTAACCGTGACAGGAAGGGCCGCGCCATGACGCACCGCCTCGACGCCGTTCGCCGGATGTGGCAGTTGCTGGAGCCCGTACACGCCACGCTGTACTACGCGCCGGAGGCGTTCGAGGAGGCCGCCGCGCTCGGGTACGCCACCGACGAGCGCTGGCCCAGCTACTTCGCCTACCGCGCGGCACCCCTCGGCCCGGTCGGACCGGCGCTGGTGACCTCCCTCTTCTACAGCCTCAGCCCGGACATGGTGGAGCGTCACGCCGCCCCGGCCTGGCGGGTCGCCGCGCCCGAGCGGGTGCTCGCGGCGCGCGGCGTCGCGGTGGACCGCGCGCTGCGGAAGCTGCTGGGCGACCACGTCGGCTCGCCGGAGCTGCGCGAGGCCGCCGAGTTGGCCCGGCGCGCCGCCGAGGCGGCGGGCGTCGCGGGACGGCCCATGGCCGCCGCCAACGCCGCGCTGCCCTGGCCCGATGAGTCGCACGAGGTGCTCTGGCACGCGGCCACGCTCCTACGCGAGCACCGCGGCGACGGCCACGTCGCCGCCCTCCAGGCCCACCACCTCGGGCCCGTCGAGGCCCTAGTCTCGCACGCGGCGGTCGGCGCCGCGCCGCCGGAACTGTTCCGCAGCCGGCAGTGGTCCGACGCGGACTGGGACGCCGCCCGCGCGCGACTGGCCGATCGCGGGCTGGTGCACACCGACGGCCGGGCCACCGAGGAGGGGCTGCGGGTCCGCACCTCGGTCGAGAAGCTCACCGACCAACTCGCCGCCGCCCCCTGGGACGCGCTCGCCCCCGACGAGCTGACCCGCCTGGCCGACCTGCTCACGCCACCGGTCCTCACCCTCGTCGGCACCGGCCTCCTCCCGGCGCGGAGCACCCTGGGCATCGGCATGACGTACGACTACGCGTGAGCCGGGCGCGCCGTGCGCCGGGGGCGGGCACCTTCGGGTGTGCCCTCGGCCGTACGCGACGCGCCCGAAGGCGCGCGCGTCTGGTCCGTCACCCGGGACTGAGGCCGCTCCGACGGCGAGCGCGGACCGACGGGCGGGGCGCGGTCGGAGAGACCGCGCGAACGGGGCCGGGATGCCACGCCGGCCCCGCTCGCTCCGTAGACCGCGCCCTAACAGTTGGGGCTGTCGACGATGCGGATGTGGGTCACCACGTCCGAGCCGAAATGCCACCACGAGCTGGGCTGGACGCACACCGTGCCAGGCTTGTTCGCGAACTTGACGATCGCGCCGTCGTCATTGCGGCTGTTGACGGCTTTGACGGAACCGCGGGCTTGGGAGCCCAGCTTCTGGAATCCGCTGGTGACGTCCTTGTAAGCGGCCGTCGGACGATTGGCGTCGAAGTCCGCCTGGGTCTTGTAGAAGCAGACGCGCGGGAAGTCGCATCCGCGCATGCTCCGCGCCGAGGCATCGGGAGCCGTGGCCAGAGTGGCGCCGAAGAGGGCGACTACCGCCGCACCGACGCTCAGGATATTCGTTTTCGCGTTCATGTTGATGAATGTAGCGAGGCAACGGCAGGCTCCCGAAAGGGGATTCCGCGCCATGCGGGAATTCACATTTCCCCTTTCCTCGCGTCCCAGTTATCACGCACGCGCGGGCATTGCGCTCCACGCCGATTGTTCTCCGAGCGGGCCATCATTGCTGAACAAAAGGCGCCTTGCTGTACTTCCGCGCCGTGGCATCAGTCGATCCCCCGTGCGATACGGGCGACCTCACGGCTGGGCCGGCAAAGGGTCAGTCACCCCTGGTCGGAGCCCTTCTGACGAGGGCTCTGCCGCGCGTGTCCGGGGTGGCGTCGAGCCTCCCCGCCCGCCCCGGGCATTCCGTCGAACACGGGGTCGCCCCTCGTACCCGCATGCGCCACCATTCCGAGCGCGGCCGTCCTGAAAGCGCCGTCGTGTTACTAACAGGCCGACCTTGACGCCCGCCGCCCCGGGCGACGGCCCGCGCCTCCCTCGAATGGTTGGGGCGGCGGATTTCCCTGGGAAAGGCGGGACCGGACGAGCGGGAGGACTTCGCGGCCTTCATCACGAAAACCGTGGCGGCGGCATCCTTGTCTCGCCCCATCCGATGAAGCAGCATGCTCGAATGCGCTTCTCTCTCAACATCCCGAACTTCGGAGACTTCGCTGACGTCCGTACGGTGGCCCGGGTCGCGGCGGCGGCGGAGGAGGCCGGCTGGGACGGACTGTTCGTCTGGGACCACGTGGTGCACGAGAAGTACCACCGTCGTTCCTTCGCTGACCCCTGGATGCTGCTGACCGCCGCCGCGCTGGCCACCTCGCGGATCAGGCTCGGCACCATGGTCACCCCGGTCGCCCGGCGCCGACCGCAGCAACTGGCCCGGCAGGTGGCCACGTTGGACCGGCTCAGCGGTGGCCGGGTGGTCCTGGGGGTGGGGCTGGGCGGGCCGATCGAGGACGAGTACGGCAGCTTCGGCGAGTCCACCGACCCCCGGGTGCTGGCGGAACGCCTTGACGAGGGGCTCGACCTGGTGACCCGCTTCTGGTCGGGCGAGGAGGTGACCCACCAGGGCCGGCACTTCACCGCCCGCGAGGTGGCCCTGTTGCCCACCCCGGTGCAGCGGCCCCGGGTGCCGGTCTGGGTCGCCGGCTTCTGGCCGCGCCGCGCGCCGATGCGCCGGGCCGCCCGCTGGGACGGGGCCGTGCCGCTGTTCACCTCGGCCGACCACGGGCAGGCTCCGGCCGCCGCCGAGTACCGCGAGCTGGTGGAGTACGTGAACGCCCAGCGGGGCGAGCGGCGGGGCGAGCCCTTCGAGTTCGTCGTGGGCGGTGTCAGCCCGGCCGATCCGGCGCGCGCCCGCGACCTGCTCGGGCCGCTGCGGGACGCGGGGGCCACCTGGTGGGACGAGCGGCACCTGATCGACGACGAGGTGGACAAGCTGGCGCCGATCATGCGCCGCGTCGAGCAGGGCCCGCCCCGGCTGTAGCCGTCGCCGGGGCACGCCGGCCGCCTCCGGCAGGCCCCCGGCGGGACGTTTCACCACACGCCGACTGCCGTTCACACATCGCTGGTGAGATGCCTGGCGCGTGACGCACCCGCGTCACCTCAGTTCTGGGAGGCGCGGATGAACCTGCTGGTCAACGGCGATGCCGAGGCGGGGCCCGGTGGCACGGCGGAGCCGGTCACCGAGGTGGCCGGCTGGCGGATCGTCGAGGGGGCGCCCGCCCTCGTCGGCTACGACGTGGGCGGGGGCTACCCGACGCCGGCCGACCCCGGCCCGGCCGCGCGCGGCAGCCGGTTCTTCTCGGGCGGCGACTCGCCCCGTACGGCACTGGTGCAGGACGTGCGGCTGCCCGCCACGGGGCGGGTGGGGCGGCGCGCTGTCGACCGGGGCGCCGTGCGGTTCTCCGTCACCGCCTGGCTCGGCGGCTACGCGGGGCAGCAGGACGGGGCCCGGCTGTCCGTCGAGTTCCGCGACGCCCACGGCACACCGCTCGCCCTGGCCGTGCTGGGCCCCGTGGCGGCGGCCGAGCGCGCGGGCCGTACCGGGCTGGTGGAACGCGCCAGCTCGGGCACCGTGCCGCCGGGCGCGCGCACCGCCCGTGCCCTGCTCGTCTTCACCCGCGCCGGTGGCGGCACGTCCAACGACGGCTACGCCGACGCCCTGTCCCTGACCCTCACCCACCACCGCGGAGGCCGGGCGTGAAGCTCAACCGTCGTGACCTGCTCAAGGCGGCTGCCGCCGCCGGTGCCCTGAACGTCGTGTGGCCGCTGAGCGCCGGCCTGTCCCCCGCGCAGGCCCGCGAGGCCGCCGAGGCGCTGGGCGCCGACTACGACCCCGCCCCCTTCACGCTCGGCATAGCCTCCGGCGACCCGCGGCCGGACAGCGTCGTGCTGTGGACCCGGCTGGCGCCCGAGCCGCTGGCCGCCGAGCAGAAACTGCCCGAGATCGTCGAGGTCGAGTGGGTGGTGGCGGCCGACGCGCGGCTGCGCCGGGTGGTGGCGCGCGGCACGGTCGCCGCGTCCGCGACGCTGGGCCACAGCGTGCACGTGCCCGTGCACGGGCTGCGCCCCGGGCGCCACTACTGGTACGGCTTCCGCGCGCTCGGCAAGCGCAGCCGGGTGGGCCGCACAAGGACCGCGCCGGTCGGCCGCGTCTCCTCGGTGCGCTTCGCCGCCGCCAACTGCCAGGCGTTCCACGACGGTTTCTACGCCGCCCACCGCGGCATAGCCCGCGAGAACGTCGACTTCGTGATGCACCTGGGCGACTACATATACGAGCACGGCCCGGTCGGCGGCGACCACGTGCGCGACCACAACGCGCCCGAGGTGCTGACGCTGGCCGACTACCGGGTGCGGCACGCGCTCTACAAGGGCGACGCGTCGCTGCGCGAGGCGCACGCGGCCCACCCGTGGTTCCTGACCTGGGACGACCACGAGGTGGTCAACGACTACAGCGGGACCGGCGGCGGGGCGCCGTTCATGCGGCGCCGGGCCGCCGCGTACCAGGCGTGGTACGAGCACATGCCGCACCGCGACGCCGGTGGTTCGGCGCTGCCCGACCCGGAGATCCACCGGGTGCGGCGCTGGGGCGACCTGCTGGAGCTGACCATCCTCGACCTGCGCTCCTACCGCTCCGCGCAGAACCTGCCGGACGGGACCATCCTGGGCGGCGCGCAGAAGGAGTGGCTCAAGCGGGGCGTGGACCGGGCCGGGGACGGCTGGCACTGCTGGGCCAACTCGATCATGCTCAGCCAGCTCCGTGGCCGGCCCGGCGGTGGCTACATGTTCACCGACCAGTGGGACGGCTTCCTCGCCGAGCGCCGGGAGGTGCTGACCCACGTGCACGACGCGGGCCTTGAGGACCTCGTGGTGATCACCGGCGACTGGCACTCGGCGTTCGTGGACGACGTACGGCCCGACTTCGACGACGTCTCCTCCCCCGTCATCGGCACCGAGTTCACCGCGCACTCGGTCACCTCGGGCGCCTACAGCGCGGACTGGAACAGGACCAACGGGCCGCTGATGGGCGCGGCCAACCCGCACCTCCAGTACTTCGAGGGCAACCGCTACGGCTACGACGTGTACGAGGTCACGCCCGAGCGCTGGAGCACCCACATGCGGGTGATCGGCGACCGCCGCGACCCGGCGTCCCCGGTGACCACCCTGACCACCTTCCACGTGGACCGTGGCCGCGCGGGCGCGTACGAGGACGAGGGGACCAAGGGCTCGCCGGCGCAGTACCGCAGGCCCACCGGCCGTTAACCGGCCGGGCGGCGCCGTGGCGCCGGGAGGCGGGGCCGTGGGGCCGGGCGGTCCCACGCGTCCCGCGCCCGGCGCCGCCGGGGGCTCAGGCCGGGTGCAGCCCGGGGACGAGCAGGTCGATCTGGCGTAGGACGCCGTCGTCGCCACCGAGCTGCGGGAAGTCCGGCAGCGCCTGCCGGCAGAGCGCGATGAGCTGGTCCCGCATGTCCCCGTCGCCCGGGTCGGTGGAGAAGGCGTAGAACTCGAAGGGCGGGCCGACCCGGGCCCCGTCGAGTGCGACAGGGGTGCTGACCAGGAGATCGGCGACGGGGTAGAGGACACCCTGCATGACGGCGATGAAGACGCGCTCCATGTGGTAGCGCTTGGGGTCGTTGACCCACCGCTCGTCGGCGACGGGCGTCGCGTACAACTGGTCGAGCAGCCGCAGCATGTAGGTGAAGGACGCGTTGAACAGGGCCAGCGGGCGGTAGATGGGCGAGCCCTGGTAGTCGGACAGGTGCGGGTTGGTGGCGAGCTTCTGCTCGACTGCGAGGTCGGAGTCGATGTTGACCTCCGCCTCGCGGGTGCCGTCCACGATGCCGATGCCCTCGATGTGGCGGAGCATCCGGTTGAAGCGCTCGAAGTGGGTGTACTCCTCAAGGCCCGGGCGCGGGTTGTTCGGGTTCTTGGGCACCGTGCCCTTGCTCGGGTCGGCGCCCTCGCCCTGGTCGATGATGATGTTCAGGGCCTGGAGGGCGGTCTTCTGGTCGGTGACGACGACCGGTTTCCCGCCGCCGTACTCGTTCCAGAACCCCCGGTTGTACTGGCACCCGCGCGCGCCGTCCTTGTTCCAGGGGATCTCACCCTTGCCGTCCAGGTGCTTGATGCCCTCGATGACCCGGCGGTACAGCTCGCCGATGGTGGCGTACTCCCACACGTCACCGTCCTTGCGCACGATGCCGTCGGCGACCTCCTGGCCGGCGGGCAGGTCGTCGCTGGCGGGCACCTTGTGCGGCTTCTCGATCTCCAGGAAGGTCCCGCGCACCAGGTCGGTGGAGAGCGGGCCGAGCGCCAACGGCAGGGCGGGGTGGCGGTGCGGCAGGTCGCTCGGGAACTTCGGGACGAAGGTCTCGTCGCAGAACCGGATGCGGTCCCCCGCCCCGATCCCCACCAGCACGTTGCGCGCCAGGCACAGGTGCAGCATCTCCTCGACGGCGATGCCGAGGAGGGTGCGCAGCGCCCCGATGCCCGGGGACCACTGCGAGTAGCCCCGGGTCTTGATGGAGTACGCGGCGTACAGGTACGGCCCGAGGGTGCACATCTCCACCTTCGCGGCGGCGTGCAGGTGGGAGACCAACTCCTCATACGTCTCGATTTTGCGGGTCGGGACCAGCGGCTCGGGCGGCGTGTAGGGCGGGGCGGCGAGTCGGGGGGCCTGGGTGGGTGCCGTGGCGGTCACGGGGCGGGCGTCCTTTCGCGGGTGGGGGTGCGCGCGGGGCGGTGCGGGGGTGACGGGGGTGCCGGGGTGTGGTGGTGCGGGGGCGGGGTGAGGAGGCCGGCGGTCGTCCAGGCGCGCAGCCAACGCGCGCCACGGGCCGCGGGGACCGCGCCGAGCGCCTCCCGCGCCGTCGCGGCGTGGGGCAGCGCGCGGAGCGCGGCGTACTGCTCCGGGGACAGTTCGCGCAGCACGACCGTGTAGTCGCGGCGGCTGACGGCCAGCCAGCTCGGCCGGTACCGGGGGCGGTCCGGGGTGGCCGCGCCGCGCCGCGCCGCCAGCAGGTACGGGTGGACGACGGCGCGGGTGCGCAGCAGCCGCAGGCACGGGGCCGGGGCCGGGGGCGCGCCGTCCAGCCAGGCCGCGTCGGGGAGGTCGGCCGGCGGCTGCCCCCGTTCGGCCGACTCCTCCGTCCCCTCCGCGTCGAGCACCTCGCCGTACGTCCGCTCCAGGTGGGCCAGGTCCACGACGAGGTCGATCCACCGTTCGCGGGCCGCCGGGGCGAGGTGGGCGTCGGGGCGGTGGTGTTCGAGGTGGTCGGCGAACCGGTCGCCGAGCCGGGCCAGGGCCCAGGAGCGTGGCGGGCAGGCGTCCAGGTACTCGGCGCAGAAGCGGTCGAAGAGGTCGTCGCCGAGGAGGAGGCGCAGCGCCGGGTACGTGGTCCGCATGGACTCAAGGAGTCGCATCCGGTAGCTCGTGCGGTACAGGTCCAGGCACGCCCGCGCGTCGAGCACGCCGCCGGCGGCCAACACCCGCCGCGCGGCGTCCGGTTCGGGCGGGTCGGCGGCGAGCAGCGCGGCCTGGAACCAGCTCTGGAGTCCGGACAGGGCGCCCGGCGCGTGGACCAGGTCAGCCACGGACGGCCCCGGCCGGGGACGGGCGCCCAGCGCGGCGGCGCGCCCGGTCGGCCTCGGCGGCCAGCCCGGGGAACGGCGGCAGGTGGTCGTCCCACTCGATGAGCGTGCTGACGCCGCCGGTGTGCTCCACCACCTGGTCGTACAGCTCCCACACGGGCTCCGCCACGGGGGCGTCGTGGGTGTCCACGATGTGCGTGCCGTGGTGCCGGTGCCCGGCCAGGTGGACGTAGGCCACCCGGTGGTGTGGCAGGTGGCGCAGGTAGGCGCGGGGGTCGAAGCCGTGGTTGACGGAGGAGACGTAGACGTTGTTGACGTCCAGCAGCACGGCGCAGTCGGCCTCCTCCGCGACCCGGGAGACGAACTCCCACTCGGGCATCTCCGCCCCGGCGAAGCCGACGTAGCTGCTCGGGTTCTCCAGCGCGATCGCGCGCCCCAACACGTCCTGGACCAGCCGCACCCGGCGTACGACGTGGCGCAGGGCCTCCTCGGTGAACGGCAGCGGCAGCAGTTCGTGGCTGTGCGCGCCCGCCGCGCCCGTCCAGCACAGGTGGTCCGAGACCCAGACCGCGCGGACCTCGTCGGCCAGGCGCCGCAGCAGTGCCAGGTAGTCGCGGTCCAGCGGGTCGGTGCTGCCGACGGACAGGCACACCCCGTGCAGCAGGACGGGGTAGCGCTCGGCGATCTCGGCCAGCGCGCGGCGCCGCGCGCCGCGCGAGTCCAGGTAGTTCTCGGTGATCGCCTCGAAGAAGTCGACCTCGGGCCAGTGCGCGCGGATGTGGGGGACGTGCGGGCCGCGCAGCCCGACGCCGAAGCCGAGGCGGCGCGCGCCCGGGCCGGTGGCCCGGGCCGGCGCGCCCGCCTCAGGCATGCGTGGGCTTCTTGACGACGTCGTACGGGGGGATGACGTCGTCGGGCCAGCCCTGGCCGGGCGAGGGGCCGAAGGCGAGGCCCGCCTCGTACATCCGGGCCTCGAACAGCTTGCGGGCCAGCTTCCACACGCTCTTGCCCTTGTGCGGGCCGCACGCCAGCACGCGGCTCTCGTTGATGGGGCTGGCGCAACTGCCGTTCCAGCGGCACGCCTGCTCGCCCGGGTGGGCCTGCTCGTAGTCGCTGCCGGCGTACCCGCAGCCGCCCAGGCCCCGACAGGCGCCCTCGCCGTGGCAGACGTGCACGACGGTCGCGCACTGGCCCATGCCGGCCATCGGGGCCGTTCCCGGCGCGTCCTGGTTGCGGCAGGAGTTCAGGCCCATGCAGACGTGCAGTTCCTTCGGCTGGTCGTCTTCCGGCCAGGAAGCGCCGCTGTCGGGCGCCTCGCTGAGGTGGAGTCGGCGCCCCTCGCCCGACTCGTGGTGGCCGGCCTTCACGTCGGCGACGATGGCGTGCACCGCGGCGCGCGCCCGCTCGACGTCCTCCGAGTTCACGGCGCCGTCCGGGGACACGTGGCCGTTTCCCTGACTCACGGATCTACCTCCGCGCTTGATCGTTCGCGTACCGACACGGCGAGCATGTGTCGCGGGGTCGCCATCGTGCCCGACCTGACGTGTCGTCTCTTCTCGCGCGGAGCGCGCGGCGCCCGAATCCCGCGAATGGCCGACGCGTCGGGCGGCCCGTTTGGCGGGGGCCGGGTGGCGGGTGGTGGCGGGCGGGGGCCGGTCAGGTCCGGGGCGGCGGCGGGGCGTGGTGGATGGGGGTATGCGCGCCGGTCAGCGGGGTGCCGGTGCCGCCGCGGCGGTCGGCCACGATCTCGGCCGCGATGGACAGGGCCGTCTCCTCCGGCGTGCGGGCGCCGAGGTCGAGGCCGATGGGCGAGCGCAGCCGGGACAGTTCGCGCTCGGTCAGACCGGCGGCGCGCAGCCGGCGCAGCCGGTCCAGGTGGGTGCGCCGGGAGCCCATGGCGCCGACGTAGCCGACCGGCAGCCGCAGCGCGCGCTCAAGCAGCGGGATGTCGAACTTGGCGTCGTGGGTGAGCACGCACAGCACGGTGCGGCCGTCGATGCCACCGCCGGCGCGCCCCTCGTTTGCCCCCTCCCCCGCGTGCGCCCCGCCCGGCTCGGTCCCGGCGGCCCGGGCGGACCGGGTGACCTGGGCGTCCAGGTAGCGGTGCGGCCAGTCGGCCACCACCTCGTCCGCCTCCGGGAAGCGTTCGGGCGTCGCGAAGACCGGGCGGGCGTCGCACACGCTCACGTGGTAGCCGAGGAACCCGCCGACCCGTACCAGGGCGCTCGCGAAGTCCACCGCGCCGAAGATGATCATGCGGGGGGCCGGCACGCTGGACTCGACGAGCACGGTGACCGGCTCCCCGCAGCGCTCGCCCGTCGCGCCGATGGTGCGGGTGTCGGTACGGCCCGCGTCCAGCAGGGCGGCGGCCTCGGCCGCCGCGGTGCGGTCCAGCGCCGGGTCGCCGCCGAGCGAGCCGGTGTACCCGCCGCCGGGCCGCACCAGCAGGGCGCCGCCGACGAATTCGGCCGGGCCGGTGACGACCCGCACCAGCGCCGCCGCCCGCCCGCGGGCCGCCGCGTCCAGCGCCGCCGCCACCGTCGCCGACGCCTCCCCGGCCGCCCGGCCACCGGGCCCCGCGTCACCGGGACCCGCGTCGCCGGAACCCGCGTCACCGGCCCGGCCCGAAAGGCCGCCGCCGCGCACCGGTGTGACCAGCACGTCGATCACCCCGCCGCAGGTCAGGCCGACGGCGAAGGCGTCGTCGTCGCTGTAGCCGAAGCGTTCGACGGTGCCGCGCCCGGTCTCCAGGGCCCGCTGGCACAGCTCGTACACCGCCCCCTCCACGCAGCCGCCGGAGACCGAGCCGACGGCCGCGCCGTCGGCGTCCACGGCCAGCGCGGCGCCCACCTCGCGGGGCGCGCTGCCGCTCACGGCCACCACCGTGGCGGCGGCGAAGTCCCGCCCCGCCGCGCGCCACCGCGTCAGTTCGTCGGCGATGTCCAGCATGGTTCTCAGCTCCCTCGGCGTTACAAGCGGGCGCGGCGCTCGGGACTCGACGGCTAGGCCGCCCCGAGCCAGCCCTCGATGGGGTGCAGAGCGAAGTAGACCGTGAAGACGACGGCCAGCGCCCACAGGAAGGGGCCCGGCTCGCGCCATTGCCCCCGCGCGGCCCTGAGACAGACGTACGCGATGACGCCCGCGCCGACCCCGACCGTGATCGAGTACGTGAACGGCATGAGCGCCACGGTCAGGAACACCGGCACGGCCGCCGTGTGGTCGGCCCAGTCCACGTGGCGGGCGTCGCGCAGCATCATCGCGCCGATCACCACCAGCGCCGCGGCGGCCACCTGGGCCGGCACCATCTGGGTGAGCGGCGTGAAGAAGAGGCAGGCCGCGAAGAGGAGGCCGGTGACGACGCTGGCGAGCCCGGTGCGGGCGCCCTCGCCGGCGCCGGTGGCCGACTCGATGAAGACGGTCTGGCCCGACGCGCCGCTCACGCCGCCGATGGCCCCGCCCGCGCCGTCGACGAACAGCGCCTTGCTCAGCCCGGGCATGCGGCCCCGCTCGTCCGCCAGCCCTGCCTGGGTGCCGACGCCGATGATGGTGGCCATGGCGTCGAAGAAGCCGGCGAGCACCAGCGTGAAGACGATGACGCCGACGGTCACCCCGCCGATCTCGCCCCAGCCGCCGAACTCCACCTGCCCGATGAGCGAGAAGTCCGGCCGCGAGACGGCGTGGCCCGGCGGCTGGGGCGGCCGGCCGCCCCAGGTCGCGGCCGGCAGGTCCCCGACGGCCTGGACGACCACGGCGACGACGGTGCCGGCCACGATGCCGACGAGCAGCGCGCCGGGAACCTCGCGGGCCTGCAGCATGAAGATCAGCAGCAGCGTCACGCAGAAGATCAGCACGGGCCAGCCACGGAGTTCGCCGTCCACGCCGAGCGTGACCGGCGCGCCGGCGCCGACGAAGCCCGCCTTGACGAGGCCGAGCAGCGCGACGAACATCCCGATGCCCATGGTGATGCCGTGCCGCAGCGGCGCCGGGATGGCGTTCATGATCGCCTCGCGCAGCCCGGTGACCACGAGGAGCATGATGACGGCGCCGTAGACGACGCACATGCCCATCGCCTGCGGCCACGTCATGTACGGCACCACCTGGGTGGTGAGGACGGCGGAGACGCTGAGCCCGGCTGCCAGCGCCAGCGGCACCCTGCCGACCAGGCCCATCAACAGCGTGGTCACGGCGGCTGCCAGGGCGGTGGCCGTGATCAGCGCGGGCCGTTCCAGCGTGTGCTCGGCGGCGTCGGGCCCGCCCAGCAGCACGGGGTTGAGCAGCAGGATGTAGGCCATCGCCATGAAGGTGGTGACGCCGCCGCGCACCTCGCGGGCGAGCGTCGAACCGCGCGCCGTGATGTGGAAGTACCGGTCGATCCGGGAGGGGCCGGTGGGCGCTGGCGGGTCGGCGCCCACCTCGTCGGCCGTGGCCGGTGGCCGGGTTGACGGTCGGGTCATGGTGCGTGTCTCCCTGGGGTGAGGGCGCCCGCGGCGACCGCGGGGCGCGGGGACGCTGCCGCACGACCCGGGGGACGGCCCGAGACGAACGCTCGCTCTCCTTCGGTGTGCTGGCCTCCTCGGAATCGGTCGCGGTGTCGGGCCCGCCCGCGCGTGGGCGGGCCCGACACCGCCGGGCCCCGGCGCCGCGCGCGGCCGGGGCCGGGAACGTCGCGGACCAGGCGCCGGTCAGGTGCCGGTGAGGTGCTCGGGGCGTACGGGCACCCGGCGCAGCGGGAGGCCGGTGGCCGCGCGGATGGCGGCGACGATGGCGGGCGTGGCCGAGAGGGTGGGCGCCTCTCCGACGCCGCGCAGCCCGTACGGGGCGTGCGGGTCGGCGAGTTCGAGCACGTCGACGGGGATGCTCGGGGTGTCGACGATGGTGGGGATGAGGTAGTCCGTGAAGGACGGGTTGCGCACCTTCCCGCCCGCGACGACGACCTCCTCAAGGACGGCGAGGCCGAGCCCCTGCGTGCTGCCGCCCTGGATCTGGCCGGCGACCGACAGCGGGTTGAGCGCCTTGCCGACGTCCTGCGCGCAGGCCAGCTCCACGACCTTGACCAGGCCGAGTTCGGTGTCCACCTCGACCACGGCGCGGTGCGCGGCGAACGAGTACTGCACGTGCCCGAACCCCTGGCCCGTGTGCGGGTCGAGCGCCTCGGTCGGGCGGTGCCGCCACTCCCGTTCCACGTCGACGACCTCGTCCCCGAGCACGTCCGCCAGGTCGGCCAGCACCTCGCCGCCGTCCGTGACGACCTTGCCGCCCTCCAGGAGCAGTTCGGCCGTGGCCCAGGCCGGGTGGTGGCTGCCGAACCGGGCCCGGCCGAGGTCGAGCACCCGCTCGCGGACGAGTTCGCACGCGCGGCGGATCGCGCCCCCGGTGACGTAGGTCTGCCGGGAGGCGGAGGTGGAGCCGGCGGAGCCGATGCGGGTGTCGGCGGGGTGGATGGTCACCTCGGCGACGCCGAGTTCGGTGCGGGCGATCTGCGCGTGCACCGTGACGCCGCCCTGCCCGACCTCGGCCATCGCGGTGTGCACCGCCGCGACCGGCTCGCCGGCCACCACCTGGAGGCGCACCCGGGCGGTGGAGTAGTCGTCGAACCCCTCCGAGAAGCCCACGTTCTTGACGCCGACGGCGTAGCCGACGCCGCGCACCACCCCCTCGCCGTGTGTGGTGCCGGCCCGGCCGCCGGGCAGCGCGCGTACGTCGATGGTCTCGCCGGCCTCGTCGGCGGTGACCCACTGCCGCTCGGGCGGCATCGGCATCGCGCGCACTCGGCGCAGCAGTTCGGCGACCGGCGCCGGCGAGTCCACCACCTGCCCGGTGGGCATCGCGGCGCCCTGCGACAGCGCGTTGCGCCGCCTCAGCTCCACCGGGTGCAGGCCGAGTTCGGCGGCGAGCTTGTCCATCTGCGACTCGTACGCGAAGCACGCCTGGACGGCGCCGAAGCCGCGCATGGCGCCGCAGGGCGGGTTGTTGGTGTAGAGCGCGAGGGCCTCGATGTCGACGTTGGCGATGGCGTACGGGCCGGCGCCGAGCGAGGCCGCGTTGCCGACGACCGCCGGGGACGCCGAGGCGTACGCGCCGCCGTCGAGCACGATGCGGCAGGTCAGGTACTGGATGACGCCGTCGCGGCTGGCCCCGTGCTCGTAGTGCAGCCTGGCCGGGTGGCGGTGCACGTGGCCGAAGAACGACTCGAACCGGTTGTAGACCATCTTGACGGGCTTGCCGGTGTGCAGCGCGAGCAGGCAGGCGTGGGCCTGCATCGACAGGTCCTCGCGCCCGCCGAAGGCGCCGCCGACGCCGGAGAGCGTCATCCGCACCTTGTCCTCGGGCAGGCCGAGGACGGGCGCGAGCTGGCGCAGGTCGGAGTGGAGCCACTGGGTGGCGATGTACAGGTCGACGCCGCCGTCGGCGGCGGGCACGGCGAGCCCCGACTCGGGGCCGAGGAACGCCTGGTCCTGCATGCCGATCTCGTAGTCGCCGCTGACCACGACGTCGGCGCGGGCCCGGGCCGCGGCCACGTCGCCGCGCCTGACGGGCTGCCGGTGCACGATGTTGGGGTGCGGCACGTGGGCGGCGTGCGCGTCGGTGCGCCCGGGGTGCAGCACCGGCGCGTTTGGGGCCAGCGCGCTGGCCTCGTCGGTGATCGGGGTCAGCTCCCGGTAGTCCACGACGATCCTGGCGGCGGCCCGGCGCGCGGTCTCGGGGTGGTCGGCGGCGACGACGGCCACCGGCTCGCCGTGGCAGCGCACCACGTCCCGGGCCAGCACCGGCTGGTCGGCGATCTCCAGCCCGTAGTGGGTGGCGGCGGGCAGGTCGGCGTGGGTGAGGACGGCGTACACGCCCGGCACGCGCAGGGCCTGGCTCACGTCGACGGCGCGGATCTCGGCGTACGCGTGCGGGCTGCGCAGCGTGTGGCCCCACAGCATGTCCTCGTGCCACAGGTCGGAGGCGTACGCGAAGTCGCCGGTGACCTTGAGCGTGCCGTCCGGGCGTGGCGTGGACTCGCCGACGCCGCCCCGGACCTGGCTGGCCTGCGTGAGGCTGGCCGGGATGCGGATGGCGCCCATGGTCACCCTCCCTCGTTCGCGCGGGCGGCGGCCAGGCGCACCGCGTCCAGGATGGCCTCGTAGCCGGTGCAGCGGCACAGGTTGCCGGCCAGCGCCTCGCGGATGTCCGCGTCGGACGGCTCGCTGGTGCGCTCCAGGAGTTCGTCGGCGGCCACCAGCAGGCCCGGGGTGCAGAAGCCGCACTGCACGGCGCCCGCGTCCAGGAACGCCTGTTGGATCGGGGCGAGTTCACTGTTGGCCGGGTCGGCGGGGTGGGCCCGCCAGCGCCGGGCCGCGGCGAGGTCGGTGCCGGGCGGCGCGGGCGGGTCGGGGGTGGCGCGGGCGCCTCGGCGGGCGCTCCCCCGGCGAGGCGCTGCCTGGCGTGGTGCGCCAGGCCCTCGACGGTGAGCACCTCGCGCCCCTCGGCCTGGCCGGCGGCCACCAGGCAGGCGCAGACCGGGATGCCGTCCAGGCGCACCGTGCACGAGCCGCACTCGCCCTGTTCGCAGGCGTTCTTGGAGCCGGGCAGGCCGAGCCGCTCGCGCAGCACGTACAGCAGGCTCTCGCCCTCCCACACGTCGTCCGCCGTCTGCGGGCGTCCGTTGACCGTCAGGTTCACGCGCATCGCGGTGCGCCTCCTTCCGTGCTGCCGATCTGGTCCCGGTAGCTCTCCCAGGCCCAGCCGAGGGTGCGGCGGGCCAGCACCGCCACCGCGTGCCGGCGGTAGGCGGCGGAGCCGCGCACGTCGTCGATGGGGTTGCAGGCGCCGGCGGCCAGCTCGGCGAACTCGCTGACGAGCGCCGGCGGAAGCGGCTCGCCGCTGGTCCACAGGTCGCCGTCGGCGAGGGCGGCGGCCAGGAACTCCTCGGCCGTCCTGGCCCGCACCGGGGTCGGCGCGGCCGAGCCGATGCCGGTGCCGACGCGGCGCCGTTGCGGGTGCAGCGCGAGCCCGAAGGCGCAGACGGCGATCACCATGGCGTTGCGGGTGCCGACCTTGGCGAACTGCTGCGGGCCGGTGGCCCTGGTGATCCGTACCGCCCTGATCAGCTCGTCCGGCTCCAGGGCGGAGCGCTTGACGCCGGTGAAGAAGTCGTCGATGGGGATCAGCCGGGTGCCGCGCACCGACTCCGCCTCCACCTCGGCCCCGGCGGCCAGCAGCGCGGGGTGGCAGTCCCCGGCCGGCGACGCGGCGCCCAGGTTGCCGCCCACGCTGCCACGGTTGCGGATCTGCGGGGAGCCCACGGTGTGGGCGGCGAGCGCCAGGCCGGGCAGTTCGGCGCGCAGGTGGGTCATGATCCGCGTGTACGGGACGGCCGCGCCGAGCCGTACACGCTCGGCGTCCACCTCCCAGGTGTAGAGGTCGGCGACGCGGGTGAGGTCGATGAGGTGGGCGGGACGGCGCTGGTCGAAGTTGATCTCGACCATGACGTCCGTGCCGCCGGCGATGGGCACCGCCGAAGGGTGCTCCGCCTTCGCGGCGAGCGCCTCCCCCCAGGTTGCGGGGCGCAGGAAGTCCATGGGTGTGCTCTTCTCGGATAGCGGGGCTGTGAAGCGGGCCCGCGCGGGCCTCGTGGGGCCCGTCGAGCGCATGGTCATGTCCAGTTCACGCGGCCTACCCCCAGTACACCGAGGCGCGACACGCCCGGTGCAGTCACCGAACGCATGAAGCAGTTGGCTGGCCAGCGGCCCGGTCTTGTAGATTCGAACGAACGACGTGGAGTGCGTGCCCTGGCGTTCACCCCACCCGACCCACACCACGGGTACCCCGTACGGGCCGGCCGCCACGACCGCGCCGCCCGGCGGGACCGCCCACCGCGTCGTGCCCCCACCCCGGGCGCCCCAACCGGGCGCCACCGCCCCGGCTCCCCGGCCGAGCCGGGCGCCCGCCCCACGAGACAGATCGGCTGACGAGACGATGCGGCTGCGCGCACTGCTGGACACCGACGCCCTTGGCCTGCGCCTGCTCGGCGGCGAGGAGGAGCTCGACCGCACCGTGCGCGGCGTGATGACCACCGACCTACGCGACCCCAGCCGCTACCTGTCCGGCGGCGAGCTGGTCCTCACCGGCCTCGCCTGGCACCGCGAGCCGGCCGACTCGGAGCGGTTCGTACGCATCCTGACGGCCGCCGGGGTCGCCGGGCTGGCGGCCGGCGAGGCCGAACTCGGCTCCGTGCCCGAGGACCTGATGGTCGCGTGCGCCCGGCACCGGCTGCCGCTGTTCTCGGTGGTCGAGGACGTCTCGTTCGCCTCGATCACCGAACACGTGGTGCGGCAGGTCTCCAGCGAACGGGCCGGGGACCTGGCCGCCGTCGTGGACCGGCATCGCAGGCTGATGAGCGCGGGCCCGGCGGGCGGCGGCCCGGAGGTGGTGCTCGACCTGCTCGGCAGCGACCTGGACCTGCGCGCGTGGGTGCTGTCCGCGACGGGGCGCCAGATCGCGGGCTCGGCGCTCGCGGGGCAGGGGCCCGCGCTGCCCGCCGCGCTGCGGGCCCGGCTCGCGGGCGAACACCTGGCCGCCGTACGGGCCGGGCGCCGCTGGCCGCACCGGGTCACCACCGGCGCGGGCGGCACCACGTACTCCCTCTTCCCGGTCGACGGCGGTGGCCGCGAGGGGCACGAGGTGCGCGAGACGGTGCTCTCGGAGTGGCTGCTCGTGGTGGAGGCCGACGCCGGTGACTGGCCCGAGGAACGGCTCGACCTGCTCCAGGGCGTCACCCAGCTGATCGCCGTCGAGCGCGACCGCCGGGACGCGGCCCGCACGGTGCGCCGCCGGCTCGCGCAGGAGGTTCTCGAACTGGTGCAGGCGAGCGCCCCGCCCGCGGAGATCGCCGCCCGGCTGCGGGTCGCGGCCCCGGTGCTGCTGCCCGGGCTCGGCACCGCGCCGCACTGGCAGG
Source organism: Streptomyces sp. 71268 (assembly GCF_029392895.1). Taxonomy (NCBI): domain Bacteria; kingdom Bacillati; phylum Actinomycetota; class Actinomycetes; order Kitasatosporales; family Streptomycetaceae; genus Streptomyces; species Streptomyces sp. 71268. Next base: position 1,625,892 of record NZ_CP114200.1, read on the forward strand.
TGGTGGTCGCCCGGGTCGAGTGGTCGGGGGCCGACGTCGCCGGCGGCCCGGTCGCCCAGGCACTCCTCGAGGAGATCCTGGTGGACCCGACAGCGCCCGGGCCCGAGCCGTCGGACCGGATCGCGGTGGCCCACACCGGCGACGAGGCGGTGGCCCTGGTGCCGTTGCCGGCGCTGGCCCAGGACCCGCCGGACGCCGAACCGACGGTGCGGGCGGACGCGCTGCTCGCGGCGGTACGCGAACCCCTGGCGCACGGCCTGGCCGACGACGGCCGGCTCACCATCGGGGTGAGCGCCGCCGTGCTGTCGGCCGAGGGGCTGCGCGGCGCGGTGGAGGAGGCCCGGCACGCGCGCCGGGTCGCCGCGGCCCGCCCCGGCAGCGTGTGCGCGGCCGGCCACCAGGAGTTGGCCTCACACGTGCTGCTGCTGCCGTTCGTCCCCGACGACGTACGACGCGCCTTCACGGCCCGGCTGCTCGACCCGCTCCGCGAGTACGACCGCCGCCACCGCGCCGAACTCGTCCCCACCCTGGAGGCGTTCCTCGCCGCCGACGGGTCCTGGACCCGCTGCGCGGCCGGCCTCCACCTGCACGTCAACACGTTGCGCTACCGCGTCGGCCGCATCGAGCAGCTCACCGGCCGCGACCTGTCCCGCCTTGAGGACAAGCTGGACTTCTTCCTGGCCCTGCGCCTGGGCTGACGGCCCGGCGGGGCGCCTCCCGCCGGCGGGGCGGTATACGAGGCGCCTCGGCGGGGGGCGGTGGGCCAGGGGCGCGGGCCGGCGCGTACCGGGGGGGGACGGGCCTGGCCGCGGGCCGGCGCGTATCGGGGGACGGGCCGTGGGCCTGCCGGCGCGCGCTACCCCACCGCGCGCCGGCAGGCCATCGCTCAGCGCGCCTGGCGCGTGAGTACCAGCGCGTCGCCCACCGCGCGCTCGCCGCTCGCGTCCGATGGCATGGTGATGAGCTTGCCGTTCACCGCCATGGCCGACGAGCCGCCGCCGTCCAGGTTCATCGCCTGTCGGGCCCCCAGCGACCGCATGAACTGGGCCATCTCGTGCAGGCCGAGGCCGTCGCTGTAGCCGGGCTGGCGACCGGCCGTGGTCACCACGATCAGCCGGCCGCGGGCGTCCACGCCGACCGCCGTACGCGGGTTGCGCTTGAGGCCCCAGGTGTACGCGAACGACGGCTCGTCCGGGCGGTCGATGCCGTCCGCCGCGAAGTCGACGGCCACCTGGCCGTCCCGCACCAACCGCGGCCCGCCGCTGACGATGTCGTCGCCGGAGCCGAGGCGCACCTGTCGGCCGCGCTCGTCGGTGATCTTCTCCTGTACGGTCAGCCGCTGGCCGACCGCCGCGTGCTCGCGCAGCCACCCCTCCCCCTCGCCGATGCCGGCGAACACGCTGCCGCCCGCGGGCACCGCGCCGCCGCGCGGGCGCAGTTCCACCACCCGGCCCGAGCGGTCGAGTACGGCCTCCACGCCCTCACCCGCCGGGGTGGCCGCGCCGAGTTCGTCGGTGAACCGCACGATCTCGTCCGGGTCGGTGCACGTCACGTCGTGCGACGGACGCTCGGTGGGCAGGTCGCCGCCGGTGCCGCCGCAGTTGCGGATCTTGCCGGGGACGCGGTTGACACCGTCGATGACCGCGGACGCGTCACCGGCGCGCACCCGCAGGTCGGTGCTCAGGTGGCGGAACTCGGGGCGCAGGCCGTCGCCGCGCAGCACCATCGCCACCCGGCCGTTGGTGGCGGCGCTCTGCAACTCGCCGTCGTATGCGGCGATGCCCGCCGCCGCGCCCGGCACCCCGTCGCGGCTCTCCATCACGAAGAAGCCGGCGTTCACGGCGAGCAGCGCGCGGGAGCGGGCCGCCATGTCACTGACGTTCTCGCGCCCCGCCACGTGGGTGCCGTAGGTGCCACCGAGCTTCCCGTCGAAGCGGGCCGGGTCGATGACGGCCACCTTCACCTGTGCCAGCCCGGTACCGGGCGCGCCGTCGCCGCCGGTCCACTCGCTGACCGCGTCGAAGCCGGCCGCCGCCAGGGCCTTGCGCTGCGCGTCGGCCTGGTTCTGGCCGCCGAAGGTGCCCACCCGGGTGCGTACGCCGAGCAGTCCGACGCGGTCGGCGCCGCGCGGCCAGCTCACGCGCTCCGCGCGGGGCTCGAAGCCCGCCGTGCGCAACTGGCCGGCCAGGGTGTCGGCCGCCGCCTTCGACAGCAGGTGGGCGCCGCCCGCGCCACGCACGGTGACCGTCCAGTGGTCGGCGCCCGGTTTGCCGGCGATGACGCCCTGGTAGAGGTCGGCCCCGGGAGCCAGCCGGTCCCGTTCCCAACCAGCCACCGGCTTGGGCACGCCGCCCCATCCACGGGCCACCTCCGCGGTGGGCACCCCGGACGCGGCGCGGTGGGACACGGCGGCGCCCTGGGCGGTGGCGCCGGGCGCCACGAGCGCCGCGACGAGCACCGCCGCCAGCGCGGCAGGCCGCAGCGATCGAGAACGGCTGGACACCTTGAACACGTCGAACACTCCTCAGTCACTCTCCGCCGCACTGACGGCCACAACCCGGCCCGCGCCGATCGGACCCGATCACCTTCGCCCCGGCCCGGTCACACTGTCCCGTACGGTCGACGCCGCCTCGGCCCGACCGACCGGGCGCGGCACACCACGGCCCACCGTCGGCCCCGCTCGGCGACCCCGGCTTGGCTGAGCCGCGACCCGCGACCCAGCCGGCACCCTCGCAGCGCCCCGGAACGCTCAGCGGTCACACCGACGTCGCCGAGGTGAACATGCGACGCGACCCACGGCGCCCACACCGCGCCCGACTCCCCAACTCGCCGCCGTTTCTCCGCTGGTCAGGCCAGGCAGGTTGGCCATTCGACCCGCCTGGCCAACGGGTCGAGCGCGGCACGCCCCCACGGAGCACTCCTCACAGTGCGTGTCCACCGGCCACCTGCGGGTCAACTCGCCCCGTCAGCAACACGGGCCGAAGAGGTCGGCACCGTCGGTCCGGGTCAGCGCCGCGTGGTCGAGAGTCAGCGTCTCGTCGGGCCCCTCCCAGTGCGCGGCGTTGTTGACGAGCACCTTCACAACCCCGAGCCGCCGCTCGACCGCCTTAACAGCTCCCCCGCCGCTCCGGGCACGGTGAGGTCCTGCTCGTACGTCATGACATCGGGCACCCCCGGGTCGAGAAGCCCCTCCGCCACCCGCTCGGCCGCCTCGGCGCTGCTCGTCGGGAGCGCTGCTGAAGCGCAACGCTAGGCTGAACAGGCTTCTCGTCGGGAGGATATGACATGGGCGATTCGTCGCGGTCGGGCGATAGGTCGCGATCCATGGAAGTTGCAGAAAACCGGGGTCTCACGAGATAAAGCCCCAGGTCAATTGCTCTGGTCCCCGCGCGTGCGGGGATGTCCCTGGTCATGGGGCGCACGTGGGAAGCGATGCCGGCTGGTCCCCGCGCGTGCGGGGATGTCCCCGCCCCCAAAGGCGCCGTGCGCGAGGGCGTGCGCTGGTCCCCGCGCGTGCGGGGATGTCCCCAGGGCGACGCCGGCCGGCTCGTCGAGCGCGCGCTGGTCCCCGCGCGTGCGGAGATGTCCCCTCGTCGCCACGTGAGGCCATCTCGTCGGCGGCCTGGTCCCCGCGCGTGCGGGGATGTCCCCAACATCGCGGCCCGTGTCGCCTTGCACGAGGCCTGGTCCCCGCGCGCGGGGATGTCCCCCTTGACCACCTGGTCGCAGGCGTGTTCGGCGTCTGGTCCCCGCGCGCGCGGGGATGTCCCCCCGTCCAGCCAGTACGGGCCCCACCCGGTGGTCTGGTCCCCGCGCGCGCGGGGATGTCCCCCCGTCCAGCCAGTACGGGCCCCACCCGGTGGTCTGGTCCCCGCGCGCGCGGCGATTTCCCCAACTCGCCAGCGTCGCCCATCAGCTGGTCCCCGCGCGCGGGGATGTCCCCTGCGACGTCTTGATCTCGAGGACGGGCCGGGCCTGGTCCCCGCGCGCGGGGATGTCCCCTGGTGGGACAACGAGAACTACAACTGGCAGGACCTGGTCCCCGCGCGCGGGGGGATGTCCCCCCCCACCCAGCACACCACCAAAACCAGCCCCCCCCCGTTATCTTCTTTGCGGTTCCGCAAGGGGACCGCTGGCCTCCGGGCCCGGCATGACTGTTCCCCCTCTGTCGAAGAGATGACCTGGGGGGTGGTGTTACCGGGTCCGAGAGGCGCCGTTGGAGACGCTGATGAGAGGTCCGACCACCGCCTGGCCTGGCGCAATGCCAGGCCGCTCGCGGGCGAGTAGGTCTGCATAACGTGGATGCGCGCAAACGACGCCAACGCCCTGGCCAGCACCGCACGAACCCCGCTCGGGAGGATGGGTTGGACGACATCGACGACGTGGGCGTCTTTCTCGGCCTGGACGTCGGCAAGAGCGCCCACCACGGGCACGGGCTGACCCCGGCCGGCAAGAAGGTCTTCGACAAGCAGTTGCCCAACAGCGAACCGAAGCTGCGGGCCGTCTTCGACAAGCTGGCCGCGAAGTTCGGCACCGTACTGGTGATCGTCGACCAGCCCGCCTCGATCGGAGCCCTGCCTTTGACGGTCGCCCGGGACGCCGGCTGCAAGGTCGCCTACCTGCCCGGACTCTCGATGCGGCGGATCGCCGACCTCTACCCGGGCGAGGCGAAGACCGACGCCCGCGACGCGGCCGTGATCGCTGACGCCGCGAGGACGATGCCGCACACCCTGCGCTCGCTGCAACCGACCGACGAGATCACCGCCGAGCTGACCGTGCTGGTGGGCTTCGACCAGGACCTGGCGGCCGAGGCCACCCGCACCTCCAACCGGATACGCGGCCTGCTCACCCAGTTCCACCCCAGCCTGGAACGGGTACTCGGCCCGCGCCTGGACCACCCGGCCGTGACCTGGCTGCTGGAACGCCACGGATCTCCATCCGCCCTGCGAAAGGCCGGTCGCCGCAGGCTCGTTGAAGTCATCCGGCCCAAGGCCCCGCGCATGGCTCAGCGACTGATCGACGAGATCTTCGACGCGCTCGACGAGCAGAGCGTCGTCGTCCCCGGGACCGGCACGCTCGACGTCGTGATCCCATCGCTGGCCCGCTCGCTCGCGGCCGTCCACGAACAGCGACGAGCTCTGGAAACACAGATCGCACAGCTGCTGGAGGCCCACCCTCTTTCCGCGGTCCTGACCTCGATTCCGGGGGTCGCGGTCAGGACCGCCGCCACTTTGCTGGTCACCGTCGGCGACGGCACCAGCTTCCCCAGCGCCGCCCACCTCGCCTCCTACGCCGGCCTGGCACCCACGACGAAGTCCTCGGGGACCTCGGTCCACGGCGAACATGCGCCCAGAGGCGGCAACCGGCAGCTCAAACGGGCGATGTTCCTGTCCGCCTTCGCGGCCCTGCACGATCCCGCCTCCCGCACCTACTACGACCGCTGCCGGGCCCGAGGCAAGACCCACACCCAAGCCCTCCTCCGCCTGGCCCGCCAGCGGATCAACGTGCTGTTTGCGATGCTCCGCGACGGCACCTTCTACGAACCCAAAACCCCACGCACCGCTTGACGAAAGACATAGAGGCACCCCCCGCCCCACACCCCCGTACCCGCCCTCACCCCGGCGCGATCTTCCTCTACCACTGCTTGGCCGTCATTACCTGGTCAGAAGAGATCCAAGTTTGTGAATCAATTCACACCTACCCCTTGGCCGGGCCCTGTTTTCCGTGTTGAGATGCGCGCACGACTTCCGGCTCGATGGCGCGCTTGGGGAGGGCAATGTGGCGGACACCGCCATGTCACGTTCTGGATCGTCGGATTCCGAAAGAGAGCCAGGAGGCGGGCTCCATGCCGGGCTGTTGGACGACCCTCTGCACACGGCGGTATGGCGACTGCGCTCACGCGGTTGCTGGCACGACGCCGCGGAACTGCTCAGCCCGCTGGCCACGACCGATCCGGCGGCGGCCCGGTTGCGTAGCTCCGTACTGACCGAACAGTGCATGTTCACCGCGGGGAGTTGGGAGGCGGCCGAGGACGCGTTGCGGGCGGCGGAGGCCATCGCGCACACCGATGACGAGCGCGGGGCGGCGGCGTGCGAGCGCGGGCACCTGGCGTACGCGGCCACGCTGTTCGGCAACCGGGACCGGGCGGACGAGGCCCGGGCCGCGCTGGGGCGGGCGGCGGCGCTGCTCGGTCCCGACTCCCGCACCCGTCCGCTGCTCGACTTCCGGCGCGGACTGCTCGCCCAGCACCTGTCCAAGAACGCGTCCAGCGCGCAGGCCGCCTTCCAACGCGCCCACGCCGCCGCCCTGTCGCAGGGCGACGCGCTGCTGTCCTCCTTTACCTGGCGCCACCTCGCCGCGATGGCCGAGGAACGGGGCGACCGGGCCGAGGCCCGGCACGGGTTCGCCGAGTCGCTCAGGATTCGGGAGGAGTTGGGCTACCTCATCGGCATCGCCCCCGCGCTGGTCGCGCTGGCCAGCGTCGAGCCCGAGCCGGAGGCGGCCCGGCTGCGCGCCGAGGCCGGGCGCCTGGTGCGGTTGCTGGGCGGGGTGCCGGCCTGGCTGGCGCGACGGTTGCGGGCGATGGAGGCGGCGCCCGAGAACAGCGCGGCTGCTGACTGAGCGGGCGGCGTACGGGACCGGGAGGGAGTACGAGACCGGGACGGAGTACGGGGCGGGCCTCGCACGGCGGGCGAGCGGGGGCGCGACGGCCCGCCCCGCGCCCCGGCCTCAGGCGAAGTGCGCGCGGATCACCGTCTCGGCGGCGACCGCGTCGCCCGCCGACAGGGCGCTCAGCAGCGCCGCGTGCTCGGCGGCGTCGGCGACCAGGTCGGCGCGGTCCCGGGTGGGCGCCGTCGACCACTGGGAGCGGCGGTGCAACTCCGCTGCTATCCGCACGAGTTGGCTGTTTCCGCTCATGCCGAGCACCGCTCCGTGGAAGGCCCGGTCCGCGTCCGCGTAGCCGGCCACGTCCCCGCCCGCCGCGGCCAGCGCCGCCGCGTCGGCCAGCGGGCGCAGCGTCGCCCAGTGCCGCGCCGGAACCGTGCGGGCCAGCCGCAGGATCGCCGGCACCTCGAGCAGGGCCCGTACCTCGGCCAGTTCGGCGGCCTCGCGCGGGGTACGCCGGGCGACCCGGAAGCCACGGTTGGGGACGATGTGCACGGCGCCCTCGCTGGCGAGCCGCTGCATGGCCTCGCGCACCGGGGTCGCCGAGACCCCGTATCGGTCGGCGAGCGAGGGGGCGGAGTAGACCCGGTCGGGCTTCAGCTCGCCGGCGAGCAGCGCGGCACGCAGCGCGTCCAACACCTGTTCGCGCACCGAGAACCGGCGCGGCAGGGCGGGTACGGCGGACGCCGCCCCCGCGCGCGCCCCGGGCAACCCGCCCGCGTTCACCTGCGCGGCACACTGCTCCACTCGGCCCCCTGCGATGTCCCTGTCCGCCTTGGCCCGGACTTTCCGGGCTTCACGCACCATAGGTGGATAGCGCGTCAATTCCCACACCGACCGATTCGCGTAAGGTAAGCCTTACCTGTCGCAGCCCGTGATTCGGTGGTCCGCTCATGTCCGTGGTGCCCTCCCCTCCGTCCCCACCCTCCGCGCCCGGGCCGCTGCTGGCGGCGTACGAGCGACTCAGCGCCGTCTACCCCGCGCTGACCATCACCGACGAGGACCCGCGCACCGGCGACGGCTGGGTCACCGCGGCCGAGCTGGCCACGGGCGGCCCTGCCCTCGACGCCTTCCTGGCCTGGGACGACGCGCAGGTGCTGCGGGACTACGGGCAGCGCGGCCGGCCCGAGGTCGTCGCCAGCTTCGGCCTGCACCGCTACGCCTGGCCGGCCTGCCTGTTGATCACCATCCCGTGGCTGCTCCAACGACGGGTGCCCCGGGCCCCGGTGGACCGGGTCTCCTTCCAGCGCACGCTGGGCCGCATGACGGTGCGCCCTACGACCTTCGCCTGCCTGCCGGGCGACCCGGCGGCCGCCGCGCCCGACGCCCGGGTGGTGCCGGACGAGGCGGCGCTGCGCGCCGAGGTGCGGTCCGCCGTCGCCGAGCACCTCGGGCCGGTACTCGAAGGCTTCCGGCCACGCATGCGGCGCGGTTCGCGCGCGCTGTGGGGGATGGTGACGGACGAGGTCGTCGAGGGCCTGTGGCACATCGGGCACCTGCTCGGCGAGGAGGAACGGGCGCTGACCGCGGCCAGCCAACTGCTGCCCGGCGCCACCGCCCCCTACGTCGGCGGCGCCGGGTTCCGCGCGCTGACCGGCCCCGCGGGCGAGCCGCTGCGCACCAGGGACCGGGCGAGCTGCTGCCTCTTCTACACGCTGCGCCCCGAGGACACCTGCGTGACGTGCCCGCGCACCGGCGACGCGGAGCGCGTACGGCGCATGACGGCGGCCTGACGCCCCGTCGCACCGCAACGTGCCGCCCGTCGGCCTGAGCTGACGGGTTGCCGGGGGCGCGCCGCCCCGTGAGGCGCCACCCGCCTGCGAGGACATACTCTTTCCGGGAGGCTGACGACTCATCGGATGACCTGTCCGTGACGTGTCCCCCGGCGATGTGACGCGGCCTCACCGCTCGACGCGCGCCCCCGGACACGCCCTCACACCAGGCCGTCCGAGACTGGTCGCCGATCAAGCCTCCGCAACTGGTCAACCGCACCAATCACTTGCGGTAGATTCACCCCATCGGGTTTCGCGACTCGAACGCGACGCGGCGTCATCGTGCCCGCGTTCGGCCCGCATCGCACCTATCCGGATGCCCGGGATCTCCGTTGGCGTCCTCTTGCCCGGAAACGCCCTAGGACTAGGTCCGGTTCCGTCAAGATGACCCGCGATAGGTCGCACTGCGGCTTAAACGTCACGGAAGCGAGGCAAGGGGCACCGGATGAGAATGACCGACATATCGCTTGATTGGGCGCTTCCGGTCGCCGTGGCCGTCGTCGGGGTCGCGGTAGCGGTGACGTTGAAGACGCGCGGTCAGAAGGTCGCCGCCAAGGAAGCCGCCGCACCCGCCGACTCCTGGGAGCGCAGCGAGGAGCGGCGGCGACGCAAGGAAGCCATCTACGGCAGCGCCTCGTACCTGCTGCTGTTCTGCTGTGCGGCCGTGGCCGCGGCGCTGTCCTTCCACGGCCTGGTGGGCTTCGGGCGGCAGAACCTGAACCTGCACGGCGGCTGGGAGTACCTGGTCCCGTTCGGGCTCGACGGCGCGGCCATGTTCTGCTCGGTGCTGGCGGTGCGCGAGGCGAGTCACGGCGACGCCGCGCTCGGCTCCCGCCTGCTGGTGTGGACCTTCGCGGGCGCCGCCGCCTGGTTCAACTGGGTGCACGCCCCGCGGGGCATGGGCCACGCGGGCGCCCCGCACTTCTTCGCGGGCATGTCGCTGTCGGCGGCCGTGCTCTTCGACCGCGCGCTGAAGCAGACCCGCCGGGCCGCCCTGCGCGAGCAGGGTCTGGTGCCGCGCCCGCTGCCGCAGATCCGGATCGTGCGCTGGCTGCGGGCGCCCCGCGAGACGTTCGCCGCCTGGTCGCTGATGCTGCTTGAGGGCGTGCGGACGCTGGACGAGGCCGTGGAGGAGGTCCGCGAGGACCGGCGGCAGAAGGACCAGGAGCGCCAGCGCCGGCGCGATCAGGACAAGTTGGACCGCGCCCGCATACGGGCCTACAACCGGCAGCACCGGATGTGGGGCCGACGCGGTGGGCGGCAGGTGGACGCCGGCGGCGGCCTGCCGGCGCCGGCCGGGCAGTTGAGTTCGGAGAGTGCCATATCCGACCCGACCGGAGCCGAACGGCCGGGAAATCTGCCCGTGCTCTCCCGGCCGGCGCTCCAGCCGGTCACCAGCACCGAGAAGGAGGGCAGCGCGGCGGCCTCTGGCCGCCCGCGTACCGTTGACCTGACCGCCGAGGACGACACGCTCACGATCCCGCGCCTCGACTCCCTGGAGGAGAAGCTCGCGGAGATCGAGCGCCAGTTCGGCTGAGTCAGGACACGCCGTGAACGTGGCCCGTGCGGGGAGCGCCCCGCACGGGCCACGTCGCTTTCCGCGCCTCGTCCGGCTCGCTTCCTGGCACGGCCTGTACGCCTCGCGGGTCTCGTACGCTCGCAGGTCTCGTACCCCTCGTACACCTGGTACGTCCCGTGCGGCTGCCCCGGCGCGTACGCGGGCGGCGGGGGGGCGGCACGCCGCGGATCACACACCGCCCGGCCCCGGGGCCGGGCAGTTCCTCGCCGGTCGCCTCCCGCGCGGCTCAGTGCGGGGTGTCCGCCCCCAGCTCGAACCAGATCACCTTGCCCGCACCGTGTTCGCGCACGCCCCAGGTGTCGGCCATCGCCTCCACGAGCAGCAGCCCCCGCCCGGACGTTCCGGCGTGCGGCGCCTCCCGGCGCGGTCGGGGCATGCCGTCGGCGAAGTCCCGGACCTCGACCCGCAGTCGGCCGCCCACCTGGGCGTGCGTGCCGCGCGGCAGGCGGGCCCGGACGACGGCGCCGCCGTCCGTGTGCACCAGGGCGTTGGTGGTCAGTTCGCTGGTCAACAGCTCGGCGACGTGGGCCTGCTCCGGGCTGCCGCCCCACTGGCGCAGCAGTTCGCGCAGCGCCCTGCGGACGTCGGAGATCCCCGTGAGCTCCCCCCGGCGCAACTGCCGTGTCATCTGTGGTTCGGCGTCCTCGGGCGCTCCGCCGCCGGCGTCATCCGCCGCGACCCTTCCCACCGCTCCGGCGCTTCCCCCGGTCTCCCCCACGACGTTCCTGGTCTGCCTCGTGATCCGTGCGGCCTCCCCCGAGGCGTTCCGTCCGACGGTCGCCGTACCGGCTTCCCACCGAAGGTCCGTATCGCTTAACCGCGCAGGCTGACGCTCCATACCTCCCCGCCCCGAACCTTTCCTACCGATCCCCGTCTGTCCGACGAACCGTGCGATTCGAACGCGCGCTCTCACCATGCATGCCCACTCAGCCGACCCACACTCACCACCCCCCGCTCAGGGACGAGGGAGGTTGCGCAGGTTTGAGCGGGCCATCTGCACCATCTTCCCCACCCCGCCATCCAGGACGATCTTGCTCGCGGAGAGCGCGAACCCGGTCACCATCTCCGCGCGGATCTTCGGCGGGATCGACAGCGCGTTGGCGTCCGTGACGACGTCCACGAGCGCCGGCCCCTTGTGCGCGAAGGCGTCCCGCAGCGCCCCGCGCAGGTGTTTGGGCTTCTCCACCCGCACCCCGTAGGCGCCCGCCGCGCGAGCGATCTGGGCGAAGTCCGGGTTGTTGTTGCTTGTGCCATATGCCGGTAGGCCCGCCACCAGCATCTCCAGCTCGACCATGCCCAGCGAGGAGTTGTTGAACAACACGATCTTCACCGGCAGGTCGTACTGGACCAGGGTGAGGAAATCGCCCATCAGCATGGCGAACCCGCCGTCGCCCGACATGGAGACGACCTGCCGCTTCCGGTCGAGGAACTGCGCGCCGATCGCCTGCGGCAAGGCGTTGGCCATCGACCCGTGCGAGAACGAACCGATCACCCGGCGCCGACCGTTGGGCGTGAGGTAGCGGGCCGCCCAGACGTTGCACATCCCCGTATCGACCGTGAAGACCGCGTCGTCGGCCGCCTCCTCGTCTAGCACCGATGCGACGTATTCCGGATGGATGGGAATGTGCTTGTCTACCTTGCGGGTGTACGCCTTGACGACCCCTTCCAGTGCGTCCGCGTGCTTGCGGAGCATCCGGTCGAGGAACTTGCGGTCCTTCTTCACCCGCACCTGGGGCGTCAGACAGCGCAACGTCTCACGCACGTCGCCCCAGACCGCCAGCGCCAGCGTGGAACGCCGCCCCAGGTGCTCGGGCCGGACGTCCACCTGCACGATCTTCACGTCGTCCGGCAGGAAGGCGTTGTACGGGAAGTCGGTGCCCAACAGGATCAGCAGGTCGCACTCGTGCGTCGCCTCGTACGCGGCGCCGTAGCCGAGCAGCCCGCTCATGCCGACGTCGTACGGGTTGTCGTACTGGATCCACTCCTTGCCGCGCAGCGCGTGCCCCACCGGGGCCTTGACCCGCTCCGCGAACGCCATCACCTCGTCGTGCGCGCCCGCCGTGCCGCTGCCGCAGAACAGCGTCACCCGCTTCGCGTCGTCCACCAGGCGGGCCAGCTCGGCGATCTCGGCGTCGCCGGGGCGTACGGAGGGCCGCGAGGTCACCAGGGCGTGCTCGACCGCGCGCTCGGGGGCCGTCTCGCCGGCCACGTCGCCGGGCAGCGACACCACGCTGACGCCGCCGCGACCGATCGCGTGCTGCACGGCGGTCTGGAGCACCCGGGGCATCTGCCGGGAGTTGGAGATCAGCTCGCTGTAGTGGCTGCACTCGCGGAAAAGCTGGTCGGGGTGGGTCTCCTGGAAGTAGCTGGTGCCGATCTCGCTGCTGGGGATCTGCGCCGCCAGGGCGAGCACGGGCGCCATGGAGCGGTGCGCGTCGTAGAGGCCGTTGATCAGGTGCACGTTGCCGGGCCCGCAGGAGCCGGCGCAGGCCGCGAGCGACCCGGTGAGCTGGGCCTCGGCGCCGGCCGCGAAGGCGGCTGCCTCCTCGTGCCGGACCTGAACCCAGTCGATGCCCGGGGTGCGGCGAATGGCGTCGATGACCGGGTTGAGGCTGTCGCCCACCACCCCGTACAGCCGCTGCACCCCGGCTCGCACCAGGATGTCCACAAACTGCTCCGCCACGGTCTGCTTCGCCATCGCGCGCTCGCCCTTCCGCTGGGTTCCGCGGGTACCGGGCGCCGAGGAGCAGGCGCCCGCTGTCCGGGCCGGGTGCCCCGGTTCCTCCCATCAACCCACGAACGGCGCGGTTACGCCTCCCAGACGGTGACCGCCGTACGGTCGTCGGCGTAGCCCTTCACCCGCAGCCGTACGTCAGCCAGGTAGGCCGCGAGTCCGGGTGGCTCCCCCTGCGACCACCGCTCGCGCAGCGCCTCCGCGAGCGCCGGCTGCCCGGTGAACGGCTCCGCCAGGCCCGGGCTGCACAGCAGCAGCGCGTCGCCCGGCCGGGCGACGGCCGCCTGGAACCGGAACGGTTCGACGGCGGCGCCCGTGGCCGCCGCCCCGGTCGGCTCCGCGCCGGGCCCGCCCGGTGCGGCACGCGACTCGCCGGCGCCGCCACCGCCCGCCCCCGGCTCGGCGCCTGCGGGCTCACCGGTCAGGGGCAGGCCCACCGCGATCCGCGGGTCGGCCACCGGCCGCTGGTCGGCGGCGGGGCCGGCGGCGGACGGGGCCTGGCCGCTGCCGTCGGGGGCGGGGCCGCCGTCGGCGGCGGCGGGGCCGGTCGGTGCCGCCGGGGGGACGGCAGCCGGCTCCACGTCCTGCCAGGCGCCGTCCCGCAGCCGGAACAGCCCGCCGTCGCCGACGCCGAAGAAGACCCGGGTACGGCAGTCGGGGGCGACCGGCAGCAGCAGGCAGCGCAGCGACGCCGTGTACGCCGTCGGGTCGAGACCCAGTTCGTGGGCGTGCGCGCGCAGCCGGACGTAGGCCCGGTCGGTGAGCCGTTGCAGCCCCGACTTCAGCGCCGCGCGGCGCCCGCTGTGCACGTCGTCGGCGAGCCGGACGTGGCTGCGCCCGATCGCCCCGCCGATCGAGGCGCACAGTTCGCGGGCCGCCCGATGTGCGAGCGGCGCGGCCCTGACCCCGCTGGCCACGGCAACCAGCAACAGCGCCTCGTCCCCGCTGCCGAAGCGCGCGGTGAGCAGCGCGTCGCGGCGGGGCTCCCCACGGAAGCGGGCCGAGTCACCGCGCGAGGAGACGGCGCGCAGCGTGAGCGGGCCGTAGCTGGCCCCGTCCAACGTGGTGTCGGGCACCAGGGCGTCGAGGTCCGCGGCGTCGGCCTGCGGCAGCGCGGTCGGCTCGGCCGCGTACGTCGGCGGGCGGGCCCCGATGAACTCCCCCTCGGCGCGCGGCTGACCGCTGCGGAACGGCCGCGCCCCGGACCGGCCGGCCGGCTGCTGCGCGGCCCCGGCACCCGCCCCCTCGGCACCCGCCACGGGCGCCTCACCGGTTCCGCCCCACGCGGTGGCGGACCCCGGCGAGGTGGCGGCCACCCCTGGCCGGTCCGCCACGGGGCCGTTCGGACGACCCCGGTGCGGAGCGCTGGGGCGGCGCAACTCGGTCGTGGCCGGGTGCTCGTCGGGCGAACTCCACGGGTCGGCGGGGCCGGGGGCCGTGGCGGGTACGTCGCGGGTCGGCGCGGTGCGGGACGACGACGGCACGTCGGGGGGCGACCCGTCGCGCGGCGACGCCTGACGGGGCGGCACCTGGCGGGAGGGCAGGTCCCGCGTCGGCAGTTCCCGGGTCGGTACGTCGGCGGGCGGTGTGCCACGGGCCGGCGCGCGGCGGGTCGGTAGGCCGGTGGTCGGTACGTCGCGGGTCGGTGGGTCGCCGGCGGGTACGCCGCTGGGTTCGGCGCTGGTGGGTTCGGCGCCGGTCGGTACGACGTCGGGCGTGTCGTCGGCGCTGACGTCTGGGGCGGCGGCGGTATCGCCGTCGTCGGCGTCGGGGGCAGCGGTGGTCTGCGTACCCGGGTCCGTACGTGCGCCGGGGGCGGCGTCGGAGCGGGGCCCGGGGGCGGCGTCCGGGTGGGCGGCGGGGTGGTGGTGGGTCGTGGTCTCGCGGGAGGTGCCGGTGGCCGGGGCGGCGGGCTCGTCGGAGGTACGCAGCGCGTTGGGTGGCGTCGTGGGGCTCGGCATCGCGAACCCGACGGGTGTGCCGTAACCGGGGAGGCCAGGGGCGCCGCCCTCGGTGCCGGGAGGCGGCGGTGGTTCCCAGGGGGCCCGCGCGACCGGCCGGGATCGGCTCGCGCTCCCCAGCGGGCCCGGCTCCGCCGTCGGCCTCGGCTTACGCCCGGCCGCCGAGGGCGGGCCGCCCCCGAACAACACGTCCCAGGGCCAGCCGGCCACCGGAGCGCCGGCCACCGGGACACCGGTCGTCGGGGCGCCCTCCCCCGTCGGCGCCCCGACCGCGCCCGCGTCCACCTCCGACTGGCGCGTCGGCCCGACCGCGCCAACGGAGCCCGCGTCGCCGGAAGATATGCCCCCCGCTAACGGTCCGGAGGCCCCGGCAGATCCCGGCGACTCCTGCTCCAGCACCGAACCCCGCCGCCCCGTGCCCTGTGAGCTGCCAGACGCCTCGGGCGCCCCGCCCGGGTCCGGCGACCCGGGCAGGCCGCCGGCACTGTCCGGGGCGGGGCCGTCCGGAGCGGAACCATCAGGGGTGGGGTCGGCAGAGTCAGGACCGTACGTCGCCGGTCGGTGCGCGGCGGGCTCGTCGGCGGCCGGCCCGTCCGGCGTCGGAGCCTGGGCCTGGGCCTGGGCCTGGGGATCGGGGGTTGGCCCCCACCAGGCCAGGACCTGTGCGGTGTCGGGCTGTTCCCACCACGGGAGTTCCTCGGCCGCCGCACTCGGCGCCTTCTCCTCGGCCTCCGCCGCTTCCGGGGCCTGAGCCACCTGCGGGGTTTCCGGGTCCTTCGGGGCCTGCGGGGCGTCCGGAACCTGCGGGTCCTTCGGGCCCCGCGGAGCGTGTGGTGCCGCTGAGGTCCGCGCTTCTGCCGGGGTCCGTGCTTCCGCTGAGGTACGCGCTTCCGCCGGGGTGCCCGTCGTCGCCGAGGCGCCCGGCCTGGCCACGGGCGGGTCCGGCTGCCGAGGCGGCTGCGCCTCCTCCCGTGGCGGGGCGGGCTCCGGCGGGCTCGCGGGAACCGGCGGGCTCGCGGGGACCGGCGGCGCCGGGGGTGCGGGTGGCGTGGCGGGAGCCTCGTGCGGGGACGCGGGAGGCGGTGCCGGAGGCGTGGGCGGGAGCGCGGGTTCGGCCGGGGTGGGTGGCGTGGTGGGCGCGGCAGGGGCCTCGCGCCGGGGCGCGGGTGGCGGTTCGGGCGGGGCCACGGGGGGACCGGCGTCCTTCGGCGCGGCCTGGTCCGGCGGTGTGCCGAGCGTCTGGGCCGCCGAGTCGAAGCGGTCATCCAGTGAGTCCGGACCGACGGCGGGACCGGTGTCGCCCTGGTCCGCCTCGTACAACTCCCGCCACCAGTCGTCCTCGTGGCCGTGGCGGTGTTCCCCCTGCTGGCTCATGGCCCATATTCTCCACCGCACACGACGCACGTGGACCGGAAGACCAGAACGTCTCCACACCCCGTTCGAGGCACCAGCCCCGGTCACCGTGGGGTTGGCCCCCGCCGATCGACTGGGCAGGAACGCGCTTGCCAGTGCGAGGATGTGTGCCCGCGCGGGGCGGGTTCACGCCGCGGCGTATTCCCGTCGCGTCCGTCGTTGGCCCGCTTCTCGCCCACCGGCTTTCGCTAACCGGCTTTTCGCTAACCGACTCTCTGGAGGGCGCGGCATGCTGAGTGCACTGGGGCTGGACGAAGGGCAGGAGTCGGCGTACCGGACACTGGTGGCGCTCGGCGCCGCCGAGGTTCCCGAACTCGCCCTCAGGCTGTTCCGCTCGGAGGAGGACATCGAGCGGGCGCTGCGCCGCCTGGAGCGGCAGGGGCTCGCGGCCCGGTCCGCCGGGCGCGCCGAACGCTGGGTCGCCGTGCCCCCCGACGCCGCGCTGGGCACGCTGCTCGGCCGGCGCCGCCAGGAGTTGGAGCGGGCCGAGCGGGCCGTCGCGGTCCTGAGCGACGAGTACCGCAACGGGGTGCCCCGGTCGGCGACGCAGGACGCCGTGGAGATCGCCCGCGGCACCACCGCCATCGGCCACCGCTCGCTGCAACTGCTCGCGGCCGCTACCGACGAGGTGTGCGCGCTCGTCCCCGCGACGGAACGTCTGCCGCGCGGCGTGCCGTTGCGCCCCGGCGTACGCCACCGCGTGGTGGTCGAGCGGGCGCTGCTGTCGCGCCCCGCCGCGCTCGGCGAACTCGCGGCGTCCCTCGGGCGCGGCTACGAGGCCAAGGTCCGCGTAGTGGACCGGCTGCCGACGACCCTGCTGGCCGTGGACGGGCACCTCGCGCTCGTCGCGCTGCACCGCCCGTGCTGCGCCACAACGCCCAGCCGTGGCCCCGGCGCCACGAGCGAGGCGTACGACGGCGCGCCCGCCGAGCCCCGGGACGAGCCGCACTCGGCCGCGTACACCGGCACGTACGCCGGCACCTGTGACGAGGGGGCGTGCGTGCGCGGGGCGCGCGGCGAGGCGCTGGTCGTCCACCCCAGCGGGCTGCTGACCGCGTTGCTCGCGCTTTTCGAGGGGGTCTGGCGGGAGGCCGTGCCGCTGCGGCCGGAGGCCCTGCGCCCCGGCGCGGCCCGACCGGCGGCGGCCTCGCCCGCGCCGCCCGACGGCCCGGACGCGACGGACCTGGACATACTGTCGCTGCTGCTGGCCGGGCTGACCGACGCCAGCGTCGCCAAGCAACTCGACCTCGGGCTGCGCACCGTGCAGCGCCGGGTGAAGGGGCTGATGGAGCGGGCAGGCGTGACGACCAGGCTCCAGCTCGGCTGGCACGCGTACGAGCTCCGCTGGATATCCCGCCCGCCCCGCCCGGCCACCGCTGCCACCGGCACCCCGCCCGAGGCGGACCGCCCCCACGCCCCGCAGCCCCCTTCGCCGCCCCGCCCCCCGGTGCCCCGCACGCCGGCGCACGGCGGCGCGGCCGCGCCCGAGCGAGCCACGGCGTACGGCCCCGCGTACGCGACCGGGCACTCGGCGAGGTCAGGCGCCGACCGGGCCACGAACGCCACGCTCCGGGACGGCAACAAGCCCACGCGGCTGAGACCCACGGCCCTACGCCGCGAGCCCGGCCAGCCCGCGAGCCACGGCGACGGCCCGCGCTAGCGACAGGGCCCGACGGGCCGGGCCGGCCCGGAGACGCTCCGTACCTCGCCCCCGCCCCCGCCCCCCGCCCCCCGCCCCCGCCCCCCGGCAACGACGCGACCGCGACCAGCACGAGCACGCACCAACACCAGCACCAGCACCAGCACCAGCACCAGCACCAGGGAACGTCGTCGATGAGCGGTCGGTGGCGTGGTCCGGCAGGCTGGGGCCATGGGTACTGGGCAGCTCGTTCTCGACGGCCTGGTGCTGCTGTTCGGGCTGGTCGGCGTCGTGCTGCCGGGGGTGCCGGGGCCGTTGCTCGTCTGGGCCGGAGTGCTGTGGTGGTCGATGGCCGAGCAGACCTCGGTGGCCTGGGCGTTGCTGGCCGGGGCGACGGCCGCGCTGTTGCTCAACCAGGTGCTCAGGTGGCTGCTGCCCGCCCGCAGCATGCGCGGCTCGGGCATCACCCGGGGCACGCTCCTGCTCGCCGCGTGCGCGGCGGGCGTCGGCTTCGTCGTCTTACCCGTGATCGGCGCCGTGCCGGGCTTCCTGGCCGGGCTCTACGCCGCCGAGCGCGTCCGCCTCGGCGCGCACGGCCCGGCCTGGGTCTCCACCCGCGACGCCCTGCGCGCCATCGGCTTCGCCGTCCTGGTCGAGCTGGTCATCTGTCTGCTGATCACCAGTGCCTGGCTGGCCGCGGTGATCTTCGGCTGAGCGGTAGGGGGTGTGGGCGGTGGCCGGGCCGGCGTCGGCCCTGCCCGGCCGGGCTCACGTGGCATGGAGCGCGGCGAAGGCCAGGAGGAGTGCCGCCGTCCGTGACGGCTCCTCCAGAATGGGCGTGTGTCCGGCACCCGTCAGCACATCGACCCGCGCTCCCGGGACGGCGCGGTAGTCCGCCGCGGACGAGGGGCGCCACCTGCGGTCCTGGTCGCCGAAGATCACCTGCAGTGGCTTGCCGACGGCCGTCAGCCGCGCCGGCAGCGCCCGCTGGCCCAGATAGGCGCTGGCCGCCCGGGCCGCCGCGGTCACCGCCTGGTAGGTCATGCCCCGCAGCTCCTCGATGAGTTCTCGCGGAACGTCGTAGCCCTCGCGGAAACCCGTGCTCGCGAACTGGCGTATCCGCTCGTCGGTCGGTGGCCAGCGCGCGGGGTCGAGCACGGTGGTCCGCGGTGCGATGAAGGCGTCCATGCTGGGGCCGGTGTTGATGAGCGCGAGCGCGGTCACCAGGTCGCTCCGTTGCTCGGCGAGAGCGGTGACGGCGTAGCCGCCGCTGGAGTGGCCGACGGCCACGACGTGCTCGACGCCGAGCCGGTCCAGCGCCGTGCCGAGCGTGCGCGCCTGCTCGGGGGTCTCGTAGCCACGGTCGTCGACCGGCGCGGCCGAGCGGCCGTGCCCCAGCAGGTCGACGCGGATGACGTGATGGGAAGCGGCCAGCAGCGGCACCAGCGCGCCCCACGAGCGGCCGGAGGTGGCGGAACCGTGGACCAGCAGGAGCGCGGGGGCGTCACGGGGGCCGTCCCGCCGGACGTGGACGTCGCCGTGTTCCAGGCGGAGGGTCGAGCCGGCGCCGGCGCCGGCGCCGCCACGCGCCTCGGGGTGTTCGTCGGATGGCGTCATGCGCCCACTGTCACCTCCGGTACGCGCCGCCGGCTTGGACGAATGTTCCCTCCGGCCACCGCCGCCGCGGGCCACCATGGCTGACCGGGGCGAGCCCGCCGCCTGGGACGTCGCCCGCCCGTCGCGCCCGAGCCGGGTGGCCGGGGCTGACATGGCCGGGTTCCGGGTCCCGAACCTGGCGGCCGGCGGCCTGCGAGTGGTCCCGCATCCGGCCGTGATGCTCGTCCTGGAGTTCGGCACGGGCGCGCCCACCGTGGCCGACGGCACCGGGCGGCACCACCGGGGAAGCCTCGTCGCCGGGCCCGGGTTCGGCTCCGGGGGCGGGGTCCGGGCGTGGGGCGAGCACGTCGAGTGCGTACAGGTCCGGCTGTCCCCCGTGCTCGCGCGCCGGGTGCTGGGCGTTTGCCCGGCCGATCTGACCGGTACGGCGATACCGCTCGACGAGCTGTGGGGCGGGCAGGTGGCACGGTTGCGCGAGCGACTGGGCGAGAGCCCCTCGTGGCGGGACCGTTTCGCGCTGATCGACGCGCTGCTCGCCCGCCGGTGCGCGGCGCGACCGCCGGCGGACCCGGCGGTGGCCTGGGCCTGGGACCAGATCCTCACCAGCGGCGGTCGCGTCCGCGTCGACGGCCTGGCGGCCGAGCTCGGCTGGAGCCGCAAGCGCCTGTGGTCCCGCTTCCAGGCGCACCTGGGCATGGCGCCCAAGCACGCCGCGAAGCTGGTCCGCTTCGACCACGCGGTGCACCGCATGGTCGCGGGGCACGGCGCGGCCCGCGTGGCGGCGGACAGCGGTTACTGCGACCAGTCCCACCTGCACCGGGACGTCAGGGCCTTCACCGGCGCCACGCCGGCGGCCGTGGTGGACGAGCCGTTCCTGACGGTGGACGCCCGCGCCTGGCCGACCGGACCGCCGGTTCGAAGGGGCCCGGAACAGCGACGCTGAACAGCGCCGACCGACGCGCGGGCGGCGTCCGCCGTACCCGCCCTGCGGGCCCCGATCGGGCTGTCAGGGTGACACGGATGCGGATACCTCTGGTGACAGCGGGTGCATCCGTGTAGCGTCTGCTCAAGCTGTCATGGTTCGGAAGTACCCCTTCGCCCACGTCCTTGGCGTGGGCGTTCTGCTGTGTTGTGCCGCAGGAACCAGGGCGATCACCTCCGTCCCCCGCACCTCGCGGGGAGACGCACATCGGCTGGAAGGCATGAGACATGGCTACAGGAACTGTGAAGTGGTTCAACGCTGAAAAGGGCTTCGGCTTCATCGCCCAGGACGGCGGCGGCCCCGACGTGTTCGCGCACTACTCCGCGATCAACGCCACGGGCTTCCGCGAGCTCCAGGAAGGCCAGGCCGTGACGTTCGACGTCACCCAGGGCCAGAAGGGCCCGCAGGCCGAGAACATCAACGTCGCCTGACGACCCTCGCCCACGCCCGGAGCCGTACGACCGCCCCGGGCAGACCCGGCCGCCCGACGGGGCACCGCGCCAGCGGGGCCCATCTTCCGACGACGACGTCTTTCGACTACCACGTCTCGGAGACTGACGGCCGGGTCGTGGGCGGCACCTGATCAGGGCCGTGCGGCACACTGTGCCGCGCGGCCCTGTTCCGCGTTCGTACGCGGGCACAGGGTAGTTCCCGGGAAGCCGCCCCTCCCCATCCCGTGGGGCGCGCCGCGCCCCGCCACCACCACGCGCTCCGCCCCCTTCACCAGTTGGGGCGGCGCCGTCCCTAACCCCGGTACGCCTCCAACAACCGCAACCACACCTCACTGATCGTCGGATAGGCCGGCACCGCGTGCCAGAGGCGGTCGATGGGGATCTCGGCCACCACGGCCAGGGTCGCGGAGTGCAGGAGTTCGCCGACGGCGGGGCCGGCGAAGGTGGCGCCGATCAGGTGGTCGCGGTCCAGGTCGACGACGATGCGGGCCTGGCCGCGGTAGCCGTCCACGTACAGGCTGGCGCCCGCCACCTGGCCCAGGTCCTGGTCGATGACGCGTACCCGGCGGCCCGCGCGCTCCGCCTCGGCGGCGGTCAGGCCGACCGCCGCCACCTCGGGGTCGGTGAACACCACCTGCGGGGCGCCCGCGCGGTCGGCGGTGGCGGCGTGCGCGCCCCACGGGTCGGTCTCCAGGAGCGGCAGGCCCTGCGCCCGGGCGGCGATGACGGCGCCCGCGACGCGCGCCTGGTACTTGCCCTGGTGGGTGAGGAGCGCCCGGTGGTTGGCGTCGCCCACCGCGTACAGCCAGCCGCCCGCCACGTCCCGCACCTGACAGGTGTCGTCCACGTCGAGCCACGCGCCGGGGGTCAGTCCGACCGTCTCCAGGCCGATGTCGTCGGTGCGCGGTGCCCGGCCGGTGGCGAAGAGGACCTCGTCCGCTTCGAGGGTGCCGCCCGCGTTCGCCCCGTCGCCGGAGAGGGTGAGCGTGACGGGTCCGGTCGGGTCGGGGCGCCGTACCTCCGTCACCGACGTGCCGGTGCGGAGGTCCACGCCGGCCTCGGTGAGCGCTGCGGCGACCAGTTCGCCGGCGAACGGCTCCATCCGGGGCAGCAGGCCCTGGCCACGGACCAGCAGGGTCACCTCGGCGCCGAGCGCCCGCCAGGCGGTGGCCATCTCGACGGCCACGACGCCGCCGCCCACCACGGCGAGCCGCCCCGGGACGCTGGCGGCGCTGGTGGCCTCGCGGCTCGTCCACGGCCGCGCGTCGGCGAGACCCGGCAGGTCGGGCAGGGCGGCGCGGCTGCCGGTGCAGACCGCGACGGCGTGGCGCGCGGTGAGCGTGCGCTGTCGGCCGTCCGGCTCGGTCACCGTGACCCGCCGGGGTCCGTTGAGGCGCCCGTGGCCGCGCACCAGGTCGATGCCCGCCGAGTCCAGCCACTGGGCCTGGCCGTCGTCCTTCCAGTGCGAGGCGAACGCGTCGCGGTGGGCCAGCACGGCCGGCGCGTCCAGCGGCCCGGTCACGGCCTGCCGCAGGCCCGGCGTGCGCCGGGCGTCGGCCCGCGCGAGCACCGGGCGCAGCAGTGCCTTGCTGGGCATGCAGGCCCAGTACGAGCACTCGCCACCGATCAGTTCGCTCTCCACGACGACGGCGGACAGACCCTGCGCGTGCGCCCGGTCGGCCAGGTTCTCGCCGACCGGGCCGGCGCCCAGGACGATGACGTCGTACGTATCCATGGCGGCGTCCATCACAACCCGCTCTCTCTGTGGCGACGGGGACCCCACGGTCCTCGGCAACGGCTCGGCTACGGCGTCGACCGGGGCCTCGGCCACGGTCACGCCATCGGCGACGCGGCCCGGTCCGGCGCGGGTTCGGCGCGGCTCGGTGCGAGCTGGTCGATCCGCTGTCGGCTGGCCCGGGTCGCGCCCTCCGCAAGGCTCCATCCTTACCCCGGCGCCCGGGGCGAGCCACCCGGCGGAGCGGAACGGGCAACGGGTCGCGGTGTCGGGCGCCCGGCCGGGCGTACGCCGGGCCGGGGCGACCCGGTCGGGCGGGCCCCGGGGCGTGGCGCGCGGGGGCCGGGCCCGGGCGGGCCCGACCCCGTGGCGCCGGACGCCCGGCGGGTTACGGCTTGCGCTGCACGCCCCGCTTGCGTTCGATCATGTGCCGGCCGAGCGCCTGCCGTTGCTTCCATTCGCGCCGCATCTCGGCCCGCATCCGGGCGTCGGTGCGGGCGGCGATGCGCTCGTTCTCACGCAGCAGCTTGCGGTAGCTGTCCAGCCGGCGCTGCTGGAGCGAGCCGTCCTCGACGGCGGCGAGGACCGCGCAGTGCGGCTCCGCCTGGTGGGCGCAGTCGTGGAACCTGCACTCCCCGGCCAGCGCCTCGATCTCGGAGAACACGCGGGCCACGCCGTCCTCCGCGTCCCACAGCCCGACGCCGCGCAGCCCGGGGGTGTCGATGAGCACCCCGCCCCAGGGCAGTGCGAGCAGGTTGCGGGTGGTGGTGGTGTGCCGGCCCTTGCCGTCCATGTCCCGGGTGGCCTGGACCTCCTGGGCCTCGTCGCCGACGAGCGCGTTGGCCAGCGTGGACTTGCCGGCGCCGGACTGGCCGAGCAGGACGGCCGTGCCACCGGCGAGCGAGGCGGCGAGGATGTCCAAGCCGTCGCCGGTGGTCGCGCTGACCGCGATGACCTGCACGCCGGGCGCGGTGTTCTCACAGTCGGCGACCAGGTGGCCGAGCGTGGCCGCGTCGTCCACCAGGTCCGCCTTGGTCAGCACGACCAGCGGCGTCGCCCCGCTCTCCCAGGCCAGGGCCAGGAACCGTTCCACCCGCCCGAGGTCGAGTTCGACCGCGAGCGAGACGGCGATCAGGGCGTGGTCGACGTTGGCGGCCAGGATCTGGCCCTCGGACCGCTGTGACGAGGTGGAGCGCACGAAGGCGGTACGGCGCGGCAGCAGCGTCCGCACGTACCGCGGGTCGCGGCCCTCGGGGTCGAGCGCGACCCAGTCGCCCGTGCACACCACCCGCAGCGGGTCGTGCGGCGTGACGTACTCGGTGTCCGCGCGGACCACGCCGTACGGGGTGACGCTGTCGCACTGACCACGGTCGACCCGCACCAGGCGCCCGGGCACCAGCCCCTGCGCGGCGTACGGGGCGAACTCGGCCTCCCAGTCCGCGTCCCAGCCGTACGGGGCGAGCGGGTGCGCGGCGGAGGAACCGGATGAACCAGCGGAATCAGCGGAACCGGTGGAGAGAAGAGAAGAAGAAAGGGAGGAGCGAGAGGAAGAGGATGACACTGGGTGACCCTTCGGGAGGGTCCCCGGCCGGGCGCGACGACGCGCGGTGAAGAGAGGATCAGCCGGGGACCACGGAGGTGGACTTGATGAACTCGCGGAAGCGGGCAGCGCCCAGCGCAACGACAGCCATCGGTCGACACCTCCTTGTCACACACGGTCTGACTTCGGCGGCTTGCTGCCGCCGAAGGGGAACAGCGAGCACTCTAGCCCCGGACCGCGCGGCCCGGCCACCGCTTTTTCACGGGCCGTCACGTGGGACCTTTCGTGGGCCGTTTGGCGGGTGGTCGCCGGTGGTCGCGGGTGTCGGTCGCGAGCGTCGGTCGCGAAAGCGGATTGACCGATTCGGTGAATTGCGAAACTTCGCAATTCGTTGGATGGTGTGCGGGCGGCGCGCAGGGGCGCCCGCGCTCAGCAGCCTGTCGCCGCGCCGGCCGTCGTCCGGCCCGTGGCCGGGCGCACCCGGCCCGGCCGGAGTGCGGGGAAGTCGAGGTCGAGGGGTCGTGTCGGTTCCGCTGTACCAGGCGAAGGCCGAGTCCTTCCGCGTGCTGGGCCGCCCCGCGCGGACACGCGTACCGGAGCTGTTGCGGGCGGGGCCGCTGCCCGTGCGGGAGTCGCGGACCGCGACGGAGGTGCCCCGGTCCCCGCTGTCGGTGGCCGGCTCACGGCGCGCGGAGTGGCCGTGATCGGACTCGCCGGGCTGACCGAACTCGCCGCCCTGCCCTACCAGCACCTGTTGACCCTGCCCACGATGCCGTCCGCCGTGCGGGTGGCCCGCGAGACGGCCGAGCTGGCGCTGGCCGAATGGGGCATCAGCGCCGCCGTGCGACACCCGGTCACCGACCCGGCCCTGCTGATCCTGAGCGAGCTGGTGACCAACAGCGTCCGGCACGCCTCCGCGCTCTCCGCCCAGATCACCATCATGTACGGGGCGAGCCGGGACACCTTCGCCTTCGGGGTGCACGACCGCCACCCGTACCAGCCGCCGCTGTACGGCGCGATGACCGGCGGCGGCAGTGGGCTCGCCACCGTCGTGCAGCTCACGCTCGAACTGGCCGGCACGGCGGGCGTACGGCAGGACGCCGACGGCGGCGGCAAGAGCATCTGGGTCACCCTGCCCCTGTGACCCGTGGCCGGTGGGGCCGGGCCCGGGTCGATCTCCCGGGCCCGCGCGGGTGAGGATGGCCGCATGCTGAGGAATGTTGGGCGGATGCGTCGCGTGGGGCTCGTGCGGCCCCGGCATCGGTGGGCGGGCGAGCGCGGGCGGAATGGGAGGCCGGTTCGATGAGCACGCCGCTGTACCAACTCAAGGCCGAGTTCTTCAAGACGCTCGGGCACCCGGTCCGCATCCGCGTGCTGGAGCTGCTGAGCCAGCGTGAGCACGCGGTCGCCGAGCTGCTGCCCGAGGTGGGGGTCGGGCCCGCGCACCTGTCGCAGCAGCTCGCCGTGTTGCGGCGGGCGAACCTGGTCGCGCCCCGCAGGGAGGGCTCGACCGTCTACTACGCGCTGACCAGCCCCCGCGTCGCCGAACTGCTGGCGACGGCCCGCACCATCCTCACCGGCGTCCTCGCCAACCAGGCCGAACTGCTCGCCGACCTCCAGGCCGCGACGGGCCAAGCCGAGCCGCCTCCCTGAGCAACCGCTCTACGGCCCGGCGCGGTGTCGGCCGCGCACCGAACCCGTCGGGCGGCCTCGCTCCGGGGCGGGGCCCCGCGACTCGGCGTCCGCGGGCCGGGGGCCCTCGCCCGAGCCGTACGCGCTCGGGGGGAAGGGGCCCGGCGGGTAGCTGGGGCGGGGCGGGTAGTGCGGGTCGGGCGCCGGGGCCGGTGCGTGCTCGGGGTCCCGAGGCGGCCTCGCCGCCTCGCGCGCGGCCTCGTCCGGGCGTGCGGTGGGCCGCTGGCGCGCGGTGTCGCCCTCCTGGGTGCGCTCGCGCCAGGCGTGCAGTCGCGACCTGACGTCCTCGGGGGGCAGGAACTGGGCCCAGCGCTCGGGGAACTCCGACGGCGGCTCGGCGTCCGCCCCGTCCCCGTCGCCGTCGCCCGCCATGGCCGCCGCCTCGGCGTAGGCGCGGGCCGCCGCCCGGCGCCGCTCGCGCTCGCGCTCCTCGCGGGCCGCCGCCGTGGCGACCGAGGGCCAGACCCGGTCGAGGGAGGCGTTGACCGCGGCGCCGACCAGGACCGCGAACGCGGACACTCCGATCCACAGCAGCACCGCCACCGGCGCCGCGAGGGAGCCGTAGATGGTGGGGCCCTCGACCGTCTGGGTCAGGTAGATGCGGAGCAGGAAGCTGCCGAGTACCCACATGGTCAGGGCGATCAGCGCGCCCGGGATGTCCTCCCGCCAGGGCGAGCGCACGGGCACCGAGACGTGGTAGAGCGTGGTGAGGAAGGCGACGGAGAGCAGGATGACCACGGGCCAGTACAGGACGCGTACGGTGTCCGCGCTGCGCGGGAAGATCTGCACCACCGCGTCGGGCCCGACCACCATCAGCGGCAGCGCCACCGCCCCCACGAGCAGGGCGACCAGGTAGAGCAGGAAGGCCAGCAGTCGCGTCTTGACGATGCCGCGGTGGCCTTCGAGCCCGTACATGATCGTGATGGTGTCGACGAAGACGTTCACCGCGCGCGAGCCGGACCACAGGGCGATGGCGAAGCCGAGCGAGATCACGTCGGGTCTGCCGCCCTCGATGACGTCGTCGAGCAGGGGCCGGGCGATGTCGCTCACGCCCTTGTCGGAGAGGACGGTGCCCGAGGCGTCGAGGATGTTGTCCCGTATGGTCGCGACGGTTTCGGTGTTGGTCCAGGCGTCGAGGTAACCGAGCAGCCCGATGAGGCCGAGCAGCAGCGGCGGCAGCGAGAGCAGCGTGAAGAACGCCGCCTCGGCCGCGAGGCCGGTGACCCGGTATTCCATGCAGGAGTTGACGGTGTCCTTCAGGAGCAGCCACGCCATCTTGCGCTTGGACACATGCTGCGACAGGGCGCGTGCCCTGTGCAGTCGACCGGTCGGTCGACTGGGGGTTTCGTTCGCTGGCTGCACCTTCTCACCGTATCTGTCCTTTCGACCCTGGCCTGCCGGATGACCTGGGCCGATCGCCGGCGGGGCGGGGCCGCGTGGTTGGCTGCCGGCATGACCACCACCGTGACCACCTGGTATCTGGAACAGACCGCTCCCACCGACCTCTCCCCCGCGTCCCCGCCGCCCCCCGACGCCGGGGTGCGGATCACGCGCGCCGAGGTGCCGAGCCCCGAGTTCAGCCGCTTCCTGTACGCCTCCGTCGGCGGGGACATCGCCTGGATCGACCGGCTGGCGTGGACGTACGAACAGTGGCGGCGGGCGCTGGCCCGCCCCGGCGTGGAGACCTGGGTGGCGTACGAGCACGGCACGCCGGCCGGGTACGTCGAGTTGGCGGCGAACGCGGAAGGTTCCGCCGGCTCTTCCGGCTCCGCCGGCTCCTCCGACTCTTCCGGTTCTTCCGCCTCCCCGGGCTCCGTGGAGATCGCCTACTTCGGGCTGCTGCCGGCCTTTCGGGGGCGGCGCATCGGCGGGCACCTGCTGTCGGTCGGGGTTCAGCGGGCGTGGGACCTCGGCGAGCGGTGGCCGGATCTGCCCGCCACCCGACGGGTGTGGTTGCACACCTGCTCCAAGGACGGGGAGCACGCGCTCGGCAACTACCAAAAGCGCGGCTTCAGCGTCTACCGGACGACGACCGACGAGGAGCCGGAGCCGGTCAATCCGGGGCCGTGGCCCGGCGCGTACACGGCTCCCACCAGCGCCTAAGGCGAGTCCGTGGGGGCGCGAAGCGAACCCCGTTCACTCGTGTGAGCGACCCCACAGTATCCCACTTGGCGAGACTCCATCGCCCACATAATGGACAATGCTGGACGGTCAACAAAGGCCCGTGCCAGGCTTCCGTCATGTCTAGAGCTGGAATCGCCTTGGTGAGTCGACGACACGTCGACCTCGGACGCATGTCCAGCGCCATCTGTTCGGCGGGCTGACAGCACAGCACCACCGCGTTTTCGCCGTCCTCGCCGCCGCGGACGTGCGTCTTCCGTTGATCTCACGACACCCCGCCCCGGCCCGTCACGGGCCGCCACGCGCCCGCTCGCGCGCGGATCGGCGAGGTACCGCCGGCCCAGCCCGCTAGGTTGCGGCGCCCTACCGCGCAGCCGAGAGTTTCAGCGCAGCCCCGCTTTCCCCCTGGCTGAGCCCATGCCCGCGCTCAGTCACGTCGCCATCCGCCACGCTCGCCGCACGCCGTCCCGCACGGCCTCAAGCCGCCCCGAAGGACATATCGCCATGGCCGCCAATTCGGAACGCCCGCAGTCTCCGGCCCCGGGCGCCCCCGCCGCCGCGCCCCGCCGCAAGGCAGGTCGCCACCGTGGCGAGGGCCAGTGGGCCATGGGGCACTTCACTCCGCTCAACGGCAACGAGCAGGTCAAGAAGGACGACAACGGTCTCAATGTGCGGACACGCATTGAGACGATTTACTCCAAGACCGGTTTCGACACCATCGACCCGGCCGATCTGCGCGGCCGGATGCGCTGGTGGGGCCTGTACACCCAGCGCAAGCCTGGCATCGACGGCGGCAAGACCGCCGTCCTGGAGCCGGAGGAGCTGGACGACAGCTACTTCATGATGCGGGTGCGCATCGACGGCGGGCGGCTGACGACCGAGCAACTGCGGGTGATCGGCGAGATATCGCAGGAGTTCGCGCGTGGCACCGCGGACATCACCGACCGGCAGAACATCCAGTTCCACTGGATCAGGATCGAGGACGTGCCCGAGATCTGGCGCCGCCTTGAGGCCGTCGGACTGTCGTCCACCGAGGCGTGCGGCGACACCCCGCGTACCATCCTCGGCTCCCCGGTCGCCGGCATCGCCGAGGACGAGATCATCGACGGCAGTTGGGCCATCGACGAGATCCACCGCCGGTACATCGGCGACCCGGCGTACTCGAACCTGCCGCGCAAGTTCAAGACCGCGGTCTCCGGCTCGCCGCTGCTCGACGTGGTGCACGAGATCAACGACGTCGCGTTCGTCGGCGTCCGCCACCCCGAGCACGGGCCCGGCTTCGACGTGTGGGTGGGCGGCGGGCTGTCCACCAACCCCAAGCTCGGCGTGCGGCTGGGCGCCTGGGTCCCGCTGGAGGAGGTGCCGGACGTCTTCGGCGGCGTCATCTCCATCTTCCGCGACTACGGCTACCGCCGGCTGCGCAACCGCGCCCGGCTGAAGTACCTGTTGGCCGACTGGGGCGCGGAGAAGTTCCGGCAGGTGCTTGAGGACGAGTACCTCAAGCGCAAGCTCACCGACGGGCCCGGGCCCGAGCAGCCCGTCGAGCGCTGGCGCGACCACGTGGGCGTGCACCGGCAGCGGGACGGCCGGTACTACGTCGGTTTCGCGCCGCGGGTGGGCCGCGTGGACGGTGCGACGCTCACGAAGATCTCCGAGCTGGCGCAGGAGCACGGCTCGGGGCGCCTGCGGACCACCGCCGAGCAGAAAATGATCATCCTCGACGTGGCGTCGGACCGGGTGGACTCGCTGGTCGCGGGCCTGGAGGCGCTGGAGCTCCAGGTGAACCCGTCGACGTTCCGGCGCGGCACCATGGCGTGCACCGGCATCGAGTTCTGCAAGCTGGCCATCGTCGAGACCAAGGCGCGCGGCGCGGCCCTGATCGACGAGTTGGAGCGGCGCCTGCCCGACTTCGACGAGCCGCTCACCATCAACATCAACGGCTGCCCCAACGCCTGCGCCCGCATCCAGGTCGCCGACATCGGGCTCAAGGGCCAGTTGGTCACGGACGGCGACGGCAACCAGGTCGAGGGCTATCAGGTGCACCTCGGCGGCGCGCTCGGGCTCGAGGCCGGGTTCGGTCGCAAGGTCCGCGGCCTCAAGGTCACCTCGGCCGAACTCCCGGACTACGTCGAGCGGTTGCTGACCCGGTTCCAGGACCAGCGGACCGAGGGGGAGCGGTTCGCCCAGTGGGTCGGCCGCGCGGCCGAAGGAGACCTGTCGTGAGCGAGCGGACCGCGCCATTCTACTGTCCGTACTGCGGCGAGGAGGACCTCCGTCCGTCCGAGGAGGGCCACGGCGCCTGGGAATGTGCCTCCTGCAACCGTGCGTTCCGACTGTCGTTCCTAGGACTGCTAGCTGCCGGTCTGCGGCGCGATGACGCCGGGACCGGCGAGAGGGGTGGTCGTCATGACGACGACTGAGCACCGCACGGCGGGCGCGCTACAGGAGTTGGCCGAGCGGGCGGGCCGCGAACTGGAGGACGCGTCGGCGCTGGAGATCCTGCGCTGGGGCGTCGAGACGTTCGGTGCGCGCTTCTGCGTGACCTCCTCGATGGAGGACGCCGTGGTGGCACACCTGGCGGCGCGCGTACGGCCCGGCGTGGACGTGGTCTTCCTCGACACCGGCTACCACTTCCCCGAGACCATCGGCACCCGGGACGCGGTGGGGGCGGTGATGGACGTCAACCTGATCACGCTGACGCCCCGTCAGTCGGTGGCCGAGCAGGACGCCGAGTACGGCCCGCGTCTGCACGACCGCGACCCGGACCTGTGCTGCGCGCTGCGCAAGGTGGCCCCCCTTGAGGAGGGGCTCGCCGGCTACGACGCGTGGGCGACGGGCCTGCGCCGCGACGAGTCCCCGACCCGCGCCGGCACGCCGGTGGTGGGCTGGGACGCGCGGCGCGGCAAGGTGAAGCTGTCGCCGATAGCCCGCTGGACGCAGGAGGACGTGGACGCCTACGTCACCGAGCACGGCGTCCTCACCAACCCGCTGCTGATGGACGGTTACGCGTCCGTCGGCTGCGCCCCCTGCACCCGGCGGGTGCTCGCGGGCGAGGACGCGCGGGCCGGGCGCTGGGCGGGGCGCGGCAAGACGGAATGCGGGCTGCACGGCTGATGACGGACACACACATACCCCAGGAGCCATCGATGAGCACGGCCCCGGCAGACGGGCCCACCGCGGGCACCCCGCACGACGCGAACGCCGTGCGGGCCACCCGGTCAGTCGGCGGGACGGTGTGGCTGACCGGCTTGCCCAGCGCGGGCAAGACGACGATCGCCTACGCGCTGGCCGAGCGGCTGACCGGCGAGGGACACCGGGTCGAGGTGCTCGACGGCGACGAGATCCGCGAGTTCCTCTCGGCCGGGCTCGGCTTCTCGCGCGCGGACCGGCACACCAACGTGCAGCGGATCGGCTTCGTGGCCGAACTGCTGGCCTCGCACGGCGTCATCACGCTGGTACCGGTCATCGCCCCGTACGCCGACAGCCGGGAGGCGGTGCGCAAGCGGCACCAGAGCGCGGGCACGCCGTACCTGGAGGTCCACGTGGCGACCCCGGTCGAGGTGTGCTCCGAGCGTGATGTGAAGGGCCTGTACGCCAAGCAGGCGGCGGGCGAGATCTCCGGGCTGACCGGCGTGGACGACCCGTACGAGGCGCCGACGGACCCGGACCTGCGGATCGAGACGCACCGGCAGGGTGTGCACGAGTCCGCGGCGGCGCTGCACGCGCTGCTGGCCACGCGGGGGATGGTGTGAGCGGCGCACGCACGGCGAACGACGCACACTGCGACCTAGAGGAGCCCCCCATGACACCCCCCGCGTCCGTCGGTGCGGACACCGACAACCCGTACGCGCTCGCCCACCTGGACGCCCTGGAGTCCGAGGCGGTGCACATCTTCCGCGAGGTGGCGGGCGAGTTCGAGCGGCCGGTGATCCTGTTCTCCGGCGGCAAGGACTCGATCGTGATGCTGCACCTGGCACTGAAGGCGTTCACGCCGGCGCCGGTGCCCTTCGCGCTGCTGCACGTGGACACCGGGCACAACTTCCCCGAGGTCATCGACTACCGCGACCGGGTCGCGGAGCGGCACGGGCTGCGGCTGCACGTGGCCTCGGTGCAGGAGTTCATCGACCGCGGCGAGCTGCGCGAGCGGCCCGACGGCACCCGCAACCCGCTCCAGACGGTGCCGCTGCTGGACGCCATCGAGAAGAACCGCTTCGACGCGGTCTTCGGCGGCGGCCGGCGGGACGAGGAGAAGGCACGGGCCAAGGAGCGGGTGTTCTCGCTGCGGGACGAGTTCGGCGGCTGGGACCCGCGCCGCCAGCGTCCCGAGCTGTGGCAGCTCTACAACGGGCGCCACTCCCCCGGCGAACACGTGCGTGTCTTCCCGCTGTCGAACTGGACCGAGCTGGACGTGTGGCAGTACATCGAGCGGGAGAAGATCGACCTCCCGGCGATCTACTACGCGCACGAGCGCGAGGTCTTCTCCCGCTCGGGCATGTGGCTGGCGCCCGGCGAGTGGGGCGGCCCGCGCGAGGGCGAGCGGGTCGAACGCCGCCTGGTGCGCTACCGCACGGTCGGCGACATGTCCTGCACCGGCGCCGTCGACTCCCAGGCGGCCACCATCTCCCAGGTCATCGAGGAGATAGCGGCGTCCAGACTCACCGAGCGGGGCGCCACGCGGGCGGACGACAAGCTGTCCGAGGCCGCGATGGAAGACCGCAAGCGCGAGGGGTACTTCTAACCATGACGAGCATCATCACCGGCCAGCCCGGGCCGACCGAGCGGGCGCCGGCCGCCTCGCTGCTGCGCTTCGCGACCGCCGGCAGCGTGGACGACGGGAAGTCCACGCTGGTGGGGCGGCTGCTGCACGACTCCAAGTCGGTACTGGCCGACCAGTTGGAGGCGGTCGAGCACGCCTCGCGGCACCGTGGCACGGAGGGCCCCGACCTGGCGCTGCTGACCGACGGGCTGCGCGCCGAGCGCGAACAGGGCATCACCATCGACGTCGCCTACCGCTACTTCGCCACACCCCGGCGCCGGTTCATCCTCGCCGACACCCCGGGCCACGTGCAGTACACCCGCAACATGGTCACCGGCGCCTCCACGGCCGAGTTGGCCGTGGTGCTGGTGGACGCCCGTAACGGCGTGGTCGAGCAGACCCGCCGGCACGCCGCGGTCGCCGCGCTGCTGCGCGTGCCGCACATCGTGCTCGCCGTCAACAAGATGGACCTGGTGGACTACGCGGAGCCGGTGTTCGCCGCGATCGCCGAGGAGTTCAGCGCGTACGTGGCCTCGCTCGGCATCCCCGGCTGGAGCACCGTCAGCACGTCCGGCGCGGCGGGCGCCGCGGGCTCGGCTGACGCCTGGTGCACGGCCATCCCGATCTCGGCGCTGGCCGGCGACAACGTGGTCGCGCCGTCGGCGAACATGGACTGGTACGGCGGCCCCACGGTGCTCGAACACCTGGAGACGGTGCCGGTGGTGGCCGACCCGGCGCGCGACGTGGCCCGCTTCCCGGTGCAGTACGTCATCCGCCCGCAGTCCGCCGAGCACCCCGACTACCGCGGCTACGCGGGACAGGTGGCCTCCGGCGTGCTGCGGGTGGGGCAGCCGGTGGTGGTGCTGCCGTCCGGGCGCGAGAGCGTGATCGAGGGCATCGACGCGCTGGGCGACCCGGTGGACGCGGCCTGGGCGCCGCAGTCGGTGACGCTGCGGCTCGCCGACGACCTCGACGTCTCGCGCGGCGACCTCATCGCCCCGGCCGACGCGGCCCCCGCCAGCACCCAGGACGTGGCGGCGACGGTGTGCCACGTGGCGGACCGGCCGCTGCGCGTCGGCGACCGCGTACTGCTCAAGCACACCACCCGCACGGTCAAGGCCATCGTCAAGGACATCCCCTCGCGGCTGACCCTCGACGACCTGTCCCAGCACCCGGCGCCGGGCGAGCTGGCCGCCAACGACATCGGCCAGGTGGTGCTGCGGACCGCGCAGCCGCTGGCCCTTGACACGTACGCGGCCTCCCGGCGCACCGGTTCCTTCCTCCTGATCGACCCGGCGGACGGTACGACGCTGACCGCGGGCATGGCCGGCGAGGCGTTCGCCGCCGGTCCGGCGGAGTCGGGCGCGCGGCCCGGCGGCGACCCGGAACGGGGTGTCTGACATGGCGGGTGAGGCGTTCTCGACGTTCGCGAAGGAGGGCGGTCGCGTGGGCAGCGGCGCGCTCGGCTCCGGTCAGGGCGGGGTCGGGCGATGTGCGTGCTAACCGCCCGCCGTGCCCCCACCCCCCGCACCCCCGGCCGCCCGGCCGGATCGCTCGTGCTCTTCCGTACCCCGGAACCACCGCCGGTGCCGCCCTGAGGCGTGCCCCGGCTCGCTGAGAGGAACCACCTGCCATGTCTGCCCTTCCCGCGCCCCGCGCCCGCAGAGCCCGCCGCCGCCTCCTGGCCGCCACCGCCCTGGCCCCGCTGCTGATCGGCGCGCTCGGCGCCTGCGGCTACGGGTCGGAGAAGGAGGACGACGGGAAGAAGCCCGCGGCGAAGGCCAAGGGGGCCAAGATCGACGGCCTGGACTCGGTGCGGATCGGCTACTTCGCCAACGTCACGCACGCCACCCCGCTGGTGGGCATCCAGGAGGGGTTGATCCAGAAGGAGTTGGGCGGCACCCAGATCAAGCCGTTCACCTTCAACGCCGGGCCATCGGAGATCGAGGCGCTCAACGCCGGCTCCATCGACATCGGTTGGATCGGCCCGTCGCCCGCCATCAACGGCTACACCAAGTCCGGCGGCCAGAACCTGCGCATCATCGGCGGCTCCGCCTCCGGCGGCGTCTCGCTGGTGGCCAACCCGGACAAGATCAAGACGCCCGACGACCTCAAGGGCAAGCGGATCGCGACCCCGCAGAAGGGCAACACGCAGGACGTCGCGCTGCTGAACTACCTGTCCGAGAAGGGTTACGACGTCGACGCCCAGACCGGCAAGGGCGACGTGTCGGTGATCCGGCAGGACAACAAGGAGATCCCCACCAGCTTCAAGCAGGGTGGGATCGACGGGGCGTGGGTACCCGAGCCGACCGCCTCCAAGCTGGTGGCCGAGGGCGGCAAGGTCATCCTCGACGAGCGCGACCTGTGGGAGGGCGGCAAGTTCGTCATCACGAACGTGATCGTCTCGCAGAAGTTCCTCAAGGAGCACCCGAAGGTCGTCGAGGCGGTGCTGCGCGGCTCGGTGCGCACCAACGACTGGATCAAGGCCAACCCGGACGCGGCCAAGAAGCAGGTCAACGCGGCCCTGAAGAACCTGACCGGGAGCCAGTTGGACGCCAAGGTCCTCGACCCGGCGTTCAAGAACGTGGACGTCACCAACGACCCGCTCGCCAAGACGCTGCGGGACGAGGCGGAGCACGCCGTCGAAGCGGGCCTGTTGGAGAAGCCCAAGCTCGACGGCATCTACGACCTCACACTGCTGAACAAGGTGCTCAAGGCCGCGGGGAAGCCCGAGGTCGAGGACGCCGGGCTCGGCGCCAGCTAGCACGCGCTACTCGCCACCCCCCACGCGCCGCCCCCCACGTCCTATCGCCCACCGGCCCCCTTCCCAGGAGGTGACGCCATGACCGCCACGCTCACCCAACAGCCCGTCACGACGGAACGGTCCAGCGGCCACGCCGCGCGCATCGACCACGTCTCCAAGTCGTTCGGCCGCCCCGGCGCCCGGCAGCAGGTGCTCGACGACATCACGCTGGACGTCGCGCCCGGCGAGTTCGTCTGCCTGCTCGGCGCCTCCGGGTGCGGCAAGTCCACGCTGCTCAACCTGGTCGCCGGGCTCGACAAGCCGACCGCCGGCAACATCGACGTGCCGGGCGGACGGCCGGCCCTGATGTTCCAGGAACACGCGCTGTTCCCGTGGCTGACGGCGGGCAAGAACATCGAGCTGGCGCTGCGGATGCGGGGGGTGCCGCGCGCGGAGCGGCGCCCGGAGGCCGAGCGGCTGCTGAACCTGGTGCGCCTCAAGGGCGCGTACGGCAAGCGGGTGCACGAGTTGTCCGGCGGCATGCGGCAGCGGGTGGCGCTGTCCAGGGCGTTGGCCCAGGACAGCAAGCTGCTGCTGATGGACGAGCCGTTCGCGGCCCTCGACGCCATCACCCGGGACGTGCTGCACGAGGAGCTGACCCGTATCTGGGCCGAGACGCACGTCTCGGTGCTGTTCGTCACGCACAACGTGAGCGAGGCGGTGCGGCTCGCCCAGCGCGTGGTGCTGCTCTCCTCGCGGCCCGGCCGGATCGCCCGCGAGTGGACCGTGGACATACCCCAGCCGCGGCGCATCGAGGACGCCGCGGTCGCCGACCTGTCCGTAGAGATCACCGAGCAGCTCCGTGGGGAGATCCGGCGCCATGGCCAGCACTGACAACTCGTCCTCCACGGGCCCCGCGGGCCCAGAGCCCCAGGCGGCGGGTCCGGCCGCCGGCACCACCGTCACCAAGGAGCCGGCCGCGACCGGCGCGCCCGAGGGTGGGCCGGACCAGCTCGCCGGCCTGGAGGCGGGCCTGGACGCGCTGGACACCCAGACCAGGACCCGGGTGCCGCTGGCCCGGGTCCTGCTCGACAAGGTCGTACCGCCGATCGTGGCGATCGCCCTGGTCCTGACGGCCTGGCAGCTCGCCTACCACTTCGAGGTCAAGCCGCACTACCAGCTCCCCAGCCCCGCCGACGTGGCGCGGGCGCTGCAGGACAAGTGGCTGGACGGCACGCTGCTGGGCTACGTGTGGGAGAGCGTCTCGCGCGGCGCGCTCGGCTTCGCGGCCTCGCTGATCATCGGCACGCCCCTGGGGCTCCTGGTGGCACGGGTGTGGTTCGTGCGCGCTGCCATCGGCCCGATCCTCTCCGGCCTCCAGTCGCTGCCGTCGGTGGCCTGGGTGCCGGCGGCGATCATCTGGTTCGGGCTGACCAACTCCACCATCTACGCGGTGGTGTTGCTCGGCGCGGTGCCCTCGATCGCCAACGGTCTGGTCGCCGGGGTCGACCAGATCCCGCCGCTGTACCTGCGCGCGGGCCGCACCATCGGGGCCACCGGGTTCGCCGGCATCCGCCACGTGCTGCTGCCGGCCGCGCTGCCCGGCTACATCGCCGGGCTCAAGCAGGGGTGGGCGTTCTCCTGGCGCTCGCTGATGGCGGCCGAGCTGATCGCGACCTCGCCCGAGCTGGGCACCGGGCTCGGCCAGTTGCTGGACCAGGCGCGGGTGGACTCGGACATGTCGCTGGTGCTGGCGGCGATCCTGCTCATCCTCATCGTGGGCATCGGCATCGAGTTGCTGATCTTCGCGCCGATCGAGCGGCGGGTGCTGCGCAGCCGCGGCCTGCTGGCCAGCAACCGCTAGGGGTACGTCGATGCACGCGAACGCACTGGTGATCATCGCGCACGGCAGCCGCGACCCGCGGCACGCGGCGACCGTCACCGAGCTGACCGCTCGGGTACGGGCGCTGCGGCCGGGGCTGCGGGTGGAGGTCGGCTACCTGGACTTCTGCGCGCCGAGCGTGTCACAGGTGCTGTCGCGGCTGGCGGCCGACGGCGTACGGGAGGTGGTGGCGGTGCCGCTGCTGCTGACCCACGCCTTCCACGCCAAGGTCGACATTCCCGCGGTGCTCGGCGCCGCCCGCACCGCGCTGCCGCACCTGAGCGTGCGGCAGGCGGCGGTGCTCGGCCCGTCCGCGCTGCTCGGCGCCGCCCTCGAGCGGCGCCTCGCGGAAGCCGGGGTACGCCCCGGCGACCGCGGTACCACCGGGGTCGCGTTGGCCTCGGCGGGCTCCTCAGACCCGGAGGCGATCGCAGTGATCGCAGAAATCGCGCGGGAGTGGCGGCACACCGGTTGGTGCGCCGTGCGGCCTGCGTTCGCCTCCGCGGCGGCCCCGCTCACCTCGATCCCCGGGACCGAGGACGCGGTACGCGCGCTGCGCGCCGACGGCGCCCGGCGGGTGGCCGTCGCTCCGTACGTGATCGCGCCCGGGCGGCTGCCCGACCGCATCGCGGACGGGGCCGCCCGGGCGGGCGCCGACGTGTTGGCCGACGTGCTCGGGCCGGCGCCGGAGGTGGCCGCGCTGTTGCTGCGCCGCTATGAACAGGCGCGTCAGGCGCGAGCGGTGCGCACGCCGTTGGGCGTACCGCTCAGCGCCTGACCGTACGGCCCCACCGGCGTCGGCCGGGGTCCGGCCGACGCCGGTGGCCGGCCGAGGGGCCGGTCGGGAGGGTGATGGGCAACGTTGCCATGCTCTGCTCCACGGCCGCGTCGCCCAGCGTGCGATCAGGGGGCCCGGCCCGCGATCGGGCCCGGGCGCGCCGTCAGCCGTCAGCCGTCAGCGGGAGACGCGGCGCATGGCGTGTCGTACGCCGCCCAGCGCGACGCCGAGATGGCTCCCCAGCCGGGTGGCCGCCTGGCGGCTGGCCTCGCGGGCCATGAACGCCAGCAGCGGGCCCGCGCTGGCCTTGGTGATCAGGGCGAAGCAGTCCGTGGTGCCGATGTGCTCGGCGAAGAACCCGTCGAGTTCGGCATCGCCACTGCGCGGCGCCTGCCCGTAGAGCTGGGACAGCAGGCCGCCCAGGGCCTCCCTGACCACGAGCTTCTCGGCGTCGATCTGCTCGGGCCGGTGGCCGAGCCACCGCATTGCGGCGACGCCGAGGCGCTGCACCTGCTCCGGCACCGGGCGGTCGGGCTGCGGGAAGACGCGGTCGGGTCCGAAGGTCTTGGTGAACCCGGCGTGTATGCCCGGGTTCTGGGTCCGCAGGACCACGTAGGTGTGTCCGAACGGGTTCCGCAACAGGACCTCGGTGATCAGGAACCGCGCCTGCACCCGGGCCGACAGCTTGGAGCGCCGGTGCGCGGGCAGCAGGCCCGCCGCGTCCAGGTAGACCACGCGCTTGCCGAAGAAGCGCTTGCGCTGGTAGCCCGCCCAGCCGACGACCTCGTCGTCCGGCGCCAGGGTGAGCGTGAAGTTGGAGACCTGGTCGAAGAAGTTCTGTTCCTTGCGTGCCTTCCAGTAGTTGGAGTGGTCGGTCTCGAAGGTCCGGGTGGCGACGTCGGCCACCACATCGAAGATCCGCTCGCGGCAGCCGTCGGCCAGCTTGGCCGGGGCTGTCCAACTGACCGAGCGGTAGCCGTTGTGCAGGTTGCGCACCTTGGGCGGCGCCGAGAATCCCCGCAGATCGGCTGCGGTCAGTCGTAACGTGCCCACTGTCAGTCGTCCTCGCTTCTCGTGGCGGGTGCCAGGATCAGAGGAAAGCTTAAGCACGCTACGTTGCGGTAAGGTAACTCGCCGGCCAACAGAACAAGGGGTACTTCCGCGCAATAGCCGCAGGTGAGCGGGGGTGTGACCGACCTAACGCGGCGAGGCGGCGGGACGGGTTTACTCGCCGGTCAGCGCGCGCGACGGCTCCCCTCGCGGCCCCTCCCGGACGCCTTGGGTGTGGCACATCCCACACGGACAGTGACCACGGCCGCGCGTGACGGAAGGGCCGGGAGCAAAGGACCCAAGGGGCAAGGGGCCGGCCGTCGCGCCCCGTGGGGGTTGGGCGCGACGGCCGGACGCCTGGGGGCGCGCGCGACCGACCGGCAGCGCGCGACACTCCCGCTCCACCGGGGCGCGGCCAGGGCCACCCCCGAGGAGACTCGAAACTCTTGCCGACCAACGGTGGTCGACACAACCAAGTTGAGGCGTTGTGACATATCCAACGCCCCGCATGTCGCCCGTATGCGGCGTAAGTTACGCACTCCGGTCGGCTCCCTTGGCAATAACTGACACAATTTACCTATGCAACATGTGCGTGACCTCGCATGTGTATCCGGCCCGCGCGCCCGGGTGGCCCGCCGCGCGGCCCGCTCCCCCACGCGGCTCAAACTGTTGGCTCGTACGCGCCGTTGAAGCCCCACGCCCCCGCCTCACAAGCCCGCTTTCGGACAGATTTCCCCGCCGGATGTGACGTCTCGGACGTGGTGCGGGCGGCGGGCAACCCGTGGATCGCGGTCGGCATCCTCCGCGGTAGCGGAGGCCCGCCGCCTCGTGGGTCCTCCGGCTGGTCTCACCGATCAGCGCCGATCCATGAGGAGGTCCACCTTGATCCGTGTTCCGCGCGTGATCACCGCCACGGCCGCGGTGTTCGCGCTGGCGGCCGGGGTGCCCGGGCTGGCGCACGCGGCGCCCAGACCCGTGCCACAGCAGCAACCCGGCACCCACATACCGACCGCCCCGCCGGGCGCCACCGCCGAGCGCCTCCCGGCGGGTTGGCGGCTCGACGGGGAGGGCGCCGACCGGGAACTGGTCTGGCGCTCGCGCGAACCGGTGCCCATGGGCGACGCCCGCGTCGAGTTCTACGCCGGCGACCGGCTCGTCGGCCGGCCCACGGCGGCGAAGGACGGCAGGACGTTCCGGCTGCCGCTCGCCGACGCCCGGCTCCAGCTCACGGACGAGCTACAGGTCCGGGCCGGCGGTCGCCGCCTGGACGCGGCCCCCCGGCACAACGCCCCGCGCACGGCCCGGCCCACCGCCCCCGCCGAGCCGCCGGCGGCCCTGCCCCCGGGCCCGGTCGACCCCGGCGTGCCGGGCCGTTACCGCACCACCAGCGGCGAGTACGACCTGCCGGCCGTGCGGCTCCCCGGCTTCGCCAAGCCGGTGGAGATGCGCGCCACGGTCGTGGGCCCGACGAACGCCCCCGGCCGCCGGCCGCTGGCGCTGTTCCTGCACGGCCGCCACTACACGTGCTTCGGCCCGTCCGCTGACGACCAGACCGGCGACTGGCCGTGCGCGGCCGGCAGCAAGCCGGTGCCCAGCTACCGCGGCTACCTCCAGGCCCAGAAGCTGCTCGCCTCGCAGGGCTACGTGACGGTCTCCATCTCGGCCAACGGCATCAACGGCCAGGACGACGTCGTGGAGGACGGCGGCGCCCAGGCGCGCTCCTCGCTGGTGCGCCAGCACCTGGCCCGCTGGGCGGGATGGGCCGACAGGCCGAAGGGAACCCCGCGCGCGGTGCGCGCGGTGGCGCCGGCCGACCTGTCCCGCGTGCTGCTGGTGGGCCACTCCCGGGGCGGCGAGGGCGTCAACCGCGCCGCGCTCGACAGCCTCAGCCGCCCGCCGGCGGCCGAGGACGGCTACCGGGGCCCGGTGCGCTGGCGCATCCGTGGCAACGTCCTGATCGGGCCGACCATCTTCGGGCAGAACCCCGTGCCCGACGTGCCGTCGGCGACCATCCTGCCGGGCTGCGACGGGGACGTGTCCGACCTCCAGGGCCAGGTGTACGCCGACGGCACGCGCGGCGTCAGCCGTGGCGCCGCCCTGCACAGCGCGCTGTACGTGGTCGGCGCCAACCACAACTTCTTCAACACGGAGTGGACGCCGGGACAGGCCGAGGCGCCCGCCGAGGACGACTTCTACGAGGACCCCGAGGCACCGGACCGGGTCTGCGCGCCGAGCGCCAAGACCCGGCTGAGCGCCGCCGACCAGCAGCGGGCCGGGGCCACCTACGTCGCCGCCGCGGCCCGCCTGTTCGTCGCGGGTGACGACCGGGTGCGCCCGCTGCTCGACGGGTCCCAGCGGCGCGCGCCGTCGGCGGGCCCGGCGCGGGTGCTCAGCCACGCGGTCGGCGGGCGGCGCACGCCGCTGGTCGTGCCGCACACCTCGCTGAAGGTGACCGGCGCGCGGATGTGCGTACAGGTGGACTCGGACGAGAACACCGCCGGCACGCCCTGCCTGCCGCCCGAGTCCAACCAGCGGTCCCCGCACTTCTCGCTCTGGTACGCGCCCGGCGAGCCGGAGCGGCACGCGGTCGCGCTGCGCTGGTCCAAGGCGGGCACCCCGGCCCGCGTCGGCCTGCCCCGCCCGGTCTCGGTCGCCGGCTCCAAGGAGCTGGCCCTGCGCGTGATGGTGCCGCCCAACACCTCGGGCACCTCGCTCGACGTCACCCTCACCGACGCTGCGGGCCACCGCGCGACGCTGGGCCGGGTGCGCGTGGACGGGCTGCCGGGCACCGACCGGACCGCGTCCCTGTGGGGGCGTGAGGTGCGGGTGCCGCTGTCGGCCGCCGCGCGGGCCAGGCTCGACCTGAAGCGGATCACCTCGCTGGAGTTGACGCCACGTAGCGGCCCCGGTCGCGCGTGGCTGGTGGACGCGTGGGGCTGGAGCCCCGGCACGCCCGCCGTCCGGCCCACCGCCCTGCCCCGCATCGACATCGGCCGGGTGGAGGTCAAGGAGGGTGACGCGGGCGTCCGGACGCACCGGGTGCCCATCCGCGTCGCCGGCCACGGCACCGGCCAGGTCCGGCTGTTCACCACCGACCGCACGACGGACAAGCTCACGTACCGGACGGTGACGGTGCGCCCGGGCACCCAGACCATCGACATCCCGTTCACGGTGCGGGGCAACACCCGCTACGGCGCCGATGTCGGGTACTGGGTCTCGGTACGCGCGCTGCGCGGCACGGCGGTCGGTTCCGACCACGGCGGGGTTTTCGTACGCGACGACGACCCGATGCCCAAGGTCACGGTGACACCGGTCAGGGACCGGGTCACCGAGGGGCAGGCGCTGAGTTGGCGGGTGACGCTGTCCGAGGCCGCCGACACCGACATCTGGTCCGTGCTGCGCCTCCGGGCCCCGGCCAGCGGGGCCGAGTTGTCCAGCGTCGATGTCGAGAAGAAGTGGTTCGAGGAGGTCTTCTACGAGGACCAGACCCCGGTCCGCCCGCTCTCCCAGGCGTCCCAGCCCCCGGTCATCCCGATCCCGGTGGGGGCGGGGAAGCTGAGCGCGGTGGTGACCGTGCCCACCGTCAAGGACGCGATCACCGAGCCGGATGAGCTGCTCCAGGCCCGGTTGGTCACCTACGACGACGACAGCGAGGAGTACGAGGGCCCGTTGGTCACCGGGACGGTGCGGGACGCCTCCTAGCTCCCCGCCCGGCGCCGGACACGCGTCGCCCGGCGCACGCCGCGGGCGCCCGAGCGGCGTCCGCGGGTCGCCAACCTCGCGACCACACTGGTGAGTTGCCGCGCCCCTACGTCGATCGGCGTAGGGGCGCGGCGCGTGTGTGGCGAACTCTTCCCCCCGGGTGGTGGGCCGCGTCGAATTCGTTTGTTCGGCCGCCACGGGCCGCACTACCGTGCCCGGGTGGATCTCTTCTCGCACTCCTGGGCGGCGCTGCGCGCGGCGGTCGCCGAACTCCCCGACGCGGCCTTCGAGCAGCCGTCGGGCTGCGCCGGCTGGCTCGTCCGCGACCTCGTCTGCCACCTGGTCATCGACGCGCAGGACGTCCTGATCACCCTCGCCACCCCCGCCACGACGGAGCCGACCGCCGACGCGGTGACGTACTGGAGCGTCACGCACCAGCCGCCGACCGGTGACGACCCGCTCGACGCGCTGATCGTCCGGCTGGCCGCCGCGTACGAACAGCCGAACCTGCTCACCTTCCACCTCGACGATGTCGGCTCCGCCGCCGGGCGCGCGGCCGAGCTCGCCGACCCCGACGCCCTGGTGAGCACCCAGGACATGGTGTTGACGGTGGCCGACTTCCGCACCGCGTACGTCCTTGAGTGGACACTGCACCACCTCGACCTGGTCGCCCACCTCCCCGGCGTCGCGGGCCCGCCCGCCGAGGCTCTCGCGCACTGCCGGGCCACGCTGGAGACGATCGCGGGCACCGCGTTCCCCGCGTCGTTCAGCGACCGGGACGTCCTCCTGGTCGGCACCGGGCGGCGGGCGCCGACGGAGGCGGAGGTGGCCGAACTCGGCGCGCTGGCCGAGCGGTTGCCGTTCGTCATCGGCTGAGGCGTCGCTCGGTCGGCGGCGGGGTCAGCCGTCCGCGTTCCCCGGGGACAGCGGCTTCTGGAACCAGGCCACGTCCCAGAACCTGTCGAACTTGCGCCCCACGCGCTCGTAGACGCCGACCGGCCGAAAGCCGAAGCGCTCGTGGAGCCGCCGGGACGCCTCGTTCGGCACGGTGATCCCGGCGAGCGCCACGTGGACGTCCTCCGCCTCCAGCGCCGCGAAGAGCCCGGCGTACAGCAGCCGTCCGACGCCGCGCCCCACCTGTTCGGGCGCCACGTAGACGGTGGTCTCCACCGAGGTCGCGTACGCCGGCTTGGCACGGAAGGCGCTGCTGGTCGCGTAGCCGAGGAGCGCGCCGCCCGCCTCGGCCACGAGCAGCCGGTGCGGCCCCGTGGCAGGGTGGGCCAGCAGCCACGGCCGCCGCTGCTCGGCGGTGAAGGGTTCGGTGTCGAAGGTGATGGGCGTCCGGACGACGTAGTGGTTGTAGATCCGGGTCAACTCTTCGAGGTCGCCCTCGCCGCCCGGCCGCACCCGTGCGCCCGACCCCGTACCGTACCCGCTGACCTGTGCGTTCATCCGTACGACGGTACGCGGCCCGTGTGACGCGGCCGTGTCGCCGGGGCGCCCGTCGCGCGGCCCCGCCGGCGCGGCCGGGCTCAGGCGTCGCCTGGCGGGCGGGGTGGCTGCCAGCCCCGGGTGAGGATGTCGAAGATCGCTTCGACGGCGGCGCGGCGGTCCGCCTGGCCGCGCGCGAGGGTCGGGACCTCCAGGACGAACCGCGCCAGGGCCGTGCAGGCGGGGTCCGAGTGGGGCACGCCGCACTCCTCGGCGATGGCCGCGCCGAGGGCATCGGTGTACCGCGTCCACATGTGCTCGGCGTAGGCGCGCAGCGCGGGCGTGGTGTCCACGAGGCGGACAAAATCGGGCAGTTGGGGGTCAGCCGTGAGCGGCAACCAGGTGTCGAGGACGTGCGCGCGGAGGGCGTCGGGGATGCTCCGGCCGGCGGGCCGCTCACGTACGGCCGCGACGAGCGCCGCCTCGCGGTCCGCCTCCTGGTCGAAGACGAGCGCCTCCTTGCCGCTGAAGTG
Organism: Streptomyces sp. 71268; assembly: GCF_029392895.1. Classification (NCBI taxonomy): domain Bacteria; kingdom Bacillati; phylum Actinomycetota; class Actinomycetes; order Kitasatosporales; family Streptomycetaceae; genus Streptomyces; species Streptomyces sp. 71268. The sequence continues at coordinate 1,670,670 of NZ_CP114200.1, forward strand.
CTTGAACACCGTCGTGGTCGACACGTCGGCCGCCTCGGCGACGTCGCGGACGCTCACCTGGTCGTAGCCGCGCTCCAGAAAGAGGCGCAGGGCGGCGTCGGCGATGGCTTGTCGGGTGGCCGCCTTCTTGCGTTCGCGGCGGCCGACGGGGGGCTCGGTCATGGGGGGAGCGTAACCGATGGTTGTCTCGCTTAAAAAGTTGACTCGTTGCACTTTTTTATTCGATGTGCTGTTCTGAGAGCGGCGCACGCCCGGCCGACGCGGCGACCGCCCCCCTCCTGGCCGCCCCGCGCGCCCTCGCCCCGCCGCATCCCTTCGCCCTCGACGTAAGGAACAGCCATGCACTCCCCAGCACCCGCCCGCGCCAGGATCAGCGTCATCGGCGCCGGGCCCGGCGGCCTGACCTGCGCCCGGGTCCTCCAGCGGCACGGCCTCGCGGTCACCGTGTACGAGCGCGAGCCCGGCCCGACCGCGCGCGACCAGGGCGGCACCCTCGACCTGCACGTCGACAACGGTCAACGCGCCCTGCGCGCGGCCGGCCTGCTCGATGACTTCTTCTCACTGGCCCGGCCCGAAGGGCAGGAGATGCGCCAACTCGACCCGTCGGGGTCGCTGTTGTTCCACTCCGCCCCGGAGGCCGGCGAACTCCTCCAACCGGAGATCGATCGCGGCCAGTTGCGCGACCTGTTACTCGGCTCCCTGGAGCCGGGAACCGTTCGCTGGGGCCGCGCCCTCGACGGGATCAGCGGACCCGCCGACGGACCTCGGCGCCTGCGCTTCGCCGACGGCACGAGCGTCGAAACCGACCTGGTCATCGGCGCCGACGGGGCCTTCTCGCGGGTACGCCCCGCCGTGTCCCCCGCCGTCCCCCGGTACACCGGGGTGAGCTTCCTGGAGGCGCGGTTCTCCGACGTCGAGCGCCGGCACCCCGAGATTGCCGCGCTGGTCGGCGCGGGGAGCGCCGCCGCGGCCGACGGCGATCGCGGCCTGTTCGCCCAGCGCAACGGCGGGGACGAGGTCCGCGTCTACCTCGTCCAGCGGGCCCCGATCGACTGGATCGCCGCGAGCGGCCTGGCCGCCGACGACACCGCCGGCATCCGCGCCCTGCTGCTGGACGCGTACGCCGCCTGGGCGCCCCGGATGCGGCGGTTGATCACCGACAACGACGGGCCCTACGTCGATCGCCCGATCCTCGCTCTCCCGGTGCCGCACACCTGGCCGCCCTGCCCGACGGTGACCCTGCTCGGCGACGCCGCCCACCTCATGCCCCCGCTCGGCGTCGGCGTCAACCTCGCCCTGCTCGACGCCAGCGAACTCGCCCTCGCCCTCACGAGCGCCACCACCGTGGCGGAGGCCGTCCGCGCGTACGAGGAGACCATGCTGCCCCGCTCCGTCGAGACGGCCCGCGCCCTCGAAGGCGGGGCGGAACACCTGCTGTCCGCCGAGGTCCCCGACTTCGGCCAGGCCGGCGCCGCCCACGGCTGAGCGCCCGCGACCCGTGGGCGGCGGCGTCGGCCAGCGGCGCCGAGCAGCCGAGCCGGCGCCCGCGCGGCGCGGCTAGTCCTGCCGCGCGGCGCGCCCGGGCAGCGCGGCCTCGATGAGGTCGGCGGCCTGCTCGGTCCCGCCCTCGGCGGCCGTGCGCTCCCGCATGCGGTGCACGGCCGCGGCGACCTCGGGGTCGGCCACCAGGCCGAGCACCGCCGCCCGCAGCGTGTCGGCGGTGGCCTCCGCCTTGGGCACGTGCCGGGCCACGCCGAGTTCGGCCAGCATGGCCGCGTTGCCGAACTGGTCGGTGGCCAGCGGCACCGCCACCATCGGCACGCCGCTGGCCAGCCCCTCCTGGCTGCCGCCGGCCCCGGCGTGGGTGACGAAGGCGTCGGCCTGGCGCAGGACGGACAGTTGCGGCACCCACGAGTGGACCTCGACGTTGTCGGGGATCGGGCCGAGTTCGGCGGGGTCCACGAACTTGCCGATCTGGAGCACCAGGTACCAGCCGGGCAGGTCGCCGAAGGCCGCGAGGCACTCGCGGTAGAAGGCGGGCTCCTTGGTCCAGGCGGAGCCCAGCGAGACGAGCACCACCTTGGTCTCCGCGTCCAGGTGCGCCGGGCGGTGCCACTCCCCCTGGTCGGCGCGGTCCCCCTGGCAGGCGCCGACGAAGGTGAAGACCGAGGTGTCGACCTTGTCGTAGTGCGGCTGGAGGGCGCTGGGGATGAGCACGATGGCGCGCTCGGGCATCCCGACCAGCCGGGCCGGGTCGGTGTGCGTCATGTCGTGTTCAGCGAGCCAGGCCGCGAAGCGGTCGTAGTAGGCGGCGCCGCGCGGGGTGCGCTTCATCTCCTCGAAGCCCTGGGCCAGTTCGGTCTCCTCGTACCCGTCCCAGACCACCAGGTTCGGCGTGAGCTGGATGGCGGGCACGCCCCAGCGGTGGGCCAGCATGGGCGCCGGGTACGAGGTGATGTCGTGCAGCACCAGGTCCGGTTCGTCACCGGCATACGCGTCGAGGAGCTGCGGCAGCATCTGCATGCCGTCGGCCAGGAAGTGCTCCAGGTAGTCGATGAGTTCGGTGCCCCACGCCTCCGGTTCGTCGTCCATCGGCAGGGTGGAGGTGTAGATCACCGGCTCCGCGCCGGTGGCGGCGACCTTCTCCGCGAACGAGGCGGGGATGGCGTAGGTGACCCGGTGGCCGCGGGCGACGAGTTCGCGGATCACCTCAAGGCTGGGGTTGACGTGCCCGTGGGCCGCGATGCTGAACATGGCGATGTGGGCGCGTTCGGTTGTCGGCATGATCGGGACTGTACGCGAGACGATACGTCTCGTGCAAGACGATACGTATCGTTCAACTGATTGGGTCCGCGCGGCGGCGGCTCGGGGGCTTCGGCAGCTCGGCGGCTGGGGCCAGGCGGCTGGACGCGAGGGCTGAGGGCTCGGCGGGCTGGGCAGGCCCGACCAGCCCCGGTCGGGGCGCTCAGCGCTGGTAGCGCGCGAGGACCAGGTTTCCGTCGGAGACCAGCCGGTCCCGCAGTTCACCGTCGTCGATCGCGCCGCTGTAGAACTCCTGGAAGGCGGGCGTGGCCACCTTGTCCTTCCACTCCGGGTAGCCGCGCACGGACTGGGCGGGCGCCGAGCGCAGGTGGCCGGCGAGCGCGGTGCCGGTGGCCCAGCCGTGGCGCGGGGTGCGCAGCGCCGGGTCGGCCAGCGCGGTGGTGCCGGTGGGCAGCAGCCAGTCGCCCCGGGCCAGCCGCACCATGTTCGCGGGCCGCAACAGGAAGTCGACGAAGGCCATCGCCTCCTCCTTGCGGCGACAGTCCGCCGCGATCGACAGCGTCTGCGGGCTGACGCCCTGTCGCTGGTCGCCGCCGGGGCCGGCGGGCGCGGGCAGCGCCACCCAGTCGAAGCCGTGCGGGGCCTGCTGGACGATCTGCTGCCGGTACGAGAAGCCGAGCGGCACCATCGCGTACCGGTCCCCGAAGAAGCCCGGCAGGGTGTCGGCGCCGCTCATACCGAGGGTGGCGCGGGACGCCGACCTCTCGCGCACCACCTGGTCGCGGATGGCGTTCGGCACCACCCGGTCGCGCGCCGTGTAGCGGATGGTGACCTTGCCGTCGTCGCCTCGGTGGAACAGCCGGCCGCCGGTGGACAGCGAGAGGTTCAGCGTCGCGGAGACCGGCTCCTTGAGCGGCCAGGCCACCCCGTACGTGGCGCCACGGGTGAGCCGCCCGGCGGCGTCCGCGAACTCCTCCCACGTCCAGGGCTCGCGCGCCGTGGGCAGCCGCACCCTGGCGGCGGCCAGCAGCCGCCGGTTGGCCATGATCATGCGGGGTTCCTGGAGGAACGGCACCCCGTACACCCGCCCGCCGAACGTCGCGGTCTGCCAACCGTGCGGCGGGATCTCGCGCCGCAGCCGGTCCGCGAGCAGGCCGCCCAGGTCGGCGAGGTAGCCGCCGTAGGCGAAGTCCGCGAGGTCGTCGGAGGCGTCGTGGATGATGTCCGGCGCCTCGCCGCCCTCGAAGGAGGTGAGGAGTTGGTCGTGCACGCTGGCCCAACTGCCCTGCACGTAGGTCACTCTGGAGCGCGGGTGAGCCGCGTTCCACTCCGCGACCAACTCCTTGTTGGCCCGCACCGACTCCCGCTGCCAGGCCAGCGAGAGGAAGCGCAGGCCGCCCCGGTCCCCGCTCGCGCACCCGGGCACCAGCGCGCCGACCCCGGCCGCCCCGGCCACGCCCAGCAGGCGCCGGCGCGAGGGGCGGCGCGGCGGCGGTGCCGTACGGGCCGGATCGTACGAGCCTCCCGCCATCAGTGCTTCACCGCCCCGGCCAGCAGGCCGCCGGTGATCCGACGCTGGATGAAGGCGAACAGCACCAGCGACGGCAGGGTCGCCAACAGCGCGGCGGCGGCCAGCGGGCCGAGGTCGGCGACGCCCTCGGTGCCGATGAAGTGGGTGAGGACGACCGGCATGGTCTGCTTCTCCGGGGACTTGAGCAGGACGAGCGCGAAGAAGAACTCGTTCCAGGCGGTGATGAACGTGAACAGCGCGGTGGCCACGATGCCGGGCGCGAGCAGCGGCGCCGTCACCGACACCAGCGTGCGCAGCCGGCCCGCCCCGTCCACCGCCGCGGCCTCCTCCAACTCGCGCGGCACGGCCCGTACGTACCCGGCGAGCATCCACAGCGCGAACGGCAGCGACCAGACCACGTAGACCAGGACGAGACCAGCGGGCTCGTCGATGAGCCGGAACTCCTTGAGGATCAGGAACAGCGGGATGATCACCAGCACGAACGGGAACGCCTGGCTGACCACCACCCAGCCGGTGGCCGCGCGGGAGAGCGCGGAGCGGTGCCGGGCCATCACGTAGGCCATCGGCGTGGCGATCAGCACCGAGACCGCGGCGGCGCAGCCCGCGGTGAGCAGGCTGTTGCCGGCGGCCCGCAGCAGCGGCTGCTCGTCGAAGGCTCGCCGGAAGTTGTCGAGCGTGGGCCGCTCCGGCAGCCAGGTCGGGTGCAGGGTGGCGAGTTCGGTGGGTGGCTTGAACGCGGTGGAGAGGAGCCACAGCAGCGGGAAGGCCAGGAAGACCAGGTAGCCCAGGAGCGCCAGGTACTGGCCGGCGCGCGCCGCCCGGCGTCGGCCGCGCCGGGGCACGCCGGCGCGCGGCCGGACCGGCGCGGTCTCTCCGGAGGCGCGGCCCGCCGGGTGGCCCGCCGTGCGGCCCGTCGATCCGGAGTCGGCTCGCTTCACTGGTCCGCTCCTCTCAGCCGTCCGACGAGGTACACGGCGAGCAGCACGGAGACGACCGCGACCAGGACACAGCCCATGGCCGCCGCGTAGCCGAACTGGCCGTAGCGGAACGCCTCCTCGTACGCGAAGAGCATCGGCAGCCGGGTGCGACCGCCGGGCCCGCCGCTGGTGAGCACGTACACCAGGGCGAAGGAGTTGAGGTTCCAGATGAAGCTGAGCGCGCTGATGGCCAGGGCGATGGGGCGGATGGCGGGCCAGGTGACGGTGCGGAACCTGCGCCAGGCGCCGGCGCCGTCCACGGCCGCCGCCTCACGCAGTTCGCGCGGTACGTTCTGCAACCCCGCCAGCAGGGCGACCGTGACCTGTGGCAACCCCGCCCAGACGCCCACCACGATCACCGCGGGCAGCGCGGTGGACAGCCCGGCGAGCCAGTCGGAGCCGTCGCCCAGGCGCAGGTCGCGCAGCGTCTCGTTGAGGATGCCGGCGTCGGAGTGGTAGACGAGGCGCCACATGATGCCGACGACGACCTCCGGCATCGCCCAGGGCACGATCGCCAGCGTCCGCGCCAGCCAGCGCATCCGCAGGTCCTGGCTGAGCAGCAGGGCGAGCCCGAGCCCGAGGAGGAACTGCGGCACCGTCACGCCCACCGCCCACACCAGGCCGACCCGGAAGGACTCCCAGAAGAGGGTGTCGTGGCGCAGGTCGCGGAAGTTGAGCAGGCCGATCCACTCGGTGGGTTCGGTGCGGCCCGACTGGGAGTCGGTGAACGCGAGGCCGATGCCGTACAGCAGGGGTCCCGCGCTCAGCAGCAGGATGGGCAGGAGTGCGGGCAGGACCAGGAACCAGGGCCCGAGCCCGGCGGGCCGCCCGCCCCGGCCCCGGCCGGCGTCCGACCCCGGGGCGCGGCCCCTGCTGGCTGGGGCGCGGTCCGGTTCGTCACCGGGCCGCGCCGCCTCGGTCGTCGGTCTCACGGCAGGGGGGCTCCTTCACGGCGCGGCGCGGTGGGGCGCGGCGGCCCGGACGCCGTCCGGGGAGCGCGGCACCCCGGTGCTGGGCATGGCTGGGGCGGGGCAGCCGCGCCTGGGGCGGGCGGTACCGTCCCGTGGTCACGGGGAGCGGGCGCCCGTCAGGAGGCCCCCGTCATCGTGCTGACGGTCCGTATCGCAGTCAAGCGGTACGCGCGCACGACCTCGACTCGCGCGATGCGAGACTGACCGCACAGGACCGGTCAGACTCAGGCACGACCAGACAGGACCGGGCGGGACCGGGCAGGACCAGACACGGTCAAACCGGGCCGGGCAGGACCAAGCGCGGCCAAGCACGACCAAGCACGGTCAGGCAGAGCCAGACAGGGCCAGACAGGGTCGGAGACGAGAGGACGGGCGCGGCGTGGGGCGTGACGGCGTGGGGAGCCTGGCGTGAGCGCGGGGTTCACCGAGGAGCGGGCCCGGCGGGTGCTGGCGGCGGCGGGGCTGGCGCGGACGCCGGCCGACGCGCGGCTGCTCGCCCTGGGCGAGAACGCGGTGTTCGCGCTGGCCAGCACCGTGGTCAAGGTGGGGCGCGAGAGCGGGCTGTGGGAACGGGCGAGCCGCGAACCGCGCGTCGCGACCTGGCTCGCCGAGCACGGGGTGCCCGCGGTGCGCCCCGCCGAGCCGAGGGCGCTGCTGGTCGACGGGCACCCGGTCACGGTCTGGCACCGGCTGCCGCCGGCCGTCCGCGCCGCGACCCCGACCGACCTGGCGGGGCTGCTGCGGCGAGTGCACGCGCTGCCGGAGCCCCCGTTCGCGCTGCCGCGCCGCGAGCTGCTGGGCGGCGTGGAGCGGTGGCTGCGGCTGGCCGGGGACGCGATCGACCCCGCCGACGCGGCCTACCTGCGGGCGCGCAGGGACGGTTTCGCGCAGGCCACGGCAGAGCTGACGCCCCATCTGCCGCCCGGCCCGCTGCACGGCGACGCGCTGCCGCGCAACGTGCACGTCAGCGCCGACGGCCCGGTCCTGGTGGACCTGGAGACCTTCGCCAGCGACCTGCGCGAACACGACCTGGTAGTGATGGCTCTCACCCGCGACCGGTACGGGCTCGACCCGGCGGCCTACGCGGAGTTCACCTCGGCCTACGGCTGGGACGTGCGCGAGTGGGAGGGCTGTGCGGTGCTGCGCGGGGCCCGGGAGACGGCGAGCTGCGCCTGGGTCGCGCAGCACGCGCCGGGCAACCCGAGCGCCCGCGCGGAGTTCGAGCGCCGGGTGGCGTCACTGCGCGCGGACGACCCGAGCGTACGGTGGTTCGCGCTGTGAGCGTCCGTTGGGGCGCGCCGTAGCGGTCGCACCCGCTTCGTAGCGGGACGCTCCATCCGTCCGCGGCGGCCCGACGCCTCGGGCCCGGCCCGCGGTCAGCCGGCTATCGCGGGCGCCCCGCGCAGCGGCCAGGCGCCGTCCACGACCGCGTCCTGGGTGCCCTTGCGGCGCAGCCAGGACTGGAAGTCGGCGGCCCATTCCGCGTACCACCCGACCTGTTTGCGGTGCAGCTCCCACAGGTCGAGCCCGGCCACCTGGGCGTGCCGCTCGGCGACCGCACAGGCGACCCGGGCCGCGGCCAGCGCGTCCGCCCGGGCCTCGTGCGCCTGGTCGAGCGGGACGCCGTAGTGCCCGCAGACGGCCTCCAGGGTGCGCTTGCCCTTGCGGTAGCGGTCGACGGACCGGTCGATCGTGTACGGGTCGATGACCGGGCCGACGTCGGCCCGGCCGAGCCGCTCGGCCAGCGAGGGCAGCCCGTGTCGGCGCAACTCCGCCGCCAGCATGCTCAGGTCGAACGCCGCGTTGTACGCCACGACCGGTGTGCCCGCCCGCCAGTGCGCCACGAGCACCTCCGCTATCTCGGCCACCACCTCGCGGGCCGGCCGTCCGTCGGCCGCCGCGCGGGCGTTGGTGATGCCGTGCACGGCGACGGCGTCCTGCGGTATCGGGATGCCCGGGTCGGCCAGCCATTCCCGGCCGCCCACCGCTTCCCCGCCCCGGACCTCGACGACCGCCGCCGTCACGATCCGTGCCTCGTCCGGGTCGGTGCCCGTGGTCTCCAGGTCGAAGCCGATCAGCAGCTCTCGGTGCCAGCCCATGGCGGCCCTCCTTCGTGGTGCGTCCCCCTGTTGTTCATCACCTTCCCACGCGCCACTGACAACCCGTCCGGCGTCGGGCGCGGCCGACCGCTCCGACCGGCCGAATACCCCAAGAAGCGCGGATATGCCCGAGTTGATGGGTTTTGATGGGAGGAGGCGAGGGGTCCGGCTCAGCCGATCGGGGCCAGCAGGTCGTCGCGCATGCCGTCCACCCGGGCTGCGAAGCCGTCCAGGTCGATGGAGTGCGGGTCCTTGCCGGCGGCGGCGCGGGTGTTCTCCATGACGGCCACGAGCGTGGTGGTGTCGGCCCAGGCGCACACGGGCATCACGAGCTTCTGCCCGCTCTGCCGCTTGATCACGACCTCGCAGGTCAGCGCGGCGTCCGCGCCGGGCGGGGTGATCTCCCGGCGCTCGACCCCCACCTCGGCGTTGTCGTTGCCCTCCAGCCCGCGGAAGAAGCTGTTCTTGGCGTACGTGGGGCTGAAGAAGGTGCCGTTGAGCCCGGTGACCACCATCTCCGCATCCCGGGGCGCGGTGGTGTAGCGCCCGGTGGCGGGCTTGACGCCGCTCGCCCCGCTGCCGTCGTCCGGCACCTGCTCGTCGGCCGACTCGCTGAGGTCCTTCTCCAGCGTGTACTTGCCGCCCTCCAGCGTCTTGGGAAGGACCACCTTGTACTTCGTCTTCGCGTCGCGGTCGGCGTCGGCCGTCGGGCTGGGCGTGGGCTGTGTCGGGCTCTGACTCGGGCTCGGCCGCTGACTGGTGTCGACCGAGGGGTCGTCGCTGACCTTGGACTCGTCCCGCTTGCCACCGCCGTCGTCGCCGCTCATCGCGAACACCACGCCGCCGATCGCCAGCAGTCCCACGAGCACGGCACCGACGACGATCGCCACGGTCCTGCGCGAACCACCGCTCGGCGGCCCCGGCGGCCCGCCCATCCCCGGACCGCCGCCGTACGGCGCGCCGTACCCGGGCCCGGGCTGGGCGTACGGAGACGGCTGGCCGGGCTGGGCGTACGGGGATTGCTGGCCCGGTTGGCCGTACGGCGACGGCTGACCCGGCTGACCGTACGGAGGCTGCTGACCGGGCTGACCGTACGGGGACTGCTGGCTCGGCTGACCGCCGTAGGGGGAGCCCTGTTGCGGGTAGCCGTAGGGGTTCTGCGGCGGCTGCGGCGGCCCGCCCGGCCCCGGTTGGCCGGCCGGCCAACCGTCTCCCGGAGCTCCGGACCCGGGCTGCTGCGGCGGGGGCATACTCACGTCGCGTTCCCTCTCCCACTTGTCAGGTCCGCGCAGCGTATCGCGCCCGCCGACGCCACGCGGCGGGTGCTCCCGTTCCCGGGCGGGGTCCCCTCCCCCGTCGGCCGGGCGCGGGGCTCAGGAGACCGGGCGTGAGTCCGCCCAGGCGCCCTCGAACTCCTCGCGGTAGACCTCAAAGAGGCTGTTGTCGGCGCCCGTGTCCGCCCCGCGCACCACCTCACGCTCGCGGCCACCGGCGCGCAGCACCAGCACCGGGGCCTCCATGCCGCGGGCCCTGCGCAGGTACGACTGGACGACGCCGACGCCGTCGGCCGAGTCACCGTTGATGAGGTACGCGGTCACCCGCGGGGTCTCGTCGAAGACGTGGATCTCGAACGCGCCGGGGTCCCGCAGCCGGGCCCGTACCCGGCGCATGTGCAGGATGTTCATCTCCACGGAGCGGCTGAGCTCGCCCTTCCTCATGCCGAGTTCCCGCTCCCGGCGGCGGACCGCGCTGCTGGCCGGGTTGAGGAAGAGGAGCCGCGTGCGGCAGCCGGTCTCCGCGAGCCGGATCAGGCGGCGACCCGAGTAGTTCTGTACGAGCAGGTTCAGACCTATGCCCATGGCGTCCAGCCGGCGCGCGCTGCCGAACAGGTCCTCCGCGGGCAACTGGCGCTGGAGCCGGACCCGGTCGGCGTGGACGCTGACCACGTCCGCGTACCGGTCCCCCACCAGGTCCTCGACCGCGTCTATCGGCAGCCGGTCGGTCGAGGGGCCGCCGGTCCCGCCGCCGAGGATGTCGAGCAGCCGGGCCGAGGCGCGCTCCGCCTGGTCCAGCACGTTCTGGGACAGGGCGCGGTTGCGCGAGACGACGTTGCGGGTGACCTCCAGCTCGTCGAGCGCGAGTTCGAGCTCGCGCCGGTCGTCCAGGTAGGGCACGAAGCACGGCCAGTGCTGCACCAGGAGTTCGCGCAACTGCGGCAGCGTCAGGAAGCTGACGACATTGTCGTCGGCCGGATCGAGGAGGTATCCCTTGCGGCGGCTGACCTCGCGCACGGCCACCGCGCGCTGCACCCACTCCTGGCCCGCCGGGCCAGCGGCGGCCACCACCCAGTCCTCGCCGTGCACCGGCTCGTAGATCGGTTGCAGCACCGAGGCCACCACCGCGCGCAGCCGCTGTTCGACCAGATTGAGCCAGATATAGGCACGGCCCGCCCGCCGCGCGCGCGTGTGCACCTCGGCCCACGCGTCGGCGCCCCAGTCCAGTTCCGCTCCGATCTCCACCGGCCTGACCAGGGAGACCGCGCCGGGAGGTGCGTCGGTGGCGCCGCCCTGCGGGGTGCTCTCCTCCCCAGATGGCAGCTCCAGCCCGCCCGAGCTCACCTGTGTACCGCCTTCCGCCCCCGTCCAACGATCAAGGCAGACTACTGCGACGCGGGGAGCCGGTGCAGCCCCAGCAGGTCAGCTGTGCGTCAACGCGCCACCGCCCGCCGCGCGTTGCCCCCACCCCGGCCACGCGGAGTGAGGCGATTCATAGTCGCACGCGGCGCCACGGCGCGCGGCGCCCGCCGCCGCCCCCTGCCCGCCCCGGACACGACTCCCACGCCCCCAGGCTCGCGCCCGACGCCCTCCCAGGCGATGGCCGATGCATTATGGTGCGGCACATCCCCCTACAGCACCCACATCGCCCCATATGGACACTTGTCACGCATGCGCCGAACGCCCAGCCGGGCGGCCCGGCGAGAGAAGTGGAAGAGTCGATTCATGCAGGTCTGGCCAGGACAGTCCTACCCCCTCGGGGCCACCTACGACGGCGCGGGAACCAACTTCGCGGTGTTCTCGGAGGTCGCCCAACGGATCGAGCTGTGCCTGCTGCACGACGACGGCTCCCACGAGACGGTCGAACTGCGCGAGACCGACGCCTTCGTGCGACACGCCTACCTGCCGGGCGTGATGCCGGGCCAACGGTACGGCTTTCGGGTGTACGGCCCCTACGCCCCGGAGTGGGGCCACCGCTGCAACCCGGCCAAGCTGCTGCTCGACCCGTACGCCAAGGCCGTCAGCGGGCAGATCGACTGGGACGAGGCGGTCTACGGCTACCACTTCGGGCGCCCGGAGCGGCGCAACGACCTCGACTCGGCCCCGCACACCATGTCGTCGGTGGTGGTGAACCCGTACTTCGACTGGGGCGACGACCGGCCGCCGCGCACCGACTACCACCGCACCGTCATCTACGAGGCCCACGTGAAGGGCCTGACGATGCGCCACCCGGGGCTCCCGGACGAGCTGCGCGGGACGTACGCGGCGCTGGCGCACCCGGCCGTCATCGAGCACCTGACGGAGCTGGGGGTGACGACCCTGGAGCTGATGCCGGTGCACCAGTTCGTCCAGGACCACCGGCTCGTGGACGAGGGGCTCGCCAACTACTGGGGCTACAACACGATCGGGTTCTTCGCCCCGCACAACGCGTACGCCTCCTGGGGCGACCGGGGCCAGCAGGTGCTGGAGTTCAAGTCGGCGGTGCGGGCGCTGCACGCGGCGGGCATCGAGGTCATCCTCGACGTGGTCTACAACCACACCGCCGAGGGCAACCACCTGGGGCCGACGCTCTCCTTCCGCGGCCTGGACAACGCCTCGTACTACCGGCTGGGCGAGGACCCGCGCACGTACACGGATACCACCGGCACCGGCAACTCGCTGCTGATGCGCCACCCGCACGTGCTCCAGCTCATCATGGACTCGCTGCGCTACTGGGTGACCGAGATGCGGGTGGACGGGTTCCGCTTCGACCTGGCGGCGACGCTGGCCCGCCAGTTCCACGAGGTGGACCGGCTCTCCTCGTTCTTCGACCTGGTGCAGCAGGACCCGGTGGTCAGCCGGGTGAAGCTGATCGCGGAGCCGTGGGACGTGGGCGAGGGCGGCTACCAGGTGGGCAACTTCCCGCCGCTGTGGACCGAGTGGAACGGCAAGTACCGGGACACGGTGCGTGACCTGTGGCGCGGCCAGCCGCGCACGCTGGCCGAGTTCGGCTCCCGGCTCACCGGCTCCTCCGACCTCTACCAGAGCGACGGCCGCCGCCCGCTGGCCTCCATCAACTTCGTCACCTGCCACGACGGCTTCACCCTGCGCGACCTGGTCTCCTACGACCGCAAGCACAACGAGGCCAACGGCGAGGACAACCGGGACGGCGAGAACGACAACCGGTCCTGGAACTGCGGCGTCGAGGGCGAGAGCCGGGACCCGGCGGTGCGCGAGCTGCGCGCCCGGCAGATGCGCAACCTCCTCGCCACGCTGCTGCTCTCGCAGGGCGTGCCGATGCTCAGCCATGGCGACGAGTTCGCCCGCACCCAACACGGCAACAACAACGCCTACTGCCAGGACAACGAGCTGACCTGGGTGCGCTGGCCCCGCCGCCCCGGCGGGGCGCCGGACGAGGAGTCGGACGGGGCGTCGGAGCGGGAGCCGGAGCGGGACGCGGGCCAGGTGCCGGAGCGGGAGGCGGACCGGGAGGCGTTGCGGATGCTGGAGTTCACCCGCACGCTGGTGTGGCTGCGCCGGGATCACCCGGTCTTCCGCCGTCGGCGCTTCTTCCACGGCCGGCCGGTCGCGGGCACCCACGACGCGCTGTCGGACATCGCCTGGTTCACGGCCGAGGGCGAGCCGATGCGCCAGCGCGACTGGCAGGCGGCGCACGCCAACTCGCTGATGGTCTTCCTCAACGGCAACGCGATCTCGGAGCCGGGCCCGCGCGGGGAGCGCGTCCGCGACGACTCGTTCCTGCTGATGTTCAACGCGCACAGCTCGCCGCTCGCCTTCACCGTGCCGCCGCGCCACGGCCAGCGCTGGCAGGTGGTGGTGGATACCGCCCGCCCGGACGGCGTCCCGCCGGGCGCCGGCCCCACCGTCGCGGCGGGCGACCGCGTCACGCTGGTGGACCGCAGCCTGCTGGTGCTCCGGCGCCCCTCGTAGGCGGCGCGCGTCGACACCTCGCGTGGGCATCACGCGCGGGGGTTGCTCGTGGGCACCGCTCGTAGGCGCCGCGCGTCGGCCCCGCGCGTCCGGGGTGCCTGCCGAACGCCGCGTCAGGCCGCGGGGGCGGCGGCGCCCGGGGCGGCCGCGGTGGGATCGGACGCGCCCCTGGCACGGGGGGCGTCGGCGACGCCGGCCGGGGCGCCGCTCGCGGTGGCGGCGGGCAGGGTCCGGCGCAGCTCGGCGACGAACGCCCGGGCCGCGCCGACCAGCTCGGCGCGCGAGAAGACGACCAGTTCGCGGCGGATCGGCGGGTCGACGCGCAGGCCGACGCAGCCCTGGATGCCGGCGATGACGTGCGCCGGGGCGGCCACCACGCCCGCGCCGGCGCGCGCCATGCGGACCGCCGTGGACGTGTGCTCGGTGTGGACGGCGTTGCGGGGCGTGAAGCCCGCGCGCTCGCAGATCGCGTCCATCGCGGGACGGCCGGCGACGATCGGCTCCAGGGCGCAGCGCACCCAGGGGCGGTCGGCCAGTTCGGCCAGCCGTACCGAGTCGCGGCGGGCCAGCGGGTCGTCGGCGGCCACGGCGATGACGATCTCCTCGGACCCCACCGGCTCCACCGGCCCCTGCCAGTGCGTGGGTCGGTGCCCGACGGCGAGGTCGGCCACGCCACGGTCCATGTGGTCGGCCAGTTCGCCGGCCGACGCGTACTCGCGCAATGTCAGCCGCATCCCGGGGTGCGCGCGCCGCCAGCGGGCGAACGTCTCCGGCAACACCCCCATGGCCACCGCGTGCACGCTGGCGATGTGCAGTTCGCCGTCGGCCGCCCCGGCGGCGGCCCGGGCCGCGCGGCGCGCCTGGCCCGCGCTGCGCACGGCCAGTTCGGCGTGCGGCAGGAAGGCGCGGCCCATCGGGGTCAGCCGCACGCCGCGCGGCAGGCGCTCCAACAGCGGGCCGCCCACCTCCCGTTCCAGCGCCTTGACCTGGTGGGAGAGGGCCGACTGGGTCACGTTGAGAGTCTCGGCGGCGCGCGTGAACGAGCCCTCCTCCACCACCGCGACCAGGTACTCCATCTGCCGCAGGCTCATCGCCGCCCCCACCTTCCTCGTCCGCCCTGCCGACACCGATCGCGAGGGCACTGCTCCGGGCGCGCCGGGGCGCGCGACGCGCGGCGTACCCGCGCCCCGGCGCGCCCGCGTCGCCCCCGCCCCCGCGTCGCCCGCGCCGAGGTGGCGCGTGCCACACCCGCCGTCCCTCCGTGACCGCCCCGCGCCGCGCTGACGCGCGGGTGCCACCTGGCATGCACAGCTTTCATCGGCTCCATCAAAACATTGCCTTGGACCGATCGGCCGCTGTGGGCGGAGCCTTGGGCCATGGCGGATCAAGCACGGGAAACAGAGAACGCGCACGTCACGGACGTCATCGTGATCGGCGGCGGCACCGGCGGCTACAGCACCGCGCTGCGCGCCGCCGCGCTGGGCCTGGACGTGGTGCTGGTCGAGCGGGACCTGGTCGGCGGCACCTGCCTGCACCGGGGCTGCGTGCCCAGCAAGGCGATGCTGCACGCGGCCGAGTTGGTCGACGGCATCACCGAGGCCCGCGAACGGTGGGGCGTCAGGGCGACGTTGGAGGGCGTGGACTGGGCCGCGCTGACGGCCACCCGAGACGACATCGTGGCGCGCAACCACCGGGGCGTCGAGGGCCACCTCGCGCACGCGGGGGTGCGCGTGGTGCGTGCGACGGCGACGTTGACCGGGCCCCGTACGGTGCGCGTGGAGCCGGGCGGGACGTGGCGGGCGCGGCGCGGCCTCGTGCTGGCGACCGGTTCGAGACCGCGCACGCTGCCGGGGCTCGTACCCGACGGGCGCCGGGTGGTCACCAGCGACGACGCGCTCTTCGCGCCGGGGCTCCCGGAGTCGGTGCTGGTCATCGGCGGCGGCGCGATCGGCGTGGAGTACGCGTCGCTGCACCGCTCGATGGGGGCCTCGGTGACCCTGGTGGAGACGGCGGACCGGCTGCTTCCGCTGGAGGACGCGGACGTCGGTCGGCACGTGACGCGCGGCCTGAAGAGGCGGGGCGTGACGGTGTGGACCGGGGCCAGGTGCGAGGAGGCGCGGCCGTACGAGGACGGGGTGCGCGTCACGGTCAGCTCGCCGCGCGGCGAGCCGCGCCACCTGGACGTGGCGCGGGTGCTCGTGGCCGTGGGGCGGGCGCCGGTGACCGAGGGGCTCGGCCTCGGGGCGGCGGGGCTGGCGCCGGACGCCCGGGGGTTCGTGGCGCCGGCCGACTGGTCGCGTCTGGAGACCGCCGTCCCGGGCGTGCACGTGGTGGGCGACCTGCTGCCGCCGCCGTCGCCGGGCCTGGCGCACGCCTCGTTCGCCGAGGGGCTGCTCGTGGCCGAGACGCTGGCCGGGCGCGCCCCGCGCCCCATCGACTACGCCGCCGTGCCGCGCGTGACGTACTCCAGCCCGCAGACCGCGTCCGTCGGGCTCAGCGAGGAGGGGGCCCGGGAGCGGGGCCACGACGTGGTCACCAACACGCTGCCGCTGACGGCTACGGCCAAGGGCATGGTGCACGGCCAGGGCGGCCTGGTGAAGGTCGTCGCCGAGCGCGGCGTCGGCGGGCCGGCCGCCGGCGCGGAGTCGGACGGCCCCGGGGCGCGGTCCGCCGTGGGGGCGGCCGGCGGGGTGGGCACGGTGCTCGGGGTGCACCTGGTGGGCCCGCACGTCTCGGAGATGATCGCCGAGGGTCAGCTCATCGTCGGCTGGGAGGCCGACCCGGCCGACGTCGCCCAGCACGTCCACCCGCACCCGACGCTCTCCGAGGCCGTCGGCGAGGTGTTCCTCACGCTGGCAGGTCGGGGTCTGCACCAGCACTGACGCCGCCCGGGTCGGCGCCGTCGCGCGCGTCGGCCCCGCTCGCCCCGGCGTCGCGGTCGACCGCCCCCTCCTCGCCGCCGTCCGCGCCGGGTTCGGCGCCACCGGCGGGGGGCCGGCTGGTACGGGCGGGGGTACGGGCCGAGGCGCGGGCGTCGTCGTCGGGGACCAGGTCGCCGGCGCACAGCACGGCGAAGCCCAGCACGGCCACGACCCCGCCGGCGTACAACTCGTACCCGTCGAGGAAGGGCAACCGGTCCAGCACGGCCCACTTGCCGAACCAGCCGGTGAAGTAGTGGACGAGGCTGGAGCCGCCGATCAGCAGCAACCCCGTGCCCAGCAGCTCAAGCAGCTTTCTCATGGTCCGAACGCTAGGCGCGCGGGGCCCCGCCACCCGTCCGCCGAAGGTCTACGGACCCGCGACTTTGGTATCCCGTACCGCGCTGGGGGGACGCGCGCGCGGCGCCGTTCCGTAGATTCGCCGGCATGAACGGCACGTTGAACGGTACGCACGAACCGTCGCCCGCGCCCGCCGCGGCGGACTCGCCCGATGGTGAGCCCGCGGCCGCGCCCGGTGGGCACCTCGCGCGCACCCGGCGCCGCCCCCGCGACTGGGTGGTGGACCTCAGCGCCTTCGTGCTCGCCGCGCTGTTCTCCTTGGTGACCGCCGGGTCGGTGGTGGAGGACCCCGACCTGCCGGAGCTGTGGCTCTTCGTCGACCAGGTCTTCGGGCTGCTGGCCTGTGGGGCGCTGTGGTTCCGCCGGCGGTGGCCGGTACACCTCGCGGCGGCCATGCTGCTGGCGTCGACGGCCTCGCACTTCGTGGTCGGGCCCAGCCTGGTGGTGATGTTCACCGTCGCGGTGCACCGCCCGTTCCGCCCCGTGGCCGTCATCGGCGCGCTGGCGTTCGCGAGCAGCCTGGTCAACGGGCTGGTGCACACCGATCCCGACCTGGGGTACGTGGGCTCGGTGCTGACCGGGACGCTGCTCTACAGCACGGCAATCGGCTGGGGCATGTTCGTCCGCTCCCGGCGCCAACTCCTCATCTCGCTGCGGGAGCGGGCGCACCGGGCGGAGTCGGAGGCCGCGCTGCGCGCCGAGCGCGTCCAACGGCTCACCCGGGAGCGCATCGCGCGCGAGATGCACGACGTGCTCGCGCACCGGCTGTCCCTGCTGAGCGTGCACGCGGGCGCGTTGGAGTACCGGCCCGACGCTCCGCCCCGGGACATCGCGCAGGCCGCGGGCGTGATCCGGGCCAGCGCCCACCAGGCCCTGGAGGACCTGCGGGAGGTGATCGGCGTGCTCCGTACGCCCATCGGCCAGGCCGCGCCCGGCGCCCAGCCGACCACGGACGACGCGCCGCCGGCGACGCCGGGAGCGGGCACGGCCTCGGAGCCCCGGCGGGGAAAGGAAGCCCGGACGAGGCCGGGCAGGGCCCGTCGCCCACGCCGCGGGCGCGCCACCGACCGGGCCGGCGGCGCGGCCCGCGCCGACTCCGCACCGCACGCGCGGCTGGCGCCGCCGGCCGCTCGGGAGTCCTGGGACGGGGCCGTGCCGAGCCGGCCTCAGCCCACGCTGGCCGACCTGCCACGGCTGGTCGACGAGGTGCGGCAGGCGGCCATGCGGGTGGTGCTGCACGACGAGCGGGAGGCGTGCGACCCGGTGCCGGCCGCGACGGGGCGTACGGCGTACCGGATCGTGCAGGAGGGCCTGACCAACGCCCGCAAGCACGCCCCGGACGCCACGGTCACGGTGCGGGTCGCCGGCGCCCCCGAGCGCGGTCTGACGGTCGAGGTGCGGGACCGGCCGGAGGAGGGTGGCGACAGGCCGCGGCGGGCGGAGCCGATTCCCGGCTCCGGGCAGGGGCTGATCGGCCTGGCCGAACGCGCCTCGCTGGCCGGTGGCGACCTGGAGAGCGGGGTCACCGAAGACGGCGGCTTCCTGCTGCGCGCCTGGCTACCGTGGCCCGCATGAACACTTCCGATCACCAGCGCGTGCGCGTGCTCCTCGTCGACGACGACCCGCTGGTACGCGCCGGGCTGCGGCTGATGCTGGGCGGCTCGGCCGACGTGGAGATCGTCGGCGAGGCCGCCGACGGGACCGAGGTCGGCCCGCTGGTGCGGCGGCACTCCCCCGACGTCGTGCTGATGGACATCCGCATGCCGACGCTGGACGGGCTCGCGGCGACGGAGGAGTTGCGGCGCGCGGAACGCCCGCCCGAGGTCATCGTGCTGACGACGTTCCACGCCGACGAGCACGTGCTGCGCGCGCTGCGGGCCGGGGCGGCCGGCTTCCTTCTCAAGGACACGCCACCGGCCGAGATCGTGGCCGCCGTGCACCGGGTCGCCGCCGGTGACCCGGTGCTCTCGCCCGCGGTCACCCAACAGCTCATCGAGCACGTCGCCGGCGCCGGCCAGGATCTGCGCCGCAGCCGGGCACGCGGCCTGCTGGGCCGGTTGAACGACCGGGAGCGCGAGGTGGCCCTCGCCGTCGGGGAGGGCAAGTCGAACGCGGAGATCGGCAACGCGCTGTACATGAGCGTCGCCACGGTCAAGACCCACGTCTCCCGCATCCTGACCAAGCTGGACCTCAACAACCGGGTGCAGATAGCCCTGTTGACGCACGACGCGGGCTTGCTGGACGGCAACGCCGCCTGACGCCCGCGCGGCACGCGACAGCCGAGCGGGGGGGCGCGTGCCGGGGCGGCGGGACGACAGGGAGCGGGGCGACGGTGGGCACGGGCCGGTCGGCGAGTGCCGACCGGCCGCCCGTACGGCGCTCCCCGCCCGACGGCACTCGCACAAAAGTGTGGACAGGGGGTCGGCGGCCCGCCTACAGTGCGGTCACGCCCTAGATCACGGAAGGAGGCCGGAGCCATGTACGTCACTTCATTCCCGCGCTCCCGCCCCGTCCGCAGGGCTGCCTTCGTCTGACGCCGTCTGACCGGGAGCGCACCGCATTCCTGGAAGGACTCCCGTGACCGATCTGGTCATCCGTCAGCTCTCCGAGAGCGACGCACACCTCTTTCACACCCTGCCCGACCCCGGCCTCGTCGGCCACGGCGCGTTCGAGCGGCGGTACGCCACCTTCGCGCAGGGCGGCGAGTACCGGCCCGACTGGACCTGGGTCGCCCTGCGCGAGGACACCGTGGTGGCCCGCGCCGCCTGGTGGGCCGGCCCGGACGACGCCAAGCCGATCGCCCTGGACTGGTTCGACTTCACCGACGCCGACGCCGCCGTGCAGTTGCTGCGCACGGCGCCGTTCCGCTCCGACTACGCGTTGCTGCTGCCGCCCGACTGGGAGCGCGACCCGGCGGTGCGGGAGGCGGCCCGGGCCCGTGTCGACGCCGTGACCGACGCCGGCATGGACCAACTCGTCGGCCGCCACCGCTACACCTGGACGCCCGAGTGCGGGGTGCCCGAGCAGCCGGGCCGGTTGACGTTCCGACCGGAGCCGGACGACGAGGAGATCCTCGCCGTGCTGCGCCGGGTCCAGCACGGCACGTTGGACGCGCACGCCCGCCGCGTCATCGCCACCGACGGCCACGACGCCGCCGCGCGGGAGGAGCTGGACTTCTTCCACTGGTGCCCGTCCCCGCGCGAGTGGTGGCGCACGGCGTGGACGGCCGAGGGCGAACTCGTCGGGCTCCACATCCCGGCCCGCAACCAGAGCGCGCCGGTCGTCGGCTTCATCGGCGTCGTACCCGAACAGCGCGGCCACGGCTACGCGTACGACCTGCTCGCCGACTGCACCCGGATGCTCGCGGCGGAGGGCGCGCGGAAGATCTTCGCCGAGACCGACCACGGCAACCGGCCGATGGCGGCGAACTTCACCAAGGCCGGTTACCCGGTCTCCCAGGAGCGCGCCTACTTCCAGTGGCCGCAGACGCGGGACTGAGCCCACGCTGACGGCGTGCCGTACGCCCCCGCGCGTCACGGCACGCCCCGCGCCCGCCCCCGTGCCCGCCAGGCACGGGGGCGGGCGCGGTCACGGGCCGAGTACGCCCGCCGGCGTACGCGCGAGGCGTGGGGCTGGGTCGGTGGGGGCGCGGCCCGGGGTTGGGCGGCGGGCTCAGTCCTCGGCGGGCTGGAGCCGCAGCGATATGGAGTTGATGCAGTACCGCTGGTCGGTGGGGGTCGGATACCCCTCGCCCGCGAAGACATGGCCCAGGTGGGAGCCGCAGCGGGCGCAGCGCACCTCGGTGCGGACCATGCCGTGCGAGCGGTCCTCGACCAACTCGACCGCGGACGAGTCCTTCGGGTCGAAGAAGCTCGGCCAGCCGCAGTGGCTCTCGAACTTCTCCGTGGACCGGAACAACTCGGCGTCACACGCCCGGCAGGAGTAGACACCCTCGGTCGTGGTGTCGGTGTACTCGCCACGGAAGGCGGGCTCGGTGCCGGCCCGGCGGAGCACCTGGTACTCCGCCGGCGACAGCTCAGCACGCCACTGCTCGTCGGACTTCTCGACCTCGTACGCCATCTCGCGCCTTTCGGGGATGCGGTCTTACGCGTCGTCGCCGGCCCGCTGCCGTCGCGCGGCGCGGGCCGGCCACGGGTCAGCCTTTCAGCCGGGCCACGATCCGCGGACCGAGGTCCGTGACGTCGCCCGCGCCCATGGTGAGAACCAGATCGCCGGGCCCCGCCATTCCCGCGATCAGCTCGGGGATCGCCTCCCGGTCGGCGACGGCCCGCACGTCGGCGCCCCGGGCGGTGGCCGCGTCGATGACCAGGGCGCTGGTGACGCCCTCGACCGGGTCCTCCCGGGCCGGGTAGATGTCGAGCACGAACGCCGCGTCGGCCAGCGTCAGCGCCTCGCCCATCTCGACGCCCAGCTCCTGCGTGCGGCTGAAGAGGTGCGGCTGGAAGACCACGAGCACCCGCCCGTCGCCGGCGCCGCCCCGGATGGCCTCCAGGTCGGCGGCGATCTCCGTGGGGTGGTGCGCGTAGGAGTCGATGACCTGCACGCCGCCCGCGGTGCCACGGAGCTGGAGGCGGCGGTTGACGCCGGTGTACGAGGCGAGCGCCGTGGCCAGCTCGCGGGTCGGCAGGCCCATCGCGGTGCCGGCGGCCAGGGCCGCGACCGCGTTGTGCGCGTAGTGCCGCCCGGGCACCGAGACCGTGAACGTGAGCCGCTCCCCGTCGGCCAGCGCCACCGTGACCTCGCTGGTGAGGCCGTGCGGGGTGACGTCGAGGACGCGCAGGTCGGCCTCCGGCGACTCGCCGTAGGTGACGATGGTCAGGTCCCGCCGGCCACGGACGCGGCTGGTCAGCTCGCGGGCGCCGGACTGGTCGGCGGCGATGACGAGCGTGCCGCCGGGGCGCACCCGGGTCACGAAGGTCTCGAAGGACTCGTAGATCTCGTCCATCGAGGCGTAGTTGGCGTGGTGGTCCAGCTCCACGTTGAGGATGACGGCGACCTCGGGCGCGTACTTGTGGAAGCTGCGGTCGCTCTCGTCCGCCTCGGCCACGAAGATCTCACCGCTGCCGTGCCGCGCGTTGGAGCCGGGCGCGTCCAGGTCGCCGCCGATCGCGTACGACGGGTCGACGCCCAGGGTGCCGAGGGAGACGGCCAGCATCGAGGTGGTGGTGGTCTTGCCGTGGGTGCCCGCGACGGCGATGGCGCGCCGGTCGGTCATCAGGGCGGCCAGCGCGTCCGAGCGGTGCACCACCGGGATGCCCCGCTCGGCCGCCGCCCGCAGCTCCGGGTTGTCCTGGCGGATGGCGCTGGAGACCACGACGCTGGTGGTGTCGGCGGCCAGGTGTTCGGCCGCGTGCCCGACGTGCACCTTCGCGCCGAGCGCGCGCAGCGACCGCGCGGTGTCCGACTCGCGCGCGTCGCTGCCCGCGACCCGGGCGCCGCGCATGGCGAGGATCCTGGCGATGCCGGACATGCCGGCGCCGCCGATCCCGATGAAGTGCGGGCGCGCCAGCGCGTCGCCCGTCGCGGGCGCCGCCACGGCTGTCCCGGTCGGCGCCGTGGCCGTGGCCGCGGGGGCCGCCGCTTCGCGCCGCGCTGCGTTCTCGGAGCCGAGGCCCGCCGGTGCCATCGCGGTTCTCCCTGGTGGTAGAGGTGTGAGCGGCCGGGTGGCCGCCGGTCTGGTACGGGGCCGCCACTGCCGCCGACCCCGGCCAAGATTCTCGCACCCCGGACCGACATCGCCGCCCCCGGCCGCGCGCGCCCCACGCCGGCCCGCGCGCCGCACACCCCGCCGAGCGGTGGGCCGGGCGGTGTGCGGGGCGGGCGGAGCGGTGCGGCCGGGTGGCGTTCGCGTACGGGTCGCCGGGCCGCCGCCGCGCGCCGCCCGGGCCGGATCAGCCCCGCTGGCTCTCCGGGGGCTCGTCCGCCGCGTGCGAGAACAGCTTGAGGACGGGGACGCCCACCTTGTGGCGGGCCCGGGAGGCCCAGTCGCGGTGGAAGAACTCCTCGACGAAGTGCGGCGCGGTCAGCACGATGACCTCGTCGGCGCCGGTCTCCTCGACCACGGAACGCAGCAGGTCCAGCGGGTGACGCTGGACGAGCTGGCCCACGGCCTCGCTGCCGGTGGCCCGCAGCGCCTCCAGGGAGTGGGCCAGGGCGCGCTCGGCGGGCTCCCCGTCCGTGTGGCCCTCGGGCATCTCGGCCTCCTGGACGACCCGGTCCAGCTCCCCGAGGGCCACGTCGTCGATCGCGCGCAGCAGCCGGTCCTGGTCGCCGCGCGGCTGCATGAGGACGACGAAGGAGACGGCGTCGTCGCCATGCAGCGACGCGACGAAGTCCACATCCGCTGGTGTCAGGGGCTGCTCGATCATCAATACGCTCGTGAACACGACGGACGCCCTTCTTCTCCCTGGACCCACAAAGTCCAACAGAAACCATCCTGCGCGTTCCCGGACAGGGCCGCGTGACACAAGTCTGCCCAGCGACAGTTAACCGGAACGGTAAATTCCGCCGATTGTCAGGACCGACGGTAGCGAGTGAAGAGAAAACCGTCCTCCTCCATGACGGAGGCGATGGAGAACCGTTCCGGCACGGTGAGGGCCGGCCCGTTGACCACGCGCGCCGCCTCGCCCGAGGCCAGCAGCGGCGCCACCGAGAGGCACAGCTCGTCCAGGGCGCCGGCGGCCACGAACTGGCCCAGCAGCGTCGGTCCGCCCTCGGTGAGCAGTCGGGTCAGCCCGCGCTCGGCCAGCGCCCCCTTGACCAACCCCGGGTCGACCCGGGCGCCCTGACCCGCGCGCACCACCACGGCCCCCGCCGCCTCGGCCGCCGCCACCCGCTCGGCGGGCGCCCCGGCCCCGGTCAGCACGAGGGTCGGCGTCCGTGGCGCGGTGAACAGCGGCAGCGAGAAGTCCAGGTCCAGGCTGGCGCTGACGACGGCGATGGCCGGTGCCGGCGGCTGGCCCGCGGCGGCCCGGCGCGCCGCGAACGCCTCGCGGACCTTGGCCGGCCGGTACCCCTCCTGCCGCACCGTCTGGGCGCCGACCACGATCGCGTCGGCCAGCCCGCGCAGCACCCCGAAGATCCGCATGTCGGCGTCGGAGGACAGTGGCTGCGAGCGGCCGTCGTGGTAGGCGGCGCCGTCCAGGGAGGCGACCATGTTGGCCCGCAGCCAGGCCGTGGGCCGCGGGCTCGCGGTGGCCGGCGGCCCGGCGGCGCCGGCCTCACCCGGATAGGCGTACGCGTCGGCCAGCTCGTCCAGCGACCAGGTGCGCGCTTCGGTGTCCGTCGGATCGGATGGCGGGGGGAACAGGCGTCGCATGGCCGCAGTGTGACATGGGTCCCTCGGCGGGCGGTGGCCCGGTGGGCAGCGACTAGGCTGGACGGCTGTGTCCTTCTCGTCCTCGTCCGCCGACTCCGCCGCCAGCTCTGCGCCCGCCTCCCGAATAGGGAGCGCGGCGACGCACGAGGGCCCGCTCGCGCTGACCTCCCGTGCCCCGCGCGTCCCCGCCGACCAGCTCGTCGCCGAGATGGTGCCGCCGCCCCGCTTCGGCCTCGTGAGCTTCGACAACTACCTGCCCGACCCGAACCAGCCGAGCCAGGCCGAGGCCGTGCGCGTGCTGCGCGCCTTCGCCGCGGGCCTGGGCGAGGGGGCCGGCGGCTCGGCGGACGGGCGCCGGCGTTGGTTCCGCAAGGCCAGGCCCGCGGCGGCCGCCGCCCCGCGCGGGGTCTACCTGGACGGCGGGTACGGCGTCGGCAAGACCCACCTGCTGGCCTCGCTGTGGCACGCGACGCCCGCACCCGCCGAGCGCAAGGCGTTCGGCACCTTCGTGGAGCTGACGAACCTGGTCGGCGCGCTGGGCTTCCAGGAGACGGTGCGGACGCTGAGCGGACACCGGCTGCTGTGCATCGACGAGTTCGAGCTGGACGACCCGGGCGACACGGTGCTGGTCTCCAGCCTGCTCACCCGGCTGGTCGAGGCGGGCGTGGCGCTGGCGGCCACCTCCAACACGCTGCCGGGCAAGCTGGGCGAGGGCCGGTTCGCCGCGGCCGACTTCCTGCGCGAGATCCAGGGCCTGTCGGCGCACTTCCGCCCGCTGCGCATCGACGGCGAGGACTACCGGCACCGTGGCCTGCCCTCCGCCCCGCCGCCGTACTCTGACGCCACCGTCACCGAGGTCGCCCAGCGCACGCGCGGCGCCTCCCTGGACGACTTCGGCGCGCTCCTCGGCCACCTGGCCACGGTCCACCCGAGCCGGTACGGGGCGATGACCGACGGGCTGCACGCGGTGTGTCTGACGGGCGTCACGCCCGTACCCGACCAGGCGACCGCGCTGCGCCTGGTCGTCCTGGCCGACCGGCTCTACGACCGGGAGGTCCCGGTGCTGGCCTCCGGCGTGCCGTTCGACCAGCTCTTCAGCGAGGAGATGCTCGAAGGCGGCTACCGGAAGAAGTACTTCCGGGCGATATCCCGGCTGACGGCCCTGGCGCGAGACGCGAAGGGCCTCCTGGAGGCGTAGCGAGGCGCGGCCCCCGGGCGGCGCGGCCCGCCGGGCGGGGTTTGTTCGCGGACGCGTCGGGCGTGGGCGGGTTCGTACGCGAGGCGTGTTCGCACGCGCGAGCGGTGGGCGGGTTCCGGGGGCCGGCGGGGCGGGTGCCAGCCGCCGGGTGTGGGGGCGGCGTTGGCCTGGGTGGGGGTGCGGGGGCGCGCGGGGGCGACGTGGCGGGTGCGCGCGGCTGGTTCCCGTTCAGTCAGTTGCGTGGTACACACGGGCGAATCACGTCACCTGTCCGCCAACAGGGAGTCACCTTATGTCCACGACACGACGTCAGGTTCTGGCCCGCAGCGGGGCACTGGGCGCCGGCCTCGCCTTCACCGGAGCGCTTTCCGAACTCTTCGCCGGCACGGCCGCCGCCGCGCCCGGGGCCGACCGGCCGGGCGGCTACGGCCCGCTGGTGCCCGACCCGGACGGACTCCTCGACCTGCCGGCGGGCTTCCGCTACCAGGTGCTCTCCCGCGAGGGCGACCCGCTGCGCTCGGGCGAGGGCGAGGTGCCCAGCAACCACGACGGCATGGCGGCCTTCCCCGGCTCCCCCGGCCACCCGGGCCCCGCGGCCTACGGGCGGGCCCACACCCGGCTGGTCCGCAACCACGAGAACCGCCCGGACGCCGCCATCCGGGTACCCGCCGTGGAGGGCCTGACGTACGACCCGACGGGCATGGGCGGCTGTACGGCGCTCGCGCTCGACCAGCGGAACCGGGTGCTCGGCGAGCGGGTGGCCATCGCCGGCACGGCCGTCAACTGCGCGGGCGGCCCAACGCCCTGGCATACCTGGCTGACCTGCGAGGAGACCGAGGACCGGGCCGGCACCAACGGCTACACGAAGGACCACGGCTTCGTCTTTGAGGTGGACCCGTACAACCCGCGACGCACCGGCGCCGTGCCGCTCACCGCGATGGGGCGCTTCCAGCACGAGGCCGTCGCCGTGGACCCGCGGCAGGGCGTCGTCTACGAGACCGAGGACGCCTTCGAGCGCCCCTTCGGCCTCTTCTACCGCTTTCTGCCGCACAAGCCGCGCGGCGGGCGCGGCTCGCTGCGCGCGGGCGGCGTGCTGGAGGCCATGCGGGTGCCGGACGTGCCCGACCTCTCGGCGATCCGGGAGCCCGGCACCTCCTTCGACCACGTCGAGTGGGTGCCGGTGCCCGACCCGCTGGCCACCGAGACGCCCATCCGCTTCCAGGACTTCGGCAAGGGCGGCATCACCCACGCGCAGAAGCTCGAAGGCTGCTACTGGGGCGGCTCAAGCGTCTACTTCGTCTCCAGCTACGCCCGGAGCGAGGAGGGCTCGGCCGGGGACCACTTCGGCCAGGTGTGGCGGTACGACCCGCGGCGCGAGCGGCTGACCCTGGTGATCGTCTTCGGGCCCGACACGGACGTGGCCCTGCCCGGCGAGTCGCCCGACAACATCACCCTCGCGCCCAGCGGCGGCCTCATGGTGTGCGAGGACGGCGACGGCGCCCAGCACGTCTTCGGCCTCTCCCGACGCGGCGAGGTCTACCCGATGGCGCGCGGCCGGCAGAACCTCGGCACGCCCGACGAGCCGTCGTGGGGCGAGTTCGCGGGGGTCACCTTCTCACCCGACCACCGCACGATGTACGTCAACTGCTACACGCCGGGGACGACGTTCGCCGTGACGGGCCCCTGGCGGTAGCCGCCGGGTGGGCGCCGCCGGCGCGCGAACCGCGCACCGGCGGCGCACCCGGGCCGCGCCCCAGCGCACCCGGGCCGCGCACCCGGATCGCGTACGCGCGCTCAGGCCCTTCGCGAGCTGAGGGCGCAGGCCACGGCGGTGGCCGCGGCGCACAGCAGCGCGGCCGCGGCGCACGCCGGCACCGGCATCGGCACCGCCCCGCTGTGCGAACCGCTGACCAGGTCGTGCACGGCGGCGTGGGCCGGCGACGGGGCTTGGACCAGGGCCACGAGCGCGGCCAGCGCCGTGGCCAGCAGGGCGTAACCGGGGCGGCGCAGCAGCGGCCAGTTGCACAGCGCGCCGACCGCCGTACCGAGCATGGCGCAGGCGACGGCGGCCAGCAGCCCGCCGACGGTCGCCTCGCCCACCGGGACCGCCACCCGGTGGTCGGCGCTGTGCGCGCCGCTGATCCGCGCGACGACCACGGTGGCCAGCGCGCCGAGCGCGGTCGAGCACAGCAGCGCGGTCAGCACGCACGCCAGGTGGACCCGGGCCGGGCTGGTCGCGGCGGCCGCGACCTGCCGGGCGGCCGGCGGGTCGCCGGCGACGCACACCCGCACCAGCCAGGCGGCCACCGGCAGCAGGCCGGCGGCGGTGTAGCCGAGCGAGTCGAGGATCGGCTGCCCCGACTGGACGCCGATCACCAGGAAGATCCCGTACAGCAGCAGCGGGGGCAGCAGTCGGTGGGAGCGGACCAGCAGCTCCGCCTGGTAGCGCAACAGGGCGGTCACGGGCGGCCCTCGGGCTTCGGCGAGTGCGACGCGCGCCCCGCCGACCCGCCGGACGCGGGCGGCTCGTCGGGCGTGGGCGGTGCGGTCACGGCCCGGATGTGCCAGGGCGGGCGGGCCATGAGCAGGGCGCGGAGCAGCGCGTCGGAGTACGCGGCGGACACCGTCAGCGCCGTGCCGCCGTCCGGGGCGCCGGCCACCTCGGGCGCGCCGGGCAGCCCGTCCGGGGGCGCGGCGCCCGGCGGGCCCACGGCCTCGATCCGTACCCGCCGGCCCGCCGCGCCCGGTCCGGCCGCACCATCCGCCGTGAGCGGCCCGTCCGGGCCCCACGGGGCGA
Source organism: Streptomyces sp. 71268 (assembly GCF_029392895.1). Lineage (NCBI taxonomy): Bacteria > Bacillati > Actinomycetota > Actinomycetes > Kitasatosporales > Streptomycetaceae > Streptomyces > Streptomyces sp. 71268. Next base: position 1,698,827 of record NZ_CP114200.1, read on the forward strand.
GGCCGGTGCCGTGGACGCGGTAGACGGCGTCGGCCACGCCGGCGAGCCGTCGTGGGTCGTGGTCGACGAAGACCACCGCGCCGCCGTCGGCGACCCGCTCCGCGACCGCGCGGTCGAGTTCGCCGCGCGCCCGCTGGTCGAGCCCCGTCCACGCCTCGTCGAAAACCAGCAGTTCCGGGTCGGCCAGCAGCGCCTGGGCGACGGCGACCTTCTGGCTGGTGCCCTTGGAGAGTTCGGCGAGCGGCGTGCGGGCGTGCCCGGCCGCGCCGAAGCGCTCCAACCACCGCGCCGCCGCGTCGGCGGCGCGCCGCCCGCGCAGGCCGTGCACCCGGCCCAGGTGGGTGAGGTAGCCGACGGCCGTGAAGGGCAGTTCGGCGGGGAAGCGCTCGGGCACGTACGCGGTGCGCGGCCGGCCCCGCACGCGGCCGACGGTGGGCTGGTCGATGCCCGCGACGATCCGCAACAGGGTGGACTTGCCGGTGCCGTTGGTCCCCACGATCCGCAGCAGCGTCCCGGCCGGCACGGCGAGTTCGACGTCGCGCAGCACCCACGGGCCGCGCGGCCCGTACCGACGGCCAACGCCCTCCAGCGCCAGCGGCGTTCGCGGCTCGCCCGGCGGCGGTCGTAGCGCTCTCATGGCGCCGACCCTAGCCGAGGCCCTGGGCCACGGACCGGGCCGGGAGCGCCGGTCCGGACGAGCCCCGGGCGGGTCCCAGACAGGCTCCGGGACCGCGCCGGCCGGGTGCGCGGCGGGCGCACGAGCGTGCGGGGGCTTCGGGGCGGGCTGGCAGACTGGAGCGCGTGATCAGCTCCGCATCCGACGCCGGCCGTGACGCCTCCCCCGCCACCCCCGGCAGCTCCCCCACCCAGCCCGCCACGGCGCCAGGCGACGCCGCCGCCCGCCCGGACGCGGCCGGGCAGCCGCGCGCCGCCACCGACCGCGACGCCGCTCCGCAGTACGTGCTGCCGCTGGTGGTACGGGTGGAGAAGGCCGCTCCCCCGGCCCGTACCGACGCCCTCGAGGTCGCCGCGCGCGCCGTGCTGACCCTGCTCTCCGACGAGCGGGCGACGGCGGCGGACGGGCCGTGGGCGAAGGCCGTACGGGACTGGGAGGACGCCCGCATCCGCAAGGTGGTGCGGCGGGCGCGCGGCGCGGAGTGGCGGCGGGCCGCGGAGCTGCCCGGGATCACGGTCACCGGCGCCAGCGCCGAGGTGCGGGTCTTCCCGCCGGTGCCGCTGGACGGCTGGCCTAAGGAGTTGGCCAAGCTCCAGGTCTCGGGCACCGAGTTGGCCGAGCCCACCGCGCCGGCCGAGCCCGAGCCCGGCCTGCCCGTGCTGTGGCTCAGCCCGGAGCTGGAGATGTCGGCCGGCAAGGCGATGGCCCAGGCCGGGCACGGGGCGCAGCTCGCCTGGTGGGAGTTGACCGACGAGCAGCGCGCGGCCTGGCGCCGGTCGGGGTTCGCACTGGCGGTGCGGGTGGCCCCACCGGAGCGCTGGCGGGCCCTGGTCGGCAGCGGGCTGCCGGTGGTGCGGGACGCCGGGTTCACGGAGATCGCTCCCGGTTCGTGCACGATCGTCGCAGACCACCCGGCCCTTCGGAAACGCCCCCGGGAACTGTGATACTTAGGCACGAGAACATCTGTACTGGTGCCCAGGGGGGCGAAGTTGAGCACGTCCCGGAAGAAGTCACGTAGAGCGCGTTCGTCGCGTGAATCGTCGAAGCCGTCGAAGAAGACCCTCTACACGGCGGTCGCGATCGTCTCGGCGTGTGCCGTGACCGCCGTCGCGATAGGGCTTTCCCGTGGTGGTTCCGACGACGGGAAGAAGGAATCCGCCACCGCCACCGGCGCCCGGCCCACGCTCCCGGGCCCGCTCGGCGCCGACGGCAAGGGCAGGGACGGCAAGCCGAAGCCGACGGAGGAGCCCTGGGACGGCAAGGTCAAGGTGCTCGGGGACGGTTCCACGTCCTACACCGGGCCGCAGCCGCACCAGCCCAAGCCCGCGAAGCTGAAGCCGGGGCAGCGGCCGCCGCAGTTCATCGTGTTCTCCTGGGACGGCGCGCTCCAGGGGGACGACCGGCTGTTCTCGCACTTCCGTCAGGTGGCGCGGGACAGCAACGCGAAGATGACGTTCTTCCTGACCGGGATGTACCTGGTCCCGAAGTCCAAGCGCGAGCTGTACCGCCCGCCGCAGCACAAGCCGGGCAGCGCGGCGATATCCTTCGCGACCGATCCGCACATCCGGGACACGCTGGAGCAGTTGCGTGGCGCGTGGCAGGACGGGCACGAGATAGGCAGCCACTTCAACGGGCACTTCTGCGGCGCCAAGGGGGGCGACGACTGGAGCGTCGACGAGTGGAAGAGCGAGATCAAGCAGCAGTACTCGTTCGTGCAGAACTGGAAGACCAACACCGGTTTCACGGACATCGACCCGCTCCCCTTCGACTACACGAAGGAACTGGTGGGCGGCCGGGCCCCGTGCCTGGAGGGGCAGAAGACGCTGATACCGGCGATCAAGTCGTTCGGCTGGCGCTATGACGCGAGCTCTCCGGGCGACTTCCAGATCTGGCCGACGAAGATCGACGGGGTGTGGAACTTCCCGCTCCAACTCCTGCCGTACCCCAAGAGCGAGAAGCAGGTCCTCTCGATGGACTTCAACTTCCTCTACAACCAGTCAGGGGACAGCACCGAGGGCGATCCGGCGAAGTACGACGAGTGGCTGGACCTGACCACGGGCGGGTACATGAACGGCTTCGAGCGCGTCTACAACGGCAGTCGGGCCCCGCTGTTCATCGGCAACCACTTCGAGAACTGGAACGGCGGCATATACATGCAGGCCATCGAGAACGTGATGCGCGAGGCGTGCACGCGCAAGGAAGTGCGCTGCGTGTCCTTCAAGCAGCTCGCCGACTGGCTCGACGCCCAGGACCCTGACGTGCTCGCCAAGCTCCGCGGCCTCGACCCGGCGCAGGCCCCGGACTGGAAGACGTTCCTGAAGTAGCGCCCGCCCCCGGGCGTCCCGGCCGTTGCCGCGCGACCGGCCGGGCCGCCCGCGCCCCCGCCGTGGCCGGCCCGCCACCGGCCCCGCCCGGCGGGCGGCGGCTGGTGGCCCGGTCGGCCGGGCGTCAGGGCGAGGAGCGCAGGTAGTCGCGCCAGATGGCGAGCGGGTAGCCGGCGCCCGTCTTCCCCGACGGGTCGCCGCCCACCCCGTCAAGGGGCAGCAGTTCGTGCGTCTTGGGGTCGAGCCTGCTGATCGACACGGCCGTGGCGAGCACGTCCCGGTAGCCGACGAACCAGGCCGATGTGCGGTCCTGGGCAGTGCCCGCCTTGCCGGCCGCGCCCGGCCCGACATCGCCCGCCGCGCTCGCCGCGCCGGTGCGCAGCGAGTCCTTGAGCGCCCCGTCCACCGCCTCGGCCACCTCGGCCCGCAGCGCCCGCTTACCGCTGGGCACGTCGAGCGGTACGGCGTCGCCGTTGCGGGTCAGATGGGTCACCGAGTACGGCTCGGTATGCATACCGTGCGCGGCGAAGGTGGCGTACGCGCTGGCCATGCGGATCGCGCTGGGTTTGGCCGTGCCGAGCGAGAGGGCGGGCACCTGTTCGCCGAAGCTGCTGGGCAACAGGCCCGCCGTGGTGGCGGTGCGGCGCACCCGGTCCAGACCCACGTCCATGCCGAGTTGCATGATCGGCGTGTTCACCGAGTTGACCAGCGCCTGGTGCAGGCTGATGTCACCCCAGGACTTGGCATCATCGTTGCGGGCCCGCACGATCTTGCCGGCGCGGTCCCAGTACGGGCCTTCCGGCGTCTGGAGGGCCGCCTTGTCGTCGCCGTCGTACACGGTGGCGGGTGTGATCGTCTTCCGGCTCTCGCCGCGCTCCTTGAGCACGCCCTCCTGAAGTCCGGCGGCGTAGACGAAGGGGGCGAAGGCGGTGCCGGCCGGCACGTTGGAGGCGTTGGCGTCGTTGAAGCCCTGTTTGACGTAGTCGGGGCCGCCGTAGAGGGCGACGATGCGCCCGTCGGCCTCCACCGAGGCGGCGCCGATGTGGAGTTCGCGATCGGCCTCGCGTTCCTTCGGCCGCAGGTCGTCGCGGACCTCCTTCACCGAGGCGGCCAGCGATTCCACCTTCGGCTTCTCGAAGGTGGTGCGTATCTGGTAGCCGCCGAGGTCGAAGTCGGCGGGCTCGATGTCGGTGTGGGCGGCGACGTAGGCCCGCGCGGTCTCCACCAGGTATCCCGTCTGCCCGTCGAGGCCGACCGGCTTGGGGGGTTTGCGCGGTTCCGGGAACTCGGTGATCTGCTCGCGTTCGGAACGGGAGAGCTTGCCGATCTCCACCATGCGGTCGAGCACCCATTCCCAGCGCTCCACGGCGCGCCGGTGGTTGGCGTCGCTGAGGTGCGGGTCGTACATTCCCGCGCCCTTGAGCAGGGTGGCCAGGAAGGCACCCTCGCTCACGGTCAGTTCGGAGACGTCCTTGCGGTAGTACGCGTAGGCGGCGCGCTGGATTCCATAGGTGCCACGCCCGAACCAACTGGTGTTGAGATATCCCTCCAGGATCTCGTCCTTGCTCATCTTGTTGTCCAGCTTGATGGCGATGAACATCTCGGTGACCTTGCGGGAAAGGTCCTGCCGCTGGTTCAGGTAGGCGTTCTTGACGTACTGCTGGGTGATGGTCGAACCACCCTGGGTGTCGCCCCCGGTGATCATGCGCGTCACGGCGCGGAACATGCCGGTCGGGGAGACGCCGCTGTCGGAGTAGAACGAGGCGTTCTCGGCCGCCAGCACCGCCCACCGCACGTCCTCGGGAACCCGTTTCAGCGCCGTGGCCTGCCGGTTGATCTGGCCCGTCCGGCCCATTTCGGTGCCGTCGGCCCAGTAGTAGACATTGTCCTGCTGGGTGGCGAAGTCGTTGAGGTCGGCGGGGATCTCGGTCTGCGAGTACGCGTAGCCGACGACGCCCGAGAGCGCGCCGAAGACGAAGAGGAAGGTGCCGAGCGTCAGCCGCCAGGAGGGCAACCACCGGCGCACGCCGCGTCGGCCCGCACGCGGGTAGTCGATCCGGGGCCGGCGCAGCGACGGGCCGCGCCGTGGCCGGGCCTTGCGCCTGCGACCCCTGCCGGTCGCGCCGCCCTGCCCGCTCGCCGCCCCGGCGGCGGTGGTCGTGGGGGCGGTGCCGGGGCGGGGCGGGACGTGGCTGTCGCCGGCCGCTGCCCTGCCGGGGGTGACGATGCCGAGGGTGATCGTGTGGGCGTCGTCGTGCCCGTACGCCGGGCCCGGCGCGGCGGTCGGCGCACCCGACTGCCCGGGCCCGTCCGGGCCGTCCGGCCCCCCGGACTTTCGCGCCTTGGCCGCCGCGAACAGCTTTCCGATCCGCACGTCTCTCCTACGTCCCGAATGCGACGCGGCGGACCCGGCACGCATCCGCACCGATCCGCGCCCCCACAACCGTCCGACTCTATGGCGCCTTGTGAACAGCTTTCGCAAGAGAACCGCACAAGTTCGTAGCAGTGCCGACATTAGCGGACCCGCACGAGCGCAATCTACGCATCCCAACTCGCGTGCCTATCATCACTCAACCCGCCCCGGGCCGCACGAAAACCAAGCCCACAGCCCCTTTACGCACCTCGCCGCGCTCCCCGGGAGCGCGCCCACGCCCGCCGGCGCACCACCCCACCGCCGGGCGCCCAACCCCCTTGGGACCGCATGGAGATCGCCCCCGGAGCAACCTCAGAAGAAGCTCTGAACCGAACGCGGACGGGGTTCGTCCCCCCTACGGGGGGCCAAGACTCTTCCCATCGCGGATGGACGCGCGCATTCTTCCAGGGGGGCAACCATGAAACGACTGGGGACCGGAATCGGGTGGCGGCCGGAGATCGCCGATGACATCGCTCGCCTTCCCGACATCGACTGGGTGGAGGTGGTGGCCGAGAACATCTGCCCGGGCCACGTCCCCGACGCCCTCACCGCCCTGCGCGAGCGCGGCACGACCGTGGTGCCGCACGGCGTCTCGCTCGGGCTCGGCGGGGCCGCGCGACCGGACCCGGGACGGCTGGCCGCCCTGGCCGAGCGCGCCGAGGCGCTGTCCGCGCCGCTGGTCACCGAGCACATCGCGTTCGTACGCGGCGGGGGGCCGCTGACCGCGTCGCCGGAGATCGAGGCCGGACACCTGCTGCCGGTGCCGCGCACCCGGGAGGCGCTGGCGGTGCTGTGCGAGAACGTGCGCATCGCGCAGGACGCGCTGCCGGTGCCGCTGGCCCTGGAGAACATCGCCGCGTTGATCTCCTGGCCGGGCGAGGAGCTGACCGAGGGCCAGTTCCTGACCGAACTGGTCGAGCGCACCGGCGTCCGGTTGCTCATCGACGTCGCCAACCTGCACACCAACCACGTCAACCGGAGCGAGGACCCGGCCCGCACCCTGGACGCGCTGCCGACCTGGGCCATCGCCTACGTGCACGTGGCGGGCGGCGTCGAGCGCGACGGCGTGTGGCACGACAGCCACGCCCACCCGGTCACCCAGCCGGTGCTGGACGTGCTCGCGGAGCTGTGCTCCCGGACGGCGCCGCCGGGGGTGCTCCTGGAGCGCGACGAGGCGTTCCCGCCCACGGCGGAGCTGGCGGCCGAACTCGACGCGATCCGCGCCGTCGTGGCCACCACCCCGGCCGTGCCGGCGCCCGCCCCGGCCGCGCCCTCGGCGCGCCGCGCGGTTCCCCCGGCGCGCGCCCTGCCGCACCTGACGGCCGTCCCCGCGCCCCGCTCGCCCGCGCCGTCCGCGCGACCGACCCGCCAGCCGGTCGCCTCGGCACACGGGGCGCGGCCCACGGCGCGCGTGGCGACACCGCACCCGGCGCCCGGAGCCGGCGCGGCCCGCGCCGCAGCGTCCGCGACCGTAACCACCACCGCGACCGCCGCCGCCCCGACAGCCCGACCCGCGGGCCACCACGCCGCGCCCGGCCCCCTGTCCGCCGTGGACCCCGTCGCCACGCCGGACGCGCCGGGCGAGCCGGACGTCGACACGGCCCCGACCGCCGCGCCGGATACCGACGCCGCGGAGCGGCAGCGGCTCGCGCTCGCGCAGACCGCCCTGCTGTCCGCGCTGGTCGCGGGCACGCCGGCGCCGGAGGGGTTCGACCGCGGGCGGCTGCGCGTGCAGAGCCGGGCGCTGATCGCCAAGCGCGCCGACGTGGTGGCCAGGATCGCCCCCGAACTGCCGGAGATCCTCGGCACCGCGTACCGGCCCGCGTTCGTGGCGTACGCCCGGCACCGGCCGCTGCGCGGCGGTTACCGGCGGGACGCGCTCGCCTTCGTCGAACGGCTGCTGGCGACCGCTGAGTTCGCCGACCCCGTGGTGCACCGACGGCTGGCGGCCTGGTGGCGGGAGCGCTCGGGGCCCGCCCCGCTGTCGACCCACCCCGTGGCGCGGCTGCTGCGCGCCGCCCGACTCGTCCTGGGGAGAAAGCGATGATCACCGTACTCGCGATCGCACTGGCCGTCGTGGTCGGCGGCGCGCTGCTCGCCCTAGTCGTGGGCGTGTGGCGTTTCCGCCGCACCCTCTCCACGGTGCGCACGGAGCGGCCCGACGACGTGTGGGAGGCCGCGTTCCTGGCGGGCGGTCCCGGCCGGGTCGCGGACCTGGCGCTGTACGCGCTCCACGCCGACTGGCGGATACGCGTCGGGGACCCGGGCGTGGTCATCGTCGAACAGCCGGTCGCGCGGCACCCGGTGGAGAGCGAGGTCCTCGCGGCGCACGCCCGCTCCCCGCACGGCGGCCTCGGCCGGTTGCGCGGCGAGGTGATGCGCAGCGCCACCGTGCAGGGCATCGGCGACCGTCTCGCGGAGCGGGGCCTTATGGTGCGGCCCGCCGTCATCCGGCACTGGCGACGGCGGGCGCGCACGCTGGCCTTCACGTGTCTGGCGCTCGCCTTCCTCGTGCTCGTGTTGAGCCTCGGCGGGCTCGGTGACTCCGTCGGCTCCACGCTCGGCGCGCTGCTGCCCTCGCTGGCCGTCGGCTTCGTCGGCGGGCTGGTCTGCGTGGTGGCGGTCGGCGGTCGGCTCACCCCGGCCGGCGAGGCGGCCTTCTTCACGTACGCCTCGACGACGGGCTCCGAGGCCGGGGACGGGATACCGGCCACCATGAACCGCATCGCGGCCAAGGGGCCGCGCGAGATCAGCGGGAAGCTGCGCACCCTGCTCCAGAAGGCCGCGCGGACGGGCTACGCCGCGCCGCTGGTCGCCGGTGGCGCGGCGGCGGTGGCGGTGCCGGCGGTCATGGAGGTCACCTGGTGTGGCTCGGCGCCCGGCGAGTCGGCACGCGCCGGCGCGGCCGGCGGCGGAGGCTCCAGCGGGGGCGCCGGCTGCGGCACGGGCTCGTGCGGGGCGGGGGCGGGCGGGGGCGACGCTGGGTGCGGGGGTAGCGGCGGGGGATGCGGAGGCGGAGGCGGTGGGTGCGGAGGCGGTTGTGGCGGCTGCGGAGGCTGCGGTGGCTGACCGACGACCGGGCGCGAACGCCACGGCCCACGGCGCCGCCCCATCCGCCGCCCCGCGCCCTGGGGCCGCGGCCACCCGTACCTCGCGCTCTCCCCGAACCGTGGGCGCGGCGCGCACGTACGGTCACCGGTCGCACATTGTTGGCCCGTATCGTGAACAAGGCATGGCGGAGCCGGAATTGGCCGAGTAAGAATCGGCCATGCTGTGGGTCCTGTTTCTTGTGATCGCCTGGGTCGCGGCCTTTGTCACCTGTGCCCGACTCTGTCAGGCGGCCGTCGCCGCCGCGCAAGGTCCCGACGCCGCGCCGTCGGGCCGAGACCGTGCTCTCACGCTGTACGAGGCGGCGTTCCTGTCCGGCGGCCCGTACCGGGTGAGCGATCTGGCCCTCGTCGCCATGCACCGCGAGCGGCGGCTGCTGCTCGCCCACACCGGCTGGGTCACCGTGGTCGACCCGGTGGGCCGGGACGAGATGGAGCGCTCGCTGATCCAGGCCATCGGCTCGGCCGGGCAGGCGCCCGTGCCGCCGGTGCGCTCGGCGGTGGCCGCCGCCGAACCGGTGCGGGCGCTGGCCGACCGACTGGTCATGGCCGGCCTCGCGGTGCCCGACGCGGCCCGGGCCGGGGTCGCCGCCGCGATCGCCCACGTGCGCGGCGCCTGCGCGTTGATCCTGGTGACCGCGGTCGCGGCGCTGGTGATGGTGCCGCCGGAGACCGGCACGGGCACGGTCGCGGCGTGGTTCGCGCTGCCCCTGGTGGCCACCACCGGCTGCCTGGCCATAGCGCGCGTCGAGGTCCACCCGTACACCCGGTGGGCTTCCCCCGCGGGTCAACAGCGGCTCGGCCAGATCCTGGTGCCGCCGCGCGAGGACCGGCTGCCGGGCGGCGCGGCCCGACCGGCCGACGGGCCCGCGCCCCACCCCGGCGACCGAGGCGTCCCGGGCGCCCGGGACGCTGGGCAGAACGCGGATGACCGGGGCGACCGTGCCGACGACCAGCCGCCCGCCGGTCCCGGCGCGGGCGACGACGCGGCGCCGGCGACCGCCGGTGCGGAGGGGCCGGCGGAGCGCGGCGTGCCTGCCGGCAGCCCGGTGCCGGGCGAACCGTACGACCCGAACGGCCCGGCCGAGCGCGCCGAGCGGGCCGCGCTCACCGTCCTCGCCATCCACGGCGCCGCCGGCCTGTCCGACCCCGCGCTCCGCGCCGCGCTGCGCGGCGGCCGACGCCGCGCCCTACCCTGACCCGCCCCGCCCGCGACCCGCCTGCCCGGAGCCCGCGACGGCCCCGGGCGGTCCGACGGGCGCGGCCCGCACTCGCCGGGGCGGGCCCACAGGACGGCGGCGCCGGCGCGGGCTCGACCGCGAGCCCCCGCCCGGCCGCGTCGCCGTCGCGCCGCCGGTGCGCGCCCGGCGCGCGACTACGCCAGGCCGGCGACCAGTTCGGCCACGGGGCGGCGACGGCCGGTGAAGAACGGCACCTCCTCGCGGACGTGCAACCGCGCCTCGGACGCCCGCAGGTGGCGCATCAGGTCCACGATCCGGTACAGCTCGTCCGCCTCGAAGGCCAACAGCCACTCGTAGTCGCCCAGCGAGAACGCGGGCACCGTGTTGGCCCGCACGTCGGGGAAGCCGCGCGCCATCTTGCCGTGGTCGGCGAGCATCCGACGACGGTCCTCGTCCGGCAGCAGGTACCAGTCGTAGGAGCGCACGAACGGGTAGACGCTGACCCACTCACGGGGCTCCTCGTCGGCGAGGAACGCGGGGATGTGCGACTTGTTGAACTCCGCCGGGCGGTGCAGCGCCATGTTCGACCAGACGGGCTCAAGGGCGCGGCCGAGCCGAGTGCGGCGGAAACGGTTGTACGCGTCCTGCAGCGCCTCCGCCGTCTCCGCGTGCCACCAGATCATCAGGTCCGCGTCGGCGCGCAGCCCCGACACGTCGTACGTACCGCGCACCGTCACGTCGGCGGCGGCGAGCTGGGCGTACAGCTCCTCCACCTCCTCGGCGTAGCCGCCGCGGTCGGCGGGCAGCACGTCGCGCAGCTTGAAGACCGACCACAGGGTGTAGCGGATGACCTCGTTCAGGTCCTTGGCCCGCTTGCCGGCGTTCGGCGTCTTGTCTGGAGCAGCAGTCATCGTTCCTCTTCTCACTCTTCACTTGCGTCCGGCAGTACCCCACGGCAGGGCCCGGTGCCCGCGGCGGGGCACGGTCGCGGGCTCTGTCGGAAGTCCTCAGGTGGCGGGCGTGGTCGCCAGGAGTTCGTCGGCCGCGGCGTGCGCGCTGGCCACGCACGCCGGGATGCCCACGCCGTCGTAGACCGCGCCGCACACCCGCAGCCCCGGCAGCTTGGCCACCTGCTCGCGCACCCGGGCGACCCGGCCGAGGTGGCCGACCGGGTACTGCGGCAGCCCGCCCGTCCAGCGCTCGACGCGGCTGGCCACGGGGCGAGCGGTCAGCCCCGTCGCGGTGCGCAGGTCGGCCAGCGACCGCTCGACCAACTCGGCGTCCTCGCGCTCCAGGTCCCCCTCGTCGCCGTGCCGGCCGACGGAGGTGCGCAGCACGAACAGGTCGGGGTCCGCGTCGGCGACCCAGCCCCACTTGTTGCTGGAGAACGTGGACGCCTTGATCGTCAGGCCGTCCACGGAGGGCACCAGGAAGCCCCGGCTGTCCGGGAGCACGGCCACCTCCGCGCGCCGGAAGGCCATCGTGGCCAGCGCCACCGAGGCGTACTCGACGCCGGACAACTCGGCGGCGGCGCCCGGCGCGTCGGCGGCCAGTAGCCGGGCGGCGGCGGGGGCCGGCAGCGCGAGCAGCACGGCGTCGGCCGGGTACGCCGTACCGTCCTCGGTGATCACGTTCCAGCCGGCGCCGGTGCGCGCCAGACGGCGCACCGGGGCGTGCGTGCGCACCTGGCCGCCCCGGGCGCGCACCGCGTCGGCGACGGCCAGCGGGAGCCGCCCGATCCCGCCGTCGATGCCCATGAAGACCGGGCCGGGCGGGGCGGCCTCGGCCGACCGGCGCAACAGCGCGCGCACGCCCTCGGTGAGCGAGCCCTCGGCGCGCGCCGCCTCGTAGAGCTGCGGCACGGCGGCGCGCATCGAGATCCGGTACGCGTCACCCGCGTACACGCCACCGAGCAGCGGCTCCACCAGCCGGTCGACGACCTCGCGGCCGAGCCGGGCGGCGATGTAGTCGCCGATGCCGACGTCGTCGCCCAGCTCGACCGGGGGCGGCGTCGCGTCCTCGCGGACCCGGGCGATGCCGGCCTCGCTGAGCACGCCGGAGGCGGCGAGCGGGGCCAGGTCGCCCGGGACGCCCATCAGGTGCCCGGTGGGCATGGGGCGCAGCGCGCCGCGCGTGTACAGGTCGGCGGCCGAGGCCGCGGGCGGGCGCAGGTCGTCGGCGAGCCCCACGGCCCGGGCCAGCTCCACCGCCTCCGGGCGGCGGGCCAGCATGGACTCGGCGCCGAGGTCCACCGGGACGCCCGCGATCTCGCCCGCGTACAGCTTGCCGCCGAGCCGCCCGCTCGCCTCCAGGAGGGTGACCCGCGCGCCGCCGCCGGTGAGCCGGTGTGCGGCGGCCAGGCCGGAGATGCCGCCACCGATGACGACCACCTGACGCACCTGGGAGGCGGGAACGCGCGTTTCGCTCATACCCCCACTCTCTCACCGCACCCCGGCCCGGCTGTCGCACCCCCACCCCCCGGCGGCGGCCTTGGGTGACAGCCGAGCGGACCCCATTGACACTGCGTGCCAGGGTGCGGAGACTCAGCGCAGGGTGAGCGGCACGGACGAGCATCCCCACCCGCCGAACGGACGATCGGTCGGTGGGCTGGGTGCTGCGCGCCGCCCGGCCGCCGCGCGATGACGCCGGACGGCCGCGGCGCACCGGCTGAACCACCCCACCGTTCGACCGGACCGCCGCCCACCAGGGCCGCCCCGGGAATCCCGCACCGTCCTCGGCACGACCGTCATCCACCGGCTCACCTTCACACGAGGGACCACCACCGCATGAATGACCGCCTCCGCGACGTGTACATCGTCGACGCAGTTCGCACGCCGATCGGCAAGTACGGCGGCGCGCTGTCCGGCGTACGCCCGGACGACCTCGCCGCCCATGTTCTCGGTGCGCTCGTGGAGCGCTCCCCCGCCCTCGACCCGGCCCGGATCGACGACGTGTACTTCGGCAACGCCAACGGAGCGGGCGAGGAGAACCGCAACGTGGCCCGGATGGCGGTGCTGCTGGCCGGGCTGCCGGTGTCGGTGCCGGGCGCGACCGTCAACCGGCTGTGCGCCTCCGGGCTTGAGGCCGTCGTGCAGGCGGTGCGCGCCGTGGCCGTCGGCGACGCGCGGGTGGTGATCGCGGGCGGCGTCGAGTCGATGAGCCGCGCGCCCTACGTGCTGCCCAAGCCGGACCGGCCGTTCCCGCCCGGCAACCAGGCGCTGCTGAACACCACGCTCGGCTGGCGGATGACCAACCCGAAGATGCCGCCGCAGTGGACCATCCCGCTCGGCGAGGGCGCCGAACTCATCGCCGACCGGCACGGGATCAGCCGGCAGGCCCAGGACGCGTTCGCGCTCGCCAGCCATGACAAGGCGGCCCGGGCCTGGAAGGACGGGGCGTACGACGCGGAGGTGGTGGCCTACCCGGCGGCCTCGCTCGACCGGGACGAGACCATCCGGCAGAACACCTCGCTCGACGCGCTGGCCCGACTGCGGCCCGCGTTCCGCGAGGGCGGCACGGTGACGGCCGGCAACTCCTCGCCGCTCAACGACGGCGCCGCAGCGCTGATGCTCTGCGACGAGGAGGGGCTGCGGGCCAGCGGGCGCGAGCCGCTGGCCCGCGTGCGGGCGACGGCGGTCACCGGGATCGAGCCCGAGTACTTCGGCCTCGGCCCGGTGCGGGCGGTGCGCCAGGTCCTGGAGCGCAGCGGCCACACCTTCGCCGACCTGGCCACCTTCGAGCTGAACGAGGCGTTCGCGGCCCAGGCGCTCGGCTGCCTGGCCGAGTGGCCCGACCTCGACCCGGAGATCGTCAACCCACGCGGCGGGGCCATCGCCATCGGCCACCCCCTCGGCTGCTCCGGCGCCCGACTGGCCGGCTCGGTGGCCCACCAACTAGCCGCCGCCGGCTCGGGCGTGGGGCTGGCCGCCCTGTGCATTGGGGTCGGCCAGGGCCAGGCCCTCGTCCTGGAGCGCTGACGCCGGGGGCGCGGAGTCGAGCACGGCCGGGGTGGGTTCGGGTGTGCGTTCCCGGCCCCACCCCGGGCGCCTGTGCCGGGGCGCGCTAGGGTCCGCGCGCCGGGCCACAGGGGCCCAACTGCGCACAGGGGTGGGTTACATGAACACTGGCTTACGTACGCGACACCACAGACCCAAGCGGGCGGTGGTCGCGGTGATCGCCGCCGCGCTGCTGTGTGGCGCGGCGACCGGCTGCGGCGACTCGTCGTCCACCGCCGACGACGACCCCCGACCGGCGGGTGTCAGCCCGCGCGCGAGCACGTCGCCGGCCCCGGTACCGCCCGCGCAGGCCGTACGCGAGGCCGCCCGCCGGCTCCAACAGGTCACCTCGCTCCGCGTCACCCTGAGCGTCGAGATGCCCGGCGAGACCATGCGGGCCAGCACGGCGGCGCTGACCTTCAAGCCGTTCAGCATGGACCGGGAGGACTTCGCGCCCGAGGAGAGCCCCGACGTACGGGCGCGCGAGCGGGTCGTCGACGGGGTCACGTACGCGCAGGCGTCGAGCGACGGCCCCTGGGTCAGGCGGGGTGGCGCGCCGAGCGTGAACGGCGGCTGGGACCACCTGGCCGACCAGGCGCTGCGGAACCCGATGGGCCCCTCGTCGCCGCCCGCGCGACTCGACGGCGTGCGCCGGGTGGGCGCCGAAACCTTCCACGGCGCCGAGACCACCCGCTACCGGGGCGCCCTGACCGTCGCCGCGCTCCGCGCCGAACTCGCCCACGTCAAGGACCCGACCCTGCGCGCGCACCGAGCGCGGCGCGTCGCGGAGTACGAGGCGAGGGGCGTACGGCGGTTCACGGCCGAACTGTGGATCGACGCCGACGGCTTCGCCAGGCAGTACGTGCTCAAGGGCGCGTCGTCCGCCGGGCCGATGGAGATGGTGTTGACCTACGACGGCATCAACTCGGGGTTCAGCATCGACCCGCCACCGACCGGATCGTGAGCCGGTCGGCCCGACGTAGCGGAACGAGCGGCTAGCACCAGGACGGCTCGGGGCCCCGCGCGGCGCCCCGAGCCCGGCCCGCCGACACGGCCCCACCAAGTGCCCGCCCGCGCTGGGCATTTGAGCCAGGGGCCGGCACCGCCACCCTCCACCAACCGTCCGTTATGCGTGCGCTAAAGTCCGCAGGTTGCGCACAAAGCGCTCCATAACGAACAGGGGTGGGATATATGGCCAATGCCTTACGCACGCGCGAACAAAGACGCACGCGGATGATCGGCGCCGTCCTCGGCAGCCTGCTGCTGTGCGGCGGGGCGGCCGGCTGCGGTTCGTCGTCGTCCCTCGCCGACGTGCAGCGGCGGGCGACGGCGGAACCGAGTGCGAAGCCGAGTGCGAAGCCCAGTGCGAAGCCGACCGCGCGACCGAGCCCGACGGCGAGCGTCGACCGGGCGGCGAAGGCCGAGCCCCCGCGCGAGGCCACGCGGCGGACGAAGGACATCAACGCGATCCGCATGCGGGTGACCACCCGGGACACCGCGTACGGGCGCCTGCATTCCGAGATAGCGATGACCGTGAAGCCCCGCGCGATGAGCCGGCGGATGCACATGCAGGTCGAGGGCGGGGAACCCGTCATGGAGCTACGGGTCGTCGGGAACACCCTCTACCTCAAGGGCGAGATCGTGGAGGCAACGGAAGACAGACCATGGGTCAAGGTGACCGACGAGCTACCACCGGAGGAGGCACGCGACGCGGATCGGGAGCGTCCCGTTGACGACCCTGCGGAGGCGGGGGTGGGGGCGGCCGGCACGACGCGCATGCCCGAGCGCCTGGAGGACGCGCCCAAGATCGGCACGGAGACCATCGACGGTGTGCGTACCACGCGTTACCGCTTACACAACGGAGTGAGCACCGCCGAGCTGCGCACCATGGCCAAGGACGAGACGAGACCGTCCCAGCGCCTGAGCCTCCTGTCCCTCGCGAAGCGGTACGAGTCCCAGGGGATCACGCGCTTCACCTCGGACGTGTGGATGAACGACACCACCAAGACCACCAAGCGGTACAGGCTGCGCGGCGAGACGGCCGACGGGCCCGTGGAGTCCACCACGACCTACCTGGATGTCGCCGAGGATTTCCGCATCGACCCGCCCCCCGCCGACCAGATCGAGGACGGGACCGACTGGGACTGGTCCGAACTCGGCGACATCCTTGCGGAGTTCGGCATGGGCGCTGGCTAGTCCAGCCGCCCCGAAGTCGAGGTCACCGCGGCCGACCAGGCCCCGCCCGGCCGCGCCCGGGCAGGGCCTCCGCCGCCGCGCCGCGGCCCGCCCCCCACGCCACTCCAGCCCCGCACCGCAGGCCACGTACCGTGGGGCCGGCACACCCGGGAACGGCGTAAGGAGCACGCGGCATGGCAGCTCGGCGGCTGGTGGTCATCGGAGGGGACGCGGCGGGGATGTCCGCCGCGTCCCAGGCACGGAGGTTCAAGGGGCCCGACGAGTTGGAGATCGTCGCCTTCGAGCGGGGGCACTTCACCTCGTACTCCGCCTGCGGCATCCCGTACTGGGTGGGCGGCAGTGTGGAGGGGCCCGACGCGTTGATCGCGCGCACGCCCGAGGAGCACCGTGAGCGCTCCATCGACCTGCGGATGCGCACCGAGGTCACCGAGATCGACCTGGACCGGCAGCGGGTGCGCACCCGCGACCTCGCGGCACCCGGTGCCACCGATGCCTGGACCGGCTTCGACGACCTGGTCATCGCGACCGGCGCGCGGCCGATCCGGCCCCCGCTGCCGGGCATCGACGCGCCGGGCGTGTACGGGGTGCAGAACCTGGACGACGGCCAGGCGCTGCTGGACGCGCTGCGCGCCGTGGAGGGCGGCGAGCAGCCACGGGCGGTGGTCGTCGGCGCGGGGTACATCGGCGTGGAGATGGCCGAGGCGCTCGTACAGCGCGGCTACCGGGTGACGGTCGTGGACCAGGCCGAACAGCCCATGTCCACGCTCGACCCCGACATGGGACGCCTGGTGTACGAGGCGATGTGCGGCCTGGGCATCGAGACGGTGCGCGAGGCCAGGGTGACCGAGATCCGCACCGACGGCGAGGGCCGGGCCTGCGCCGTGGTCACCGACGACGCCGAGTACCCCGCCGACATCGTCGTGCTCGGCCTCGGCGTGCGCCCCGAGACGACGCTGGCGCGCCAGGCGGGGCTGCCGGTCGGCGAGTTCGGCGGGCTGCTGACCGACCTGTCCATGCGGGTGCGCGGGCAGGACAACGTCTGGGCGGGCGGTGACTGCGTGGAGGTGCTCGACCTGGTGTCGGGCCGCACCCGGCACATCGCCCTCGGTACCCACGCCAACAAGCACGGCCAGGTCATCGGCGCGGGCGTCGGCGGCGGCTACGCCACCTTCCCGGGCGTGGTCGGCACGGCGGTGAGCAAGGTCTGCGACCTGGAGATCGCCCGTACCGGGCTCCTCGAACAGCAGGCGCGATCGGTGGGGCTCCAGTTCGTCACGGCCACCATCGAGTCCACCAGCCGGGCCGGCTACTACCCGGGCGCCCGCCCGATGACCGTGAAGATGCTCGCCGAGCGGCGTACGGGGCGACTGCTCGGCGTCCAGATCGTCGGCCGCGAGGGCGCCGGCAAGCGGGTGGACATCGCGGCGGTCGCGCTCACCGCGGGCATGACGGTCGAGCAGATGACCGCCCTCGACCTCGGCTACGCGCCGCCGTTCTCGCCCGTCTGGGACCCCGTCCTGGTCGCCGCCCGCAAGGCGACGGCCGCGGTGGCCCGGGACGTCGAGCGAGCCGCCGGCGGACGCTGACCGCCGCGCCGCGCCGCGCGGCCCGGCTCGCCGCGCCCCGGACGGGGCCGGCGGGCCGGGCGGAGGCGCGGCGGGTCAGGCGCCGTACGTCGGCTAGCGGCTGGTCCGCTCGTGGACGTGGGCCACCAGGCGGGTCAGCGCGTCCGGGTCGGTGGTCGGCAGCACGCCGTGGCCCAGGTTGAACACGTGACCCTCCAGGTCACGGGCCGCCGCCAGCACCTCGTCCGCCGCGGCCTCCACCGCTGACCGCGGCGCGAACAGCACGGCGGGGTCGAGGTTGCCCTGCAACGCCTTGCCCGGGCCGACCCGGCGGCGCGCCTCGTCCAGCGGGACCCGCCAGTCCACGCCCACCACGTCCGCGCCCGCCTCGCCGAGCAGCGGCAGCAGCTCACCGGTGCCCACGCCGAAGTGGATGCGGGGCACGCCGAAGCCGGCCACCGCGTCGAAGACCTTGGCCGACGCGGGCATGACCGAGCGCCGGTAGTCCGCGGGGGCCAGGGCGCCCACCCAGGAGTCGAAGAGCTGCACGGCGCTGGCGCCCGCCTCGATCTGCACGGTGAGGAACGCGGCCGTGATGTCGGCGAGCCGGTCGAGCAGGTCGGCCCACAGCTCGGGGTCGCCGTACATGAGCGCCTTGGTGTGCTCGTGGTTACGGGACGGACCGCCCTCCACGAGGTAGCTGGCGAGCGTGAACGGGGCGCCCGCGAAGCCGATCAGCGGGGTGCTGCCCAGCTCGCCGACGAGCATCCCCATGGCCTCAGTGACGTACTTCACATCGTCGGGCGTGAGTGGCCGAAGTTGTTCGAGATCCGCCCGGGAGCGGATGGGCTTCTCGACCACGGGGCCGACCCCCGGCTTGATGTCGAGGTCGATGCCGATGGCCTTCAGCGGCACCACGATGTCGCTGAAGTAGATCGCGGCGTCCACCCCGTGCCGGCGCACCGGCTGCATCGTGATCTCCGTGACCAGGTCGGGCCGCATGCAGGACTCCAGCATGGCGGTGCCCTCGCGGACCTTCCGGTACTCGGGCAGCGAGCGTCCCGCCTGGCGCATGAACCACACCGGCGTGTGCGGCACCGGCTCCCTCCGGCAGGCCCGCAGGAACGCGGAGTCGTAGGCCGCGGTGCGGCCGGTCTGCTGCTGGCTCGTCGGCTGGGAGTTGGCGCTCATGTCCCAAATCTTCGCACGGGCCGAACGAGTGACCCGCCCATGCGGGTGTTCCTACCCGAACAAGCTCCGTTCTCCGCCTAGTCTTCCCCGCATGGCTGCGGCTCACGGACACCTCGTTGACGGTGCGGACGACGCGGACGGGGAGGGCACCCCGCTCGTGTTCCGGCACGCGGTCGCCGGACTGCGCGACGCGCGGCTGCGACCCGAGCTGGAGATCGACTCGACGCCCCCACCCCGGCGCCTCGCGCCGTTCTCCTACGCGCTGGAGGCGGCGGTCGTCGTGGACGACGAGGAGCTGGCGGAGGGCCGGCTGATCCTGCTGCACGACCCGGCCGGGCACGACGCCTGGCACGGCTCGTTCCGCATGGTCACGCTCGTCCACGCCGACCTGGAGCCCGAGATGGCGGCCGACCCACTGCTGCCCGAGGTGTGCTGGACCTGGCTGACCGGGGCGCTGGCGGCGCGCGGCGTGGCGTACGCAGAGCCCAGCGGCACCGTCACCCGGGCCGGCTCGCACTACTTCGGCGGGCTCGCCGACCGCCCCCCGTCCACGAAGATCGAGATTCGCGCCTCCTGGACCCCGACGGAGGGCGGCGACCCGGACCGGCGGGGCGGTCCGAGCCCGGTGCCCGACACCGCGGCGCACCTCTCCGCCTGGGGTGACCTGCTCTGTCAGGTCGCGGGCCTGCCACCGGTGGGCGCCGGCGACCCGAGCGTCGTCACCCTCCCCCAGCGCCGGGGGCCCCTCTCCCGCTGAGCCGGGCCCCGACGACACGCCCCAGCCGCCGAGCCGCGCCCCCGGACGACGCCCGCCGGGCCGCCCCTCGGTGACCGCGCCGAGCCCGGCCATCGAACGGGCTTCGGCGCGCCCGGCCCCGGCGGTCGGGCACCTCTTCTCCTGGCACCCGGTGCCACGGCATGACGCGGTCGCGCGGTGGCCGGCTGGCGGGGCGCGTACGGCCGTGGGTGACGACGACGTGGACGACGGCGACGTGGGCGACGGCGGCCGGTCGAGGGCCACGGGAGGCGCGGCGGAGGGCGGCGTTCCGGGCCGTGTCGCGGGCCGTCTCCCGGGCCCGTCTCGCGGCGAGGGCGTACGCCATCGGCGTGGGCGCGCGGCCCTTCCCGGACGACCTCGCGTACCCCGCCCTGTCCGGCTTCGGGCCGCCCCGACACCCGGTGAGCCACACTCCCCTGGTCCGTAATGACCCGAATTGTTACGCAGGATTTCGTGATCAATCCCTAAAGCCGGGCACCTGAGCTGCCGAAGGATCACATGACCCTTCCCACCCGGAACGCCTCGCTTGCCCCCGAGCACGGCGTCCGTTCTCGCCACTCCCTCAGGAGGCCTGGTGTCTGTTCTTCTAGAGCAACCTTCGAGCCTGGTCGCCTACCGCCCGAACAAGCCGACCGCCATGGTGGTCGTGGCCGACCCCCGAGTCCGTTCCACCGTCACCCGCCACCTGTGGGCGCTCGGAGTGCGTGACGTCATCGAGGCGTCGTCCATCGCGGAGGCCCGCCCCCGAGTCGGAAACCCGCGCGACATCTGCGTCGCCGACGTCCACCTCCCCGACGGTTCGGGGCTCACCCTGCTCTCCGAGACCCGCGCCGCCGGCTGGCCCAACGGTCTGGCCCTCTCGGCCGCCGACGACATCGGGGCCGTGCGCAACGCCCTCGCCGGAGGCGTCAAGGGGTACGTCGTCACCGGCACCCGGACCAACCTCGGCCTCCCCGGCCGTCCCGGCGCCACCCCCGTGGGCGCCGCGGCCGCCCGGCTGCACCGCCGCCCGCCGGGCGCGCCCGGCCACCCCGGTGGCTACCGGGAACTGTCGGGGCGCGAGGTGGAGGTGCTGCGGCTGGTCGCCGAGGGCCAGTCCAACAAGGCCATCGGCGTCTCGATGGGCCTGTCCGCGCTCACCGTCAAGAGCCACCTCGCGCGCATCGCCCGCAAGCTGGGCACCGGCGACCGGGCCGGCATGGTCGCCGTCGCGCTGCGTACGGGGATCATCCACTGACCCGGGGGATCGCCCCGATCCCCCGTCCGGCCCCCCGCCCCCACCCGCCCCCACCCTCGCCCACTCGCAACCCCGCGCCCGCCCCGTGACCCCGCGCCCGTCTGCGGAGACGTTCCGTCGGCGGGCGCGTGTCGTGTCCGCCGAAGCGGGGTCGCCGGGCCCCGCGCGCCGGGCGGCGTACGGCCCGAAGGACGATCCTGTGCGGCCCGTACCTGAGGCCGAGAGCCGGCCGTGGGCGGCAGATGTGGGCCCGCCGGGCCGGGGCGGGAACTACGGAGCGTGGTTGGCGCAGGTCAGCGCCCATAGAGTGGAATCAGGGCAGGTCACCGCCCCAGGTGACCTATACCCTTGATGAGTGACCGACGCCCAAGAAGCCGCAGCTAAGACGACACTGCGAACCACCGGGGGCGGCCCCCCGGACAGCCCATCGGCACCGGTCCCGTTGCTGGAGCCGCGGGAAGGCATCCCTCCGGTCGTCGCCGACGCCGACGCGCTCGCCGAGGTCATCGCGGCCTTCGCGGCCGGTTCGGGCCCCGTGGCCGTGGACGCCGAGCGCGCCTCCGGCTACCGCTACGGACAGCGCGCGTACCTGGTCCAGCTGCGCCGCGCCGGGGCCGGAACCGCGCTGATCGACCCGGTCGGCTGCCCCGACCTGTCCGCGCTGGGCGCGGCCATCGCCGACGCCGAATGGGTGCTGCACGCCGCGACCCAGGACCTGCCGTGTCTGCGCGATATAGGCATGGTGCCCGAGCGGCTCTTCGACACCGAGCTGGCGGGCCGGCTGGCCGGTTTCGCCCGGGTGGGGCTCGGCGCGATGGTCGAGAACGTGCTCGGCTACGCCCTGGAGAAGGGGCACTCCGCGGTCGATTGGTCCACCCGCCCGCTGCCCGAGCCGTGGCTGCGCTACGCCGCGCTCGACGTGGAGCTCCTGGTGGACCTGCGGGACGCGCTGGAGGCCGAACTCACCGAGCAGGGCAAGCTGGAGTGGGCCCAGCAGGAGTTCGCGGCCATCGCCGCCGCGCCGCCGGCCGCCCCGCGCAAGGACCCGTGGCGGCGCACGTCGGGCATGCACAAGGTGCGCAAGCGCCGGCAGATGGCCGTGGTGCGGGAGCTGTGGGAGGCCCGGGACCGGATCGCGCAGCGGCGCGACGTCTCGCCCGGCAAGGTGCTCGGCGACGGCGCGATCGTGGAGGCCGCCCTCGCGATGCCGACCAGCCCCCGCGCGCTGGCCGCCCTGCCCGGCTTCGGGCAGCGGATGAGCCGCCGTCAACTGGAGCAGTGGCACGGGGCCGTCGAGCGGGCCCGGGCGTTGCCCGAGACGGAGCTGCCGCAGCCGGGGGCGCCGCTGAACGGCCCGCCGCCGCCGCGCGCCTGGGCCGACAAGGACCCGGCCGCCGCCGCCCGGCTGGCCGCGGCCCGCGCCGCGGTGAGCGCGCTCGCGGAGCGGCTGAACCTGCCGCAGGAGAACCTGATCACCCCCGACACGGTGCGCCGGCTGTGCTGGGAGCCGCCGGCCGAGGCCACGGTGGAGAGCGTGGCGCAGGTGCTCACGGGGTACGGGGCCAGGCCCTGGCAGGTCGACCTGGTCACGCCCGCGCTCACCGGCGCGCTGCTGCCGACGGCGTGAGCTGACGCGCGTGTCGCCGCGCGTGGGAGCGGTCGGTGTGATCTGCGCCGCTTAGCCCGTGGGGGGTGGGCAGCTTGGTTACCCGTAAGTAGCATGACGGTGTGAGCCCCGCCGCTACGCCTGCGGTGAGCTCTGCCGGGTGACCTGCCCGGCGTATCCGGCCAGCCCCGTGAGGCGAGCGAGCCAGCGGGTGCCCGGTGTCGCGGCGGAGTCGGCCCGCGGGTCGGCCCCGGGCCGCGCGTCGGGCCTGGTGACCGGTGGCCGCGGGTCCCGGGTGGGTCGGCCCTTTGGGGGCGGCACCGGTCGCGCCGTACCCGGTGGCGAGCGAACACAACGAGAGGGAGAGCCAACGTGCCTCGTAGCGCTAGGGAAGTCGTCTTCGTCGACGGCGTCCGCACCCCGTTCGGCAAGGCGGGCCCGAAGGGCATCTATCACGAGACCCGTGCCGACGACCTGATCGTCAAGTGCATCCGGGAGCTGCTGCGCCGCAACCCGGGGCTGCCGCCGGAGCGGATCGACGAGGTGGCCGTGGCCGCGACCACCCAGATCGGCGACCAGGGCCTGACGCTCGGCCGCACCGCCGGCATCCTGGCGGGCCTGCCGCAGAGCGTGCCCGGCTACTCCATCGACCGGATGTGCGCCGGCGCCATGACGGCCGTCACCACGACCGCGGGCTCCATCAGCTTCGGCGCCTACGACGTGGTCGTGGCCGGCGGTGTCGAGCACATGGGCCGGCACCCGATGGGCGAGGGCGTGGACCCCAACCCGCGGTTCGTGTCCGAGAAGCTGGTCGACGAGTCCGCCCTGTTCATGGGCATGACGGCGGAGAACCTGCACGACCGGCTCCCGCACCTGACCAAGCAGCGCGCGGACGAGTACGCCGTACGCAGCCAGGAGAAGGCCGCCAAGGCGTACGCCAACGGCAAGATCCAGCAGGACCTGGTGCCGATCTCCATCCGGCGCACCAGCCCGGAGGGCGGCGAGACCGGCTGGGGCCTGGCCACCGCCGACGAGCCGATGCGGCCCGGCACCACGCTGGAGAACCTGGCGGGCCTGAAGACCCCCTTCCGCCCGCACGGCCGGGTCACCGCAGGCAACGCGGCAGGCCTCAACGACGGTGCCACCGCCTCGCTGATCGCCGCCGAGGACGTGGCGCGCGAGCTGGGCCTGCCGGTGCGGATGCGGCTTGTCTCCTACGCGTTCGCGGGCGTGGAGCCCGAGGTCATGGGCATCGGCCCGGTCCCGGCGACCGAGAAGGCGCTGGCCAAGGCCGGCCTGTCGATCGACGACATCGGCCTGTTCGAGATCAACGAGGCGTTCGCCGTGCAGGTGCTCTCGCTCCTGGACCACTACGGCATCGCCGACGACGACCCCCGGGTGAACCAGTACGGCGGCGCCATCGCCTACGGCCACCCGCTGGCCTCCTCCGGCGTGCGGCTGATGACCCAGCTCGCCCGGCAGTTCGAGGAGCAGCCGCAGGTGCGGTACGGCATCACCACCATGTGCGTCGGCTTCGGCATGGGCGGCACGGTCATCTGGGAGAACCCCCACTGGGAGGGCAAGTGAGCACCACCACCGCCACCACCGAACTGCTGCGGGGCGCGGCCGAGTTGTTCCCGGACGAGGTCGTCACGCAGGCCCACGTGCGCCACCTCGACCTGCCCGGCGCCGGGCGGTTCGCGCTGATCACCCTGGACAACGGGTTCGACCACACCAAGCCGACCACCTTCGGGCCGCAGTCGCTGGCCAACCTGAACGCGGCCATCGACCAGGTGGAGAAGGAGGCCGCGGACGGCGAGATCGTCGGCGTCGGCCTCACCGGCAAGCCGTTCATCTTCGCCGTCGGCGCCGACCTCAAGGGCGTCGAGCTGCTGAAGCGGCACGAGGACGCGCTGGCCATCGGCAAGGGAGGGCACGACGTCTTCAAGCGGCTGTCCCAGCTCGCGGTGCCGACCTTCGCGTACTACAACGGCGCGGCGATGGGCGGCGGCGTCGAGGTCGGCCTGCACTGCACCTACCGCACCGTCTCCAAGGCGCTGCCCGCCTTCGCGCTGCCCGAGGTCTTCCTCGGCCTGGTGCCCGGCTGGGGCGGCTGCACGCTGCTGCCGAACCTGATCGGCGCCGACCGCGCCGTCAGCGTGATCATCGAGAACGCGCTGAACCAGAACCGGCAGCTCAAGGGCCAGCAGGTGTTCGACCTCGGGATCGCGGACGCGCTCTTCGAGGGCGCGGACTTCCTGGAGCGGTCGCTGCTGTGGACCGCGTCAGTGCTGACCGGCGAGGTCGAGGTCGTACGGGCCGAGGTCGACCGCGGCGAGGCGTGGGACGCGGCCGTCGAGCGCGGCCGGGCCATCGCGGACGCCAAGGTGCACGGCGCGGCCCCGGCCGCCTACCGGGCGCTCGACATCGTCGCCGCCGCCAAGAACGGCGACCTGCGCCAGGGCTTCGACGCCGAGGACCAGGCGCTCGCGGACCTGATCATGGGCGGCGAGCTGCGGTCCGGGATCTACGCCTTCAACCTGGTGCAGAAGCGCGCCAAGCGCCCCGCCGGCGCCCCGGACAAGTCGCTGGCCCGCCCGGTCACCAAGGTCGGCGTGGTGGGCGCGGGCCTGATGGCCTCGCAGCTCGCGCTGCTGTTCGTGCGCCGCCTCCAGGTGCCGGTCGTGCTGACCGACATCGACCAGGAGCGCGTGGACAAGGGCGTCGCGTACGTCCACGACGAGATCGACAAGCTGCTGCTCAAGGGCCGGGTCAACCAGGACCAGGCCAACCGGCTCAAGGGCCAGGTGACCGGCTCGCTCGACAAGGCCGCCGCGTTCGGCGACGCGGACTTCGTCATCGAGGCCGTCTTCGAGGAGATGGGCGTCAAGCAGAAGGTGTTCGCCGAGGTCGAGGCGGTCGTGCCGGCGCACGCCATCCTGGCCACGAACACCTCGTCGCTGTCGGTCAGCGAGATGGCGTCCCAGCTCAACCACCCCGAGCGGGTCGTGGGCTTCCACTTCTTCAACCCGGTGGCGATCCTGCCGCTGCTGGAGATCGTGCGCGGCGAGCAGACCGACGACGCGTCGCTGGCCACCGCGTTCGCGGTCGCCAAGTCCCTGAAGAAGACCGCGGTGTTGGTCAAGGACGCCCCCGCGTTCGTCGTCAACCGCATCCTGACCCGCTTCATGGGCGAGATCCAGAACGTCATCGACGAGGGCACCCCGGTGGCCACCGCGGAGCGCGCCATCGAGCCGCTCGGGCTGCCGATGTCCCCGCTGGTCCTCCTCGAACTGGTGGGCCCGGCCATCGGGTTGCACGTCTCCGAGACGCTGAACCGGGCCTTCCCGGACCGGTTCACGGTCTCGCCGAACCTCAAGGCCGTCGTGGAGGCGGGCAAGCGCGGCTTCTACGTCCACGACTCGGGCAAGCCCGAGTTGGACCCGGAGGTCCTCGCGCTGCTCAAGCAGGGTGAGAGCGTGCTGAGCGAGGAGCAGGTGCGCGATCGGGTCCTGGACGCCGTCGCCCAGGAGATCGACCTGATGCTGAAGGAGGGCGTGGTCGCCGAGGCGCAGGACATCGACCTGTGCCTGATCACCGGCGCGGGCTGGCCCTTCCACCTGGGCGGCATCACGCCGTACCTGGACCGCGCGGGCGTCTCGGAGCGGGTCACCGGCAAGCGGTTCCTGGCGCCGGGGCTGGCGAGCGTGCCGGCCTGACGGCCCACCGCCCCGCACCTGACCGGGGGGTGTCACGCGGCGCGCCGCGTGACACCCCCCGGTCGCGTGTGCTGACGGGTCGCCGTCGGCCCGGCCCCACTGCGCCCCGCCGCCGCGTGGGGGCGCGTGCCGGCCACGGGACGGCGGGGCGGGGCCGGGCTGCCGGATGGCGGGTGCGGGGCGCGCACGGGGCCGCCAGGGCGTCCCGGGCGCGCCCTGGGCCGGGCCCGCGGGCGCGGGGCTAGACGGCCGTCCAGGCGTCCAGCGCGAGCCCGGGCTCCGTGGTCTTCTGCCGGGCGACGCGCAGGGTGCGGTCGGGCGCGAGGGCGGCGAGGACGACGCGCCCGTACCCGTCGAGCGCCAGCGCGGGCTCGGTCAGGCCCGGGTCGCCGGTGGGTGTCCACCACACGCCGGCCGCCTCGTTCTCCGTGGGGTAGGCCGCCACGGCCAGCCGCCCGGTGCCCGGCTCGCGCTGGGCGAGGACCGTGCAGTCGTACCCGTAGACCGGCGCCTGGATGACGGCGGCCGGGCCCTCGCCCGCCGCGCCGCCGAGCGAGACGGGTTCGGCGCCCTCGGCGGGCCGCAGGGCGAAGATCTCGTTGCTGGTCGCGTCCCGCCAGTAGTGCGTGAGGGTGTCGGGGCCGGTCTGCACGCCGGAGGCGGTGCCGGGCAGCGGGTCCACGTCGAGGTTGTCGCCGCGCTTGAGGCCGCCGCCGGGCTCGTTCATGTACCAACGCAAGGCGCTGCCCGTGGCCGGCGCGAAGAACTCCACCCGGCCCTCCGCCGTGGCGACGGCCGAGACGCCCTCGGTGACGTTGCTGCCCTTGAAGTCGACCCAGCCGCTCCACTTGCCCTTGGCGTCCTGGCGGCGCGCGCTGATGCCGCCGCCCGCGTTGCGGACCACGACGTGCACGGCGCCCTCCTTGCCGACGACGGTGGTCACCACGTTGACGCGGCTGGCCTTGTGCCAGTCGTTCGGGTGCGGGGTGCCCAGCGAGTGCCAGACCGTGGTCGGCCGGCCCGTCTGGTACTGGGTGGCGTGCACCACGTCCACGTCGACCCGCTCATCGGGGGCGCGTCTCTCCCGCAGCCCCACCAGGTGAACGTAGCCGTCTGAGCCCTGGCCGATGGAACAGACGGTCAGCCCCGGCACGTCCAGCCACACCGGCCCCGTCCATTTCGGACCTCCGGGACGGGTCTCCGTCCAGCGGGCGATGCCGCCTGCCGCCGGGGCGTAGGCCGAGAGCCTGCCGTCCTTGCCGCGCAGCAACCGCAACACCATGGTTCGCAGACAACCTTCCCTCTTGTAACACTGACCATAGTATTTTGCCTGGCCGCGCACGCCGGGTGCCCGCCCGTGGGCAATACGGCCCCGAGCCATAGATCGTGCCAGGCTGGGCGCATGAAGGCACTCGTGGTGGTGGACGCGGCGAACGTGGTCGGCTCCGTACCCGACGGTTGGTGGCGGGATCGACATGGTGCGGCCGAGCGACTGCGCGACGCACTGACCGCATTCTCCGCCACCGGGCTGCCCGAGCGCACCGACGTGCCCGCGTGGGCGTGCGGGCGGCCGGTGGACATCGTGCTCGTCGTGGAGGGCAGGGCCCGCGAGGTGGCGTCGGCGCCGGGCGTACGGGTCGAGGCGGCGCCCGGCAGCGGCGACGACCACATCGTGGACGTCGTCGCCGCCCGCCCGCCGGAGCGGCCCTGCCTGGTGATCACCGCCGACCGCGAACTACGCGAACGGGTGGGCGCGTTGGGGGCGAGCGTGGCGGGGCCACGGTCGGTGCGCACCTGAACGACGCGCCGCGCGGCGGCCGCCGCGTCGGGGCGGGTCCAGCGGTGCGGTGGCTACGGCCCGCCGCAGGCGTCCCTACGGGCAGCGCGCGTCGGGTGGCACGACGAGGAGTTCGATGTCCTCCTCGGCCTGCCAGCGCTCGTCCAGGGCGGTTTCGGGGGCGGGCCGTTGGGCGCAGACCGTCCAGGAGTCGGACGCGCCGTCGCCCGGCCGTGCGTACGGGTTGACGCCGGGGCGGGCGCCCACCAGTCGGACGCCCTTCATCAGGGTCTCCGCTATATCGGTGAGTTCGGCCCGCGCGCTGGAAACCGGCCGCTCCGACACGTCGGGCATGCGTAACCAGGGAATCGGCTGGCCGTCCTCGCTGGGGCACGTTTCGGCTTTTCCGACGACGGCGAACTCGACGCTCCGCTCGCGCTGGGACTGGAAACACACGGACCAGTCGGCACGCGGCGCCCGGTCGCCCTCGCCGGCGTCGTGCGACGAGAAGGTCAGGCCGGCCTGTCGCGCCCGCTCCTGGGCCTTTCCCAGCGCCTGCCCCCGCTGTGACGTGAACTCCGGCGGGGCTGACGCGGAGTCGCTGACGCAGCCCGCCACCGCCTGGGCACCGGCCAGAGCCAGCGCGGACGCACGTACCGGAGATCTCAACGCCGCTCCCGCTGTCGCTCCGTCAGAACGCTTTCTGGCGAACGCGCGCTCTCCCACGGGAAAGCCGCCGAGCCGCACCGAGATTCGCAGGCGGCGGATCAGCACGTCAACGAGATCCGGGAAGTGGCAGGGCCACCTATCGCTTTTCCCGGTCTTGAAATCGACGCTTCACGACACCAGTTCCCGCCGCCGTGCCGCATTTCGGACCGCGCGTTCGGGGCGGCGATCCGCGCACCGACGCACCCAGCCCACTCGGTGGGCCCAGACGGGGGCGTAACGGCCTACTCCCCCGGGCGCGTGGGCGCGCTCATGCGACTGTGGGAGCGGCCGTACACGACGTAGATGACGCAGCCGAGCGCCATCCAGGCGGCGAAGCGCAGCCAGGTCTCCGTCGGCAGGTTGAGCATCAGCCAGAGCGAGGCCAGCACCGAGGCCACCGGCAGCGCGGGGACCAGCGGGGCGCGGAAGCCGCGCGGCAGGTCGGGGCGGGTGCGGCGCAGGATGACCACGCCGACGGCCACCACGACGAAGGCGAACAGCGTGCCGATGTTCACCAGCTCCGCCAGTTCGGCCAGGCTGGTGAAGCCGGCGATGACGGCGACCACGGCGCCGAGCAGCACGGTGGATCGGTAGGGCGTGCCGAAGCGCGGATGGACCTGCGAGAAGGCCCGGGGCAGCAGCCCGTCCCGGCTCATGGCGAAGAACACCCGGGTCTGGCCGAGCAGCAGGATCAGGCACACGGTCGTCAGTCCGACCGCCGCGCCGAAGCTGATGAGGCCGGAGTAGAACGGGTGCCCGCTGGCCTTGAACGCGTCGGCGAGCGGGGCGTCCGCGGTCAGTTCGGTGTACTTCCGCATGCCGGTGACCACCAGCGAGACGGCGACGTAGAGCAGCGTGCAGATGGCCAGCGAGCCCAGCAGGCCGCGCGGCACGTCGCGCTGCGGGTCGCGGGTCTCCTCGGCCGCGGTGGCCACGATGTCGAAGCCGATGTACGCGAAGAAGACGACGGCCGCCGCCGTGAAGACGCCCTGCACGCCGAAGGTCGTCGGCTCGTACCCGAACATGACCTGGATGAGCGGGGCGGCCAGCCCCGAGCCCTGGTCGGAGGTGCCCTGGGCCGGCGGGATGAACGGCCGGTAGTTGTCGGCCTCGACGAGGAACGCGCCGGCCACGATCACCAGCAACACCACGCCCAGCTTGATCGCCACGACCAGCGTGGTGACCCGCGCGGACAGCTTCATCCCCGCCACCAGCACCACCGTCACCAGCCCGACCAGGACGAAGGCGAACAGGTCGAAGCCGAACCCGTCGGCCTGGCCGGCCCCGGACAGCCAGTCCGGCAGGTGCCACCCGACGTTGTCCATCAGCGAACGCACGTACCCCGACCAGCCGACGGCGACCACCGCACAGCCGAGCGCCAGCTCCAGCATCAGGTCCCACCCGATGATCCAGGCGGGCAGCTCGCCGAGCGAGGCGTACGAGAAGGTGTACGCGGAGCCCGCGACCGGCACGGTGGAGGCGAACTCCGCGTAGCACAGGGCGGCCAGCGCGCAGACGAGGCCGGAGACCAGGAAGGCCAGCGCGACGGAGGGACCCGCGGTGTCCCTGGCGATCTGTCCGGTGAGCACGAAGATGCCGGTGCCGATGACCACGCCGACGCCGAAGACGGTCAGGTCGAGGGCGGACAGGGACTTGTTCAGCGCGTGGTCGGGCTCCTCGGTGTCGCGGATGGACTGCTCGACGGACTTGGTGCGGAAGTAGCCCCCCTGGCCCCTCCTGGGTGCCCGCGTGCTCATCGGCGCTCCTCCGCCCTGGCTCGATCGCGCGTCCGCGTCAAGCTCTCGCACCACACGGGCCGGCCGACCGCGCACAGCGCCGACAGCCGCCCCGGTTCACCCGATGGGACGCGGCGTACGGCGCGCCCGCTGGACCACCCGGCCCACGCCCCGGGGCTGGCGCCGCGCCCCCGGGCCGACCCGTCGCGCACGGCGCGCGCCCGGACCCGCGCGGGCCCCCGGCAGCACGACGCCGGGCCGGCCACGCGCGGCGTGGCGTGCCGTGCGGGCCGACCCGGCGTGGTCGGGCGGGCGGGCGCGCCGTGGGGCGGCCCGGTCGGGGGGCTAGTCGCGCGCGGGCTGCGCCGAGCCGGAGCGGGCGCCGGCCTGGTCCGCCTCGTACCGGCCGTCGAGCTTGGCCACCAGGCCGGTCACCTGGCGCGCGATGTCCGGCGCGGTGAGGCCGATCTCGGCCAGGATCTCCTTGCGGGAGGCGTGGTCCAGGAAGCGCGGCGGGATGCCGAAGTCGCGCAGCGGTACGTCCACGCCCGCGTCGCGCAGGGCCTGCGCGATGGCGGAGCCGACGCCGCCCACCCGGCTGTTGTCCTCGACCGTGATGACCACCCGGTGCCGCTCGGCCAGTACCGGCATCGCCTCGTCCACCGGCTTGACCCACCGCGGGTCCACCACGGTGGTCGAGATGCCCTGCCTGTCCAGCAGGTCGGCGACCTCGAGGCACATCGGGGCGAGCGCGCCGATCGAGACGAGCAGCACGTCGGCCCGGCCGGCGGCCCGGCCCTCGGGGGCCGGCTCGCGCAGGATGTCCATGCCGCCGATCCGGTTGACGGCCTTGACCGCCGGGCCCACCGCGCCCTTGGAGTAGCGCACCACGGTCGGCGCGTCGGTGACCTCGACCGCCTCCCGGAGCTGGGCGCGGACCTGGTCCGCGTCGCGCGGGGCGGCCAGTCGCAGCCCCGGGACGACCTGGAGGATGGACATGTCCCACATGCCGTTGTGCGAGGCGCCGTCGGTGCCGGTGATGCCCGCCCGGTCCAGGACGAAGGTCACCCCGCACTTGTGCAGCGCCACGTCCATCAGCACCTGGTCGAAGGCGCGGTTGAGGAAGGTGGCGTAGACGGCGAAGACCGGGTGCAGGCCGCCCGTGGCCAGGCCAGCGGCGGAGACGGCCCCGTGCTGCTCGGCGATGCCCACGTCGAAGACCCGGTCCGGGAACGCCTTGGCGAACTTCTCCAGGCCCACCGGCTGGAGCATGGCCGCCGTGATGGCCACGATGTCGTCGCGCTCCTCGCCGAGCTTGACCATCTCCTCGCCGAAGACCGAGGTCCAGTCGGCGCCGGAGGAGGAGATCGGCAGCCCGGTGTCGGGGTGGATCTTGCCGACGGCGTGGAAGCGGTCCGCCTCGTCCTGGAGGGCCGGCGTGTAGCCGCGGCCCTTCTCGGTCAGGCAGTGCACGATGACCGGGCCGCCGAACCGCTTGGCCCGCTCAAGCGCGGACTCCAGCGCCTCGATGTCGTGGCCGTCGATGGGGCCGACGTACTTCAGGCCCAGGTCCTCGAACATGCCCTGCGGCGCGATGAAGTCCTTCAGGCCCTTCTTGGCGCCGTGCAGCGTGCCGTACAGCGGGCGGCCGACGACCGGGGTGCGCTCCAGGAGGTCCTTGCCACGGGCGAGGAAGCGCTCGTAGCCGTCGGTGGTGCGCAGCGTGGCCAGGTGGTTGGCGAGGCCACCGATGGTCGGCGCGTACGAGCGCTCGTTGTCGTTGACGACGATGACCAGCGGGCGGTCCTTGGCGGCGGCGATGTTGTTCAGCGCCTCCCAGGCCATGCCGCCGGTCAGCGCGCCGTCGCCGATGACGGCGACCACGTGGTCGTTCTTGCGGCGCAGCTCGTTGGCCTTGGCGATGCCCTCGGCCCAGCCGAGGACCGTGGAGGCGTGGCTGTTCTCGATGACGTCGTGCTCGGACTCGGCGCGGGAGGGGTAGCCGGACAGGCCGCCCTTGCCCTTGAGCTTGGAGAAGTCCTGACGGCCCGTGAGCAGCTTGTGCACGTACGACTGGTGCCCGGTGTCCCAGAGCACCCGGTCCTTCGGGGAGTCGAAGACCCGGTGCAGGGCGATGGTCAGCTCGACCACACCGAGGTTGGGCCCGAGGTGGCCGCCGGTCTTGGCGACCTCCTCGACGAGGAAGGAGCGGATCTCCGCCGCCAGCTCGTCCAGTTGTGTGAGGCTCAGTCGGTCGAGGTCGCGAGGCCGCTTCACACGGCTCAGCAGTCGCCACCCGTCCGCTGCCTCCGCACGCGCTGCACGCGGCTCCTTCGGCACTTGTGCCTCCTTGGTGTAGAGCTGTCGAGCCTTGTCGGTCTGACGAGTCTAATGTTCCGCACTTGACGGTGATGCTGGGCCGATGCGATGTAACTCACGCGAGTGGTCCAGTTCTCGGTCGCCGAAGGCCCGCCCGCGCGGGGGTCCCACGCGCCCGGCGGGTCGTGGCGCGGGGGGTGCCCGGCGCGCTGGGACGCGAGCCCCGAGCGGGCCCCCTAGCGCCCCGAGGCGGTCCCGAACACGGCCCCACGGGGTCCCACCAGCGTGCGGCGGGACCCCGTGGGGCCGCTGGGGTGCTAGCCGCGACCGGCCGAGCGCTGGGTGCGACGCGAGACCGAGTCGATTACCACAGCCGCGAGCAGTACGCCACCCGTGATCATGTACTGCACGGACGCCTCGATGCCCAGCAGTGCCATGCCGGAGGCGATAGAGCCGATCACGAGCATGCCGAGCAGCGCCGACCAAACGCTGCCCCTGCCACCGAAGAGGCTGGTACCGCCGATGACCGCCGCGGCGATGGCCTCCATCAGCAGGTTTCCGGTGCCGGCGCCCTGGTTGGCCGCGGCGATCCGGGAGGCGATGAACAGGCCGCCGACCGAGGCCATGAGGCCGGAGATCGAGAAGACGGCGATGCGGACGAAGGTGACGTTGATCCCCGCCCGTCGCGCGGCCTCCACGCCGCCGCCGACGGCGAAGACCTGGCGGCCGAAGCGGGTGCGGCGCAGCAGGACGTCGTAGCCGATCAGCACCACCAGGAAGATCAGCAGCGCCAGCGGCAGGCCCTTGTACTCGTTGAGCCGCCAGGCCGCCGCGAAGGCCAGCACGGCCAGCACGGCGGTGCGCGCCAGGATCTCGCCGAGCGGCCGGAAGGGCACGCCCGCGGCCTGCCGGCGTCGGGCGTCCAGGAGCTGGGCGCCGAGGAAGAGCGCCACGGCGAGCCCGGCGACGCCGTAGGCCACGGCGATGTAGACGAAGTAGTGGCTGGTCAGGTGGACGATGAAGCTGTCGCGGTCGAGGTTGATGGTGCCGGTGGTGCCGAGCACCTGGAGCATCAGCCCGTTCCACGCCAGCAGCCCGGCGAGGGTGACGACGAACGCCGGGACGCCGACGCGGGCGAAGAAGAAGCCGTGCACGGCCCCGGCCGCCGCGCCGGAGGTGAGGGCGATGAGGATGGCCTGCCACTCGGCCAGGCCCTCGTTGACGTAGAGCACGGCGAGGACGGCGGCGGCCAGGCCGCTGACCGAGCCGACCGACAGGTCGATCTCGCCCAGGAGCAGGACGAGCACGATGCCGACCGAGATCATCCCGGTGCCGACGATGTAGATGGACAGGTCGGAGAGGTTCTTCGGGGACAGGAAGGCCGAGTCCCGCCACTGGAAGACGGCCCAGATGATGGCCAGGCCGACCACGACGGGCACCGAGCCGAGTTCGCCGCCGCGCAGCTTGCGGCCGAACTCCCGTACGTACCCCCGCACGCCCTGCTCGCGCACGAGGAGGCGGGGATCGACGGCGGTGACCGCGCCGGCGGCGGCCGGGGCGCCCTCGATGGGGGGCGCGGCCGGCCGACCGGCGTCCGTCCCCGTGGTGTCGGCGCCCTCGCGCGGCTCGTCGGCTGACTTGTTGAGGTCGGTGCTCACGCGTGGTCCTCCGCGTTCGAGGTGCGGGCCTTGCGGCGGGTGACAGCGTTGTCGGTGGCGCCGGTGATCGCGGAGATGATGTCCTCCTGTGAGGTGGTCCCGACGTCGAAGGTGCCGTTGTTACGGCCCAGCCGGAGCACCGCGACCCGGTCGGCCACGGCCTTGACGTCGGCCATGTTGTGGCTGATGAGGATCACCGCGAGGCCGCGCTCGCGCAGCCGCTCCACCAGGTCGAGCACCTGCGCGGTCTGCTCGACGCCCAACGCCGCGGTCGGCTCGTCCAGGATCACCAGGCCGGGCTGGCCCAGCATGGAGCGGGCGATGGCCACCGTCTGCCGCTGGCCGCCGGAGAGCGAGGCGATGGGGATGCGCACGCTCGGAATGCGGATCGAGAGCGTCTCCAGGAGCTCGCGCGAGCGGCGCTCCATCTCGACCTCGTCGAGGATGCCGGCACGGGTGATCTCCCGACCCAGGAAGAGATTGCCGACGACGTCGATGTTGTCGCACAGCGCCAGGTCCTGGTACACGGTCGCGATGCCCAGCGCCTGGGCGTCGTGCGGGCGGTCGACGCGCACCGGGCGCCCCCGCCACTCGATGACGCCGTCGTCGGCGGGGCCGACCCCGGCGATCGTCTTGACCAGGGTGGATTTACCGGCGCCGTTGTCGCCCACCAGGGCGACCACCTCGCCGGCCCGGACCTCCAGATCGACGTCGATGAGCGCCTGGACGGCACCGAATCGCTTGGAGATCCCGCGCAACGCCAGTACGGGCGTAGCGGTCACGTCAACCATCTCCTTCACCGCCCTACCCGGGGCGGGGGATGCGCCGCGCCCGGACGGGGCGGGCGGGTACGGAACTCGGGTGAGCCGCGGGATACCGGCTGCGGCCGGTACGTCGGCTACCGCAGGCCGGCCCGTTCACAGGCGCTCCTGAACTTCGCCGCGCAGATCTTGTCCAGCGGGTACAGGCCGTCCTTGACGACCGTGTCCTTGACGTTGTCCACGGTCAGCGCGACCGGGGGGATCAGGGTGGCCGGCACGTCCTTCTCGGTCGGGCTGTCCACGGTGGTCTTCGCCGGCACGTCCTCGCCCCAGCCGAGGGCCACCGCCATCTCGGCCGCCGTCCTGGCCTCGATCTTGTACGACTTGTAGACGCTCATGAACTGCTCGCCGGCGATGATCCGCTGCACGGCGGCGAGTTCCGCGTCCTGCCCGGTGACCGGCGGCAGCTTGTCGAAACCGCCGTGCCGCAGCGCGGTGATGGCGCCGCCCGCCATGCCGTCGTTGGCCGAGTAGACGCCGACGATCTTGTCCTTGCCGAGCGAGGAGATGGCGCCGTTCATGCTGTCGTTGGCGAGGTTCGGCAGCCACTTCTCCACGTCGTACGACTTGCCGATCTTGACCTTGCCCTTGAGTACGGAGAGCGCGCCCTGCTTGTACATGGCGGCGTTGGGGTCGGCCTCCCAGCCGTTGAGCATGACGATCTGGCCGCTCTTGGCCTTGCCGCCGATCTCCTTCAGCAGCGACCTGGCCTGGACCTTGCCGACCTCCGCGTTGTCGAAGGAGGTGTAGGCGGAGATGGGGCCCTCGGCCAGCCGGTCGTAGGCGACGACGGGGATGTCGGCGTCGTGCGCCTTCTCGACGGAGCTGGCGATGGACTTCGAGTCCACGGAGTCGAGGATGATCACGTCCACGTCCTTGGTGATCATCGTGTCGACCTGTTGTTGCTGGACGGACGCGTCCGACTTGGCGTTCACGTACTTGACGTCGCAGGCCGAGCAGAGCTCCTTGACCCGTTTCTTGATCAAGGGCTTGTCGAAGTTCTCGTAGCGCGCGGTCTGGTCTTCCGGCAGCAGGAGCCCGATCGTGAGAGGGTCGCCCTTCTTCCGGTCCTTGGAGTCGTGGCTGTCCGCCTCCTTGGCCTTGCCACACGCGGCAAGGCCGACGGTCAGGCTGACCGCGGCGGTGGCGATGACGACACGACGGAGCGTCGCGTTCATGTGGGGTTACCTCCTGACGCGGCCGTCACTGCGGCCGAGGTGGCTGGAAGTCAACTCGGCGGCCTCACAAGCGTCAAGAAGTAAATCCTTAACGAGATGGCAACGATGCCATTCATTACGCCTGTGAACTCAGGGTCGGGCGGGATGCGAGCGCCTCGGCCCGCGGCACACCCGGCGCCGGCGGGCAGACGGGGACGCGGGCCGGCTGGAGGCCGGCGAGGGGGTTCGCCGCGGGCGGGTGAGGGGCCTCGCCACGGGCGGGCGGATGAGCGGCGCGGGCGGGCCGGGCGCGGGCGCCGGGTGCGGGCACGGGCGCCGGCTCGTGGCGGGGTGGCGTATGCGGGGGGCGGAGGCGGAGGCGGACGTTACGGCGCGGGGGTGCGCGCGGGCCTGGTGGTGGCGGGGTACGGGCACAGGGCGCCCATGGGGCAACCGTGGGTGCGCGTGGTGGGCGTGGGGCAGGGGACGGCTGGCGCCGCTGGGTGAGGTCGGGTCAGGTCAGGGCCGGGGTGCCGGTGGTGACGGCGCCGTCGAGGAGCGTGGAGTCGCCCATCTCGCTGAGCACCAGGGCCAGCGCGCCCAGCACCTCGGCCCGGCTGCCGAGGGCGCCCGGCAGCACCGAGAGCTGCCGGGCGGCGCTCGGGATGGCGTACCGGGCGACCGAGTCGCGGATCGGGTCGAGCACCAGGTCGCCGGCCTCGGCCAGGTCGCCGCCGAGCACCACCCGGCTGGGGTTGAGCAGGTTGCACAGGTTGGCGACGCCGCTGCCCACGTGCCGCCCGACGTCGGAGACCACCCGGCGGCAGCCGGGGTCGCCCTCCCGCGCGAGCGCCACCATGCGCTCCATGGTCAGGTCGGGGCCGTGACTGGAGTGCAGCAGCGGCAGCACGTAGCGGGCGGCGGTGAAGGTCTCCAGGCAGCCACGGTTGCCGCAGCGGCACACCGGGCCCGACTCGTCCAGCGTGATGTGGCCGATCTCGCCCGCCGTGCCGCCGGGCCCACGGTAGATCTGGCCGCTGATCACCAGGCCCGCGCCGACGCCGCTGGCGACCTTGATGTACGCCAGGTCGGCCACGCCACGGCCGCTCCCCCACACCAGTTCGCCGAGCGCGCCCAGGTTGGCGTCGTTGTCCACGTACACGGGCACGCCGAGGCGCGCCGCGAGGTCGTCGCGCGGGTTGGCGCCGGCCCAGCCCGGCAGGATCGCGGTGGAGCCCAGCGTTCCGGTG
Source organism: Streptomyces sp. 71268 (assembly GCF_029392895.1). Classification (NCBI taxonomy): domain Bacteria; kingdom Bacillati; phylum Actinomycetota; class Actinomycetes; order Kitasatosporales; family Streptomycetaceae; genus Streptomyces; species Streptomyces sp. 71268. Next base: position 1,736,241 of record NZ_CP114200.1, read on the forward strand.
GCCACGTCGATGGGGCCCGGCACGCCGAGCCCGACGCCGACCACCTTGTCCGGGGCGATGCCGCTGGCCTCGATCAGGCGTCCCACCAGGGCCTCGGCGCGCTCCATGCCCTGGGCCGCCGAGGCGTCCACGTCCAGCGGCTCGGTCTCCTCGGCGAGCACCCGGTGGGCCAGGTTGCCGACGGCGACCCGCAGGTGGGCGTGGCCGAAGTCGACGCCGACGACGATGCCGGCGTCGCCGCTGAGCGCGACGCTGCGGGCCCGCCGGCCGCCGGCGGAGGTCGGGGTGACCTCGACGGTGCCGCCGTCCTTCAGCTCGCGGACGATGTTGGAGACCGTGGCGGCCGAGAGCCCCGTCGTGCGGGCGATCTCCGCCTGCGTGAGGGACCCCGCCATGCGCACCGCGCGTACGACCCGCTCAAGGTTGGCCCGGTGCAGCGATGACTGCGATCCCGGAGTCTCCACGCCCATCCACTCCCGCCTCGGCGTACGGCGCGACGGCCGGTCGCCGGCCGGACCGCAGGTGAGGTCCGGCGATGTCTCCAACATGTGAACTCTAAGCTGATCCGTACAGGTCGCCGCTCGTCAAGTCCTCGACGCTCCACCGCCACCCGTCGGACAGCGACCCGTCGGGTGACGGCGGTCCCGTGGCGCCAGCGACGTCGATCACGGCGACGACGGCGCGCGGCGGCACACCGTAGCGGCAGCGGCACACCGTAACGCGAGAGGGGGGCGTGCCGCCGCCCGGCCCCATGATCGCGACGAGAGCCCGGGTGGCACGGCAGCGGCCCCGGTCCCGCCACGGGGCGGGGCCGGGGCCGCGGTCAGCCGGGTGCGACTACTTCAGGGCTCCCGCCGTCAGGCCGGCTTGGACCTGGCGTTGGAAGATGATGTAGACCGCGAGTACGGGGATCATGGCGATGAGCAGGCCGGAGAAGAGGACGGCCCAGTTGCCTTTGTATCCCTGGGAGACGGCGAGTTCGACCAGTCCCTGGGGCAGGAGTTTGTCCTTTTCCTCGCCCTGGTTGAGTACGTAGGGGAGCATGTACTGGTTCCACTGGCCCAGGAAGTTGAAGATGCCGATGCTGATCAGTCCTGGTTTGGCCATGGGCAGCATGACCTGGAAGAACGTGCGCGTGTGCGAGGCCCCGTCGATCATCGCCGCCTCCGCCACCGAGGTGGGCAGGGTTTTGAAGAACGAGGTCAGGAAGAAGACCGTGAAGGGCAGCGAGTACGCGATGTAGACCAGGATCAGGCCGTGCTTGGTGTTGAGCATCTCCATGTTCTGCAACACGAAGTACAGCGGTACCAACGCCAGCACGATGGGGAAGCTCATGCCGCCGACGAACAGGTAGTAGATGAACCGGTTCCCACGGAACTCGAACCGCGCCAGGACGTAGGCGGCCATGGCGCCCAGCAGCATGGTGCCGAAGAGGGAGCCGGCGACGACGACGGCCGAGTTCAGGAAGTACCGGCCCATGTTGGCGGTGTTCCACGCGTCGGACCAGTTCTCGAAACGCAGCGACGAGGGCAGCGACCAGGGCGAGGTGAAGATCTCCCGGTCGGTCTTGAGCGAACTCATCGCCGCCCACAACAACGGCAGCGTGACCAACAGTCCCCACACGGCCAGAATCCCGTGCGAGAACACGTTGAGCACCCCACCCGCGCGGTCCCCACGCCGCCGCCCGGCACCCGACACCGTCGGCGGCACCGCTTTCACGGGCGTGGTGAGATCTTCCTTGCTCACGTCCGACACGCCCGTGGCGTGGCTCGGTGGCAGTCCGGTCACGGTGCTTCGCTCCCCACTTCACGGCGTCGGTCGGCGTTCGGGCCCTGCTGCATTTCGCTCGGGCGAGCAGGCGGGTGAGACAGCGGACTCATCTCAGAACTCCAGCCTTTCTCGGCGGCCGAGTCGCATGACGACCGTCGCGAAGATCATCGTGACGATCAGCAACGCCACACCCAACGCGGTCGCGTAACCGGCCTGCCCGTCCCGAATGCCCTTCGTGTACACGAACCACGTCAGAACCTCGGTCGAGTAGTCAGGCCCACCAGGACCCACCGTCATGATCTGCACCACCGCGAACGCGTCCAGCGCAAGAATCCCCATGTACACCCAACCGGTCTGCACGGTGTCCCACAACAACGGCAACGTGATCCGGAAGAACGTCGTGAACCGATTCGCGCCATCCAACAACGCCGCCTCGTAGAAATCACGAGGAATCGTGCTCATCGCCGCCGAGAACAACACCACATAGAACCCGACGTTGCTCCACACCATCACCGCCATCACACACCACAACGCCAGACTCGGATCACCCAACCAGTTGGGCTGCACCGAATCCAACCCGATCCCCGACAGGAACGAGTTCAACGCCCCACTGTTCGGGTTGTACGCGAACTGGAAGACCAACGCCACGATCGCGATCGACAACACCTGCGGGAAGAAGTACACCACCTTGTACAGCGACGACCCCCGCACACCCGAGACCACCGCCCCCCTACGCCGCCCACCCACATTCAACATGAAAGCGAAGAACAGCCCCATGCCAAGCGTCACCAGCGGCAACACGAGCAACAACACCAGATTGTTCCGCAACGCATGCCAGAACACATCGTCATCCAGCAACTTACGATAATTGTCGAACCCCACCATCTGGAGATCCGAGCTCAGACCACTCCAATTCGTGAACGAATAGTAGATAGCCTGGAGGAACGGCGAGATCACAAAGACCGCGTAAATCGCCAACGGCAGGGACAAAAACCCCACGATGAAGCCGTACTTACCGTGCCGCACTGCTACCGACCCCACTCCTCGCCCACGAAGGACGCGACTGCCAGCGCATCCTCACTTGTGCCGGTACTTCTTCACCGCGGAATCCTTCGCCGTCTCATCCGCGAACTTCTGACACTTGGCCATGCACTCCTTCGGCGACATACGCCCGGCCATCATCTCGCCCAACGCCGCCACCCCGATCTTCTCCTTCTGCAACGTCACATACCAATCCTGCAACCGCGGATTGACGACGTTATCCCCCGCCTTCTTCCACAACTCCTGCGCCGACGCCAACCCCGGCGGAAGCCGCAAACCCTCCGTACCACCGTTCAACGAAGACAGCGACGACACCTGCTGAATGAAGTTCTGCGTGGACTTCGTGCCCAACATGATCCGCAGCAACTCCATGCCGCCCCACGGGTGCTTGGCGTTCTTCGGCACGATGAACGGCTCACCGCCGGAAGCCCAGATCGTCCCGTACGGCAGCTTGTCACCCGAATCCAACGACGAGGGCGCACCCACACCCATGTCGAAGTTCTTCGGCGTGGTCTTCTTCGTCTCGTTCTCCACCCACGAACCGTTCGGGATGAACAACGCCTTCCCCTCGTTCCACGCCACCTGCGACTGAATATGATCCAGCCCCGGCGTGCCCTTGAGGATGTACCCCTTGGCCTGCAACTCGTGATACGCCTCGAACGCGGCCTTTACCGCCTCGTGCTTCCACGCGTTCGGCTCCAGGTTGTCGATCGCGTCCAGCGTCTCGCGGCCACCGATCTTCGCGATGAACGGATACAGGCTGAACGGCAGGTAGTACGGGTACTTCCCCGGGTACGTCCACCCCGCGATCCCCTGCTTCTTCGCGTCCGCGCACAGCTTCAGCATCTCGTCCCAGGTTTGCGGATACTCCCAGCCGTGCTTGGCCAGCAACGACTTCGAGTACCACACCCCGTAGATGGTGTAGGCGTAGTACAGGACCCAGACCTCGTCCCCCTCGAACTGCCCCATCTCCAACACGCCAGGACGCAGCGTGTCCCGCACCTTCTTGTTCGGATCATCAAGCGACGGCGCGTCCAACAACTCCCGCAAATCCGTGAGCTGGTCCTTCGACACCAACGTGCCGAAATCCATCTGCTCCGCGCCCGAGTTGTCGATCAGATCCGGCGGCGTACCACCGTTGAACCGCGGCGCCAGCTTCGCCTGGATCTTCTGCGTCGCCGAATGCTTGATCTTCCCGTCGGCCTTCGGATACGCCTTCACGTACTCCGCCTGCGCGGCCTTGGCGTATTCGTCGCCGAAGCCGCCGTCGAAGATGACGACGTCAAGGCCTGCGCTCTCGTTGACCCCCAGCGGATTCTTCGCTGTTTTCTTGCCCCTTTCGACCTGCTTGGCGTCGTCGCCGCCACCCGTTGCGCACGCGCTCAACGCCGTCATGGTGGGAACGGAGATCAGCCCGATCGCGGCCGTTCGCTTGACCAGATCACGACGGCCGAATTCAGAGGTGAATCCCATCTGGGGTCCTCGCCTTCTACAGGACTCAGGCGGTGTCAGATCTCCCGTACCGCGTCCGCCTATGGCGAACGACCCGACACCGCGGGTCAGTTGGAGCTGATATGTGCTGCATACGCGCAGGACATCGATGACGACAGCACGCCAGGTAGGCGCACTCCTCCACCATCGGGTCCACTTGCCGTGAACTACGGCGACTCAGACGCGACAGGTATAGTCCACTCAACGCGCAGGGGGCAAGATCGAAAGCAGAAATTGACAGCAGTCTTTCCCGAGTTGAGACCTCGCGACATACGGGCGCGAGTCATGGTCCGGGTGGGGCGTCAGCGCGCCCGAGCGGTTATTCGCGCGCCCGACACTCACGCCCCGCGAACCTCCGGGCGATCCCTGCTTTTGGCTGGCCACACGGCATAACAGGGCTGCCCGTTCGGGCAGCTCACCGGCCCCGCGAGGCCGTGGACGGCCCCGGCCGGCAGACACGGAAGCGGGCCGCATTCCGGGGGGAATGCGGCCCGCTTCTGCTTACCCGGGCCGGGGCGGAACCGGGCTCGCGCCGACGCGCGAACCGGGTCGGTCCGGGCCGGAAAGTCGAAACGGAAGGCCGGTTTCCACCGACCTTCCGCAGACTTAGTCCAGACCAATAGGCGCGCCGGAGCCGGAATTTCCGCTCCGGCGCGCCCGGCCGATTACTTACTTGCGGATCAGCGACCGCAGGACGTACTGCATGATGCCGCCGTTGCGGTAGTAGTCCGCCTCGCCGGGGGTGTCGATGCGCACGACCGCGTCGAACTCCACGCCGCTGTCGGTGGTGACCTTGACCGTGCGCGGCGTGGTGCCGTCGTTCAGCGCGGTCACGCCGGTGATGGAGAAGGTCTCCTCGCCGGTCAGGCCGAGGGTCTCGGCCGTCGCGCCCTCGGGGAACTGCAGCGGCAGGACGCCCATGCCGATCAGGTTCGAGCGGTGGATGCGCTCGTAGGACTCGGCGATGACGGCCTTGACGCCCAGCAGCGCGGTGCCCTTGGCGGCCCAGTCGCGGGAAGAGCCGGAACCGTACTCCTTGCCCGCGAGGACGACCAGCGGGATGCCGGCGGCCTGGTAGTTCTGCGACGCGTCGTAGATGAAGGAGACCGGGCCGTCCGCGACGGTGAAGTCACGGGTGAAGCCGCCCTCGGTACCGGGCGCGATCTGGTTGCGCAACCGGATGTTGGCGAACGTGCCGCGGATCATGACCTCGTGGTTGCCACGGCGCGAGCCGTAGGAGTTGAAGTCACGCCGCTCGACGCCGTGCTCGGTCAGGTACTTGCCCGCCGGGGTGTCGGCCTTGATGGCGCCGGCCGGGGAGATGTGGTCGGTGGTGACCGAGTCGCCCAGCTTGGCCAGGACGCGCGCCCCGGCGATGTCCTGAACCGGCGCCGGGTCCATCGCCATGCCCTCGAAGTAGGGGGGCTTGCGGACGTAGGTGGACTCCGGGTCCCACTCGAAGGTGTTGCCGGTCGGGATCGGCAGCGCCTGCCACTGGGCGTCGCCCGCGAAGACGTCGCTGTAGGACTTGGAGAACATGTCCTCGCCGATGGCGTTCGCCACCACGTCGTTGACCTCGGCCTCGGTCGGCCAGATGTCCGCGAGGTAGACCGGCTTGCCCTCGGTGTCGACGCCCAGGGCCTCCTTGGTGATGTCCACCTTCATGGAGCCGGCGATGGCGTACGCGACCACCAGCGGCGGGGAGGCCAGGTAGTTCATCTTGACGTCGGGGTTGATCCGGCCCTCGAAGTTGCGGTTGCCGGAGAGCACCGAGGTGACGGCGAGGTCGTTCTCGTTGACGGCCTTGGAGACCTCGTCCGGCAGCGGGCCGGAGTTGCCGATGCAGGTGGTGCAGCCGTAACCGACCAGGTTGAAGCCGACCTTGTCGAGGTAGGGGGTCAGGCCCGCCTTGTCGAAGTAGTCGGTGACGACCTTGGAGCCGGGGGCCAGGGTGGTCTTGACCCACGGCTTGCGGGTCAGGCCCTTCTCCACCGCCTTCTTGGCCACCAGCGCGGCGGCGACCATGACGTACGGGTTGGAGGTGTTGGTGCACGAGGTGATGGCGGCGACGGTGACGGCGCCGTGGTCGATCTCGTACGTGGAACCGTCGGGGGCGGTGACGGTGACGGGGTTCGACGGCACGCGCTCGCCGGTGCCGTCCGCGTGCTGCGGGGCGCCGGCGCCGTTGTCGTCGCTGCCGTAGGCCGGGGCGTCACTGGCCGGGAACGACTCGGCGCTCGCCTCGTCCACCGGGGAGGCCACGCCGTGCGGCGCGGTCTGCTGCGGCACGCCCGGCTTGCGGTCGTCGCCGCCGGTGACGCCCGCCTCGACGTAGTTGAGGACGTCCTTGGCGAACTGCTGGGCGGCGTTGGCCAGGACGATGCGGTCCTGCGGCCGCTTGGGGCCGGCGATCGACGGGACGACCGAGGCCAGGTCCAGTTCGAGCTTCTCGGAGTAGTCCGGCTCGGCGGCCGGGTCCAGCCACAGGCCCTGCTCCTTGGCGTACGCCTCGACGAGCGCGAGCTGCTGCTCGGAGCGGCCGGTGAGCTTGAGGTAGTTGATGGTCTCGGAGTCGATCGGGAAGATCGCGGCGGTCGAGCCGAACTCCGGCGACATGTTGCCGATGGTGGCGCGGTTGGCGAGCGAGGTGGCGGCCACGCCCTCGCCGTAGAACTCCACGAACTTGCCGACCACGCCGTGCTTGCGGAGCATCTCGGTGATGGTCAGCACCAGGTCGGTGGCGGTGGTGCCGGGCTTGAGCTCACCGGTCAGCTTGAAGCCGACGACGCGCGGGATGAGCATGGAGACCGGCTGGCCGAGCATCGCGGCCTCGGCCTCGATGCCGCCGACGCCCCAGCCGAGCACGCCGAGGCCGTTGACCATGGTGGTGTGCGAGTCGGTGCCGACGAGGGTGTCGGGGTACGCCTGTCCGTTACGCACCATCACGGTGCGGGCCAGGTGCTCGATGTTGACCTGGTGCACGATGCCGGTGCCGGGCGGGACGACCTTGAACTCGTCGAAGGCGGTCTGGCCCCAGCGCAGGAACTGGTAGCGCTCCCGGTTGCGGCCGTACTCCAGCTCGACGTTCTGCGCGAACGCCTCGTGGGTGCCGAACTTGTCGGCGATGACGGAGTGGTCGATGACCAGCTCGGCCGGGGCCAGCGGGTTGATCTTCGCGGGGTCGCCGCCCAGTTCCTTGACGGCCTCACGCATGGTGGCGAGGTCCACGACGCAGGGCACACCGGTGAAGTCCTGCATGATCACGCGAGCCGGGGTGAACTGGATCTCCTGGCTCGGCTGCGCCTGGGAGTCCCAACCGCCCACGGCGCGGATGTGGTCGGCGGTGATGTTCGCGCCGTCCTCGGTACGGAGCAGGTTCTCCAGCAGCACCTTCAGGCTGTAGGGCAGGCGGGCGGAGCCCTCGACCTTGTCCAGCTTGAAGATCTCGTACGACTCGTCGCCCACGCGCAGCGTGCTGCGGGCGTCGAAGCTGTTCGCCGACACGACAGTCTCCTTCATGCATGAATTCGCGCGTACCACCGCATCCTGCCGCCCCGGGACCTTGCCGATCCGCTAAGGTGTGCCTAACTTAGGCACACCTAACTAGCGCGACAGCGGTACGCCTTCTCGGCAGATATCTCGATGTCGAGATAACTCTAGTACATCGCTGGCGAACGGTCATGCGCTGGTTGCCCGTGTCCCCCACGGCCGGCCGGGGTCACGCCGCGTTCCACGGCCATCACCACCCCCGTCACCACGAGGAACCGGCGCGCGCCGGTTCCGCGCACCGTGACCGGAACACGACTCTCGTACGCCATGTGACGCATTGACCCCACAGCGCCATCACGGTTGCATGCTTGTGCCCCTTCGGTGAGGAACCGGAGGGGGTTCTGCGCCTTACTTGGGGGGAATATGAGGAGAAACGCGAACCGGGGCACCACTCGGCGTGTGAGAGCCGCCCTGGGCACGGCGATCGCGCTCTGCGCGGTCACGGCGGTGTTACCCGGGGCCGCCTCGGCGGAGACCACGGCCGGGGCGAGCGGCGTGGGCGACCGCGAGAGCGGCGTCACGAAGATCAGCCTCGCGGCTGACGGGACGCAGGCGGACGGCGCCTCCGGCGACGCCTCGATCACACCCGACGGCCGTCACGTCGTCTTCGCGTCGGCGGCGGACAACCTCACGGCCGACCGTCCGCAGGAGGGCGACGAGGTCTACCTCCGCGACCGGGAAACGGGCGAGACCAGGCGGATCGGGTACTACGACCCGATCGAGCCGCCGGTCATCAGCGGTGACGGCGCCTATCTCGGCTATCCGGTGCCGTGGATGCGGGATGTGAAGATCTACCTGTGGCAGGTGCGCACGGGAGCCATCGGCGGCCTCGACTGCGGGCCCAGTTGCGGCCAGCTTTCACTGAACGGGGACGGCCACCACGCCGTCTACGTCGTCGCCCCCAGGCCGCCGGCGTCCCAGCAGCGCGTCGAGTTCCAGGACGTGTTCACCGGCGCCAAGGAGACCATCGCCGAGTTCGACCACCGGCGCCCGTCCCGGCCGTCCCTCAGCGGCGACAGCCGCCACGTCGCCTACCAGGACGGCGGGGCGGGCGACGTCTTCGTACGGGACCGGACCGCCGGCGTCACCCACGGCCCGATCGAGGGCCCGTCCAGGGAGGCCACGCTCGTCCAGCTCAGCGAGGACGGCGGCAAGGTCGTCTACCGTTCGGGGCCCGACACCCATGTGCACGACGTGCGCTCGGGCGCCACCCAACTGGTGCCGAACGTCCGGGGCGTGGCCATCGACCCCACCGGCCGCTACCTGCTGTACGCCCCGAACGACGCCACGGACCCCGCCCAGCCGTCGCTGACGCTGCGCGACCTGAGCACGGGCACCGACGAGATCGTCTCCCAACAGCCCGCCTTCGCCGGCGTCGACGCGGTCAGCGCCCACGGCGCCGACGTGGTCTTCACGTCGGCGGCCGACGACATCGTGCCCGGCGACACCAACGGCGCCCCGGACGTCTTCGTCCGCCACTTCCACTGACCGCCCCGGCTCCCCACCGCTCTCGCGCGCCCGCGCCTGAGAGCGGCGGGGAGCCGTGCGGGGGAAGCTTGGGGGCCGAGGCCCCTCACGAACGCCAGACCTGACCCTGCATGGTGCCCTCGACAGCCGCCACGTACGCCTCGGCCACCCGGGCGACGGGCGTGCCGTCCGCCCCGTCCCGTCCCAGGTCCGCCAGGGTCTCGCTGATCCAGCCCGGGCTGATGAGGTTGATCCGCAGCCCTCGGGGCAGCTCGGCGGCCGTGTTGCGGACGAAGCCCTCAAGGCCCGTGTTGATCAGCGCTCCCAGCGATCCTCCGGCCAGCGGCGTGGCGAAGGTGCCGCCGGTCAGCGTGATGGAGCCGCCGTCCCGCAGGTGGCGCACCGCTCGCCGGGCCAGCGCCACCTGCCCCAGCAACTTGCCGCGCACGCCGTCGGCGACGACCTCGTCGGTCACGGTCCCCAGGTCCACCAGCGGACCGCTGGCGGCACAGCACACCACCGCGTCCAGGCCGGAGACCTCCTCGAACAACGGGTCCAGTGACGCCGGGGCCTCCAGGTCCACCCGCACCGGCCCGCCGCGTGCGGCCCTGACCACCTCGTGGGAGGACCCCAACGCCTCGACGACCGCGCTGCCGATCGTCCCTGTCGCACCGACCACGAGTACCTTCATACGCCGCAGGCTAGAAGCGATCACCACCGGCGGCGAACGAATTCCGCTGGCCGACCAGCCGGTGCGGTCACCGGGTGTCGGTGTCGGCGAGCACCTGGGTCAGGGCGTTCGTGGCCTGGCGGATCATTCCGGGGTTGGTGTCCCAGTAGTAGGGCAGCGCCGCCACCGCCTGGAAGAGCGCCCAGCCGCGACCGCGCAGCCAGGTGGCGTCGTCGACGGCGAGTTCGGCCCGGAACCGCTCCCGGCTGGCCCCGGTGAAGACGTTCCACGCGGGCTGGAGGTCGCAGGCCGGGTCGCCGACGTTCAGGCAGCCGAAGTCGATGACGGCCGAGAGTCGCCCGTCGGTCACCAGCAGGTTGCCCGGCAGCAGGTCGCCGTGGAGCCAGACCTCGGGCCCGGACCACGCGGGGGCGTGCAGCGACTCCTCCCAGGAGGCGAGGGCGGCGGCGCCGTCGACGCGGTCGCCGAGTTGGGCGATCGAGCGGCGCACCTGCTCGTCCAGCTCGGCCAGCGGCGCGCCCCGGCTGCCGGTCGAGCGCCGGTGGGCGCCGGTCGGGTCCGCGCGGCGCAGCGCGGTGATGAACGCGGCGAGGTCCACGGCCGCCTGTTCCAGGTCCGTCAGCGTGCCGTTGGCGTTCTCGCCGGGCAGCCACTCGTAGACCGACCAGGCGTACGGATAGCCCTCGGCGGGGCGGCCCGTCGCCACCTGGACCGGGATCGCGAGCGGCAGCAGCGGCGCGAGCCTGGGCAGCCACCGCGCCTCGCGCTCCGCCTGTCGGGTGGCCCCGCTGATGCGCGGCAGTCGCACGGACAGGTGGTCGCCGAGGCGGTAGATGGCGTGGTCGGTGCCGTACGAGTCGACCGGGGTGACGGGCAGTTCGGCCCACCGCGGGAACTGCCCGCGCACCAGTCGGCGCACCAGGGCGGAGTCGGTCGGGACCTCGTCGGCGTGCATCCTGGTCGCTGGCATGGCCGCATCATCGCAAAGCGCGCGGCCGGCGGCAGGTCATTATCGGCCCGCCCGACGCCACGTGAGGCCGCCCGGGGCCGCCGGGCGTCCGGGCCGCTGGGCGTCCGGTTCGTTGCGCATGCGGTTCGTTGGCGCGTCCGGTTCGTCGGCGCGGCGACGCCCGCGTGGCGGCGTACCGCACCGGGCGTCGGGGGTCTTGCCGTGGTGCGGCGTGGCCGGCGAGGATCGGGCGATGATCCGGGCCCATGACGACACGCGCCTGGCGGGCGCCTACCACAGCGGGAACGCGATGCCGGAGGCGTCGCTTCGGGCGTGGGCGGAGTTCGTGGGCTTGTTCGCGCCCCGTCCCGCGCCGGCCTGGCTCGATGTCGGCGCGGGCACGGGCATGTTCTGCGCGGCGCTCGACCGGTACCAGCGGTCGTCGCGCGTGGTGGGCGTCGAACCCTCGCTGGCCATGCTCCGCGCGGCCCGCGAGGCGACGGCTGGCGGGCGGGTCCGCCTCGTCGCCGGCACCGCCGAGCGGCTGCCACTGGCCGACGCGGCGTTCGACGTCGCCCTCCTGTCCCGCGTCGTCCACCACCTGCCCGACCGGCCGGCGGCCGCGCGCGAGTTGGCGCGCGTGCTGCGGCCGGCCGGCGTCGTGGTGCTCCGGACGACCTTCCGGGAGCGGCTGGACGCGCTGGTCTACGACTACTGGCCACGGCTGCGCGCCACCGACGGCGCGCGGTTCCCCGGCCAGGCGGAGGTGCTGGCCGACTTCGCGCGGGCGGGCTTCACCGCCCGTACGGTCACCTCCTTCGCGCAGCCCGTGGCCGCGAGCCTGGGTGAGTACGCGGCGCGGCTGAGCGATCGGCCGCAGTCGAAGTTCGGCCACCTGTCGCCGGCGGAGTTCGCGGCGGGCCTCGAGCGCATGCGGGCGGACGCCGCGGCACGCGCGGACGAGCCGGCGCGCGCCGTGTACGAACGCTATGACGTCGCCGTGCTGGCGCGCGGCTGACTTCTGGCCGCGTTGCCGCGCGGGGCGGGGCAGGGCGCGGTGGAGCGAGCGCGTCGGGGATCGTGCCGGCGGGGCGTCGAAAGGGGCGCGGCCGGCTGGTGTTCGCCGCGCCGGGCCTCGGAGCGGCGGCGGGGGACGTAGAGGCTACGGCTCCGGTACGGGCGCTGCGCGCGCCGGGTTCCGGTGGTGCCGGGTTCCGGTGGTGCCGGGTTCCGGTGGTGCCGGGTTCCGGCGCGGACGGACGCGAGGGGGCTCGCGAGCGGGAGTCCGTCCGCGCCGGGCTCGGGCCGCGTCGGGGGACGCGGGGTGATGCCGCGGGGTGCGCCGCGTGGGTGGGGCGGCGCACGAACCTCGGTCCTACTGGACGCCGAAGCCGCCCGAGAAGGAGCCGGCGTTCCACATGGACGAGCCGATCTGGTGGTAGGCGTCGAAGAACGCAACCGAGCCGGAGGGGAGGTTCTTGGGCACCTTGGCGGTGAAGACGACCTTCGAGTGGCCCTTGGGCGTCGGACACTTGAAGCCGGTGCCGATGCCGATCTTCTCCGGGTCGGTGAAGAAGACGCACTTCTTGTTGGGCTTGGCGGTCAGGCCCGGGTGCGGACCGTTGGCCCACTGCTTGCCCATGTCGCCGACGTGGACGCGGTCCAGGTAGACCCAGATGTGGCCCGCCTCGGGCGAGTCGACCGTGACGGTGACCTTCGTCTTGCTGCCGGGCTTGACCGGCACCTCGTTCCGGGTCACCCGCACCTTGGAGATCTCGTCCGAGGCCGGGGCCGCGTGCCCGGCGCGCGGGCTGGCCGGGAACCGCACCGAGGAGGCCGTCTCGGGCGAACTCTTCTCATCGGCGGCGCCGGCGCTCGGCACCGCGAACACGCCGAACAGCACGGCACCCGCGCCGATCGCCGCGCCGAGCGTCCGCCGCGGGCGGCGGGTGACGACGGATCGCGCACGATGGGCAAGGGAATTGCGCATGGTGAGACCTCTTTCAGGAAGTGCAGGCGACTTACGGGAAGTACGGCGACTCACGGAAGTACGGACAGCGACTCGCCTGTGCGTGGCGTATGCGTTCCAGCCACCAGCACCGTAAGAGGCACTCGACCGGCGCAACAATGACAGTGTTTTGGCAATTCATTGCGCGAAGTGCCGACCGCGCTGCAACTCTGGACAGGGGCGTACCGGCCGCGTCCCCGGCCCGCGCGGTGCTCGCCGCGGCGGGGAGGAACCAGTCGCGGCAGCACGGGCGAGGGCCGCCGGGCCGTGTCACAGTCGCCTCAGTGCTCTCGTCGCGCCCCCCGCTTATCGCGGGTCCCGCGCGGCACGCCGTGCACCACCACAACATGAGCACATCTCATATCTGAGATAATATCGATCTCATGACAGACGCCTACCTCGCCCGCATCGGGAAGCTCATCCGCGACGCCCGTCAGCACCGCGGCTGGACCCAGACGGAGCTAGCGGAGGCACTCGGCACCAGCCAGAGCGCCGTCAACCGCATCGAACGGGGAAACCAGAACATCAGTCTTGAGATGATCGCCCGCATCGGCGAGGCCCTGGACAGCGAGATCGTGTCCCTCGGCTACGCGGGCCCGATGCACCTGCGGGTCGTCGGAGGCCGGCAACTCTCCGGTGCGATCGACGTCAAGACCAGCAAGAACGCGTGCGTGGCGCTGCTGTGCGCCTCTCTGCTCAACGCGGGTCGCACCACGCTGCGTCGCGTCGCCCGGATCGAGGAGGTCTACCGCATCCTGGAGGTGCTGGGCAGCATCGGCGTACGCGCCCGCTGGATCAACGACGGCAACGACCTGGAGATCGTGCCGCCGGCCGAACTCAACCTCGCCGCCATGGACACCGACGCCGCCCGGCGCACCCGCAGCGTCATCATGTTCCTCGGCCCGCTGCTGCACCGCCTCGACCGGTTCCGCATCCCGTACGCGGGCGGCTGCGACCTCGGCACCCGCACCGTCCAGCCGCACATGACGGCGCTGCGCCACTTCGGCCTTGAGGTCACCGCGACCGAGGGCACGTACCACGCCGAGGTCAACCGCGAGGTCTCCCCCACCCGGCCCATCGTGCTGACCGAGCGCGGCGACACCGTGACCGAGAACGCCCTGCTGGCCGCCGCCCGACACGACGGCGTCACCGTCATCCGCAACGCCAGCTCCAACTACATGGTCCAGGACCTGTGCTTCTTCCTGGAGCAGTTGGGCGTACGGGTGGAGGGCGTCGGCACCACGACCCTCACCGTGCACGGCGTCGCGCACATCGACCGCGACGTGGACTACGCGCCGTCCGAGGACCCGGTCGAGGCGATGAGCCTGCTCGCGGCGGCCGTGGTGACCCAGTCGGAGCTGACGATCCGCCGCGTCCCGGTGGAGTTCCTGGAGATCGAGCTCGCGGTCCTCGAGGAGATGGGCCTGGACCACGAGCGCAGCGCGGAGTACCCGGCGGACAACGGCCGCACCCGGTTGATCGACCTGACGGTCCGCCCCTCCAAGCTGAGCGCGCCGCTCGACAAGATCCACCCGATGCCGTTCCCCGGCATCAACATCGACAACGTGCCCTTCTTCGCGGCGATCGCGGCCAGCGCCCAGGGCTCGACGCTGATCCACGACTGGGTCTACGACAACCGCGCGATCTACCTCACCGACCTGACCCGGCTCGGCGCCAGCGTCAAGCTGCTCGACCCGCACCGGGTGCTGGTCGAGGGTCCCACCCGGTGGCGCTCCGCGGAGATGATGTGCCCGCCCGCGCTGCGGCCCGCGGTGGTGGTGCTGCTCGCGATGATGGCGGCCGAGGGCACGTCGGTGCTGCGCAACGTCTACGTGATCAACCGCGGCTACGAGGACCTGGCCGAGCGGCTGAACTCGATCGGCGCCCAGATCGAGATCTTTCGGGACATTTGATAAGCGGATGCCGCCGCGCCCCGTCTGACCTGCTACTTAGCGGGTCAGGGAGGGGTGCGGCGGCATCTCTGGGACTTCTCTGGGACTTTGGGCCCGCGGCGGGCTACGGGCCAAGCTCCACAGGCTCTGCCGACCGGCCGCAGCTACGCGAAGATCGCATCGATGGCGGCGGTGCCCCGTGCGCCGGCGCGGGGCAGGAAGTGGGAGTACTTCCGCAGCGTGAACCCGGGATCGGAGTGCCCCAGCCAGCGGGCCAGGGAGACAACCGATTCGCCAGCCTCCAGTTCCTCGGAGGCGAAGAAGTGGCGCAGAGCGTGGAAGCCGTGCTCCCGGGACGGCTCCCACACGCGAGCGCCGTCGGCGCTGCCCTCCTCCAGTGGAGCAATAACGCCCGCCTCAGCCAGAGCGGGCTTCCACACGTAGGAGTTGAAGTAGTTCCGGTTGACGGCCTTCCGCTCGCGTCCCGTCACCAAGAGGCTGTAAGTCCTTGGCCGCCGGTGTTTGGCTTCCACCGGCGTCTCGGCAGGAGTCGGGTCGTCCCAGGGCAGCGTGACCGGCACCGGCGCGAACTGCTCCATGTGCTGCAGGATGGCCCGGGCCACGCTGGGAGGCAACGGCACGTCCCTGACCTTGCGCCCCTTGGGAAGCGCGAAACACAGCTTCGTCCGCACCATCTTGACCTGCCGCCGGACGTGGACGACTTCCTTCTCGAAGTCGATGTCATCCGCTGAGAGCCCGAGCGCCTCCCCTTGGCGGAGCCCAAGATCTGCTCCGATCACGAGGAGGAGCCGATAGCAGTCCGGCATGGCCGCCCGTACCGCGAGCACCCGTTCGGGCGGCCACGCCTCGACCCTGCCGGCGGTGGCTACCGGCGGGCCGACCGTGCTGGAGCGGCACGGGTTGCGTCCGAGGCGACGGTCCTCGACGGCGGCCTGGAGGATACTGGAGAGCGTCGCCCAGACCAGACGGATCGAGGTCGGACCGAGGTCCTTCTCCAACCGCTTCTTCCAGTGGCGCAGGACTTCCGTGCCTATGGCGTTCAGCGGCTGAGCACCCAGGTGGGGAACGAAGTGCCGGCGTACCCTCTGCTCGATCCGCTCGATCGTGGACGGGTCACCGCTCTGGGTGGGCCACCAGTGGGTCGCGATGTAGTCCTCGAGGGAGATGGCCCCATTGCGAGGATCGACGAACTCGCCTCGGCGGGCGTCGGTCTGAGCCTGGGCGAGCCAGGTCTTGGCATCCTGGAGGGCGTCGAAGGACCGGTCCTTCACGCCGGGGATGCCCTTGACGCGGTAGCGGGTGCACTTGCCGTCGAGGTCTCCGAACGACGAGAGGCGCACAGGCCCGTCCGTTGCCAGCTCCCGCCATGCCAGGGCGAGCTCCGCCCGTTCGGCGCGGGCTCGTTCGGCTCGCGCCGCCTTGACCGCGGCGACGTCGCGCACCTTCGCCGTGCGGGTGAACCGTTCGGTCCTTCCGCTGGTCCGCAGCAGAGTGGAGACCTCGACCGGTGGGGCCTGGGACCAGGACAGCGCCGGTGGGATCAGTTCCGGGTCGGGATGGGCGAGGTGGGCGTGGCGTGCCGGGCCCAGGCCGAACGCCGCAGACCAGAGCCGGTGAAGGTCCTCCTCGCTCGGGGCCGCGGCGAACCAGCGTGCCAGCTCGCGGAGGTCCTGTACGGCGCTGGAGGAGCGGCGCCGCGACTCGTTGATCCGTTCCAGGACCTGGAGGAGGGAGATGATGGCGCGCCGGGCGATGTCATGGAGCTGTTCGATGCGGGGCCGGGCTCCGTCCTCGGGCAGGAACCACGCCCGCAGGCCCGCCCAGCGGGCGCGGCGGCCCTCCAGCCAGGCGGGCGCGGGGTCCTCGCCGGCCACCGGGGGCAACTCGGCTCCGCGCAGGGCGCGCTGTCGCAGCAGGAAGACGCCCTGCTTCTCCACCCGGACGGCCGCCGCGGTGACCGCCTGCCCACGCCGGTCCAGATCGACCAGGAACTCCTGGAGATAGGCGACAGTGGCGGACTTCACTTCACGGAAGGCCTCCAGGTCGGCGCCCTCGGTGCGCAGCAGTCGCTGCAGTTCGGCGTGGAACGCCTTGGTGTTCTCCACGAGGGCCTCCAGGTGCCCTTCCAGCTCACGCAGGGTCGTGTAGATCCGGCGGTCGGCGGAGGCCGGTTCGTGGGACAGCAGCAGGAGCTCGTCGAGGCAGTCGGCGATCGCCTCGAGCACCGCCGTCTGGAGGGCTCCGGTGGAGGCGAGCACCTCCATGGCGTGCCGTACGCCGGCGAGTGCGGCCTCCCCCAGGCGGGTCAGCGAGAACTGCAGGTTGCGCCGCTCGTACTCCTCGGCCGTGCGGTAGTTCTCGGCATGGTTGTGGACCCTGTCCACCAGCCGCCAGTCGACGAGCTGCTTGAGGGTGCTGTACAGCTCCTTCTCCTCGAGCGCGTCCAGCCACCCCACGGCCCGTAGCCGCGCTCGCACGTCGTCGATGCCGAGTGCGGTCTCCAGGTGTTCTCCGGCCACGCCGAAGGCCTCCAGGATCGCACCGTGGAGGTCGGCCTTCTCGCCCGTGGTGAAGCGCAACATGTCCGGTGGAATCCTGCGCACGTCCGTCGTCCCTCCCCTCTCCCCCGGCCGGTTGTCAGGCGACGGACGCCGATGTCGATCCGGAGGACGGCCCGTCCGGGCGGAGCAGATCCGTCGCCCGGAGGGCGGTGGCGTCCGCGTCGGGCGGCAGGAAGCGGCTGGCCTTGCCGCTCCAGGTGACGACGAGTTCGTCCCGGGCGCGGGTGGCGGCGACGAACACCAGGGACCGGGCCCGCTGTTCCTCCAGCCGGTAGCGGTCGGGGTTCGCCAGGCGGTACTGCTCGATGCTCTGGCGCGGCACCTGCCCCTCGCCGACAGAGGTGAGGAAGACGCGCTGGAATTCGAGGCCCTTGAAGCGGTGCATGGTGCCGATGCGTACGGCGTCCTCGTCGGAGCGGACTCCTTCCTTACCGAGCGGGACGACCGGGATGTGGAACTCGGTGGCGAGCCGATACGCGAACTGCTGGGCGGAGCTGCCGTCGGGTACGGCGATGGCCATGGCCGAGTAGGGCGTGCCGTGCCCGGCGTGGCGCTCCTCGATGAGGACGGCCACCGCCCGCATCTCGCTCACCCGGTCGGGGGCGCGCCAGAACTGCGGGGCGAGTCCGGTGAGCACGGAGCGGTAGCCGTCGAGCGCTTCGGTGGCGGTGTCCAGGTCGTCGAAGGACGTGCCGGCGATCAGCCCGTTGGCGCTGCCCAGGATCTGGCGGGTGGTGCGGTAGTTGAGCGTGAGGCGTCGGGAGGCGCGGCCTCGGATCACGATGTCGTGGTCGCTGAGGACGACCCGGCCGCCGTAGATCCGCTGGTGGGCATCTCCGACGAGGAAGATGTCGTTGGGTCCCTTGCGGACCATCGCGCGGAGCATCCTCCAGTGCGAGCCCGACAGGTCCTGGGCCTCGTCGACCACGACATGCTGGTACCTGGGCTTGAGCCACATACCGCTGCCGGCTTCCCGGTGGATGAGGTCGAGGCCGCCCTGCTCCTCCTTATAGCGGGCCTGTTCCTCGATCCGGGCCATGCGGTGCTGTTCTAGGCCGGCCGCCTGGTCGGCGATGATCGCGTACGTGGTCCGGCGCGGGGCGGCGTCCAGGCGGGCACGGTACGCCTGGACGAGCTGCCACACGTCGTGCCGCTGGGGTGTGGTGATGCGGGGACGGCCGGTGCGGCCGACGCGCCGGTAGAGGTCCCAGGATCCACACCGCTTCGCGAGGATGACGTGCTTGAACTCGCTGTCGAGGAATTCGGCGTCGTAGTCGAGCAGGTTGGTCTCGAGGCGGACGTCGTGCCAGAGGTTCATCGCCGCCTCGTCGTCCAGCGGCCTGCCGATCTCCGTGCGGTGCTCCTGGAGGATTTCGCGGGCCAGCACGTCGACCGACTTGACGTCGACCCTGCGCAGCAGTTCCTCGCCTCCCAGGTCCCGCAGCCTTTCGCGCAGTTCCAGGGCGAGGTTGGTGTTGTACGTGGTGAGGAGAACCGGGCGGGTGTGGCCGGGCGGCAGCCGGTCGACGAGGTGGCGTACGCGGTGCAGGGCGACGACCGTCTTGCCGGTCCCGGGGCCGCCGGTGACCTTGGCCGAGCCCTTGAAGTCACCCTTGGCGAGCCGTCGCTGCTCGGGGTGGAGGAAGAGCCGCCAGGCGTCGAATCCGTTGCCCAGGGCTTCGAGGACTGCGTCGTCGTCGGTCTCGGACTGGGAGACGGCGCGCCGGGCGGCGCCCGCCCAGTCCCGGACGTCGACCTCCTCGCCCTCGGGCCGCCAGGTGCTCGTGATCAGGCGTTCGACGTCCGCGGGGTCCATGTGGTCGCGGAGGGCGATGAGGACGTCCCGGGTGAGTTCCGGAAGGTTGTGGGCGAGCAGTGCGCCCAGCTGCTCGTCCGTGGTGATCTTCCGGATGGTCGGCAACAGGGTCTGCACCACGCCGAGCTTGACGAGGATCTGCTCGTCGTGTGCGGCGAAGAGCGGCGGACGCAGACTGCTCGTGGACGCGGTGGGTGCGTCGCCCTCGGTTGCGGGGGCGGGGGGCCCGGAAGCCGCCGCACCGGACTCGGAGCGCTCGGAGAGGGCGACGACGTTGGCGGCGACCTCGCTCTGGTCGACGACCTCGACCGCACCGGACTCGGAGTTGATGGCGACGGTGAGCCGGGTGAGTTCGTTGCGGGCGAAGGACCCGGCGCGGACCGCTAGGAGCTGGAGTTCGTCCCCGCCCTCGGTCGAGAGGAGCAGCACCATGCACCGGGCGTCGACCCGCCCGAGGTACAGGTCCGCGCCGTCGCCGACGGTGCGGAGGCAGGACAGGCTCAGTGCCTTGTTGTTCCGATCGGCCCGCAGGCGGCTGACGAACGTGCCGACCGCGTCCTTCACGGCCCCGCCCAACCTGGCGATGTCCGCTCCGGCCTGGCGGCTCGGCCGGACACGTGTCCTGGCCGGGCGAGCCGGGCCCCCTGCCGCCAGAGTCATCGCGTGCCCCCCTCTTCGCCCAGCATGCGGGCGAGCTCGTCGGCGTCCCACTCCTGCGGTGCGCGCACCTGCCATCCGGCCGCAGTACAACGCGCCATGTATTCCGCGTCCTCCGCGTCCTCCACGAGGACGACGCCGATGCGGTGATCGGGCCAGGCGAGTTCCACCGTACGTGGCACTCCGTCGACGTCCCAGCCCGTCCAGCCGGCCGGGACGTCGCCACGGCCCGCGAGCCGTTCGGCGAACTCCGCGACGCCCGGGTCGCCGTACTTGACCAGCTCCGTCAGCACCATCTGCCAGGCGCTCTGTTCGAGGGGGGTCATGCCGTCCGCGGGTGCCGGGGAGACCCGGTCCTGCCGCTCGGCCTTCGCCGCCGGCACGACAGCGTGGTCCTCCGGCTCCTTCCCCTCTGTGTCGGACGCCGTGTCCTCTACAGGTCCGAGTCCCGTTCCCGGTGCTTCGGCGCGCAGGGCGGGCAGCAGACCGGTGACCGGACCGGCCGTGGCCGCGAGGAGGGAGGCGTCGAATCCGTCGAGGGTGGTCCGGGCCAGGGCCAGTCCGTCGGCCCGGCCGGTGCCGGTGGGGTCGAGGAACTGGATGATGTTGCCCCAGCACAGCCACGCCTTCCACCGTCGCCGGTGGTCGGCCCGGTCGCCGGCGACGGCCTCGTCCCGGTCGTCGAGGACGGCGAGGGCACTCCACCGGTACGTCTTGCCGTCGGCGCCCGACGCGCCGACGAGGACGAGGGGCAGCCCGGAACCGTCCCGGAGGCGCAGCAGTTTGAGCCCCTTCCCCGTGGCATCCGGCAGGGGTTCGTCGCGTACCGCGGCTTCGATCCAGCCGGTCGCGGAGGCAGGGTCCGCGCCGACGAGTTCCCGCTGTCGGAGCGCCGCGGGCGCGCTGACGACCAGTGTCGCCAGCTGCTGCCACTTGCCCGGCCGGGGATCGCGCAGGAACGCCAGCAGCGCGGGGACGGCCCCGGCATACAGCGCGTCCACGTCCGCGGGGTCACGCTTCTGCTCCCACAGTGCACGCACCCTGGCTCCCGGCGCCGTCGGGCCCTCCATCACGTACGGGGGCCAGGCCGCATCGGCTGCCGGTCCGGCGACGACCGCGGCGAGCGGGTCGGGAGCGGCGTCGGCCTCCGGTTCCGGGCTTCCCTTGAGGGAGTGGTCCCAGGCGGCGACGTCGTCCCAGGTGATCTGCCAGACGAGTATCCCGTCGGCACGCAGCCGAGCCCGTTTGGCGGCGTCGGAGGCGATGCGATTGGTACGGGACGAGGCGTGCCAGCGGTAGCCGTCGAGGTAGACAGCGACCGGCAGCGGCGGGGCCCCGTCGCTGGTGGTGTCTCCGGCGACCGGCCGGAAGAGCAGGTCGAGACGGGTGCGGTAGCCGTGGAGGTCCTTCTGGGCGACGACCTCCCAGCGCACAGCGTGACCGTCCAGCCTGGTCAGGGTGAACTGTTTGCCCTGTCGGCCGGTGGGCGTCTCCGTGTGGCCGGCCGCGACGGCGTTGCCGGGGAGGGCGAGCCAGCGGTCGAGGCATTCGATGAAGCGGCGTTCGAGGTCGCTCTCCGCCTGGTCGGCGAAGCGCAGTTCGGCGTCCGGGGCCTCCTTGCGGACGTCCCAGCCGCTGCGGCCGTCGGGGCCGAGCAGGTTGTCCAGCATCCACAGGGCTTCCTGCCGGTCGACGTCCTTGTAGTCCCTTTCGGGTGCGTAGGGCAGCAGGCAGCGGTGGCAGGCGCGGCGTTGTGGTGTGTCCTTGCAGGGGCAGTCGCGCAACCGCCGCTGGGCCTCGGCGAGGACCTCGCGGAATTCCTCGCCCTCGCGGTCCGCGAGGCGCTGGAGATAGCCGGTGCCGCCGGGCAGGGCGTCGTAGAGCACCAGGTAGTTGCGGGTGAGTTCGGTCTCCCGGTCGGGTTCGGTGGCGGCGGCGGAGCGGATGTGCGCGGGGTCGCCGCCGTAGCGCAGGGCGAGGCCGAGGTGGAGGGCCGCGGAGAAGGAGGCGAGGCGTTCGGGGACGTTGAGGGTGGCAGCGGGCAGCAGGATGCGGAGGGCTTCCGTCCGGTGCTCGGTGGCGGTGATCACCTGGACGTCTCGCGGCTTGGCCTGCTTGTCGCGGCGGCGGACCACGCACCAGGGACGATGGTGGGCCAGCTCGGCCCTGCCGAGGAGGGACTGGCCGAGCGAATCCTGGGTGGGCGCGTGACCCGGCTCGCGGTCGGTGGCGCCGCCGCACAACGGACAGACGGTGAACCCGGTGACGTTCGTCTCCTGGCCGGCGAAGAGGGTGTCGTTGCGACGCCCGTGCCGGGTCTTGCCGAGGTTGAAGCGGCGGATGACGGCCTCCCGAACGTGGTCCACGCCGAAGGTGGTCTTCTGGTGCCGCCAGGTCTCCTTGATGTCGGCCGGATCGATGTCGACGGCGGTGACCGTGGTGTACGGCGTGTGCGTGCGGCTCTCGTTGTCGTCGACGATCCGTGCGTCGTCCCGCTTGTCGTGGGCGGTGACCTTGCGGGGCACGATGACCGGGTGGAGGGCGGTGCGGCCGCCGATGTCGACGCCACCGCAGCGCGGGCACGCGGAGGTGTCCTGCTCGGCCCGGTCGCCGGTGCGGACGTGGCCGCACTCCTTGCACACCCGCCACAGTTCGAGGCCTGCCGGCGTGCCGTCGGGCGTGTCCTTGCGCGCGGAGCCGAGGTCGAAACCGTCGACGACGTGCCGGTAGCCGCGAACGTAGTAGGCGTTGCCCGGGGCGAGTTCGGTGAGCGCGGCGGCGGCGGGCCGGTCATAGACGCGTGGTTCACTGCGCCAGCGTTCGACCACGTCGGCCGCGCCCTCACCACGCTTCTTCCGTACCGGCTCCTTGCGGCTGAGCATGGCCTCCAGGCGTACCCCGTCCTCGACGAGGCTGTAGTTGGGCAGCAGCCCGTACTCCACGAGGAAGCCCTGGGCGTCGGCCATGGCCATCGCCTGGAGACGCGAGGTCACCCCGGCCGCCTCACGGGACAGGTTCCGCTTCTCCCGGGCCTCGTCCTCCACGGCCTCCTGGAGTGAGTCGACGGCGTCGTTGATGAGGTCGCGGCGGCGGGCGAGTTCGGCGCGCTCCGCCTCCCACGTCGCCTCCGCGCCGCGCAGTTCCTCGGCGAGCTTGGTGCGTGCGTACCGACGCACGGCGGCGCGGGCATCACGGGAGACCCCGGAGTCGGGAACGCCGTCGATGGCGGGGAACAGCTTGAGGAAGTCCTCCACGAGGTCGGCGTGGGTGATCGCCGCCTCACGGAACCGCTTCAGCCAGCCGTTGCGCCCCATGAGCGCGGTGACCCGGTCCGGCAGCGGCGGAACGCCCTCTAGAAGGCGTCGTGCCGCGCGGTCGATGAGGTAGGCGGTGTACTGGCGGCACAGCAGCTCGCCTGCGGACAGGAAGCAGCCGGGCGGCAGGATCGGTCCGGCGATGAGGTGCCGGGGCTCGGCCAGGTGGTACAGCGCGCGAGGGCTGGTGTCGGCGAGGGAGACCATGAAGGCGTTGCCGGTGGAGCGGCCGGCACGGCCCACCCGCTGGACGTACCCGGCCGTCGTCGGCGGCAGGGAGGCCAGGACGACCGCCTCCAGCTGACCGATATCGATGCCGAGTTCGAGCGTCGGTGTGCAGGAGAGGACGTTCGGGTCGGTGTGCTTCTCGCCGTGCCGGAAGCCCTTCTCCACCTCTTCCCGTTCCTTGCGGGTGAGCACGCCGGTGTGCTCGGCGGCGACCACGCTGTACGGGTCGGCCTCGCGGTAGAGGCGCCGGTAGTAGTCGGAGCGGTAGTCGCGGGCGGCCCGGCCGCCGGCCTCGGCGGAGGGCCTGGACAGGGTGCCGTCGCAGCGCTTGAGCGGGCAGCGCGTGCCCTGCCAGACGGAGGCGCGCTCGGGGGGCACGGTCTGGGTCCAGCCGCACTCGGGGCAGGTGAGAGCGGCGATCCCGGTCTGCTCGTCGCCCAGGGGGCGGACGCGGATGTGCCCAGGGGTGAGCCCGTACACGCCGTGGCCCTGCCGACCGTCGCCGGACGTGGTCCGCCGCCGGGCCAGCGCGCCGATCTCGTCGTCGGCGAGCTGTTCGAAGAGTGCTGCGAGGTACTTCCCCGCGGCTTCCCGGTCCAGGCCGAGACAGCGGCGGGTGAAGTCGACATACCAGCTGTCCCGGGTGTCGACCCGTTCGAACTCGGTCCGTCCGGCGCCGGCACCGACGAGGACGAACGCCGGGAACTCGGACTGACGCCCGAAGGCCGGCATGCCCGGGGGCCGGGCGGTCGAGAGGAGGTAGCGGTTGCGCCCGTCCGCGTCGATGAAGGCGTCGAGCCATCGGTGGTGGATGCCGCCGACCTGCCGGAGGTGTTCGAGCAGGCCGCGGACGAATCCCTCGAAGTAGCGCAGCCGCCCGGGGTCGCCCTCGGCGGGCGGTCCGGACTGCCGTCCCTGGCCGGCGGACGGGGTGTCGTGGCCCTCGCCCGGTGCGTCCGGCGCCAGGGGGAGCTGTTCCCCCAGCTGGACGTCGAACAGGGCCTCGGCAGCCTTGGCCGCCTTCTCGGGATGGGGCAGGTGCACTTCGGCCGCGACCGTGCGGGTGAGTTCCAGGGTCCGACCGAGCCGGGAGTGGAGGCCGAACTCCAGGAGCGTGTTGAAGGCGAGGCGCTCGCCGACGAGCTTCCACGTGGCCTTGGTGATGTTCTTCTTGCCGTCGAGGAGTCGCCTGACCGGGTCGATGGTGTCCAGGTCGGGCGGTACGACGGCGGCGAGGAGTCGCTCCCCCGGCTCGGCGGCCCGGGTCACGAGCGAGGCGATCAGCTCGTTGAGCGGCACTCCGTCGGCCGCGTACTCCGGGTTCGCCGCGATCCCGGCCACCAGCTGGTCGTGGAGGAGCGAGCGCAGCGAGAACTTCCAGGAGCGGCTGGCGACGAACCCGGCGCGATGGGCCGCGTCCTGCACGGAGTCGTTGAAGATCAGTGTCTTGCGGCGGTCCCGTCCCTGCTCGTCCGCCTTCGGCAGCTCCCCGCCGGTGAAGAGCTGGGTGACGACGACCGAGGCGAGCGGGGCGACACCAGCACCGAGGAAGCGGATGCCCTGCCCCTGCCCGCAGGCGGGACAGCGGTCCTGCCGAGCGTGGTCGGCCATCTCCTGGTTGCCGAACCACACCCACACGTAGACGCCGTTCTCCGGCGCCGACGCGATCCTGCCCCCCTCCCCTTCGGGCAGCACCTCGTCCGGGTCGAGCGCGCGCAGGGCCCGCCCGTTGTCCTCCAGGACCAGCAGGCTCGCGTCGTGGGCGGCGCCCTTCCGGCCGCGGTGGGCGGCCCGTCGGGCGAGCACGGCCCGCGCCTGCTCGGCCGCTTCGGCCGGGGTCGCCGCGATCATGGCCCGCACGCGGCCCTTCGCGGCGCCGCCCGCCGCGGCGGCGCGGTAGATCTCGTCCGGGGCGTGGTGCAGGTTCTGCGGATCTCGGTCGGGGCAGATCGCCGCCCAGCCGGAGCGTCCGCAGTGCCGGCAATACGCGGCGGGCAACCGCCCGGCCCCGCGCACGCGCAGCCTCCGCTCCGTCTGCGCCGCGATGGCGAGGGCCCGCCGCTCGGCCGCCGCGCGGTCCTGCTCGGCGAGGGCGACCTGGTCGGCGTCCGACCAGGAGAACACCGGCTCGGGGGCGACGAACCGCAGCACCCGCGACAGCGCCCGCAGCCACAGGTGGTTCTCCACGAGCAGCAGCGGCCGGTCCCGTCCGTCGGGGCCCGGCTTGGGATCGCGCGCGACCGAGATCAGCGCCACGAAGCGCGCGAGGGCGCGGGCGGCGGTCTCGGGGTCCCGCTCGGCCTCGGCGCGCCAGGCCGAGGTGTCGGGGAAGTTCTCCAGCGTCTCCACGGCGGTCAGCGGCGCGTCCTTGGCCCGCAGCAGCTCGTGGGTGAGCGGGTGGGCGAGCAGGCGCCGCCCCAGCTCACGCGGGTCGGCCGTGTCACAGCCGAGGGTGGCGCGCGCGACGACGTCCATGCCGCCGGGGGTGCGCGCCGGGTCCGGCAAGCCGGCCAGCTCTCCGGGCGACGGGAGCGGCAGCGAGCGGTCGACGGGGAGCAGGAACTCCTCGGCGTCCCGCCGGTCCTCCCCGATCACGGCGTCGTCGGGGAACCGCACGCCGAACACCTGCGAGGCCACGTCCAGCATGGCCCGCGGGCCGGCTCCCGCGCCGTCCGTGCCTCCGGCGGAGCCGAGCGTCGCGGAGGTCGCGACCGGGCAGATCCCGCCCAGCGGGCGCCCGTCCTCGGCCGCGCCGACGACGGCGGCGAGCCGCCTCAGCAGCATCGCCACGTCGGTGCCCTGCGCGCCGTCGTAGGTGTGGAACTCGTCGATGACGATGTATGTCAGGTCGGCGTCCGCCCACAGCGGGGCGTCCTTCTGCCGCTGGAGCAGCAGGTCGAGCATCTTGTAGTTGGTGATCAGGATGTCCGGCGGGTTGCGCCGGATTTCCGCCCGGTCCACCATCACCCGCCCGTACGGCGAGGTCCCCCGGGAGGACGCCTCACCGATGTACAGCCCGGCCGTGACCTCGCTCAGCCGGGCGTCCCGGTCCAGGAGGTCGCCGAGACGCTGCGCCTGGTCACCGGCGAGGGCGTTCATCGGATAGAGCAGGATCGCCTTGATCCCGGCCCGCCCGGCCTCCCGCTGCCGCCGGCAGTGGTCGAGGACGGGGATCAGGAAGGACTCTGTCTTTCCCGATCCGGTGCCGGTGGTGACCAGCGTCGGCTCCGGCCGGTGCCCGTGCTTGCCACTCAGTCGCGCGAAGGACTCGGCCTGGTGGGCGTACGGCTGGAAGTCCGCCGGATACCAGTCGAGCCGCTCCTGCCAGCTGTCCGCCGCGGGCCGGAAGGGCCGCCTGATCCGCAGGTAAGGTCCCCGGAAGAGACCGTCGGCCGGGTCGGTGAGGAAGTCCTCCAGGGCCTCCTGGGTGTCGGGCTCGGCCAGCGCGAACGTCGTCGTCAGGTACTCGACCGTGGTGTCGCGCAGCGTCTGCGCGGCGAGTGTGGGTCGCATGACGTGCGTGGCCCCCGTCTTCCCGTTGTCGTCCCGTGGTGGTGCGCGATCCGGCCGCCCCTCGGTGGCTCATCAGGAATGACCAGGATCGATCACGTTCCACTCTACGAGGGAGGACCGACAGCTCCGCCCCGTTCGCCGGGATCCGGCCGGACGGCGCACGTCAGGGGCCGACCATCGCGCGCGGCAGCTCGTACTCGGCCCAGACCGTCTTCCCCGGCCCTGGGGTCCTCGGCTGCCAGTCCCAGCGGGCGGCGAGCCCTTCGACGAGCAGCAGCCCGCGACCACCGTCCCCGTGCGGGGGGGGGGCGGGAAGCTCGCCGGGGCGGGGGAGGCAGTCGTTCGGCGCGGGTGTCGGTCACCTCTACCCGGACGGTCGGCCGGGGCGGGATGGTGACGCGGAGAAGGAGGTGGAAGTCGCGCCCTGGGACGTGTCCGTGCCGTACCGCGTTCGCGGTCAGTTCCCCGGCGATCAGCACGACCGTTTCGTGCGGCTCCGTCCCGTACGGCACGCCCCACTCGTCGAGCCGCACGGCGACGAGCCGGCGGGCGAGGCGGGCACCCCGGGGTGTGGGGGTGAAGCGCATGGCGAAGGTGCGGGTGCCCAAGTACGGGGAGAGGCTGGAGGGTTGAGCGGTGCGGCAGGGGCTGTCGATGTTGCTCGTCATGGCCACCACGGTCCTCGTGGTGGCGTAGCGTGACCGGTGGTGACGCACTGACGCGATCCGCTTGTACGCGAGGTGCGGGCGCCGGTACGTGGGGTACGGCGGAAGCAGGGTGGGATGACGGCGGAGCAGACGGAACCCGAGGTCGAGGGCGAGGCGGCGGATGGCGGACGGGCGGCGGACAAGTCGGGTCAGGGCGTGGTCGCGGCGTTCGGGCAGAGCCTGAAGACGCTGCGAGTGCGGGCGGGGATGGAGCGGGAGGAGCTCGGGAAGCGGCTGGGGTACTCGGCGTCGAGCATCGCGTCGTTCGAGCAGGGGCGGCGGATCCCGCCGCCGAGGGCGATCGACCGAGCGGATGAGGTACTGGACGCGGGCGGCCTGCTGTCGGTGTGGAAGGAGCAGGTGGAGAAGGCGCAGTACCCGGTGTTTTTCCAGGGGATGGCGCAGCTGGAGAAGCGGGCGATAGAGCTGCTGGCGTACGACACCTTGGTAGTCAACGGTCTGCTCCAGACCGAGGAGTACATGCGGGCCCTGCTCGGCAATCGCCGTCCGCCGCTCGACGCGGAGACGATCGAGCAGCGGGTGACCGCCCGGCTGGCCCGGCAGGACGTCTTCGACCGACGGCCAGAGCCCTTGCTGAGCTTCGTGATGTGCAAGTCGGTGCTACGACGGAAGTTCGGCGGGAAGATCGTGCTGCGCGGGCAGCTGGAGCAACTCCTCCTCATCGGCCAGCGGAAGAACGTCGAGATTCAGGTCATGCCGCTCGGCTGCGATGAGAACGCTGGTGTCGACGGACCGTTCACCGTCATCACGCGCGAGGACGGCAAGGGGTTCGTCTACGCCGAGGCCCAGGGTGCCAGTGTCCTGGAGACCGACCCGAAGCCAGCCGTTCTCGCCGCCGCCCGCTATGGGATCATCCGGTCACAGGCTCTCACCCCGCGAGAGTCGCTGGAGTTCATCGAGAAGTTGCTGGGAGGGCTATGAACAACACCGAATCCCTCGCCTGGTTCAAGAGCAGCTACAGCGGCGCCGAAGGCGGCCAGTGCGTCGAGGTCGCGACTGGCGCGGGAGCCGTGCACGTCCGTGATTCCAAGGACGTGTCCCGGCCGGCCCTCAAGGTGTCGCGCGAGGCATGGGCGGGGTTCGTCGGGCTCGCCTCGGCGGAGTAGTACAGCCCGCGCTTGTACGCGCGAGAGCCCTGCCGGTCTGTGCCGGACGGCAGGGCTCTCGTCTGTATGTGTACGGGGTCAGGCCTTGGTGTCCTCCGGGGCCCGCGTGTCACCGGGCTCCCACCCGACGTTCCACATCCGCCGCGTGAACTCGGCGTGCGCGGCCCGCATCTCGGCCTTACGGTTGGCCCGGTACAGCGGCGCGGTGTACCCGTCGGGCACCTCGTACTCCTCGGGGAACGCCTCGGGCTTGCTCAGCTGCTTCCACGCGTCCTTGGGCTGCCCGTACCCGTACTGCTGATGCGCCTTCGCGATGCGGCGGCCATTGGCGTCGAACCACATGTTCTCCTCGTACTGCTGAAGCACGGGGAACCGGGCGTCGTACATGGCGACCAGCTCATCGGCGCTGATCCCGAGCCAGACGGCGACGAGTGCGTCGATCTCCACGAGCGCGGCGCGGCGCGCGAACTCTGCACGGAGGGGTGTGTCGCGGGACCAGGTAGGCCCGACGCCAGCGGAAAGCGGCGGGGTGCCGTCGGGCCATTCCTTCGAGGCAGCCCAGGTGTCCTGCTGCCAGGCCGAGTCGTAGAGCTCCTCCCAGAGGGGGGCGTAGGCGTTGGTCTGGGCATTGAGCCGGAGGGTGCGTAGGAGGAGGGCCTGTTCCAGGGGGTGGCCTGGCGTTGGGGCGGGCATGATTCTGGCGTCGGAGATGTCCAGGTGACCTCGGCCAGAACTCCGGAGAAAGTAGTCAAGGGCCAGCGACGCAAAGAACCCCGCAGCGAGCGCTGTGTGTCGCGACGACGGGAGAGCAGCGCTCCGCACCGCGTGAATGTGGTTCGCCCCAGGCGGGACGAGCACGGCGTAGAGGCTCCGTTCGGTATCAGAGGCGATCATCTCGCGCCAGGCCACCCGGTAGAACTCCGAGTACGGCCGCATGCTCGCCGCCCTCAGAAGCGCCTTAACCGCTGCTTCGAGGGCATCACCCTCCAACTCAGGATCGGCAGCCCTGACGTCGGCCTCAGCAGCCGCTACGGCTGCCGGATCTTCCCGCAGTTGAGCCAGTCGGCCCGCGTCGGGCCACTGATCCTGTGCAGCCACATACTTGGCACGATCTCCCGCAGGGCGATAGTTCGTGTGCTGGACAGCACCGTCATCCAGTGTTCTCGGGTTCCATGCCTCTAGCTTGTTGGCGGCTGTCGCCCCCTCTACCGCCCTGCGGAGGAACGGCGTCGCAACACCGAACATCGGGCCTTGAAGGATGACGTCTCTCCAGCTCTCAGATGGGCCGGGCCTCCACGTGAAGTAGCCTGCTGCACGATCTTGCGTTTCGTAGAAGCCGATCGAGATGCGCGGGTTGGATGCGCCGAGCCGGTGGGGCCACTTAGCTAGCGCCTCGATGGCCGCTTCCTCGGCCGTGGTCACGGGGAAGAGGAGCCTGGTCTCTTCCAGCGGCACCGGATTGTCCTCACTGGCCAGCTTCCGCCAGTTCGCGAGAACGCCCTTATCCACTGTCACAACACGGTCCTTATGCGGGCGGATGTCCCACTTGCCCTTGTACTTGATTCCGGGAAGCGGGCGCTCCTTCTTGTCGCGCACGGATTCGTTCAACACCTCGGGAGCAAACAACCAGCTCAGGTGCTGGAAACAGATCTCCTGCCGAGACCGCCCGTACACGTTGACGCTGAAGTGCCGGCTGTGCCCGACTGGCTTCGCGAACAACGAACGCTGGTTCTCAAAGTCGGCGTGCAGCCGGAGGTGCCGATACGTCGCTCTCCGCAACGCTCCTTCCTTCGCCCCCGTGAGATGCGTCGACGGATGAATCAGCCCGGCAACGCCACGCTCACCCGTGGCCCTCCAGGAAAGCAACATGAAAGCTCGGTACATGTCTGGCCTTGTGCCTGCCAGCTCCGGGTACGTGTCGACCGACGACAGGAACTCCGACACGCCAGCAACAGTTCCTAGCTCGTCCAGGTAGAACGACCTGTGCTCGGGCTTGGCCAACACTTCTGCCGCGTGCCTTTGCCGATCGGCCTCCGCATCCTTCCCGCCCAGCACGAACCACGGCTCAAGCTCCGCGAGGACCATGTTCTCGAACCACTCCTGCCGCACCCACGGCGGGTTCCCCACCATCAAGTCGAACCCGCCCTCCGCAAACACATGCGCGAAGTCCAGCTCCCAGTGGAAGAACCCCCGATCCCGCGCGATCCGGGCCGCCGTCTCGTACCACGGGAACGTATCTCCCAGCTCCAACGGGTCGTCCCACGCCGTCATCTCCTGCATCAGAGCGTCGAGTTCGAGCTCCTTCGCGTCCAGTTCCTCCAGGCTCTGGACCCCGTCGAAGGACAGCAGCGCCCCCTGCTTCCCCTCCTCCGACGTCGCGTCCACGCGCCCCACGACCGCCTCGGCGAACTCCAGCCAATCCTTGAGCTCCGCAAGGGCGACGCGGCGCCGGCGGCTGTCCTTCGGGAGGGCGCGCAAATCCTCGCCGCCCGGCCCCCGGTAGTACGAGGCGTCCGAGCCGTCGAGCTGGCCGATGTCCTCCAGCGGCCAGAACCACAGCGCGCACCAGGTGTCCATCAGCTGCTTGAGCCGCCAGTACGGAGTTCCCCTGCGGTGCAGCGCCTCCAGAACGGCGTCGCGGTCCATCGGCTGGTGGGGCCCGTCTTCGGCGCTCGCCGGCGCACCCCACACGTCCACGTGCCGGGAGATCTCCCGCTCCGACAGCTTCAGTCGCATGACGACCAGGTCCCAGAGGAACTCGACGCGGCGGGCGAGGCGGATGAGGCGGCCCGTCTCGTACTTCTCGCCGGAGTCCCGGTCTTCGTCGGTTCCCGGAGCACCGGTCGCAACAGAAGGGCCGCCGATCAGCGCCGGCTGGTCCCAGATCTCCAAGCCGAGGTTCAGGGTCAGTTCGTCCGTCCCCAGGGGATGCGCTGCCGCCGACGTACGCTTGCCAGAGGCAACACCGGCCCCCTTCTTCTTCGGGGCTCCCTTCGGGTTCCGCCGCATCGCCGACCGCCACTTCCGCAGCGCCTCGACGAGCTTCGGGTCCAGCCAGTCCACGACGTCGCCGTCGACGACAGCCTTGACGACCTCCTCCGGCGTGCCCTTCTTCAGGGTTCGTACGGAGACCTTCTCACCGATGGAGCCCCACCCCATCGCCGGCAGCAGGAACTGGTGCACCTCCCGCGTCTTCAGCTTCTCCGTCAGCGGCACGTGCCGGGGCTTCTGCGGGGCCTTGGACGTCAGCCAGCCACCGTCCCGCAGGCTGTTGCCGGGGTAGACCTTCCTGGCCGCACCGACCAGCGAGTTGCCCCGGTGCAGGTGCAGTCCGTACCAAGGCGCCTTCATCCCCCGGTACATGGTGTTCAGCCACAACGAGATCTCGGCCAGTTCGACGGCCGTCTCGTTGAGGTCGACACCGTACGCGTTGTGCAGCGCGATGTAGGCCTTCGCCTTCTGGAGTTCGGCCTGGTAGTCCTCGGGGTCGATCTCCACGCCCCGCTCGCGCTGCGCGAGGCGCAGGTAGAGCTCGGCGAGCTGGTTGACGGCCTCGTTGAGGAACGCCCCGGAGCCGAGGGCCGGTTCGCAGACGCGCCAGCGCAGGACGTCGGCGGCGTTGACCCACGCCTTCTCCGGCTCCTTGGGGTCGACCGCGCCCTTCTCGTCGAGGCGGAAGCGGAGGGTCTGCTCCACCGTCGCCTGGGTGAGGGACTCGGGCGTGTAGTAGGAGGCGCTGGTCTGGCGGTCGCGGCCGGCGAGGCGGTAGACGTACGAGCCGACCTTGTGCGGGATCGCGACCCGCTGCCCCGTCTCCGGGTTGACGTCCGTCTTGACGAAGACGCTGTCCTCCGGGCCGTCCGGGTACCGCCCCGAGGCGACCTGCTCAGGGCGGATCAGCCAGGAACCGCCGCTGGGGTTGCCGCCCTTGGCGACCCCGTACAAAGGCTGGTCGGCGATGAAGCCGGTGTACGACATCAGACCCTCGTACACGGCGCCGAGGTGGTTGATGCTGAGGTTGGCGTACGAGATGAAGCCGCCCCGGCCGGTGCGGCCGGTGCCCTCGGCGATGGTCAGGTGGCGCAGCACCTGGTGCAGGACCTTGTTGCGGAGCCGCAGGTCGAGGGCACGGGCCCCGTCCTGAGGCCTTCCCTCCGGGTCGAGGTCGTCAGGGTGGACGATCACCTCGTCGACGAGCTTTATCGACGCGGGGTCGAAGAGGCGGGAGCGCAGGGCCTCGATGCGTACGCCCTCGTAGCCGTCGTCCTCCGCCAGCGCCTCGGAGGCCCGCTCGGCGACCATGGCGGTGTCGCGGGTGGTGAGCGTGTCGGCGACCGGGTGGCCGGTGAAGACCTTCTTGAAGAGCAGGTCCAGGGAGTCGTGGAAGTGGTAGCGGTCGCGGGAGGTGCTGGACAGCTTCTCCTGGACGACGAGTTCGCGGAGCCGGGCCACGCTGTACCCGGAGGCGTACTCCGCGCTCTTCATCGGGAGGATGTCGAGCTCGGGGCGGGCCTCGGCGTACAGCAGGAAGAGGATGCGGTACAGGTACCGCAGGGATTCCTTGGTGAGGACCCGCTGGAGCGAGCCGGGCTCGGCGAGGGTGTCGGGGAGCCAGGCGGGGAGGTCGCCGGGGGTGACGTCCTGCTGCCGTGCGCGGTCCAGGACCTCGTTGGCGATCAGCTGGACGGATTCCTTCAGGCCCTCGCGCAGGGTCTCGGTGACGCCGACGGAGTGGTCGCGGGATTCGGCGACCAGGCGGGCGATGTCGTCGTCCCCGCCGTCCTCGGCGGGACGGAACGCCTG
Organism: Streptomyces sp. 71268; assembly: GCF_029392895.1. NCBI lineage: Bacteria > Bacillati > Actinomycetota > Actinomycetes > Kitasatosporales > Streptomycetaceae > Streptomyces > Streptomyces sp. 71268. The sequence goes on from NZ_CP114200.1 coordinate 1,769,846, forward strand.
GGCTCCGAAGAGGGCGGCGATCACGTCGATCTCACCGGCCGTCGCGCCCTTCGTGCCCTTGCGGGGCAGCGCCACCTCCAGGCTGACGGCGAGGTGCCGACCGCGGGCGTAGTTCTCGCGGTCGGCGAGGACCATGATGCCGCCGAAGAGGAGGAGCGCGTAGCGGGGGGCGTCGTCGGCGGCGAGCAGCCAGGCGGCGAGGTCCGTGACCGTGGTGAGGGTGCGGCCGGAGGCGACGCGGACGGGAGCGGGGAGCCGGTTGGCCGGGCCGTCGCCGCGGGTGGCGGCGATGTCGTGGGCGAAGCCGCCGGTCAGGACCGCGATGCCGGGCTCGTGGTGGGCGACGGGGACGGCGACCGGTCCGGCGGCACCGTGGACGGTGAGGTGTCCGGGCTTCGGGGTGAAACCGAGGGCCTTCAGGACGTCCGTGTGCCAGGTGTCCAGCGCCGCCCGCCAGGTCCCTTCCGGACCGTCGTCCGTACGCGCGCCGGTCGCGGGCCGGAACGCGGGCAGCTCGTCGGGGCCGCTATGCGCCTTCAGCTCTTCGGCGGCCAGCTGCTGGGCGGCTTCGGCGTCGGGATCGGGCTGGACGTTGAACTTCTCCGCCTCCCCGCCGACCGTGATCCGTACGTCGAAGTAGCGCCCGGAGAGGTCGCGCAGACCCTGCCGCGGTGTGGGCCGGCCGTGCCGCTCCTCGGCCGCCCATCCCTTCAGGCGGCCGGTCTTGAGCTGCTTGGGCAGGATCGTGTCCAGGTAGAAGGGCGGAAAGTACTCGCCTTCGTTGATCAGCGCGTCGAACTTCACGCGTGGCGCTCCTGCAGGATGACGTGACGGGTAGGATGGAGGTCGTGAGCCGCGCCGTGCGCGGTGGGGACGGTCATGAGCTCGGCTCCAGGACGGCCAGGACCCGTACCATCGGGTCGCCGGCGGTACGGAGGCGGGTGGCGGCCTTCTCCAGGTTCTCCGCGGCCCGGTCGCGGGCAGTCCGGCCGCCGCTGAAGCCGGGAAGGGACTGCTGGCGCCACAGTCCGACCCGCTCCTCGTACTCCCGCAGCGGCTGGTCGACAAGTTCCTCCGCCTTGGCTCGCAGCCCCGTCATCGTGCGACGGGTCGCATGGACGGCTGCCGCCACGTACTGCTGGAGGGCGGCGGGGTCGCCCTGGGCGAAGTGGTCGGGCATGTCGGGGCGGACCCCGAGGTCGGCGAGGAGCTCGCGGGACAGCTCACGGACCCGGGGTGCCTCGCCCTCGCGGCCGAGCCGGTCGACGGCGAGGAACGCCACAACGGTCGGGCGGCCGTCCTGGTTGGACCAGACGCCCTGGGTGAGGAACACCGGTTCCGGCACGCGGGCACAGTCCACCTGAAGCACGGGCGCTTGCTGGCGACCCAGCTGGACGAGGACCTTGTCGGTGATCCACTCCAGGACGGGGTGGAGTTCGCCGACGTAGTGGGCGTCCGGCCAGAGGGAGGGCGAGTCGGCGTCCTCTCGGGCACGCCTGAGGGAGTCGGCCGCGTCCTTGGGACTAAAGGTGAGCTTCATGCGGCGGGTGATGCCGTGGTCGCGCAGGTAGCCAGGAGGCAGGACGTCGAACCGGTCGGCGAGGTCCTCCGGGGTGTCGAAGCTGAGGTCGGTGCCGTCGACGGTGGTGTCGAGGCGGAAGGACTCCAGGTCGGCGAGTTCTTCCAGGCCGGTGAGGAGGTAGTCGCGACGGTCGGTGAACAACCGCAGTTCTTCGACGAAGCGGAGGGGGGCGGCGGCGCCACGGGCGTCCGGAGCCGGTTCCCGGACTGCCGTTCCGTCGCCGGAAGGTTCGGCGCCGACGGTCTCGGAGCCGTCGTCCGCGCTGTCGTCGAAGTCGAAGCCGATCTCGTCCTCGAAGTCCGTGTCGAAGTCGAAACCGAACTTGGAGTCCTCGTACGGGTCTCCGCCGGTGCCGAACTCCGCGTTGAGCCGCTGTGCGAGCGGCAGGTCCTCCGGCGTCGTCGCGTCGCCCTCGGTCAGGGCCACGGCCTCCAGGTCCGCCACCGCTTCCTGCGGGGCCGCGCCCCGGAACAACGCCTCCATGACGCGCCGTTCCTCCTGGGCACCGTCGTTCTCCTTGGTCGTCGCCTCCACGGCGCCGAGGATCGCGTGCACCTTCTGCTCGCGGGCCAGAACCCGCTCGGCGACATGGGTGTCGTCCAGCGCGCCCTCGACCGCCGATTCGAGGATCATCGCGCGGAACTCGGGCCGCTCCGTCTGCCCGTAGCGGTCGATGCGGCCGTTGCGCTGCTCGACGCGGATGAGGCTCCAGGGCAGGTCCCAGTGGATGAGGTGGTGGCACTGGCGGTGCAGGTTGACGCCCTCGGAGGCACCGTCGCCGGAGAGCAGCAGGCGGACGTCGCCGCCCGCGCGGGCGAACTCGTCGACATACTCCATCTGCACCCGGTCCGAGACGCCGGTGCTGTGCAGGACCTTGACCGCCGCCTTGGCGTCGTCCCGGTCCGTCCAGCCGAGCAGCGGCGGCAGGACCTGGCCCAGCCAGTCGAGGGTCTCGCGGCGCTCGGAGAAGACGACCGCGCGGGTGGGGCTGCCGGCCTTGACGCCGATCTCGCGCAGCTCGTCGACCAGGCCCGCGAGCTTGGAGGCCGCTTCCGGCGCGCTGCCCTCGGCGGTCGCGCGCTCAATGGCACGGGCCAGCTCCATGAGGCGCAGGAGCGAGGTCGTCTCGGGGGTGGCGGGCACGATGCCGGCCGGGGCCCCATCGGTGATCTTGTGCTTGTCGGGGAGGGGGTGCCCGGTCTTGGCGAGCCGGTCGCGGGCGGTGGCGAAGAGGGCCCGGTGGGAGGAGAGGAAGGACTTCAGCAGGACAAAGGGGAAGAGGTGGTCCTCGGCACCGGCCTTCGGTGCGGTGCCGTCGGCGGGGCGCTTCAGCCAGTGGTCGGCGAGCTCCTGGAAGACCGCCTCCTCCAGCTCGTTGGCCTGGCGGCGGACCGGCCGGGAGTCACCGCGCGGGGCCCAGTCCTTGAGCTGGCCGGCCACCTCGTCGCTGACCTTGGTACGGCGCACCATCAGGTGCTCCAGTTCGGCGGCCTTCGGGTCGCGGGGGTCCTTGACCGCCATGGGGTCGAGGAGGCGGATCAGCCCGGTGAAGGCCGCCATGTCACCGTTGTGCGGGGTGGCGCTGGCGAGGATCAGCGCGTCGGTGCGCTCGGCGAGCAGGTCGGCGAGAGCCCGACGGTCGCTGCCCTGGTTGATGAGGTTGTGGGACTCGTCGATGACGACCGCGTCCCAGTGGATGTGCTCCAGCCACGGCCGGTAGCGGCGCTGGTTCTTCAGCGTGTCCATGGAGATGATCACGCGCTTGTAGTACGTGAACGGATTGCGTCCCGCCGGGATCTTTCGCTCGATACGGGCGATGCCGGCGCTGTCCAGGCGGACCAGCGGCAGGGAGAACCGCGTCCACATCTCGTGCTGGAACTGCTCGAGGACGGGTGCGGGCGTGACGACGAGGATGCGCTCGCCGCGACCGCGGCGGACGAGCTCGCCGAGCAGCACCCCGATCTCCAGAGTTTTACCCAGGCCCACCACGTCACCGATCAGGAGCCGTGGCCGCAGCGGATTGGCCAGGGCCTTCGCCGCGGGCCGGAGCTGGTAGTCCATGCGGTCCAGGAGAAAGCCGTCGGCCAGGGCGAGGCGACGCTCCGTCTGGGGCAGCGGAGTCTTGCGGAGCACCGCCTCCAGGAAGAGACGGCTGCGCCGGAAGTGCGGCGACCCGTCGGCGATGAGCTCGGTGTCCTCCGGACACAGCACGCGGGGCCGGTCCATCGTGGGCGCGAGGAACCTGGCTTCCTGCCCGCGTACGAGGTCGGAGGCGCCGACGGCCTCGATCAGGTACTCCCCGGTCCTCACCTGCCTGCTGCTGCGGACCATCCACTCCTCGTCCCGCACCTCGATCACCGTGCCGGCCGGCGGAGGTCCCTCGGGCGCCGTCGTGACCTGGGTGTCGGTGCGGGCCTCGGAGGTGCCGGGCACTGCGTCGGGCATCGGGGGCGGTCCTGCCTTTCGGGTCATAAGGGGGTTCTTGAAGGGTAGGCGGTCCGCCGGACGCCTGGGGACGGTCCACCGTCACGGGGCAGGCCCCGTTCCTAGAGGTCGCCCCGGTGCGCGTACGCCTCGCGCAGTTCCGCGGCGACCCGCAGGGCGACCGGGGGCGGGGCCGAGGGCCGAGGTGGCCGGACGGGATGCGGAGGGTCGAGGGAGTAGCTGGTGGGAAGTGGTTCCGCCCCGGGAGCGGGCAGGTGGGCGGAGACCACCTCGGCCTCCGGTTCCGCGGGGGTCGGCGCCTGATCGACGAGTGTGGGTGTGTAGCCCGGAGGCGCGACCGCCTCCTCCGCGGCCGCCCCCTGGGCCTCGGCCGCCAGTTCGATCTCGTCCGTGTCGACGAGCCCGTAGAACCCGGGGTCGATCTCCGACAGGTCGTCGGCGTCGCTCCCCCACGGAGCGTCCGGCGCGGCACCCGCGTCGACCGCCTTCTGGGCGCGCTCCTGGATGGCAGGGTCGGCGTGGCCGGTGCCGGCTTTCGCGGGAAGCTCCGGAATCAGGCCGGAACCGGCGACGAGCGCCGCGAGCTGGTCCGCCGCGTCCTGTGGTGTGAGATCAGCGTCGGTCAGCAGGGAGAGCAGTCCCGTCTCCACCGCCTTGAGGGTCGGCCGCTGGCTCGGGGTCGCGACGAGGATCTGGGCGAGGAGGGGGACGAAGTCCTTGTCGACCCCGCTGAAGCTCGGCGGCGATTCCATCGGCGCAAACGGATACGGGGCCCGACCGGTCGCGGCGAAGAACAGGGTGGCGCCCAGCGCGTACACGTCCGCGGGCTCCTTGACCCGCTTGGTGTCCTTCCACTGCTCCAGCGGCATGAACGTACGGGTGCCCATGACGGCTCCCGTCTGGGTGAGCGCCTGACTGGCCTGCCTCTCCGCGAGCACGGCCAGGCCGAAGTCCAGCACCACGGGCCCGTGCGGCCCCAGGACGACATTGCCGGGTTTGAGGTCGCGGTGCAGCAGGTTGGCCCCGTGGATCGCCCGGAGCGCGTCGACGAGTGCCAGCCCGAGCGCGGCGTACGCCCCGACCGGGAAGGTGCCGGACAGCTTCACCATCGTGTGCAGGTCGGGGCCTGCGATGTAGTCCATGGCGAACCAGGGCCGGGCCGCTCCCGGAGGGGCTGCCGCGATCACGGCGGGGACGCGGGCGCTGATCACGGCCCGAACGGCGTCGATCTCACGATCGAACCGTTCCCTGGTGTCCGGCTCACCGTCGAGAAGGCCGGGCTGGATCATCTTGACCACGACGAGCCGTCCTTCGACGGCCTCCTCGTCACCGCCCGGCTCGGCCAGCCGGTAGGCCGCGGTGAGGTCGTCCGTCAGACCGAGAGGCAGCCGCCGAGCCAGGTAGGCGACGCCCATGCCGCCCGCGCCGAGCCGGGCGAGCAGTTCGAAGGGCCCGACCACCTGGGGGTCGATATCGAAGTCCAAAGGTTTCACCGGCGTTCTCCCCCACACGGTCGTCGCGGCCCTCGCCCCGGCCCACGGCTGTCGATCAGTCTACGACCGCCCGGCTCCCCTTCCGCGTCCGCCGGGTCACGGTGGGCGACCAGGCCACCGAGGTGACGGAAATATGCCCTTGCCAAGGGGCGGCACGCCCCGCCTGCCCTAAAGTCGCGCCACACGATCACGACGGTCGTCTGTCAAGTTCCTCAGGGGAGGGGGCCGGATGCGGGCCTGGGTCGTACGGGCGGGGGAGAACGGCGAGCGGGAGAAGGCCGCCCTGGAGGAGGGCGTCCTGATCGCCGGCTGGTGGGAACTCGGGGATCTGACGGGCGCCGCCACGCGGGACGACATCAAGGCGGCCGTGGCTGCCGCCTATCCGGACGAGGGGCCCTACACCGTAGGGAACTGGACCGGACAACTCTTCCGTTTCGTCCACGAGATACAGCCGGGAGATCTTGTCGTCCTCCCGCAGAAGTCGCTGCTCGTGGCCATCGGCCGGGTCTCGGGCGACTACGAGTACCGCGCGGACGCACCGGACGGATTCCGTCACGTCAGGCGCATCGAATGGCTCGTCAAGGACATCGATCGCCAGTCGATCCAGTCGGATCTCCAGGACAGCATGGGGTCCTTGTTGACGGTCTTCGAGCTCAGCCGGTTCGGGGCGGCGGAGCGCATAGCCGCTCTCTCCGAAGGAAAGCCCGATCCGGGCCGTCCCGACGCCGACGAGTTCGCCGCCACCCTGACCGAACCGGCCAAACTCTTCGAGGAGGTCCGGCGGCGGAGCGCCGACGAACCCCTCACCCTGTCCGTACGGGACTTCCTCGCCGTCTGGAGCCTTCCGCGGCGCTACCCGGCCGCCGTCGAGCAGATCCAGAACGACCTGGACGTCCGCGGGCTCGTCACCGTACCTCCGTTCACGGAGGGCAGCCTCGAAAGCCAGATCGCGGTCGTGGCCGGCGGTGCCGAGCCCGACGAGGCGGGTACGAGCGCCATGACCCGCCTCACCGGCACGACGAGCCTCTCGGCCGTGGTCCAGAACGCGGCAGACGCAGCCGGACACCTGGCGGACGAGGACCCGACGGCGCGGACCGTCGCGTACCGGGTGAGCAACCTCGATTCGGCCAACCGCATGCCGGAGTGCGTACGGGTCGGGGACAGCCTCGGGACCGCGATGACCCTCATGGTGCTGCGCGACTACAGTCAGCTGCCCGTTCTCGATGCGGACGGGCGGCTGCGCGGAGTCGTCAGCTGGGAGTCGATCGGACGTGCCCGCATGGCCGATCCCGGAGCCGACCTCGCGGCCGCCACGGTGCGGGCTCAGGAGGCGGACCGGTCCGATGATCTGCTCGACTGGATCGGGACCATCCAGAAGTCGGGCTACGTCCTCGTGCGGGATCACGACCACAAGGTGTGCGGTCTGATCACCGACTCGGACCTCACGGTCCAGTTCGGCACTCGTGTCCGTCCGTTCGTACTCGTCGAGGAGATCGAGCAGCGCCTGAGGCGCATCGTCGACCGCAGCATCCCGATCGAGCGGATTCGTGCCGTCGTACCCAGGCACCGCGCTTCCCGAGTGAACTCCGCAGCCAACCTGACGTTCGGCGCGTACGGCCACCTGTTCAAGGTCCCCGAGAACTGGTCGGCCCTGGGCTGGGCCATCGACAAGGAGCACTTCCTCTCCGCACTCGAGGACTGCCGGAACTTCCGCAACGGCCTCATGCACTTCAGTCCCGACCCCGTAACCGACGACCAGCTGCACCCCGCTCAGGGGCTGCTCGAACTGCTCCGCTCCATGGATCCGCACAACTGACAGGGAGGGGCCCCGGTGGGGTGGCGGGAGGAGATCGCCGCTGCGCTCGGCGAGTGGATCGCCATCGAGGGCGGCGCGGGGAGGCAGCCTCGATGGCAGCGGGTCGGCCGTGCGGCTCGTGCGGGTTGTCCTGGCGAGTACGTCGTGGATGTGCGGAGTTCCGACATCGGGCCGGACCAGCTCGACAGTCTGCGGCTCGCCGGCCCGGAGGCCGACACCATCGAGTCGGAGGGGTTCACCGTCTCGGAGGCTGTGCAGAACGGCAGTCTCCTCACGGTGAAGGTGGCCCGGTTCGCCGAGGTCGCCGACGCCCATCTGTGGATGCAGAAGCAGCCTCCCACGTTCCTCGTGGAGGCCCTGCGCCAAGGGATCACGGGGCTCGGAGAACACCCCTTGGCTGCCGCACTGGCGGCGGGCACCATCGGCGGGCCGCGGCAGCCGGCGGAGGACCCGCCGGGGTTCCATCCCGCCCAGGCCGACGCGCATCGCGCGTGCCTCGGAGAAGGCGTCCACCTCGTCTGGGGGCCTCCGGGGACGGGCAAGACCACCGTGCTGAAGAGGGCGATCGGTGATCTCCTCGCGCGCGGCGACCGGCTGCTCCTCGTCTCCGCGACCAACATCGCTGTGGACAACGCGCTGCTGGGGGTGGTGCGCGAACGGCGGCACGGGCCCGGAGAGATCGTGCGTGTCGGCCCGCCGCACTTGAAGGAAGTGGCCGAGGATCCGTCCGTCTCCCTGCCGATGATGGTCAGGGCACGGCTCGCGGAGACTGCGCAGCGGCGCGGCTCGCTGGAGTCCGAACTGGTCGCGATCAAGGAGCGGGCAGCCGAACTCGCCCGCCTGGAGGCCGTGCTGACCCGCTTCGACTCGTCCGCGTACTACGCGGCTCTGGAGCTGCTGCGCACTCCCGGAGAGGATCCGGCGTCGGTCAGGCTTCGGGTCGAGGATGCGAAACAGCGGCACGACCGGGCCTCCCGAGAACACGAGGAAGCGGTCACCGTGGCCCGGACGGCCGTGGCCAGGGACAAGGCCGCGGCCCCCGCCCGCCACCAGTGGCACCAGGTGGACGAGCTCTCGTCGGAGGTGGCCAAGGTACGCGAAGCGGTCGCGCTCCGGGAGGCGGCTGCCCTGTTGGCTGAGGACCGTTGTGATCCCCTGCGGAGAGAACTGCGTGAGGCCGAGTCGACAAGAACGTGGTCGAAGCGCCGCGCCCAGAACAAGACCGCAGGGATCCGCCAACGGCTGGAGGAGGCCGAACGGTCGGCCGCGACGGCCCGGCAAGCCGCCGCGAGGCCCGGGCCACTGCCACAGCCCATGCCACGGCCCTCGGAGCCCGGATCACCGCACTCAGCGAAGGCATCCCCCTCACTCGAGATCAGATCGCCGCGTTGCATGCCGACGCCGCCGCGGCACAGGCCGCTTCGGATCGGACTCGACAACGCCTCAGCCGGTGTGCGGCCGACTTCTCCCAGGCGGCAGAGGCGGCCAAGCGCGCCGTTCATGCCTACGAAGTGGCGAAACAGGCGGAGCAGAAGGGGTGGCCCGCCATGTTCGAGCGCGCGGGTCGGCTCCGCCCCGCGGTGACTGCCGATGTGGCACACCGCGCGGAACTGGAGAAGGCCTACCAGGAAACCCAGGAGGAGTACGAGCGGCTGGCCCGCAACGCCCAGGGAGAGATCATCAAGGGGGCCAGGCTCGTCGCGACCACGCTGGCCCGGTTCCGCACGAACCGGGCCGTCCTGGACGGACCGTACGACGTGGTGCTCGTGGACGAGGCGGGTGCCGCCACCCTGCCCGAGGTGCTTCTGGCGACCGGAAAGTCCCGCAGGGCCGCCGTTCTGCTGGGGGACTTCATGCAGCTGGGTGCCGTCGTGCCTCCTGAGCTCAAGGAGCAGAGACACCAGGACATCCAGCGCTGGCTGCTCCCGGGTGTGTTCGCACACTGCGGTATCCACTCACCCACCGACGCTCGGCACCATCCCGCCTGCATCACTCTGACCGAGCAGCACCGGTTCGGTCCTGCCGTGATGCGACTGGCGAACGACCTCGCGTACGGTGGCGCGCTGAGCGAGGGAAGCCGATCACGGTCGGCGCGTATGGAGAACGACCCCGAGATCGTACTCATCGACACGGACGGTCTCCACGAACTGGCCAGACCCCACCTGCCCGGTAGCCGTCGCGGCTGGTGGCCCGCCGGTGCTCTGATCACGCGCGCCCTGGTGGAAGTGCACCGCGAACTCGGCGAGAGCACGGGCGTGGTGACCCCGTACCGCGTTCAGGCGGAAGCCACGCTGGAGGCCCTGCGTGATGTCGAGGAACCGGAAGGGAGCAACCCGGCGGAAGTGGGGACCGCCCACCGCTTCCAGGGGCGAGAGTTCGACATCGTCGTCTTCGACACCGTGGAGGGCGACAAGACCACCCGGCCCCTGTGGATGGCCCACGCCCACCGCCAGCCCGCCACGAACCCCTGGCCCCGTGACGGTGTACGTCTGCTCAACGTCGCCGTCACACGCGTCAGAACCAGGCTGTACGTCATCGCCAGCCCGGAGCGCCTATGGGCCGCGGGCGGAGCGACGGCTCTCGGCCAGCTGGCCGCCATGGTCAACACGCCGGGTGTCCGGGTGCTGCACGCCCGGAACCTGATCACACCTCCGACGGCCTCGGTCCCCTACCGGGGCGAGTTCGGTTCCGCGCTCGCCGAAGTCCTCGGCCGCCATGTCGAAGTGACGGAGATCGAGGACGAACGGGGGTTCTACCGCGCCTTCTCGGAAGAGATCCGAAGAGCCCGGCGATCACTGTGGCTCTGGTCCCCCTGGGTCGCCACGCGCCTGAACTCGCTGCTGCCGGATCTTCGAGCCGCCGCCGACCGCGGTGTGCGGATCAACGTCTTCATCCGTGCCGACACCGACAAGCTCCAGAAGCAGGAGACGAACCAGGTCCTGATCGCCGAGCTGCGACAGGTCGTCGATACGGTCGTGCCCGTGTACGAGATGCACCAGAAGATTGTCGTCATCGACGAGCAGACGGTTCTGCTCGGCAGCCTCAATTCGCTCTCCCAGAAGTCAACCCGGGAGATCATGCTGACCATGCGGGGCGGTCACTTCGCCCGCAAGCTGCTGGAGCACGAGCATGCGGCGACGTTCGCCGATCCGCCCTCCTGCGGACGGTGCGGGGGCGACGAAATCGAGATCCGACGCTACAAGAAGGACGACTGGGTCTGGCGCTGCTACGCCGCCGCCTGCAAGACCACGCCGAAGGGCGGTACCAACGCATGGAACCAGAAGATCCGGCTGGCCCGCGGTCGCTGATCTTCCCCCCTCTGGGCACCCCGAAGCCAGCGGTACGGGCGCTCGAGTGGAACCAGTCCCCCCTCACAACCGGCCCCTACACGTGGGGGGGGCAGCGCCGAGGCGGTGGTGGCCGAGATGCCTGGGACATTTCTGGGACTTCCACCCGCATCGACAGGCACGAGCATGAAACAACCGAAAGATCATTGGCGCAGGTCAGCGGGGCACGATGGACCGCTACCGCAGGTCAGGGGACCCGCGAATCCTTTCCGGGACATCTGAGACGAGACGACGCCGCCCCCGCCCCTCCCGTCGGCCCGCGGCCGCGAGGGGCGGGGGCGGCGTGCCGCGTCGGCGGCCTCTGCTCGCACCCACTGCCCCTAGATCACTTAGCCGCCCGTTCACAACGCCCTTATCGGCCAAAGGAATTCTTGGTCGAGTCGGCATTTTCGCGCCCTTCGGGTCCGCCTCACGTCCGGGCTGCCGGCAGCGGGGCAGGCGGGGGGCGATGTTCGTCGCGGTCTACGTAGGTTAGGCTCACCTAAAATCGTCGTCGGCCGCCTGTCGTTGCGCCCTCGCCCCAGGCCGAAACATGACCCTGGGGTGGGCCAGCGGGAGGCGGTTCCGACGCCTGGTGCCTGAGAACGAGGATCTTCCGCGATGCCCATTCTGCTGACCTCCCTGCGCCGCCGGGCCGCCGTGGCCGCGGCCGGAGCCGTTTCGCTGACCCTGTTGGTGACGGGCTGCGGCTCGGACGACAAGGACGACGACGGCAAGAAGGACGCGGCGAACGCGGGCGCCCCGGCCGAGGCCGGAGCCTTCCCGGTCACCATCAAGAGCGCGCTCGGCAAGACCGAGATCAAGGAGAAGCCCCAGCGCGTCGTGACCCTGGGCCAGGGCTCCGCGGAGACGGCCATCGCGCTCGGCAACGTACCGGTGGGCATCGAGAAGTACGAGTGGGGCAGCGACAAGACCGGCTACCTGCCGTGGATCCACGAGGCGGTCACCAAGTCCGGGAAGAAGCTGCCCAAGCAGTTCACCGGCGGTGAGGAACTCGACATCGAGGCCATCACGGAGCTGGAGCCCGACGTCATCCTGGCCCCGTGGTCGGGGATCACGCAGAAGCAGTACGACATCCTCAAGGACATCGCTCCCACCGTCGCCTACCCGGACAAGGCGTGGAGCACCGACTGGGACCAGCAGATCGACCTCATCGCCAAGGCGCTCGGCCAGCCGAAGAAGGCCAAGGAGCTGACGGCGAAGATCGACAAGCAGCTCGCCGACGCCGCCGCGAAGAAGCCGAACTACAAGAACGTCACGTTCTCCTACATCTACACCTCGGGCCCCGGCACCCTCGGCGTCTTCAAGCCGCAGGAGCAGCGCGTGGAGATGGTCTCCAAGCTGGGCCTGAAGGTCGACCCGGTCGTCAACACCTTCAAGGAGACCGAGGGCACCGACTCCGCGCTGATCGGCCTGGAGAATGCCGACAAGCTCAAGAAGAGCGACGTCGCCTTCACCTTCTACACCGACGACAAGACCCGCAAGGAGATCGAGGCGCAGCCGCTGTACGCCGCAATCCCCGCGGTCAAGAAGGGCGCGCTGGTCTACAGCAAGGACCAGTCCTTCGTCACCGCCTCCTCGATGCTCAACCCGCTGACGGTGCCGTACAGCATCGAGCGGTACCTGCCCTTGATCGACGCGGCCGTCGCCAAGTCCGGCAAGTAGCCGCGGAGCTGCGAGCGTGACCACAGCCTCTGCTGCCCGGCAGGGCCCCGGCGCACAGCGTCGGGGCCCTGCCGGGCTCTCCCTCGCCCTGTTCGGGTGCCTGCTCCTGTTGGCGATCGCCCTGTTCGCCAGCGTCATGTACGGCAGCAAGCCGACCGCCGCCTCCGACGTGCTCGACGTGCTCACCGGGGGCGGCGACAGCTATGTGCGCACCGTCGTGGAGAGCCGCTACCCGCGCACCGCGATCGGCGTGCTCGCCGGGGTCTGCCTGGCCGTCGCGGGCACGCTCATGCAGGGCGTGACCCGCAACCCGCTGGCCGAACCCGGGTTGCTCGGCATCAACGCGGGTGCCTCGGCGAGCATCGTCGCGGCCACCGCCTACCTCGGCGCCACCGGGCAGCGGGAGACCATGTGGTGGGCGCTGCCCGGCGCGCTCCTCGCGGGCGTCGCCGTACACGTGATCGGCACGGCGGGCGGCCGTACCAACCCGGTGCGTCTGGTGCTGGCCGGCGCGGTGCTCAGCGCCGTGCTCTCCGCGTTCATCCAGGCCGTCACCCTCTCCCGGCCCAAGGTCTTCGACACCTACCGCTACTGGGTGGTGGGCGCGCTCGGCGGGCGCGGCTGGGACGTGTTCTGGTCGGTCCTGCCCTTCGCCGGTGTCGGCCTCGCGGTCGCGCTGCTCCTCGGGCCGAGCCTGAACGCCATGGCCATGGGCGACGACAAGGCCACCTCACTGGGTATCAGCCCCGCCCGCGTCAAGGGCGCCGGCCTGCTCGCCGCGACGCTGCTGAGCGCGTCCGCGACGGCGGCGGTGGGCCCCATCGCGTTCGTCGGGCTGGCCGTGCCGCACCTCGTACGCGCCCTGGTGGGCGCGGACTTCCGGCTCCAGTTGCTGTTCTCCGCCCTGGCCGGTCCCTCGCTGCTGCTGCTCGCCGACGTGATCGGCAGGGTGCTGCTGCGCCCGCAGGAGCTCATGGTGGGCGTCGTCACCGCCTGCGTCGGGGCGCCCGCGCTGCTGTTGGCCGTACGTCGGATGAGGGGGGCGTGATGACGACCACCCAGCCACTGACCCGGCGGTCCGGGCCGCGTCGCGGGACGCTGCGGATCGGGCCCCGGGTCGCCGTGCCCTTCCACGTCTCGGCCGTGGTGGTGGGCCTGGCGACGCTGGTCCTGCTGGTCGTCGCGGCGGCAGCGACGCTGACCATGGGCCGGCTCGGCATCGCACTGGCCGACATCCCGAGCGTGCTGTTCGGCGAGGCCACGGGCAAGGACGCGTTCGTCTTCGACCGGCTGCGCGGCCCGCGGCTGGCCGTCGCGATCGCCACCGGCGCGGCCTTCGGCCTGTCCGGCGCCCTCTTCCAGTCCGTCACCCGCAACCCGCTGGGCAGCCCGGACGTCATCGGGCTCGGCGCCGGTGCCGGCGCAGGCGCGGCGACCGTCGCGCTGTTCCTGCCCGACCTCGTGCCGGCGTCCGTGGGCGCGCTGCTCGGCGCGCTGCTGGCGATGGGGCTGGTCTACGTCTCGACCGGCACCGGCTTCCGCAGCCCGGGCCGGCTGGTCGTCGCCGGCATCGGCGTGGCGGCCATGGCGACGGCCGTCACCCAGTACGTCGTCTACGCCGTGGAGCGGGACAAGGCCAGCTCCCTGGCCGCGTACGTCAACGGCAGCCTCGCCGCCCGCTCGTGGGACGACGCCACGATCATCTGGACCGTCCTGCTCGTCTGCCTCCCGCTGGCCGCGCTGCTGGCCCGGCCGCTGACCATCGGGGAGATGGGCGACGACCTCTCCACCGGACTCGGCGCCAGCCCCGGCCGTACGAAGACCGCGGCCGTGCTGCTGTCCATCGCGCTCTCCGCGGGCGCGGTCAGCGTCGCGGGCCCCATCGCGTTCATCTCCCTCACTGCTCCGCAGATCGCCAAGCGGCTCACGCGCAGCACCGGTCCGCAACTCGCCGTGTCCACGCTGCTCGGCGCCCTGTTGCTGGTCGCGGCCGACCTGGCCGCGCAGCAACTGCCGCTCTTCGACGACCTGCCGGTGGGGATCTACACCATGGCCGTCGGCGGCGCCTATCTCGGCTACCTGTTGGTACGGGAGTGGCGGCGGCAGCCTGCGTAACAGGGGACGCGCTGCCTCGCTCCTCCTCTCCTCCTTCGGCTCGCTGTCGTTCGGCCTCGCCATGGGCGTTCCCTCCGGGCCCTCGTGTGCGGGCGCGGGCCACGCGTGGCGGGGCGGCGCTGATCGCGCGCCGCCACGCCACGCACCCCCGTGCGGGCGGCCGGTGCCTGTGCCCCTCCCCCGCACCGGCCGTGCTACGTCTTCGACGCTATGCCGCCGGGCGGCGGTGGCACATCCAACGGTGGTGCTACGTCCGCGCACACCCTGGGGTGGACCCAAGCTGGGGCGGTACGCCCCGAGCCGTACGCCGGACTGCTCCGCTCGGCGCATCGCACGGCGCTGGCCTGCGGCGCGGCGCCGGCGCCCGTCGCCCACCGGTGGCCTGGTCCCAGCACGGCCCCGCTACGGCAGGAGCGCGATGCCGTCCAGTTCCACGCGTGCCCGCTCGTCCCACAGCCGGACCACGCCCACGACGGCCATCGCCGGGTAGTCGCGGCCCGCCAAGCGGCGCCAGACGCGGCCGAGTTCGGGTGCGTGGGCGCGGTAGTCGGCCACGTCGGTGGCGTACACCGTGACCCGCGCGAGGTGTTCGGGCCGGCCGCCGGCGGCCCGGAGCGCGGTGAGGAGGTTGCTCAGGGCACGCTCGAACTGGTCGGGGAGCGGCCCGTCCACCAGGTGGCCCGCGCCGTCCAGCGCCGTCTGTCCGGCGAGGAGGACCAGTTGGCCGCCGGTGGCGGTGACGGCGTGCGAGAAGCCGGAGGGCGGGGCGAGTTCGGCGGGGTTGACGCGGCGCAGCGGTGGGGCGGTGGGCTGGTCGGGCGGGCTCGCGCGGTGCGGGTCGGGCTCCGGCTCGGGGGGCTGCGGCTGGTGGGTGGGGGGCGAGGGCGTCATCGGTACAGCTCCTTGGCGATGATGGTGCGCTGGACCTCCGTGGCGCCCTCGTAGATCCTGGGCGCGCGGACCTCGCGGTACAGGTGCTCCAGTGGGTGGCCGCGCTCCAGCGCGCGGGCGCCGTGGATCTGGACGGCGGCGTCGACGACGTACTGCGCGGTCTCGGTGGCCAGCAGCTTGGCCATGGCCGAGCGGCGGGCGATGTCGGGTTGGCCGGTGTCGTAGGCCGAGGCCGCCGCGTAGACCAGGAGGCGGGCGGCCTCGGTGCGGGTGGCCATCTCCGCGAGCTGGTGGGAGACGGCCTGGAGGTCGCGCAGCGGCCCGCCGAACGCCGTGCGCTGACGCGCGTGGGCCAGGGCGAGGTCGAGCGCGTGCTGGGCCATGCCGACGGCGAAGGCGCCGACGCTGGGGCGCAGCAGGTTCAGGGTGCGCATGGCGACCTTGAAACCGGCGTCCACCTCGCCGAGCACGTCGGCGCGGGTGACCGGCACGGCGTCGAAGGTCAGCCGGCCGATGGGGTGGGGGCTGAGCATCTCCAGCGGTTCGCCGCCGAGCCCCGGGCGGTCGGCGGGTACCAGGAAGGCCGTGATGCCGCGGCTGCCGGCGCCGGGTGTGGTGCGGGCGAAGACGGTGTAGAAGTCGGCCTCGGGGGCGTTGGAGATCCAGCACTTCTCACCGGTCAGCTCCCAACTCCCGGCCCCGGTCGCGGTTCCGGTCGCCGCCCCGGGATCGGTCGCGCCCGCCGGGCGTGCCGGGCCCACCGGGCGTGCCGCGAGGGTGAGGGCCGCGGCGTCGGAGCCGGCCCCTGGCTCGCTGAGCGCGTACGCGGCCACCGCGCGCCCGGCGATGACCTCGGGCAGCCAGCGGGCCCGCTGCTCGGCGGTGCCGGACTGGACCACCGGATAGCAGCCGAGGGCCTGGAGGGCCAGGGCGGTCTCGGCCTCCGCGCACTGGGTGGCCAGCGATTCGCGCAGCAGGCACAGGTCGAGGGCGCGTGCGGCGCTCGGTCCATCGTCGGCGCCACCACGGGCACGAGCGCCGGTCCTGGCCTCGGCGTCCGCTTCGGCGCCCGCCCCGGCCGCGCCTCCCTCCGGGTCGGCACCCGGGCCGGCACCCGGTTCGTCCGTCGCGGTGGGGAAGAGGCGGCGCAGCAGGCCCAGCTCGCCGAGGGCCGCCACCAGCGGTCGGTTCACCCGTCCGGGCGCGCCGCGCTCGGCCAGTGGGCGCAACCGGTCGGCGGCGACGGTGCGCAGCGTGGCGCACCACCGGCGCTGTTGCGGATCGAGGGCGAAGGCACTCATCGGCACCCCTCCTTTATCGCGACATGTTGACTGCCGTCACCAACACGTTACGCTGACGGGGCATCTTCGGGACAGGACTGCCGCACTTCCCCATCGGTCCAAGGGGGCGCATCCGCCATGGAGCTCACGCCGTCGGCGCACACCGACACCTTCACCCGGGACCACCTGCCGCCCCCGGACGCGTGGCCCACCCTGCTGCGCGACCCGCCCGCGCCCGGCTATCCGGACCGGCTCAACTGCGCCGTCGAACTGCTCGCCGAGTCCGACGGCAGGCGCGGGGCCGACCGGGTCGCGCTGCGTGGTGCCGGCGGGCAGCGTTGGACGTACGGCGAACTGCGGGCGCGGGTCGACCAGCTCGCGCACGCGCTCACCGACGACCTCGGGGTGCGGCCCGGGAACCGGGTGCTGTTGCGCGGTCCCACCTCGCCGTGGCTGGCCGCCTGCTGGCTCGCGGTGCTCAAGGCGGGCGCCGTCGCGGTGACCGTGCTGGCCAACCAGCGTCCCCAGGAGTTGGCCACCATCTGCGAGTTGGCCCGGATACGGCACGCGGTGTGCGCCGCCGACCGCCTCGACCACCTGGAGCGGGCCGGCGTGCCGGGGCTGCGGATCGCCGCGTACGGGTCGTCCGCCCCCGACGACCTGTTGCGCCTGGCCGCCGCCCGGCCCGCCGCGTACGAGGCGGTGCCGACGGCAGCCGACGACGTGGCGTTGATCGCCTTCACCTCGGGCACCACCGGGCGGCCCAAGGGGTGCCTGCACTTCCACCGGGACGTGCTGGCCGTCGCGGACACCTTCTCGGCCCGGGTGCTGCGGCCGTGTCCGGACGACGTCTTCGCGGGCAGCCCGCCGCTGGGCTTCACCTTCGGCCTCGGCGGCCTGGTGATCTTCCCGCTGCGGGCCGGCGCGTCGGCGTTCCTGGACGCGTGGGCGGGGCCGGCCAAGCTGTTGCGTGACATCGCCGCGCACCGGGTCTCGGTGTTGTTCACCGCGCCCACCGCCTACCGGGCGATGCTGGGACAGTTGGCGGAACACGACGTCTCCTCGCTGCGGCGCTGCGTGTCGGCGGGCGAGAACCTGCCCGCCGCGCTGTGGCACGCCTGGCACACGGCGACCGGGCTGCGGCTGATCAACGGCATCGGCGCCACCGAGCTGCTGCACATCTTCATCGCGGCGGCCGACGACGCGATCCGCCCCGGCACCACCGGCGTCCCGGTGCCCGGTTTCGAGGCGCGCGTGGTGGACGGCGACGGGGCGCCGCTGCCGGACGGCGAACCCGGCGCGCTCGCGGTGCGCGGCCCCACCGGCTGCCGCTACCTCGCGGACGAGCGGCAGCGGGAGTACGTGCGCGACGGCTGGAACCTCACCGGCGACACCTACGTCCGCGAGCCCGACGGCTACTTCCGCTTCGTGGCCCGCACGGACGACATGATCATCTCCGCCGGGTACAACATCGCGGGCCCGGAGGTGGAGGAGGCGTTGCAGCGCCATCCCGACGTGGTCGAGGCCGCCGTCACCGGCCGGCCCGACGAGGCGCGCGGCGCCGTGGTCGTCGCGCACGTGGTGTTGCGCCCGGGCGCGTCGCCGGGGCCCGACGCGGCGGCGGCGCTCAGGGAGTTCGCCAGGGCCGAACTGGCCCCGTACAAGTGCCCCCGCGAGTTCCGGTTCCTGCCCGCGCTGCCGCGCACCCCCACCGGCAAGCTCCAGCGGTACCGGCTGCGCGAGGGCGGCTGAGGGCGACCGGGGCACCGCTCTACAGTGACCGCGTGACCGATCCGCTCGCCCAGCACACCCCGCGCTCCCTGATCGTGACGTACTACGGCGCCTACGGCCGCGGCGCCGGCGGCGAACCCGAGACGGTGCCGGTCGCGGCGCTGATCCGGCTGCTCGGCGCGGTGGGCGTGGACCCGCCCTCGGTGCGCTCCGCGGTCTCCCGGCTCAAGCGGCGCGGGCTGCTGGTCGCCGCGAAGACGGCGCGGGGCGCGGCCGGTTACGCGCCGTCGCCGGACGCCGTCCAGCTCCTCGACGACGGTGACCGGCGCATCTACGGCCGCCTGGGCGCCTACCGGCTGACCGCGCGCCCCACCGGCGCCCCCGATGCTCCCGATACCGTTGATGCAGCTGGTGCCACTGCTGCCCCCGATGCCTCCGATGTCCGGGAAGCGCCCGGCGGAGCCGGCGGGCGGGGCCGTGAGGTGGCCTCGGCCGGCGACTGGCTGCTGGCGGTCTTCTCGGTGCCGGAACACGAGCGCAACAAGCGACACCTGCTCCGCTCCCGGCTGGCCCGACTCGGTTTCGGCACCGCCGCCCCCGGCGTGTGGATCGCCCCCGCCCACCTGTACGAGGAGACCCGGCACACCCTGCGCCGGCTCGGCCTGGACGGGTACGTGGACCTCTTCCGAGGGGCACACGCCGGGTTCGAGGCGACGGCGGACGCGGTGCGCCGGTGGTGGGACCTGGAAGCGCTGGCCGCCCGACACCACGCGTTCCTCGCCACCCACGAGCCGGTGCTCCGGCGCTGGTCACGGCGGACCACCGTGCCGCCGGCCGACGCCTACCGGGACTACCTGCTGGCCCTCGACTCCTGGCGCGCGCTCCCCTACGCCGACCCGGGGTTGCCGCCCGCGCTGTTGCCGAGGGACTGGCCCGGTGAGCGCTCGGCCCGCGTCTTCGCCGGCCTGCACGAACGGCTGCGGGACGCGGGGGCCGCGTTCGCGCGGGAGGCGGCGGCGGGCTGAGGCCCGCGCGAAGCTACCCCGGTGCCGCGCGGCCCGCCGCCGGGTCGGGCGTCCGGCGCGCCGCCGGGTCCGGCATCCGGCCCGCCGCCGGGTCGGGCAGGCAGCGGCTGGCGGCGGCGTAGCGGCGGGCCAGGGTGGCGCAGGCGGCGGCCAGTTCGGGCGGCCCGACCACCTCGATGTCGCTGCCGAAGGTGCCGAACAGGGCCGCGAGACCGGTCCACGACCAGGCGCCGAGGGTGAGCCGGCAGCGGTTCGGGCCGACCTCCTCGACCAGCGCGCCGCCCGGCGCCCAGCGGGCGATCACGGCGGCCGGCGCGTCGAGGAGCACCTCGCCGCGGCAGGGCCAGTGGTCGGGGGTGTCGCCCCGGTCGAGTTCGCCGGTGATGAACGCCGCGGGGTCGGTGCTCGGCAGCGGGCGGGGCGTGAAGCGGGCGGCGGTGGCCGGGCCGAGGGCGATCCGGTCCACGCGGAAGGCGGCCCACGCGCCACGGCCGAGGTCCCACCCGAGGAGGTACCAGCGCCCGGACCACACGGCCAGTTGGTGCGGTTCCACGCGCCGCTCCCGCGCCGTCGGGTGGCTCGGGGTCGGATCGGTGGCGGGTGGGGCGGCGAGGGCCGCTTCGGGCGGGGGCGTCGCGCTCGCGTAGGCGAAGGCCAGCACGGAGTGGTTGCGGATGGCGGTGCCCAGGGCCAGCAGCAGGCCGGGGGTGACGGGGGGAGCGGCGAAGTCCCAGGCGTTGTCGATCGCGGTGACGCGCACCGCGTCGATCCGGTGGCGCAGCGGGGTCGGCAGCACCTGGCGGATGGTGGCCAGGGCGCGGCCGGCGGCCTCCCCGATGCCGGCGACCGTCACCGGGGCGGTCTGGAGCGCGACGGCGATGGCCAGCGCCTGGTCGTCGTCGAAGAGCAACGGCGGCAGCCGCGCCCCCGCTCCCAGTCGGTAGGCGCCGCCCGGGCCCTTGGTGACGTGCACCGGGTAGCCGAGCGAGCGCAACCGCTCCACGTCCCGGCGTACCGTGCGCGGGCTCACCGCGAGCCGCTGGGCCAGCGCCGCTCCCGGCCACTCGCGACGCGACTGGAACAGGGACAGCAGGAGCAACAGGCGTGCCGCCGTGGTCTCGACCATGGCGGCCACCCTGGCACGAGATGCGGCCGGTAGCTGGCCACTTCTGCTGCCACGGTGATCGTATGAGTAGTCAACTCCCCTCGCCGGGCGGTCGGTCCGCCGACGCGTCCAGCCCGCCCCCGCCGCCTGTCCCGCCCGCCGACCGCGACGGGGCGGGCGCCGCCGGCGGGTCGGCGGTGGTCGCGTTGGTCGTGGTGTTGGTCGCGGCGTTCATGGAACTGCTGGACGCCACGATCGTCAGCGTCGCGGCCCCGGCCATCGCGCGCGACCTGGGGGCGAGCGAGGCCGCGGTGCAGTGGATGGTGGCCGGGTACACGCTCGCGCTGGGTGCCGGTCTGATCACCGGTGGCCGGCTGGGTGACCAGTTCGGCCGGCGGCGGGCCTTCCTCCTGGGGCTGGCCGCGTTCGTCGCGGCCTCCGCCGCCTGCGCCTTCGCGCCCAACCCCGGCGCGCTCGTCATCACCCGCGTCGCGCAGGGCCTGGCGGGCGGGCTGATGGTGCCCCAGGTGTTCGGCATCATCCGCTCGGCCTTCGCGCCGGCCGCGCGGGCCCGGGCGTTCGGCGCCTACGGGGCGGTGCTCGGGCTCGCCTCGGTCGCGGGTCCGCTGCTCGGCGGGCTGCTCGTGGAGGCGGACCTGTTCGGCCTGGGCTGGCGCGCGATCTTCTGGGTCAACGTGCCGGTCGGGCTCTGCGGGCTCATGCTCGGCGCCCGGGTGTTGCCCGAGTCGAGCGCGCCGCGACGGGCGCGGCTGGACCTGCCCGGCGCGACCCTGGCCGCGGCCCTGGCGGTCCTGGTGCTGCTGCCCCTGGTGCAGGGCCGCGACTGGGGCTGGCCGTGGTGGGGGTTCGCGGTGCTGGCCGCGGCCGTGCCCGTCGCCGCGCTGCTGTGGTCGCGGGAGCGGGCGGTGGCCGCGCGGGGCGGTCAGCCGCTGCTCGATCCGGCGCTGCTGCGGGTGCGGGCGGTGGCCGCGGGCCTTGCCGTCGCCACGTTGTTCTTCGGGGCGATCGGCTCGTTCTTCCTCCTGCTGTCCCTGTACCTCCAGTGGGGCACCGGGCGCTCGGCCTGGCAGACGGGGCTGGTCATCCTCCCGTACGCGGTCGGCTCGATCCTCACCTCCGGCGTCGGCGTGCGGTTCGCGGCGCGCGCCGGGCGGGCGCTGCTCGTGACCGGCGCGCTCGTGCTGGCCGTGTCCCAGGCGCACCTGCTGCTGGTCGTACGGGACGGCGCGGCGCCCTCGTACGTGGAGTTGGCGGCGCCGCTGTTCCTCGGCGGGCTCGGGCTCGGGCTGACGGCGCCCTCGCTGGTGAACGTGGTCCTCGCCGGGGTGCCGGCGAAGGACGCCGGCGCCACCGGTGGCGTGCTCACCACCGTCGGCCAACTGGGCAACGCCCTGGGTGTGGCCGCGCTGGGGGCGGTGTTCTTCGCCGAGTTGGAGACGGGGCTCGACCGGGGCGCGGGGCCGTTGGCCGGGTACGGTGACGCCCTGGTCGCGGTGTTGCCCTGGCAGGCCGTGTGCTACTGCGCGGCGGCGGCGCTGATGACGCTGCTGCCCAGGGCGGCGCGGCCGGAGTGACGGCTGCGCGGGAGCCGCCGCCGGGGCGCCGGCTCGGGCGGTCGGCGCGGCGGCGGCTCAGGCCGGCGGCCGGGGAACGACTCGGGCCCGCCGCGCGGCCCGTACCGAAGTGAACCCCCACCACCTGCGCGAACGGCGTCGGGGACCACCTAGGCTACTGATCATGCCTATGTCACACAGTCCCCAGCAGCACCGTCAGCACCAGCGACCCGGTTCCCCGCTGCCGCGTCGGAACAAGGCCGTGCTCGCCGCGGCCGGCCTCGGGCTGGTCCTCGCGCTGAGCGGGTGTAACGACGACGCCGACGGGGGCACGGACGACGGTGCCAAGGCCAGCCAGTCGGCGCCCGCGACCGGTTCGCCCGCGCCCGCCTCGTCCGGCGCGTCGGACCCGGGCGCCACGGCGGCCCCCTCCGGCGACCAGCCGCTGGTCGCGGGGTGGCAGACGCAGAGCCGCGCGGAGCACCACTTCCGCTACGACGTCCCCGGCAAGGCGGACCGGTGGAAGGTGATCGACCAGGACACCGCGCTGTCCTACCTCGACAAGGACGGTCAGCCGATCGTCGTGATGACCGGCGCCGCCAACTACCGCGAGGGTGGCTGCGCGTCGAGCCCCAACCCCAAGGCGCTGGGCGAGGCGGGCAAGGGGCAGCTCGCCACCGTCGGCACCACCGGTGGCGGCAAGGACGGCTCGTTGCAGGAGAACGCCCGCAACTGGGCGGGCAACTGGGGCTTCGCCGCGTACGGCGGCCCGGACCACAAGCCCAAGATCGAGGTCAGCCAGGCCAAGCCGTGGAAGCGGGGCGGCATCGACGGGTACACCGCGACCGCCAAGGTCACCGTCACCCACCGGCCGAGCGCCTGCGTGCCCGCGACCGCCGTCGTGCACAGCATCGCGCAGAAGCTGCCGGACGGCACCATGCACGGCTGGGTGATCTACGCGGACCAGGGCGTCCCGAACGCGCTCACCGACGCCGAGATCAAGAAGGTCATGAACACCGTGCGGTCCACGGACGGCTGACCTCCTCCCCTCCCCCGCTCTCCCGCCCGACGCCGCGCCACGGCCGGCCCCGGACACCGCCTAACGGGGCCGGTCGCGCGGCGCGGCGGGCGCGGCGGTGTGCAACGTCAGCCGTGGCCTGGGCTCGTCGGCGCGCCCGGCGGGCGGCCTGCGGCTGCCGGCCCGGTAGGGCGCGGGCCACGGGGCGCCGGGGCCCTCGTAGCCCTGTTCCGCCGCCGCGTGCAGCGTCCAGTGCGGGTCGTACAGGTGCGGCCTGGCCAGGGCGCACAGGTCGGCGCGGCCGGCGAGCAGCAGCGAGTTGACGTCGTCCCAGGAGGAGATGGCGCCGACGGCGATGACCGGCACGCCCAGTTCGTTGCGGACGCGGTCGGCGAACGGCGTCTGGTACGAGCGGCCCACCTCGGGCTCCTCGTGGGCGACGACCTGGCCGGTGGAGACGTCGATAGCGTCGGCGCCGTGGGCGGCGAACGCCGCGGCGATGGCGACCGCGTCGTCGGCCGTGGTGCCGCCGGCGGCCCAGTCCGTCGCGGAGATGCGCACGGTCATGGGCGCGTCCGCGGGCCACACGGCGCGCACCGCGTCGAAGACCTCCAGCGGGTAGCGCAGCCGGCCGACCAGGTCGCCGCCGTAGCCGTCGGTGCGCCGGTTGGTGAGCGGGGAGAGGAAGCCGGAGAGCAGGTAGCCGTGCGCGCAGTGCAGTTCGAGCAGGTCGAAGCCGGCGCGAGCGGCGCTCCGCGCGGCCGAGACGAACTGTTCGCGGATCTCGGCCAGGCCCGCGGCGTCCAACTCCCTGGGGACCTGGCTCACGCCGGGGCGGTACGGCAGCGGCGAGGCCGCCACCAGTGGCCAGTTGCCGCTCGGCAGCGGGTCGTCGATGCCCTCCCACATCAGCCGGGTCGAGCCCTTGCGGCCGCTGTGCCCGAGTTGCACGCCCACGGCCACGCCGGGCGAGGCGGCGTGCGCGAACGCGGTGATCCGCCGCCAGGCCGCCTCGTGCTCGGCCGCGTACAGGCCCGGGCAGCCGGGGGTGATCCGGCCGGTGGGGCTGACGCACACCATCTCGGTCATCACCAGGCCCGCGCCGCCCAGGGCCCGGGCGCCGAGGTGGGCGACGTGGAAGTCGCCGGGGGTGCCGTCCTCGGCGGAGTACATGTCCATCGGGGAGACCACGACCCGGTTGCGCAGGGTCAGGCCGCGCAGCGTGAGCGGGGCGAACATCGGCGGGGTGCGCGGCGGCAGCCCCGCCTCGTGCTCGACGGCGGCCACGAACCGGTCGTCGCGCAGCCGCAGGTTCTCGTGGGTGACCCGGCGGCTGCGGGTGAGCAGGTTGAAGGCGAACTGGCGGGGCGGCTGGCGCAAGTAGTGGGCGAGGTCCTCGAACCAGCCCAGGCTGGCGCGGGCAGCGCGCTGGGTGGAGGCCACCACGGGCCGCCGCTCGGCCTCGTAGGCGGCCAGCGCTCGCGCGACCGTGGGGTGCTCCTCCAGGCAGGCGGCGAGCGCGAGGGCGTCCTCGACGGCGAGCTTGGTGCCGGAGCCGATGGAGAAGTGCGCGGTGTGCGCGGCGTCGCCGAGCAGCACGATGGGCCCGTGTGACCAGCGCTCGTTGGTGACGGTGTGGAAGGCCGTCCAGCGCGAGGCGTTGCCGCGCAGCGGCCGGCCGCCGAGCGCGTCGGCGAACAACCCGGCGCACGCCCGCGCGGAGTCGGCCTCGTCGCACCGGTCGAGACCGGCCGCGCGCCACACCTCCTCACGGGCCTCGACGATGATCGTGCTGGCCCCCTCCGCCCCGTGGCCGACGCCGGGCGCGCCGCCGTCGCGGGGGCGTGCGTAGGGGTAGCCGTGCAGTTGCAGCGCTCCGTGCTCGGTTTCGGCGATCTCGAAGCGGAACGCGTCCAGGGCGAAGTCGGCGGCCAGCCAGATGTAGCGGCAGCGGTGCGGGGTGACGCGGGGCGCGAAGACGTCGGCGTGCGCGGCGCGGGTGGTGCTGCGCACCCCGTCGGCGGCGATGACCAGGTCGTGGTCGCGGGCCAGTTCGGCGGCGGGCGGGGCGGGAGTGCGCGGGTGCAGGCGTACGCCCAGGGAGCGGCAGCGTCGGTGGAGGATCTCCAGGAGCCGCTGTCGGCCGAGGGCGGCGAAGCCGTGCCCGCCGCAGGTCAGCACCCGGCCGCCGCGCACCACGTCGATGGTGTCCCAGCGGACGAACTCCGCGCTCAGCTCCCGGTAGACCACGGGGTCGGCGTGCTCGATGCCGGCCAGCGTCTCGTCCGAGAACACCACGCCGAAGCCGAACGTGGTCCGCGGTTCGCCCCGCTCCCACACGCTCACCTCGCGCTCCGGGCGCAGCCGCTTGAGCAGCGCGGCGGCGTACAGGCCGCCGGGCCCGCCGCCGATGACCGCGACCCGCGCGGCGACGGTGCGGCCCGACGGCCCTGGCGACGCGGCGGTCGAGACCGCGCTCGACGCCACGGCAGACGCCGGCGCCGGCACCGTCACCGCCCCTGCCAGGCGGGCGGGCGCTTGCCGGTGAAGGCCGCGTGGAACTCGGCGTAGTCGGCGCTGTTCATCAGCAGCGCCTGGGTGGCGGCGTCGAGTTCGATGGCGGCGGCGAGCGGCATGTCGAGTTCGGCGGTCAGCAGCGCCTTGGTCTGCGCGTAGCCGAGCGCGGGGCCGGCGGCGAGGCGGTGGGCGAGCCGGGTGGCCTCGGCGTCCGCCTGGCCCTCCTCGGTGAGCTGGCTCAGCAGGCCGATCCGCTCGGCCTCGGGCGCGCGCACCGGCTCGCCGAGCATCAGCAGCCGGGTGGCGTGCCCGAGGCCGACGACGCGGGGCAGCAGGTAGGCGGCGCCCATGTCGCCGCCGGAGAGGCCGACCTTGGTGAACAGGAACGCGAACCGGGCGCTGGGGTCCGCGACGCGGAAGTCGGCGGCCAGCGCGAGCACCGCGCCGGCGCCCGCGGCCACCCCGTGCACCGCCGCGATCACGGGGAACGGGCACTCCCGCACCGCCCGCACCACCTGTCCGGTCATCCGGTTGAAGTCGAGCAGCGCGTCGGTCGCCATGCCGAGCGTCGCCCCGATGATCTCGTCCACGTCGCCGCCGGAGCAGAACCCGCGCCCCGCGCCGGCCAGCACCAGGGCGCGCACGGAGCGGGTCCGGGACAGCTCGGCCAGCAGGTCCCGCAGGTCGGCGTAGGCGCCGAAGGTCAGCGCGTTGAGCTTGTCGGGACGGGCGAGGGTGACGGTGGCCACGGCGCCGTCGAGGGTGAGCCGCAGGTGCTCCCACTCCCGCGTGCGCGGCGCCGACCCGGTGAACGGACTCATACGCATGGCCTCCTCGAGCCGTACGGCAGGTGCCCGCAGCCCTTTGAAGCTATCACCCGTTCGTGACTTCCGTCACGGGTACGCGATACGAGGCCGAGGCCCGGGGCTGGCCCGAGGCTGGCCGCGCGGGAGACGTGCGCCGGCGCCGCGCGGGAGGCGTGCCGGCGCGCGACCCGCCGTCAGCCGCCGCGAGTGGCGACCGGCGCGCGCTCCCCCGCCGGTTCGGTGGTCCCGCCCGCCTCGGCCGCCTCGCCCGCTTTGGCCGCTCCGTCGGCTTCGGTACCGGCGGCGTCGGCGCGCGCGGTGCGCAGCCGGGAGTGGCGTCGCCCGTACGTCACGTACAGCACGGCCCCCACCAGCAGGAACACGGCGAACTGGAGCCAGGTCGCAGTGCCGGTGCCGTAGATCAGGTAGCCGCAGCAGGCGATGCCGAGGAGCGGGGGCAGTGGGAAGAGGGGGGTGCGGAAGGGGCGGGCGAGGCCCGGGCGGGAGCGGCGCAGCACGATCACGCTGACGTTGACGATCACCATGGCGGACAGCGTGCCGATCGTGGTCAGGTCGAGCACCACCTTGAGCGGCACCACCGCGGCGGGCACCGCGAAGACCGCGGCGACGATCCAGGTGCCGGCCACCGGCGTCGCGGTCTTCGGCGAGATCCGCTCGAAGACCCCCGGGATCAGGCCATCCCGGGACATCGACATCAGGATGCGGGTCTGCCCGTAGGTCACCGTGAGCACCACCGAGGCGATGGCGACGATCGCGCCGAAGGCGATGACGCCGCCGCCCACCGTGGAGCCGGTGACGTGGTTGACGATCAGCGACAGGGCGGCCGGCTTGCCCGCCACCTCGTCCGCGGACAGCGCGCCGATGGCGGCCAGCGCGACCAGGCAGTACAGCAGCGTGACCACGCCGATGCAGACCATGATGGCCAGCGGCACGGTGCGGCGCGGGTTCTTCACCTCCTCGCCCGCGGTGGTGATCGCGTCGAAGCCGATGTACGAGAAGAAGGCGACCGACGCTCCGGAGGTCACCCCGGCGAGCCCGTGCGCCGCGAACGGCGTGAGGTTGCCCCCCTCGAAGGCCGCGAAGGCGATGGCGCAGAACAGCGCGAGCACCCCGATCTTGAGCACCGCCATCGCCGCGGTCGCGCGGGCGCTCTCCCGCACGCCGCGCACCAGCAGCGAGGCGGCCAGCGCGATGACCACCACGGCCGGGACGTTGACGACGCCGCCCTCGCCGGGCGGGTTCGACAGCGCGGCGGGCAACTGCCAGCCGAAGACGCTGTGCAGCAGCTCGTTCAGGTACTGCCCCCAGCCCACCGCGACGGCGGACACGGACACCCCGTACTCCAGGAGCAGGCACCAGCCGGTGATGAACGCCGCGCTCTCGCCGAGGGTGGCGTACGCGTACGAGTAGGAGCTGCCGGAAACCGGGATGGCGCCGCCCAGCTCGGCGAAGGAGAACGCGGTCAGCACGCAGGTCACGGCCGCCAGCACGAAGGTGAGCACGGTGGCCGGGCCGGCCTCGGCGACCGTGTCCGAGAGCCCCACGAAGATGCCGGTTCCCACGATCGCGCCGACGCCGAAGCACACGAGCTGGAACAGGCCCATGGTGCGCCGCAGGCCGTGTCCCGCGCGGTCCGCGCCGGACTCGGCTATCAGCGCGTCGGGGGACTTGATACGGAGCTGTGGGGCGTGCATGGGGTGGTTCTCTTCTCTGGGTCTGGCTGGCGGTGCGGTGGGGGGGGGAGCGCGCTCGCCCACGGTCGGGCGCGTGAGGAGGGGCGAGGCGACCCGGCGCGCGGCCGGAGCCACGGCGCGGGCGGGGCGCGCACCCGGCGCGCCCGGGCCGCGCCGATCGGGCCGGCGCAGCGAAGTGGGGCCCGAGCCGGTGCGCCCGAACCCCACTCCGTACACGCTCATCGCGTACGCGATACGTCCACTTTAGTCGCCCTCACTGCATGATCGCTCATTGCAGCGTATGACTATTCACTCATCGGCGGGGGCGAGACCTCAGCGCGCGAGCGTGGCGACCAGGACCGCCTTGATCGTGTGCATCCGGTTCTCCGCCTCGTCGAAGACCACCGAGTGCGCGGACTCGAAGACCTCGTCGGTGACCTCGAGCGAGGTCAGCCCGTACCGGGCGTGGATGTCCCGGCCGACACCCGTGCCCAGGTCGTGGAAGGCGGGCAGGCAGTGCAGGAACCGCACCTCGGGATTGCCGGTGGCGCGCAGCACGTCCATGGTCACGGCGTACGGGCGCAGCAGCGCGATCCGCTCGTCCCACACCTGCGGCGGCTCTCCCATCGAGACCCACACGTCGGTGGCGACGAAGTCCGCGCCGCGCACGCCCTCGCCGACGTCCTCGGTGAGCGTGATCCGGGCGCCCGAAGCGGCGGCGAGCCGGTGGGCGTGCGCCGTGATCTCGTCGGCGGGCCACAGGGCGCGCGGGGCGACGATACGCACGTCCATGCCGAGCAGCGCGCCGGTGACCAGGTAGGAGTGCCCCATGTTCGACCGGGCGTCGCCGAGGTAGGCGTACGCCACCTCGGCGAGCGGCCGTGCCACGTGCTCGGTCATGGTCAGCACGTCGGCCAGCATCTGGGTGGGGTGCCACTCGTCGGTCAGGCCGTTGTAGACCGGCACCCCGGCGTGGGCGGCCAGCTCCTCGACGACCGCCTGGCCGGCGCCCCGGTACTGGATCGCGTCGTACATCCGGCCCAGCACCCGCGCGGTGTCCTTGACGGACTCCTTGTGGCCGAGCTGTGAGCCGGCCGGGTCGAGGTAGGTGGTCGAGGCGCCCTGGTCGGCCGCGGCGACCTCGAAAGCGCAACGGGTACGGGTCGAGGTCTTCTCGAATATCAGCGCCACGTTCTTGCCGGCCAGCCGCCGCACCTCGGCGCCGGCTCGCTTGGCGGCCTTCAGCTCGGCGGCCAGCTCCACCAGGCGCGCGAACTCGTCCGCGGTGAAGTCCAGCTCCTTGAGGAAGTGACGGCCGAAGAGGTCGCTCGCCATGGCAGGCTCCTAGGTCACAGCGTTCGGGAACTTCGGAAGCATATACGAGCAGCAACATTTATATGCAACCACGGTCCGCGCCCCGTCCGGCCGCACCGCGTCCGCCGCCGAGCGCCGGCACCTCCGCGCCCCTACCCACGCCCAGGATGCCCGGCCGGAGACCGGTCCGCCGCACGGGGCCCGCCCGTCCGGGCCCACCCCGCGCCCGCGCACACCGCGACCTGTCCGTACCAGGCCCCGCCCCGTACCTACCGCGCCCCGCTCAGACCGCGTCGCGCTCCACCGGACAGCTCATACAGCGCGGCCCGCCCCGGCCACGGCCCAGCTCGCTGCCCGGGATGGTGATCACCTCGATGCCGCGCTTGCGCAGATACGTGTTGGTGGTGGCGTTGCGCTCGTACGCCACCACCACGCCCGGCTCGACGGCCAGCACGTTGCACCCGTCGTCCCACTGCTCCCGCTCCGCCGCGTGCACGTCCTGCGTCGCGGTCAGCACCCGGATCGAGTCGAGGCCCAGCGCGGCGGCTATGGCCCGGTGCATGTGCTCGGGCGGGTGGTCGGTGACCTTGAGGTCGCTCTCCTCCGCACCCGGCTCGATCGTGTACGAACGCAGCATCCCCAGGCCCGCGTACTGCGTGAAGGTGTCGCCGTCCACCATCGTCATCACCGTGTCCAGGTGCATGAACGCGCGCCCCTTCGGCATGTCGAGGGCCACGATCGTGCGCGCCGAGCCCGCCGCGAACAGGCCGCGCGCCAGCATCTCCACCGCCTGCGGCGTGGTCCGCTCGCTCATCCCGATCAGCACCGCGCCGTTGCCGATCACCAGCACGTCGCCGCCCTCGATGGTCGACGGGTACGCCGCCTGCCCCTCCGACCACACGTGGAAGTCCTGGTCGGCGAAGAGCGGGTGGTGCCGGTAGACGGCCTCGTAGTGCACGGTCTCGTGCCAACGCGCCGGCCAGCGCATCGCGTTGATGGACACCCCGTCGTACACCCACGCCGAAGCGTCCCGTGTGAACAGGTGGTTGGGCAGCGGGTGGACGACGAAGTCGTCCGGCTCCATCGCGTGGAAGCGCACCGAGACCGGCTCCGGGCGCCGTTCCAGGAACTCCCGCTTGGTCTCCCCGCCCACCAGGGCCTGGGCCAGCTCGGGCGCGGACAACTCCTCGAAGGCGGCCCGCAGGTGGTCGGTGGCCAGCGGGCCGTACTCCTTCTCGTCGAAGACCCGGTCGAGGACCAGGGCCCGGGCCTCGGGCACCGCCAGGCTCTCGGCCAGCAGGTCGCCGAAGAGGTGCACCTCCACGCCCCGGTCGCGCAACACGTCCGCGAACCCGTCGTGCTCCTGCCGGGCCCGCCGTACCCACAGCACGTCGTCGAAGAGGAGCGCGTCCTTGTTGGTCGGTGTGAGTCGCTTCAGCTCCAGGTCGGGACGGTGCAAGATGACGCGACGGAGCCGCCCGGCCTCGGAGTCGACATGGAATCCCATGCACCTATCCTCACCCCAAGCCGGCCCCGCGCACATCGGTCACGACGCCGTCTGCGCGCGCCGCGCCACGCCGGCGCGCACCCCGGAGCCGGCCGTGAACCGCCGCGCGCCACCCCGACGGGCGGTGCGACACCGCCACGGAAGCCGCCCCGGGCCGACACCGCCGGCCCGGCGCCCCCGCCGCCCCGGACGGCGGGCGACGGCCGGCGCGGCGCACATGCCGACAGGTGTCGGAAACCCGTACGCCAGGCCGCCCCGTCCCCGCCCGACCGCCCCCAGCCACGCGGGGAGGCCGCCGGCAGGCGGCGCCAGCGACCGGGCGGCGACACTCGGGACCGCGACCGGGAGCGCTGCCGGCGTCACAGCCTGGGGTCGACGGCCTCCGACTCCAGGGCCAGGATCGCGAACACGGCCTCGTGCACCCGCCACAGCGGCTCCGCGCCCGCCAGCCGCTCCAGGGCCTCCAGGCCGAGCGCGTACTCGCGCAGCGCCAGCGAACGCTTGTGCGGCAGGTGCCGCTCGCGCAGCCGCTCCAGGTTCTCCGGGCGCGCGTACTCCGGGCCGTACACCAGGCGCAGGTACTCCGGCCCCCGGCACTTGAGGCCGGGCTGTACGAGCTTGCCGCCCGCGGTTCGCGCGCCGGCCTTCACCGGCTTGATTACCATGCCCTCACCGCCGGCGGCCGTCAGGTCCAGCCACCACTGGATGCCGGCCGCCACCGACGCCTCGTCCTCGGTGTCGACGTAGAGCCGGCGCGTGGGCGCGAGCAGCCCGTGCCCGCGCCCTGGGGCGGCGGCACCGTGCGCGTCCCCGACCCCGGCTCCGGCTGCCGCCTCGCCCGCGCCCGCCCTCGCGTCCGCGTCCGCCGCCGCCGCCAGGAGATCGGCCTCGGCGGCGATGAGCCGGTCCACCAGCGCCAGTTGGGCATCGTGCGGCAGCAGGGCGAGATTGCGGCCCTGCCCGGCCAGCAACTGGAACGGGGCCAGCCGAATGCCGTCGAGGCCCTCACGGCCGTCGGCACCCGGCGCCGGCGCGTCCAGCACGCCATCCACGGGCCCGCCCGCCGGCCGACCCGCGCGTTGGCCCGACGACGGGTCCGCGCGCTCCGCCGGCGGGGCGCCCACGCGCCAGCAGTAGCGCCGGTACGCCTCGGTGAACGCCTCGGCATCGGCCGCGCGCTCCCGCTGCCGCGCCAGCAGTTCGGTCACCTCAAGGCCGCGCTCGGCCGCCGCCTCCAGGGCGTCGAGCACGCCGGGGAACACGGCCCGCGAGGCCGCCCCGACGGCCGCGTACTGGCCGCGCAGCAGCCCCTCGGCCTTCAGCGACCACGGCATCAGCTCGGCGTCGACGAGCAGCCAGTCCGTGTCGAACTCCGCCCACAGGCCAGCGCCGTCGACGGCCTCGGCCAGCCGGCCGAGCACCCGTTCGGTCAGCGCGGGGTCGGCGAAGAACGGCCGCCCGGTACGCGTGTGCAACACGCCCCTGACCTCGGCGGTCGTCGCCCCGAAGCGCTCGCGGGGCACGCCCGCGTCCCGGCACACCAGGGCAACCGCCCGCGAGCCCATGTGCTTCTCCTGGCACACCACCTGTCGTACGCCGTCGGCCCGGTAGGCGGCGAACGCCTCGGCCGGATGCTCCAGGTAGCCGTCCCGCGACGAGGTCGGGCACGGGGCCATCGTCGGCGGCAGGTAGGCCAGCAGGCTCGGGTCCACGGCGAACCGGCTCATCACCTCAAGCGCCGCCGCCGCGTTCTCCTCCTTCACCGCGATCCGGCCGAGCTCCCGCGTCTCCACCACCCGCCGGCCGACGACGTCGTTCAGGTCCAGCGGCCTGCCGTCCGCGCCGCCCGGGGCCTCGCTGACCAGCGGTTTGACCGGCTCGTACCAGACCTTCTCGGCCGGCGTGCTCACCAACTCCCGCTCCGGCCAGCGCAGCGCGGTCAGCGCGCCACCGAAGACGCACCCCGTGTCGAGGCAGATGGTGTTGTTCAACCAGGTCGCCCGCGGCACGGGGGTGTGCCCGTAGACCACCGCGGCCCGGCCCCGGTAGTCCTCGGCCCACGGATAGCGCACCGGCAACCCGAACGCGTCGGTCTCCCCCGTCGTCTCCCCGTACAACGCGAACGAGCGGACCCGGCCCGACTGGCGGCCGTGGTACTTCTCCAGCAGCCCGGCGTGCGCGACCACCAGCGCGCCACCGTCCAACACGTAGTGGCTGACCAGCGAGCGGATGAACGCCGCGACCCGGGCCCGGAAGTCGGGGTCGCGGGCGTCCTCGCGCTCCAACTGCTCGATCGTCTCCGGCAGGCCGTGCGCGAGCTTGACGGTGGTGCCCGCGAGATAGCGGCCCAACTTGTTCTCGTGGTTGCCGGGCACGCACAGGGCCGTGCCGTCCGCCACCATCCCCATGACCAGGCGCAGCACGCCCGGGCTGTCCGGGCCACGGTCGACGAGGTCGCCGACGAACACGGCCGTACGCCCCTTCGGGTGCGCCGCCCCCACTGCGCGCCCCTCGTCGTCCCGGCGCAGCTCGTATCCGAGGTCGCCGAGCAGGCTCTCCAGCTCGCCGCGACAACCGTGCACGTCACCGATGATGTCGAACGGCCCGCTCAGGTGCCGCAGGTCGTTGTAGCGCCGCTCCCGCGTGACGGTGACGGCCTCCACCTCCGCCACCCCGCGCAGCACGTGCACCGCGCGGAACCCCTCACGCTCCAGGTGGCGCAGCGAGCGCCGCAGCTCACGCCGGTGGCGCTGGATCACGTGCCGGGGCAGCGCGGCTCGGTCCGGCCGGGCCGCGTTGCGCTCGGCGCACACCCCCTCCGGCACGTCGAGCACGATCGCGACCGGCAGCACGTCGTACTGCCGCGCCAGCGCGATCAGTTGCTTCCTGCTGCCCGACTGCACGTTGGTGGCGTCCACCACGGTCAGCCGCCCGGCCGCGAGCCGCTTGCCCGCGATGAAGTGCAGCAACTCGAACGCGTCGGCGCTGGCCCCCTGGTCGTTCTCGTCGTCGCTGACCAGCCCGCGACACACGTCCGACGAGATCACCTCGGTGGGCTTGAAGTGCCGCGCGGCGAAGGTCGACTTGCCCGAGCCGGTGGCCCCGACCAGCACCACGAGAGCGAGGTCGGGCACCGCGAGAACCCGCTCGTCGGTCATCTCGTCGGTCATGCGGTCACCTCGTCGCGCGGCACGGTCACAGTGGCGATTTCCTGGTCGGGCGTGGGGGCGGGCGTGCGGTCGGGTGTGGGGACGGGCGTGGCGTGGGCCGCCTGGGTGGCGGGCGTGGTGTGGGGCGTGGCGTCGGCCTTGGTGCCGGGCGTGGCGTCGGCCTTGGTGTCGGGCGTGGTTCCCGTCTGGGCCTGGTCGCCCGCCGGGGTCGGGGCCGGGGCGGGCGGGTTCAGCGTGAACAGCGCGAGCTGGGTCGGCGGGCCCACCTCGGGGTCGTCCGGGCCGACGGGCCGGAACTCCACGCCGTAGCCGTACCGGCGCGCCACCCCCTCGGCCCAGGTGCCGAACTCCTGGCGGGTCCACTCGAAGCGGTGGTCGGCATGGCGCATCTGCCCCGCCGCCAACCCGCTCCACCGCACGTTGTACTCCGCGTTCGGCGTCGTGATCACCACCGTACGGGGGCGTGCCGCCCCGAACACGGCGTGTGCCAGCGCCGGCAACCGCGGCGGATCGACGTGCTCCACCACCTCACTGAGCACCGCCGCGTCATACCCCCGCAGCCTGCCGTCGGTGTACGCGAGCGAGCCCTGCATCAGCCTGACGCGGGCCGCCTGGCGCTCCGGAAGCTGATCGAGGCGCAGCCGCCGCGCGGCCGAACCCAGCGCGCGCTGCGAGACGTCGACGCCCACCAGTTCCGTGAAGCGGGCATCGATCATGAGCTGGGCGAGGAGTTGCCCCTGGCCACAGCCGAGGTCGAGCACCCGCGCGGCGCCCACCTCGGTCAGCACGGCCACGATCGCCTCCCGGCGCCGCACGGCCAACGGGCTCGGCGCCCGGGTGGTGTCGGCGCGCTCGTCCACGGCGTTGTCCACGCTCTCGGGCGGGGTGTCGTCCGCGGCGGCGAGCCGGGCCAGTTCGAGCCGATCCAACGCGTCCCGGGTCAGCGCGCGGCTCCGGGCCAGATACCGGTGGGCGATCAACTCCTGCTCCGGGTGGCCCGCCAGCCACCCTTCACCGGAGCGCAGGAGCTTCTCCACCTCGTCGGGCGCGACCCAGTAGTGCTTGGCGTCGTCGAGCACCGGCAGCAACACGTAGAGCTGCCGCAACGCGTCCACGAGCCGCGCCTCGCCCGTCAACACCAGCCGCACGTAGCGGGCCGCACCCCACTCGGGGAACCGCTCGTCCAACGCCACCGGCGTCGCCCGCACCCGCCAACCCAACGGCGCGAACATGCGCTCCACCAGGTCCGCCCCGCCCTCCGACGGCAACACCGGCACCTCGACCCGCAACGGCAACGGCCGCTCCACCAACTCGGGACGCGCGGCGCAGCGACCCTGGAGCGCACTGGAGAACACCGCGCGCAACGCCACGGCGAGCAACGAAGAGGCCGCGTACGGACGGTCGTTGACGTACTGGCCGAGCGGCACAGCGGTCGCGGCGTCGGCGCCCTTACCGGGACGCTTCCCCCGTCCGCCGCGCACCAGGGCCACCGTGTCCACCTCCAGCAACAACGCGGCCGTGCACCGCTCGGGGGACGCCTCCGGGTAGAAGACGTGCGCCACCCCGTGCGAAGTGGCGAAGCGTTGCACCTTCTCAGGATGCTTGTGCAACAGGAACCCGAGGTCGGTAGCGGGCTGCTCGGTATCACCGGTCATGGTGAGGGTTAAGAACACACGCCCGAGTATCGCCCGCCCACCCCACACGCCCCCACCGATTTCCCGGCCCAGGGCAGAACAGCTAGCGCGCGGTAGCGCGGCAGGTCGGTGGCGCGGTAGCGCGGCGGACCGGTGGCGCGGTCGCGGCGGGTCGGTGGCGCGGTAGCGCGGCGGGTCAGCGCGGGAGCGTTCGGGGGCTTGCTTCGGTGCCCTCGGCTCTGGGTGCTGTACGGAGCGTGGGGCGGCAGCGCTCGTGTGCTGGCGCGCCTGGGCTCTGGGCTCTGTGTCTTGTACGGAGCGCGGGGCGGCAGCGCGGCAGCGTTCGGGTGCTTGCCGCCTGGGCTCTGAGCTCTGGGCTTTGGGCTCTGTACGGAGCGCGGGGCATGGGGCGTCGGGCGTGTTGGGTTTCGGAGCCCTGGGGCCTTCGCGGCTGTTGGCGCCTGCGGAGGCTTATGTGGGGAGGGCGGGGCTCCAGCCGCTGTCGCGGGCGTGTTGCCGGGCCTCCTCGCTGAGGGCGGGCTCACCTCGCTGCGAGAAGCGGGCCCCTCGCTGCGGACCGGGCGGGGGGGCTCCCCCCTCCCTCCCCTCCCCCTCACCCCCCGTATTTCCGCCGCCAAGTCGGCGATCTTGTCCGGGCCCACTCGGCAGCAGCCGCCGATGAGTCGGGCTCCCTCGGACTGCCATGCCGCGACCCGCGCCGGGTCGAAGGTGCCGCGACCTCGCCAGTCCCTGGCCGTCGCGTCCCAGTCCTCGCCGCTGTTCGGGTAGACGACCACCGGTTTGCCGGTGACCAGCCCCGCCAGCCGCACCGCGCCGTCCGCGTCGGCCGGCGTGCAGCAGTTCACCCCGACCGCGATGACCTGCTCGTTGTCCGCCGCGAGCGCGAACGCTCGCTCCAGTGGCTGGCCAGCCCGGGTGAGGTGGCCTTGGATGCTGTACGAGAGCCACACCGGCACTCCACAGTCCTCGGCTGCCCAGAGCATCGCCTCCGCCTCGTCGATGTCCGGCACCGTCTCCAGCGCCAGCACGTCCGGTCGCGCCGCGGCCAACGCCGTGATGCGCGGGCGGTGGTAGTCCACGAGTTCTCGCACGCTCAGCCCGTACCCGCCCCGGTACTCGCTGCCGTCGGCGAGCATCGCCCCGTACGGGCCGACGGAGCCCGCCACCCACACCGTGCCGTTCCCTGCGGCGGCGGACTCGCCGGGCGCTGCCCGCCGCTCGCCCGGCCGCTCGGGTTCGCGGCCCACGGGGGCGCCCCCCGCGCCTATGCCACCGCCCCCGCCGGGCGCCTCCCCCGTTGCCTGATCCGCCCGTCCCGCCGCCTCGTGCTGGGCCGCCGCCCGGCGGGCCAGGTGGACGCTGCGCCGCAGCAGTTCGTCCACCTGGCGCCGGCCCAGGTCTCGGCGGGCGAACCCCTCGTAGCTGGCCTGGTAGCTGGAGGTGATCAGGACCTGGGCCCCGGCCCTGACGTACGCCGCGTGCGCGGCCTCGATCTGCGCCGGGTCGTCCGCGAGGAGCCGCGCCGACCACAGGTCGTCCGACAGGTCGCAGCCCTGTGCCTCCAACTGGTTGGAGAGCCCGCCGTCGAGCACGACGGTCCCGTGTGCCAGCGCCTCGGCCAACGGAAGGGCGGGGCCCTCGGGCGGGGCCGGGGGCCAGGGGGGGCGGTGTCCCTTCGGGGGGCGGCTCGGCGGCGGATGTCATGGCTCGTTCCTCAGCCGAGTTGCGACTGCACCTGGGAGGAGATCAGCTCCAGGTGGTCGAGGTCGTCGAGGTCGAGGATCTGGAAGTAGATCCGGGAGGCGCCGATCGCCGCGTACTGGCCGATCTTGTCCACCACCTCGGCCGGTGAGCCGGCCAGGCCGTTCGCCTTGAGTTCGGTCACGTCCCGGCCGATGGCCGCGGCGCGCCGGGCCACCTCGCTGTCGTCCTTGCCGACGCAGGCCACCAGGGCGTTGGAGTACACCAGGTCGTCGGCCTTGCGGCCGGCCGCCTCGGCCGCCGCTCGCACGCGGCCGAACTGCCGGTCGCTGTCCTCGACGGAGGCGAAGGGGATGTTGAACTCGTCGGCGTACCGCGCGGCCAGGCGCGGGGTGCGCACCGCCCCGTGGCCGCCGATGAGGACCGGCACCTTCGACTGGGTGGGCTTGGGGAGGGCGGGTGAGTCGGTGAGCTGGTAGTGCGTTCCGTTGTGGGTGTACGTCTGGCCCAGCGGCGTGTTCCACAGGCCGGTGACGATCTCCAGTTGTTCCTCAAGGCGCGCGAACTTCTCCTTGGGGAAGGGGATGCCGTAGGCGCGGTGTTCCTCCTCGAACCATCCGGAGCCGAGGCCGAGCTCGATTCGTCCGCCGGACATCTGGTCGACCTGTGCCACCTGGATGGCCAGCACGCCGGGGAGTCGGAAGGTGCCCGCGGTCATCAGGGTGCCGAGGCGGATGCGGCTGGTCTCGCGGGCGAGACCGGCCAGGGTGATCCAGGCGTCGGTGGGGCCCGGCAGGCCGTCGACGCTGCCCATGCGCAGGTAGTGGTCGGAGCGGAAGAAGGCGTCGAAGCCCAGGTCCTCGGTGGCCTTGGCAACGGTGAGAAGGGTGTCGTAGCTGGCCCCCTGCTGGGGCTCGGTGAAGATGCGTAGATCCATGGACTCCATCCTGCCTGCTTCGGGGCATGGCACCGACGTGCCCCCGGCCCGTGTCAGCCCCCGCGACTCGCGGGCCCGTGGTCGCGCGGGGCTGTCTCACGCGGTCGCGGCGTCGGGTGCACGGGGTCGCGGGTGGTGGGCGCCGGGAGTGGGGTCGGCGTCCGCCGTGTCGGGGCGGCGTCGGTCGCTCGTCCGGGTTGGTCGCTCGTCTGGTTCGGTGGTGGTCCGCCACCGGTGGCCGGAGCCGCCGGGCGGCGGGCGCCGGGCGGCTCACCGGCCCGGTGGGCGCGGTGGTGGGGGCGCGGAGAGGAGGCGTCGAGGGGCGCGAGCGTGGGTGGGGTGGGGGTCGCTGGTCAGGCGGCGCCGCCTTCCCGGTACGCCGTGAGTTCCCGGAGCATGCCGAAGACGCGGTCTCTGGACTCGTCCGCGGCGTCCACGGCCTCCACGCACTGCCAGTACAGCCCCTCTTCCGCCACGCAGGCCACCTCCACCAGGGCTATGCCGACGTCGCCGAGCAACACCCCCAGCGCGAGGAGTACGCGCCGGGGGTCGCGCACTTCCGTCAACTGCACGGCGCGTATCGCCCCGGTGCGCAGTGTGGGGTGGTTGAGAGCGGGGCGCCCCAGTGCGCCGCACGCCCGGCCGCCCGCCTCGCTGAGGCCCTGCGCTTCCCAGCGCGCCGTGGGTGAGGCGCTGCCCGCGAAGTAGCTTCCGATGACTTCGGCGAGCGCCTGTGCCTGCCATGCCTCGACGACGACGTCCTGCACGGCGTCAGCCCGTGTCAACGCCAGTCGGGTGGCCTCGATGAGCCGCATCGCCTCCATGTCCCATGCCCCTCTTCGCCCGTGCCGTGTGGGTTATCTGTTCGCTACCCAGAGTGATGAATAACAGGCGGGAAAGCTAGGGGAATTCAGGAATCTGTGGACAACAGTTACGCTGTGGATAACTTTCTCACTACAGAGAGTGATGGTCTATGTTGGTGGGCGGCGCCGCTCGCCGGGCCGGGAAGCGTAGTTCGTTGCGGTCGATCTTGGCGGAGAGGGCCCGCAGCGGGTCGATGTCCAGCGCCAGGCAGAACTGCAGGAGGTAGGCGAGCACGTCGGCCACCTCGTCCTCGACGCGCGCCGACGTCGTGGGGTCGGCCATCACGGCGGCCGACTGTTCCGGCGTCAGCCACTGGAAGATCTCCACGAGTTCGGCCGCTTCGACGCTCAGCGCCGAGGCCAGGTTCTTCGGCGTGTGGAAACGCTGCCAGTCGCGCGCGGCCGCGAAGTCGGCGAGCCGCCGCTGAAGGGCGGGCAGGTCAGGGGCGGGTTCGGGTGCCTTGGTCACGCCCCAGGTCTACCACCGTCAGCCCGGGCACCCCGAAGTCGCCCTCCTCGGTGCCGGGCCGCCCCGGGGCGCCGGCCGCCCCCGCCCGGTCGTCGGCCCCCGCGCCGGCACGGGCCGCCGCGCGCGGCGCGGCGGGGCCGTCGCGGCGGTGGTCCTCGGCCTGGCCCCCGGGATGGCCGTCGCTCTCGCGCGGCGGCGGCGCGACGGGCACCTCGCGCACGGTGCCCACCAGCCGGATGTGGCCGCGTTCGCACATGCGGCCGGCCAGTTCGAGCAGCAGACGGGCCTGGCGTCGGTCCAGGCACCGGTCGAAGCCGTCGGCGAGGACCGTCAGGGTCTGGCGGGCGGGCAGCACGTCGGCCACCGGGTCCACGTCCAGCACCCCGGGACCGGTGAGCAGCACGAGCGCGAGGCCCAGGTAGCGCAGTTCGCCGTCGCCGAGCCGGTCCACGGGCATCTGCCCGAACTCGCCGAGGCCCAGCACGGCGCGCACCCCGGCGCCGGAGCGCCCGCGTGGCGCGCTGACCGCGCCGGTCGGGCCGCGTTGGGCCGGGGTGGTGGCGCGGTGCCGCGCCACCTGGGCCTGCTCGTCGGCGGGGGCGCGGAGCGCGGTGCCGCCGCGTCGGGTGCCGCCGACGGTCACCGATGCGGGGACGTCCGGGGCGTGGTCGCGCCCGGCCGCGCCCTCGACGGTCAGCTCCGTGACGGCCGGTCCGGCGCAGCCGTCTCGTACGGCCGCGACCAGGGCCGCGTGCCGGGTGCCGCACTCCTTGCGGGTGCGGTAGAGGACGGCGGCGAGGTTGTCGCAGGCGCTGCGCAGGTGGCCGTCGGAACGCATGGCGGGGCCGCGCATGGCCTCGGGGCGCGGGTCGCAGGGGAAGACGGAGCGCAGCGCGACGACGACCTGTTCGGCCGCGGCGAGGGCGAGCCGCTGCCCCGCGGTCTTGCCGGCGATGCGCAGTGGCAGCAGCGCGGTGGCCAGTCGGTCGTCGGGGAGCGGGGCGCGGGTGACGGGCACGGCTCCGGCGGTGTACCAGGCCGCCTGCACGGTGCGGCGGCCCGGGTCGCGCAGCGCCGTCTCCAAGAGGACCTCGCCGGCGCCGGTCATGCGCTCGCCGACGATCCGCAGTTCGGGCTCGGCCTGGACGGCGATGTCGAGGTGGACGGGGCCGACCGGCCCGTCGACGGTGCAGCCGATGCGGAAGCCGCGTCGCCCCTGCGTGTCGGGGCGGGCCTGGTGCGGTACGCAGCCGGCGGGGTCGGGGAAGACGTCGGCCAGTGGTTCGCCGGCCGCGAGTCGGGCCAGGGCCGCGTACGCCTCCAGGGCGCTGGTCTTGCCGCTGCCGCTGGGTCCGGTGAACAGCGTCACCGGACCCAGCGGGAAGACCGCGCGCCGGTGCGTCTTGTAGGCCGAGAGCCTCAGTTCGGATACGGCGGGCCGCTGGCCTGATGCGTTCATGGCGCGGAAGGTATCGCCGCCGCGTTTCGCCGAACCGTTTGCTCGTCGTCGCTTTCCTACGATCGGGGGACGGAAGCGCCCGTAACGGTTGTGAACGAGGGGCGCAGTTCGGGTTCGTCCACTTCGGTGCCGAGGGGGGCGAGCAGGAACACGTTGGTGTCGACCCGGTGCATGCCGCTGCCGAGGCCGAAGACGACTCCGCTGGAGAAGTCGAGGATGCGCTTGGCCACGTCGACCTCGGCGCTGGTGAGGTCGAGGAGGACGGGGATCTGGGCCATCAGGTACTCGGCGACCTCGCGCGCGTCGGCGAAGGTCTGTACGCGGATGACGACGAACTGGCGCTGGTCCTGCTCGGCCTCGTCCTCGGGCAGGGCCCGGTGGTGCGGCCAGGACGGCCAGGCGTTGTTGCTTCGCAGCGGGACGACTTCGGCGAGCCCCTCCCACTGTTCGTCGGTGACGTCGTGGCTGTTCACCGGTCCACCCCGCTGGCGTGCTCGCTGGATATGTGCATCGGGCGATTCTAGGGACAAGCTCGGGTTCGGTTCGCGCACCGACACAGGTATCGGCGCAGGTAGTGACGTAGGCAACGGGAAGGGACGGGACCGGGGAGCCGGGGCACGAGCCCCGCGCGGCACCGGAGTGGCCGCCGCGCTCGCGTCCCCCGACGCCGCGCGCGACCGGCTCCGCGGTCCCGTCGTCCGAACCCGACGCCATGTGGCCGGAGCGTGAAGGGCCGACCCCCGTCGGCGCCTCCCCCGTACCGCTCCAGCCACCAGCGCGGCCAACTCGCGCCGACACTCCGGCGCGTTGTCTCGGCGATGGCCGTCGGGTGACTCAACGGCCGTGTCGACGCGGGAGAATCCCCCGCCGACCCCCCGTTCGCCAAAGTCACCGACGCGTCGCGTCGACTCCGCCCGGGGCGCCTTCCCGAGACCAAACGGTCTCGGGGCAGCGCGAGTTGGAAGAGGCGGCGGCGAGCCCCCCGTTTGCGTGCTTCCCCCGACACCACCGCCTCTGCCTACGAGCATCACATGCCAGTGGGGCAAAACTCAACGCCGTGTTGAGTTTTGTCGAAACTGCGTTACGCGCCATTCGAACAGCTACGGTGAGCCGCATGGACGACAACGGGGACGAAGCAGCGCACAGAACGCTGCCTCCCCCGGCCGGGGTCCGGGGGCGCAGGCGCCCCCGCCTGAGCCGGGGGGACCGCAGGGAGGCAGCCATCCTCGACAGCGTCGTCCGCCTCTTGCGCGACCGACCGGCGAGGAAGATCACCATCGAGGAGATCGCCAAGGGCGCGGGCCTGTCCCGCCCCTCGGTGTACTTCTACTTCGACAGCAAGCAGGCCATCATCGACGCCGCCGTGCAGCGCGTCATGGGCAGCATGCTGTCGACCGCGGCGGCCGCCGCGGGCAACGAGGACATCACGTTGGAGGCCTCGCTCGAAGGGCTGATCAACAACGTTCTCGACACCTGGGTGGAGCACGGCTCCCTGTTCTGTGCCGCGATCGACTACGTGGGGCGGGACCTGGAGGCGCGCATAGCGTGGCGGGACGTGCTGGAGGCGGGCGCCGACGAGCTGGCCGCCATGCTGGAACGGGACCGCGCCCGAGGGCTGGTCAAACCGGGCGGGGACGCGCGGGCGCTGGCCGTGGCGGCGCACTGGATGGTCGAGCGCAACTGCTACATGCTCTTCAGCCGCGAGCACACGAAGCCGGAGGAACTCGCGCTGCGCACCACGATGGTGCTCAGCGCCCGGCGCATCCTCGG
This sequence comes from Streptomyces sp. 71268, assembly GCF_029392895.1. Lineage (NCBI taxonomy): Bacteria > Bacillati > Actinomycetota > Actinomycetes > Kitasatosporales > Streptomycetaceae > Streptomyces > Streptomyces sp. 71268. Next base: position 1,812,795 of record NZ_CP114200.1, read on the forward strand.
GCTCCCCGAGCCACCCGCCGAACCGCAGGAGACCGTACCGCCGGAAGCGGAGCCGCGGGGCGCCGAGACGTAGCCGCCGGCCCACGCGGGGGCCCGGCGCCCCGTCCGCGCGCGGACGACCACGCCCGGCGCGCGGGTCGCTGGCCGGCCGTCAGCTCGCCGTCCAGCCGCCGTCGAGCGAGAGCGAGCTGCCGGTGATCATCGAGGACTGCGGGGCGCACAGGTACGCCACGGCCTCGGCGACCTCGGCGGGCTCCACCATGCGCTTGACGGCGGGGCGCGTGAGCAGCACGTCGGTCACCACCCGGTCGGCCGGGATGTCGTGCGTCGCGGCCTGGTCGGCGACCTGACGCTCCACCAGCGGGGTGCGCACGTAGCCGGGGTTGACGCAGTTGGAGGTGACGCCGTGCGGCGCGCCTTCGAGGGCGGTGACCTTCGACAGGCCCTCCAGGCCGTGCTTGGCCGCCACGTAGGCGGACTTGTAGGCGGAGGCCCGCAGGCCGTGCACGGAGGAGATGTTGACGACACGGCCCCAGCCCTGGGCGTACATGTGCGGCAGGGCGCCCCTGATCAGCCGGAACGGGGCGGTCAGCATGACCGTCAGCATGGTCGCGAAGTCCTCGGGCGGGAACTCGTGCAGGGGACGCACGAGTTGCATGCCGGCGTTGTTGACCAGCACGTCGACGCCGTCGGCCGCCCGCTCGGCCGCGTCGAGGTCGGTGAGGTCGAGTGGGTAGGGCTCGACCTCACCGGCCAACGGCCCGGCCCCGACCCCGATCCCGACGACGCCCCCGGTCGCGGCTGCGGCCTCGGCTCCGGTTCCGGCCCCGGTGGCCGCGGCGTGCAGGGCGGCGAGGCCGTCGGCGTCCCGGTCCACCGCGCGGACCCGTGCGCCGGCCGCAGCCAGCCGCAGCGCACAGGCGCGGCCGATGCCGCTGGCCGCGCCGGTGACCAGCGCGGTGCGCCCGCTGAGATCGAGATGCATAGCGGCAGGGGGCGCTGTCGCGGGAGCGGCGGGGGCGCTGTCGCGGGGGCGACGGGAGGTGCTGCCGTTGGGGCAGCGGGGGGTGTCGTTGGCGGGTCGGCTGGCAGGCTCATATCGAACAGCCTAGGCGGCCGGTCGGAGCCCGCCGGGGTTCAGGGCGCTCCCAAATGCTCCCGTGCGCCCCCGGTGGGGGTGGGGGCAGGGGGCGGGTGGCACCCGGTCGGCGCGGATGACCACCAACTCCTCCTCCCGCTGGCCCCGCTCGATCAGCCCGCGCTCGGTCAGCCACTCGGCGCGGGAACGCAGCACCGGGCCGAAGGGCTGCTGGCGGCGGGCCACGACGGACGCCTTGAGACCGGCCTGGCCGAGCAGGTCGAGGGTCCGCTCGGGCCCGCACAGCGCGGAGTGGACGATGAGCAGCATGCCCTCCGCGGTCAGCAGGTGCGGTGCCATGGCGCAGAGTTGGTCCAGGTAGCGCCGGCCGTCCAGGCCCGCGTTCCAGGCCCGGGCCTGCCCCCGCTCGTGGTCGGCGTCCGCCGGGCAGGGGACGTACGGCGGGTTGGCCGTGATCACGTCGTAGCGCTGGCGGTGCGTCAGGCAGGAGCGGAAGTCGCCGTGCTCGACGTGGACGGGCAGCCTGTTCAGCCACGCGTTGCAGCGGGCCGTCAGTACGGCGCGGTAGCAGGTGTCCACGGCGCGTACGCGCAGCGCGCCCAGTCTGGCCGCCGTCAGCGCGATCAGCCCGGTGCCGGTGCACACGTCCAACGCGTGCGCGCCGCTGGGCACGGACGCCCGGTGCAGCGCCTCTTGCAGGAGCAGCGAGTCCCCCTGCGGCCCGTACACGCCCCATGCCTTCACCAACACCGTGCCCACCTGCCGTTCCTTGGGTCGTGCACCGCCCGCGTGGCCGGTGCTGTCACTGATCGGGGTACGCCGGGGGCTCACAGCCGTGGCGCGTAGGGGGCCAGGCCGATGATGAGGATGCGGCGATCGCCGTGGCCCGAGTCGGCGCCGAGCCGTACGGGGGCGACATAGTGGCTGACCCGGTGGTCGTGCACGGCGTAGCCGTCCAGCGGTTCGCGCAGCGTGAAACGCTCGTGCAGGGCCTCGGGCGGCACCTCTTCGGGGCGTTTGCCGGCGCACTCGGGGCGGGCGATGACGTTCTCGCCGCCGGCCACGTTGGCGCAGCTGACCAGGTGGGCGAAGGTGAACGTGGCCCGGGAGCCGCCGTCCTGGTGCAGGCAGTCGGGGGACGAGACGGCGACCTGGCTCCGGTCCGTGACCGCCAGCTTGATCAGGTGCACGCCGACGTACAGCGGCACCCGGCGCAGGTCCGCCACCCAGTCGACCTGCGCGAGGTCGGCGTGGATGAGGTGCAGCAGCAGCGCGTTGGCCTGGAGGTCGGCGGGGATGTCGGGCAGCCGGCGCCGCAGGTCCGGGTACTCCGGGTTGTGGCCGTCCTGCCAGTACTCGGTAACCGTGCCGTACGTGGCGTCCGGGGCACCGGGGGCGAACGAGAGCTGCCGCGTCCAGGGCAGGTAGACGGCGTGCGAGTACCGACGGTAGCGGTGCGTCGTCGGGGCGTACGGGTCGGCCGGCAGGTCCGTGTATGCCGCGGTGAGCCGTGCCAGGTCCCCGGCGTGCGCGGCCAGTGACAGGCCCAGGTCCTCCGGGCGGTAGCGGGCGTAGCCGTCCCGTCGCAGGTCACCCGGGCCGCCGGCCGCCACGGGGGCGGTGGGAGCGGGGCTGTGCACGGTCGGTGTGTTCTCCATACGACTCCTCCAGTGCCGCCAAGTGGGTCGCTGTCGTCCCGCCCGATCCCCGGTGGGCACCGCCCCTAGCAGGCTCACACGGGTACCCAGAAGACGCCCGGTCAGTACGACCGTCTCGGTGAACCTGGCGCCGAACGCGGTGTCCCGGTCAACGCCCGTCCCCGGGGGCCGCCGGCATCAGGTCGTCCACCACGGCGGTCAGGCCGCCCGGCCGACGGGCCGCGGCCCGCTGCCGGTGGGCCCCGGAGCCGTGGCGCCCCAGCCGGTCCAGGAAGTCCGCGACCACCTGCCGGTCGCCGTGCGCGTCCAGGGCCGGGCCGACGTGCGCGAGCAGCCGCCGGCCGCGCTCGGGTGCGGGCAGCACGTCGCCGGTGACGGCGTCCGTGCCGAGCCCGGGCCAGCCGTCGCGGGTCGCGTACCAGTAGGCCGAGCGCAGCAGCTCCCCGCCCGCGCGCGGGCCCGGGTCGCCGGCGCGCACCCGCGCCGCCGCCGTGACCACCAGCGCCCGCACGATCGCGGCCAGGGCCGCGGAGTCGGCGGGGTCGGCCGGCACGTCCATGCAGCGCACCTCCAGGGTCGGCAGCGTCGGGTGCGGGCGCACGTCCCAGAACGGCAGCTCGCCGAAGGGCATGGCGCCGGCCGTGGCCATGGCCCGCGCGGTGTGCTCGTAGTGCGCGAAGGAGTCGACGTACGGCGGCGGCCCCAGGCAGGGGAAGCGGACCCGGATCACCGAACGCCAACTCGCGTAACCGCTGTCCCGGCCGCCGTGGAAGGGGGAGTTCGCGCTCATCTCGACCAGCAGCGGCAGCCAGGGCCGCAGGTGGTTGCCGACCAGCGCGGCCAGTTCGCGGTCGGGCAGGTGGACGTGGACGTGCAGCGCGTTGATGGCGTAGTCGTCCATCATCGACCGGAACAGGTCCACGCTGGTCTGGTAGCGCGGGTGGTCACCGACGACGACCGGGTCCGCGCCGCCGAGCACCGGCGTGCCCGACGGGCACACGCGCAGCCCCTCTGCCGCCGCGGCGCGCCCCACGGCGGCCCGCAGCCGCGTCAGCTCCCGGTGCACCTCGGCCGACGTCGTGCACGGCTCGGTCTTCACCTCGATCTGGTACGCGGTGAACTCACCCGAGACCGCGTCGCCGAGATCCGCCGCGGCCCGGGCGAGCACGCGCGGCCCGGCCGGCTCGACGGCCCGGGTCTCCGGGTGCACCACGAAGTACTCCTCCTCCACGCCCACCGTCGGCACGTCCGTCGCCTCCCACGTCCCGCATCCGGCCTCCTCGCTACCGTTCACCGCCCCAGCATTGCCCGCCGTCCCCACACTGTCGCGGCACGCACGGCGATCGGGGACAGGTACGGCCCGGGCGCGCCCGGAGCGCCGACGCGCGGGCCCCGGGCTGGTCAGGGCGACCCGTACGCGTGGACCGGGCGCACCGGGGCACTCGGAACGAACCTGGCCACTCCTGGAGGACGCCCATGATCCCCGTCAAACTCGCCACGCCTCCCCCGACCCCGACGCCGCGGGCGGCCCCGCTGCCAGCGGCCCGTGGCGCCCTGTCCGAGCTGGTGACGACGGTGCTGCGCGGCCCCGTGGACCAGGGGTGCCAGGGGCAGGTGGCGGCGGCGCTCGGCGTGGTCTCCCGCGCCGACCCGCTCGGCGACGACCTCCAGCTCGCGCTGCACACCTGCTACGAGCTGCACTACCAGGGCTTCGCGGGCGTGGACCCGGACTGGGAGTGGCAGGTGGACCTGTTGCGGTTGCGCGGGGCGCTGGAGCGCGTCTTCCTGGACCGGGTACGGGACGGGGTGGCGGGCGGCACGGACCTCGACGCGGAGTTGGAGGCGCTGCTCGTCGAGCCGGTGGACGGCTCGGGCCTCTCGCACCAACTGCGCCGCGAGGGCACCTGGGAGCAGGTGCGGGAGCTGTTCGCGCACCGCTCCATCTACCAGCTCAAGGAGTCCGACCCGCAGGCGTGGGTGATCCCCCGGCTGACGGGGCGGGCCAAGGCGGCGCTGGTGGCGGTCGAGTACGACGAGTTCGGCGCGGGCCGGGCCGAGCGCGTGCACTCCCGGCTCTTCGCCGACCTGCTGGCGGCGGCCGGTCTCGACGCCCGGTACGGCGGGTACGTGGAGGCCGTGCCCGGCAGCACGCTCGCCGTGGTCAACCTGATGTCCTACTTCGGCCTGCACCGCACCCACCGGGCCGCGCTGGTCGGGCACTTCGCGGCGGGCGAGATCGCCTCGTCGCCCGGCGCGCGCCGGATGCTCCAGGTGCTCGACCGGCTGGGCGCCCCGCAGGCGTGCCGCACCTTCTACAGCGAGCACGTCGAGGCCGACGCCGTGCACGAGCAGCTCATGCGCCGCGAGGTGATCGGCGGGCTGCTCGACGAGGAGCCCGAACTGCGCGGCGAGGTCGTCTTCGGCATCCAGGCGGCGAACTTCGTGGACGGCCGGTTCTCTGCGTGGATACGCGACCGCTGGCAGGCCGGCGCCTCCTCACTCCGCTGGCCCCTCACGCCCTCCGGGGCGCGCTGACGGGCCACCGGCCGGCGGACCGCCGCCCCGCGTCGCGCGGGCGGCGGTCCGCACGTCGCGAGGCCGAGGGTGGTGCGGCGGCTCCGGCTCCGGTGGGGTCCGTGCCCGGCGGTCAGTCTTCGGGCGTGGCCCGCCGGTGTGGGCCGCGCCGGCGGTGGCTGGTGTCGCACCAGGGGTAGGACCGGCTGCGCCGGCAGACACACAGCGCCACCTGCGGGCGGTCCGAGCGCACGACACGGCCGTCACCCAGCTCCACCTCGACCGGCCCGTCAACGAGCAGCGGCCCCTCCGGGACGACCACGACACGCGTCGGCCGCGCCTCCCGCCCGGGCGAGGACGCCTCTCGCACGGGTGAGGGCGGGGTGGCGGATGCGGCAACCGCCTCATCCGACGTGCCCGCGCCGAGCGGTCCGCACCGGTCGGCCGTCGGGGCGGCGGACGCTGCCGCGCGCGGTGTCGCCGGCGCCCCACCGCGCGAGGCGCGCCCCTCGCCGTCGCCCCCGGGCGCGCCCGTCATCGCGGCCCACCACCCGACAGGCAGGGACCCGCGAGGGCGGGCGCGGCACGCGACCGGGGTCGGGGGCACGGGCGGCGTACGGGCGAGTGACACGGAGAGGACAACACGGGCGCCGAGTACCGCGACCGGGCCCCGGCCAAACACCCGGCCGGGCCCGCCACCCGACCTTCCCCCGGCCGGGTGCCCGCCGCGCGTCGTACGCCGCGCCGCAGGCCGCCCACCGACAGGCTGGGGCGAGTGGGACGGGTGGGACACAGCGGCCGAAGAGGACATGTCGACGTGGGTAAACCAGTCCTATCGGGTGCTAAATGGGCGTGACCTTGCCGTGCCGTCGACCGTTGGTCCGGACATGAAGATGCTCGATCTGTTCACCGTGGCATCTGTGGTCGCGGGTGCGGCCACGGCTGTGGGCGCTCCGTTGGTCCACAGCGATCTGCCAGGCATCGATTGGGGCAAGGCGCTGAGCCAGTCCGAGGCACTCGGCGATCTCAGCGACCGCACCACCGAGGGCTCCTCCCCCAGCGAGTCCTACTCCTCGTCCACCGCCTCGCGCCACGCCTGAAAAGCGCGCAGGGCCCAATCCCCCCGCCGGGGCACGCGACCGCACACGCGGTCCGTGCCCCGGCTTTCGTCGTCCACCGGCTTTCGTCGCGCCCTGGCTTCCGTCGTCCACCTGTCGGGGCGGGCCCGCGTGGCGGTGGCAGCGCGCGTCGCCGAGCAGGCCGTGGTCCGCGCACAGTGCGATGGGGGTTCGAGCTCGGCCGCCGCGGGTCGCGTCACGGCGGCCGACGGGATGTATAGGCATTCCTGATGGCGACATGGGATTACCCCGCGCGGCCCCCGGTCGCGCACAGTGGCTGACCGGCCCCACGTCGGCCACGGGCCGGGGCCTGGCAGACGGGCCGCGGTCGCACGGGAGGTTCGCGTGGAACTGGAAGTCCGGCACTTGCGCGTCATCGCCGCCATCAGCGACACCGGCAGCCTCACCCTGGCCGCGCGTCAGCTCGGCATGTCCCAACCGGCGCTGTCCAAGCTGCTCCAGCGGATCGAGCGGTGCGTGGGCGACACGCTGTTCGTACGGAGCAAGCACGGGTCGGTGCCCACCCCGTTCGGCGCGGACGTGCTCGCCGAGGCGCACAGCGTGCTGCGGGGCATGAGCGGCATCCGCGAGCGGGCCCAGGCGTGGGGCGCGCGGCGCGGGGCGCGGGAACCGCTCACCATCGGCGGCCACTGCGGCTACCCCCACGTCGCGCTCGCTCGCCGGCTGCGCGGCCTGCCGTGGTGCCCCGAGGTCCAACTCCGCGAGGACCTCAACGCCCAGACCGCCGTGGACGGGCTGGCGGTCGGGGCGTGCGACCTGGCCCTGGTCTACGTACCGCCGACCGGACAACTCACCGTGCCCGAGCCCGTGGCCGGTGTGACGGTGCACGCCAGCGAGCCCGTCTTCATCGCCCTCGCCCACGACCACCCGCTCGCCGAAGGCGACGGGCCGGTGCCGCTGGAGCGGCTCGCCGGCCACCCCTGGGTCGACGAGCCGCCCGGCCACACCATGTGGACCAGCTACCTGCGGCGGGTGTGCCACGAGGCGGCCGTCTCGCTCGACCAACGGCACAGCACGGTCAGCCTGTTCACCGTCCTGGAGCTGATCACCGACCAGGGGGCCGTCGCGCCGGCGTTCAGCACCAGCACCGACCACCCCGGCACCATCGCCATCCGCGCGCTCGCCGGCGACCCGCTCCGCCTGGAGCTGCGCCTGCTCTACCGGCGGCACAGCATCGCCCACCAGCACCTCGACGAGATCCTGCACCACCTCACCGCCGCCTACGACGACCGGCTCGGGTGCAGCCGGGCCTACGACGCGTGGTGGCTGGCGCAACGGGCTTAGGCGGGCGCGGTAACCCGGCGAAGCAGACGAAACAGCCGTACGGGGACCGTCAGCCCGCGAGTTCCCCGAGCACCGCCCAGGTGCGGCGGCGGCTGGCCGGGCCCGCGAGTTCCGTACCGGAGAACACCACCTCCGTCGCGCCCGCGTCCCGGTAGCGGCGCACCTCGGCGGCGAGCGCCGACTCGTCGCCGATCACCGACACGTCCACGGCGCGCCGCGCGCCGGACAGTTCGATCACCCGCGCGTAGGACGGGATCTGCTCGTAGAAGGCGAGTTGCTCGGCGACCGTCTCACGCACGCCGTCGACGTCGTCGGTGACCACGCCGTGCGCGATCGCCACGATCCGTGGCGCCGGGCGGCCGGCCGCCTCCGCCGCCCTGGTCACGGCCGGAACGATGTGCTCGGCCAGCGCGCGCGGGCCGGCCAGGAACGGCAGGATGCCGTCCGCCAGTTCGCCGCTGACCCGCAGCGCCTGCGGGCCCATGGCCGCGACCAGCAGCGGCACGCCGTTCTCGGCGCCCGCGACCCGCGACGGGATCGGGCTGCTGACCGAGAGCAACTCGCCGCGGAACTCCGCGCTACCGGTCTCCAACAGGGGGCGGATGGCAGTCAGGAACTCCCGCAGCCGGGCCACCGGCCGCTCGAAGGGGATGCCGAAACCGCCCTCGGCCAACAGCTTGGTGCCGAGCGCGAGCCCGAGGTGGTAGCGGCCGTGGGTGGCGGCCTGGGCCGTGAGGGCCTGGCTCGCGACCGGCAGCGGGTGTCGCCCGAAGACGGGGATCGCCGAGGTGCCGACCTGCAACTCCGGCACCTCGCGCCCGACGATGGCGGCCAGTTGGGGTGAGTCGGCGCCGAAGGTCTGGCCGAACCAGGCCGACCGCAGCCCCGCGGCGGCGGCCTCCCTGGCGAGTTCCACGGTGGCGTCGATCTGGTTGGCGGCGTCCGCCGCGTTGAGTGCGAGTCCCACAGTCATGTCAGCCCCAACCCACAACGGCGGATCGCGCATTCCGCCCGCCGATCAGCAGATGACGCTTGACCACGCAAAGTGTGAGTGGTTTATTACTCTCATAATCTCGACCGGCCCGTCACGCACTCTTCGTGACGGACGGCCGAGCCGACGGAGGTCGACAACCGCCGCACCTCCCTCACCTACGCAAGACGGCACGCCACCAGAAGCACACCCGGCGGACGAACTCAACACCGCAGTTTCGCAGGCGATTTAGCCACACTTCGCCACAGCCAACACCCGCGAGCAGAGCCGACCGCCCGACTCGTAGCACGGCGAACGACCACCCCCGCACCACACGGATCCGGTGAGCACTTAACGCCGCCTCACGCCACTGCCAGCACTCAACCACACCTCCATCAGTGACTTATCAATCACACACTCACAGCGAAGGGGAACCGTCATGTTCACCCCAGCCACCCCCACACCACCCAGGCCGTACGTCAGCGGGCACTACACGCCGTTGGTCGACGAGGTCACCGCGCACGGCCTCACCGTGCACGGCACCCTGCCGCCCGAGCTGAACGGCCGGTACTTCCGCAACGGTCACAACCCCAAGCCCGGCCACACGCCCACACACTGGTTCCGGGGCAGTGGCATGCTCCACGGGCTGCGGCTGCGCGACGGGCGCGCGGAGTGGTACCGCAACCGCTGGGTGCGCACCCCCGCCCTCGAAGGCGCCCCCGAGAAGGGCCCGGACGGCGTCCCCGACCCCCGGGTCAGCAGCGCCGCCACGCACGTGGTCGAGCACGCCGGCCGCATCCTCGCCCTCCAGGAGGCGAACCTCCCTTACGAGGTCACGCCCCAGCTCGACACGGTCGGGGCCTTCGACTTCGGTGGCGCGCTGACCACGGCCATGACCGCGCACCCCAAGACCGACCCGGCCACCGGCGAACTGCACTTCTTCGGCTACGGCCCGGTGCCGCCGTACCTCGTCTACCACGTCGCCGACGCGCAGGGGCGGATCGTGCGCAGCGAGGTCGTCCCCGGCGCCGGTCCGACCCTGATGCACGACTTCGGGCTCACCGCGCGACACGTCGTCTGGCTCGACCTCCCCGTGGTCTTCGACCCCGCCGAGCCGTCGGGCATCCCGTACCGCTGGAGCGACGACCACCCGCCGCGCATCGGCGTGATGCCCCGCTCAGGACCGGCGGTGGTGCGGTGGTACGAGGTGGCGCCCGGGGCGTTGCTGCACGTGGCCAACGCGTACGAGGACGAGCGGGGGCGCGTCGTCCTGACGGGGCCGCGCTACGACCGCGCCGGGTGGGAGCAGTCCTGGAAGTGGTGGACCGGGGCGCCCGGCCACGCGCCCGATCCGGTCGTCGGCGCCACCGCCCACCGCTGGGTCCTCGATCCGGCCACCGGGCGCGCCACGGAACAGCCGCTGGACGGGTTGGTCAGCGAGTTCCCGACGATCAACGAGGAGTTCGCCGGGAGCGCGAACCGGTTCACGTACGGGGTCGCGTTCCCCGGGCCGGAGCTGACCGGGTACGCCGTCGTCAAGTACGACCACGCCGCTGGCGCCCGGGAGTTGGCGCGCCTGGGGCCGGGGCAGATGCCGGGCGAGGCGGTGTTCGTACCGGCCGACGGGAGCACCGGTGAGGACGACGGCTATCTGCTGACCCTCGTCAGCGACCTCGCCGACGACACCTCGCGCCTCCTGGTCCTCGACGCCGCCGACCTGGGGGCGCGCCCGCTGGCGACCGTCGAGCTCCCGCACCGCGTTCCGGGCGGCATCCACGGCTCGTGGATCGACGACAGCGACCTGCCCGGCCAGGGTGCGGCCTGAGTGACGGGCCGGCCGGGCGGTGCGCGCGGACGCGCGGCGTGAGGCGTGGGGCGGAGGTCAGGGACGCGGCGCTGAGGCGTCCCGAGGCGCGGGGTGCCCGTCCGGCGTCGGGTCGGCCGGGCCGGTCGGGCCACCGGGCCCGTCCGGTGTCGCGAGCAGGGCCAGGCCGTCGCGCGCGGCCGGGGACAGGGTCGCGGGGGCGAGGCCGGAACGTGGCAGCCAGCGCACCGCGCCGGTCGCCCCGTCCCGCTCCGTGACGCGCAACGGGCCCGGTGCCAGGGTGACGACGTAGAAGAGGCCCACCAGGTGCCAGCGCACGCCGAGTCGGTCGGCCGCGTAGCTCCGGGCGCCCACCAGGTGTGCGTCCAGCAGTTCCAGGCCGGTCTCCTCGTACACCTCCCGCGCCAGTGCCTGCTGTGGCTGCTCGCCCGGGTCGATGCCGCCGCCCGGCAGGTGCCACAGCCCGGGGGCGAAGACGGGCGAGACGTCGGAGAGGCGCGTCAACAGCAGTTGGTCGGCCGTGGTGGCGATGGCGTAGGCCGACACGCGCGTGCGGGTGGACGTTTCCATGGGTGGGCCTCCGAAGGGCGAGGGGTGGCGGGGCGGTCGCGGGGCAACCGGTTCCGCGCAACTATCGATCATGGACGGCGCGGCGCCAAGGGGGTGACGCCAGGCGGCGCGGGCGGCCCGCCCGCGAGGTCGGCGCCGGCTCCCGCGAGAGCGAAGCCGCCACGGGATCGAGGGCACCGCGAGCGCGAGGGCCGTCCGGCGAGTGCCCGCACGGGCACAGCGGCCGCTTCCTTTCGGTCACGGCTCAATCGACCCGCTTGACCCGCAGGGCCCGAGCGCCCCAGGGTGCCCACGGGCCCGGCGCGATACCGCAGTTGGCGGGCGCCTGCGAGGCCGTGCGCCGCGCGCCAGGAGGCACGTCCCGCCCCCGGCGCGTACGGCCAACGTCCCGTACGCGCCCGGGCGGACGCGGCTGACCGGCCACGACGCGGTCGCCGATGACCAGGGCACCGACGGGCCAACCCCCTCGCGTACCTCGCACACCACTCGCCTCACATCACCCAGCCGCATCAGGACAAGGCTGGAACACACCCTGTCGCAAGTGGCGCGAGCGCCCCTACGCTGATACGCGCAGTCGGTTCGCGCCACGTCCAGTGGCGTGGCGCAAGAGGGAACCCGGTGTGAGTCCGGGACTGTCCCGCAACGGTGAGTGTGAGCGAACGCCGTCGGCGCGCCCGGCCCCAGGGTCTCGGTGCGCGGCGGTCAGTAGGTGCCCGTCGGAAGTCCGGCAGGTGTTCCACGAGTCCGAAGACCTGCCAACTGCGCACGCGCTCTTGTCGCGCGTGCTGTGCACGGTGACCTCGAGGACTGGGTCGGCGGTACAGGCGGTTGACCGGGCGTCGCGCCCGCCGAACCGCCCCCTCCCTTCCGGTCGGCGCTCGGGGCGCGGGACGACGAGGGAGGACGCGTGCATGGTCACGGAAGTCCGCGCCCGGGCCAGCCACCGGCCGAGCCACACCCGGCCGCGCCCAGACCCGCGCCGTCGGCGCCCCCCGCCACCCTGGGCGGCCCGTCGGCCGCCGGCACTGTCCCCGGCCCCGGCGCCGTTCCCGGCCCCCGCACCGCCGCCGGCGTCTGTCACGGCACGCTGGGCGAGTTGTACCAGGGGCCGCTGCGCGCCGGCGGCGCCCCGGACATCGCCCTCGTCTCGTTCCCCGTGGACCGGCACTCCTGGGCGTACTTCACGCCGGGCGCCGGTCGCCCGGGGGCGCTGCCGCCGGGCGAGAAAGCGGCGCGCGCGGTCCGTCTCTTCCTGGACCACTTCGGCCTGCGCCTGCCGCCCGGCCACTGGCGCACCCACTCCGAACTGCGCGTCGGCGTGGGGATGGCCAGCTCCACCGCCGACATCGTGGCGACGCTGCGCTGCCTGTTCCGCCTCTTCGGCCTGCCCTACGACCAAGGCGTGGTGACCGGCGTGCTGGCGGCGATCGAGCGGGCCGACAGCGTCTTCCTCGACGAGTTCGCGCTCCACCTCAGCGCCCGCCACCAGGTGGTGCGCACGCTGGGCACCGACATCGGCTTCCACACCGCGTTCGTCACCGAGCCCGGCACCGTGGACACCAGCGCCGTCACCGCGCCGCTGCTGCGGCACTACGCGCGGCGGGCGAGCGAGTACGAGCGGTGCCTGGCCGACCTGCTCAAGGGATTCGAGTCCGCCGACCCGGCCGCCGTCGCCCGGGCGGCGACCACCAGCGCCACGCTCTCCCAACAGGTCCTGCCCAAGCGGACGTTCGAGCGCGTGCTGGCCCACCGTGAGCGCTTCGGGGCCGACGGGGTCTTCGTCGCCCACACCGGCTCCCTGATCGGTTACCTCTTCGCCCACCGTCCCCACGCCGAAGCGAAGTCCGAACTGTCCGCCTTCTTCCACTCGCTCGGCCACCAGTGCTCATTCGCCCAAGGAGGCTACGGGTGATCCACCCCCACATCGCCGACGCCCTGAAGGTCCCCGACCTCGTCCGACTCACCGATGACACGGTCCTCATCCGCTTCGAGTCGATGAAGATCTACTCGGCCCTCGCGGCCGTCCGCCACCTCCTGGACCAGGGCACGGTGCGCCCGGGACAGACGCTCATCGACAGCTCAAGCGGCATCTACGCGTACGCCCTCGCGCTGGCCTGCCACCGCTACCACCTGCGCTGCCACATCGTGGCCTCCACCACCGTGGACGCCACCACCCGCGCCCAACTGGAAATACTGGGCGCCACCGTGGAACAGGTGCGGCCCTCGGCCGACCTCAAGCTCGACCAGGAACTGCGGGTGCGGCGGGTGCGCGAGATCATCGCCGAGCGCCCCGACGTGCACTGGATGCGCCAGTACCACGACGCCATCCACTACCTCGGCTACCGCGAGGTCGCCGACACCCTCGCGGCGGCCTTCCCCGACCAGCCGCTGACCGTGGTCGGCGGCGTCGGCTCGGGTGCCTCGACCGGCGGCCTCGTGGCGCACCTGCGGCGCACGGACCCGTCGGTGCGCCTGGTGGGGGTGCAGCCGTTCGGCAGCGTCACCTTCGGCAGCCAGGACCACCACGACCCGGAGGCCATCATCGCGGGCATCGGCTCCTCGATCGTCTTCGACAACGTCCGGCACGACCTGTACGACGCCATCCACTGGATGGACTTCCGACACGCCCTGTCCGGCGCCGTCGCCCTGCTGCGCGAACACGCCGTCTTCGCCGGCCTGTCCACCGGCGCCGCCTACCTGGCCGCCACGGACGACGCCCGCCGCCACCCGGACCGGCTGCACCTGATCATCGCCGCCGACACCGGACACCGCTACGTCGAGCGCGTCTTCGCCCGGCACGCCGAGGCCCTCGACGTCGCCTCGCTGGGACCCGTGGAGATCGCCGACCCCGCGCAGATGTCCATGCCCTGGTCCGCGATGGCCTGGAACCGTGGCGCGTGCCCGGCCCACTGGAAGGAGCGGGCGGCATGAGCGTGGTCTGCCTGGAATCACTCACCTTCGGCCTGGGCCACCTGGTACGCGCCGCCGACGCGCTGGGCGAGCGGCTGCGGCTGCTGACCCGCGACCCGTCGTACTACGCGTACGAGTTGGGCCGGCTACCCGCCGGCGCGCTCGACGTCATGGAGGTCGACACGTTCGACACCGAGCGGGTGGCCGCCGAGTTGGCCGCCACCCCCGGGCTGCGCGGCCTGATCAGCTCCACCGACACCTGGACGCTGGTCGGCGCGGAGCTGACCGCCCGCTTCGGCCTGCCGGGGCTCGACGCCGCGGCGTTGCGGCTGACCCGCGACAAGGCCGCCGTGCGCAACCGGCTGCACGCGGCGGGCCTCACCCGAGGGCGGGCCGTGGAGGCCGGCGAGGCCGCGCGCGACCGGGCGCTACGGGCCGCGCTGCTGAAGGAGGTGGGGCTGCCGGCCGTGCTCAAGGACACGGCGGGCACCGGCAGCCAGAACGTGTACCTGGTCCGGGACGAGAGCGAGTGGCAGGCCGCGCTGGACAGGGCCGCCGACGGTCAGTTGATGGGCCGCCTGTTCGCCGAACCGTACTTCAGCGGCCCCGTCTACAGCGCCGAGACCCTTACCTGGGCCGGCCACACCCGACTGCTCGGCGTCTCCAGCCGGCTGATGTCGGCGGAACCGTCCTTCCGCGAGGAGATCACCGCGTTCCCCGTCGCCTTCCCCACCGAGCAGCTGGACGCCCTCGAACGGTGGCTGGACCAGGTGCTGGCCGCGATCGGCTACACCGACCGCTTCGCCCACCTGGAGTTCGTGCTCACCACCGACGGCCCGGAGGTGGTGGAGGTCAACCCGCGCATCGGGGGCGCCCTGGTCGGCGAGGGCCTGTGCCGGGCGCTTGGCACCAACGTGTACGAGGCGATGGTCGAGGCGGCCGTCGGCCGTCGCCCCCGCCTGCTCGACGCCGAACTCCCCGGCGGGCCCGCCGTCGCCTTCGTCCTCGGCTACCCGGCCGAGCCCGGCGTGTTCACCGAGGTCACGGGCGTGGAACGGCTGGCGGACATGCCGGGCGCGCCGGCCTGGTACCCGACCAAGCGTCCCGGCGACCGGATCGAGCACCTCACGGACAGCCGGGGCTACGCGGGCATCGTCTACGCGGAGGCCGAGACCGCCGAACTCGCCACGCACCGGGCCGTGGCCGCCGCCAACACCCTGCGCGTACGCACGACGCCCCTGCCCGACCAGGCGGGGAACCCGCCCGGCGATGGCTGAGCCCCCGCGCGAGGGCCCGCGCGCCGCGCTGGCCGCGCTCAACGGCCCGCTGCGCTTCCTGCTGCTCAGCTCCTTCCTGATCCCCCTCGGCAGCTTCATGGTGCTGCCGTTCATGTCGGTGTTCCTGCACGAACGGCTGGGCATGGGCCTTGGCGCCGTCGGCCTTGTGCTGGCCGTGGCGTCCCTCGTGCAGTTCTCCGGCGGGATCGTGGGCGGGGCGCTCGCGGAGCGCATCGGGCTGCGGCGCACCATGCTGTGCGCGCTGGTAGTGCGCACAGCCGGGTTCGTGGGCCTGCTGCTCGCGCTGCGGTGGCCGCCGCTGGCCGTCGCGGCGCTCATCCTCACCTGCTGCGGCGCGGCGCTCTACCTGCCGGCGAACAAGGCGTACCTGGTGCACGGCGTGGCCGAGGAGCGGCGCCCGGCGTACCTGTCGGCGGGCAACGCGGCGCTGAACGCGGGCATGGCCGTGGGCCCACTGATCGCCGGGCCGTTCGTGCTCTCCTCGCCCGGGTGGCTCTTCCTGGCCGTCACGGCGCTGTTCGTCGCGGTCACGGCGGGCCACGCCCGGCTGCCCGCCCCCGACGGCGAGCGGCGACCGGCCACCGAGGCCACCCCGCGTGGCCTGCTGTCCGGCCTGCCCGTCCTGCCGTTCGCCGCGTGCGCCCTCTCCTTCTACCTCTACTTCCACTTCCAGCACTATCTGGCCGTCTACGCGGTCGAACGGGCTTCGAGCGAGTTCTACAGCCTGGTGCTGCTGCTCTGTTTCGCGCTGGTCATCGTCGTCCAGCCGCTCGCCTCCGGGCTCATCCGGCGCATGCCGTACGCCCTGGCGCTCGCCGTCGGCTTCGCCGGCCTGGCCGTGGGCCTGGCCGTGCTGGCCGTTGGCACCCGGCCGGCGCTGCTGGCCGGCGGGGCGCTGATCACCCTCGGCGACATCGTGCTCTTCCTCAAGAACGACCTGGAGGCCCTGCGCCGCGGCGACCGCTCCGACGCGGTCGTCTTCGGCCAGCAACGGCTCGCCGCGGGCCTGGGCGCCTGCGCGAGCGGCGTCCTGGGCGGCCAGTTGTACGGCCTCGGCGAACGCGCCGGCGACACCGGCTGGTTCTGGCTCCTGGCCTCGGCCCAGTGCCTGCTGCTCCCCCCGCTGCTGCTCGCGCTGCGCGGCCGTACGGCGACGTCCCCCGACCAACCCGGCGACACCGAAGGAGCACCGAAGCCCCATGACACACACGGGCGGGTTCCAGGACGATGACTTCTGGACCGAGTTCTACGACTTCCTCTTCTCCGACCAGCGGTTCACCCAGGCCGAGGACCTCCTGGACACCTCACCGCTGCTGAACCTGCCCGCCGGGGCACGCGTGCTCGACCTGTGCTGCGGGCCGGGCGTGTTCACCGTGCCGCTGGCCCGCCGCGGCTACGCCGTGACCGGCGTGGACCGCAGCCCGGCCATGCTGGAACGGGCCCGCGCGCTGTCGGCCGAGCGCTCGGCGCCGGCCACGTACGTGGAGGCCGACGTACGCGCGTACGCCCAACCCGGCGCATTCGACGTGGTGCTGAACATGTTCACCTCGTTCGGCTACTTCGAGGACCCCGCCGACAACGCGCGGGCCCTGCGCACCATGCACGACAGCCTGGTCCCCGGCGGCACCCTGCTCCTGGACCTGGCGGGCAAGGAGTTGCTGGCCGGCCGGGTCACGCCACCGAAGGTGGTGCGGCGCGGCGACGACCTGCTCGTCCAGACCGACACGGTCCTCGACGACTGGGCCAGGCTGCGCAGCGACTGGGTACTGGTCCGCGGCGACCGGGTCACCCGGGCCTCGCTGGTGTGGTTCGTCTACAGCGCGGTGGAGCTGCGGCGGATGGCACGGGAGGCGGGCTTCGGCCGCGTCGAGGTCTTCGGCGACTTCGACGGCCGCCCCTACGACCAGGACGCCCAACGGCTCATCCTGCGGGCGACCCGGGAGGAGTAGCGGCGGGCCCAGGACCCGCACCGCCCGGGGGCGCCGGCTGCTCCGGGCTCGCTCCGTGGGTGCGTGCTTGCCCGGGCGGTGCGGGTTCGCTCCGGCAGTGCGGGCTACGGCGTCCCCTCCTGCTCGTGGGGCACCGTCGCGGGCGGATCAGCTGGCCGGGCGCGCCCGCCGTCGTGCCCGGAGACCACCACCGCGATCACCCCGACGACGGTGGCGCCGACCAGCGCGACGGCGACCCGACCCGCGGCCCGCCCCGCCCAACCCTGCCGGGGCGATCCCGCCGCCCGCCGCTCAGCGACGCCCAGCCGCTCGGCGCGCCGCGCGGGCCGCACCAGCCGCAGCAGGAACAGGGCGGCGATGGGCAGTTGCAGCAGCCACAGCACGGTGCGCGGCCACTCGTCGTACCAGACGTTGGTGCCGTACAGCAGCGTGTGCCACACGCTCAGCACGTACACCACGATCACGAAGCGATGCAGTCGCCGCCAGGTGTTCGGCCCGATGCGGTGCCGCACGTAGAACAGCAGACCCAGCGGAACGGCCAGGTAGAGGGCGCCCTGTCCGATCGGAATGGCCGTCCGGCCGGTCCCGGAGTCGTACCAGCCGGGCACGAAGCTGTCGGCGAACCCGGCCCACAGCCGGTCGATCCACCCCAGTTTGGTCTCGTAGCGCACGAGTTCCGCCGCGAACATGATCGCGTGCGCCGCCATGAGGGCCATCGTGGTCAGGCTCGTGGTGCGGTGCCACCGCTCCAACACCTGCCGGGAGACCGGCAACCGCGCCACCCCGGGCCCTGACAACAGCAGCCCGAGCATGACGGTGCCCCACGCCCACAACAGCCCCGACCAGCCGAACGCCTGGCTGAGCAGGTACATCCAGTAGGTGCGGGGATCGTCCATGAACGGCATGACCGCGACCGTCGACGAGGCCCCCGAGTCCATGCGAACGTAGAGGAAGACGAACACCCCCGCCGTCACCACCAACGCGGCGGCGGCATCGGGCACGGCGGCCCTCAGATCCCCCCACAACCCGACGCGATCGGCCGCCCGCCGATCACGTACGCGCGAAGCGGTGACCTCGGCCCCTTCCGACCTCACATCCGGCACCATGCCTGAGCCTCCCGATCACGGGCCACCGCGAAAGGTGGCGGGGGTGGCGCGCGTGTCGTACGGGCCAAGTGTGACGGAGACGGCCGGGGTAGCGGAGTGCGCGATTCAGCCAGATAGGGGTTCGGGGCGGGCGGGGGCCCGGGTCCTTGCACGCACGCCCCGCCTTGACAGCGCACCTGCCCCTCCCTACTCGCGGACCGCTTCTTCGTCAGCTCAGCCGCCAGGCCTGGCGTATCTGCTCAAGCCGGTCCACGTCCCTGTCCTCCGCCCCGAACTCACGCCGAAGCCGCTCCAACGCGGCCCCGCAACGCTCGGCGTCCCGCAATGTCCCGTATACATCGACATGCATGAGTTCCAAGCTCACGGCCGTACGTGCCGTAGCAGGGTGGTCATCACCGAGCACCTGGCCTTGCGAATGGAGTGTCTCGGTGAACAAATGAAGGGCGTCCTCGGTATGCACCACCGAGTTCCGATAAGCGCACGCCAGCTCGTAGCCGGTGGAGAGAACGTCCGGGTGCTCTCGCCCCAAGACGCGCTGCTGAGCCATGCGGACAGCTTCGCCAATCGCCACGGCATCCCGCCAACGCCCGGCCATGCGCTCGGCAACAGCACGACGACTCTGGGTGAGCAAGGTGTCTGGATTGTCGGCGCCCAGCCGAGTGGTCTGCGCCAGGAGGGTTTCCTGGGCGAGTTCCACCGCGTCCGCGATGTGTCCACCACTCCCCAGCGGGATGATCAGGGCGGAGGAGCACCTCAGCGTGTCGATCCCCACGGCCCCATGCAGTGACAGGCGACACTCTCGCAGCGCCGTCCCCAATTGCACCGCATCGGCATAGCGGCGTGCGGACGTGTATGCGCGCTGGAGGACGTCACCAACGCCCAGGACGGCCGCATTGTCCTGCGTGAACAGTTCCAGCCCGCGCCGGTACAGCGTCTCCATCCTCGCCAGAACCTCTCGCCAGCGCCCGAGGTCGGTCATATGGTCGTAAGCCGCAGCCAGCGCGCCCAGAACCTCGCCGGTGGTGGCCTCATGCGGGTCACGGGCGAGGAAGGACGACAGTACGGGCTTCCATCGCTCCACCATCACGCGTCGGTCCAGCCGAGTGCCGCGGGGGTCCAACGCCATCAGCAAGACATCGGCCGAGCGGGCGGCCTGGCGCATCTCCTCCTGGGAAAGCAGGCCACGTACGGTCGCGCAGTACACCGGACTCACACGCAGGCGAGCGTCACAGAAGGAACTCAAACCACTCTTGCCCAAGACGGGAAACGCCTTGCTCAACTCGCCAGGGCCGAGGACGATCTCCGTGCTCAACGTGTCATCGACGGGCCGATATAGGGGGCGCGGCCTGATAGAGCGGGCAGGCAGGGGGGTGGGGCCGAGTAAGGCTGCCCCGTTCAGCAGGTGGGCTATCCATCGGTCCGTGGCGGCAAGGGTTTCGCGCGCCTCGTCGATTCGGTCGATAAGGGACCCGGGGTAGCGATCTGGGCCGCCCGCACCGAGGACCGCGCGGGGGTTGGCGCGCAGCGCATTCAGAAATCCGTCGGCCGTGTAACCCCGCTTTAGCCAAGCTTCCGCATAGGCGAGTGCCAGGGGGAGATTACCCAAGGCAGCCGCGATCTGCGCGGCGTCCTCAGCGCCGAGCGAGTCGATGTTCGTACGGAGGTAGTCGATTGCCTCCTGTGTGTTCCAAGGAGGAACGGGCACGACCTCCGCCCACCCACCCCACTCGGCCGCCGATCCAGGGGACGTGATCAGTACGTGCCCGGTTGCGCAGTGACTGTGCCATCGCTCGTAGTCGGACCAGTGGCGTAAGCCGTCGATCACCATCAGAGTGGGCCGGCCGTCATGGGCTGCGGCGGACTTTGGCTCCGTCGCCGGATGCCCCTGGGCCAAGTCGATGTCCGCGGCCCTGACCCAGCAGACAGAACCAAATCTCAAGGCATTGCGGTGCACCCACTCAGCAGCGATGTGGCGCTTACCGACACCGAAGGGGCCAACGAGGACGGTCGTCCCCCAAGAAGTCTGAGACAGGCGCTGATCAAGCATGTCCAACTGGCGTCGCCGTCCCCGGAAGCGCGGGTTGCGCGGCGGTATGGCCCCCGTCCCAGGCCGCGCCCCTGCTCCAGGCGCGCGCACCCACGGCGCAGCCGTCTCGTTGCTCACTCGGGCCCCCGCCGTCATCGCATGTCAGTCAACCAGTCGCTGGTCGTGCTCAGATGACGCAAACCCACGCCTTCCTGAGCCCAGCGCTCTCCTTTCATAAGAACGTCCACGACAGGTTCGAAGTGATGGCCTCCGCCCAACCAGTTCGCCAAGGTCTCCGCCTCCTCACGCGTGCGGCTGCGCTCCTTGCCCGGAAGGGGAGTGCCCATGGTGACCAAGTCCCGGTAGAGCACAGGCGTGGGAACCACCCTCAGCCCTAGGTCGGCAGCCGCATCCCGCGCCTTGAGTGGGATCTCCAGACCACTGACGTCGAGGTCACCGAAGTATCGGATCTCCCTGAACCGCGCTCTGCCCTGCCCATCAGCGCCATGGTGGTCACTGATGGTGCGCACCGACGCCGTGAAGGAACGCCCCACCCCCCAGGCCACACAACCGATGCGGTGGTGGTGCTCAAGCTCGCGCAGCCGACGTACGAGGGAGGTGTACGTGGCCGAGTTCTCGACGACGAGGAGAAGGTCGCCGTCGCTCAGTGAGGTGCTCTGAGCGACAGGGCTGAACTCGGAGAAACGGGCGTTGAGGAGAGGTGGGTCAGTGGGAAAAGCTCTGATCAGGTCATAGAAGTCAGCGCGTTTCTCGAACAGTGGACCACCGAACCCTTTGTGGTCCAGGCACTTCTCGGGCTCCGGGAACTCCGCGGTGTACTCGCGCCTCCCAAAGATCTCCAGGGCTCGCTCCCGCAGCGGAACCTTGAGCACCGGGCCACGCAGTGCGTGCAGCCAGTTACTGACGGCCGTATAGGCGAGTTCCTGGCGCGGAGTGGCCCTTCTCTGTTCCTTGATCAGCGCATGGAGGGCGGGGTGGTAGAGGCCCCGGCGCCTTGCCTTGGGCTCCGGTGCCCCACGTACGGGAAGCAGGTGGGCCCCCGGTGGCTCGCCCGCCTTCTCTCGCATGAGCCGAACCCGACCCGAGGAGGCGAGGGTGGCCAGGCATCGACGCAACGTCTCCTCCTCCGGGTCGCTGTCTGGGCCTGCCCGGTAGACAGCTCGAAACGCTTCGAGCAGTTCAGGCCCTCGGACTTGCTTCGCCTGATAACCGTTCCACCTTCTCGACTCGGCCCACCGGTACAGGCTCTCCAGGAGGTCTGTAGACAGGCGCTCTATGCCCGGCGTCACCCGGCCACCGCCTCGTCGGTCGGGCGCTGGAAGTGGCGGACGACCGTGATGTCCCCTCCCGCACCGTCCCGCAGGGAGTCGATGTGCTGCCCCACGGACCGGTCCGCCACCGAGAGGTATCGCCGCCGTGCCCGGAGGTCGGCGTCGTTGCGCATCCTGATGACGAGCGGAAAGACGTCCAAAGCGACCTTGTCATACAGTCCCGTGGTGTACACCAGCTGAACGCCGAGCGCCTTGGCCACCGCTTGCTGGAGTCGGAGCAGGTAGAGGGCCGAGGCGCGGCCGATCGGGTTGTCGAGGAAGAGCACCCCGGAGTACTGGCGCCGTGCCTGTCCCCGATCGTTGGCGCGGAGCGCTGCCATCGTGCAGTACAGGACGATGGCAGCGGTAAGGATCTGTCCCCCGGAGAAGATGTCCTTGCTCTCCGCTACCCGGACCCGCTCCACGGCCAGCCCGATGTCCGGCTTGAGCACGGTCACGCGGAAGCCTTTCGGCGCGACCGCGGCCTCGACGCCCTTCAACACGAGTTGACGAGCGTCCCTGCTCCCCCGGCGGGCTAGTCCTTCCACCGCGGCGGTGTCGACGACCCGACCCAGGAGTTCCGCGAGCACCTCGTCGGTGACCTCGGGGAAGGTGATTTGCAGGAACTGCTGGCCGGACCAGCTACCGAGACCTTCCGGCAGTTGAGACAACCTCTGGGCCCGTTTCAGGGTGCGGAGCGCGTCCCGTACCTGTTGGACGAACTGGAGCACTATCTGCTGACGATGCCGGTCGATGGAGTCCAGGTCGATCTCCAACGTCCGCAGTCGAGGCCGTAGGTCCGCGGCCCATGTCCCGGCTCGGTCAGGCAGGTCCTCCCGGGGCGTACTAAGCATGATGCGGCGGCTTGGCGACTGGAGTTCCTCGAAGCGGGAGTCCGCCGCGCGTGCGGCGAGACGGTCGGCGAGTGTCCGCTCGGCGCTCTCCGCATCCGCTGCGGCCCGCTGGGCATCGGTGTGGTCGGCGAGCAACGCGTCGTGACGTTCACGAGCGCCAGCCGCGTCGCCCTCGTACACCGGAACCGCCTCGATCACTTCAGTGCGCTGCTTGACGTCTTCCTCGGACGGTTTCCCGAGGAGATCGACCAGGGTCGTGAAGGCGCGCGCGGTCTGACGAGCCTCGGCTTGCTCCTCAACGAGTTTGTCCAGCAGATGACGCAGTTCGTCGGCGAGCGCCGCAGCCTCGTCCCGTGCCTGCTCTGCCGCGGCGGTCATGCGTTCACCGTGTGCGGCATCACGCGGTGACTCGAACGGTGCCAGGTCGACGGTTCCCGCGCCGGGGGGAGCCTCTCCGATGGCGTCCAGCGCGGTCCGGCATCGCACCACGACCTCGTACACCGCGTCCAGTCGCGCGCGCGCCGAGGCCACCTGCCGTTTGGCGCGCGACCGGCCAGCATCCAAGGCAGCGCTGTCTACCCCCTCGGCCCCCGTGAGTAGCTCGCGCGCCATGGCGCGCTCGCTCTCGCCAATGGAGGCCAAGGCCTTTCCCGCGGCCCTTTCCTCCCGTTCGGCCTGGTCAAGGTCGGCCTTGAGACTCGCGCCCACGGCCAGTCGCTCGTACTCGTCGGCGGCGCTGCGGTAAAGGCGGCGCAGCACTTCCAACGGCTGGTCCAGCGTGGTGTGCGGCTCGTCAGCATCGTATTCGGATTCTCGAATCGGCAGCCCGGCCAGTTCCTCCTCCGCACGGACCACCGTGCCCCGCAGGACGTCGGCCGCGCGCCGGGCGTCCGCAGCGGCTTGCTGGGCGGCCTCCATGCGTGCCCGGGCCGCGACCGCGACCTGCCGGTGCTCGCGGGCCGACCCCCGCATCCGCAGCGCTTCAGCTTGCCAGCCCGGCACGCGTGCCGTCGAACGAACGAGCACTCGCAGTGCTTCCACCCGGCGGTCCAGACGCGGCTGGCCGTCCCGCAGTCCGGAAAGCTCATCGCGTGCCGTCCGCAACGCCTCGGCTTTGGTCTCCTTGAGGCCCCTCGCGACGGCTGCCGCGCCGCGGGCAGTGTGGGCCACTTCTTCCGCACTCACCATCGCGTCATGCAGTGCGGCGAGGCGCCCCGGCGGACAGGCGTCCCTCCACTGCGCAAGCCTGGCCGCGAAGCGCCCATGGGTACGGAGTGTCTCATCCAGCTCGGCTAGCCGCCGGCGGTGATCGTCCCGTCGAGCCGTCAGCACAAGGCGTTCCGATTCGCCGACCCGCTCGTCGTACAGCGCGGGATGAGGCGGCACGACGAAGGAGGCGCCCGGAGGCAGGCCGCCCTCTCCGTGGAGCGAGGTCGTAGTCCCCAGGGCGATGAAGCCGGTCACGGTGACGCCCGCGTCCCCGAGGATCTCGGCAGCCAGCTCAAGCTGCTCGGCATCGTTGCAAAGCACACCAGTCGCCAACTGGGGAAACTGGTCGACAAGCTCCGCGCGACGCTGCACGTCGGGGATGGAGGCGAGGTACTCCCAACCAGTACAGGCGGGAATCTGCCGCTCGTGCAACATTTCACAGACCCGCACCGCCTCCAGCGACGAGGGCAGCAGGTCGTTCGTCTCCAACGAGGTGAGTGCACGCTCATCGGCCACCATGGCGATGCGGACGTCGATTCGGGCGGTTTCGGCATCCCCCTGCGCGTGGGCCAACCGGTCTGCGAGCCCGGCGGCCTCGATGTCGAGTTCGCCCACCTCACCGCTGTAGATACCCGCGTGTTGGAGGTCCTCTGCGAGCCGTCGCATGGTGTCGTCAGCGGCCTTGTACTCGCGGCGAGCGATGTCGTGGGCGTGGTGGGCACTGGCAAGCTCGCCGCGCGTCACCTCGTCCTGTTTCTCCGCCTCTTGGTACTCGCGTTCCAGGCGCTCCACCGCTCGCGCGCCTTCGCCTACTCGCTCACGGTGCGCTGCGGCTTCGGACTCGGCCTGGGCAGCGGCGTCCGCCACTTCCAGCCCGTCGGGGACCAAGCCTTCGCGAACCGCGCCCGCGACCGCCTCCTGCACCTCGGTGACCCGTCCATCCAGGGCCCCGGCCTTCGCTTCCCCCTCCGCTGCCGCGGCGACAGCCGCTTCGTACTCCGACTGCGCGCTACGAGCTTCCCCGTCGCACTCGGTGGCACGCTCACCGAGCCCATCCGCCTCATCGGTCAGGTTCCGCACCATGCCGCGTAGTGCGTGCCACAGCACACGCGCGGCCTCGTCGCGCGCATCGAGCGCGGGGCGTGCCGCTGCCTCCGTCTCGGTAACCCGGGCCCGCAGCCGCTGGGCCACCGCCACGGCCTCCAGGTCCCGGAGCACAGCGGGGACGGCCTGCCAACCTGTCTCGACCGCTACAGCCTTCTCCCACTCCCGCTCGGCCGCGTGGTGGTCCCGCTCAGCCTCCGCCAGCCTCAACTCGGCGACCGACCGCGACAGTTCCGCGGCGACGGCCGTGGCGTGCTGGTGACGGTCCTGTGCCCGACGGACCTCGTCTTTCAGTTGCACGACACCCTGGGCGCGATCTGCGAACGCCTGCTTCTCCTGCGTAGCACGCGCCCTGACCTGATGGATAAAGCGGTCCAGTGCGACCCGAGTTCCCCGCTGTTTCGCAGCGGCAGCGATGCTTTTCTCACGCGCCTCGCTCAGGGGTACCAACACCGCCAAGGCTTCCTCGACGAACGTCTTCTCCAATTCCATGACGCCGCGGTCCGCCAGTTTGTCGGCGTACGTACCCAGCACTTCGGCGAGGTCCCGGGCTGGCTGGAGCGGCAACACCGCACTCAGCAGGAAATTGACGAACGCCTGGTCGCTGCCGAGTGAGAACGCGTCCGCCGCCTCGCCCTCGTCGTCGTTCATCGCCCGCTGGTAGCGGAAAAGCTCAGGGTCGAGGCCCAGGGCCATGAGGCGATCCGTCCACTCCCCGTGGAGTTGGAAGTTGCGGTAGCCAAGCGCGGGTTCCTCGATGTCGGCGAGCCTGAGCCGCTCGCAATACTCGGTGAGGCCTATGTAGTTGCCGTCCTCCTCAACCGGGAGGGTTTCCAGGTCGAGCGTGAGTCCCGGGCGGAAGTGGTACCAGCGCTCGACCAGATCGGATTCGTCGGATGTCCGGCGTTCCTTCCACTGGCTCACCTTTCCGGTCACCAGCCGTTTGCCGCTTGCCACGTGGGTCCACTCCAACACGACGTGCGCCACATCCCCGCGTCGTACGAAGCCCTCCAGTGTGCGGGGGTTGCGGGTACCCACGGTGTTTCGCCGCCCGGGAAGCACAACCGAGAATATGAGCTTGATCAGTACCGATTTGCCTCCACCGTTCTCCAGGAACAGCACACTCGCCGGCGAGGGACGGCGTGGTCGCTCCGCGATGTCGAAGATGTCACCCTGCCGACTGTTGGCCACTGGTGCACCGACCCCACTGAAATCGAGGAGGACGTCCTCGTATCGTGCGGACTGTGGCCCCACCCCTCGTAGCAGGACACGGGACAGCTCATACATGAAAGAGCCCTTCGTCCGCCGCATCGGAGGCTGCTGTATCGGTGGCCCGGTCCGCGGAGTCCTGCCGGGCGGTACGTAGAGTGCCACGCGAGGAGATCGGTACGATCCCGAGAGCGAGCAACTCCTCGAAAGCGCTGGTCGCTGCCAACTCGCGGACCTGGAGTTGATAACGCGGGGTTGTCCGGTACCAGCCGTCCTCCCCCGCGCCCGCGACCGCCAGAAACCCCTGATCCGTAAGGAAGTTGAGCGCCCTGGCGATCATGCCCTTGGTCGAGTTCATCGCCAGCCTGCCGTCCTTGGTCAGTGCCGCTTCCGGCCGGCGGGTATACGCGCTCCACACCTTCTCCAACTCAGGCGAGTCAGTGGGTGTGTCCTCGCCAGCCTCCGCTGCCGCCACCTTCTCGCGCAGCCGGTCGCAGGTGTCGCGTACGGCCCTGTCCACGGCCTCGACGCTGACCCGCCCCGTGTAGCCGTCGTTGGCCAAGTCGTCGGGGCGCGGAAAGGCCAGAGCGGCGACGGCCAGGTGGATGATGCCGTGCAACAGCCTCTCGCCCTCGCCACGCTGTTTGCCGAGCCGCACATAGTCCTCGATTTTCGTTTCGAAAACCGAGTTCGGCAATGCTGCCAAGGCCACACCGATGTCCTCGGTCGCGCCAAGGACCTTCAGCCCCAGGCCCCGCGCCGTGCGTTCCACCAGCCTCTGGAAGTCGCTCTCGGTTCGATACTTGATCACCAGGTCCCGGTAGGCCCGATCCTTGGCAGGCCGCTGCCGCGGACGCATGCCAAAGGCGATGAGCTTCGCGGCGTCCTCGGCGTCGTCCATGGTGATGGTCGACGTCACTCGTCGAACTCCTCGTCTCCCGAACCGTCGTCATCCCACTCACCCTCTGGCGCCGCCAAGCGCACCCGAGAGACGAGTAGTTCATCGCCAGCCAACGACGGACTGTCGATTTCCTCAGCCACCGGCACCGCGAGCAGCACGCTGCTGTCGCCGCGGAGCATGGTTTCACTGAGTGCCGGGCTGAACGCGTGCACGGCGTCGCGCAACACCAGCCGCTCTACCGCTGATCCGTAAGCGCGCGCCTCGCTCAGCAAGGCGCTCAAGGCGCGGGTCTCGTCCACAGCCAGGTCGATGAGTTTTCTTGCGATGCGTTGGTCTTCTTCGCTGAATCGCGGGGGGTCCGCGTCCTGTCGCACATCGGGCACGGGCACAGCCCCGGCGTACACGCTGTGTTCCGTACGCACCGTCAACAGCCTTGCCGCGAGCGTGTTCAACGAGGTCACCGCTGGCGGCGCGGGCGCCACCCCGAGTCGGAAGAAGTCGGCCACCGGTACCACGGCAGCACCGATAGGCATGCCGAGAAGCGGCACCAGAACCTGATTGAAGACATCGACGGCCGCACGTTGGGGTGGGCCGGAGAATTGCTGGCGATCCTGCTCTTCCCGGAACAGCGCTCCCGCACCCTGTATCCGGGTTTGCAACTGCATGTGCCGATGGATGCAGTCCCGAACGATGTCGACAAGTCCCGCTGCCTGCTGCTTCTTCCGCGCATCACGGGCGCCGTCTCGATGTTCGGTGATGTTGGTCAGGATGGCGCTCTCGTGCCGGTAGCGAGCCTCGATATGCTCCAGCGCCTCCTCGAGGAGGGTGGGGACCTGCTGCTCCCAGTCGACTGTCCGCACATCCCGCCGGGTCGCGTCCAGATACTGCCGCAGGTACTCCCCGTATTGAACGGTCCGGTACCTAGCCTGCTCCGCAGCGAGTTTCGCGTCCTCCAGGCGCCCGCGAGTGATGAGGTGTTCGAGCTTGTACTCGGCTGCTACCTGCGCCGACTCCACGTCCGTGTCAAGTGCACCGACCAGGACATTGATGGCTTCGTCGGTAACCCGCAAGTACACCTGCCCGTCGGAGGTGGAGTGCTCCACGAGCAACTTGAAGTCAAAGTCATAGCGGCTGTAGTCCCCCTCCGCGTCCACCCGTCCGTACGTCCAGGTGAACCCCCGGTCGAGGGTGCCGATGTTGATAAGTTTGTGAAGCACCCACTCGGCCACAGCACGATGCTCGTGCCCCCGCTGCTCCGGCACTTGGACAGCGGCGAAATGACTGACTTGGTCAATGACCTTGGCGTGCTCCGCCCCTCTGTCGAAGTCCATGGCCATCGCCACCTGGTCGATGGTGTGCAGCGCGAGCTCCACCATGTGGTATGGGCGGGCGTCGACGCGCCCCAGGCTCCCCTTGTTGTCTTCCAGAGCCTGGAGCGGCGCCGTGCAAGCCAGTGCCTTCACCCTGCGGACGAGCCCGTCATCCGGCATGTTCACGGATGACTCAACCAATTCACCACGCACAGCAGGCACTGTAACTACGCGTCGATTCACTTGGGCAGGAAACGCACAGTTTCATGCGCTCTCGACGAACACCATGCTGCCTGGCCGTCAGCCCGACGGGGGCCGCCGGAGCGTGTCGAGCCTCCTGAAGCGCACGGTGCACTATCGCCAGCCCGAGCGCATCCTCACCATGGCCGCGCAGAGCACGCCGCCTCGCACGAGCCCCCGTCGCCCGCCCGCTCGGCCCATTGAATGACGTGAGCTACGGGAAATCACGGGAGCGGGGGAACGGTATGCGTCGATCACCGTTCCCCGGGTCAGGCGCCCTGCTTCACCGGCTCCAAAATCGCCACGCACTCCACATGCTGCGTCATCGGGAACAGGTCGAACGCCCGCAGGAACCGCGGGCGGTAGCCCGCTTCCCTGAAGTAGGCGAGGTCGCGGGCCAGGGCGGCTGGGTCGCAGGCGACGTAGGCGATGCGGCGGGGGGACAGGGAGGCGAGGTGGGTCACCGTCTGTTGGCCGGCGCCGGCGCGGGGTGGGTCGAGGACGACGATGTCGACCTCCGTGATGCCGGTGCGCGGCAGCACGGTCTCGACCTTGCCGTGTTCGACGCGGACCCGCTCCAGGTCGCGCAGGTTGTGGCGGGCGTCCTCGACCGCGCGCTTGCCCGACTCGATGCCGAGCACGGCGCCGCGTTCCCCGACCCGTTCGGCGATCGCGCCGGCGAAGAGGCCGACCCCGCAGTACAGGTCGAGCGCCATCTCGCCCTTGCGCGGGGTCAGGCCCTGCATCACGGCCTCGACCAGCACGTCGGGGGCCTTCGGGTGGATCTGCCAGAAGCCGCCGGAGCCGACGCGGTAGGTGCGGCCGTCGGCGCGTTCGCGGACGAAGCCGCGGCCGTGGACGCGGTGGACCCCGCCGTCGTGCTCGTCGATCCGCAGCACCGACACCGGCTTGTCCAGCTCCACGATCGGCAGCCGCTCGCCCGGCTCCGGCTCCACCAGGACCTGTCGGTCCGACGAGCCGGTGGCGGCGATGGCCTGCACGCCGGCCACGCCGGGCCACTCGCGGGACTCGATGCCCAGTTCGCTGACGCCGGGCGCCGCGATCAGGCAGCGGTCGATGCGCTGGACCTCGTGCGAGCGGTGGCGGCGCAGGCCGGCGTAGCCGTCCTGGTCCACCGCGTACTGCACCCGGGTGCGCCACGCGGGCACCTCGCCCTTGGGCAGTTTGTCGCCGGGGGCCGGCTCGACCGTGCCGTTCCAGCCCGCCTCCTGCGGGGTGAGGCCGGCCAGCCTGGCGAGCTGTTCGGTGATCACCTCGACCTTCAGGCGGCGCTGTGCGCCGGGCGCCACGTGTTGCCAGTCGCAGCCGCCGCAGGCGCCGGGGCCGGAGAACGGACAGGGCGCCGGCACCCGGTCCGGTGAGGGCTCCAGCACCTCGACGGCGTCGGCCCGCAGGAAGCGGGAGGCCGCGTCGCCCTCGGTGACCTGTGCCACGACCCGCTCCCCCGGCAGGGTGTGGCGGACGAACAGCACCCGGGGGCGCTCCTCGCCGGCCAGGGTGGTCCGGGCGACGCAGTGCCCGCCGTGCGCGACGGGGCCGATCTCCACCTCGTAGCGCTCGCCGACCAGCGAGGCGGGCTCGCCGGCGCCCGCGGCGCCCCCGTGCCCGGTGTCGGCGCCGGCGGCTCGCTGCCGCGCGTGGCTCGCGCTCGGCCGGTGCGTACGGTTCGTGCGGTGTGTCACGGCGGACGGGCTCCTGACGGAAGAGGAATACGGGGGGCGGGCTCGTGGTCGGGCGAGGTGGGGATGGGGGTGGTCGGAGTGGGCGGGTGCGGGGCGAGCGGGTCGCCGGGGCGGTTTCCGGGTCCGCCCGGAGCGGCTGGCGGGGCGGCGGAAGAACGCCAAGTTCACCAGTTTACGTGCCAGCGCCGGCTCCGGACGCCCGCCGCCAGAGCCGGGCCCCCGTCATGCCCAGGCCACGCACGCATCACGCCCCACCCACACCCACGCCCCACCCACACCGAACCCAGGCCACGCCCACACGCGGCGCGGCGGTGCCGGCAGGCTCTGGCCCGGCACCGCCGCGCCGGCGCCGGGTGTCCGCCGGCGCCGGGTGGCTACTTCTCGCTGCCCGCCTTCTCGCGGCGCGAGACGCGGGGCGCGGGGCCGCGCCGTACCGCCCCCGGCGGGTTCCACTCGGCGCGCTTGCGGGCCCGCAGCTTGGCCGCCTCGGAGGAGTCGAGCTGCCAGGGGACCGAGGTGACCATGACGCCGGGGGTGAACAGCAGGCGGCCCTTGAGGCGCAGGGCGCTCTGGTTGTGCAGCAGTTGCTCGTACCAGCGGCCGACCACGTACTCGGGGATGTAGACGCTGATCACCTCGCGCGGGCTCTCCCGGCGCAGGCCCTTGACGTAGTCGATCACCGGGCGGGTGATCTCGCGGTAGGGCGAGTCGAGGATCTTCAGTGGTACGTCGATGCCGCGCTCGCTCCACTCGGCCTGGAGCGCCTTGGTCTCGGCCGGGTCCACGCTGATACTCAGGGCCTCCAACCGGTCCGAACGCATCAGCTTCGCGTAGGCCAGGGCCCGCAGCGTGGGCTTGTGGATCTTGGAGACGAGGACGATGGAGTGCACCCGGGAGGGGCGCGCGGAGTCCTCGGGCTCCTCGTCGGTGGCCAGCTCCTCGGCGACCCGGTCGTAGTGGCGGCGGATCGCGCTCATCGTCACGTAGAAGATGACCATGCCGAGCAGGGCGACCCAGGCGCCGTGGGTGAACTTGGTGACCAGCACCACGATCAGGACCAGGCCGGTGAAGGAGGCGCCGAAGGTGTTGATCGCGCGGGAGCGGATCATGTGGCGGCGCTTGGCCGGGTCCTTCTCGCTGGCCAGGTGGCGGTTCCAGTGCCGGACCATGCCGATCTGGCTGAGCGTGAAGGACACGAAGACGCCGACGATGTAGAGCTGGATGAGCTTGGTGGAGTCGGCCCCGTAGATGTAGACGAGTATCGCCGCCGCGAGCGCCAGCAGCACGATGCCGTTGGAGAAGGCGAGGCGGTCGCCGCGGGTGTGGAGCTGGCGCGGCAGGTAGCGGTCCTGGGCCAGGATCGAGCCGAGCAGCGGGAAGCCGTTGTACGCGGTGTTGGCGGCCAGGAACAGCACGAGCGCGGTCGCCGCCGCGAGCACCACGAACAGGAACGACCCGTCGCCGAAGACGGCCGCCGCGACCTGTGAGATGACCGGGTCCTGGGTGAAGGCGGCGCCGACCGGCTCGCCGTTGTGCAGCAGGTCCTTGGCCGGGTTCTCCGCCATTTTCACGTCGGTGGCCATGGCCAGGCCGATGATGCCGCAGAACATGGTGACCGCCAGGGTGCCCATCAGCAGCAGCGTGGTGGCCGCGTTCTTGCTCTTGGGCTTGCGGAAGGCGGGCACGCCGTTGCTGATGGCCTCGACGCCGGTGAGCGCCGCGCAGCCGGAGGAGAACGCGCGCAGCAGCAGGAAGATCAGCGCGAAGCCGGCGAGGCCGGTCTTCTCCGCGTGGATCTCGTAGTCGGAGGTGGGCGCGTGCATGGTGTCGCCGAGCACCAGGCCGCGGAAGGCGCCCCAGGCGATCAGCAGGAAGACGCCCGCGACGAAGACGTAGGTGGGGATCGCGAAGAGCTTGCCCGACTCCTTGACGCCGCGCAGGTTCATCAGCGTCAGCAGCACGATGGTGCCCACCGCGCACAGCGTCTTGTGCTCGATGACGAACGGCACCGCGGAGCCGAGGTTCTCCACGCCGGAGGAGATCGACACCGCGACCGTGAGGACGTAGTCGACCAGGAGTGCGCTGGCCACGGTGAGGCCGGCCTTGGGACCGAGGTTGGTGTTGGCCACCTCGTAGTCCCCACCGCCGCTCGGGTAGGCGCGCACGTTCTGGCGGTACGAGGCGACCACCGTGAACATCAGCACGACGACGGCGGCGGCGATCCACGGGCTGAAGTGGTAGGCCGACACGCCTGCCACCGACAGCACGAGGAGGACCTCGCCCGGCGCGTAGGCGACGGAGGAGAGCGGATCGGAGGCGAAGACCGGCAGGGCGATGCGCTTGGGGAGAAGGGTCTCCCCCAGTTTGTCGCTGCGCAGCGCCCTGCCGATCAGGATCCGTTTTGGCAGGTCGGTCAGTTTGGACACGCAGAGGATCGTAGGCGGTCGGCTCGCGGGCCGCCCACCCGCCACCCGTACAGCGGTCCCCCTGACTTTCCTAGGGGTGGCGGCGCAGTCGCACCGGGAGGCTGCGGTGGCCGTTGGAGATGAACGAGTCCACCGGGAGCAGCTCCTCCGGGGCCACGGCCAGCTCCACGTCCGGGTAGCGCTCGAAGAGCGCGGGCAGCGCGATGGTCGCCTCCAGGCGGGCCAGCGACATGCCCACGCAGAAGTGCACGCCGTGCCCGAAGGAGACGTGGTCCTTGTTGGGCCGGGTCGCGTCGAACTGGTCGGCGTCCGGACCGTGCACCTCCGGGTCGCGCCCGGCGGCGGCGTACGAGACGAGGATGGCCTCGCCCTTGCGGATGGTCACTCCGGCCAGCTCGATGTCCTCCACCGCGTAGCGCAGCGGAAGGTTGGCGACCGGGGCCTGGACGCGCAGCGTCTCGTCGATGATGTCGTCCCAGCTCACCTCGCCGGAGCGGACGAGGGCGAGCTGCTTGGGGTGGGTGAGCAGCGCGTGCAACGCGTTGTCGAGCAGGTTGACGGTCGTCTCGTGCCCGGCGCTGAGCATCAGCAGCAGGGTGTCGAGCAGTTCCTGCTCGCTCAGCCGCGAGTCGCCGTCCTCGTCGCGGGCCGCGATCAGCCCGCTGGTCATGTCGTCGGCGGGCGCGGCGCGCTTGGCGGTGATCAGCTCGCCGAGCAACTGGTAGATCTCGCCGTAGGTGCGGGTCACCTCCTCGGGGTCGGCCGAGGTGTGGAAGATGGAGTCCACGCAGGCGTGCAGGCGATCGCGCATGCCGGTGTCCGTGACGCCGAACAGCTCGCAGATGACCTGGATCGGGATCGGGTACGCGTAACCCTCGCGCAGGTTCACGACGCCGCCCGGCGGGGTGTCGGCGAACCCGTCGAGCAGGTCCGTGGTGATCTGCTCGATGCGCGGGCGCAGCGCGTTGGAGCGGCGCAGCGTGAACGCCTTGGAGACCAGTGTGCGCAGCCGCGTGTGGTCGCTGCCGTACGCGGTGAACATGTTCTGCACCGCGACCCAGGTGAACAGCGGCCACTCCTGGGATATCTCACCGTTGATCCACGCGGGCCAGTGCTGGCGCGGGTCCTTGGAGACGCGGGGGTCGGCCAGCAGGTCCTTGAGCATGGCCTGCTGCGTTACTGCCCACGCCACCACCCCGCCAGGGAGTTCCACCAGCGTCGCCGGCCCCCGGGCGCGGAGCCGGGCTCCCTCCCCGTGGATGTCGCGGCCGGTGGGGTCGATGGCGACGGGGCAGGACTGGGCTTCCATGAGGTGTCTCCAGAGGTCGCGTCGAATGTGGCGGGCGCTGAACTGACAGGTGCGTGCGAGGTGGCCACGGGGACCGGCGGGAAGCGGACGGGCAGCGCGCTGAGCGCGCGGTGGAACGGCCCCGGCCGCCACTCCAAAGCCTCGACGGGAACGGCGAGTTCGATGTCGGGCAGCCGGTCGAGCAGCTTCTCGACGGCGACCGAGGCGGCCAGTCGGGCGCTGCTCTGCGCCGGGCAGGCGTGCGGGCCCGCGCTCCAGGCCAGGTGCGCGCGGTTGCCCGCGCGCTGGTCGGAGGCGAGGGAGGAGTCGGTGTTGGCGGCGGCGAAGCTGATGACGACCGGCTCGCCCTCGCGCAGCCGCAGCCCGTCCAGGTCCACGTCGTGCACCGGGTAGTGGACGGCGTAGTTGGCCATCGGCGGGTCGGTCCACAGGACCTCGTCCAGGGCGTCGTCCACCGGCAGGCTGCCGCCGGCCAGGCTGCCCGCGAACCGGTCGTCGGACAGCAGCAGCCGCAACCCGTTGGCGATCAGGTTCTGCTCCGGCTCGGTGCCCGCGCCCATGAGCACCACCAACTGGTGGAGCATCTCCTCGTCGGTCAGCCGCGCGGGGTGGGCCATCATCCAGGAGATGACGTCCGCGCCGGGCTTGGCGCGCTTGAGCGCCACCAGCTCGACGAGCGCCTCGGTGAGCTGGGCGTTGGCCTGCTCGGCGTTGATCCCGTCGAAGATGCCGGACATGCCGGCGAGCAGTCGCTCGCCGATCTCGGGCGGGCAGCCGAACATGCGGTTGGAGACGAGCATCGGGATGACCCGCGCGTACTCGACCAGCAGGTCCGCCTCGCCGCGCGCGCAGAACCGGTCGATGAGGGTGTCCGCGCTCTCCTCGACGTAGCCGCGCAGCGCGTTGGGGTCCACGCGCTCCAGGGAGTCGGTGACGGCCTGGCGCAGCCGACGGTGCTCCTCGCCGTCGGCGAACAGGCAGTTGGGCCGGTACATCATCATCGGCACGACCGGGCTGTCCATCGGCACCGTGCCGTCGGCCAGGGCCCGCCAGCGGCGCGGGTCCTTGACGAAGGTCTCCGGGCTGCGCAGCACGCTCAGGGCCGCCTGGTAGCCGATGACCAGCGTGGCGTCCACGCCGGGGGCGAGCTGAACCGGGGCCGCCGAGCCGAAGCGGCGCATCCGTTCGTAGGCGGCGGACGGGTCGGTGGCGAAGTCGGGTCCGTAGATCGGCTCGCCGCTGGGCCGGCCGGTGTGCGCGGGGCAGCCTGGCGGCGGCCCGGTGCCGACATCGGGGTGAGAGGTCACTCGTGCTCCTGATCGGAACGGGAGGGGCGGGTGGAACGGAAAGGGGGCGGGGTGGCGGGGCGGGGCCCGGTGGGCGGCGCCGGCCGACCGCTCGGCGCGGACGCGGGGGTGAGCGGTCGGGTACGGGCGGCAGTGGGGGGGTGGGCGCGGCGCGGGGCCGGCGGTGTGGGTCGCCGCGGTGGGCGCGCGGTGGGGGTGCGCGTCCGCCGGGCGGCCCGGCGCCGGATGGTCGCCGCTACGGGGTTCAGACGTGCATCTGGTGCGCGTTGCGGGCCTGGAGGTACTGCACGAGGGCGATCAGCGCGTGGGTGGAGGAGATGCGGTCCCGGGCGTCGCAGGTGACCAGCGGCGTGTCGGGCAGCAGGTCGAGCGCCTCGCGTATCTCCTCCTCGGCGTAGCTGGGCGCGCCGTCGAAGTGGTTGACGGCGACCGCGTACGGCAGGTCGTGCTCCTCCAGCAGGCCCATGACGTCGAAGGACTGGTCGAGGCGGCGGGTGTCGGCGAGCACCAGGGCGCCGAGCGCCCCCTGCGTCATGTC
Organism: Streptomyces sp. 71268; assembly: GCF_029392895.1. Lineage (NCBI taxonomy): Bacteria > Bacillati > Actinomycetota > Actinomycetes > Kitasatosporales > Streptomycetaceae > Streptomyces > Streptomyces sp. 71268. The sequence continues at coordinate 1,848,584 of NZ_CP114200.1, forward strand.
CTGCCACAGGCGGGTGAACCGCTTCTGGCCGGGCGCGCCGAACAGGTAGAGCACGAGTTGGTCGCTGAGGGTCAGCCGGCCGAAGTCCATGGCGACGGTGGTCGTGGACTTGCCGTCGATCCCGGCCAGGTCGTCCACCAGGGCGCCGGCCTGCGTCATGGTCTCCTCGGTGCGCAGCGGCTTGATCTCCGAGAGGGACCCGACGAACGTGGTCTTGCCGACCGCGAAGTGGCCCACGACCAGGAGCTTGGCCGCGGTACGGACCGTCTGCCGCAAGTAGACGTCGTCAGAGGCTGGCGCGGAGCCCATCGAGCACCTCCTGCAAGAGCTGGGATTCGGGGAGTTGGGCCTTGGGGATGGGGGCCCGGGTGACGATGTGCCCGCTGTCGACCAGATCGCCGAGGAGCACCTTGGTGACGCTGACCGCCAGCTCCAGGTGTCCCGCGACCTCGGCCACCGACAGGGCGCCGCCCCGGCACAGCTCCACGAGCCGCCGCTGCTCCGGGTTCAGCTCGCTGAGCGGCCGGTCGTGCTGCGCGATGACGAGCGTGACCAGGTCGAAGGTGTTGCGGGTCGGGTAGGCCCGGCCGCCGGTGACGACGTAGGGCCGTACTAAACCCCGCTCGCGCCGAGGCGGGGTCATGCCGAACTACCAAGCCGGGGCGGGCTGGTGAGCTCCTTGCCGAGCCGGTCCACCAGCTTCTGCATGCGGTACGTCACGGCCTCCATGTCGACCTCGGCCGTGGCCGAGACCGCCAGGTAGGCGCCCTGCCCGGCGGCCACCAGGAAGACGTAGCCGTCGGCGAACTCGACCAGGGTCTGCTGCCAGGGGGTGTTCTCCTCGGCGCAGAACTCGGCGGTGCTGCGGCTGATCGACTGGAGCCCGGACAGCGCGGCGGCCTGTCGCTCCGCCTCGTCCCTGCCGATGCCCTGCGAGTGCGCGCGCAGCATGCCGTCGGACGAGAGCAGGATCGCGTGGCTCGCCTCCGGCATTCGCACGGCCTCGTCGAGCATCCAGCCCAGGTCGTTGGTCATGTGATCGTTCACGCTGGTCATGCCGGGGAGTTCCCTTCCTCGTCGTTGGGGTTGGTGGCGCGCCCTGACCTGGTACCGCGGGCGAAGGCACCCATGCGGCGCGCCGTCTCCTCCGCCGTGCGCGCCGGTGCCTGCTCGGCTGGGGGCAGCGGGGCGGCGGGCGTGGCGGCGGCGGTCGCGCGGCCAGGGGCCGGCTGTCGGCGGCGGCGCTTGGGGAGGCCGCCCGCCGTCGAACCGTGGATGACCGGCTCTCCGTCCTCGTGGTCGGTCGGCGTACGCGGTGCGGCGGGTCGCGCCGCGGCGGTCTGCGGGCCGGCCTGGGTGGGGGTGCGGGTGTGGGTGGGGGCCGCCCCGGTGGTGATCGAGGGGACGGCGGGCGGGGTGGCCGCCGCTACCGTGCTCGGCCCGTCCTCGGTGATGTGGGTGAGCAGCACGCTCGGCAGGAAGAGCACCGCGCGCACGCCACCGTACGGGGAACGGGTGTCCACCGAGACGTTGAAGCCGTAGCGGGCGGCGAGGATGCCGATGGCGGCGAAGCCGAACTGCGGCGGGTCACCGAGCCGGGAGACGTCCACGGACTGGCGGCCGGACAGCAGCCGGGTGGCGCGCTCGATGTCCTGGCCGTCCATGCCGACCCCGGCGTCGTCGATGACGACGCAGGCGCCGTTGTGCGCGGGCTGGAGGTTGACCTCGACGGCGGTGTTGGGCTGCGAGTGGCGCGCCGCGTTGTCCAGGAGCTCGGCCACGGCGAGCACGACGGGCTCGACCGCCCGGCTGGCGACAGCGATGTCAACCTGGGCGTGCACGCGCACCCGTCGGTAGTCCCTGATCCGCGACGTGGCTCCGCGCACCACGTCGAGCAGTGGCGACGCCGCGCGCTGGCGGCCCGGCCAGGAGCCGCACAGGACGGCGATGGCCTGGGCCCGGCGGCCGAACTGGGAGTTGGCGTGGTCGATCTCCAGTAGGTCACGCAGCACGTCGGGATTGTCGTGCCGGTCCTGCATGCGGGAGATGGAGAGCTGCTGCTCGTGCGCGAGGCCCTGCAGGGCCCGCATGGACGCCTTGAGCGCGGCCTTCGCGGCCTGGTCGGCGCGGGTCTGTGCCTTCTCCACGGCCCCGGCGAACTGCTCGGTGGCCTGCTGGAGGTGCCAGGCGTAGGCGGTGCCGGTCAACTGCTCGTCCAGGAGGCCGGGCGCCGGCAGCGACTGGTGCCCCGAGTCCTCGGCTGCCGGCAGTCTGACCTCGACCAGGTGGCGCGCCTCCTCGTCCCGGGCCCGCAGGCTGGCTTCCAGGGCGGCGTTGTGCTTACGCAGGCCGGTCGTGATCTGCCGCTGGCGGAGCAGCAGCACGGCGACGATCAGCAGCACGGCGGCCACACACCAGAACACCACCTCCGATATGTGTTGTGTCATCAAGTCCTCATGCGACGGGGGTGGGTAACGCGTCCGCCGAAGCGGAATACGGGCGATCATCCTAGCCAGAACGATCTCCGGCAAGGTGGCCTTCTGACGGGATAGGGCACGGGAATTGCTGGGATCGCGTACCCGGCTGGGCCGCCCTCGACACGGGCGCGGGAGCGGGCCGCGCCCCCCGTCGGGTGACGGGGCCGCCCGCCCTCGTCCGGCCCGTCCGCCCGCGGCGGCCGGGGGCGCCCGTCGCGAGGTGGCGGGCGACCCGCGCCGGCGGGTGGGAGCGGCGGCGGCTGGGGCGGTACGGGCGGGGCGGCGCGCGGCAGACGGGGCGGCGCGCGGCGGGCTCGGCCGGGCGGCGCCCGCGCGGGCCGGGTCGCGCCGCGCGGGCGCGCGCGGTGGCCGGGCGCGGGGGCAGCGCCGGGGCCCTCGGCGGTGCGGCTACCGTTGTGCCGGACGCCTGGCCGGACGACACTCGCTCCTGCCGCGTACCGTCATCGCCGGGGCCAGCCGCCTCGTTGTCGCCCCGGATGCCTGGAAGGAAGATATGAGCAGGGTTTTCACGCAGGACAGCGCGCCGACCAGGAGTGCGGGGTAAGGGCCGATGCACATCGTCATCATGGGCTGCGGTCGGGTGGGGGCCGCGCTCGCCCAGACCCTGGAGCGACAGGGGCACACGGTCGCCGTCGTGGACCAGGACCCGACGGCCTTCCGGCGGCTCGGCGCGGGCTTCAGCGGGCGCCGGGTGACCGGCGTGGGCTTCGACCAGGACACGCTGCGCGAGGCGGGCATCGAGGAGGCCGGGGCGTTCGCCGCGGTCAGCAGCGGTGACAACTCCAACATCATCGCCGCCCGGGTGGCCCGCGAGATGTTCAGCGTCGAGAACGTCGCCGCCCGCATCTACGACCCCCGCCGCGCCGAGGTCTACCAGCGCCTGGGCATCCCCACCGTGGCCACCGTCCGCTGGACGGCCGACCAGATGCTGCGCCGGCTGCTGCCGTCGGGGGCCGAGACGCTGTGGCGCGACCCGAGCGGCGGCGTGCAGCTCGCGGAGGTGCACACCTCGCCCGCGTGGGTGGGCCACAAGGTGAGCCGCCTCCAGGAGGAGACCGGGGTCCGGGTGGCCTTCCTCACCCGGTTGGGCGAGGCGATCCTGCCGACCTCGCAGACGGTGCTCCAGGAGGGCGACCTCGTCCACGTGATGATGCGCACCAACGAGGTCGAGTCGGTCGAGGCGGCGTTCGCCAAGGGCCCGGAGGCCGGCTCGTGAGCCGCGGGCGCGTCCAGGATACGGACGAGGCGGGCCGCGGCGCGGCCGCTGGCGGGATCGGCAGCCGCTGGCGCGGCGAGGCGGACAAGGAGGCGGCGGCATGAGGGTCGCTATCGCCGGAGCGGGCGCCGTGGGGCGCTCCATCGCGGGGGAACTGCTGGAGAACGGGCACGAGGTGCTGCTCATCGACAAGGCGCCCACCGCCATCTCGGTGGAGCGGGTGCCGCAGGCCGAGTGGCTGCTCGCCGACGCCTGTGAGATCACCTCGCTGGACGAGGCCGCGCTCCAGCGCTGCAACGTGGTCATCGCCGCCACCGGCGACGACAAGGTCAACCTGGTGGTGTCGCTGCTCGCCAAGACCGAGTACGGCGTGCCCCGGGTGGTGGCCCGGGTGAACAACCCGAAGAACGAGTGGCTGTTCACCGAGGCGTGGGGCGTGGACGTCGCCGTCTCCACCCCGCGCCTGATGTCGGCGCTGGTCGAGGAGGCCGTGAGCGTCGGCGACCTGGTGCGGCTGCTGCGCTTCAGCCACGGCGACGCCAACCTGGTGGAGCTGACGCTCCCCCCGGAGGCCGCGCTCGCGGGCACCCGGGTCGGCGACGTGGCCTGGCCCGAGGACACGTCCCTGGTCACGATCATCCGTGGCACGCGGGTGCTCACGCCCAGCGGGGACGACGTCCTGGAGGCCGGCGACGAGCTGCTGTTCGTGGCGGCCCAGGCCCGCGAGGAACAGCTTGAGGACCTGCTGTCGCTGCGTCGCGAGGACGCGGTGGACTAGCCGCGGGCCGGCTACGCCGGGCCGCGGGCCCGGGAGCGCGGGACGACGAAGGCGCCGGGCGGGGCGGAGTGACGTACTCCGCCCCGCCCGGCGCCTTGTGCCGTCACGTGGCGCCTCGCGAGAACCCGCCCGGTCCGCTGCCGCCCGCGCGGCCCGTTACCGGGCGGGTAGCCACGACAGTGGCGGGGCCGGGCGCCGGGTCGGTCAGCCAGGTGGCGGGCCGGTCAGGGGCTTGCGCTGGGTGAGCCGCCAGTGGTTGCCGAACGGATCGCGGAAGGCGGCGTCGATGCCGTAGAAGCGTTCCTCCGGAGGCTCGACGAACTCCACGCCCCGGGCGCTCAGCTCGCGGTAGGTGGCCCAGCAGTCGCGGGTGGCGAACGCGCCCACGCTCGCGTGCCCGGTGGCCACCAGCGAGCGGATCCGCTCGGCGATCTCCTCGTCGACCGCCGGGGCGCCCGGCACCACCAGCATGAGCGGCACCTCCGGCTGCTGCGGGGCGTGCACGACGAACCAGTGGAAGCCGTCCTGGACCACGTCGACGTCGACCTCGAAGCCCAGCGTGTCGACGTAGAAGTCCCGGGCCACGTCCATGTCCAGCACGTTGACGCAGATCAGGGCGAAACCGGTGATCATGGCTGTCTCCGCTCGGTCCGGATCGCGGCGGTCGCGCGATCACCTCCCCTGACGATAGGGAGGCGGGGCCGGCCGGGCTTCTCGAAAACTGCCCACTGTCCCCGCGCGGTGGTTCAGGGGCGCGGCCTGGTCCACATGCGCGGGTAGCAGCCCGGGACGAGCGGCGGTTCCTGGTGGCGCGACCGCTCCCGGTAGGCGCTGGGGCTCTCGCCGGTGAAGCGCCGGAACTGGGTGCTGAAGGAGCCCAGGCTGGCGAACCCGACCGCCATGCACACCTCGGTCACCGACCGCTGGCCGTCGCGCAGCAACGCCTTGGCCCGCTCCATCCGCCGGCTCATCAGGTACTGGTGCGGCGTCTCGCCGAACGCCGCCTTGAAGCCGCGGCTGAAGTACGCCGGCGAGACCGACGCGCCGCGGGCCAGGTCCGCCACGCTCAGCGGTTCGGCGTAGGCCCGGTCGATCAGGTCGCGCGCCCGCAGCAGGTGCCTGGCCAGCGGCGCCGCGGGACGCCTCACCGGCTCACCAGGTCACCGGCGGCCGGCCGTCAGCGCGTGGAGCCGTCGCGGCGGGCCCGGTCCGGGTCCGTGGTCAGGCGTTCCAGGACCGCGTCGGTGGTCTGCCGCGCCACGCTCTCGGCCACCGCGTCGGTGACCGCCCGCTCCGCCTCCCGCTCCCGTTCGGCGCGCTCGCGCTCGGCCTCCTCCGCCTCCATCTCGGCGATCACGTCGATCGGCGGCGGCGCCTTGGCCAGGAAGATCCAGGTCAGGTACACGCAGAGCAGGAAGGGCGGGATGCCGAGGGCGACCTTGACCCAGCCGAGCTGGGTGGCGTCCCCCCACCAGTACAGCGGGAAGAGGATCGCCGACTTGCCGAGCAGGATCAGGCCCCACGCCCAGGTGGCCTTGGTGTACGCGCGCAGCCGGCCCGGGTTGCGCGTGCGCCAGGACAGGTTCTCCTTCAGGATCGGCCCGAGCAGCACGCCGATCAGCGGGAACCGGAAGATCGCGGAGAGCACGTACGCCACGGCGAGCCCCAGCGTGTACAGCATGCCCGGCAGGTAGAAGTTCTTCGCGTCGCCGGACATCATCGCGAAGACGGCGCCGAAGGCCACCCCGAAGACGCCGCTGAAGGCGTGCTTGAGGGTCTCCTTGCGGGCCAGCCGGGCCACCGCGAGCAGCACCGTCAGCGCGAGGGCCGCGATGGCCGCCACGTGGATGTCCCGCTTGATCGTGTAGATCAGGACGAAGACCAGCCCGGGCACGGTGGTGTCCACCATGCCGCGCACCCCGCCGAACGCCTCGAGGAGCGCGGTGTCGGCGGCCGCCTTGCTGCGCGCCGCGTCCGCCCCCTCGGCCGTCTCGTTCGTGTCGGGGTCACCTCCGGCCCGCGCCGGGGCGTGCTCCGCCCCGCGTGCGGCCCCGCCGGGAGGTCCGGCCCCGTTGGAGGCCCACTTGTCGTCAGACGTCACCCGCTACTCCTGTCCGAGCGGTCGGAGTTCGTACTTGGGGTTGAACAGCACGCGGCGGCCGTGGCTCATCGATATCCGGCCGGAGGCGATCAGCCTGCGGCCCGGCTCGACGCCGACGATGGAGCGCCTGCCGAGCCAGACCACGTCCAGCGCGGCCGTCCCGTCGAACAGCTCCGCCTCCAGCGCGGGCACGCCCGCGCGGGGCCGCAGCGTGACGGTGCGTAGCGTACCGGTGACCTTGACGACCTGGCGGTCACCGCACTCGCCGATCTTGACGCACCCGGCGTCCTCGGCGTCCTGCCGCAGCTCCGCGGAGTGCAGGTCGTCCTGCGACGTCGACAGCCGGTCGAACAGCCGGCGCAGCGGGCCGGCCGGCTTCCCGGGGCGGGATGGGGCACTCATACGGCCCAGGGTACCCGTGCCCCGTGGGCCACTCACCGCTCGAAGCGGTACCCCATGCCCGGCTCGGTGATGAAGTGTCGCGGGTGCGAGGGGTCGCGCTCCAGCTTGCGGCGCAGTTGCGCCATGTAGACCCGCAGGTAGTTGGTCTCGGTGCCGTACGAGGGGCCCCAGACCTCCTGGAGTAGCTGCTTCTGGCTGACCAGCCGGCCCGCGTTGCGGACCAGTACCTCAAGGAGGTGCCACTCGGTGGGCGTGAGGCGCACGTCGGCGCCCTCGCGGTGCGCCTTCTTGGCGGCCAGGTCGATGGAGAAGCTGTCGGTCTCGACGACCACCGCGTCCTCGCCGCGCCCGGTGGGCTCGGCGCGCCGGACGGCGGCCCGCAACCTGGCCAGCAGCTCGTCCATGCCGAAGGGCTTGGTGACGTAGTCGTCGGCCCCGGCGTCCAGCGCCTCCACCTTCTCGTCCGAGGTCTGGCGCGCGGACAGCACCAGGATGGGCACCCGGGTCCAGCCGCGCAGCCCCTTGATCACCTCGACGCCGTCCATGTCGGGCAGGCCCAGGTCCAGGACGATGACGTCGGGGTGGCGGGCGGCGGCCAGTTGCAGGGCCGTCGCGCCGTCGGGGGCGGCGTCGACCTCGTACTTGCGCGCCTTCAGGTTGATGACCAGGGCGCGCACGATCTGCGGCTCGTCGTCGACGACGAGCACCCGACCGGGGGTCCGGGGTTGCCCCTCGGAGGAGCTCAGCATGGTGCCTGCCTTTCTGGCCGGGTGCGTACGCGGGTACGCACGGAGCGCGTGCGGGTCATGAGGTGACCTGGGCCGGGAGGTCGGGGACGGCCGGCGGGCGGCCGGCGGCGGTGCTCAGGGTGAGGACCATGGTCATGCCGCCGCCCGGGGTGTCCTCGGCGGTCAGGGTGCCGCCCATCGCCTCGGCGAAGCCGCGCGCGACGGCGAGGCCGAGGCCCACGCCGGCGCCGCGCGGGACGTCGCCGTAGCGCTGGAAGGGCTCGAAGATGCGGTCCTTGGCGCTGTCGGGGACGCCGGGGCCGCGGTCGGCGACGCGCACCTCGACCCGGTTGCCCAGCGCGCTCGCCGCCACCAGGACGGGCTGGCCCGGCGGGCTGTACTTCACGGCGTTCTCGACGATGTTGGCGACGCTGCGCTCCAGGAGCCCCGGGTCGACGGCGACCATCGGCAACTCCTCGGGGATGTCCAGGGTCACGCTGCCCTCGGGTACGCCGCCGAGCGCCATCGGGACCACCTCGTCGAGGTCGATCTCGCGGATCAGCGGGGTGACGGTGCCGGTCTGGAGGCGCGACATGTCGAGCAGGTTGCCCACCAGGTGGTCGAGCCGGTCGGCGCCGTCCTCGATGCCGGCGAGCAGTTCCGCCTCGTCCTCGTCCGACCAGGCGACGTCGTCGGAGCGCAGCGAGGTCACCGCGGCCTTGATCCCGGCCAGCGGGGTGCGCAGGTCGTGGCTGACGGCGGCGAGCAGCGCGGTGCGGATGCGGTTGCCCTCGGCCAGCTCGCGCGCCTGCTCGGCCTCGCCCATCAGGCGCTGCCGGTCCAGGACGACGGCGGCCTGGGCGGCGAACGCGGCGAGCACGCGCCGGTCCTCGGCCGGCAGCACCCGGCCGTTGAGGGCCAGCGCCAGGTGGTCGCCCACGGGCATGTCCACGTCGGCGTCCTCGGGCCGCAACGGCACCCGGGCACCGGGGGCCGCGGCGCCCGGGGCCGGCGCGCCCTCGCGGGAGGGGTCCGCGCCCTCGCGGGTGGCGGCCGGCTCGTCGTCGGCGGTGGGCGCGGCCGGGGTGGCGGCGCTGCCCGCGCAGGTCCACGGGGCGGTGTCGGACTCCCGTTCGAGGAGCGCCACCGACTCCATGCCGAAGGTCTCCCGCACCCGTTCCAGCAGGGCCTCCAGGCTGGTCTCCCCGCGCAGCACGCTGCCCGCGAGGTAGGACAGGATCTCGGACTCGGCCCGCAGTCTGGCCGCCTGGTGGGTGCGGCGGGCCGCCAGGTCCACCACGGAGGCCACCGCGACGGCCACCGCGAAGAAGATCACGATGGCGACGAGGTTCTTCGGGTCCTGCACGGTCAGGGTGTGCCTGGGCGGCGTGAAGTAGAAGTTGAGCAGCATCGAGCCGACGGCCGCCGAGGCCAGCGCGGGCAGCAGGCCACCGAGCAGCGCGGCCAGCACCGTCAGGAACAGGAACAGCAGCACGTCGTTGGCGAGCCCCGGGCCGTCGTGCAGGGCCGTGAGCAGCAGGGTGAGCAGCGCCGGTCCGCCGACGCCGGTGAGCCAGCCCGCCAGGATGCGGGACCGGCCGAGCCGCGCGCCCCGCGCCAGTGGCAGCCCGCGACCCTTGGCCACCTCGCTGTGGGTGACGATGTGCACGTCGAGGTCGGGCCCCGACTCGCGGGCGACGGTCGCGCCGACGCCGGGGCCGAAGACGTACTGCCACGTCTTGCGGCGGCTGGAGCCGAGCACGATCTGGGTGGCGTTGACGCCGCGCGCGAACTCCAGGAGGGCGCTCGGGACGTCCTCGCCGATCACGTGGTGGAAGGTGCCGCCGAGGTCCTCGACCAGGGTGCGCTGGACGGCCAGTTCCTTGGGCGAGGCGGAGGTCAGTCCGTCGCTGCGGGCTATGTAGACGGCGAGCACCTCGCTGCCCGAGCCCTTGGCCGCCATCCGGGAGGCCCGACGGATCAGCGTGCGGCCCTCGGGTCCGCCGGTCAGGCCCACCACGATGCGCTCGCGCGCCTGCCAGGTGGAGCGGATGCGGTGCTCGGAGCGGTACTGCTGGAGGTACTCGTCGACCCGGTCCGCGGTCCACAGCAGCGCCAGCTCGCGCAGGGCGGTCAGGTTCCCGGGGCGGAAGTAGTTGGACAGGGCCGCGTTGACCTTGTCGGGCGCGTAGATGTTGCCGTGCGCCATGCGGCGGCGCAGCGCCTGGGGCGACATGTCGACCAGTTCGATCTGGTCGGCGCGGCGCACGACCTCGTCGGGGACCGTCTCCCGTTGCCGCACGCCCGTTATCGACTCCACCACGTCACCCAGCGATTCCAGGTGCTGGATGTTGACGGCGGATATGACGTCGATGCCGGCCTGGAGCAGTTCCTCGACGTCCTGCCACCGCTTGGCGTTGCGCGAACCGGGCACGTTGGTGTGCGCGAGTTCGTCGACCAGCGCGACGGCCGGCCGCCTGGCGAGTACGGCGTCGACGTCCATCTCGGTGAACGTGGCGTCCCGGTAGGTGAGCTCACGACGGGGTACCGCCTCCAAGCCGTGCAGCATCACCTCGGTACGCGGCCGACCGTGGTCCTCGACGAAGCCCACCACGAGGTCCGTGCCGCGCTCGGCCCGCCGATGCCCCTCGGAGAGCATCGCGTACGTCTTGCCGACGCCCGGTGCCGCACCGAGGTAGATCCGAAGCTTGCCGCGTGCCATGTCCTCATTGTCTTTCGTGCCGCGCGCCGTACGGGCGCTCTGTTGACTCTACGACCAGCGAATCGGACAAACGTCGCGGACATCACCGCGCGGACCTGTCTTGATACGGCTCTGACGCCGCCCGACCGCCCGGCCCCGCCCGCCCCGCCGAGCGGTGTCGCGCGGGGTGTGGCCCGGGCTGTCGCCGGCCGGCTCGTAATCCACGCGACGGAGCGGCCGCGCCCTGCGAACATCGCCCGTATGGCAGACGTACGCGTGACACACACCTCGGGGCTGGACTCCACCGCGCTGGCGGCCGTGCGGGCCCTGCTCGACGACGCCTTCGACGGCGACTTCGACGACGCCGACTGGGACCACACGGTCGGCGGGATGCACGCCCTGCTGTGGGAGGGCAGCGAGTTGATCGCGCACGGCGCCGTGGTGCAGCGGCGGCTGCTGCACGGCGGCCGGGCGCTGCGCGCCGGGTACGTGGAGGGCGTGGCGGTGCGGGCCGACCGGCGCGGGGTCGGCAAGGGGACGGCCGTGATGGCGGCCCTGGGGCCGGTGCTGCGCGGCGGCTACGAGGTAGGCGCCCTGTCCGCGGCCGATGGCGCCGACATCTTCTACCAGCGGCTGGGCTGGCAGCGGTGGCAGGGCCGCACGTCGGTGCTCTCGCCCAGCGGCGTGCGGCGCACCGAGGAGGACGACGAGAGCACCTTCGTCCTGCCCCTCGGGGCGCCCCTGGACCTGTCCGGCGAGCTGACCTGCGACTGGCGCGAGGGGGACGTGTGGTGACCGGGTGCCCGTGACGGCGCCCCGGACCGCCGGGCGGGCCCGCGTACGGGGGTCGTGGGCCGCCCGGCCTCGGGCGGGCGGCGCCGGGGGGCCGAGTGGGCCTGGGCGGCCAGGCGGGTGCCAGGTGTCAGAACGGCCAGGCGGCCGGGTGTCAGCCGGTCTGGTTGCGGTCCTCGGTGATGTGCCCGTCGCTCAGCTCCAGGACCCGGTCGGCGAGGCCGAGCAGGTTGGCGTCGTGCGTGGCGACCAGGGCGGTGACGCCCTCGCTGCGCACCACCGCGCGCAGCAGCTCCATCACCGCGAGCCCGGTCTCCGCGTCCAACTGCCCGGTCGGCTCGTCCGCGATCAGCAGCGCCGGCCGGTTGGCCAGCGCGCGGGCGATGGCCACGCGCTGCTGCTGCCCACCGGACAGCTCGCCGGGCCGCTGCTCCGCGTGGTCGGCCAGGCCCACCAGGGACAGCAGCAGGGCGACCCGCTCCTCCCGCTCGGCCGCCGGCGCCTTGCGCAACCGCATCGGGACGCCGACGTTCTCGGCGGCGCTCAGGATCGGGATCAGGCCGAAGGACTGGAAGACGAAGCCGATCCGGTCCCGCCGCAACTGGAGCAGGCCGCTCTCGCCGAGGCCGACGACATCGGTGTCGTCCACGAGGATCTCGCCCGCGTCGGGGGTGTCGAGCCCGCCGATGAGGTTGAGCAGGGTGGTCTTCCCGGAGCCGGAGCGGCCCTTGAGCGCGACGAGTTCGCCGCGCGGGACGTCGAAGGAGACCCCGCGCAGCGCGTGAACGGCGGCCGGGCCGCTGCCGTAGGTCCGCCGCAGGTCCCGCACCCGCACCATGTCCGCCCGCTGTAGCGTCTGCTCGCTCATCGCCTGCCGCTCCCCTCCCGGCCCCCGGCCGGCCGTAACCGATCACGCCGACGCTACGTCACGCACCCCTGGTACGGACAGGCTCCGCGAGCCGCCGCTTCGGACGCGGCCTCGGGGCACGCGCCCGGCGGGCGGCGCACATGCTCGGCGGTCAGCCGGCCACCAGGACGTTCTCGCCCACGCGGCCGGCCAGGTAGTCCTCGATGTTGCCGGCGGTGGCGGCGATGATCTGGCGCACCGCGTCCCGGGTGAAGTACGCCTGGTGGGAGGTGATCAGCACGTTGCGGAAGGTCATGAGGCGGGCCAGCACGTCGTCGGGCATGGCCTCCATCGAGTGGTCGACGTAGAAGACCCCGGCCTCCTCCTCGTAGACGTCGAGCCCCACGCCGTCCAGCCGGCCCCGCTTCAACGTGTTCACCAGCGCCGGCGCGTCGATCAGCCCGCCCCGGCCGGTGTTGATCAGGATCGCCCCGTCCTTCATCCGGGCCAGCGCGGCCGCGTCCACCAGGTGGTGGGTCTCGGGCAGCAACGGCACGTGCAGGCTGATCAGGTCGGCCTCGGCGAACAGCCGCTCGCGGTCCACGTACGTCATGCCCAGGGCCCGGCACTCCGGGTTCTCGGCCACGTCCCAGCCGAGCAGGCGCATCCCGAAGCCGTGCGCGACGCGCGCGAAGGCCGTCCCGATCTGGCCGGTACCCAGCACCCCGGCGGTGCGGCCGTGGAAGTCCCAGCCCATCAGCCCCGTCAGCCGGAAGTCGAACTCCCGGGTGCGGCCCACGGCCCGCACCGTGCGGCGGTTGACGGCCAGCGCCAGCGCCCAGGCGAACTCGGCCACCGCGTACGGCGAGTAGTGCGCGACCCGTGCCACGGTCAGGCCCAGTTCGCGGGCGCGCGCCAGGTCGATGTTGTTGTAGCCGGTCGAGCGCTGGGTGATCAGCCGGGTGCCGCCGGCGGCCAGCGTGGTGAGCACGTCGGCGTCCAGGACGTCGTTGACGCCGCTGCTGACGATCTCGTGTCCCTCGGCCACCGCCGCCGTGTCCCGGCTGAGGAACGTCTCCAGGCACCGCACGCCGAGCCGGTCGCCCAACGCCGTCTCAAGGAGCGGCCGTTCGTCGGCCAGCACTCCAAAGGCCAGGACGTCCACAGGTGCCTCCCTCGCCGCTGGGACACGGACGCGTCGGCGCGGCGGTGCGCGGCCCCGGCCGGGGGGCGCGGCGTCCCGCCTGCCTCCCACAGGGTGGCATAGCACTTCAAATGTGGCGAAGCAGGGCACTGTGGTGGAGCCTGGAGGAGCGCGCGCCACGTGGTCTCGCTCGCGGTGGCGCGCCGGGCCATCGGACCCCCGGACGGGAAAGGGCGGCGCAGATGTCCGCGCAGCCGCTGACGGACGCGTCCGTCACGGAACTGGTCAGGGAGGCCACGGCGGCCCCGTCCCTGCACAACGCGCAACCCTGGCGCTTCGTCTACCGCACCACCGAGCGTCTCTTCGAGGTCCACCACGACCCGGAGCGGGCCATGCCACACCTGGACCCCGACGGCCGGGCCCAGCACCTGGGCTGCGGAGCGGCGCTGTTCAACCTGCGGGTCGCGCTCGCCCACGCGGGCTGGGAGACGGCCACCACGCTGGTGCCGAGCCCGCTCGACGCCCATCTGCTGGCGACCGTGCGCGCGCTCGACCCGGCGCCCGCCCCCGGTGACCTGGCCGCGCTGCACCCGGCGATCGGCCGCCGCCGCTCCAGCCGCTCCCCGTTCTCCGCCGAAGCGGTGCCCGAGGACGTCCGGGCGGGCCTGCGCGAGGCCGCGCGGGCGGAGGGCGCGCGGCTGCTGTTCCCCGACGCCTGGCACGTGGAGACGGTGTTGGAGCTGGTGCGCGACGCCGAGGGACGCGAGGCCCCGTACGCGGCCGACCCCGGTGCGGCCGACGAGACGGCGCGCTGGACGCGCGTCGAGGGCGCCCGGGCCGGCGTCGAGGGCGTTCCGCCGTACGCCTTCGGGCCCCGCAAGTACGACGGGCGGGCTCCGGTACGCGACTTCGCCGGCCAGCGGGAGGTGCCCGGTCGGGGCGCCGCGACCTTCGAGGCGGCGCCCCAGCTCGCCCTGCTCGGCACCGAGTCCGACCGGCCGGTCGACTGGTTGCGCGCGGGCCAGGCCCTGGAGCGGGTGCTGCTCCGGGCCACCCTCGACGGCCTGGCCACCTCGCTGACCTCGCACCCGCTGGAGTGGTCCGACCTGCGCTGGGCCGCGCGCGACCCGCTGTCCGCCATGGGCCAGGTGCACATGGTGCTGCGGCTGGGCTACGGCCCGACCGGCCCGAGCACGCCCCGGCGCCCGATGGCCGAGGTGCTCGCCATCGTGCCCTGAGGCGCGCGGCCTGACCCGCGCGGCCTGAGGCGGGGGCGTGCGGCGGGGCGCGGGCGAGCGGCCTCGCCGCCCGGCGCGCGCCCCGTCCGGCACACGCCCCGCCCGCCGGCGGCCGGCCGTCGCGGTCAGTCGCCCCGCTCCCCCGCCGCCAGTTGCCGCACGGCCAGGTTCAGCTTCACCACGTTCACGTGCGGCTCGCCCAGGAAGCCGACCAGGCGGCCCTCGGTGTGCCGCTCGACCAGGCGTTGTACGGCCTGCCGGGGCAGCCCGTGCTCCCTGGCCACCCGGTCCACCTGGAGGTCCGCGTAGGCCGGTGAGATGTGCGGGTCGACGCCGGAGGCGGAGGCGGTGAGCGCGTCGACCGGCACGTCGCGCTGGGGGACGCCGTTGAACTCGGCCACCGCGGCGCGGCGAGCGATGATCGAGTCCCTGAGCACCTTGCTGTCGGCGGCGAGGTTGGAGGCGCCGGAGACGGTGAGGGAGTAGCGGGTGTTGTAGACGTTCTCGCCGGCCGCCGACGGGCGGGGCTGGAACCACCTGGGGTCGGGCAGCGGGTTGCCGTCCTTGTCCTTGGCGTCGAGCGTGAAGCTCTGCCCGATCAGTTCGGAGCCGACGACCTTCCCGTTCTCCTTGATCTTCGAGCCGTTGGCCTGGTCGGGGAAGAGGGCCTGGGCGATGCCGGTGACCGCCAGCGGATACAGCACGCCGCACACCAGGGTCAGCACCAGCAGGGCTCGCAGCCCCGCCGTCGCCAGGCGGGTCATGCCGCGGAGGGATGAGTTCATGAGTGTCACCCGATGCCAGGGATGAGGGAGATGAGCAGGTCGATGAGTTTGATGCCGACGAAGGGGGCGACCAGACCGCCGAGGCCGTAGACGGCGAGGTTGCGGCGGAGCATCTGGTCGGCGCTCATCGGCCGGTAGCGCACGCCGCGCAGCGACAGCGGCACCAGCGCGATGATGATCAGCGCGTTGAAGATCACCGCCGACAGGATCGCGGACTGCGACGAGGCGAGCCGCATGACGTTGAGGGTGTCCAGGCCCTCGTAACCGGCGACGCCGGCGAACATCGCCGGGATGATCGCGAAGTACTTGGCGACGTCGTTGGCGATCGAGAAGGTGGTCAGCGCGCCACGGGTGATCAGCAACTGCTTGCCGATCTCCACGATCTCGATGAGCTTGGTGGGGTTGGAGTCCAGGTCCACCATGTTCCCGGCCTCCTTGGCGGCCGAGGTGCCGGTGTTCATCGCCACGCCCACGTCCGCCTGGGCCAGCGCGGGGGCGTCGTTGGTGCCGTCGCCGGTCATCGCGACCAGTTGGCCACCGGCCTGCTCCCGCTTGATCAGCGCCATCTTGTCCTCGGGCGTGGCCTCGGCGAGGAAGTCGTCCACGCCCGCCTCGTCGGCGATGGCCTTGGCGGTCAGCGGGTTGTCGCCGGTGATCATGACGGTCTTGATGCCCATCCGGCGCAGCTCGTCGAACCGCTCCCGCATGCCCTCCTTGACGACGTCCTTCAGGTGGATGACGCCGAGCACCCGCGGCCCGTCGACGTCGTCGACGGCGACCAGCAGCGGGGTACCGCCCGCCGCGGAGATGCCGTCCACCTTCTCCCGCGCGTCCGGGGACACGCTGCCGCCGCGCTCGACCACCCAGCCGGTGACGGCCGCCGCCGCGCCCTTGCGGACCCGGCGCACCGCGCCGTCGTCGTCGGTGAGGTCCACGCCCGACATCCGGGTCTGCGCGGTGAAGGGCACGAACGTGGCGTGACCCAGCTCCCCCTCGTGCCGGGCCCGCAGCCCGTACCGCTCCTTGGCCAGCACGACGACGGAGCGCCCCTCGGGCGTCTCGTCGGCCAGCGACGAGAGCTGCGCCGCGTCGGCCAGCTCCGTCTCGCGCACGCCGTCCACCGGCACGAACCGGTCCGCCTGCCGGTCGCCCAGCGTGATGGTGCCGGTCTTGTCGAGCAGCAGGGTGGACACGTCGCCCGCGGCCTCGACCGCGCGTCCCGACATGGCGAGCACGTTGCGCTGCACCAGGCGGTCCATGCCCGCGATGCCGATGGCGGACAGCAGCGCCCCGATGGTGGTCGGGATCAGGCACACGAGCAGCGCGGCCAGCACGATCATGTCCTGTCGCGCGCCCGCGTACGTCGCGAACGGCTGCAGGGTGACCACGGCGAGCAGGAAGACGATGGTGAGCGAGGCCAGCAGGATGTTCAGCGCGATCTCGTTCGGCGTCTTCTGCCGGGCCGCGCCCTCCACCAGGTTGATCATGCGGTCGATGAACGTCTCGCCCGGCTTGGTGGTGATCTGGATGACGACGCGGTCGGAGAGCACCTTCGTGCCGCCCGTGACGGCCGACCTGTCGCCGCCGGACTCGCGGATGACCGGGGCCGACTCGCCGGTGATGGCCGACTCGTCCACGGAGGCGACGCCCTCGACCACGTCACCGTCGCCGGGGATGATGTCGCCCGCCTCGCAGACCACCAGGTCCCCGACGCGCAGCTCGGTCCCGGGCACCTGCTCCTCGGCGGCGCCGGGGCCGGTGGTGGCCAGGCGGCGGGCGACGGTGTCGGTCTTGGCCTTGCGCAACGTGTCGGCCTGCGCCTTGCCGCGCCCCTCGGCGACGGCCTCGGCCAGATTGGCGAAGAGCACGGTCAGCCACAGCCAACCGGCGATGGTCCAGCCGAACCAGTCGCCGGGATCGGCTATGGCGAGCACGGTGGTGAGGATCGAGCCGACCTCGACGACGAACATGACGGGCGCCTTGACCTGCACCCGCGGGTCGAGCTTGCGCAACGCCTCGGGCAGCGAGCGCAGCAGTTGGCCCGCGTCGAAGAGGCCGCCGGCGACGCGCCCGGGCTCCGCGTGCTCGCCCGGCGCCGCGGGGCCGCCCGTCGCCGGGCGGGTGGTGGTGGCAGTGGGCATGGCTTCCTCGGGAAGGTCGGTCGTGATGGGTGTGCGGCTCATGCCAGGCCCTCCGCCAGCGGTCCGAGGGCGAGCGCGGGGAAGAAGGTGAGCCCGGTGATGATCAGGATCGCGCCCACCAGGAGCCCGGCGAACAGCGGCTGCTCGGTGCGCAGGGTGCCCGCCGTCTTCGGTACGGGCTGCTGCTCGGCCAGCGAACCGGCCAGGGCGAGGACGAAGACCATCGGTAGGAACCGGCCGAGCAGCATGGCCAGGCCGATCGTGGTGTTGTACCACTGCGTGTTGGCGTTCAGCCCGGCGAAGGCCGAGCCGTTGTTGTTGGCGCCGGAGGTGAAGGCGTACAGGATCTCGGAGAAGCCGTGCGCGCCGCTGCCGTGCACGGAGTTCCCGGCGGTGTTGAGGACCGAGTCCGGCGGCGTGGCCAGGGCCAGCGAGGCGGCGGTGAAGCCGAGCACGAGGGTCGGGGTGACCAGGATGTAGCAGGCGGCGAACTTGATCTCGCGGGTGCCGATCTTCTTGCCCAGGTACTCGGGCGTACGGCCGACCATCAGGCCCGCGATGAACACCGCGATGACGGCCATGATCAGCATGCCGTACAGGCCGGAGCCCACACCGCCGGGGGCGATCTCACCCAGCATCATGCCGAGCAGGTCGAGGCCGCCGCCGAGGCCGGTGTTGGAGGAGTGGAAGGAGTTGACCGCGCCGGTGGAGGTCAGCGTGGTGGTCGCGGAGAACAGGGCGGAGCCCGCGACGCCGAACCGGGTCTCCTTGCCCTCCATGGCGCCGCCCGCCTCCTGGAGCGCCGCGCCACCGTGGTGGAACTCGGTCCACAGCATCAGCGCGGAGAAGCCGAGCCAGATCAGGCCCATCGTGCCGAGGATCGCGTAGCCCTGGCGCGTGCTGCCGACCATGCGGCCGAAGGTGCGGGTCAGCGAGACGGGGATGACCAGGATCAGGAAGATCTCGAAGAGGTTGGACAGGCCGTTGGGGTTCTCGAAGGGGTGCGCGGAGTTGGCGTTGAAGTAGCCGCCGCCGTTGGTCCCGAGTTCCTTGATCACCTCCTGGGAGGCGACCGCTCCGCCGTTGGTCTGCTGGACGCCGCCGTCGAACTGGCCGATCTCGTGGATGCCGGCGAAGTTCTGGATGACGCCGCAGGCGACCAGCACGAGCGCGCCGATGACGGCCATCGGGATCAGCACCCGGACCAGGCCGCGCACCAGGTCGGCCCAGAAGTTGCCGAGTTCGCCGGTGCGGGACCTGGCGAAGCCGCGGACCAGCGCGACGGCCACGGCGATGCCGACGGCGGCCGAGAGGAAGTTCTGCACCGCGAGCCCGCCGGTCTGTACGACGTGGCCCATCGACTGCTCGCCCGAGTAGGACTGCCAGTTGGTGTTGGCCACGAAGGAGGCGGCGGTGTTGAACGCCTGGTGCGGCGAGATGGAGGTGAAGCCGTACGAGAGCGGCAGGCTGCCCTGGACGCGCTGGAGCAGGTAGAGGAAGAGGACGCCGGCCAGCGAGAAGGCGAGGACCGAGCGCAGGTAGGCGGGCCAGCGCAGTTGCACGGACGGGTTGGCGCCGATGCAGCGGTAGATCCACTTCTCCACGCGGAGGTGCCGGGTGGAGCTGTAGACGGCGGCCAGGTAGTCGCCCAGAGGCCGGTGCACCAGGGCCAGCGCCCCGACGAGGGCGGCGAGCTGGAGCACTCCCGCGAGGACAGGACTCATGTCGAGCTCAGAACCTCTCCGGGAAGACGAGGGCGAGGACCAGGTAGCCCAGCAGGGCGACGGCCACGATCAGGCCGACGACGTTCTCGGCGGTCACAGCTTCGTCACCCCCTTGGCGACGAGTGCCACCAACGCGAAGACCGCGATCGTGGTGACGACGAAGGCCAGGTCGGCCATCGTGAGCTCCTAGAGGTTCGTAAAGCCGTTCGGACCCCTAGAGCAAACCCCCCGCAGAACACGTCGAGTCGTCCGTTGACGGCTCTCATACGGCCACCCGCGCCGCGTTGACGAATTCCCTACGCGCACCGCCACCACCTGCGCAAAAGCGGTGGGCTCCACTCCGCGAAACGGAGTGGAGCCCACCGCTGAAGGTCAGTTTCCGGCCATGACCTGGGCCGTGCTCGCGCGTTCCGGCTAGCGGACCTCGGTGATCTCGGGGCCGCGCTGGAGCTGGTCGACGCCGCCCGCGAACCGCGAGCCGGCCGCCTCGTCCTGCTGCACGCCACCCTCGGCGACCATCTGCGCGTCGTCGGGCAGCTTGAGGACGATCGGGTCGCGCGGGGCCATCGGCGACTCGCCGCGCACCACGACGGTGTCCCGGACGATCTGCTCAAGGAGCCCGGCCGCCTCGGGCTGGACCGCGCCTTGGCCCGAGATCACGCCGCGCAGGAACCAGCGCGGCCCGTCCACGCCGACGAACCGCACGAGCTGCACGCCGTTGGTGCCGTCCGGCAGCTGCACCGGGACCTGGGCCCGCAGCTCCCAGCCGAGCGGGCCCTCGACCTCGTCGATGACGCCGCCCTGCTGGGTGATGCCGCTGGCGATCTCCTCGCGCACCTCGCGCCAGATGCCCTCGTTCTTGGGGGCGGCGAAGCCCTGCAACTGCACCGCGCTGTCCCGCAGCACGACGGTCGCGGCGACGATCGAGTCCCCGGCGACCTCGACCCGCAGCTCCATGCCCTCGACCCCGGGCACGAACAGCCCGCCGAGGTCCACGCGACCCTCACCGGGGTTGCTGACCTCGGAGATGTCCCACGGTCCGTCGGGGCGCGGCGCGGGCGGCAGGCTTACCTGCTCCGCCTCCGTGGCCGAGTCGTCGGCCACGTCGTCCGCCGTGTCCTCGGCCAACTCCTCGGCGGCCACGCCCTTGTCGACCTGGTCGACGGCGTCCTCACTGCGCTTGCGTCGACGTCCGAACACGTCACTGTCCTTCCCGGTCGGCACCGACCGAAGAGTATCCATTCCCACCCGATGAGCCGCCCACCGCGGCATGGCCCCCCGTGGACCCGAAGCCCCCGTCGGCGCGCGCCGAGCCGGGAAGCTCCACCACCTCGTGGAAGCGCACCTTCTCCACCTGCTGGACGATGAGCTGGGCGACCCGGTCGAACCGCTCGAACCGCACGCTCTCGCGCGGGTCCAGATTGACCACGATCACCTTGATCTCCCCACGGTACCCGGCATCCACCGTGCCCGGAGCATTCACCAGGGCGACACCGCAGCGTGCGGCGAGCCCCGAACGGGGGTGCACGAACGCCGCGTACCCGTCCGGGAGCGCGATGGACACCCCGGTGGGCAGCACCGCGCGCTCGCCGGGGGCGAGTTCGGCCGCCTCGGTGGTGACCAGATCCGCCCCGGCGTCGCCGGGATGCCCGTAGGCGGGGAGCGGAACCGACGGGTCCACCCGTCGGATCAGGACGTCTACGGGCTCACGGCTCACGGATTCACCTCGAAGGCACGCGCGACCTTGATCTGGTCCGGGTCGGAGAGGGCCGCGTTGATCTCTTCCGGCCGGCCGTTCTCGATGAAGTGGTCCACCTTCACCTCGATGAACAGGGCGTCCGCGCGGACGGCGACCGGCCCGTCGGGCCCGCCGATCCGACCGGTCGCCGTGGAGTAGATCTTGCGCCCGTGCACCGCCACCACGTGGGCGTCCAGGTACAACTCGGTGTCGACCGGCACCGGGCGTACGAAGTCGGTCTCCAGGCGCCCGGTCACCGCGATCACCCGCAGCAGCCAGCCGAGCGAGCCCAGCGTCTCGTCCAGGGCCGTGGCCAGCACCCCGCCGTGCGCGAGCCCGGGGGCGCCCTGGTGGGCCTGCTTGACCGTGAACCGCGCGGTGACGCCCACGCCATCGCCCGCCCGGATCGCCAGGTGCAGGCCGTGCGGCTGTGCGTCGCCGCAGCCGAAGCACTGTTCGTAGTGCGCGCCGATCAGCTCGCCGGGCGCCGGCGCTTCGGGGTGTCGCACCGGCGCCGCGGCCTCGACCGGCGGCGTCAGCGATGTCGTTCGTCCACTCACGGGTGCAGACCTTACCCGCGCTGGTGGGCGGCGGGCTCCGTCGTGCCAAGCTGGAAACCATGCAGCCTTACGAGGAACGCCTGACCGCACCCCGATTCTGGTGGTTCATCGCCGCCCTGACCGGTGTGGCGGGGGCGCTGATCCTGCTGCCGCTGGGGACCCTGGCCATGCTCGGCGGGCTGATCGGCGCATCGGCCCTCGCCAGCGTCGCGATCAGCGCGTACGGCTCGGTCCGCATCCGGGTGGTGGCGGATTCGCTGGTCGCCGGGGACGCGAGGATTCCGGTGGAGGCGCTGGGCGAGGCCCAGGTCCTCGACCCGGCGGAGGCCGTCGCCTGGCGCGGCCCCAAGGCCGACCCGCGGGCGTTCATGCTGCTGCGCAGCTACATCCCCACCGCGCTGCGGATCGAGGTCACCGACCCGGCCGACCCGACGCCGTACCTGTACCTGTCCACGCGCCACCCGAAGAAGCTGGCCCAGGCCATCGCGGCGGTACGCACGAGCTAGCCGTCCCGTCCGGGAGCGCGAGTGGGCGCCGACGCCGCGGCCGGGGTGGTGGCTCAGTCGCGGGGGCGGCGGCGGCCGAAGCGGCGCCGCTTCGCCTTGGGAGGCACCGGAAGCCGTGGTGCCGGTCGGGACGGGGTGGAGGTTTGCGGGGGCTCAGCGGGCGACAGCTCGCCCGCGGCCCGCTCGGTTCGCTCCGGGGGCGGGAGCTGGTCCCAGGGGACCTGGCGGGCCCGCAGGTCCTTGCGGACCTTCTCGGCGAGCCGCTTGGTCTCACGCCGGTTCATCATCGCCCCGACGGCCGCGCCGATCATGAACGGTGCGAGGTTGGGCAGGTTGCGGAAGGTGCGCTTGACGATGCGCTGCCGCAGCTCGCGCTTGACCGGCCCGGACAGGGCCGCGTTGAAGCTGGCGGGCTTGACGACGTCGATGCCCCGCTCCTGGGTCCACGCCGTGAGGTAGGCGGCGCTGCGCTGGGGCAGGGTGCCGGGCGCGCGCACACCGTAGACCTCGTGCAGCTCGGCGATGAGCTTGAACTCGATGGTCGCCACGCCGACGATCTCGGTGGCCAGCTCGGCGGGCATGGCGGGCGGAACGGGCAGCATGGCCGCGGCGCCCACGCCCGCGCCCACGGTCGAGGTGGCGCCCACGGCGCCCGCGACGAGCTTGTCCGCGATCTCCTCGGGGCCGAGCCCCGGGAACTGCGCTCGCAGCGTCGCGAGGTCCCGCACCGGAACACGGGGCGCGCTCGCGATGATCCGGTCGGCGACGGCGGTCACGCCCGCCCGTACGCCCCGACCGGTTCGCCTGATTCCGGTGCCGGCGGCCTTGGTGCCCCGGCCGACGGCGTCCGCGAGCGAGGCCGCACGGCCCCGCTCGACGTTCGCGTCATCCCGCTGGGAAACGTCCCGCACCGTAAGGGAGCCCGTACCTCAGGCCGCGCAGTCGCGGCAGATCGGCTGGCCGTTCTTCTCGGCGGCCAGCTGGCTCCGGTGGTGCACGAGGAAGCAGCTCATGCAGGTGAACTCGTCCGCCTGGCGCGGCAGCACGCGCACCGAGAGCTCCTCGTTCGAGAGGTCGGCGCCGGGCAGCTCAAGGCCCTCCGCCTGCTCGAACTCGTCCACGTCCACGGTGGACGCGGACTTGTCGTTCCGCCGTGCCTTCAGCTCCTCAATGCTGTCCTCGTTGACGTCGTCATCGGTCTTACGTGGGGTGTCGTAGTCCGTTGCCATGTCGCTCTCCCCCTCTGGGTATCTGCGGTGTCTCCAGCGCACGTAACGCGTGAGAGGCCGGACTTGTGCCCGACCTGAGGCGGAGATTTTGCCTCACATCAAGGTCTGTTACTCAATCGACACCCAACCGGCCCCCTGAAGAGGTGATCGGCTTGGATGGCGGTCGGACGGTACACGATGCGCGGGGGGTCCTTCACACGCGCCCTCACCGGTACTTCCCGTGATCGGGACCCTCGGAAACCCGGATTTTCCCGGCTTTGCACCACTCTCGGCGGCTACGGAGAGTACTTGGCCGAAAATTCGTCCGTGTGAGCGAAAACACATGACGAAGAATCTCGCCCCGTCGGGATAATTCCGCTAAAAGCGAACAAATTCCCAGGCTTCCGCGCGCCCCCTGGGAATCGCCCCCACCGCTCGCCGGGGTGACGCGTCGCACGTCGCGGCCGGTCCGCACCCGCGTGATCACACCGGGAAGGAGACCTGGATCACCAGTCCACCCCCCTCGCGCGGCACGGCCGTGATCCGCCCGCCGTGCGCCCGCACCACCGACCGCACGATCGACAGGCCGAGCCCGACGCCCTTGTCGCTGCCGGTCCGCTCGGTACGCAACCGGCGGAACGGCTCGAAGATGTTGTCCACCTCGTACGCGGGAACCACCGGGCCCGTGTTCGAGACCACCAGCACCGCCTCCGCGCGCTCCAGCACGGTGTCCACCCGCACCCAGCCGTCGGGGGCGTTGTAGCGCACCGCGTTCTGCACCAGGTTCAGCGCGACCCGCTCCAGCAGCACGCCGTTGCCCTGGAGGACCGCGGGCTGCCGCTCGCCGCGCAGCTCCACCCCCTTGGCCTGGGCCTCCGTACGCGCCTGGTCGACCGCCTGGGTGGCGACCTCGGCCAGGTCCACCGGCTTACGGTCCACGATCTCGTTGTCGCTGCGGGCGAGCAGCAACAGCCCCTCCACCAGTTGCTCGCTGCGCTCGTTGGTGGCCAGCAGCGTCTTGCCGAGCTGGGTGAGCTCCGGCGAGGCGTCCGGGTCGGAGAGCTGCACCTCAAGAAGGGTGCGGTTGATGGCCAGGGGGGTGCGCAGCTCGTGCGAGGCGTTGGCGACGAAGCGCTGCTGGGCCGTGAAGGCCCGGCCGAGCCGCTCCAGCATCTCGTCGAAGGTGTCCGAGAGCTCCTTGAGCTCGTCGTCCGGGCCGCCCAGCTCGATGCGCCGGGACAGGTCCGAGCCGGCCACCTGCCGGGCGGTGCGCGTGATCCGGCCCAGCGGCGACAGGACGCGCCCGGCCATCGCGTACCCGAAGGCGAAGGCGACCACGGTCAGCCCGAGCAGCGCCAGCAGCGACCTGCGCAGCAGGCCGTCCAGCGCCATCTCGCGCTGCCCCTGCATGCACTGCGCCACGGCGTGGTTGAACTGCGCGCTGTTGCCGCGGTCGGGCAGGTCGCAGACGTCGCTGGTGGCCCGGTAGTCGGCGTTGATGATCTGGAAGGGCAGCTCGTTGCCCTTGTGCAGGGCGTCGGCGGCCAGCAGGTAGATGATCGACAGCAGCAGGATGCCGGCCATCAGGAACATGCCGCCGTACAGCAGCGTCAACCGTATCCGGATGGTCGGGCGCAGCCAGGGCAGCGGGCGACCCAGTTCGGAGGGGGACCAGTGGGGCTTGGGGGGCGCGGTGGGCAGCGGCGGGGTGGGGGGAGGGGTCGCGGCCATGCTCGGTCAGATCCGGTATCCGGAGCCGGGCACGGTCACGATCACGGCGGGCTCGCCCAGTTTGCGGCGGAGCGTCATCACGGTCACCCGGACGACGTTGGTGAACGGGTCGGTGTTCTCGTCCCACGCCTTCTCCAGGAGCTGCTCCGCCGAGACCACGGCGCCCTCGCTGCGCAGCAGCACCTCAAGGACCGCGAACTCCTTCGGCGCGAGCTGGATCTCCTGGCCGTCGCGGAAGACCTCGCGGCGGTTGGGGTCCAGCTTGATCCCGGCCCGCTCCAGGACCGGCGGCAGCGCCACGGTCGTCCGGCGGCCGAGCGCGCGCACCCGGGCGATCAGCTCGCTGAACGCGAAGGGCTTGGGGAGGTAGTCGTCGGCCCCGATCTCCAGGCCCTCCACCCGGTCGCTCACGTCGCCGGAGGCGGTGAGCATCAGGACCCGGGTGGGCAGGCCGAGATCGACGAGCTTGCGGCACACCTCGTCGCCGTGCACCAGGGGCAGGTCGCGGTCGAGTACCACCACGTCGTAGTCGTTGACGGCGATCCGCTCCAGTGCGGCGGCGCCGTCGTAGACGACGTCGACGGCCATGGCCTCGCGACGCAGCCCGGTGGCCACCGCGTCCGCGAGAAGCTGCTCGTCCTCGACGACGAGTACACGCACAGTGCTGTCCTTTCCCTACGCCCCGATGGGCGGCTGGCCCGTCGGGGCCGACTGAATGTGCTCGGCGTTCGCCGTCCGCTGGCCAGATGTTCGCCGCGCGCTCGCCTCACGGACATCTGCCGATGGGCGGCGCACCACGCAAACGCCTGGTGAGCGTCTCCATCCTGCCCCCAAGCCCGATAAACCGGCGGTAAGGGACGACCCGACGGGAGCGCGGACCCGGCCTCTCGGAGCGGAGCAAGCGCCGAGGATTTCTTTGGCAGGCCGAGGTTTCTCGGCGCGGAGGGCTGGGGAAGACGACTGCACACCCCGCGATCACGCCCTGACTGTGGCACTCGACTGCGTTTGTCGTTTTCGCAGCGTTCGCCGCTTTCAGGGACGGCGTACGTGATCGTCCTCCCGCCAGCGAGCGGGGACCTCCAGGGCACAGCCCGTGCCACCGAGCCGACCCACGACGAGGGGGCGCACCATGGACGCGTTCACCGCAGGACTTCTGCAGCGCATAGAGGCCACCGAAACCGACCTGACCCACGCCCGCGAGACGGGCGACGACTTCCTGGTCGAGGTCGAGCAGGCGGAACTGGACGATCTTCGCCGACTGGCCGCCGAACACGGCGTCCAGGTCAGCGCCACCGCCTGACCCAACCCCGTCGCCCCGGTACCGCCCGGTACCGGGGCGTCGTCGCGTCCGGACGGTGGCGCGGCGGGCCTTCGGCCCAGACCTGGCGGTCAGCCTCGCGACTGGTCGTGCCAGGCGCCCAGGGCCTCCAGGCGGCTCTGGAGGGGGCCGAAGAGGCCCGGCGTGGCGGCCACGGCCAGATCCGGGGAGAGGGGCTCACCCGGGCGGCCACCCGTGTGCGCGCCGGCCTCCCGGGCGATGAGGTCGCCCGCCGCGTAGTCCCAGGCGTTGAGCCCGCGCTCGTAGTAGCCGTCGAGCCGGCCGCAGGCCACGTCGCACAGGTCGATGGCGGCCGAGCCGCCCCGGCGGATGTCCCGCACCTGCGGCAGCAGCGCCCGTACGACCTCGGCCTGGGCCACCTTGCGCTCGGTGAGGTAGCTGAAGCCCGTGCCGACCAGCGACTGCTCGAAGGGGGGCGCCGGGCGGACGCGTATCGGCCGGTCGCCGAGGTGAGCGCCGGCGCCGGCCACGGCGCGGAAGGTCTCACCACGCATCGGCACCTCCACCACACCCACGAGCGTCTGCCCGTGCGCCTCGGCGGCGATGCTGACGGACCACGAGGGCAGTCCGTAGAGGTAGTTCACCGTGCCGTCGATCGGGTCGATCACCCAGCGCACGCCGCTGGTGCCCGCCCGGCTCGCGCCCTCCTCACCGAGCAGCCCGTCGTCCGGGCGCCGCTCGCCGACGAAGTCGGTGATCAGTCGCTCGGCCGCGATGTCCATCTCGGTGACGACGTCGATGGGGCTGGTCTTGGTGGCGGCGACGCCCAGGTCGGCGGGGCGGCCGTCGCGCAGCAGCGCGCCCGCGCGGCGGGCCGCCTCCAGGGCGACGGTCAGGAGTTCGGCCTTGAGCTCGCCGGTCGGCTGGTCGTTCACGGTGCTCCTCGCGGTGGGCGGACAACGATGTTCCATGGTGGCCGCGCCACGGGCGCCGCGGCCGGCGCGGCCGGACTCGGGGCCCGGCCGGTCACTCGGCTCCGGCGGCGGCCGGCCGTGGGGTGCGCGCCGGGCAGCAGCCCACCGGACAGACGTCGTGGCTGGGCCCGAGCGCGCCCAGCGCGCACCGCTCGGGCGGGGCCGAGCCCGGCGTGGGCGCCGCGGCGAACCGTTCGGTGGCGGCCCGCTCGAGGACCAGGTCCCGCACCGCGGCGGCGAACCGCGGGTCGGCCCCGACCGTCGCCGCCCGGGTCACCGGCAGGCCCAGCTCGGCGGCCTTGGCCCGGGCCTCGGTGTCCAGGTCGTACTTGACCTCCATGTGGTCCGAGACGAAGCCGATCGGGACCATCACGGCCCCGGACACCCCGGCGCCGTGCAACTCCTCCAGGTGGTCGCAGATGTCCGGTTCGAGCCAGGGGATGTGCGGAGCGCCGCTGCGCGACTGGTAGACCAGCCGCCACGGGTACTCGACGCCGGTCCGCTCACGCACCGCGTCCACGATCACCCGCGCCACGTCCCGGTGCTGGGCCACGTACGCGCCGCCCTCCCCGCCCTCGGTGTGCACCGGGACCGGTCCTGAGGTGTCGGCCGCGGCCGTGGGGATGGAGTGGGTGGTGAACGCCAGGTGCGCCTCGCCGCGGGCCCGCTCGGGCAGCTCGGCCAGGGCCGCGAGCGTCGCGTCCACCATCGGCTCGACGAACCCCGGGTGGTTGAAGTAGTGCCGGATCTTGTCGACGCGCGGCGGCTCAAGGCCCTCGGCGGCGAGGGTGGCGAGCGCGTCGGCGAGGTTCTCGCGGTACTGCCGGCAGCCCGAGTAGGACGCGTAGGCGCTGGTGGCCAGCGTGAGGATCCGGCGGTGGCCGTCGCGGACCATCTCGCGCAGGGTGTCGGTGAGGTACGGCGCCCAGTTGCGGTTGCCCCAGTAGACGGGCAGGTCCAGGCCGTACTGGGCGAAGTCCTCGCGCAGCGCCCGCAGCAGCTCGCGGTTCTGCTCGTTGATCGGGCTGACCCCGCCGAACAGGAAGTAGTGCTGGCCGACCTCTTTCAGCCGTTCGCGGGGGATGCCCCGGCCGCGCGTCACGTTCTCCAGGAAGGGCACCACGTCGTCCGGGCCCTCGGGGCCACCGAAGGACAGCAGGAGCAACGCGTCGTACGGGGCGGCGGAGGTGGCTGGAACGGGCTGTGCGGAAGGGGGCTCGGCTGACATGCGATCGATCCTGCCACCCGGGTCTGACAGCCGGGAAATACCCCTGCGTCGCGTCGCCGCGCGCCGTAAGCTGTATGGGCTCAAGACATCCCTTACCGGCCGGTCCCCCAGTGGCCCCTCGATCGGCGGAGTGCGCCCCGTGCCCAACCCGTATCGCGAGATCTTCGCCGTACCCGGCGCCGCGGGCTTCTCCGCCGCGGGGTTCCTCGGCCGCATGCCGGTGGCGATGATGAGCATCGGCGTGGTGACCATGATCTCGGAGATCACCGGTCGGTACGGGCTCGCCGGGGCGCTCGCCGCCACGCTGGCGATGTCGGGCGCGGTGATCGGCCCGCAGGTCTCCCGGCTCGTCGACCTCCACGGCCAGCGCCGCGTGCTGCGGCCGGCCGTGCTCATCGCGCTGACCGCGATCGCCGGCCTGCTGCTGAGCGCCGAGCGCGGCTGGCCGGACTGGCTGATGTTCGTGTGCGCGGCCTGCGGCGGCTGCGTGCCCTCGCTCGGCTCCATGATCAGGTCCCGCTGGGCCAACATCTACCGTGGCGAGCCGCGCCGACTGCACACCGCGTACTCCTTCGAGTCCGTCGTGGACGAGCTGTGCTTCATCCTCGGCCCCATCATCGCCATCGGCCTGTCCACCACCTGGTTCCCGGAGGCCGGGCCGCTGGTGGCCGCGTGCTTCCTGGCCAGCGGCGTCTTCTGGCTCACCGCGCAGCGGGCCACCGAGCCGACGCCGCAGCCGCGCGGCGACGACCACTCCAGGCGGTCGGCGCTGCGCTCCCCCGCGCTGCGCATCCTGGTGACCACCGGCGTCTTCAGCGGGGTGATCTTCAGCTCGGTCGACGTGGTCACGGTGGCCTTCGCCGAGGAGCAGGGCCACAAGTCGGCGGCGAGCCTGGTCCTGGCGACCTACGCGGCGGGCTCGTGCCTGGCCGGCGCCGTCTTCGGGCTGATGCACCTCACGGGACCGCCGGCGCGCCGCTGGCTGCTCGGCGTGTGCGCGATGGCCGCGAGCGTGCTGCCGCTGCCGTTCGTGGGGGGCCTGGGCTGGCTGACCGGGGTGCTGTTCATCGCGGGCCTTGCCATCGCGCCGACGGGCGTGACCATCATGTCCCTCATCCAGCACCACGTGCCCCGCGCCAAGCTGACCGAGGGCATGACCTGGGCCAGCACGGGGATCGCGACGGGCATCGCGCTCGGCGCGTTCGTCTCGGGGCGGGTGGTGGACAAGGCGGGGGCCGAGGTGGCGTACGCGGTGCCGGGAATCGCCGGGGCGACCGCGGTGGCGCTCGCCTTCCTGGGCTACCGCCATGTCGTACCGGCACAGCGGGCGGAGACCATTCCGCCGGCACAGGGAGGGACTGATGCGGATGGCCAGGACGGTGGCGAACGGCGCGAGAACGATGGTCGCGAGGAGGGCGGGCGGCACTCCCAGCCCGTGGCGTAACTGGGCGGGGAACGTGACGGCCCGGCCGGCCCGGGTCGTCGCGCCGGCCAGCACGGCGGAGGTCGTCGACGCGGTGCGGTCGGCCGTCGACGCGGGGCTGCCGGTCAAGGCCGTCGGCACAGGGCACTCGTTCACCGCGACGGCCGCCACCGACGGACTGCTCATCCGCCCGGAGCGGCTGACCGGGGTGCACGCCCTGGACACGGCGGCCGGCACCGTCACCGTCGGCGCCGGAACCTCGCTCAAACGGCTGAACGCGACGCTGGCCGCGCACGGGCTGTCGCTGGCCAACATGGGCGACATCATGGAGCAGACGGCCGCCGGCGCCACCAGTACCGGCACGCACGGCACCGGCCGCGCCTCCGCCTCGCTGTCGGCCCAGCTCACCGCCCTTGAGCTGGTGACGGCCGCCGGCGAGGTGCTGCGCTGCTCGGCCACCGAGAACCCGGAAATCTTCGCCAGCGCCCGCGTCGGCCTCGGGGCGCTCGGCGTCGTGACGGCCCTCACCTTCGCGGTGGAACCCGAGTTCCTGCTGACCGCCCGCGAGGAACCGATGACGTTCGACCAGGTCACCGAGGATTTCGAGCAGTTGGTGACCGAGAACGAGCACTTCGAGTTCTACTGGTTCCCACACACCGGAAACTGCCTCACCAAGCGCAACAACCGCAGCGCGGGCCCCCTCGCCCCGGCCGGCCGGATCAGCGCCTGGGTGGAGGACGAGCTGCTCTCCAACGGCCTCTTCCAGGCGGCGTGCGCCGTGGGCCGCGCGGTTCCGGCGACCATCCCCGGCATCGCCCAGGTCTCCAGCCGCGCGCTGTCCGCCCGCACGTACACGGACATCCCGTACAAGGTGTTCACCAGCCCGCGCCGGGTCCGGTTCGTCGAGTGCGAGTACGCGCTGCCGCGCGCGGCGGCCATCGAGGCGCTGTGCGAGCTGCGGGCGATGGTCGAGCGCACGGGGGCGCGGGTCAGCTTCCCGGTGGAGGTGCGCACCGCGCCCGCCGACGACATCCCGCTGTCCACCGCCTCCGGGCGCGACACGGCCTACCTGGCGGTGCACATGTACCGCGGCACTCCGCACGAGGCGTACTTCAGCGCGGCGGAGCGCATCATGACGGCGCACGGCGGCCGGCCGCACTGGGGCAAGCTGCACAGCCGGGACGCGGAGTACCTGTCCGGCGTGTACCCGCGGTTCGGCGAGTTCACCGCGCTCCGCGACCGGCTCGACCCCCACCGCACGTTCGGCAACGCGTATCTGCGCCGGGTGCTCGGCGACTGAGCCGGCACCGGTGGTGGGCCGCCTCGGGCCTGCGAGTCCCGCCCGGTCCGCGCGCGGCCGGCGCCGTCGCTCCCTATACCCGCCCTACGCGTACGCGGTCGGCGCCGGGGCTCGGCGCCGACCGCGCGGTGGGGACGGGGAGTAGGGGCGGGGAGTACGGGACCTGCCGTGCGGACGGCCGGTGGTGCGGCGGGTCAGTCGGCCCGCTGCGTCGCGGGCCCGCCCTGGCCCGCGGGCCGGTCGGGGCGCTGCCCGCCGGGGGCGCCGCCGTCCCCTTCTGCCGTGGCGCCCCCGCCGTCGGTGCCCGTGCCGCTCTCGCCGGTGGCGCCGGGCGGCGTGGGAACGGTGGTGCCCGGTGCCGAGGGCGTGCCGGGCTTCGCCGGGGTGCTGGGCGCGGGTCCGGGCGTCCGCTGGTCGGCGCCGCCACCCGTGGGGGCGGGGGCGGGCGGGGTGGTCGGGGTGCGGGTGGGGTCGGTGGCGCCGCCGTCGGGCCGCGTCGCGTCCGGCGTCGAGTCGGGGTCGTGCCCCTCATCGGGCTGCCGGTCGTCCCCGCCGGTCGCCGGCCGCTCCGTGGTGGGCGCCGGGTCGGGTCGGGTCGGCCGGTCCGCGCTCCGGGAGACGCTGTTGCTGAACGTGGTGCCGCTCTTGTCGTCGCCCCACACGTTGGACACCGGCCCGCCCGCGGCCCACTCGATGCCCGTGATCACCGCCATGGCCAGCAGGAACACGCCGAGCGCGGCCAGTGCCAGGCGCCTGCCGCCCCGCCACCGGGTGCCGTGCGTGGTGGCGTCGGTGAACTCGTCGGCGGGCGCCCCCGACACCTCGCCCGCGCCCCGCGCCGCCGGCGGCGGCCCGTCGGCGGTCGTGACCTCGGGCCGGCGCAGCCGCCGCGTCGTCTGGTCCACTCGTCGCAGCGCCCGGGTGCGGTCGGCGTCGGCGCCCGCTCGGGCCTCGGGTGACCCGGTGCCGGAAACCCGGGGCAGCGCCCGGGTGCGGTCCGCCTCCGCCGCCATCGCGGCGGCCGAGGCGCGGGGCATCATGCGCGTGCGCTCCAGGTCGGACCGTGGCAGCGGTCGGGTGCGGTCGGCGTCGGCCACGGGCAGCGGCCGCGTGGCGGCCTCGTCGTACGGGACGTCGCCCCCGCGACCGTCGGCCGATGTCGGCGCTCGGTAGGCGGCGCCCGAGGCCGGCGACCGGCGCGCGCTGGTGTGCGCGTGCCGGGTGGGTGGCGCGGAGGCTCGCGTGGCCTCCGGCGCGCCGTCGCCGGTGTGGGGCACCTGTCGAGCACGTGGCCGGTGGTGGACCGTGACCACGCGGAGCTGCTCCCCCGTGCGGTGGAAAAAGTGCTGGAAGACGGAGCCGCCCGCGGTGGCCACCACGCTGACCACGCCCGCGCCGATGATGGTTCCGTACACGCCGAGCCGAGAGGCGAGCACGGCGGCGGCCACGGCCGCCAGGGCGCTGCCGGCGACCTGAGCGACACTCAGTTCGAGTCGCTCGGTCTTCTCTTTTGCCTCACTTTCCGTTGTGTTGCGCATCTCCCGCCTCTGGTCACGTTTCGATCCTCCTTGCACAAAGAAGTGACATTTGGGCGAAGCTGACAGTTCCGGTTCCGTCGATTCTGTGAAACTCGACACCCGAGCGCCCGATCAGGCAGCCTTTGCGGTCCTTCAACTCCCCTGGTCCACGACAACTTCGATGGCGCGGCGGTCCTCTCACATGGCCCAAATGGAGTACTGTTGCGAACCCCGGCCTCGCCATCCCGCCCGGCCGCCCGGACCGAGCGGGAGAGGCCATCGGCGCCAACTCGACCAGCGGCGCCGCGACATGGCATGGCGCGTACTGCGCAGAGTGACCTATCGTCACTTTGGGTCGTAAACACGTCACCGTGCCATAACGGCGGATCAGAGCCTAGGCTCGACACGCCAGGCAACTCGGCAATGTTGTGGCAGGCTGCACCTGGGCAGGTCACACTCATCTAGCGGGAGAACGGCAGCGACGCACGTGACGTCGGCAGGCACCACCCGGGAGGTTCCCATGCCCGAACTGCGTGTCGTGGCCGTCAGCAACGACGGCACACGGCTGGTGCTCAAGGCTGCGGACAGCACGGAGTACACGCTTCCGATCGACGAGCGGCTGCGCGCCGCCGTGCGCAACGACCGTGCTCGGCTCGGCCAGATCGAGATCGAGGTCGAGAGCCACCTGCGGCCCCGGGACATCCAGGCCCGGATACGAGCCGGCGCGTCGGCCGAAGAGGTCGCCCAGCTCGCGGGCATCCCCGTCGAGCGCGTACGCAGGTTCGAGGGCCCCGTACTGGCGGAGCGCGCGTTCATGGCCGAGCGCGCTCGCAAGACTCCCGTGCGCCGCCCCGGCGAGAACACCGGCCCGCAGCTCGGCGAGTCCGTCACCGAGCGGCTGTTGCTGCGCGGGGCGGACAAGGACGCCACGCAGTGGGACTCGTGGCGGCGCGACGACGGCACCTGGGAGGTGCTGCTCGTCTACCGCGTCGCGGGCGAGACCCACACGGCGAGCTGGACCTACGACCCGCCGCGCCGTCTGGTGCAGGCCGTGGACGAAGAGGCCAGGTCGCTGATCGGCGAGGCCGACGACACCCCGGAGCCGAGCTTCCCGTTCGTACCGCGCATCGCGCGGTTGCCGCGCGACCGGCCGCTGGACCGCACCCCGCAGCGGCAGGCGCCGGGCGCGGCCGACGAGGCGGAGGCGATGCCCGCCGTGCTGGAGGAGGCGCCGCCCGAGCGGGACTCGCTGACCAGCCTGTTGGAGGCCGTGCCCAGCTTCCGGGGCGACATGGTCGTGCCGGAGCCCGTGCAGGCCCCCCACCCGCCGGACGAGCCCGTCGAGGAGGCGGAGCCGGTGGAGCCGGCCCCCGCGGCGAGCGCCGGTTCGGCGTACGCGGACGTGCTGATGCCCCGGGCGGTCGCCGGCCACCGCGATCGGCTGACGGGAACGACGGACCGTCAGGCCGAGGCGGACGGCGTGCGTCCGGGTCGCCGTGCGGCCGTGCCGAGCTGGGACGAGATCGTCTTCGGCACCCGGCGCAAGAAGCAGGAATAGCGGCGACGGGCGCGGGCATGGGCGGAGGTTCGACGGTGACCACCGCGCGCCACCGTGCCGTCCCGCGCCTGGCCACCCCGCGCCCGCGCGCCCTCGCCCTGTTCCGGCCCCTCGGCCGGGCCCCGCTGGCGCGCCGGGGTTGTCCGCGCGCCGGCAGGACCCGCTGGCCGACCGGTCGCCGGGCCGCCCCGGGCTGGCCGCCCCGCACGTTCGCCGTACGGGGCGGGGCCGGGCGCGGCGTGGGCGGTGCCCGGCGCCGGGCCCGTGAGCTGCCGACCGGTCGGGCCAGGGCCCCGGCGCGTACCGGCGGTGGCTCCCTCGTTCCGTTAGCCACCCGGCAGAGGCCGGCCCGGGCGGTCGGGCCGCTAGCCCGGTTCGGCGCCGGTGGCCACCGGGCGGGACGGGTCGCCGGACCACTCGCTCCACGAGCCGACGTACAGCGCCGCCGGCACCCCGGCCACCGCCAGGGCCAGCACCTCGTGGGCGCCGGAGACGCCGGAACCGCAGTAGACGCCGACCTCGGCCGCCTTCGTGGCGCCGAGGGCCGCGAAGCGCTCGGCAAGTTGGGCGGGCGGCAGGAAGCGGCCGTCCTCGCCCACGTTCCCGGTGGTGGGCGCGGAGAGCGCGCCAGGGATGTGGCCCGCCACGCGGTCGATGGGCTCCACCTCGCCCCGGTAGCGGTTCCCCGCCCGCGCGTCCAGCAGCACTCCGCGGCGGGCCAGTTCGGCCGCCCCGTCCGCGTCGAGCAGCGACAACCCGCCTGGGCGTGGCGTGAAGTCGCCTACGGCCGGCTCCGGAACGTCGGTGCTGACCGGCCCGTCGGCGGCGAGCCACGCGCTCAGCCCGCCGTCCAGAACACGCACCGACGGGTGGCCGGCCCAGCGCAGCAGCCACCAGGCGCGAGCGGCGGCCCAACCACCGGAAGGCGACGGCGGGTCGCCCGCTCCCCCGTCGTAGACGACCACCGGATGCTGGGCACGCACCCCGGCCCGGCGCATCGCCGCGCCGAAGACCTCCAGGTCGGGCAGCGGGTGGCGGCCCTCGGGACCGGGCGGGCCGGCGAGTTCGGCCTCCAGGTCGACGAAGACGGCACCGGGCAGGTGCCCCGCCTCGTACGCGGCGCGGCCGGACCTCTCCCCCGCGGCGCGACCGCCGGGCGGGGTCATCTGCCAGCGGATGTCGAGCAGCAGCGGGGGACGGTCGGCGGCCAGTTCGGCGGCGAGGTCGCGAGGCGTGATGGTGACGTTCATGGCTCTCATCCTCGCGTAAGCGCGCCCGCGCCGTACGAATCGCGCCGAACCCGACGTACGACCGATCGACACCGGCCCGCTACCTCGACGCACGGGGTGCGCCATGCCGCGGCGGGCATGGTTCGAGGGGAACCCGGGCAGTGCGGCGCGGCCCGTGAGCGCGTCGCGACCACTACTGCGAGCATCTGGGAAGCCCCGTTCCGTAACAACCCCGCGTGCCGCGTCGGCACGGGGGTATTCAGGCCACACGACGACGTTCCAAGGAGACGAAGACGATGACCGAGGCACGGCGGTCCCCCGAGTGGCACCACCCCGGGGTCAGCCCGGGTGCTCCCCCCGTACGCGGCGTCCGGGAGGGGTCCGGTGGCGAGGTCGGCCTGAGCGGGCGCGAGCCCGCCCGGCGCACGCCCGGCACACCCTGCTGGACGAGCCTGATGGTGCACGGTCTGGCCGCGACGCAGGAGTTCTACCAGGGCTTGTTCGGCTGGGAGTTCCAGTCGGGGCCCTCCCAGTTCGGCCCGTACGTGCGGGCGTTGCGCGACGGGCGTCCGGTCGCCGGGATCGGGGAGCTGGCGCCGGGACTGCGGCTTCCCGTGGCCTGGACGACGTTCCTGGCCAGCGACGACGCGGACGCCACGGCCGAGCAGATCCGGTGCTGCGGCGGCACGGTGGCGGTCGGGCCGCTGGACTCCGGGGACGAGGGCCGGATGGCCATCGCCTCCGACCCGCTGGGCGCGGTGTTCGGCGTCTGGCAGGCGCGCGGCCACCTCGGCAGCGAGGGGGGCGGCGAGCCGGGGACGCCGGTGTGGACGGAGTTGCTGACGCCGGAGACGGCGAGCGTCGACAAGTTCTACCAGACGGTCTTCGGCTGTGAGGGCGAGCAACTCGCGGCATCCGACGAGGACTACGTGACGCTGACGGTGCGCGGTCGCCCGGTCGCGGCGGTGCACGGCGTCGGCCAGTCCCTCCCCCGCGACCGGGGCCCGCACTGGGTGACGTACTTCGAGGTCGCGGACCCGGAGCAGGCGGCCAGCCGGGTCGAGGAGCTGGGCGGGCGCGTGGTGAGCGGCCCGCGGGCCACGGCGACCGGCGACTGCGTGCAGGTCACCGACCCGGAGGGCGCGGCGCTCACCCTGGTGCGGACGGAGCACTGACCGAGGCACGGGCGCGCGACCAGACGCCGAGCGCACCCGGCGCGCATACGGCGCGCGTACGGCGCGCGGCGCACGCGCACGCTACGGCTGTGGCCGCGGCTGACCGGTGCGCCAGGCGGTAGGGCCCAACCCCACGGGAGGCGGGCGGCGGGCGCGGCGGGCCGACCGGGGTAGCGGCCCGCGCCGCCGGGCGCGGGTGGCCGACGAGGCCGCGCGGGCGAGGCGCAGCGACCGCGCGGTCGCGAACGGCGACGGACGGCGACGGACGGCCAGCGACGAGTCGTCACGGGGGACGCCGTTCGTCACGGGCCGTGCGCGATGGACGCCGCGCTACGGGCGGTGCGCTACGGGCGGTGCGCTACGGGTGGAGCCCGCTGACGGGCGCCGCGACGACGGTACGGGCCCGGGTGGCGGGCTGGGTGCCGTCCACGGGCAGCACCTCGGGGGAGAGCGCGGCTGCGCGGGCGGCGGAGGCCGTCATGCGGCGCCGGTGATGGCGCCGGCACAGCACCTCGTAGCCCACCTCGGTGGCGCCGTCGGCGCCGGCCGCGCCGGTCTCGGCCGCGTCCCGCGCGGCGTCCGGCGCACTCGTCGGGTCGGCGGCGTCGGTCCCCTCGCCGTGGGCCGGCTTGTGCACGTCACCGACGACGACCTGCGCCCCCTCGACGACCATCCGGCCGCCCACGGTGCGCGCGTTGTGCGTGGCGCGGGCGCCGCACCAGCACAGCGCCTCGACCTGGAGCACCTCGATCCGGTCGGCGAGCTCGACCAGCCGTTGCGAGCCGGGGAAGAGCTTGCTGCGGAAGTCGGTGGTGATGCCGAAGGCGAAGACGTCGAGACCCAGGTCGTCGACGATGCGGGCGAGTTGGTCGATCTGTTCCGAGGCGAGGAACTGGGCCTCGTCGGCGATCACGTAGTCGGCCCGGCCGCCCGCGCTCAACTGCGCGACGAGGTAGGCGTAGAAGTCGAAGCCCTCGTGCGCCTCGATGGCGTCGGTCTCCAGTCCGAGCCGGGAGGAGAGGCGGCCCTCCCCCGCCCGGTCGTCCCGGGTGAAGATCATGCCCTGGAGACCGCGTGCCGAGCGGTTGTGCTCGATCTGCAGAGCGAGCGTGGACTTTCCGCAGTCCATCGTTCCGCTGAAGAAAACCAGCTCGGACATGGGGGAACACGGGCCTTTCGGTCGTTGTGGGTGTCACGGCGCCGTCCCGCGCCTCGTCGCCCGCGCCGGGTCGCGCGGGGATGCCGTACGCGGGCGCGGGCGCCGGGCGCGCGGCCGATGAGCTACGTGCGTACTTCGAGGAGCGGCACGAGTTGTTCGACGGGGGTCATGGAGCCGTGCAGGCCGACCATGGCCGACTCGTTCGGCTCGGTGCGGCTGGCCACGATGGCGACGTCGTCGCGGGCGGCGGCGACCACGTCCCCGATGCGCCCGTACACCCGCTCGTCCACCCCGTCCCCCGGCCGTCCGAACCAACCGGCCGCGATGGCCTCGTCCCGGCTGGCCACCCACATCCGGTCGCCGAGCACCTCGCGCCAGACGGCGAGCACGTCCCCGGCCGCTCCCGGCACGGCGTACACATGGCGGGCCCGGCCCTCGCCGCCGAGCAGGGCGACGCCCGCGCGCAGCTCCCAGTCCTCGTCGAAGTCGATGCGCGAGTCCGGGTCGAAGGGCAGGTCGATCATGCCGTGGTCGGCGGTGACGTAGAGCGCGGAGCGCGGCGGCAACTGCTCGGCGAGCCGCTGCGCGAGCCCGTCCACGTACATCAACTGGCCGCGCCAGTCCTCGGAGTCCACGCCGAACCGGTGCCCCTTGCCGTCCACCTCGCTGTAGTACGTGTAGACCAGGGTGCGCCCGGCGGCGCCGGTCTGGGTCGCGGCGAAGTCCATCCGCTCCTCGCCGGAGAGCCGGCCGTGGAAGGTGCCGCCGCTGAGCGCGATCTTGGTGAGCGGGGTGTGCTGGAAGGCGGGCGCGGACACCTGGCAGGTGTGCACGCCGGCGGCGTCGGCGAGTTGGAAGACCGTCGGGTACGGCTGCCAGGCGTGCGGGTCGGTCCACGGCTGCCAGCGGAGCTGGTTCATCAGCGCCCCGGTGGCCGGGTCGGCGACCGTGTAGCCGGGCAGGCCGTGCGCGCCGGGCGACAGCCCCGTGCCCACCGAGGCCAGCGAGGTCGCGGTGGTGGAGGGGAAGCCGGCGGTCAGCGGGCGGCCCGTGCCGTTTCGGGAGCTGGCGAGGAGCGAGGTCAGGAACGGCGCCTCGGCGGGGTGTGCCCGCAGCAGCTCCCAGCCGAGCCCGTCGATGAGGAAGACGCACACCCGGTCGGCCGGCGCCAGCTCCAGGCCCGGCGTGCCGGTGAGGCCCGGCACCTCCTGGCCGACCACGACGGCGGGCAGCAGATCGCTGAGCGAGCCCGTGCCGTACTGCGGCAGCGGGGCGGTGGCGGGGTCGAGGGTCTCGCCCTGGGGCTGCCACTCGGGCCAGGCCGCACTGGTGGCGGGACCCGTACTGGAGTCGGACATCAGCGGCTGGTCGCCGTGGTCGCCTCGGACAGCGCCTGTGCGAACGCCAACGTCTGGCGCACGCTGTCGGGCCCGTCGCCCGCCTCGCTCACGCGCAGCGACAGGTCGTCGGCGGTGGACGAGCCGGTGTAGCCGTGGTCCGCCTCGCAGTTGGGGTCCCCACAGCTCGCGGGCTCCAGGTCGAGCCTGCTCACCGCGCCCCAGCCGATGGTGAGCACCACTTCGCGAGGCAGCGTGCCCGGCGCGTACGACTCGGGGTTGGCGACGACGCGGCTGAGCACCACCGAGGAGATCCGGTTGAGCTTCACGGACTCGGTGGAGGTCGTGGCGTACGGGGTCGCGGAGCTGTCGTCGGCGGCCTGCTCGTCGGTGTGGCTCACGATGAAGCGGGTGGCGGTGAGCACGAGGACCGTGACGTGGCGGCGGACCTCGTTGGAGTCGAAGGTCGTCTCCTGGTGAACCAGGAAAGCCACCACCGGTTCGCCGCCCACGGCGGCCTCGACCGCCTCGGCAACGAGGGCCGGGTAGTAGCCGCTGCGCTCGATCGCCGCGCGCAGCCCCTGGGTCGTCGTACCGGTCTTCGCCATGCCTCCCATCCTACGGGCCCAGGCCGGTCCCCATCCCCTCCCCTGTCGCCACCCGCGTCGAGCCGCCCGCGCCACCGGGCCCCGGCCGGCCCGCCACGCGCCCGCGCCGGGCCCGGGGGCGGCGCCGGCTCAGTAGGCGGGGAGGTGGCGCGGGCCGAGGTCCGTACGGACCGGGGGCGGGGCCAGCCGCAGGGACGCGCCCAGCACGGACAGCCCGCGCGGGGCCACGACCACCGGCTCCAGGTGCACGGCCACCACCTCGGGGTGGTCGTCGACCAGCCGGGAGACGCGCAGCAGCAACTCCTCCAGGGCCGCGGTGTCCACTGGTCGCGAACCGCGCCAGCCGAACAGCAGCGGCGCGGTGCGCACCGACCTGATCAGCTCGGCGACGTCGCGGTCGGTGGCCGGTATGAGCCGGTGGGCGGTGTCGCCGAGCAGTTCGGAGGGGGCGCCGGCCAGACCGAAGGAGAGCACGGCTCCCGCGGCCGGGTCGATGGCGGCTCGGACCACCGTGTCCACGCCGCGCGGGGCCATCCGCTGGACGACCAGGCGCAGCTCGTCGGGGCCGCCGAGCAGGCTGGTCAACTCGGCGTAGGCCCGGCGCAGTTCCCGCTCGCCGCCGAGGTCGAGCCGGAAGGCGCCGAGGTCGGCGCGGTGTCGCAGGTGGGGGGCGGTGGGCTTGAGGGCCACCGGGTAGCCGAGGCGGGCGGCGGCCCGCGCCGCGCTGTCGGGGTCCGGCGCGGGCAGGGCGGGCAGCACGCTGATGCCGTAGCGGGCCAGCAGGCGCTGGGTGTCCGGCGCGGAGAGCGCGAAGCTGCGCGCCGGGTTGCGGGCGCGCCCCCGCTCCCCGGCGGGCCGGGCGACCCGCGCGGTGCCGGGCGCGGCGGGTCCGGTGGGGTGGGCGGACTGCCGGGACGCTCCGGCGGGTGGCGGGGGCGCGGCTGCCGCCGGGACGGGGGGCGCGTCGGGGGTCGTGGGCGGGGGCGGGGGTGCGACGGGGCTCGGGGGCGGGGGCGGGGCCTGCTCGGCGTCCTCGTGGGCGTGCGCGGCGAGCAGTACGTCGATGTCGGCCCCGGCGCCGGTCTCGTCGATGTCGTCGTACTCGGGCACCCGGCCCGGCTCGGCGGCCTGGCGCCGCCAGTGCGCGTACCGCACGGCCTCGGCCAGCGCGCGCACCGCGCGCTCGGCCGCCGGATACGCCGGCACGCGGCCCCCGCCCACCGGGCCGTCCGACGCGGCGGGCGAGCCGGCCACGGGCCCGCCACCCGTGGCGGGGGCGCCCGCG
Source organism: Streptomyces sp. 71268 (assembly GCF_029392895.1). NCBI lineage: Bacteria > Bacillati > Actinomycetota > Actinomycetes > Kitasatosporales > Streptomycetaceae > Streptomyces > Streptomyces sp. 71268. Next base: position 1,889,494 of record NZ_CP114200.1, read on the forward strand.
AGGTCTCCGGCGGGGGGCTCGCCGGTCACGGGCGGGCGCTCCCGCCACGGGTCCGGGGGGCCGGGCCGGGCCAGCTCGGCGGCCAGGCCCGGGATCTCCAGGTGCACCACGACCACCGGCTTGGGCACGCCGCTCGCGGCGGCCGACTCCCGGATCGCCCGCGCCAGCTCCGTGGCGGGCTCCTCGTCGACGGCGGGGATGGCCGTGACGACGACGGCGTCGCACAGGTCGTCGGCCAGGGCCCGATCGAGGGCCGCGCGGAAGTCGGCGGGCTGGGCGGCCGTGGTCAGGTCGAGCGGCGGCAGCGGGCGCAGGCCCTCGGTCAGGCACGCGTCGTAGCTGATCAGGCCGAGCGACTCCGAGTTGCCGAGGATCGCCACCCGGGGGCCGCGCGGCAGGGGCTGCGCGGCCAGGAACAGGCCCACGTCGGCCAGCTCGGTGACCGTGTCCACGCGGATGACGCCCGCCTGTCGGAACAGCGCGGAGACCGTGGCGTCGGGGATGCGGGTCGTGGGCACCGCGTGCCCGGGGGGTTCGCTGCCGCTGTGCCGGGCGCCCTTGACGACCACGACCGGCTTGAGGGCCGCGGTGCGCTTGGCGAGCCGGGTGAACTTACGGGGGTTGCCGATGGACTCCAGGTACAGCAGCGCGACGTGCGTGTGGGGGTCGTCGTGCCAGTACTGGAGCAGGTCGTTGCCCGAGACATCGGCCCGGTTGCCGGCCGAGACGAAGGTGGAGATGCCGAAGAGGCCGGAGCCGCGCCGGTGCAGCCCCGACAGCAGGGCGATGCCGATCGCGCCGGACTGGGTGAACAGGCCCAGGTTGCCGGCCGGTGGCATCTGGGGCGAGAGGGAGGCGTTCATCCGCACCCCGTCGGCCGTGTTGATGATCCCCAGGGCGCCGGGGCCGATCAGCCGCATCCCGTACGACCTGACCTGCCGGACCAGCTCCCGCTGTCGCTCCAGGCCCGTCGGCCCGCTCTCGGCGTACCCGGAGGAGACCACGACCAGGCCCTGCACGCCGCGCTCACCGCAGTCGGCGACCACGGCGGGCACCTGCTCGGCCGGGACCGCGATGACGGCCAGGTCCACCGGCTCCTCGATGTCGCGCAGCGAGCGGTAGGCGGCGACGCCCGGCGGCTCGTCGGCGGAGGCCCCGTCGGTGGGGTGCCCGTCGGTGGGGGCCCCTTCGGCGGGGGGCCCGGCCGGCTCCGCGCCGGGGTGCTCCGGTGTCGCACCGACCGCGTCGGGTGCGCCGGGTGCGCCCGCCCTCACCCGTGGCGCGGCTTCGGCGGCGCGGCGGGCCTGGGCCAGGTCGGCGCCCGTCAGCCACGAGCGCCCCGGAGCGAAGGCGTGGTTGACCGCGCACACCCGGCCCGTGTAGCCGCCGCTCAGCAGGTCCACGAGGACCGCCCGGCCGGCGCCGCCGGGCCGGCGGCTGGCCCCGACGACCGCGACCGAACCGGGCGCGAGCAGCCGCTGCACGGAGCGGGCCTCGGCACGCTGCTCCCGGGCGCGCATGACGGCCAGCGACCGGGCCGTGGGTTCGAGGTCGAACTCCAGTCGGACGACGCCGTCCTCGAAGCTGCGCTGCTGGGTGTAGCCCGCGTCCGTGAACACCTTGATCATCTTGGTGTTGGCGGGGAGCACCTCGGCGGCGAAGCGGCGGATGGCGCGCTCCCTGGCGACGGCGGCGATGTGTTCGAGCAGGGCGGAGGCGACGCCGCGCCCCTGGTGGGCGTCCTGCACGAGGAAGGCGACCTCGGCCTCGTCCGCCGGCGCCGACGAGGGGCGGCCGCGCTCGTCGATGCGGTCGTACCGGACCGTGGCGATGAACTCGTCGCCGACCGTCGCCGCCAGGCCGACCCGGTTCACGTAGTCGTGGTGGGTGAAGCGGTGCACATCGCGGTCGGAGAGCCGGGGGTAGGGGGCGAAGAAGCGGTAGTACTTGGACTCGTCCGAGACCCGCTCGTAGAAGTCGACCAGGCGCTGGCCGTCGTCGGGCGTGATGGGGCGGATCTGGGCGGTGCCGCCGTCGCGGAGCACCACGTCCGCTTCCCAGTGCGTCGGATAGGCGTGCTCGGGCGGCGTTTCCATGGCTCCAAGACTAGGCGGGGGCACCGACAACGGTCCGACTCGCGCTCAGCGTTGCGCCGGGGCAGGCTGTGGAAGGGCTTCGCCAGAGCACTCCGCACCCCGTGAGAGACTGGTCTAGACAACAGCAACCACCTGAAGGGCAACACCATGGTTGAGCGCCGCGTCACCGTCGGCTGGGCAGAGGGCCTGCACGCTCGCCCCGCGTCCATCTTCGTCCGCGCCGCGACGGCCTCCGGCGTCCCCGTGACGATCGCCAAGCCGGACGGCACCCCGGTCAACGCCGCCTCGATGCTCGCCGTGCTCGGCCTCGGCGCGCAGGGCGGCGAGGAGATCGTGCTCGCATCGGAGGCCGACGGCTCCGAGGCCGCGCTCGACCGGCTGGCCAAGCTCGTCGCCGAGGGGCTTGAGGAGCTTCCGGAGACGGTCTGAGTCGCTTTTCAGCACCCTGCGAAGCCGCGGTGATCCCCCTGGGACGTCACCGCGGCTTCGTCGTTTCCGCCCCGGGAAGGGGCGTGCGCTGTCGTACGGGCGCCGCCGCGGCGCGCGGCCGCGCGCCGGCCCCCGTGGCCCGGGCCCGAGCCGAGACGCGCCGAGGGCCCCGGCTCGGTGCCGGGGCCCTCGGTGTGGGACGTGCGGGGGCCGGGCGGGGTGGCCCGGCCTCGCCTCAGATGTTGACGCCGTGGGAGCGCAGGTAGGCGACGGGGTTGATGTCCGAGCCGTACTCGGGCGACGTGCGGGCCTCGAAGTGCAGGTGCGCGCCGAAGGAGTTGCCCGTGTTGCCGGCGAGACCGATCTGCTCGCCGGGGGCCACGCTCTGGCCCACCGAGACGGAGATCGAGTCGAGGTGCCCGTACTGCGTGTAGGTGCCGTCGTTCATCTTGATCACGACGTTGTTGCCGTACGCGCCGCCCCAGCCGGCCTCGACGATGGTGCCGGCGCCCACGGCGCGCACCGAGGTGCCGGTGCTGGCGTGGAAGTCGACGCCGGTGTGGCTGCCGGAGGACCAGGCGCCACCGGACGCCTGGTACTGCGTCGAGACGTACGAGCCCGCGACCGGCAGGACGTAGGAGCCCACCGCGGGACGCTCGGCGGTACGCGACGCGCGCGTGTCCACGACCTCGCTGGCGCGGGTCTCCTCGGCCTCGCGCTCCGCGGCGGCCCGTGCCTCGGCCGCCTTCTTCGCGGCGGCCTTCTTCTTCGCGGCCTCGGCGGCGGCCTTGCGCTTGGCCTCCTCCGCCTTCTTCTTCATCTCGGCGGCGTGCTCGGCGGCCTGCTGGCGCGCCTCTTCCTCGGCCTGCTGCTCGGCCGCGGCCTGCTCGGCGGCGGAGTACTGGGCGTCGGCCTGGGCGCCGATCTTGTCCGCGATGTCCTCGTTCAGGGTCGCGGCCTGGCGCAGGCCGGTGTCCTGGAGCTCGGGGACGCCGTCGGCGCCCGGGGCGGCCATCGCGGGAGCGGCTATGCCGGCGACGACGCCGGTGGCCGCGAGGGTGGCCATGCCCGCCGCGTTCGCGCTGGTACGGACAAAGCGGCTGGGGCGACGGTGCCGCCCAGTGGCACGGGTGAACGCCATGCGGAGGCGTACTCCTTTCCTTCCTTCTCGCCTACCGGGTTAGCTGACGGGTTCGGAGCAGGAAGGTCTCCTACGGTCACCACGCCTCTCGCGAGGATGGCGGCCGATTCACCCCAGGGGACTTGGGTCCCCGGCTCCCCTGGCTCGCGCCATAAGGGACTCGGCGATGGTTGCCCGGTGCCACGGGTGTGGCGAAGGTGTGACGGACAACGGGGCTGACGCTAAGCGGGACGTCTTTTGATCGGCAAACAGAACCGGCCGTTTGTTGCGCACGCCACACGGCAGACAGGCAGCCTCTCCCGCAAAACAGACAAACCGAGAGGCCCCGGCATCCCACTTGACACCAGGGCCTCTTAACGGCTCATCAGCAACAGGAGTCCCAGACTCCGCCACGGACACCCGGGGCAATCCGGGCGCCCATGGCGCTCTCTGGGGCACGGTCAGCTATCGGGCACCGTTGCCCGCGCCCTCGCGTACGCCACCCGGCTCCACGGCCCGCGTGCCGGCCCGCGCCTGCCGGCCCGCGCGGCCCGGCGCCCCGGGGCCACGGCAGCCGCCCCGCGCCCGGGGCGCCGGTCGGCGCGCCGACCGGCGCCCCGGGCGCGGGCACCACGGGCGCGGACGGCACGGGACCGAGCCCGGGCCGGGCGGCGCCTGACGGCCCGCCAGCCCGGCTCGGCCGCCGGGGCGCGCGCCGCTAGCCGCTCACCACCCGTACGTCCCCGATGCCCAGCGCCTTCACCGGCTCGGCGATCACCGAGGCGTCGCCGACCAGCACGGTCACCAGCCGGTCGGTGGGGAAGGCGGCGACGGCCGCGGCGGTCGCCTCGACCGTGCCGGTCTCCGCGAGCCGCCGGTAGAGGTGGGCCTGGAAGTCGTCCGGCAGGTGCTGCTCCACCTGATCGGCGAGGGTGCCCGCGACCGAGGCGGCCGTCTCGTACTTCAACGGGGCGATCCCCACCAGGTTCTGCACGGCCACGTCGCGCTCGTCGTCCGTGAGCCCGTCGGCGGCCAACGTGCGCAGCACCTTCCACGCGTCCTCGAGCGCCGGGCCCGTCACCTCGGTGGCCACCGAGCCGCTGATGGCCAGGAGGGACAGGCCCGTGCCCTCCGGCGTGGAGCGCAGGACCTGGGCGAAGGCCCGCACGCCGTAGGTGTAGCCCTTCTCCTCGCGCAGCACCCGGTCGAGCCGGGAGGTGAGGGTGCCGCCCAGGCAGTAGGTGCCGAGCGTCTGGGCGGGCCAGACCTGGTCGTGCCGGTCGGCGCCGACCCGGCCGATGAGCAGTTGGGTCTGCACCGCGCCCGGCCGGTCCACGATGACGACCCGGCCGGTGTCGTTGGCGGTGACGGTGGGCACCGGGCGGGGCGCGGCCGTGTCGCCGCTCCAGGCGCCCAGCGTGTCGGCCAGCGCCTGGTCGAGGTCGACGCCGGTGAGGTCGCCGACGACGACGGCGGTGGCCGTGGCCGGGCGCACGTGGGCCGCGTAGAAGGCGCGCACGGCGGCGGCGTCCACGCGCGCGACCGACTCCTCGGTGCCCTGGCGCGGCCGGGACATCCGGGAGTCGGCCGGGAAGAGCTCCTTGGACAGCGTCATCGCGGCCCGCCGGGCCGGGTTGGCCAGCTCGTGCGGGATCTCGTCGAGCCGGTTGCGCACCAGCCGCTCGATCTCGCCCTCCGGGAAGGCGGGGGCGCGCAGGGCGTCGGCGAGCAGCCCGAGCGCCTTCGTCAGCCGGGAGGCGGGGACCTCCAGGGAGACGCGCACGCCGGGGTGGTCCGCGTAGGCGTCCAGGGTGGCGCCGCAGCGCTCCAGCTCGGCGGCGAACTCCTCGGCCGAGTGCCGGTCGGTGCCCTCCGACAGCGCCCGCGCCATGATGGTGGCCACGCCTTCGAGCCCCTGCGGCTCGGCCTCCAGCGGTGCGGCGAGGCTGACCTCGACCGCGACGACCTGCTGGCCGGGGCGGTGGCAGCGCAGCACGGTCAGGCCGTTGGGCAACTGGCCGCGCTCGGGCGCCGGGAAGGCCCACGGCCTGGCCTGGCCCGGCTGCGGCTGGGGGTGGAACTGCATGCTCGTCACGGTGGTGTCCGTCGCGTTCGTCTGCGTCGCGGTCGTGGTTGCGGCGTCGCTCACCGGCCGGCCCCTTCCTCGTTGTCCTCGGTCGCTGCGTCGGCCACGTCGGCCGCGGTCGCGGTGGGTGCCGCCCGCACGACGTCGGCCGGCTCGGTGGGCTCCGCGCCCTCGTCGCCCTCGCCGTCCTCGGCGGCCTCGGCGGCCTCGATCGGCTCGTAGACGAGGACCGCGCGGTTGTCGGGGCGCAGTCGGGCCGCGGCGACGGCCCGCACCTCGTCGGCGGTGATGTCCAGGACCCGGCCCACGGCGCTCAGCGCGAGCTGCGGGTCACCGAAGAGGACCGCGTAGCGGCACAGTTCGTCGGCCCGGCCGCCGACCGTGGCCAGTCGGTCCAGCCACTCGCGCTCAAGCTGCGCCTGGGCCCGCTCCATCTCCTCCGGGCTCGGGCCCTCGGCGGCGAAGCGCGCCAGCTCCTCGTCCACCGCCGCCTCGATGGCGGGCACCTCCACGCCGCCCGAGGTCTTGACGTCCAGCCAGCCGAGCGAGGGCGCGCCGGCCAGGCGCAGCAGCCCGAAGCCGGCCGCGACGGCCGTGCGGTCGCGCCGCACCAGTCGGTTGTGCAGGCGCGAGGACTCGCCGCCACCGAGCACGGTCAGCGCCAGGTCGGCGGCGTCCGCCTCCCGGGTGCCGTCGTGCGGCAGCCGGTAGGCGGCCATCAGGGCGCGCGCGGGCACCTCCTCGCGCACCTCCTCGCGCAACTGCGCGCCGATGATGTCGGGCAGCGCGCCGTCCCGTGGGGTGGGCTTGCCGTCGTGCGCCGGAATGCTGCCGAAGTACTTCTCGACCCAGGCCAGGGTCTGCTCGGGGTCGATGTCCCCGACGACGGCGAGTACGGCGTTGTTGGGCGCGTAGTACGTGCGGAAGAACTGCCGCGCGTCCTCCAGCGAGGCCGCGTCCAGGTCCGCCATCGAGCCGATGGGGGTGTGGTGGTACGGGTGGCCCTCCGGGTAGACCATCGCGGTCAGCCGCTCGAAGGCGGTGCCGTAGGGCACGTTGTCGTACCGCTGGCGGCGCTCGTTCTTCACCACGTCCCGCTGGTTCTCCATGCTCTCCTCGTCGAGCGCGGAAAGCAGCGAGCCCATCCGGTCGGCCTCCAGCCACAGGGCCAGCTCCACCTGGTGGGTGGGCATGGTCTCGAAGTAGTTGGTGCGCTCGAAGCTCGTGGTGCCGTTCAGCGAGCCGCCGGCCCCCTGGACCAGTTCGAAGTGGCCGTTGCCCCGCACCTGCTTCGAGCCCTGGAACATCAGGTGCTCGAAGAGGTGGGCGAGCCCCGTACGCCCCTTGACCTCGTGGCGGGAGCCGACGTCGTACCAGAGGCAGACCGCGGCGACCGGGGTCAGGTGGTCCTCGGAGAGCACCACCCGCAGGCCGTTCGCCAGGCGGTGCTCGGTCGCTGTCAGGCCGCCGGAACCGGCCTGTTGCGTGGCCGTGTGACCCATGGGCATGTACGTCCCTTCGATCGCGCGATCTATCGCGGGTTGAGCAGTCCTGTCACTGTATGCAAGCGGGCTGACATCTGGCGAAGTTCCCGGCGAAGCCCCCGCGCGCGGCGGCGTCGCGCGGGGTCCGCCAGCCGGGTCGTGGTCAGCGTTGTCAGTGCGGCGGTCCACAATGGTCGGCGTCAGAACTCGCACCGGCAGGAGAAGGAGCCGCAGCCGCGATGGCCCGCCGCAGCACGAAGACCCCGCCACCGGAGGATTTCGAGGAGCGCATCCTCGACATCGACGTCGTCGATGAAATGCAGGGCTCCTTCCTCGAATACGCCTACTCGGTCATCTACTCCCGCGCGTTGCCCGACGCGAGGGACGGCCTCAAGCCGGTGCACCGCCGCATCCTGTACCAGATGAACGACATGGGGCTGCGCCCCGAGCGGGGGTACGTCAAGTGCGCCCGGGTCGTCGGCGAGGTGATGGGCAAGCTGCACCCGCACGGCGACGCGTCCATCTACGACGCGCTGGTGCGCATGGCCCAGCCGTTCTCGATGCGCCTGCCGCTGGTCGACGGGCACGGCAACTTCGGCTCGCTGGGCAACGACGACCCGCCGGCCGCCATGCGGTACACCGAGTGCCGGATGGCGTCGGCGACCTCGCTGATGACCGAGTCCATCGACGAGGACACGGTCGACTTCAGCCCCAACTACGACGGCAGCGAGCAGGAGCCCGTCGCGCTCCCGGCGGCCTATCCCAACCTGCTGGTCAACGGCTCGTCGGGGATCGCGGTCGGGATGGCGACGAACATGCCGCCGCACAACCTCGGCGAGGTCATCGCCGCGGCGCGGCACCTGATCAAGCACCCGGGCGCCGACCTCGACACCCTGATGCGCTTCGTGCCGGGCCCCGACCTGCCCACCGGCGGGCGCATCGTCGGCCTGTCGGGCGTGCGGGACGCGTACGAGACCGGGCGCGGCACGTTCAAGATCCGCGCGACGGTGACGGTGGAGAACGTCTCACCGCGCCGCAAGGGCCTGGTCGTCACGGAGCTGCCGTTCGCGGTCGGCCCGGAGAAGGTCATCGCCAAGATCAAGGACCTGGTCGGCGCGAAGAAGCTCCAGGGCATCGCCGACGTCAAGGACCTCACCGACCGCGAGCACGGGCTGCGGCTGGTCATCGAGGTGAAGAACGGCTTCAACCCGGAGGCCGTCCTGGAGCAGTTGTACAAGCTGACGCCGATGGAGGAGTCCTTCGGCATCAACAACGTCGCCCTGGTGGACGGCCAGCCGCTCACCCTCGGCCTCAAGGAACTCCTGGAGGTCTACCTCGACCACCGCTTCGAGGTCGTACGGCGGCGCAGCGAGTTCCGGCGCAGGAAGCGGCAGGACCGGCTGCACCTGGTCGAGGGCCTGCTCACGGCGCTGCTCGACATCGACGAGGTCATTCGGATCATCCGCTCCAGCGAGAACGCGGCGCAGGCCAAGGAATCGCTGATGGGCCGGTTCGCGCTGTCGGACACCCAGACGCAGTACATCCTGGACACGCCGCTGCGCCGGCTGACCAAGTTCGACCGGATCGAGCTGGAGTCGGAGCGCGACAAGCTCACCGGGGAGATCGCCGAGCTGACCCGCATCCTGGAGTCCGACGCCGAGCTGCGGAAGCTGGTGTCGAGCGAGCTGGCGACGGTGGCGAAGAAGTTCGGCACCGACCGGCGCACGGTGCTCCTTGAGTCGGCCGGTTCCACGGTGGCGTCGGTGCCCCTGGAGGTCCCCGACGACCCGTGCCGCGTGCTGCTCTCGTCCACGGGGCTGCTGGCGCGGACCGCCACCGGGGAGCCGCCGGTGGACGACGGTGCGGCCCGGCGCGCCAAGCACGACGTGATCGTCTCCTCGGTGCCGGCCACGGCGCGCGCCGACGTGGGCGCGGTGACCTCGACCGGGCGGTTGTTGCGGATCTCGGTGATCGACCTGCCGACGCTGCCGGACACCGCGTCGGCGCCCAACGTCGCGGGCGGGGCGCCGCTCACGGAGTTCCTGACCCTGGCCGACGGCGAGCGGGTGATGTGCCTGACCACGCTGGACGAGTCGTCGCCCGGCCTGGCGCTGGGCACGGCGCAGGGCGTGGTCAAGCGGGTGGTGCCCGACTACCCGACGAACAAGGGCGAGTTGGAGGTCATCACGCTCCGCGAGGGCGACGAGGTCGTCGGCGCCGTGGAGTTGCGCACCGGCGACGAGGACCTGGTCTTCATCACCAGCGAGGCCCAACTGCTGCGCTACCCGGCCGCGCAGGTGCGCCCGCAGGGGCGGGCCGCGGGCGGCATGGCGGGGGTGAAGCTGGGCGCCGGCGCCAGGGCGCTGTCGTTCGGCGCGGTGGACCCGGCCGTCGACGCGGCGGTCTTCACGGTGGCGGGCGCGCGGGACACGCTCGACGGAGCGCTGCAAACGGCCAAGCTCACCCCGTTCGACCAGTATCCGCGCAAGGGCCGGGCCACCGGCGGAGTGCGCTGCCAGCGCTTCCTGAAGGGCGAGGACTGCCTGGTCATGGCGTGGGCGGGGGCGGCCCCGGCGCGGGCCGCCAGCGCCACCGGCGCCCCGGTGCCGCTGCCCGAGCCCGACCCGCGCCGGGACGGCTCCGGCGTTCCGCTGGCCAAGCCGGTGGCGGCGATCGCGGGCCCGGCCGCGTAGCGGGAGCGCGATCCGCCGCGCCGGGCTCGTCCTCCGGCGCGGCGCGTGCGGGCGAACCGTTCGGCGGGTGGCGCGGGACCCGTACGTCGTCGGGGCCGCCGGCCTCGCGGCGCGGGGGTTCCCGGGTCTGGTGGGGCGGGGGGGCTACGGGCCCCCGGGCCGGGCCACCGGTCGTGCGGTCGGTGGGCGCGCGGCCTACTCCTCGTCCTGCTCGCGGTCCTGGTGCTGGACGTACCGCAGCACGCCCCACATGGCGCGCGCCACGGCCGCCGCCTCCGCGGATTCGCCCGAGCCGGGCCCCGTCTCGCCCTCGGCGGTCGGGACCGCGGTCGGCTCGGCGGCGCGCTGGGCCGGCAGCGGGGAGCCGGCCGCGCTCGCGCCGGGCTGGCCCGGCAGCGCGATGCCGGCCGCTGGCCGCGACCGTGCCACCTCCGCCGCCTCCGCTACCCAGGCGTCGTCCGCCCGGCACCCGGTGAGCTGCTCGCGCAGGGCGGGGGCGTCGATGCCCGAGCCGATGAGCACGAGTTGGGTGAGCCGGGGCTCACCGGACGGCCAGGGCTCCGGGTAGAAGCGCAGGAAGCGCCCGACCGCGTGCAGCACGTACCGGTTGCGCGGGTCGCCGGCCCCGAAGTCGACGAATCCCTTGATCCGGTAGAGCCCCGCCGGTCGCGCGTCGAGGAAATCCATCAGCCGCCGCGGGTGCAGCGGCACGGACGAGGTGAACGCGAGGCTCTCGTACGTCGCGTGCGGGTGGCCGGCGTGCCCGTCGCCGCCCCCGGGCTCCAACTCGGCGCGCAGGTCCTCGAAGGAGAGTTGTCGCCCGGCGCTCTCGTCGCGCGGACGGCACGCGAAGAGCAGTTCCGGATCGACGCGGCCGTGCTCCGCGACGATCACCGCCGTGCCCCGGCTCAGCTCGTCGAGGGTGTCCCGGAGGGCGGTCAGTTCGGTCGGCGAGACCCGGTCGGCCTTGTTCAGCACGACCAGGTCGGCGATGGCCAGGTGCCGGTCGAGTTCCGGGTGGCGCTCCCGGGTGGCGGCGAACTCGGCCGCGTCGGCGACCTCGACCAGGCCCCCGTAGACCACCCGCCGGTTGTCGCTGGCCAGCACCATGCGCACGAGTTCCTGCGGTTCGGCGAGCCCGCTCGCCTCGATGACGATGACGTCCAGGCGGGCAGCGGGCGCGGTCAGGGTGTCCAGGTAGCCGTCGAGTTCGCTGACGTCCACGGCGCAGCACAGGCACCCGTTGCCGAGCGAGACGGTCGATCCCACCTGCCCCGACACGCTCATGGCGTCGATCTCGATCGAGCCGAAGTCGTTGACTATGACGCCAATCCGGGTGTCGCCGCTGTGCCGGAGCAGGTGGTTGAGCAGGGTGGTCTTGCCCGACCCCAGAAAGCCCGCGAGGACGATGACCGGGATCTGCTGCTCGCTCAACGGGGGACCTCTCACACGGTGGGCACGGGCTGCGGCGGTGGCGGACCGACGTAGCGGGCCGCCGGGCGGATGATCTTCGAGTCCTCCGCCTGCTCCAGGATATTGGCGCTCCAGCCGACCACGCGGGCCGCGGCGAACGTCGGCGTGAACATGGCACGCGGCAGCCCGCACAGTTCCATCACGACGCCGGCGTAGAACTCGACGTTGGTGTGCAGTTCGCGCCCCGGCTTCAGCTCCGCCAGGATCGCCTCCACCTGGGCCTCCACCTCAACGGCGAAGTCCACGAGCGGGCCGCCGAAGCCCTGTGCCACGCCGCGCAGCATCCGCGAGCGCGGGTCCTCGGTGCGGTAGACGGGGTGCCCGAACCCCATGATCCGCTCCCCCGCCCGCACCCGCTCCCTGATCCAGGCGTCGATCCGGTCGGGGGTGCCGATGGCGTCGAGCGTGTCCAGGGCCCGGCTCGGCGCGCCCCCGTGCAGCGGCCCCGACAGCGCGCCCACCGCCCCCACCAGGCAGGCGGCGAGATCGGCGCCGGTGGAGGTGATCACGCGGGCGGTGAAGGTGGAGGCGTTGAAGCCGTGGTCCACGGTGGAGATCAGATACCGCTCGACGGCGCGAGCGCGCTCCGGCTCCGGCTCGGTACCGCTCAGCATGTAGAGGTAGTTGGCGGCGTACGGGAGGTCGTCCCGTGGCTCGACCGGCTCAAGGCCCTCGCCGAGCCGGTGGAGCGCGGTGAGCAACGTGGGTACGGCGGCGCACGCCGCCAGCGCGTCCGCGCGCCGGCGCTCGGTGTCGATGTCGTACAGCGGCCGGAACCCGGCGGACGCGCCGAGCAGGGAGAGCGCGGTGCGCAGCCCGGCGAGCGGCCCCGACGGCCCGCTGGCGCGGGCGATGCCGGGCAGCGCGGCCCGCAGCGCCTCGGGGAGCCGGCGCAGGGCCGTGGTCCGCGCGGTGAACGCGGCGCGCCGCGCGGCGTCCGGCAGCTCTCCGTAGAACATCAGGTGCCACACGTCCTCGAAGGTGCGGCTTTCGGCGAGTTCGACGGCGGAGTACTGGCGGTAGTGGTAGAAGCCCTCGCGACCACGGACGTCACCGAGCGCGGTGTCGGTCACGACGACTCCCGCGAGCCCGCGCGGCACCTCGACCGGCGCACCGTCCCGCGTCCGGCCTCCGGAGGGCGGCTGCTCGCCGCCGGCCGGCAGGGGGGCGCGCGGCCCCTGAGCGACTGCTTCGGACTCCTGAATCGGCATCTTCGACTCCCCTTCTCGCTTCACATTGATTTTGACTGTCCAGTACGCATGATCGAGCTGTCAATATTGATTAGAGCGAAGTGAATCAATATATGGAGGGAAGTCCATCGGCATGGATACGGTGAGGTCATGGCGGACACGGAGTCGAACACCGAACCAGAGACCGGTCGCGGCGAGCGCCGGCTGACCACGCGCGAGGCCGCCGAGCTACTCGGCGTCAAGCCCGAGACGGTGTACGCGTACGTCAGCCGCGGCCAACTCACCAGCCGGCGCGCGTCGGGCGCGCGGGGCAGCACCTTCGACGCCGGCGAGGTCGAGGCGCTGCTCCGGCGCGGACGGCGCGAGGCCGCGGAGCGGCCCCAGGGACAGCCGGCCCCCGGGGAGACCGTGGTGCGCACCGGCATCACCCTCATCGAGCCGGACCGGTACTCCTACCGCGGCGTGGACGCCACGGCGCTGGCACGGCGGCACGGGTACGAGGAGGTGGCCGAGTGGCTGTGGACCGGGCAGCTGAGCCCCGGCGTCCGGTTCACCGCCCCGCCGGAGACCCGCGCCGCGGCGCGCCGGGCGGTCTCGGCGCTCCCCGCGCACAGCGGCCCGATGGACGGGCTGCGGGTCGCCGCCATCGCCGCCGGGGCCGCGGACCCGCTCCGCTTCGACCTGACCGAGCGGACGGTGCTGGCCAGCGCCCGCAGCCTGATCGCCACGCTGGTGGACGCCCTGCCCCCGGCGCCGGGGCAGCGCGTGCCGGCGGCCGACGCGCCCCACTCCGGCGAGCACGCGGCCCCCAGCGCCGACCCGCTGTCGCCGAGCATCGCCGAGCAGCTCTGGCTACGGCTCTCGCCCCGCCCCGCCGACCCCGCCTCGCTACGCGCGCTCCAGAGCGCGCTCGTGCTGCTCATCGACCACGACCTGGCCGCGTCCACGCTGGCCGTCCGGGTGGCGGCCTCGGCGCGGGCCCATCCGTACGCGGCCGTGTCCGCCGGGCTCGGCGCGGCGGACGGGCCACTACACGGCGCGGCCAGCGGGCTCACGCACCGCATGCTGGCGGAGGTGCTGGAGCGCGGGAGCGCGGCGGCCGTCGTGGCGGACCAGTTGCGCGCCGGTGGCGGGGTCCCGGGGCTCGGGCACCGGCTCTACCCGGCGCACGACCCGCGCGCGCAGGCGCTGTTCGCGCTGCTCGCGGAGGTGCCCAGCGCGGCGGACGCCCTGGCCGCCGCGCGCGAGGTGGCGGCGACGGCCGCCCAGCGCACGGAGTCGCACGCCAACGTGGACCTCGCGCTCGCCGTGCTGACCGTGTCGGCCGACATGCCGCCCGAGGCCGGCGAGACGGTGTTCGCGGTGGGCCGGGTGGCGGGCTGGATCGCGCACGCGCTGGAGGAGTACACCGAGCACCCCCTGCGCATGCGCCCCCGCGGCCATTACCGGGGGCCCAAGCCGCCCCAGCCGATGCCGTAGCGCGCGCCCCCGGGAACCGGCGTACGCGGCGCGCGGCGCGCGCGGCCCGTACGCGTCACCACCCTCCCGTCCCCCGTACGGCGGAACCGGTGGCGTCGCCCTCGGCGCGCCACCGATCGCCTGAAGTCGCGTCATCGCTGCTCACGGAGTGAGCAACGGAGGCCCGTCCCACCCGGGCGCGGCCACAGCTCAGGTTAGGCTCGCCTGCGTGAGCACCTGTGCGACCAGTTCGCGGGAGCTGGCCGAGCCCCTCGCGGGTACCGCCGCCGCTGCCCGCACCTGGCTCCTGATCGAGCAGACCGGCCCCTGGGGCGCGAAGGCCCTCACCGCCAGTCACCTCGACCCCGAGGTGGGCCGTGCGCTGGAGCGTGCCGCGGAGGGCACCGGCGTCCGCGTCGCCCTGATCCGACGGCCCGGGCGGCACGCCGACCGCCGCCTCCCGACGCGGCAGCGCGTGTTCGCGGCGCACACCCTGCCCGGCCGGTCGTGGATGCGCACGACCCAGGTCAGCGACCCGGCGGCGCTGCTCGCGCTGGACTTCGCGGCCCTGGGGGCCGGCGACGTACGGGCGCTCCCGCTGGCCACCCAGCGCCCCTTCGCGCCGTGGGCGCCCCCCAGCTCGCCCCCGGGCGCCCCTACCTCGCCCGCGCGGTGGAGCCCGTACGAGGGCGAACCCCTGGCCTTCGTGTGCACCAACGGCAAGCGCGACCGCTGCTGCGCCCTGCTCGGCCGCCCACTCGCCGTGGAACTGGCCGCCAGCGCCACCGACGTCTGGGAGATCACCCACATCGGCGGCCACCGCTTCTCCCCCACCCTGCTCGTGCTGCCGTACGGGTACGCCTACGGCCGGGCCACCGCCCACTCCGTCAAGGAGGTGCTCGCCTCCGCGCGACGGGGCCGCGTCGTCGCCGACGGCGCGCGGGGCCGCTCCGCGTGGGACCGCCCGGGACAGGCCGCCGACCTGGCCGTACGTCGACACACCGGGGAGGACCGGGCCGACGCGTTGACCGTCTCGGACGTGGTGGCCCAGCCCGCGCACCCCACGACGGACGCCGCCCACGACGCGGCACCCGCCAACGGGTCCGGCTGGAGCGCCACCGTCACACACACCGACGGCCGCGCCTGGCGGGTCCTGCTGTCCCAGTCGCCCTCCGACCCGCCCCGCCCCGAAAGCTGCGGCGCCGCGCTCGGCACCCCCGCCCGCTTCGAGGTCGTGTCCATCCGCCCCCTGCAGGCCGCCCCGCTGGACGTCGGCTAGCCTCCCCGGCGCCCCGAGCCCCGCCCCGTCACCCGACCGTTTCGCGGCGCCGGGGCCGAGCGAAAACGTTCCTGTCTCTGTTCTGCTCCTTTTGCTCACGCTAGAACGGACACTCATCAGCTCTCAGCACACGGCACCGGCAGCCGCGTCCCCGTACGTTCATCCCCATGAGCGGGTCGGCAGGGGCAGTTCCACCGGTCCGGGCCAGGACCGGCCACGGTGGCGACGGGGGACGGAACGGAGGCGGACGGATGCGGATCGGGTGGCCCCGGCGCGTCTTCTCACAGGTGCTGCTGATGCAGTTGGCCATCGCCACCGGCGTCACGGCCCTGGCCACCGGCCTCTTCCTCGCACCCCTCAGCTCCCAACTGGACGACCAGGCCATGCGCCGGGCGCTGGCCATCGCGCAAACCACCGCCACCCGCCCCCACCTCGACGACGAGCTACGGACGGGACGCCCGTCGGCGCGCGGGCCCGTGCAGGCCGAGGCGGAGGCGATCCGGCGCTCCACCGGAGCCGAGTACGTCGTGATCATGGATCGCCGGGGCGTGCGCTGGTCCCACACCTCGCCGGGCGAGATCGGCAAGCGGGTCTCCACCGACCCCAGCGAGGTGCTCGCCGGGCGCGAGCTGATGGAGATCGACCACGGCACGCTCGGCCGCTCCGCCCGAGGCAAGGTCCCGCTGCGCGACGAGCACGGCCGCATCGTCGGCGCCGTCTCCGTCGGCATCGCGTACGAGAACGTCCGGGACCGGCTCCTTTCGGCCGTGCCCGGGCTGCTGGCGTACGCGGGCGGCGCCCTCGCGGTGGGCGCGATCGCCGCCTACCTGGTGGCCCGCCGGCTCCAGCGCCGCACCCACGACCTCGCGTTCTCCGACATCTCCGCGCTGCTGGCCGAACGCGAGGCCATGCTGCACGGCATCCGCGAGGGCGTGCTCGCCCTCGACGAGAACGGCCGGATTCGACTGGTGAACGACGAGGCGCAACGCCTGCTCGACCTCAGCCCCAGCGACACCGGACGGCCGCTGGACGAGGTGCTTCCGCTCGGCCGCACGACGGACGTCCTCGCCGGCCGCGTCACCGGCGCCGACCTGCTCACCGTCAGCAACGGACGGGTGCTCGTCGCCAACCGCATGCCCACCGACGACGGCGGTGCCGTCGCCACCCTCCGCGACCGCACCGAACTCGAACGGCTCGGCCGCGAACTGGACGGCACCCGTGGCCTGATCGACGCCCTGCGCGCCCAGGACCACGAGCACGCCAACCGGCTGCACACCCTGCTCGGACTGCTGGAGCTCGGGCTGTACGAGGAGGCGGCCGAGTTCATCACCGAGGCCGTCGGCGTGCACCGGGCCACGGCCGAACAGGTCACCGAACGCGTCCACGACGCGCTGCTCGCCGCCCTGCTGGTCGGCAAGGCCACGGTCGCCACCGAGCGCGGCGTCTCGCTGCGCGTCTCCCCGGACACCTGGCTGCCGGACCGGGTGGTGGACCCGCCGGGGCTGGTCACCATCGTGGGCAACCTTGTCGACAACGCGCTCGACGCGGCCCCCGGCGCCCCGGACCCCTGGGTGGAGATCGAGCTGAGCGCGGAGGGCGGCACCGTCCTGGTCCGTGTCACCGACTCCGGCCCCGGCATCCCCGCCGACCAGCGTGAACTGGTCTTCACCGAAGGCTGGTCCACCAAGGCGCCACCGACCCACGGCAAACGCGGCATCGGGCTCGCGCTCGTGCGCCGGCTCGCCGAGCGTCAGGGCGGCAGCGCGCGCGTGAGCGCCCCGGCCGCCGGCGGCGCCGAGTTCACCATCATCCTGCCGGATGCACTCACCGAGGAGCCTCGATGATCGACGTACTGGTCGTGGACGACGACGTCCGGGTGGCCGACATCAACGCCGCGTACGTCACCAGGACACCGGGCTTCACCGTCGTCGGGCGCGCCCACACCGCCGCCGAGGCCCTGGCCTGCCTTGAGCGCACCCACGTGGACCTCGTGCTGCTGGATCACTACCTACCGGACGAGACCGGCCTCGCCCTCGTGGCCCGACTGCGCCAACTCGGCCACCACACCGACGTGATCATGGTGACGGCCGCGCGGGACATCGCCACCGTCCAGGCCGCCATGCGCCACGGCGCCCTCCAGTACCTCGTCAAGCCCTTCACCTTCGCCGGGCTGCGCGCCAAGCTCGACGGTTACGCGGCGCTGCGCCGCGCGCTGGCCACCGACGAGGAGGCCGGCCAGGACCAGGTCGACCGCATCTTCGGCGCCCTCGGCGGCGCCTCGGCCGGCCCGCCCACGCTCCCCAAGGGCCACTCCCCGCTGACCGCGGACCTCGTACGCCAGGTGCTGCGCGGCGCCGACGGCCCGCTGTCCGCCCAGGAGGTCGCCGACCGCTCACAGCTCAGCAGACAGACGGCCCAGCGCTACCTGAAGCTCCTTGAGCGCGCCGGCCGCGTACGCCTGAGCCTGCGCTACGGCGAAACCGGCCGCCCCGAACACCGCTACCTCTGGCGCGCCCCCTGACCAGCCCCCTCGCCCCACCGCGCCCCCGTCTGGGTTCCGGCCGCCGGGCCCCTGCCCGCGCGCGCCCCGTACGCCCTGTCCGCCGCTGAGCCGCCCCACCAGGCCTCCCAAGGCCGCGCGCCACGCCAAGGGGCCCCGACGCGGCCCGTCGGCGCCTGGACAGCCGCACAGCGTCGCCACGGCGCCCCGGCTGGCGCGCGAGGGCCCTGGCGGCCCGCTGAAGCCTCGGGGACACGCGCCGCGCCTCGGCCTCGCGCGCCCCTGCGAGCGCCTACCCGTCAGGCGTCGATCCGGGACCGGTCGAGCGTCGCGGCCGAACTGGTGATGAACTCCTTGCGCGGCGCCACCTCGTTGCCCATCAGCAGGTCGAAGGCCCGCTCGGCCGCCTCCAGGTCGCTGATGTTGATCCGGCGCAGGGTACGGTGGCGCGGGTCCATCGTCGTCTCGGCGAGCTGGTCGGCGTCCATCTCGCCCAGGCCCTTGTAGCGCTGGATGCTGTCCTTGTAGCGCACCTTCTTGCGCTCCAGCTCCAGCAACGTCTGGCGCAGCTCGTCGTCCGAGTACGTGTACAGGTACTTGTCCTGGCCCTTCTTGGGCTGGATCAGCTCGACCCGGTGCAGTGGCGGCACGGCGGAGAAGACCCGCCCCTGCTCGACCATGGGGCGCATGTAGCGCTGGAAGAGCGTGAGCAGCAGGCAGCGGATGTGCGCGCCGTCCACGTCGGCGTCGGCCAGGAAGATGACCTTGCCGTACCGGGCCTGGTCGATGTCGAAGGTGCGGCCCGACCCCGCCCCTATGACCTGGATGATCGCGCCGCACTCGGCGTTCTTCAGCATGTCCGTGATGGACGACTTCTGGACGTTCAGGATCTTGCCGCGGATCGGCAGCAGCGCCTGGAACTCGGAGTTCCGGGCGAGCTTGGCGGTGCCGAGCGCCGAGTCACCCTCGACGATGAACAGTTCGCTGCGGTCGACCGCGTCGCTGCGGCAGTCGGCCAGCTTGGCCGGCAGCGAGGACGACTCAAGGGCGGTCTTGCGGCGCTGCGCGTCCTTGTGCTGCCGAGCGGCGATACGCGTCCGCGCCGCGGCGACGATCTTGTCCAGCACGGCCCTGGCCTGCTGCTTGACGTCCCGCTTGGACGAGCCCAGGAACGCCTTCAGCTCCTTGGCCACCACGTTGGCCACCACCCGGGAGGCCGCCGACGTGCCGAGGACCTCCTTGGTCTGCCCCTCGAACTGGGGCTCCGCGAGCCGGACCGTGACGACCGCGGTGAGCCCCTCCATCGCGTCGTCCTTGACCACGTCGTCCTCGGAGACGCGCAGCACCTTGGCCGCGCGCAACGCCTCGTTGACGGTCTTGGTGATCGAGCGCTCGAAACCGGAGACGTGGGTGCCGCCCTTGGGCGTGGCGATGATGTTGACGAACGACTTCACGGTGGCGTCGTAGCCGGTGCCCCACCGCAGCGCGATGTCCACGCCCAGGTCGCGGGTGACCTCGGTGGGGGTCATGTGCCCCCGGTCGTCGAGGACGGGGACGGTCTCCTTGAAACTGCCCTGCCCGGTCAGCCGCAGGGTGTCGCAGACGGCCTTGTCCTGCGCCAGGTACTCGCAGAACTCGCTGATCCCGCCGTCGTAACGGAAGGTCTCCTCGACCGGCTTGTCCTCCTCGACGCCCCGCTCGTCCCGGACGACCAGCGTCAGCCCCGGCACCAGGAAGGCCGTCTGCCGCGCCCTGGCGTGCAGCGTGTCCAGGGAGAGCTTCGCGTCCTTGAGGAAGATCTGCCGGTCCGCCCAGTACCGCACTCGCGTACCGGTCCTGGCCTTCGGCACGCGCTTGCCCTTGAGCAGGCCGTTCGCCGGGTCGAAGGGCGCGTCCGGGCCGGACTCAGTGAAGATCCCCGGCACGCCACGGCGGAAGCTGATGGAGTGGGTGGCTCCCCCGCGGTCCACCTCGACGTCCAGCCGCGCGGAGAGGGCGTTGACCACCGAGGCGCCGACGCCGTGCAGGCCGCCCGAGGCCGCGTACGAGCCGCCGCCGAACTTGCCACCCGCGTGCAGCTTGGTCATCACGACCTCGACGCCCGACAGGCCGGTCTTGGGCTCCACGTCGACGGGGATGCCCCGCCCGTTGTCCCTGACCTCCACCGAGCCGTCCTCGTGCAGGACGACCTCGATGCGGTCGCAGTAACCGCCCAGGGCCTCGTCCACGGAGTTGTCGATGATCTCCCAGAGGCAGTGCATCAGGCCACGGCTGTCCGTGGAACCGATGTACATACCCGGGCGCTTGCGCACCGCTTCCAGCCCCTCAAGGACGAGCAGGTGCCGCGCGGTGTAGTTGGAGCCGCCCCGATCTGCTCCGGTCAGCAGCGCAGTGGACGGCACAGACATCTCGGCGGTCACGCGGTTCGCTCCTCGCTGAATTTCGACTGGCCCTCGGCCGGGCTCAGGGGTGGGCTGGGCGCCGTCAGAAGCGTACAGATGCCTGGTAGAGCCTTTGTGCCGCCACCCGTGAGAACGCCCATGCTAATCGAGAGTCGCTCGTACGTTCGATCCCTCGATGGGGTGACGCGTACATCACGTTCCCAAGGAGGCATGAACCATTTAGGCTCCGGGCACGTCCTGATGAACAACCCGGCAACCCAGCCGGCGGGACAAGACCGACAAGCGACGTGAAACCGTAAGCCAGCGAAATACGGCTCATTCGCCGCCAACCGTCACCATCCAGCCGACTCGGAAAGAAATTTCAAGAGAAAGCCACGAACGGGAACGTTTTCGGCCTGGTTGGATGTTGACCCTGGTACGACAGCTCGTCGAGCTAGAGAAGAGGCGACGTGACTACTGTTCTGACCCCCGCGAGCCCGCTGACGGCCGCTGACCGCTGCGATCGTTGCGGCGCCCAGGCATATCTGCGCGTCGTGCTGACAAGCGGTGGCGAACTGCTCTTCTGCGCCCACCACGGGCGCAAGTTTGAGCCAGAACTCAAGAAGATCGCCGCGGAAATACAGGACGAGACCGAGCGGCTGACCGCTGCCCCGGCGTCCGCGTCCACCGAGGAACGCTGACACATCGCATCCACGACGAGCGAGGACCGGCGTAGCCGGCGACGGGCGGTCGCCCCGCGCAGCGCGGGGGGACCGCCCTCCTCGTCTCTCCCTCGGTACTCCGCGGTCCGCTACTACCCGTGTGGCTCCACGAGCGGAGCCACGGCCGAGATCCGCGTATAGACCCCCGGGCTGCCTGGCTGGGCGCATCCGCTCCCCCAGGAGACCAGCCCCACCAACCGTCCCCGTGCCACGAGCGGGCCGCCGCTGTCCCCCTGACAGGCGTCACGCCCGCCGCTCGGGTCTCCGGCGCACACCATGGACCGGGCCACATAGGTGCCCTCGGCGGTCCCTGGGTACGCCTCCTCGCACCGCTTGTCATCGAGCATCTTCACCTCGGACGTCATGAGCTGCGCCGAGTAGTTGCCGGTACCCGTGGTGTCACCCCAGCCGTACACCTTCGCGGCCGTGCCCGGTCGGTAGGCGGCATCGCCCTCCTGCGCCATGGGGATCACCCACTCCGCGGACTGCTCCCGTTCGAGCGTGAGCACGGCCACGTCTCCCGCGTTCGTCGCCGGATCGAAGTCCGGATTGACCCACACGCGCCGCAGCGGCACCTCCTCACCCAGACCGCTGCCCAGATCACCCCGACCCACGATGGCCCGCAGGTCACCGACCGCACCACGGTCCACGCCCAGCACCTCGCGACTCATGCAGTGAGCCGCCGTGATCACCGTGGTCCGGGAGACGAGCACCCCGCCGCAGAACTGGCCCGAGCGCGCCTCACCGAACCGGTCACGGCTGCCCAGCGCGACGGCCCACGGCGCGTCCGCGACCTGTACCGGCTGGCCCCCGATGACGACACCGTCCGCGGCCGCCGAACCCGGCAGGGCCGGGACCGTCACGAGCGCCGCGAGCAGGGAAGTGGACAGCGAAGAGAGCGGGGTACGCATGCGGGCCTCCTGACCAAGCGGAGCGAGCTGTGCGCTCAGCGTCACCCAGACGGGCGCGCCCCGCATCCGGACAGCAAACGGGCCGGGCCCTCCCGAGGAGGACCCGGCCCGCAAACACGCAGCGTACGGCTGCCGATCAGTCCAGGTAGTCGCGCAGCACCTGGGAGCGAGACGGGTGACGCAGCTTCGACATGGTCTTCGACTCGATCTGACGGATGCGCTCACGCGTCACCCCGTAGACCTTGCCGATCTCGTCCAGCGTCTTCGGCTGACCGTCCGTGAGACCGAAGCGCATGGAGACCACGCCGGCCTCTCGCTCGCTGAGCGTGTCGAGAACGGAGTGCAGCTGCTCCTGCAGCAGCGTGAAACTGACCGCGTCGGCGGGCACGACGGCCTCGGAGTCCTCGATCAGGTCACCGAACTCGCTGTCGCCGTCCTCACCGAGCGGCGTGTGCAGCGAGATCGGCTCGCGGCCGTACTTCTGGACCTCGATGACCTTCTCCGGGGTCATGTCGAGTTCCTTGGCCAGCTCCTCCGGGGTGGGCTCGCGGCCCAGGTCCTGGAGCATCTGCCGCTGGACGCGGGCGAGCTTGTTGATGACCTCGACCATGTGCACCGGGATACGGATGGTGCGGGCTTGGTCGGCCATGGCGCGCGTGATGGCCTGACGAATCCACCACGTGGCGTACGTGGAGAACTTGTAGCCCTTCGTGTAGTCGAACTTCTCGACCGCGCGGATCAGGCCAAGGTTGCCCTCCTGGATGAGGTCCAGGAAGAGCATTCCGCGGCCCGTGTACCGCTTGGCCAGCGAGACCACCAGGCGGAGGTTGGCCTCCAGGAGGTGGTTCTTGGCCCGCCGGCCGTCCTCCGCGATGATCTCCAGCTCACGCTTGAGCTTGGGGGCAAGCTTGTCCGCGTTGGCCAGCTTGTCCTCGGCGAACAGGCCCGCCTCGATCCGCTTGGCAAGTTCGACCTCCTGCTCGGCGTTGAGGAGGGGGACCTTGCCG
Organism: Streptomyces sp. 71268; assembly: GCF_029392895.1. Lineage (NCBI taxonomy): Bacteria > Bacillati > Actinomycetota > Actinomycetes > Kitasatosporales > Streptomycetaceae > Streptomyces > Streptomyces sp. 71268. The sequence continues at coordinate 1,912,323 of NZ_CP114200.1, forward strand.
ATCTGCTTGAGGTAGTCCTTGACGGGGTCGGCGGTGGCGCCCGCCGCGGCGACCTGCTGGGCCGGCGCGTCGTCCTCGTCGTCGTCGGAGAGGACGAAGCCCTGGTTCTCGGGCTCCCCCTCGCCACCCTCGGCCTTGCCCGCGGCCTGCGGCTCGTCGATGGGCTCATCGCCGTCGAGGAGTTCGTCGGCATCCTTCTTGGACGCCGCCTTCTTCGTGGCGGCCTTCTTGGCGGGCGCCTTCTTCGCGACCGCCTTCTTGGTCGCGGCCTTCTTCGCCGCGGCCTTCTTCGCGGGCGCTGCCTCGGCCTCTTCGCCCACCCGGTCGTCGGCCGTGGCCGCCGAGGCGGTCGCGGCGGCAGTGGTCTTCTTGGCGGCGACCGTCTTGGCCGCGACGGTCTTGGTGGCGGTGCGCTTGGCTGGGCTCTTCGCTGCGACGCTCTTGCGGGTGCGCTTGGGCGCCTCTGCGGCACTGACCATCAGCGTCACACCCTCCTCGTCGAGGACCTGGTTGAGGCTGCGCAGAACATTCTTCCACTGGGTTGGCGGAATCTGGTCAGCCTCGAAGGCCCGACGCACATCGTCGCCGGCGATCTGCCCCTCAGCCTTTCCCCGCTCGATGAGCGCCATGACAGACTCGGACTCGGCGATCTCCGACGGGAGCGTACGGGATGTGCTGGCCGACACGAACAACCTCTCGGAACGATGGAAACGGCTTCCGGCCCCGTCCGTAGACCGGAGCCGACGACCGCCGGCAAGGATGAACCGACGGCGCAGGTGGAGGCGCAGAGGACAACAGCGCCGCGAACGACGCCCGTATTCCTCCTCGGCTGCCACCTCTTTAGTCATCGCGCTGCCCCAAAGAGCGTTACGCCCAATCACCGTGGCCCGAGTCACACCACATAGCGATCTAAAACATCACCTAATCGGACAGAGGCCGCCGCGTCGCCGAACCCGTGGTCTGCCCCGGCCAGCCGGACAGGGTTCGGCGACGTCACCGCAACCGGGCAACGGGGGTCAGCGCCCCCGCCAGGGGGTGCGGTCAGTGCTCACGCGGCGCGGGCACCACTCGATCGACCTCGGGGTGGACCATGAGCAGTTGAGCCATGGCGGCCTCCGCACCGGCTCCGTCGCCGGAGCTCACCGCGTCGACGATCCGACGGTGCTGCCCCACACTCGCCTCGGCGGGGCGGTCACAGCCGGTGACCGGGCCGCCGGAGACCTGAAGTGCGGCGGCGATGATGCCGGCCAGGTGTTCCAGCATGCGATTGCCCGCGACCTGGAGCAGCACCGCGTGGAACTCGGCGTCCGCCCGCGAGTAGGTCAGGGCGTCACCCTGACCCAGCGCGTGGCTCATGATCTCGACGACCTCGGCGAGTCGTTCCTTGCCTTCCTCGCGGCCGTTTCCGGCGGCGAGCCGGGCGGCGAGCGGCTCGATGGTCCAGCGCAACTGGCACAGCTCTCGTCGCTGGTCATCGCGCTGCGGCCCGAACGCCCGCCACTCGATGATGTCGGGGTCGAGCAGGTTCCAGTCGCTGACCGGGCGGACCCGGGTGCCGACGTTGGGCCGGGCGCTGACCAGGCCCTTGGCCTCCAGCACTCGTAGGGATTCGCGCACGACCGTGCGCGAGACCTCGAAGCGCTGGCCGATCTCTTCCGGAACGAGCGGCCGGTCGGCCCCCAGATCGCCGGAGACGATCATCTGCCCTAGCTGCTGGACGAGTTGGCCGTGCAGGCCGCGGCCGCGGTTGCCGGCGGAGCGCCTGCCCACTCGGCCCAGCTCTGCGTCCGCTTCCCAGGCGGGGAGGGCGACACGTTCGGCGCCGGGGGCCTCGGCGTAGGGGTAGCGGTCAAGCTCGCCCGAGCCTGCGAGGCCGGAGTCGGCGGGGCGAGCCGCGGTCGTGGTGGTGTGCGCAAGGGTACTCACGCATCCTTTGTCGGCGACGCCCCGAAGGCCCTTAAGGTCTTTGGTGAAAAGCACACGAAAGGGTGATCGCCCATTACCTCATAATTGACGTCCAATCGGACAGAAGTGAGCGGGCTGTGGGGAGTTGCGCACAGTTCACGCGCCCATGAGTGCGTCCGCGTACGCCCTGGTCGGGCCCCTGCCCGACGGGCATCAACCGCCGGCGCTCATTTCGCGCGCTGCCAGCGCATGGCGCGCCCGAGGCGTGGACGGCCACGAAGCGCCGTGCGCACATAAGCGCACAACAGTACGGAGATCGAGAGCGCCATCACGTGCCCTACGGGTTCGCTGGCCAACCGCGTGGCCAGGGCCAGACCCCGGTCCGGCATGGACGGCCACTCGACCAACGTCGCCGCGCGCACCCGTTCCGACATGCCCGCCAACGACCTCGCGGACGGCTCCTCGACCGCCCGCCGCAGGAATGTCAGTGCGAGCAGCGGTACGGCCAGGGCGGCGCCGAACCCCAGCAGCGTGGAGCGGAGCACTGCCGCGGCCAACAGCCCCACCCACGCGCAGCCGACCGCCAGCAGGCACCAGCCGCCCAGCAGTGCGGGCCAATCCGATGGCGGTCTGGCCACGTCCGCGCCGTACAGGAGCCACAGCGCCGCCCCGTTGGTCAGCGCCGCGATGGTCGCGAGCAACACCGCGCCGCCCGACCAGACCAGCAACTTCGCACCGAGCAGGGCGAGCCGTCGCGGAACGGCGCCCTGCGTCGGGGCCAGGGCGGGATAGCGGTACTCCTGCCCGAACGCGAGGGCGCCGAGCAGGCCGACGCCCACGGCCACGGGCGGCAGGGGGAGCGACCTCGGCCACCCGGTGAACAGTCGGGCCGCCGCCGCGTCGCCCGTGCGGGCAAGCAGCACACCGGCGAGGAGCGAGGCGACGAGCGTCGCGGCCGTGACGTACCAGGCGGTGCTCACACTGATCACGCGCCGTAGCTCGTACCGCACTGGCCAGGCCGGTCCCGGTGGGGGGAACCGGGTGAGCGCCAAGGCCCGTGAGGCCGGCACCGCGCCCCCCTCGGGTGTCGGTTCGCCCACCGGCGTGGGCCAGGGTGCGCCGGCGCGGCCGGCCACTCCCCCAACGCCGCCGAACCCCACCCACGAGCCACTGCCGGCCACGACGAGGCCGTCGGGCTGGGAGGCACACGCCAGCTCGCCCGCGACGCCCGGCCGCGCGCCCCCGGGAAGCTCCTCCATCAGGGCAGTGCCGTGCTCAGGTCCACCGCCAGCACGGGCCAGGAGCGTGACGTGGTCCGACGAGGGAGCCGGGGCATGCCGACGGACGGCATCCTGTCCCAGCGGTGTCGTCAGGCTCGGAACTCCGAGTTCGTCCGCGAGACGGTGCACGAGGATGCCGTTGCGGTAGGCGAGCTCACCTACGGCCGCGCAACTGCTGCCGTACACGGCGATGCGGCCGCTGCCCTCGGGGACCACCTCGATCCGCTCTCCGGTGGCCCGCGCCTGCTGCGTCAGCAGGGCGGCGAGGCGGTCGGCGAACGGCGAGCGCACGACGACGCGTGGCCGCAACCGGGTACGCGCGAAGTCGGCGGCGCTCTGGTCAGCCGCCAGTCGCCCGCCCTCGATGCTGATCACCCGGTCGGCGAAGCGATCCAGACCCCGGGGTTCGCTGGTGGTGACGAGCACCGCGCCGCCCTGGTCCGCGTAGCCACGCAGCAAACCGTGCAGCCAGGCGGTCTCACGGGGCGACAGATCGCGCACGGGCTCGTCGAGCACCAGCGCGTGCGGGTCCCCGAGCAGTGCGGACGCCAGGCCGAGGCGGCGGTCCATGCCACGCGAATAGTCGCCCAGCCGCTGTTCGGCAAGGCTGCTCAAGCCCACGAGGTCCAGCACCTCGTCCACGCGTGCGACCGGCACTCCGGCTGCCGCCGTGAGCATGCCGAGGTGCCGCCGGGCGGTCCGCGCGGGGTGGCCCGGAACGTCGCCGAGCACCACTCCGACCTCGCGCGCAGGGTGCGACACCCGGTGCAGGGGACGACCACGGAAGAGCGCGAGGCCGCGCCCCGCCTCCAGTTGCAACAACAGACGCAGTGCGGTGCTCTTGCCGGCGCCAGGCGCCCCGAAGAGAACCGTGACGAGTCCGGGACGCGCTTCGAAGGTGAGGTCATCGACGACGGGCGGCTGGTTGCGGCGGGGGGCACTGGTCAGCCCGATGGCCTGGATCATGGCTTCTCTCGCGAGGCGTGAGACCGCACTGCGGCAGGTGGGATATGGGCTATCGCAGCACCGTAACCCCATCTGTCCTATCTTCTCCGCATACGCAACCTTTGCAACGCCGTAGTGTCACACCTCGGGACGCAACATCGGAGGGTTCAGGAGGGTCGCGCCCCCGGCCCTGAACAGTTGAGCAGGCCGACCACCCTGGCGCGTCGTCGTGCCCCCGGTGGGGACGAGAAACCCAGGCGTGCCGGTGACCTTGCGGTGAAAGTTGCGCGGGTCAAGCGCCACGCCCCACACCGCCTCGTACACACGGCGCAGCTCGCCGACGGTGAACTCGCGTGGACAGAACGCGGTGGCGAGCGAGGAGTACTCGATCTTCGAACGCGCTCGCTCCACCCCGTCCGCGAGAATCCGAGCGTGGTCGAAGGCGAGCGACTCACCGTGCCCGGTCCCGCGCCCGAACGCGTCCTCTTGGTTGAGCAGCGACTCGACCGGAGCCCAGCGCGCACTGTGAGCGTCGCCGCCCGCCCGAGGGGCTGGGAGGTCGGGAGCGAGTGCCAGGTGCGCCACGCTGACCACACGCATCCGAGGGTCGCGCCTGGGGTCTCCGTAAGTGGCCAACTGCTCCAGATGCGCGGCGTTCGGCGGCGCGGGGTGCGTCGGGTCGTGGGCGAGGAGTCCGGTTTCCTCGGTGAGCTCGCGCGCGGCGGCGGCTGACAGGTCCTCATCTCCGCGCACGAACCCACCTGGTAGGGCCCAACGCCCCTGGTGCGGCTGCTCGCCACGGCGGACGACAAGTGCGCAGAGCGCGTGCTGTCGCACGGTGAGCACGACCAGATCGACAGTGACGGCGAAGGGCGGAAAGGCCGACGGGTCGTAGGGCATGAGGGGATCATAGTCGTCTGCCTGACGATAAAAAGGCCGCTGCATCGCCTTGACACAACCCACCGAGCGAGCGCACGCAACCTCGTCATCGCCCACGTCGCCATGGATCGCCACTTACTCATGGAGGTCTCCCAACTGCCGTCCCACCACTGCCGACTGCCCTGCTCCCCAACCAGGCCCTCCCCTTCTTCCCGTCCGCCTCTCCCTGCTCAACCAGAGCGCTCGACTCGCGGCCGCCGCACCGCGCCGCAGGGGCTGTGCGGCGCGCGGCACCGGGGCAGTCCCCCGATCAGGCGATGTGCCTGTGTCTTCCACTCGTGACGTGCGGAGGTATCGGCAGCCGCCGCCAGGCGGAAGGGCCTCAGGTCGGGGCCCTTCGCCACGAAGGCCCCTGCTCTGCCATGAGGGGCGAGCCACCCAGCGCGCCCCCTTCGGCCCAACTGTGTCCGCGTGAACGATCCGCGTGGTCAACATGGCACGACTCAGAAGCGGTTGCGCTGCGCGCGGCGCCTGTCACGGCTGTGAAGCGGTCGATCTGGCGAGGGGGCGGGCGCGGGTCCAGGCGGAGTCCGTCGCTCCCGACCCTGCTGTCCGCGGCGACGTTGAGGGCCTTCGACAGGAGGGGCTCAGGCGCTCCGTGAGGCATGTGCCGATCGCGACAGCCACCTGCGCTGGGCTAGCTCGTGCCGTTGGTGTCGCGCGGCCCGCCGTGGCGGCGCACCCGGGGCCTGCCCGCTGGTCCACGAGTCTCCCCCGTACCGCGTCGCTTAGCGGGTCGACTTCCCCCGGCCGGCCGCGGCGGTGCGCTACGCCGTCGTTGGCGGGGCACCATCGGCAGTTCCGACGTGGACGGGGTGGACTCTTGGTCTCCGGGTGAGTCGGTCGCGGGAGAAGTGGCGCCCCGCCCACATGTCTGTCCGCTCGCCGTCGCGGCCTGAGCGTCCCGCTTCGACGACTCAGGATCGGGCTTCTGACGGCTCGCGCACTGCGCCACGGATCGCGAACCGTTCTTCCGTGGCCGAGCCTGTCGTCCCTTCCGTGCGTCGATGCGGCGCAGTTCCTCCTGGACCGCGCTGCGCAGCGCGCCGTCCGCCGAGCGTCCTGCCCGCTCCTCGCGCAGCGACCGGCGGAGCAGCTCGGGGTCGATCCCCTCGTTGCACGCCTGGTGCAAGAGCCGGGCGAAGATGTAGTCGGGATCAGCGTGCAGGGCACGGCTGAGCGCCACCCGAGCCTCGGGCTCGTCCCCCAGCGACCAGGCGACCCAGCCCGCCAGGGTGAGCGGCGCGGCAGCGTGCTCCGAGTAGGCGCCCACACAACGGCGCGCGAGGGCTCGCCACAGCCGCAGTGCGGGCTCCGCCTCCGGCCCCTCCATCCACTCAGCGGCTCGGTCGCGCGTGACTCGGTCCTGGAGGCCGAGGATCATCTCGGCCGCCTCGTCCTGCGCGAGAAGGTCGTCGTCGCGGTCGTCCGCCGCCGCACGTCCGGAGACCGGGTCCGCCTCCTTGAAACGCTCAAGCGTTCCGGCCGCCAGGTCCAACGTCCGCCCGCGCACGGCGAGGGCGGAGTCTCCGAGCATCTTGGGGACGAGGGTGCCCGCGGCGGTGTCCAGCGCTCGTTCCTGCTCGGGCAGGCGCGTGGTGGACAGTGGCGCCAGCCGGGCCTCCATTTGTCGTAACGAGCCACGGACCTGAATTCCCGCGTAGGTGGCGGCGGCAGCCATCGCGGACGTGCCGGGCAGGACGAGCGGTGTCCCCTCGCGAGGGCAGCAACGCCCGTCGGGGCAGCAGTACGACCAGAAGGTCCCCGCGGAAATGCAGAGTGCTTCGAGAACGGGGGCCTCCAGCTTTCCGCACGCCACGCGCAGCCGCTGGACCAGTGGGCGGAGCCGCTCCATCACCTGGTGCCCGCTGTCCCCCTGCTCAGGGTCCTGGCAGACGAAGATGATGACGCCGGTGACCTGGTGCCCTCGCCCCCTGCAGCCCGTGATCAGGCAGTCGGCGAGCTGATCGCACATGTCCGGCCAGTCCTCGGGAATGGCCGGAATGCCCAGGCGCAGCCTGCCACCGAAGCGTCCCTTCTCACCGTGCAGCGCGATCATGACCACGCTGTCGGTGGGGTAGAAGCCCAGGAGATACGGAAGGGCGTCAGCGAGCTCCGCCGGGCTACGGAGAGTGATTTGCTCCAGGCCAGAGGCGAGCGAGGGCTGGTGTGCGGGCGAGGCGTCGGAGGAGCCGGCGGGATCGAAAGGTTCGTTGCGGTTCGTCATGGCACGAGAGTCGCGTGGCCGGCAAGATACCACCAGACCTGTGGATAACTCGCAGATTGGAAGATTGTCGTACTAATTGAACTTCAGCGAAGTTATCCACAGGCGGCAGGACCCATTCGCGCGATGTCAGTGGCATCGGGTTGCATGGGGACATGACCAACGACGAACTCCGCGTCTCAGCCGACCGCGTCCTGGCCCGTCTCGTCGGCGACACGACGGGTGCGGCCAGGCTGCGCGAGGACCAGTGGCGAGCCATCGAGGCCCTGGTGGCCGACCATCGCAGGGCACTGGTCGTCCAGCGCACCGGTTGGGGGAAGTCCGCGGTCTACTTCGTGGCGACCGCACTGCTGCGAGAGCGCGGCAGCGGGCCCACGGTGATCGTTTCGCCGCTCCTCGCGCTGATGCGTAACCAGGTCGAGGCCGCCGAGCGCGCGGGGATTCGGGCGCGCACCATCAACTCCGCGAACACCGAGGAATGGGAGACCGTCCAGGAGGAGGTCGCCGCGGGGGCGGTGGATGTCCTTCTCGTGAGTCCTGAGCGCCTCAACAACCCCGACTTCCGTGATCAGGTGCTGCCCAAGCTCTCCGCGTCGACGGGTCTGCTCGTCGTCGACGAGGCGCATTGCATTTCCGACTGGGGCCATGACTTCCGCCCCGACTACCGCCGCCTGCGAACCATGCTGGCCGACCTACCGCCCGACGTTCCCGTGCTCGCCACCACGGCGACGGCCAACGCCCGTGTCACCGCCGATGTCGCCGAGCAGTTGGGCACGGGGGACGGGTCGACGCAGACGTTGGTGCTGCGGGGTTCGCTGGAGCGGGAGAGTCTGAGTCTTGGCGTGCTGAACCTGCCGGACGCGGCACATCGCTTGGCCTGGCTCGCTGACCACCTCGACGAGTTGCCGGGCTCCGGCATCATCTACACCCTCACCGTCGCGGCAGCGGACGAGGTGACCACGTACCTGCGCCGCAGCGGACACAATGTGGCCTCCTACTCAGGCAAGACGGAGGACGCGGACCGCCGGGCCGCGGAGGCCGACCTCCTGGCAAACCGCGTCAAGGCGCTGGTGGCCACCTCCGCGCTGGGCATGGGCTTCGACAAACCAGACCTCGGGTTCGTGGTGCACCTGGGTTCGCCCGCGTCACCGATCGCCTACTACCAGCAGGTAGGCCGAGCGGGCCGAGGAGTCGAGCACGCCGAGGTGCTCCTGTTGCCGGGGCGCGAGGACGAGGCGATCTGGCGGTACTTCGCTTCCCTGGCCTTCCCCTCCGAGGAGCAGGTGCGCCGCACCCTCGGTGTACTGGCGGCGGCCGACCGCCCGTTGTCCCTGCCCGCCCTGGAACCCCAAGTCGAGCTGCGTCGCTCCCGTTTGGAGACGATGCTGAAGGTGCTCGATGTGGATGGGGCGGTGCGTCGAGTGCGCGGGGGCTGGACCTCCACGGGGCAGCCGTGGGCGTATGACGCGGAGCGGTACGCCTGGGTGGCGCGACAGCGCGCTGCCGAGCAGGAGGCGATGCGCGCGTACGCGTCCACGACGGAGTGCCGCATGGAGTTCCTGCGCCGGCAACTGGACGACGAGACGGCACAGCCGTGTGGCCGTTGCGACAACTGCTCAGGCACCAGGTTCTCCGTCGACGTTTCCGCCGCCGCGCTCCAGACGGCGCAGGGCGAGCTTGGCAGGCCGGGAGTGGAGGTGGAGCCGCGTCGCATGTGGCCCACGGGCCTACCCGCCATCGGGGTCAGCCTCAAGGGCAGAATTCCCGCCGGTGAGCAGGCCGCGCCCGGCCGGGCCCTCGGCCGGTTGTCCGACATCGGATGGGGCAATCGCCTCCGCCCGCTGCTCACACCACAGTCACCGGACGGCGAGGTGCCCGACGACGTCGCCAACGCCGTGGTCACGGTGCTCGCCGACTGGGCTCGCGGACCGGGAGGTTGGGCCTCCGGCGCTCCCGACGCGCCAAGTCGACCGATAGGCGTGGTCACCGTGGCCTCACGGAGCAGGCCGCAGCTCATCCAGTCCCTGGCCGAACGGATCGCGACCGTCGGCCGCATGCCGCTGCTGGGCACCGTCGCCTATCGGGACGACCGGGTCGACACGCGCGTGCCACGCACCAACAGCGCCCAACGGTTGCGAGCCCTGGACGGCGCGTTGACCGTACCGCCGGCCCTGGCTCAGGCGCTGTCCTCGGCCGATGGTCCAGTGCTCCTCGTGGACGACTACACGGACACGGGCTGGACCCTGGCGGTCGCGGCTCGACTGCTTCGCCAAGCCGGCGCGGAAGCAGCGTTTCCGCTGGTCCTCGCGGTGCAGGGGTGACACAAGGCGCGCCGAGCGGTGCATCAACCAGAAACATGAGGGACATATGGCCGGATAGCGGTCACTGACCTCGGCTGTTCATTGCCGCCGTTCAACGTGACCGCGAGAATTGAACTGGCTCTTCGGTCGTGGCGTCCCCAGGGCCGGGTGCTGCTGTGTGAACCATGCTCGCCGCCCGGCTCGGGCACACAATGAAGGGAGGATCGTGGCCTTCGGCTTCGCCCCGCCCCCCCGCGTCCGACCCCTCCCACCGGCTGGGACGCATACTCGAATCCGCCGAGTGGGCTGCCGCTGGCATCCCCCTACTCTCCAACCCCCGCGAGCTGGTCAACGGCCTGTACGCCCGGCACGCGCCCGCGTTGTCCACCGCGGTCGTGGGCGTACTGCAGCAGGACGGGCGGTTGGCGGCCAGCGCTTCGTTCCGCCAGCGCGCCGACGTCGCGGACGGTTGGGAGTTGCGTAACGGGCTGCTGGCACGGCTGCGCCGGATCATCCCGCATGATCTGCGACTGCGGAGTCCGGTGCGTACGGCGGTCCTCATGTACTGCCGTGGCGGGGACGGCGGCTGGACTGAAGAGGACGGGGCCTGGATGTGGGGACTGCGGGATGCGTGCACCCTGCACGGCCTGCGCTGCGGTGCCTACATCACGATGACGCCTCACGGCTGGCAGGTGCTGGGCGACGGGCGCGGAGGACGGCGTCCGTACGTGGGCTCGCCGGTTGACAAGCTCATATCGAAGGAGACGGAGACGCCGAGCAGGGTTGCCCCTTCCCGTGGAACGGGCGGCGCTTCCGCCGACAACCTGCGGCCGACGGCGGCGTGCTGACTGCCCTGCGGACGGGCCTGTCACGGGTGTTGCCCACTGGCTGGCTCGGCTGCTGCGCCCCAGCCAACTACCGCGAGAGACGCGAAACGCGGGCCAGCGCCCAGGGATACGCCGTTAGCCGAGCGCCCTCTCGGTGAGAGTGCGCCCGGCTCGGGGCAGGCCAAGTCGCCCAGCGTCACGGGCCGCTGGAGGCTAGACGCTCGCCGTCAGCATGGTGTTGATGCGCTGCGGGTCACCGCAGACGATGAGCAGCACGCCGGCGCGAGCCATCGCCTGAGGCAGCAGCCGGGCCACGTCCTTGTCCGCGCCGCCGTTGACGGCCACGACCACCACCGGGCGCCCGGTGGCCCGTCCCGCGTCGGCGGCGGCGTAGAAGACGTCGTCGCCCGCGTCGTGCTGGGCCCAGTACGACGCCTCACCGAAGGACAGCTCGTGCGCGGCCCACGGGTGCGGGTCGCCCGTCGTGAGCACCAGCACATCGCCGGGTGCGCGGCCGGATTCCAGCAACAGGTCGACGGCCTCGTCCGCAGCGTCCAGCGCGCCCTGCTCGGAGGCGGGGATGAGCTGGAGCTGCGCCTTGGCCGACGCCTTGGACGGGGCAGAGGGAACGGCAGGCGTGGGCCGCACGGCATTCGCTGGCGTGCGCTGGGCCGGGGCCGCCGGAACTCGGTTCGGTCCGGGACGGCCAGGTCGCATCGGAACGGGCCGGGGACCGGGAACAGGACGAGGGGTCGACGCGGCATGGCCGGAGGCCGGCGCTACGCGGGGACCCGGGACACTCTCGTGAATCTGAGGCTCCTCGGGGATGAGAGGCATATGTGATGTCTATCAAACGCCGACGCGGAGCGCGTCGGCGGGTGGCTAGTTGGGGCGACTCAGGCCCCGGTGAAGTCGAAGCCGAGTTGGCCTTCGCTCTCCAAGTCGATGACGTCCGGGCTGATGCGGGGCCGCTTGAGGTGCTGCCAGCGCGGCAGCGAGTCAAGGTACGCCCACGACAGTCGGTGATGCGGGGTGGGGCCCAGTTCCTCCAGGGCTGCACGGTGCGCGGGCGACGGATAGCCCACGTTGTCCTCGAAGTAGAACTCCGAGCACCCCGCGCCCAATTCCGCCATCATCGTGTCCCGTCGCACCTTGGCCAGTACGGAGGCGGCGGCCACGGCGATGCACGACTGGTCGCCCTTGATCACCGTACGCACCTGCCAGGGGGCGCCGAGGTAGTCATGCTTGCCGTCGAGGATCACCGCGTCGGGTCGCACCGGCAGCGCGTCCAGAGCGCGGGTCGCGGCCAAGCGGAGCGCCTCGGTCATGCCCAGCTTGTCGATCTCTTCCGGCGAGGAGTGACCGAGGCCGTGAGCCGTGACCCAGGTCGTCAGCTCCGCGGCGAGTGCCGTGCGGCGCTCTCGCGTGAGCAGCTTCGAGTCGGTCAGTCCGGCAGGCGGGCGTCGCAGCCCGGTGACTGCGGCGCAGACGGTGACCGGACCAGCCCATGCACCACGGCCGACCTCATCGACTCCGGCGACGATCTTGGCTCCGGTCGTGGCGCGTAGCGAGCGCTCGACGGTGTGAGTGGGCGGTTCGTGGGGCATGGCGATGCTAAGACTACGCCGCCCGGGTGAGGGGTTGTGCACCCGGAGCCGTTCAAGCGCCATACGGCTGGTGATCACCGTGGTACACGGCGCGTGTCAGCGGCCGGGGCACCTGTGAGGGGTGCTCTGTCAGGGCGTACGCAGCGTCGCGGGCACTGGCATCGGCGGGGCGAGGCCGATCGTTTCCCACGCGGCCCGAGTGGTCTCCCCGCTCAGCGCGGCTGGCCCGGTAGCCAGTCGGGGAGCGCCTCGGTACGGTCCTGCCACTCGGCCGGCGGGGCGCCTGTCGAGCTGCCGGCGAGGACGCCTCCGACGATGGCGCAGGTGGTGTCCACGTCACCGCCTGCCTGCGCGGTCACCCAGAACGCCCGCTCGAAGGAGGCGAGGTTTCCGGCGGCGGCCCACAGCGCGAAGGGCACGGTGTCGTGCGCGCTGGTACGGCGACCGCAGCCGAGGACGGCGGCGACGGTGACCGGGTCGGCGAAGTCGAGCATGTCGCGCGCGCGGCGCAGCCCGGCCTGGACAGCGCTGCGCGGTACCAGCGCCACCACGTCGTCCAGCAGTCGCGCGGGATCGCCGGGCCCGTCGGGAGCGGCGACCAGGGCCGCTGCCGCCGCCACCGCCATAGCCCCGGCTACCGCCTCGCGATGTTGGTGGGTGGTGTAGGCGGAGATCTCTGCCTGGTGTGTCGCCTGCTCGGCGTCCCCCGCGTACCAGGCTCCCAGTGGGGCGATCCGCATCGCGGCGCCGTTGCCCCACGAGCCCTGACCGTTGAAGAGCGCGGCGGCCAGTTCCCGCCAGTCGGCTCCTTCCCTCACCAGCCTCAGCATCCGGTTCACCGCGGGCCCGTATCCGCGGTCGAAGTCGTGGTGCTCGGCGAACGAGGTGGCGAGCGCGTCCTGGTCGATGCGGCCGTGCATGGCCAACACGGCGAGCACGGAGCACGCCATCTCGGTGTCGTCGGTCCACTGCCAGGAACCGGGAGGTAGTGCGCGTGCTTGCAGGCGGGCGTAGTTGGCGGGAACGAAGAACTGGGAGCCGAGGGCATCGCCCACGGCCAGACCACGCAGGCTCGCGTGGGCGCGTTGAAAGCGGTCAGCGGTCATCGCAGCGAACTCTAACCGGTAGTGGATACGGTACAGGGGTGCACCAGCGCTCGAACGGTCGGTCCAATCGGTAGCGGCCGTCGTCTCCGAGCAGCAGGGTGCGGTATTCGGCGTTCCCCGGGTTGGAAAGCGACTCGAATTCCGCGACGCTCCAGTGAAACCAGCGCATGCAGAACAAGCGCATGGTCAGGCCATGGGTCACGAGCAGGACGTTCCGTGGGTGGTCGGGGTCCTCGAAACTGCGCCACAGGCTCTCCAGGAAGGCACCCACCCGGTCATAGACGTCCGCGCCGGACTCTCCCTGCGCGAAGCGGTAGAAGAAATGGCCGTACGCGTCGCGGTACGCCTTCTGCTTGCGAACATCCTCCTGGTCCTGCCAGTTTCCCCAGTCCTGCTCGCGTAGCCGCGGCTCCTCGCGGACCCGGGTCCGCGAGGGATTCAGACCCAGCAGGTGGAACGTCTCATGGGTGCGGCGGTAGGGGGAGACGTAGGCAGAGATCGGCTCGTCTCCGAAGGTGCTCCGTAGCGCGATGCCCGCTTCGGCAGCCTGCTGTTGCCCGCGTGGCGTCAGGGCAAGCGCATGATCGGGCTCCCTTTCGTAGACGGTGTCGTCGATGTTTCCCTCGGACTCGCCATGGCGGATGAGGACGATGCGCTGAGGTCGTGCCATTCGGCCACCCTAGATCGACCGTCGCGCCGCCGCCGTGACGCTCACCCGCCCCGCGCACGTCCAACGGGCGGTGACTAGCTGGAGACAAGGCGTCCGCGGCGCAGCTCTCGGTGTTCGCCGGCGAACCGCGCGCGCAGCAATCGGTCGTGGGTGACGACGACCAAGGCGCCCTGCCACCGGGCCAGGGCCGCCTCCAGTTCTTCGACCAGGCCGAGGGCGAGGTGATTGGTCGGCTCGTCCAAGAGCAGCAGGTCCATCGGCCTGGCCAGCAGGCGCGCTAGGGCGAGTCGGCGGCGCTGTCCGACGGAGAGTGAACCCACCGGAACGTGCAGATCGCGCTCACGAAACAGCCCGTACGACAGGAGGCGCTGGGCGTGCTCGTCGGGCCCGTCCGGCAGCCCTCGACCGAAGACCGCGAGCAATCGCTCCTGGGGATGATCCACCGGTATCTCCTGGGCGAGGTAGCCGATGCGCCCTCGGCGGTGGACCCGGCCGCTGTCAGGCGTCGCCACTCCGGCCAACAGGCGTAGCAGGGTCGTCTTCCCTGCCCCGTTGTCACCGTGGATCAGCAGTCGCTCTCCGGCCCGGACGGACAGTGCGTGCACGGACAGTCGGTCCGCGACCCGGACTTCGTCCAGGGCGACGAGTTGGCCACCGGCGTCCCCCCGCGCGGGGCGGGCAGCGAATCGCAGCACGTCAGGCGGCCTGGGGACGGGGTCCGCCTGGAGCCTTCTCAGCCGCTCCTGGGCGTTGCGCACTCGGCTGGAGACCGATGCCTGGACACGCCCCCTGTCCCGGCCGTAGGCCATCTTGTTGCCGTCCTTTCTCGCCCGGCCGGGGGCGACGCGCGGGGCGGTCGTGGCGGCGAACTCCGCCAACTCGGCGGTGTCTGCGCACCACTGCTCGTACGCCTCTTCCCAGCGTCGCCGCGCGGCGACTCGCTCCGCGATGAACCCCGGGTACCCGCCTCCGTAGCGCACGAGTGCGCGTCGGTCGGCGTCCACTTCCAGGATCGCGGTGGCTACCCGCTCCAGGAACACGCGATCGTGAGAGATCGCGAGCACCGTGCCCGGGTGAGTCCGAAGGGCATCCTCCAGCCAGGTCAGGGCTGTGGCATCGAGGTGGTTGGTGGGCTCGTCGAGGAGCATCACCTCGGGAGCCGCGGCGATAAGACAGGCGAGGCCGAGGCGGGCCTGCTCGCCACCGGAGAGTTCGCCGAGTCGCCGCTCGCGGCCGACGTGCGCGAGGTTCAGGGCCTGCAGGGCCTTGTCCACCCGTACGTCCACCTCGTACCCACCGCGGGCCTCGAACGCGGTGAGCAACTCCCCGTATTCCGCCAGGGTTTCGGCACGGGCATCGCCGAGGGTGGGCTCCAACGCGCGCAGCCTGCGCTCCATGCGGCGCAGACCCTCCAGCGCTCGGCCTATGGCGTCTCCGACCGTGTGGTCCTGGGGAAGCTCTGGGGCCTGGGTGAGATACCCCACCTCGCCGTCGGCGATGGTGACGACCTCCCCCTCGTCAGGATGGTCCATGCCGGCGATCAGTCGTAGCAGCGTGGACTTGCCCGCGCCGTTCTCCCCCACGATGCCGACGCGCTCTCCGGGCCGCGCGGAGAACGACACGTCATCGAGGAGCAGTCGATCCCCACGAGAGACGGTGACGCCTCGTAGCGAGATTTGGGTAGGCAAGTGACCCCCAGTACACAGTCGGACTTCAAATGCATCTCGAGTTGCGTTACGCTCAGCATGACACGCTCGCCCTCTCTAACGCAACGGGAGTTGCACATGACTCGTGACTCCGCCGCCGCCCCCGGGACGGTGCGCCCCGGTGGGCGGACGGCTCGCACCCGCGCAGCCGTCCGCGACGCCGTCCTCACCGGCCTCGCCGACCACGGGTACCCGGGCCTGACCGTCGAGTACGTCGCGGAGCATTCGGGGGTGCACAAGACCACGCTCTATAGACGCTGGGGCGGTGTCGACGGGCTGCTCGTGGACGCGCTCGACCTCGCGGGAGAGGATTCCTGGACGCCACCCGACACGGGAACGCTCGAAGGCGACCTGCGCGCCTTGGCTGATGAGGTGGCGGCGACGTTCGGCGACCGCGCGACGGCTGCCGCGCCCACCGCGTTCATCGCGGCCGCGTTCCAGTCGGAGCGCGCCGCGCAGGGGCTGCGCGACTTCTACCGGGAGCGCTTCGACCGTTGCGGCCCGCTGGTCAGCCGCGCCATAGAGCGCGGCGAGGCTCCCCCCGGGACGGACGCGGGCGCCGTCGCCCGGGCCGTTTCCGCCCCTCTGTTCTTCCGCGTCTTCGTGACCCGTGAGCCGATCGACGCCACGCACGCGCGGCAGAGCGCCCTTGCCGTGTTGGCCGCGATCCAGGCCGGGGCGTATGCAGTCAGCACCGACTCAGCCCCGCCAGCCGACGCGGCCGGCGACAGCTCATCCGCTGACGAGCACACCGGGCGAGAGCCGTGAGCCGGAGGCCGCCGGCTCACGTCGGGCACGAATCGAGGGCACACGCGACGCGCACCCGGGCGACGGCGCCGCCTGTCACACGGTCCAGGAGGGCTCTATCGCGACAATGTCGCCCGCCAGCGCGGCGATGTCCGTGTCCACTTCGGCCCGGGTGCCGAGTCGCTGCACCCGTTCCTCGCGGTACTTGCCGTGCTCTGCCGCCGAATTCCACATGGATAGTACGAGGAACTCGTGACCGGGGGCCTGGCCGAATACGCCCCTGAGCATGCCTGGCGAGCCGGCCATCGCCGGGTTCCATACCTTCTTCTGCATCAAGGTGAAGTGCTCGACCCGGTCCGCGTGCACCTGGCAGTGCGCGACCCGCACCACGTCGACATCGCCGAAGCGCGGCTCGAAACCGACCTTGACGTCGAACTGCCGCTCGAAGAGCAGCACTTGCATGTCCGTGTACGTTCCGCTCTGGCCCGCCGCGAGGCGGTCATGCGCTCGTGCCATGAAGGAGTCGTAGAACGCCCTGCTCTCCCAGAAGCCGAAGACGTGCGCCACCTCCGGACGCGTACGGCTCCACCCGCCGCCCTGCCCACGGAAACCCGGCTCGCCGAGCAACCCCGCCCATTTCCGCTGCCCACGCTCGAACCCGGGACGGTCCGTCACGGAGCAGCGAATCCACTTGACCAGCACCGCGCCATCGTACGGCCCACGCGACCGCCACCGTCACGAACCGGAGGCATACCCCTGGACAAGCTTTTCCGCATCGGCGTCGTCCAGTTCGACGCCGAACTCGCTGAGCAGCACCTCAATCAGCTCCTGTGGTGCGACCTCGCGCCCTTCAGTCGTGCCATCAGGGCGTGCGAGGGCTAGTCGCGCGCCGACCAAGCGATGCCGCACGCCGGGGTCGGTCCGCTGGACCACCGGTCGGGAGACGAAGGGAGACCGTTCGTGTGTGGAGATGTAGTAGTTACGGACTTCGTAGTCGATGGGGTAGCGCTGCTCCGAGGTGAAGGCGTAGAGGTCGAACCAACCATCGGAGTGCAGCGACCGCAGCGACCAGACCCCGTCGGCCTCACTGGCCAGGCCGAAGGTCCAGTCGCCCTGCCGGTGCTGGTCACCGGCAACCCACGGCAGCGGCTCCAGAAGTCCCTCACCGCCGAAGCCCACGTCCGCGATCCAGTCATCGCCCTCGATCGAGACCCGCAGCAGCATGTGCGTCTCGGCGGTCAGCTTGTCGGACCCCATCCGCACCCGTGCTCCGAGTCCCGTGACCGAGAAGCCCAGCCGTTCCAGAGCGGCGGCGAACAGCAGGTTCTGCTCGTAGCAGTAGCCTCCCCGCCGCTGGCGCACCAGCTTGGCCTGGAGCGCCTCGATATCCAGCAGGATGGGCCGCCCGAGCACGATCTCCAGGTTCTCAAAGGGGATGGCCGCCACGTGCGCCCGGTGCAGCGCCCGCAGGGTGCTCACGTCAGCGGCGAGCTTCGCGTCGGCAACCGCGGGCTCACGTCGGCCTCCGGCCCCGGGGGCCGGCGGTGTCTTCGTACCGTCGCCGTCGCCCGTCGACCCCGCGAGGCCAATGCGTGCCAGGTAGGCGTCCAGGTCCAGGCGGTCGCTGCCCCACATGGATTCGCTCACGAGCCTTCCCTTTCTCCAGACGCGGCCGTCCGACCTGCGCTTGTCCGCTGCACGGTAGACATCCTCCCAAACGCCACTCAGCGGCCGGGCGGGGTGCTCCCCGCCCGGGCGGCGGTCGAGGAACGCGGAGGCGGGGGCCGGCGCACCGCCGGCCCCCGCCATGGCAGACGTAGGCGACCTCGGCCCGGGCGCCGATCGGTACCGCTCGTCGTCCGCGCTGTCGCGAGGCTACTGACGGAGATCGCGTACGCCTGGCACGCCCTGTTGCCCGACATCCGGCTCGCGATCGGGGAACGCACGCAACCTGAGCTGCGGCGCCCTGTGGTCGGCGAGCCACCGCATCCGGCCGTCATCCGCCGCGAGACCGGCGCGTGCCGTCCGGGTCCACTCCGCTCGGTCCAGGACTTCGCGGTAGCTCGCCCGGATCGCTTTCTGCTCAGCCACAGAGCACCCCGCGGCCTCAGGAGGCTCCGTAGTCAGGTGCTGGGTGAGCAGCGCGACCGTGAAGTAGCGCTTCGTGGTCGGGCTGAGCGAACCCACGTGGCGAGCATGAGCTTCCAGGACCACCCTCGCATGGGGGTAGTGAGCGAGGGTGAGCCCCATTCCCCCGCAGTCGCTCATGCAGTGGAGCAGCCGACCGATGTGGTCGATCACCTCGCTGTCGATTTCGGGGGCTGCGAGCGCCTCATGGAGTCTGACGACCGTGGCGACCTTGCCGGCGAAGTATCCGTTGAGGAAGTCGCCGTCGCAGGCCCTGCGAAGCAACCACGGTCGTGCGGCCGGGTCGTCGAGCCTGCACAGAGCCTCGACGACGTAGACACGCCCCCAGCCGGTGACTCGCTCAGCGAGCCAGAGCAGGGCCTGTGTGCCGCCCGGTTGACTTTCAAGCGCGTGCGCCGCCAGTGGCCCGAAGTGGTTGGACAGCAGACCGATCGTTTGAATCAACGGGATGTCGTCGGCTGCTCCCACGGCAGCGAGCAGGGCCAGTCCCACGGTGGCCGAGCACCGGTCGGCGCCGTGTCGGACCAGCCAGCGGCCCGTATGGCGAACGCGCTCTCTGTCCGCCCGCCCGGCTGCGGTAGCGATGTGTTCGTTGGGGTGTATAGGGATGTAAATGTCGTGAAAGGCGTCGGCCAGTTCATCGGGAAGGGAGGAGGCCCGCGCGAAATGTGTGTCGAGGATGCGCGCCGCGTCCTTGCCGGCCGAGCGCCGGTCACCAGGTGCTCGCGGGCCCTTCCGATGACGGTGCGCCCCGTCGTCGGGGTATGGCTCCCCATCGCGGTGCAGCGGCTCCGTCGGAGCCAGCTCATGCAGCCGGAGGGCATGGTCGAACAGTGTTGTCGGCGATCCGGGCAGCCCCGTCCCGGTCGTCCCGCTCATCGGCGGACGGAGGACTCGATTCTCTTGATCATGGCCCGAAGAGTGCCACGGCGGCAGTCGCGGCGACAAGCCCTTTACGCGCCGACACGTTGCGTCAAGCGCATCAGCCGAGCGTCGGGATCGCCGAAGGCGGTGGAGCCGCAAGCCGGCTCCACCGCCATGATCAGGCAATCCACGCCTCAGCGAGGCCCGGAGTTAGCTGCAACCGCTCGTCGAGCCGCAGCCCTCGCACAGGTAGCAGCTCCCCGCTCGGCGCATCTTCGTCCCGCAGGAGAAGCACAGCGGGGCGTCCGCGTTGAGTCCGAGCTGCATCTCCACCAGCTCCGTGGAGTTGTGCGCCTGCTTGGGCGCCGGTACCTCCACCTTGCGCTCGGCCTGCTTCGGGGCGGCGAGCTGGCGCGGAGCCGACTGCGCCAGACCCTCCACGTCCACCTCGTCGTCACTGGCCTCGTACGAACCGGTGTCCAGGTGGCGCTGGCGCTCCTCGGCGGAGTGGATGCCGAGCGCCGAGCGGGTCTCGAACGGCAGGAAGTCCAGCGCCAGGCGACGGAAGATGTAGTCAACGATCGACTGCGCCATCCGCACGTCCGGGTCGTCGGTCATGCCGGCGGGCTCGAAGCGCATGTTGGTGAACTTGGAGACGTAGGTCTCCAGCGGCACGCCGTACTGCAGGCCGACCGAGACGGCGATGGAGAAGGCGTCCATCATTCCAGCGAGGGTCGAGCCCTGCTTGGACATCTTGAGGAAGACCTCGCCCAGCCCGTCGTCCGGGTAGGAGTTGGCGGTCATGTAGCCCTCGGCGCCGCCGACCGTGAAGGAGGTCGTGATGCCGGGACGCCCCTTGGGGAGGCGGTTGCGCACCGGGCGGTACTCGACGACCTTCTCCGGCTCCGGCTCGGCCTTGGCCTTCTCTTCCTTCTTCTTCGCCGACAGCGGCTGGCCGACCTTGCAGTTGTCGCGGTAGATCGCCAGCGCCTTCAGGCCGAGCTTCCAGCCCTCAAAGTACACCTCCTCGACCTCTTCGACCGTGGCCGACTCGGGCAGGTTCACGGTCTTGGAGATCGCGCCGGACAGGAACGGCTGGGCCGCCGCCATCATCCGGACGTGTCCCATGGCCGAGATGGCCCGCTCGCCCATCGCGCAGTCGAACACCTCGTAGTGCTCGTGGCGCAGCCCCGGGGCGTCGACGACATTCCCGTGCTCGGCGATGTAGCTCACGATCGCCTCGACCTGCTCCGGCTGGTAGCCGAGCCGCTTCAGCGCCTTGGGGACCGTGTTGTTCACGATCTGCATGGAGCCGCCGCCGACCAGCTTCTTGAACTTGACCAGCGCCAGGTCGGGCTCGACACCGGTGGTGTCGCAGTCCATCATCAGGCCGATGGTGCCGGTCGGGGCGAGCACCGACGCCTGGGCGTTGCGGAAACCGTTCTTGTCGCCGAGCCGGATGACGTCCTGCCACGCCTCCGTCGCCGCGGCCCACACCGGCGTGTCCAGGTCGTCCATGCGCTTGGCGGCGCCGTTGGCGTCGGAGTGCTGCTTCATGACGCGCTTGTGGGCGTCGGCGTTGCGCGCGTACCCCTCGTACGGGCCCACGACCGCGGCCAGCTCCGCGGAGCGCCGGTAGGAGGTGCCGGTCATCAGCGAAGTGATGGCACCGGCCAGGGCACGACCGCCGTCGCTGTCGTACGCGTGGCCGGTGGCCATGAGGAGCGCGCCGAGGTTGGCGTAGCCGATGCCGAGCTGACGGAAGGCCCGCGTCGTCTCGCCGATCTTCTGGGTCGGGAAGTCCGCGAAGCAGATGGAGATGTCCATCGCGGTGATGACGAGCTCTACGACCTTCGCGAAGCGTTCGGCGTCGAAGGACTGGTTGCCCTGGTCGTCGTCGCGCAGGAACTTCATGAGGTTGAGCGAGGCGAGGTTGCACGAGGAGTTGTCCAGGTGCATGTACTCGCTGCACGGGTTGGAGGCGGTGATCCGACCCGACTCCGGCGAGGTGTGCCAGTGGTTGATGGTGTCGTCGTACTGGATGCCGGGGTCGGCGCAGGCCCAGGCGGCCTCCGCCATCTTCCGGAACAGCCCCTTGGCGTCGACCTCGTCGATGACCTCGCCGGTCATCCGGGCGCGCAGCCCGAACGAGCTGCCCGCCTCGACGGCGCGCATGAACTCGTCGTTGACGCGGACCGAGTTGTTGGCGTTCTGGTACTGGACGGAGGTGATGTCGTCGCCGCCCAGGTCCATGTCGAAGCCGGCGTCACGCAGCGCGCGGACCTTCTCCTCTTCCTTCACCTTGGTCTCGATGAAGGCTTCGACGTCGGGGTGGTCGACGTCCAGGACGACCATCTTGGCCGCGCGCCGGGTGGCGCCACCCGACTTGATCGTTCCCGCCGAGGCGTCCGCGCCGCGCATGAACGAGACGGGGCCCGAGGCGTTGCCGCCCGAGGAGAGCAGTTCCTTGCTGGAGCGGATGCGGCTGAGGTTCAGGCCCGCGCCGGAACCGCCCTTGAAGATCATCCCCTCTTCCTTGTACCAGTCGAGGATCGACTCCATGGAGTCGTCGACGGAGAGGATGAAGCAGGCGCTGACCTGCTGCGGCTGCTTGGTTCCGACGTTGAACCAGACCGGCGAGTTGAACGAGAACACCTGGTGCAGCAGGGCGTACGTCAGCTCGTGCTCGAAGATCTCGGCGTCGGCCGGGGAGGCGAAGTAGCCGTGGTCCTCACCGGCCTTGCGGTACGTGTGGACCACGCGGTCGATGAGCTGCTTCAGGCTCGACTCGCGGCCCGGAGAGCCGACCGCGCCGCGGAAGTACTTGCTGGTGACGATGTTGACCGCGTTCACCGACCAGAAGTCGGGGAACTCGACGCCACGCTGCTCGAAGTTGACCGAGCCGTCGCGCCAGTTGGTCATGACGACGTCTCGGCGCTCCCACACCACCTCGTCGTACGGGTGCACCCCGGGGGCGGTGTGGACGCGCTCGATACGCAGGCCCTTGTTGGCCTTGCTTCCCTTGGAGCGGGAACCTCGTGCCGGACCGCTCGTCGTCTCTGTCATTCCGCCTCCCTGATACGGGCAAAACGCCCTATTGCGCCAGTTTGTTCCATGGCGCAATGCCTGTCTGTCGCCCGGGCACGCGGAGCGCCCCGGGCACGTATGTGTGTGGCCGCTAGTCGGCGGCGCGGGCCGCCCCGTCGCGCAGCTCGGCGACCGCGGCCTCGAAGTCCTCAAGCGACTCGAAGGCCTGGTACACGCTGGCGAAGCGCAGATAGGCGACGAGGTCCAGCTCGCGCAGCGGCCCGAGTATGGCCAGCCCGACGTCGTGCGTGGTCAGCTCGGCACTACCGGTGGCGCGAACCGCCTCCTCGACCCGTTGGCCGAGTTGGGCGAGGGCGTCCTCGGTGACAGGCCGCCCCTGGCACGCCTTGCGCACTCCGGAGATGACCTTGTCGCGCCGGAAGGGCTCGGTGACCCCGCTGCGCTTGATCACCATGAGTGACGCCGTCTCCACGGTGGTGAACCGGCGGGAGCAGTCGGGGCACTGCCGGCGCCTACGGATCGAGCAGCCGTCATCGGTGGTGCGACTGTCGACCACGCGGCTGTCGGGATGCCTACAGAAGGGGCAGTGCATGACTCCCTCACCCTTCTCGCCCTGAAAAACGGCGTACGAATCCCAGCGTCCATGGTGTCGACAGGCCCGCTGGTGGGGCTGTCGACGCGGTCCCCAGCATAGGCGAAGACCTCCGCGGCGATTCACCCGGGACCACAACCTATGGGCAACCGGCACCCATCAAACCACTAGATCTGGTGGCGGGCCGTCAACCTTTGGCGCGGCGTGTCACAGCACCGCGGCAGCCATGAGGGTACGGGAAGACGGGCGGGCGCGAAGCCAGGGGGGCGCGAGTGGCACACTGG
Organism: Streptomyces sp. 71268; assembly: GCF_029392895.1. Taxonomy (NCBI): domain Bacteria; kingdom Bacillati; phylum Actinomycetota; class Actinomycetes; order Kitasatosporales; family Streptomycetaceae; genus Streptomyces; species Streptomyces sp. 71268. The sequence goes on from NZ_CP114200.1 coordinate 1,935,515, forward strand.
GCGCGGCACAGCCCCTCACCCGCGCGCCCTCGCGCGCGGACCCGGGCCCCAGTCAGGGCCACCCACCCCGCAACGGCCGCTCTAGCCGCGCGCGAGGCGGATGCCGGCGGAGCCGGGCGGACTGGCCTGCGATTACCCACGGTCACGGCCGCGGACGCGCAGGGAAGGGCCGCCCCGCCACGAGCTGGCGCCACGGGGAGCGGTACCGTGATGGCCCGAAATCACTCCCCGCCTCATACACGAAGCTTCGTGATCACGTCAGCTAATCTGCGGATTTTCACTCGAACGTGTGTTTGGCGCAACCTTTCGAAAGCAACTACCGTTGGCTAACTAGGGAGAACATATCGAGAGGGGCCGACGTGACCACCACCGCCGACAGCGCCACCATCACCGCCCAGGACCGCTCCCGGAACCGACTCGAATCGGCACACACGATGAATGACGCCATCACACATCCAGAGGGGCAGCGGCCAGGCCGCTCGCTACCCGGCCGACCTCCCGGAATCCGCGCGGACAGCTCGGGGCTGACCGATCGGCAGCGGCGCGTCATCGAGGTGATTCGCGACTCCGTGCAGCGACGCGGTTACCCGCCGTCCATGCGGGAGATCGGGCAGGCCGTGGGGCTCTCCAGCACCTCGTCCGTCGCCCACCAGCTCATGGCGCTCGAACGCAAGGGGTTTCTGCGCCGAGACCCGCACCGGCCGCGCGCCTACGAGGTCCGTGGCTCCGACCAGCCCAGCGCGACGCCACCCGCGGACACCGCGGGCAAGCCCGCCGCCTCGTACGTACCGCTCGTGGGGCGCATCGCCGCCGGTGGGCCGATCCTCGCCGAAGAGTCGGTCGAGGACGTCTTCCCGCTCCCCCGGCAACTCGTCGGCGACGGCGAGTTGTTCGTGCTCAAGGTGGTCGGTGACTCCATGGTCGAGGCGGCCATCTGTGACGGGGACTGGGTCACCGTCCGCCGGCAGCCGGTGGCCGAGAACGGGGACATCGTCGCCGCGATGCTCGACGGCGAAGCCACCGTCAAGCGGTTCAAGCGCGAGGACGGTCACGTCTGGTTGCTCCCGCACAACGCCGCGTATCAACCGATTCCCGGCGACGAGGCCACGATCCTCGGCAAGGTAGTGGCGGTACTGCGCCGGGTCTGACCGCCTCTCACGACCGGCCCCGGGACCACTGCGCCGGTTCCGGGGCTGCCTCGCTCCGGTTCTCCCTGTGCTGCGCTCGTGCGACGTGACGTGGACCGGCTGCTACGGAGGGCCGCCAAAGCGCGACCAGGGCCTGGGCCGCGCAGCCCGGCACTCCGTACGGTCCAGCTTCACTGCTTCGGGCACGCCACCTGCGACGAGCCCGGGCTTCGAGACGTACGTACACCGCTCGGGTGGGGGTGGGCTCCACAACGGGAGCCCACCCCCACCCGACTGTGCTGGGTCGCCGCCCTACTCGCTGGCCTTCGCCGCGGCGTCGATGGCGGCCAGTGAGCGGCGGGCCTGGTTGCGGTCAGTGGTGTACCAGAAGTCCGGCATCGAGGACCGCAGGAAGCTCCCGTACCTGGCCTTGGCCAGCCGGGGGTCAAGGACCGCCACCACGCCACGGTCCCCCGAGGCGCGGACCAGGCGGCCGGCCCCCTGTGCCATCAGGAGCGCCGCGTGCGTCGCCGCGACCGCCATGAAGCCGTTGCCCCCGGCCTCCTCGACCGCCTTCTGGCGGGCGCTCATCAGCGGGTCGTCGGGGCGCGGGAAGGGAATCCGGTCCATCACGACCAACTGGCAGCTCGGCCCCGGCACGTCGACGCCCTGCCAGAGGGAGAGCGTGCCGAACAAGCAGGTCTGCGGGTCGGCGGCGAAGGCGCGGATCAGCTCGCCCAGCGTCTCCTCGCCCTGCAGCAGGATCGGCGTGTCCAACCGGCCGCGCAGTTCCTCGGCCGCGGTCTGCGCTGCCCGCATGGAGGAGAAGAGGCCCAGCGTGCGCCCGCCAGCCGCCTGGACCAGTTCGGTCAGCTCATCGAGCATGTCGGCCCGGCCGGCCTCCCGCCCCGGCTGGGCCAGGTGCTGGGCCACGTAGAGAATGCCCTGCTTGCGGTAGTCGAACGGCGAGCCGACGTCCAGGCCCTTCCAGCGCGGCATGGTCGGGTCGTTCGCGCCGGCCTTCTCCGCCATGCCCTCCGGGGCGAGGCCGAGCGAGGCGCCCACGCCGTTGAAGTCGCCGCCCAGCTTGAGCGTGGCCGAGGTGAGCACCACGGAACGCTCGTTGAAGAGCTTCTCGCGCAGCAGCCCGGAGACGGACATCGGCGCGACCCGCAGCGACGCGCCGAACCTGTCGTGCCGCTCGTACCACACCACGTCGTACTCGGAGCCCTCCACGATGCGCTCCGCGACCGCGTGCACGTTCTCCACCGAGGCCAGGGCCTGTTTGCGGACCGCGTCCTCGTCCTGCATCGACTTGTCGCGGGTGCTGCCGATGGCCGAGATCACCGTGCGGGACGCGTCACGCAGCGCCATCAACGCGTAACCGAGGTCCTCGGGGATCTCTTCCAGACGGCCCGGGAGAGCCAGCTCCATAAGCCGTTCGAAGCTCTCGGCGGCCGTCTGCAGGGCGTCCGCCGCCTTCTCGTTGACGAGCTTCGCGGCCCGCCGGACGGCGCGGTTGACCTGGCCCGGGGTCAGCTCGCCGGTCGCCGCGCCGGTGACACGGGACACCAGCTCGTGTGCCTCGTCGATGATCAACACCTCGTGTCCGGGGAGCACGGGGGCGCCCTCGATGGCGTCGATGGCCAGCAGCGCGTGGTTGGTCACGATGACGTCGGAGAGCTTGGCGCGCTCGCGGGCCGCCTCGGCGAAGCAGTCCGCGCCGTAGGTGCACTTCGACGCGCCCAGGCACTCGCGCGAGGAGACGGAGACCTGGCCCCAGGCGCGGTCCGAGACGCCGGGCGTCATGTCGTCCCGGTCGCCGGTCTCCGTCTCGTCCGCCCAGTCGCGCAGCCGCAGCAGGTCTTTGCCCAGCTTGCTGGTGGCCTGACCGGGAAGCGATGCGGCGGCCTCGAACGGGTCGAAGAGCCCGTCCTCCTCCTCGTGCGGCACGCCCTCGTGCAGCCGGTGCAGGCACAGGTAGTTGGACCGGCCCTTGAGCATGGCGAACTCGGGGCGGCGGCGGAGCAGCGGGTGCAGCGCGTCGACCGTGCGCGGCAGGTCGCGCTCCACGAGCTGGCGCTGGAGCGCGAGGGTCGCGGTGGCGATCACCACGCGCTCGCCGTGGGCGATGGCGGGCACCAGGTAGCCGAGCGACTTCCCCGTCCCCGTCCCCGCCTGAACGAGCAGGTGCGCGTGCTCGCCCTTCGTCTCACCCCCACCGTCGTCCTGGTCGATGAACCGGGTCGCGCCGATGGCCTCGGCGACGGCTTGGGCCATGCTGACCTGCCCGGGGCGCTCCGCGCCGCCGACGGCGGTCACGGCGGCGTGCAGCAGGTCGGTGAGAGACGGTGAAGGCGAAGGAGTCATAGGAAAGCCAGCCTAAGGGGCGCCACTGACAGTGCCGGTCACGAACCGTGCAGCGGGTTGGGCACGAAGCCGTCCACGGCGGCGTGGGGGCGGTGGGGGCGGTCCCGGTAGCCGTCCAGATGCAGCCGGTTGCGGTTCAGGCACAGCCGCTCGATGGACGGGGTGAGCAGGTCGAACATCTCGTACCGCGCCACGAGGTCGGGGAAGCGCCGGTGGTGGCGGAGGATTTCGCGCCGCACGAGCGACCAGAACTGCCGCTCGGGTACGTCGAGTTGGTCCGCGCACAGGGGCGCCAGGTAGCGGAAGACGCCCACGAAGAGGCCGGAGTGGATGAACTGGGTGAGGAATCCGGGCGGCTCGCTGAGCAGCACCCGCCGCACGTCAGCCGGCATGGAGGCGAGTTCCGGGAGCGGCTGGGCGCTGACGTTGATGTCGTCGACGAAGTCCTTGATCGCGAGACGGACCGGTACGTCCCGCTCGTCGAAGACGACGACGGTGTTCTCGCCGTGCGGGGAGAACACCGTTCCGTAGCGGTACAGGAAGCGCAGTAACGGCGGCAGCAGGGCGGCGAACAGGCGGCGCAGCCAGGTGCTCGGGGCGAGCCCGGAGCGCGCGACCAGTTCGGCGGTGAAGGCGCGCCCCCGCGCATCGGTGTGCAACAGCGCGGCCAGGGTGCGTGCGCGCTCCCCCGGGTCGAGCTGGGGCGCCAGCGGTTCGCGCCAGATGCAGCCCAGCAACTCCCGGTACTGGTAGGGCACGCCGGGCAGGCGGTCGTAGAGCGGGTGCTCGACGGTGACGGACGCGGTCTCGCCGAGCAGGATCACCCGGGTCTCGTCGCGCAGAAACGGATCGGCGTCGCGGAGCCCGTGCACCCAGGCGGTGACGGCCGGTGCGGCGAGCGTGCGTTCGGTGGGAAGCCCGCGCCAGACCAGGGTGTTGAGGACGGAGAGCGGGAGCTTGACGGTGCGTGCCTCGGGGCGGGTGACGTTGAGGAAGGTCCGGATGGACTGCTGGGGCAGTCGGCGGGCGTTGTCAGTGGGGAGGGGGATGATGCTCCCGTCGGCGATCTGCGGGGCGAAGAGGGGGGCTACCACCTCGTCCCACTGCCAGGGGTGGACGGGGAGCAGGAGGTAGTCGGCCGGGTTCCGGCCGTGTTCGGTGAGGGTGCGACGGAAGGTGGCGCGTGTGGGGGCGTCGAGTTCCTCGCGGTAGAGCTGGTCGGGGGTGGCGAGTGCGGGCACCCCTCGGTAGTGGGCAAGGCCGCGCCGGACGGCCAGCCAGGGAAGGAGGTGGGCATGACGGGCCTCGGGAGCCCAGTGGGCGGCGTCGGCGGCCGAGAATCCCAGGCGGCCCTTGTTGGCCACGAGCCAGGGATGGCCGGTCTGGTGGCCTTCGAGATCGGCGTAGTCGAGGTCGGCCAGGTCGGCGGCGGTCAGGGCGTCCGTGTCCAGGCGCACGTCTGCGGCGAGGGTGGCGGTGAGCTCGCGGAGCAGGTGCCCGGTGGTGTCTCCGCTGAGGCCGAGCAGTTCGTGGTGGGCGCGGGCGAGGAAGCGCAGCGGGTCGGTACAGGGGGTGACGGAGTCGGGGTCGACGATCCAGTGACCGTACGCGCCGCGGCGGGCGCGGAAGCGATAGGTCACGCCGTCCACCTCCGGGAGGCGGTACGCCACCGGTTCCGCTCCGACAGGGGGCGGAGCGGGGGCCTCGGTGTCGGGCTCGGGGGACAGCACGCCCTCGTAGGCGAACTCGGCGAGCATCTTGGCCAGCATCCGCCGGCCGGCGCGCTGCCAGGCGTCGGCCTGCGGTGAGGCCGCGGGCTGGGCCGGTTCGGGTCGGTCGGGTGGCCCTGCGGCCGAGCGGGGGCGGGGCGGCTGCGCGGACTGCGAATGCGGCTGCGGCTGCGGCTGCGGCTGCGGCTGCGGCTGCGGCTGCGGCTGCGGCTGCGGTGAAGGTCGCACGGTGGGCTCCTCGGTGCCGGAGGTCACAGGAGGTGGCGTAGCGCCCGGTCCCGAACCATCAGGGCCGCGCGCTTGCCGGGGAGGGCCACCTCGGCGCCGAAGCGGAAACCGGCGCCGAGGAAGGCCGCGATGGAGGGGGTGTTACGCAGGTCGGGCTCGGCGATCACGCGGCCACAGTCGGGCCGGTGGTCCAACACGAGGTCGGCGACCGCGCGGAGCAGGGCCGTGCCGATGCCCCGGCCCCGGTCCGCCACGCCGCCGATCAACAGGTGGAGGCCGGTGTCGTGCGGGCGGGCCGGGTAGTGGCGGGCCAGCGGGTCCAGGTCGGCGCGGTAGACCTCCCAGTAACCGATGGGCACACCGTCGAGCACGCCGAGGCAGGGCAGGCTGCGCCCGTCCCCGTCGAGTTGGGCCCGCAGGTGGTGCTCGGTGACGTGCTCGGGCCCGGCGAGCTCCCAGAAGGCGGCCACCGACGGATCGTTCATCCACCGGGTGAGGAGCGGCAGGTCCCGCTGGATGGAGACCGGCAGGAGCGAGAAGACGCCGAAGGGCGTGGTGGCCGGCCCCCAGCGTTCGACGTCGCCGATGAGGCCGGCCGTGGGGGGCGGCGACGGTGCCGAGCGCCGGGCCGGGCCGGAGCGCGCCGCTACCGCGTGGGCGGCCGGCCCGGGGCCGGATGCGTACGCGTGAGGGGCGGCCGGGCCCACCTCTCCCGTCCAGCGACCGTCGACGGGTTGGGGGTACGAGTCGGAGGACGCGGCTCCGGCGGGGGACGGAGTCTCGTGGAGTGCGGTGAGCCAGAGATCGACGGTGTCGTCGCAGGCGTGCTCCGGAGGGGCGGTGCGTTGCGGGGCGGTCGGGCCTTCCCCACCGGGGGCGGGGGCGGCTGCGGGATCGGACGCGCAGGGGGCCGGGGAGGGGGCTGGGGAGGGGGCGGGTCCGCGCCCGCCGCCGGGGCCGGTGGTGGCGTCGGGGTCGGGCGCGGGATCGGTGGGGGTCATGGCGGTTCGCGTTTCGCGGAGTGGTCAGGGGGTGGAGGTGACGACGGGGTTGGCGATGGTGACGTAGACGGACTGCGTGTCCACCGGCCCGACCAGTTCGTCCAGGCCGTGTAGCCGGGTGAGCAGGTTGGCCTTGCAGCGCAGGGTGGGCGCTTCCAGGAGTCGGGCCGGCAGGGAGGAGCGGGACGCGACGGGTTGGCGGCTGGCCTCGCGCAGGAAGCGGCGGAAGGCGGCGAGCAGCAGGGGCTCGTCGCCGAGCCGCTGGGCGCCGAACGCGCCGATGAGGCCGAGCACGTTGTTGACGCCCAGGTAGTAGGCGAAGCGTTCGTCGGCGACGGCGTCGGAGACGAACGTGTCGCTGGCCGCGCCGATGCCGGGCAGCCGGTGGTCGAGTTCCGTACGCCGGGACTCGCGGAAGTAGTAGCCCTGGTTGTCGCGGTAGCGGCCGCCGACGGGCCAGCCGTCGGCGTCGAGGTGGATGAGGGTGTTCTGCTGATGGGCTTCGAGCGCGACGCCGGCCGCCCCGTCCAGCCACAGGAGCGGCCAGACGACGGTGTGCAGGTAACGCAGGAACCACTCCGTCGACACGGCGCCGACGGATCGGCCGGTGCGGGCGGCCAGCCGCGTGACGAGGGAGGCCAGCCGCGAGCGCAGCGCCCGCTGCCCCGGCCACGGGCGGGGCGAGACGAGCCCCGCGAGGCACACCACGTCGTCGTCGATCGCGATGGGGTTGTGCCGGATGATGACGTCCACGCCGGTCACGGGCTCGCCGTCGAGCCCGTCGACGGCGAGCCAGGCGGGGTCGCGGACGATGTCGAAGCCTGGCTTGCCCGGGCAGGCGGCCCGCCACTCCTTGGCCAGGCCGCTCCGTAGCAACCGGTGTACCTCGACGCCGCGCAGCAGTTCCTTGCGGAGGTTCTCGCGGCGGGAGTTGGTGATGCGTAGCCCGAGGGAGAGCTTGAGCATGGCGCGCCCGGCGGGGCGGTAGACGGTGCGCACCGACGACGTGGGGTGCCAGGGTTCGCCGGCCGGGCCGAGGTCGCGTACCAGCCCCGCGTCGGTCAGGGCCCGCACGGCGCTGCGGTGCCGGATCTCGTGCGCCTGCCAGGGGTGCAGCGGCAGGGGGACCATGCCGTCGGGCAGCGTCGGCAGCGCGCCGGCGATCAGGGTGACGAGCCGCTCGGCGGGCACGGTGCGGCCGCGCTCGGTCCAGGCCGAGTCGGCGGCGAGTACGGAGGGGCGCACGGCCAACCAGTGCAGCGGAAACGAACCGCGCAGTTCGGGCGAGTACGCCCGGGCCTCCGCCTCGGAGAGCCCGTCGCGGCTCTTGGGCGTGGGGTGCAACGGGTGGCCGAACAGGAGCGACTGCTCGCCGTTGAGGAAGGCGCCGCTCGTGCCGGGGTCGCCCGGGGCGGCGCGGCGACCGGCGAGGAAGGCGGCGGTGCGCCGCACTGAGTCCGCGACCCGGCCCACGAGTTCGGCGCTGCCCCCGGCCGCGACCTCCGCCGCCCCGTACGCCGCCCCGTCGGCCTCCTCCCCCGGTCCGTACGCCGCCGCGTGCTCGGCGCTGAACGCGTCGGCGAGGGCGGCCGTGGCGTCGGCGACGCCGTCGACGGCGCCGTAGGCGCTGTCCAGCGCGCCGGTCGTGTCGTACGCGCCGGGGGGTGCGCCATCGCCTCCGTACGCGCTGCCCTGCGCGCCCTCGACCGGGTAGACCTCCTCCTCCCCCGGGTCGAGAGCGTCGTCCGGTGCCGCCCCGCGGTGGGCACGGTCGACCTCGCCGGCACCGTCCCCGGGAAGTGCCACCTCCGCCGAGCCCGGCGGCCTCGTGGTCCACGGCGCCGGGCCGCCGGGGAGCGAGCCGGCCTCCGGGCCGGCCCCCGAACCGGTGCCGCCAAGCGGCGCGCCGCCACGCGGCGGAGCGGCACGGCGGGCGGCCCCGTAGGCGGCCTCCCGGCTGAGTAGCGCGGCCAGGGTGGGGGCGTCCACGGCCGGGGCGTCGGTGGGGCCGCCCACCAGGGCGGGGCGGCCGAAGCGGTGCCAGCCGGTCGCCGACCAGTAGGTCACGGGGACGAGGAGGGCGAGGCCGCTGGCCGCGAGCGGAAGCCACAGCACGTCACCCTCGGGCGCCACCGTGTTCGTCTCGCGCACCCAGCACCGCAGCAGGTTCTCGACGGCCGACACGTCGGCCGCGATGTGCGGGTCGGCGTGGTCCAGCGGGTCGGAGGAGAGGGAGACGCGCCCGGCGGAAGTGACCCCGTGGCCACGGCGGGCCTGTTCGGGGACGAACGGGGCGAGAGCGCCCGACAGCGCGTCGGCTCCGGAAACTGGATTCATGCGATGTGCGGCGCGTGACGGGGGCGCTGGGCCCGCGGTATGCGCCTTCCTCCTTCGTCGGCTGGCCGTGCGGGATGCGCCCAGGGCCTGGGCATCGCGGGTGTGCGGGGGCTTGCTCGGCGCACCGTCGCCGTCGGGGCTTCGGCCATCGACCGCCGGGCACCGTTACGGCGACGGCGCGGCAACGGTGCGGAGTGGGGGTCGTGGGCGTGGCGGGGCGTTCGGGGTGGCGCCGGTGCTGGGCGATGGCGGCCTTGGGCGGTGGGCGGGGCGCGCCGTACCTACCAACGACGCGGGCGGCGCCGAATCACGGTTCGGTGGCAGATCCCTGACGTCGCGGAACCGGGGACCCGCGTTCGGCCGTCGTACGCGGCACCGGCATAGTGGGGGGCCGCCCTCCGCCAGGGCGGTACATGACACATACAGATCGCTTGTAGTCGCTTACCGAGCAGCCCGAACATTCCAGGGGGAGTTCCACCCATGCCATCCATGCGTCCATCCAGCTCTCGCCAGCGCGGCAAGCGGCGGCCATCGCGCGCCCGGAACTCCTCGTCCGCGCTGACCGTGGCGGCCCTGACCGCCGTCCTGGCGCTCACCGTCGCCTCCTGTGGCCCCTCGGACGACGAGGGCAGCTCCACCCCGAGTTCGTCCGCCGAGCAGGGGTCGAACGAGCTGGCGCTGCCGAGCGACCTGAACGACAAGCTCAAGGACCTCGGCCTCGACCTGGACAAGTGGAAGGACGGGGCCTGGAAGGACTTCGACAAGGAGTGGCTGCGCGAGGCAGGCGACTTCATCAACCCCATCATCGAGGACCTGTGGGACTCGGACCGGATGAAGGACGCCGAGGAGCCCGACCAGCCGGTTGAGGACGACATCGCCGACGACCAGGGCGTGACCGACCCCGAGCCGCAGCCGGTGGACGCGCAGCAGGTGCAGACCCCGTACAGCGCGAACGCGCCGCAGGCTGGGAAGGTCTTCTTCGACGGTCCCGAGGGCTCGATGGTCTGCTCCGCGACCGTGGTGAAGGACCCGGCGAACCCGGGCAAGTCCAACATGGTGTGGACCGCGGGCCACTGTGTGCACGCGGGCAAGGGCGGCGGCTGGTACCGCAACGTCATGTTCGTGCCCTCGTACAACGACAGCGGCTTGTCGGCGGCGGAGTTGGAGAACGCGCCCAAGGAGCAGATCGCGCCGAAGGGCCTGTGGTGGGCCGAGTGGGCGCAGACCTCCGACCAGTGGATCGAGCGGGGTGCCAAGGTGGGTGGCCAGGGCGCGCCGTACGACTTCGCCGTGCTGAAGGTCAAGCCGGAGGACGGCGGTGGCAAGTCGCTTGAGGAGACCGTCGGCGGTGCGCTGCCGGTCGAGTTCAACGCCCCGCCGGTGAAGTCGATCGCGGACATGACGGCCACCGGCTATCCGGCGGCCCCGCCGTTCGACGGCCAGTCCATGCACCAGTGCACGGACAAGCCGGGCCGGCTCTCGCTGGACACCGCGCAGCCGACGATGTACCGCATCGGCTGCCGGATGACCGCCGGTTCGTCCGGTGGCGGCTGGGTCGCCAAGGGCCAGGACGGCCAGCCGGCCCTGGTGTCCAACACCTCGATAGGCCCGGCCAACGCCACCTGGCTGGCCGGCCCGCACCTGGGCGACGAGGCGAAGGGCGTCTACAACGCGGTGAGCAAGAAGTTCGCCAGCCGGTGAGCGCGACCGCCGGGCACGCACCCCAGGGGTGAGCGCCCGGCGCGGTCGGCTCGGCGCCTGGGTTCACGGCGCCGGGCCGACCCGCGTTTCGGCCCGGCGCGGCCGAGCCGCTGAGTGCCGTACGGATACGACTAAGGGCCCGTTTCCTCCCCCACTGACTCGGGGAGGGAACGGGCCCTCGACGTGCTCTCGGGCTCGCGCTTCGCCGGCCCGGGACGGGCGGCGTGCCGGCCTCACACCGCGACGCTACGGCGCTGCGACTCAGGACACCGACCAGCCGGGACGGTGAAGCGGGTCAGCCGAGGAGGCCGGGGCGGCGCGGGTCAGGCGATGATCGTCGGGTTGCCGACGGAGCCCACGGGCACGTACGGCTGCAGTTCCGCCGCCAGCTCCGCGTGCACCCGGGCCTTGAGCAACGTGCCCTCCGACGTGTGCTCCTCGGAGATCACCTCGCCCTCGGCGTGCGTACGCGAGACCAGACCACCGCGCGTGTACGGCACCAGCACCTCGATCTCGACGCTCGGCCTGGGCAGCTCCGCGTCGATGAGCGCCAGCAGTTCCGCGAGGCCCTGCCCGGAGCGCGCCGACACGGCGATCGCGTGCGGCTCGATCCGCAGCAGCCGTTGCAGCACCACGGGGTCCGCCGCGTCCGCCTTGTTGACCACCACGATCTCCGGCACGTCGACGGCGCCCACGTCGCGGATCACCTCACGCACGGCCGCCAACTGCTCCTCCGGCGCCGGGTGCGAGCCGTCCACCACGTGCAGGATCAGGTCGGAGTCCGCGACCTCCTCCATCGTGGAACGGAACGCCTCGACGAGGTGGTGCGGCAGGTGCCGTACGAATCCCACGGTGTCGGCGAGGGTGTAGAGCCGGCCACTGGGCGTCTCGGCCCGGCGCACCGTCGGGTCAAGGGTGGCGAACAGGGCGTTCTCCACCAGCACCCCGGCGCCGGTGAGGCGGTTGAGCAGCGACGACTTGCCCGCGTTGGTGTAGCCCGCGATGGCGACGGACGGCACCTTGTGGCGCTTGCGCTCCTGCCGCTTGATGTCGCGGCCGGTCTTCATCTCGGCGATCTCCCGGCGCATCTTCGCCATCTTCTCGCGAATGCGACGCCGGTCCGTCTCGATCTTCGTCTCACCGGGACCACGGGTGGCCATACCGCCACCGCCGCCGCCACCCATCTGCCGGGAGAGCGACTGACCCCAACCGCGCAGCCGCGGCAGCATGTACTGCATCTGCGCGAGCGCGACCTGCGCCTTGCCCTCACGCGACTTGGCGTGCTGGGCGAAGATGTCGAGGATCAGCGCCGTACGGTCAACGACCTTGACCTTCACGACGTCTTCGAGGTGGATGAGCTGACCGGGACTGAGTTCACCGTCGCAGACGACGGTGTCCGCGCCCGACTCCAGCACGATGTCCCGCAGCTCCTGGGCCTTGCCGGAGCCGATGTAGGTGGCCGGGTCGGGCTTGGGGCGACGCTGGATGACGCCGTCGAGAACCAACGCACCCGCCGTCTCGGCGAGCGCCGCGAGCTCCGCGAGGGAGTTCTCGGCGTCCGCCATGGTGCCGGAGGTCCAGACGCCGACCAGTACCACGCGCTCCAGTCGAAGCTGCCGGTACTCGACCTCGGTGACGTCTTCCAGCTCGGTGGACAGGCCCGCCACGCGACGCAGGGCGGCCCGCTCGGAGCGGTCGTACTGCTCGCCGTCGCGCTCCTCGTCGATCTCATAGCTCCAGGCAACGTCCTCTTCCATCAGGGCGTCGGCCCGAAGGTTCTCGGGAAGGCGCTGCCGGTCCGAGGAATCCGCGGCGGGGAACGACTGCTGCTGGGAAGGGGTTGTCATTGGTTCCTTACGTCGTGCGAGAACGGTCAGTGTCGATAACGCTCGACCGGCCCGAACGATTCCCGGGCCGCCACCGCGTCGACACATCGATGGTCCCACGCACCGTCGCGAGGGTCACCCGGGTTTTGTCCGCTGTCCCGCTACACGGGGCGGGGCCGCCGGGCCGCACGGGGCGCTGGAGCGAGGCCGGAGCGGGCCGTACGTGGCACTGGAGCGGGGCCCGCGGCTGACCGGTCGGCGCGGGGCTGGCGGCGGCCGCGTCGACGAAACGTTACTTGCGGCCACGGTGCGCGACGCGCCAGCCCGAGCGGGGGCTCGCTCGTGGTCAGTACGGCTAGAGCCCCGCCGCCGCCAGCTCGTGCCCCGCGCGGACGACGTCGTACACGCTCGGCACCTGGCGCATCGCGCGCATCAGCACCGGCAGTCGGCCGGCGTCGGGCAGTTGCAGCGTGTACGTGTGCCGCACCCGCTGCTCGTACGGCGGCTCGACGGCCGCGGAGATGACCTCGGCGCCCTGTGCCGCGATGACCTCGGTGAGGTCGGCGAGCAGGTGGGGCCGGCTGAACGCCTCGGCGCACAGCGTCACGCGGTATCCGACCGGCGCCGCGTCGGCATCGGTCTGCCAGCGCACGGCGACCGGCTGCCGCCCGGCCTCGGTCATCCGCGCCACGGCGGGGCACGGCACCCGGTGCACGGTCACCGCCCGGCCCCGTACCGCGAACCCGGTGACCTCGTCGGGCGGCACCGGCGTACAGCACCCGGCCAACCGCACCGTCACACCAGGCTGGTCCACGACCACACCGACGCTCCGTCGCCTCCCGGGGGGCGTGCCCGGTGGTGCGTCCGCAGCGGCCCGCGCGGGCGAGGCGACCGTCCGCACCGTGGCGTCGGTGTCTGTGTCGGCGTCGATGTCCGTTTCTGTTTCTGTTTCTGTTTCGGCTGGAGCATCGGCCTCGTCGCGGGCGTCGGCGTCGGCTGCCGGGTCGGCCGTTCCTGCCCCGTGGGGTGCCGTGGCGAACCGTTGCGCCTCGGGCGCGGGCCGCGCGGCGGCGGTCTTACGGTCGTCGCCTCGGGTATCCGGTTGGACGGCGCCGGCCCCGGCCTGTTCGAGCGTTACGGGCGCGTCCGCGAGCGGCTTCGTCGCGTGCAGCGGAGTGCCGCTGAGGGAGGGCGCGGGCGTGACAGGCGTGGCGGTGGGAGTGACTGGGGCACGGGAGGTCGTGGTGTCGGTCGCCGCAGCGTGGCGGCCCGGTGGCCCCTCGGCGCCCGGGACGGAGCGGGAACCGCCCCCCGGGGCGGTGCCGTCGCCGGTGACCGAACCCGGTGACTCCTCGGCGCGCGCGGCGGACGGCGGCACGAGGTCGGTGCCGCGCGCCCGTGCCTCGGCGCTGGCCGGCGCGCCGGAGGCGGTGCCTGGTACGCCGTCGGTGCTGCCGGGCGGCGCACCGGGAGCTGGCTGGTCGGCCTGCGCGGCGCGGATGGCCGCTACGCGGCCCGGCGCCCCGGGCTCCGCGCCCCGTGCTCCGTGCGCCATGTCGTCGCTGGCGCTCCGCGCTCCGGGCTCCGTGCCCCGCGCCCCGTGCCCCGTGTCGTCGCTGGCGCCCCGTGCCCCGTGCCCCGTTGCCCCGTCTTTCGCCGTAGCGTGCACCGGAGCGGGCTGGATGTGAGACCGCTGGGCCGCGTCCGTCACGGGGCCGCCGCCCGGCCCGTGGTCCGCCGTGGCCTGCTCCGTGGTCTCGCGACCCGCTACGGCGGGCTCCCCCGCGCCGGGCACCGTGGCGCGCGGGCGGCGCGCGTTCGCCTGCGCGCTGTCCGCGTCCGAAGCGTCGGATACGGGGCCGGCGGCGCCGTGGGCGGGGTGAGGGGCGAGGTCGGGCTCGGTCGCCGGGGCCGGCCCCGTCGGCCGGTCCGACGGGGCGGCGTGGGCGGCGAGCCAGTGCGTGATGGCGATGCGCGCGGCCGGCGTACGCGCGTGGGCGAGCCATTCCGGCGAGGGTCCGGACGACGCGGCGTCGCGCCCCGTCGCCATGAGGAACTGCACGCTGTCCCCGTCGTGCAGCATCGTGCTGAGCGTGACGAGCCGGCCATTGACCCGGGCGCCCACACAGGAGTGCCCCACCGCCCCGTACCGGGCGTACACGGCGTCCACGCAGCTCGCCCCGTCCGGGACGCTGAGGACGGTGCCGTCGGCGGCGAACACGGTGATCTCCCGGTCCTGGGCGAGGTCGTCACGGAGCGAGGACCAGAAGGCGTCCGTGTCCGACACGGCGCGCTGCCAGTCCAGCAGCCGGGACAGCCAGCCCGGCCGCGTCGGGTCCACCCGCTCGCCGTCCACGCCCTCGCCGGGACCGCCGGTCACCCCGGCGCCGCCCGCCCCGTCCGCGGCTTGGACCGCGCCTGGTTCCGCGACCTCCGCCCCGTCCGCCGTGGCGGCGTACGGGTTGCCGAGGGCCACCACCCCCGCCTCGGCGACCTTGTGCATCTGCTGGGTGCGGATGAGCACCTCGATGACCTTGCCGCCCTCGCCCGCGACGGCGGTGTGCAGCGACTGGTAGAGGTTGAACTTCGGTACGGCGATGAAGTCCTTGAACTCCGAGATGACCGGCGTGAAACACGTGTGCAGTTCGCCCAGGACCGCGTAACAGTCGGCGTCCTCCCCGACCAGCACCAGCAGCCGCCCCAGGTCCGCCCCGGACAGTTCGCCGCGTTTGCGGCGCACCCGGTACACGGAGACGATGTGCCGCGGGCGTACGAGCACCTCGGCCGCGATGCCCGCGTCGTTCAGCACCGCGCGGACGGCGCGTGCGGTCTCGGCCAGCGGGTCGGGGCGGGTGGCGTGCTCGGCGATGAGGTCGCGGGTGCCGGCGTACTCGTCCGGGTGCAGGATCGCGAAGACCAGATCCTCCAGTTCGGTCTTGAGTGCCTGCACCCCGAGCCGTTCGGCGAGGGGGATCAGCACGTCGCGGGTGACCTTGGCGATGCGGGCCTGCTTCTCCGGGCGCATGACGCCGAGCGTGCGCATGTTGTGCAGCCGGTCGGCGAGCTTGATCGACATGACGCGCACGTCGTTTCCGGTGGCGACGAGCATCTTGCGAAACGTTTCGGGCTCGGCCGCGGCGCCGTAGTCGACCTTCTCCAGTTTCGTGACGCCGTCGACGAGGTAGCGGACCTCCTCGCCGAACTCCTCCCGCACCTGATCGAGCGTCACCTCGGTGTCCTCGACCGTGTCGTGTAGGAGCGAGGCGGTCAAGGTCGTGGTCTCGGCACCGAGTTCGGCCAGGATGAGGGTCACGGCCAAGGGGTGCGTGATATACGGCTCGCCGCTCTTGCGCATCTGCCCACGGTGCGAGGACTCGGCGAGCTCGTACGCCCGCCGCAGCACGTCCAGGTCGGCCCCGGGGTGGTGGGCACGGTGCGCCTTGGCCACGTGCTCGATGGCGTCCGGCACCCGGCCGCGCGGTGCCGGCCCCAGCAGGGCCGCGCGACCGAATCTGCGGAGGTTGCGTAGGTCGATGAGCGGGCGGCCACGCCTCCGGCCGAACGAACCCTGTTCTGCTGGGTTAGTGGCCTCTGCGCTCATGGGCACCTCCGGCGGCATCGACCGGCGATGGCAGCGACTGCCGGGGCGATCGGGCCCCAGGCCCCGAGTGGGCGCCCGTGCCGGTGCTTGATGCTATCGACCCCATCACGCGCCACCGAACCGCTCTCGTCGAGCGTGAACCAGATCACCCATTCGAGCGAGCAGAATGAGGCGATGTTTCGCCCATGGGTAGCGGCGGGAAGTCTGCGAGGTTGTCCCGACTACGGGGCGACTCGTCCGACACCCCGCCGCTACCGGCCCGGTGACTAGGCGGCGCCGTCCTCGAGGGCGTCCCGCAGCCACCCGGGCTCCAGGGTCCCCTCGCCCACGATCACGGCGGGCCCCGTCATCTCCACGTTGCCGTCCGGCAGCTCGGCGATCGTCAGCCGCCCGCCGGGCACGTCCACGGTGTACGTGACAGGGTGGCCGAGCACCGCGGGGTCCAGGCCGTCGCGGCGGGCGGCGGCCACCATGACGGCGCAGGCACCGGTGCCGCACGACCGGGTCTCCCCCGCGCCCCGCTCGTGCACGCGCATGGCCACGTGGCGCGGGCCGCGCTCCACCACGAACTCGACGTTGACGCCGTCCGGGTACACCGAGGCGGGCCGCACGTCCGGCGCGGTGAACAGGTTGCCGGCGTCGGCGAGGTCGCCGACGAACGCGACGGCGTGCGGATTGCCCATGTTCACGTTGCGCGCCGGCCAACTCAGCCCGCCCACCGAGACGGTGACCTCCGCGTCCGGCCCGTCCGGCAGCAGGGCCCGCCCCATCGCCACCGTGATGCCGCCCTCGGCACCCTCCTGACCGCGCGGGTCGGAGGCGGGTGCGGCCTTGGCGATGTGCGCCCGGCGCACGCCCGCGCGGGTGGCGATGGCCAGGTCCCCCGCGTCGACCAGCCCGGCATGCCGCAGGTAGCGCGCGAAGACCCGCACGCCGTTGCCGCACATCTCGGCGATGCTGCCGTCCCCGTTGCGGTAGTCCATGAACCACTCGGCGTCGGCGGCCATCGACCGCGCCTCGGGGTGCGCGGCCGACCGTACGACGTGCAGCACCCCGTCGCCCCCGATGCCCGCGCGCCGGTCACACAGGCGCGCCACGGCCGCCGCCGACAGCTCCAGCCGGTTGTCCGGGTCGGGGACGATCACGAAGTCGTTCTCGGTCCCGTGCCCCTTGAGGAACGGAAGCCGCTCTGCGGTACTCATCCTTCGATCCTACGGCGCCGCCGACGACGGCGCCGGCGACGCGGATGTCCCGGCGAAGCACGGAGCGGCCACGTAGCGAGCGCGCGGGGCGGCGCCCCGTACCCGGGCACGAGGCGCGGAGCCCGGGGCACGGGGCGCGGAGCACGGAGCGGCGATCTCGCGGCGGCACGGGGCACGGAGCGCGGAGCGGCGGTGCGCGCGGGGACGGGGAGCGGGGTACGGGGCACGGGGCAGCGGGGCCCCACCCGGCGGCCAAGGGGCACGGAGCGGGGGGCGCTCTCGGACCTCACGGTCCTGCGGCGTGGGTCGTACGGGAGGGGAGCGCGGGAGCGAACCGGTGGGGCGGCGGCTAGCGAAGGCGGGCGACGCGCCAGATGGCCAGCGCGGCGAGGAGGGCGACGATGGCGACGTAGGCGATCACATAGCGCCAGTCGGCCTTGCGGCCCGAGCCACGGGGCGGCAGGCCGGGCCAGGTGTAGCCGACGCGGCGGGCGGCCATCAGGCCCCAGCCGGCCGCGCAGCAGCTCAGCAGCAGGCCGAGCATGGAGACCACCGCGCCGCCGTCACCGAACTCGAAGGCGAGCGGGAAGGCGAACATCAGCGAACCGAGGGTGGCGAGCCCGACGATGGGCGCGATCTGCCAGACCCTCAGCCGGCGCGGCGGGCGCAGGTCGCGGAAGGACTCCGGTTCGCCCAGCGGTGCGTCGTCGCCCTGTGCGTCCGGTCCGTCCGGGGTCAGCGCCTCGGACTCCTCCGACGCGAGCGGCTCCGCTTCGTCGCGCGGCGGCGTCTCCGCTGTGTCCCGAGGGCTGGCCTCCATCGCCGTACGCCCTCCCCACATTCGACATCACGGCACGATCGAAGCTCGATGATGGCACGATCACGGCGGCCTCCAGGACGCACGGAGCGTCCCGATGCCATCACGTGATCAGGCTGTGACCGCTCGTTCGACCAACGTCAGCGCGTGCGCCTGGAGTTCCCCGCTGTCAGCGGCGGCGCCGCTGAGCCAGTGAACTCGCCCATCTCGTCGAAACCACGAATCCTGCCGGCGCGCGAAGCGCTTGGTGGCTCGTACGGTCTCGATACGTGCTTCCGCTTCGTCGCACTCCCCCGCCAGCACCGCGAGCACCTGCTGGTAGCCCAGGGCGCGGGAGGCCGTGCGCCCCTCGCGTAGCCCCGTGCGCTCCAGTCGCTCCACCTCGTCCACCAGGCCGGCCTCCCACATCCGGTCCACCCGACGGGCGATCCGCTCGTCCAGCTCCGGGCGGGCGACGTCCACGCCGATCTGCACCGTGTCGTAGACGGCGCTGTGGGCCGAGTCCGCCTCGGGCAGGTTGGCGGTGAAGGGGCGGCCGGTGATCTCGATGACCTCAAGGGCGCGGACGATGCGGCGGCCGTTGCTCGGGAGGATGGCCTCGGCGGCGCGGGGGTCGGCCACGGCGAGCCGGGCGTGCAGCGGCCCGCTGCCCCGCTCCAGCAGCTCCGCCTCCAGGCGGGCGCGGACGGCGGGGTCGGTGCCGGGGAACTCCAGGGCGTCGATCGCGCCCCGTACGTAGAGCCCGGAGCCCCCGACGAGCACCGGCGTACGCCCCTCGGCGAGCAGTCGGTCGATCTCCGCGCGGGCCAGCCGCTGGTACTCGGCGACGCTGGCCGTCTCGGTGACGTCCCAGACGTCCAGCAGGCGGTGCGGCACGCCCTGCCGCTCGGCCACGGGCAGCTTAGCGGTGCCGATGTCCATGCCACGGTAGAGCTGCATGGAGTCGGCGTTGATGACCTCGCCGCCGAGGTGCCGGGCCAGGGCGACCCCGAGATCGGACTTGCCCGCCGCGGTGGGGCCGACGATGGCGATGACCCGCGGAGCGGGGACTGCGCTGTTCACCGGGCCAGTCTCGCAAATCCGCGGGCCACTCCTCGAACGAGCGACGTGACAGGGGGTCGCGGTGGTCGTTGCCCGTTGCGAGGTTTCGGCACACCGCCGAGCGAGCCGAGTCGCGGCAGCGGCGCGGGACAACATCCCGCGCCGTCCGGGCTGCCACGGCACGGGTTAATCTATGGAGTGATTATGGGCGTTTTTTCAAGGTTTCGCCGTTCGTCGCGTTCGGTTGACGCAGCCCCCGCGGAAACTGCGCGGAGCGATGAGGGCGGTAGCCTGACCGGGGAATCAGCCGCGGAATCCCCGGCTCCGGAGGAGGTTGACGCCCCGCCGGTGGCCTCGTCGGCGGCTGCCTCCACCGTCGATGACGCCGAACAGGGCGGCACGGCGGCGGGCGGCGCCTCGATTCCCAAGCAACAGTCCGCCGCGCGGGCTGCGGACAGCGAGGCCGGGGAAGACGCCCGACAGTAGTCCTCCGACGAGGGAAGGTGGCCCATGGGCCTGCTGGACAATCTCAAGGCGAAGGCCGGTCAGCTCAAGGGCAAGGCCGGGGACCTCGCGAATCAGCACGGCGACAAGATCGAGCGCGGTCTGGACAAGGCCGCCAAGACGGTCGACGAGAAGACCAAGGGCAAGTACAGCGACAAGATCGACACCGGCACGGGCAAGGCCAAGGGCGCCCTCGACCGCCTCGCGCAGAAGGACGACGAGGGCAAGGGGCCGCAGGGCCGCTGACGCCTGACCGTTCCCCACGGCCGCGGAGCCTGGCTCCGCGGCCGTGGTCGTGTCGGCGACGGCCGGTTCGGCGCGTGGCACTCCGCGCGGACCTCGCCCCGTGCCCCGTGTCTCCGCACGGAGGCCGCCCCGTGGCCCCGTGCCCCGTGCCCCGTGCCCCGTGCCCCGTGCCCCGTGCCCCCGGGCAGGATCGGGCGTCGTCTCGCGCCCCGTGTGTCCGCTACGACCAGGTGGCGACGAAGTAGCCCACGCCGTACGGGGCCTCGTCGTACAGCAGCGCGCCGCGCAGGCCCGCTCCGTCGCCCGCGCCGGCGAGCACCTGCCAGCAGGCTCGGCCCGACATCAGCAGGTCCTGGGCCAGGTGGGGGTCGAGTTCCGACAGGGCCGTGGTGTCGGCCGTACCCAGGGCGCGCGCCACCTCCGCGTCACACGCGGCGGCCCGCTCGTCGAGGTAGCCGGGCGCCTTGAGCGTGCGGCGCGCGCTGCCGTCGCCGGAGATCAGGAGGGCCACCCGGTCGGCGGACCGCGCCAGCTCGCGCCCCAGTGCGGTGCAGCGGTCGACGGCGAGCGTCTCGGCGAGGCCGAGGCCCTCGACGGGCGCCGCGCTCCAACGGGCGCGTTCCAGCAGCCACGCCGCGATCGCCAACGAGGACGGCAGTTCACGCTCCGCCCAGCCCGCCCCGTACTCCGGGTCCGCCCCGTACTCCGGGTTCGCCCCGTGCTCCGCGTCGTCCGCCTCGGCGCTCCGTGCCCCGTGCCCCGTAACGCCCTGCCCCGTAGCCCCGTGCCCCGTAGCGCCGTCCGCTCCCGGTCGCGCGCCGAGCCGCACCGTCACGTCCACGCCGTACCCGCGGAACGAGCCGGCGCTGCCGCTCGGGTAGGTGCCATCGGCGTCAGGGGCGGCCGGACCGAGGACGATGAGGCGGTCGGGGCGGGCCGCGGCCAGCACGCTGATCGCGTCCGAGCAGGCGTCCCGCAGCGGCGCCAGTTCGGGTGCGGCTCCAGCGGCGATCTCGGGCACGAGCAGGGGCGGGCACGGGCACACGGCGGCAGCGACAAGCATGATCGGCAGCCTAACGTCAGGCTCCGTCGCTCGAATCCCAGACCAGTTCGCAGACGCGGAATCGGCACGGGTACAGCCTGTTGTTCCAGGAGCCCTCGATGACGAGCAGCCAACCGTCGTCGGTGCGGTAGAGCCGCCTGCCACGCGGGCTCCGTGGGTGTGTCGGCTGGTATGTCTCCACGTGCTGGGCCAGCAGCGTGAGTGCCTCCTCGCGCGTGCCGTCAACTTCGGCCAGTACCTCGATCGTGTCGATGTCGTTCTGGCCCATGGGTGGCTCGACGAGCAGTCCCCACCGTGGCATAGCGCTCTCCCCCCGCCTCGTCTCAGGCCGCGTGCGCGTGCGCCACCGGAACGGGTCCGGCCGGCGCGGCCCACCCTCGTTCGCCCGGCACGTTCGTCCGCACGGCGAGTTCGGCGCGGCCCGGTGCGGCTCCACCGTCGGGAACGCGCGGCGCACGCGTCCCGGCGCCTCGGCGTACGCACCGTACGGCGCACGACTGCTCACACGTCGCGCCGGCCACACACGGTTCCCGCTCGGGCCCGAGCCGCCGTCGGCGGTTGCCGGCCGGCGGTGCCCGGTCAGCGGACGGAGCAGCCGCCGGGCTCCGCGGGCAGTGGTGCGGGGGCGCCCACCGTGGGCAGGCCGAGCATGACGCCCGCGGGCTTCTGCTCCGGCGCGGCGTTGCGCCTCTCCCACGCGTCGCCCGCCCGCGTGCGCCGTACGCCCCGTGGGGCGCCCTCCGCGAGGAGGTGATGCGGCGCGGCGTAGGTGATGTCCACCGTGACCACATCGCCGGGGCGAACCGGCTCGTCGGGGCGGGTGAAGTGCACCAGGCGGTTGTCGGGGGCCCGGCCGGAGAGGCGGCGGGTGGCGTCGTCCTTGCGGCCCTCGCCCTCCGCGACCAGGACCTCCACGGTGCGGCCGACCTGGCGCTTGTTCTCCGCCCAGCTGATCTCTTCCTGGACGGCGACCAGACGCTCGTAGCGGTCCTGGACGACCGCCTTCGGGATCTGGTCGTCCATCTCGGCGGCCGGGGTGCCGGGGCGCTTGGAGTACTGGAAGGTGAACGCCTGGGCGAACCGCGCCTCGCGGACCACGTGCAGCGTCTGCTCGAAGTCGGCCTCGGTCTCGCCGGGGAAGCCGACGATGATGTCGGTGGAGATCGCCGCGTCCGGCATGGCGGCGCGCACCTTCTCGATGATCCCGAGGAACCGCTCCTGCCGGTACGAGCGGCGCATGGCCTTGAGCACCGTGTCGGAGCCGGACTGGAGCGGCATGTGCAGTTGCGGCATGACGTTCGGCGTCTCGGCCATGGCGGCGATCACGTCGTCCGTGAAGTCGCGCGGGTGCGGCGAGGTGAAGCGCACCCGCTCAAGCCCCTCGATCGCGCCGCAGGCGCGCAGCAGCTTGCTGAACGCCTCGCGGTCGCCGATGTCCGAGCCGTACGCGTTGACGTTCTGGCCGAGCAGCGTGATCTCGGTGACGCCCTCGGCGACCAGCGCCTCGACCTCGGCGAGGATGTCGCCGGGCCGGCGGTCCTTCTCCTTGCCGCGCAGGGCGGGCACGATGCAGAAGGTGCAGGTGTTGTTGCAGCCGACCGAGATGGACACCCACGCCGCGTAGGCGGACTCGCGGCGGGTGGGCAGCGTCGAGGGGAACGCCTCCAGCGACTCGGCGATCTCGACCTGCGCCTCCTCCTGGACCCGCGCGCGCTCCAGGAGGACCGGCAGGCTGCCGATGTTGTGCGTGCCGAAGACCACGTCCACCCACGGGGCCTTCTTGACGATCGTGTCGCGGTCCTTCTGGGCCAGGCAGCCGCCGACCGCGATCTGCATGCCCGGCCGTCGCGCCTTCATCGGGGCGAGCCGGCCCAGGTTGCCGTACAGCCGGTTGTCGGCGTTCTCGCGCACCGCGCAGGTGTTGAAGACGACGATGTCGGCGTCGCCCTCCGCTGAGCCCTCGGGCGCCCGCACGTAGCCGGCGTCCTCCAGGAGACCGGACAGCCGCTCGGAGTCGTGGACGTTCATCTGGCACCCGTAGGTGCGTACTTCGTAGCTTCGATTCACGCCCACTGCACTGCTCCGGTCACTGCTGCTCATGACATCAGGGTAGACGGGCGCGCATCTGGTGTGTTCTCGCGCTCATCTCGGTTGCCCAGGGTACGTGTTCGACTCCGTTCCCCGCCCCTCCCTTCCGCGCCGCGATGCTGGCAGTATCCGGCCCATGCTCAAGACCCTGACCGAACGGCCGGGAGCGTGGCGCGCGCTCCGTGCCACCGGCGTCGTGGCCGCCCCCGGCACCGGGCGGGCCCGGCGGCTGTGGCGGCTCGCCGTGACGGCCGTCGTGGTGCTCGGGCTGCTGCTGTGGTGGCTGCTGCCGGTGGGCGACGAGTCGTCCCCGAGCGGGAGCGTGACCGTGACGACCGGGGTGCGTACGGGCGTGTACGCGCGGTACGGCGAACTGCTCAAGGAGCGCCTCGACGACGACCTGCCGCGGCTACGGGTGAACCTCAGGCCGAGCGAGGGGTCGGTGCAGAACATCAGGCGGCTCGTCGCCGGCGAGGCGTCCTTCACGATCGCCACCGCCGACGCCGTGGCGACCTACCGCGACGAGGGCGGCGACGGCGCACACCGGCTGCGGGCGTGCGCCCGGCTGTACGACGACTACATGCAGTTGGTCGTACCCCTCGGTTCGACGGTGCGCAGCACCGCGGACCTCGCCGGCAAGCGCGTCGCGATCGGACAGCCCGGCTCCGGCGTCAGCCTGATCGCGGAGCGGCTCCTGACGGCGGCGGGGCTCGACCCGGAGAAGGACCTGACGCCGGTGCCGGTCGGGATCAGTGAGATGACCACCCTGATGCGGCAGGGGAAGATCGACGCCTTCTTCTGGTCCGGCGGCCTGCCGACGGGCGCCGTGCTCGATCTCGCGAAGCGCTATCCGGTCCGGCTCGTGCAACTCGGTGACCTGGTGGATCGCGTGCACAAGCTCGGCGGCGCCAAGCACTACTACCGAGCCGCCGTGATGCCCGCCGACGCCTACCCCATGGTGCAACGAGGCCAGTCCATCAAGACCATCGCGGTGGCCAACCTGTTGGTGACGACGGACGAGACGGACCGAAAGCTGACGGAGAGCGTCACCCGGACGGTGATCAAACACCGCGACGAGATCGGCCGTGCCGTGCACGCGGCGCAGCGCGTCGATCTCCGCACGGCCATCTACACCGACCCGCTGGGCCTCCACGAGGGCGCGAAGCGCTACTACCGGTCGGTCAAGCCCTGACGCCCGCCCGGGGTGGGCCCGCGCTACCGCCTCCGCCTCCGGGTGCGCCGACGTCCGCCGGCGCGCCCCGGCGATCGACCGCGGGCGTACGGGCCCGCTCCCGCGGGGCTCAGGGGCGGCGGCACGGGGCGGGGGCGGGGTCGGCGTCGTCCAGGGCCGGGTCGGGGAGCAGTTCGTACGCGGCGGCGGCCGCCCCCACGAGCCCCGCGTCGGTGCCCAGCGAGGCCGGCACCGCCTCGATGCCCCGTACGAACGAGAGGGCCGCGTACGTCGCCAGGTGCCGGCGCAGCGGTGCGAACAGCACCTCGCCGGCCGTGGCCACGCCGCCGCCGATCACCGCCGCCTCGACCTCCAGCAGGGTCGCGGTGCCGGCGATCGCCGCGGCCAGGGCCCGGCCGGCCCGGTCGAAGGCGGCCAGGGCCACCGGGTCTCCGGCGCGGGCCGCGGCGGCGACGGCCGCCGCCGAGCGGTCGGCCCCGGTCGGCCGCCAGCCCGTCGCGGCGGCACGGCGGGCGATGGCCGGGCCCGAGGCGATGGCCTCGACGCACCCCCGCGAGCCACACGGGCACGGAGCGCCGTCCACCTCCACGCTGATGTGGCCGATGTGCCCCGCGTTGCCCGTGGGTCCCGGGTGCAGCCGCCCGTCCAGGACCAGGCCGCCGCCGACGCCGGTGGAGACCACCATGCACAGGGCGTTCCGGCGGCCACGGGCGGCCCCCAGCCAGTGTTCGGCGGCGGCCATGGCCACACCGTCGCCCACGAGCACGGTCGGCACCGGCGCCCCGTGGCGCGCGAGGGCGGCCTCGGCGCGGGCCTGGACCGGGAAGTCGCGCCAGGCCGTGATGTTGACCGGGCTGACGGTGCCGCGCGCGGCGTCCACCGGCCCCGCGCTGGCGAGGCCGCACCGGGTGACACGGGCCCACGCGGGGGACCGCGCCAGGGTGGCGATGACCTCGGTAACGGCGGCCATGACCGCCTCGGCCGCCGCCCCCGGCGGCGCGCAGGCCGTACCCACGGCGCCGGCCGGCTCGGCGCCGTGGCCCCGCCCCGTACCGGGCGGGGTCGGCCGCCTGGCCGTGGCGTGCAGCGTGCCCCGCCGGTCCACCAGCGCACCCGCGATCTTGGTCCCGCCGATGTCGATGGCCACGCTCAGGGCGGCGCTGCCGGCGCCGGTTCCCGACGCTCCCCTGGTGGCGGGCGTGGCCGGCGCGTGCGTAGGGGCGACGGGGTGGGTCGAGGGCGCGTCGGCTGGCGTCAGTGCGTCGGCTGCGGTCATGGCGGTCTGCCTCTCGGTCGATCCGGCTGTGGCGCTGCTGGGCCCCGGGGGCGCGGGGCCCACCCGCACCGGGGCACGGCCTCGGTAGCGGGCCGGGAGCCCTGGCCAAAGGCTCCTGGCGAGCGCGCGGACCGCTCCCGAACCAGCGGCCCGCGGCACGCGGTGCCGGCGGCACGGGCGCCCCGTGCAGCAGGGGGACTCCTTACGGAACGGGCCACGCCGCCACGGGGATACGGCGCATCCGCGCCGACCCCGGTTCCGGCCGTACGGGGGTTCAGCCCGAGACGCCCGGCCCCGCCCCAGCGCCCGCGCGGCTTCGCGCCCCGGGCTTCGTGTCCCGTGTTCGCCGCGCCCCGCGCCCCGTACCCCGTGTTCGCCGCCCCGCGCTCCGCGCCCCGTCTTCGCCGCTCCGTGCCCCGTGCCCATCGCCCCGTGCCCCGTGCTCGCCGCTCCGTGCCCCGTGCCCATCGCCCCGTGCCCCGTGTTCGCCGCTCCGTGCCCCGTGCCCCGTAGCGCCACGCCGGGAGTTCGCCGCCCCGTGCCCCGTACGCCCGCTCCCCCGCCCCGTACCCGACAGCCGGGAGCGGGAGCCACGGCGCGGCGGCGGGGCGTTCCACTGCCGCGTCCCGGTTTTCCTCGCCGATCAGTGGTAATGCCACCTGAGCACCGCACGGTCGGGGCGGACCCCGCCCCGGCGTACGTACCGCGCACGTCATCAGCACACACCGTCAGCCGTTCCGCCCCACGAACCAACGGAGCCGCCGCCATGCATGACGACCGCAGCATCGTCGAAGACCGTCTGCGCCGCGTCCTCACCGAACGCGTCCAACCCGCCGTCTACGGCGCCACCGAACCGCTCACCATCGAGCGGTGGGAGGCGCCCGGCGAACCGGTGCCGGTGGCCGAAGGGCTGGCCGCGGAGTACGGGCCTGCCGCCGTCGGGGACCGGTGGGGGCCGGCCTGGGGGACGACCTGGTTCAGGGTGACGGGGCGGGTGCCCGTCACGTGGGCGGGCCGCACCGTCGAGGCCGTACTCGATCTCGGCTTCGACCGCCAACTTCCCGGCTTCCAGTGCGAGGGGCTGGTCTACCGGGCCGACGGGGAGGCCGTGAAGGGGCTCAACCCGCACAACGTCTGGGTGCGCGTCGGCGCCCCGGTCGAGGGTGGCGAGGAGGTCGAGTGGTACGTGGAAGCCGCGTCCAACCCGATCCTGGTCGGCCAGTCGCCGACCCTGGAGGGCGACCGCCTCACCGCGAGCGACGAGCCGCTGTACCGACTCACCCGGATGGAACTCGCCGTCTTCGAGCCGGAGGTGTGGGAGCTGGTCCAGGACCTCGAAGTGGTCGGCAGCCTGATGACGCAGCTCTCCACCGGCGACGCGCGCCGCTTCGAGCTGCTGCGCGCCGTCGAGCGCTGTCTGGACGCCCTGGACCTCGCCGACGTCCCCGGCAGCGCCGGCCGGGCCCGGGAAGCGCTGGCGGGCGTGCTCGCCGCCCCGGCCAACGCCTCCGCGCACCGGGTCAGCGCCGTCGGGCACGCCCACATCGACTCGGCGTGGCTGTGGCCACTGCGCGAGACGGTGCGCAAGGTCGCCCGCACCTCGTCGAACGTGGTGCACCTCATGGACGACCACCCCGAGTTCGTCTTCGCCATGTCGCAGGCCCAGCAGCTCGCGTGGATCAAGGAGCACCGACCCGAGGTCTTCGCCAGGGTGAAGGAGAAGGTGGCCAGCGGCCAGTTCGTCCCGGTGGGCGGCATGTGGGTGGAGTCGGACACCAACATGGTGGGCGGCGAGGCGATGGCCCGCCAGTTCCTCTACGGCAAGAGGTTCTTCCTGGACGAGTTCGGCATCGAGACGAAGGAGGTGTGGCTACCGGACTCGTTCGGGTACACGGCGGCGATGCCCCAGTTGGTGAAGCTCTCGGGCTCCGACTGGTTCCTCACCCAGAAGATCTCCTGGAGCCGGACCAACAAGTTCCCGCACCACACCTTCTGGTGGGAGGGCATCGACGGGACCCGCGTCTTCACGCACTTCCCACCGATCGACACCTACAACTCCGACCTCGGTGGCGCCGAGCTGGCCCACGCGGCCCGCAACTACCAGGAGAAGGGGCGCGGCACGCGCTCGCTGGCCCCGTTCGGCTGGGGTGACGGCGGTGGCGGCCCCACCCGCGAGATGCTGGCCCGCGCGCGGCGCGTGGGCGACCTGGAGGGCTCGCCACGGGTGACGATCGAGCGTCCGTCGGCGTTCTTCGCGGCGGCGCGGGCCGAGTACCCCGACGCGCCGGTGTGGGCGGGCGAGCTGTACCTGGAGCTGCACCGCGGCACCTACACCTCGCAGGCCAAGACGAAGCAGGGCAACCGGCACAGCGAGTCGCTGCTGCGCGAGGCCGAGCTGTGGTCGGCCACGGCGGCCAGCACGGTGCCCGGGTTCGCCTACCCGTACGAGGAGTTGGAGCGCGTCTGGAAGACGGTGCTGCTGCACCAGTTCCACGACATCCTGCCCGGCTCGTCGATCGCCTGGGTGCACCGTGAGGCGCGCGAGACCTACGCCCGGGTGCGCGCCGAGTTGACGGAGCTGGTGTCCGCCGCGCAGGCGGCGTTGGCCGGCCCGGGCGAGGAACCGGTCGTCTTCAACGCCGCGCCGCACGCCCGGCGCGGCGTCCCCGCCGGCGGCGCGGCCCTGGCCCCGCCGCCGGCGAGCGCCCCGGTCACGGCGGCCGAGCGCGACGGTGGCGGCTACGTGCTCGCCAACGGGCTGCTGCGGGTCGAGGTGGACGAGCGGGGCCTCGTGGTCTCCGCGTACGACCTGGCCGCCGGGCGCGAGGCCATCGCCCCCGGCCTGGCCGGCAACCTGCTCCAGATTCACCTGGACTTCCCGAACATGTGGGACGCCTGGGACGTCGACCACTTCTACCGGCACAACGTGACCGACCTGCTCGACGTCGACGAGCTGGAACTGACCGAGTCCACCGACGAGTGCGCGGTGGTCACGGTCGCGCGCTCCTTCGGCGACGCGGGCTCCACCGTCCGGCAGCGGCTCGCGCTGCGCGCCGGCACCAAGGTGCTCGATGTCGACACGGAGGTGGACTGGCGGGAGACGGAGAAGTTCCTCAAGGCGGCCTTCCCGCTGGACGTGAAGGCGGACCGGTCCGCGTCCGAGACGCAGTTCGGGCACGTGTACCGGGCCACGCACACCAACACCTCGTGGGAGGCGGCCAAGTTCGAGATCTGCGCGCACCGTTGGGTGCAGGTCGAGGAGCCCGGCTGGGGCGCCGCCGTGGTCAACGACTCGACGTACGGCCACGACGTCACCCGCGACGTGCGCGCGGACGGCGGGCAGACCACCACGGTGCGGCTCTCGCTGCTGCGTGCCCCGCGCTACCCGGACCCGCAGACCGACCACGGCCACCACCGACTGCGGTACGCCCTCGCGCCCGGCGCGACCGTGGCCGACGCGGTGCGCGAGGGGCACCGGATCAACCTCCCCGAGCGCACCGTCACCGGCGGCCGCGCCGTCGAACCGCTGGTCTCCGTCGCCGGCGACCAGGTGATCGTGGAGGCGGTCAAGCTCGCGGAGGACCGCGGCGGGGACATCGTGGTGCGGCTGTACGAGTGCTGCGGCGGTCGGGCCACCACGACGCTCACCGCCTCCGTGCCGGTCGCGGAGGTGGTCGAGACGGACCTGTTGGAGCGCCCGTTGGCCGACGCGCCGGAGCACGTTTTCTCGCCCCAGGGCGCGCTGGAGCTGACCCTGCGCCCGTTCCAGATCCTGACCCTGCGGATGAGCCCCCGCGGCTGAGCCACGCCCCGCGCACGGCGCCCCGTCGCCCCGTCCTCACTCCTGGGGCGCCGTGCGCGGCACGGCGATGGTCACCCGCAGACCGCGTGGCTTGTTCGGCGCGTACGCGATCGTGGACCCGCCAGCGGCCAGCAGGGCGCGGGTGATGGACAGGCCGAGGCCGGAGCCGGAGACGTTCTGGTGCCGGTTACTGCGCCAGAAGCGGTCGCCGACGCGCTCCAGCTCCTCCTCGGTCAGGCCGGGGCCGCCGTCCGCGATGGTGATCCGCACCGTGTCGCCGGTCGTGCGCACGTCCACGATCACCCGCTCGCCCTCCGGCGTGAACTTCAGGGCGTTGTCGATCACGGCGTCCAGCGCGCTGGACAGCGCCACCGGGTCGGCCCACGCGGTGGCCCCGCCCGGACCCACGTAGTCGAGCGTGACGCCCGCGCGGTCGGCTACGGGGCGCCAGGCGCCGACCCGTTCCTCCGTGACCTCGGCGATGTCGCTGAGCCGCAGGTCCGCGGCGGCGTGTTCGGCCAGGGCCAGGGCGAGCAGGTCGTCGAGGACCTGGGTCAGCCGCTTGCCCTCGGCGCGGACGGAGGCGACCTCCTCGTTTCCCTCGGGCAGCTCCAGGGCCAGCAGCTCGATCCGCAGGAGCAGCGCGGAGAGCGGGTTACGGAGCTGGTGCGAGGCGTCGGCGACGAACGCCCGCTGCTGTTCGAGCACGTCCACCACGTGGTCGGCCATCTCGTTGAACGAGCGGGCCAGCCGCCGCAGTTCGGGCGGCCCGTCCGAGGCGGCGACCCGGGAGGCGAGCCGCCCCGTGGCGATGTCGTGCGTGGCGGCGTCGAGTACGCGTACGGGGCGCAGCACCCAGCCGGTCAGGCGCACCGCGGCGGCGACGGCGAGCAGCATCGCCGCCGCTTCACCCGCGGCGATCAACAGCCAGCCGCGTACGATGCGCGAGCGCATCTGGCCGGTGGGCGAGTCGGTGACGACCACGGCCACCACGTCGCCGTCGCGCACCACGGGCGAGGCGACCGCGAGGCGGCCCCGTTCCCAGGGCCAGACCTGTGCCGGGTCGTGGCTGCGGCGGCCGGCGAGCGCCTCCTTGAAGGCCCGCCACGGCTCACTGTGCTTGGCCAGCGACCAGCCGGCGGGGGCCGATCCCATCGGCTCGCCCTCGCGGTAGAAGACGCCGACCTGGATGTCGTACAGCTCGTGGTAGCGGGCCAGCTCCGCCTGCAGCGTGGCCTGGCGCTCGTCGCCCTCGCGGGCGTACGCCGGGTTCGCCGACGGCCGCGTCGTGACGTACTGGGCCAGGGCCGCGAACCGCGCCGTGTCGTCGATCCGGTCCACGACCACGCGCTGCTGCTCCGCCGCCGCCAGGCTCGCGCCGAGCGGGAGCCCGAGGGCCAGCAGCACGCCCGCCATCAGGACGATCAGCAGCGGGAGGAGTCGAGTGCGCACGGTGCTCCGGGGGACGGGGTCGGCCGCTCAGGCGACCGGGGCGACGAGACGGTAGCCGACGCCGCGCACCGTCTCGATCAGCGCGGGCATCCGCAGCTTCGAGCGGAGCGAGGCCACGTGCACCTCAAGAGTGCGGCCGGTGCCCTCCCAACTCGTGCGCCACACGTCACTGATGATCTGCTCGCGGCGGAAGACCACCCCCGGCCGCTTGGCCAGCAGGGCCAGCAGGTCGAACTCCTTGCGGGTGAGCGAGACGACGGCGCCGTCCACGCGGACCTGGCGGGTGGACAGTTCGATGCTGACGGGGCCGACCAGCAGCGGCCCCGTGGGCTCGTCGGGGTGCTCGTCGGCCGCACCGTCGGCGGGCACGGTGCGGCGGCTGACGGCGTGGATGCGGGCGAGCAACTCCATCGGGTCGTACGGCTTGACGACGTAGTCATCGGCGCCCAGGTTGAGCCCGTGTATACGGGAGCGCACGTCGGCGCGGGCCGTCACCATGATCACGGGGGTGCTGGTGAGCTTGCGGATGCGCCCGCACACCTCGAACCCGTCCTGATCGGGCAGCCCGAGGTCGAGCAGGACCACGCTGAACGGGTCACTCTCCCCCGGCAGCAGGGCCCGCAGCGCCTCCTCCCCGTTGCGGGCGTGCGTGACCTGGAAGCCGTGCCGGGCCAGCACCGCGGACAGCGCGGCGGCCACGTGGTTGTCGTCCTCGACCAGCAGCAGCCTCATCAGCCCCGCCCTCCCTCGGTGGTGCTCCCTCACGCGCCCCGACTCGGCTCTGGACGCGCGCCCCTCGCGCCCGCCGGGCGCCGGGTCCCGCAGGGGTGTCCTGGCGGCGCCACGGGGCGCGGGGCCCGCTCGCAGCGCCGCCAGGGGCGCCCCGCTTCCACCCGCGCGCCCCGACGCGCCGTGCCCCGCGTGCGCCACTGCCTGCTCCGTACTCTCGTGTCTTCCCGGTGCACCGTGCTCCGTGCCCCGTGCTCCATCTCGGTGGGGCTCCCGCGCCGCGCCACCACGGCACCGTGTCCCGCCGCCCCCGTCCTGCTCCATGCCCCGTGCCCACGCGCCCGCGTGGCCCGCGTACCGTGCCCGCCCCGTGCCCCGTTCCGGTCCGGGCCCAGTGCCCCACGGCGCCGGCGCCGCGCTCCGGGAGGCCGAGGCGCCGAGACGCCACGCGCTCCGTACCGCCGCCATCCCGTGCCGGCCCGCGCCCCGTGGCGTACGGACCGGCGCGCGAGGAGAGGCAACGCGCCGGCGCTTCAGGCCCTCCCCGCTCCGTGCTCCGCGACGCGCGAGCCCTGGCCGACTGGCGCCGCCGCGGCCCCCGCCCGGGCCGGTGCGCGCCGGGGCGCGGATCGCTCACCTGGTGTGTTCCCTCGCTGTTCCTCGCGCCGACCCGCGCCGTTCGTCGGCGCCAGGCAGCGTGTCCCCCCACCGGGGCCACAGGCATGAACGCCGATACCCACGGGGCACGTCAAGGGAATGCGACCACCCAGTTGTTTCCGTTACGTAGCCGGTATGGGCACCGCGTTGTTGCCCAGGCCGTACACCGATCATGCCGGGCGCCCCGTTCACGCAGAGTGTCGCTTTGCGGCCGGATCGTTATGCTCAATTTCAGCTCAGATGTAATGACGCTGGTCGTGGCGGCTCATTAGGGTCCTCCCAATCGAGGAGGACGGAGCGAGACGCCGATGAGCGAAGTATCGGTGACCAAGGGCGCCACGGCCGTGGCGGGCGACTTGGTCGCGCTGGCAGGAGTCAACAAGCACTTCGGCGCGCTGCATGTGCTCCAGGACATCGACCTGACCATCGCCCGCGGCGAAGTCGTCGTCGTCATCGGGCCGTCCGGGTCCGGCAAGTCCACGCTGTGCCGCGCCATCAACCGACTGGAGACCATCGACTCCGGCACCATCACCATCGACGGTAAGCCGCTGCCGCAGGAGGGCAGGGAACTGGCCCGGCTGCGCTCCGACGTCGGCATGGTCTTCCAGTCCTTCAATCTCTTCGCCCACAAGACCGTGTTGGAGAACGTGACGCTGGGCCAGATCAAGGTCCGCAAGATCGAGCGGAAGGCCGCCGAGACCAAGGCGCGGGCCCTGCTCGACCGGGTCGGCGTCGGCACGCAGGCCGACAAGTACCCCGCGCAGCTCTCCGGCGGCCAGCAACAGCGCGTGGCCATCGCCCGCGCACTGGCCATGGACCCGAAGGTGATGCTCTTCGACGAGCCGACCTCGGCCCTCGACCCAGAGATGATCAACGAGGTCCTTGAGGTCATGCAGCAGCTCGCCCAGGAGGGCATGACGATGATCGTCGTCACCCACGAAATGGGCTTCGCGCGCTCCGCCGCGAACCGCGTGGTCTTCATGGCCGACGGCCGCATCGTCGAAGAGGCGACGCCGGACCAGTTCTTCAGCAATCCCCGCAGCGACCGGGCCAAGGACTTCCTCTCGAAGATCCTGCACCACTGACCGCCCCCCGCTCGACGACGTAAAGGACATTCACCATGAAGCTCCGCAGGACTGCAGCGGCGGCGGCCGTCGTACTGGCCATGGCCGTGACGGCGACAGCGTGTGGCAAGGAGGGCAGCCCGGACGACGACAATCAGGACAAGGACGCCCCGAAGCTCTCCTACAAGGTCAACACCGCGGCGGACGTCAAGGACTCGCCGGTCTGGTCGAAGGTCAAGGGCAAGAAGATCAAGATCGGCACCAAGGCCGACCAGCCGAACCTCGGCTACGAGGACCCGAGCACCGGGAAGCGCTCCGGCTTCGACGTCGAGATCGCCCGCATGATCGCCGCCGAACTCGGCTTCGACGAGCAGCACATCGAGTGGAAGACGGTGCCGACCGAGGCCCGCGAGACGCAGCTCTCCAGCGGTGGCGTCGACTTCTACGTCGGCACGTACACGATCAACGACGAGCGCAAGAAGCAGGTCGACTTCGGTGGCCCGTACTACCTCGCCGGCCAGGACCTGCTGGTCGACAAGGACAGCGACATCAAGACCCCGGAGGACATCAAGGGCAAGAAGGTCTGCTCCGTCACCGGCTCCACGCCGCTGAAGCGGATCAAGGAGAAGAAGTACGGGGTCGCCAAGGCCAAGGCGCAGCAGGGCTACCAGCTGTGCGTGCAGGACCTGAACAACGGCCAGGTGGACGCGGTCACCACGGACGACACGATCCTCAAGGGCTACGCGGCCCAGAACGACGGGCTGCGGGTGCTCGGCAAGCCGTTCTCGGAGGAGCCGTACGGCGTCGGCCTGAAGAAGGGCGACAAGGCGCTGCGCGACGCGATCAACGACGCCATCGAGACGCACCAGAAGAACGGCAACTGGAAGAAGGCGTACGACGCCACGCTCGGCAAGTCCGGCATCCCGGCCCCGACGCCGCCGAAGGTCGACCGCTACTGAGCCGCCGCCACGACGGCTGACGCCTGAGCGGCCGGGCGTCCACGGCGCGGCCCGGGCCCCGTGAGGGCCCACCCGCCGCGGACGCCCCCGGCCGCCGTGCTCACCACCGGAGACTTGACTTGAACGTACTGACGGACAACTTCGCGGCATTCCGCGACGGCTTCCTCAAGACCGTCGAACTGACCGCGTACAGCTCGCTGTTGGCCCTCGTGCTCGGCATCCTGATCGCGGGTTTCCGGGTGTCTCCGGTGCCCGCGCTGCGGGTCTTCGGCACCGTGTGGGTAACGCTGCTGCGCAACACGCCCCTGGTGCTCCTGTTCCTCATCGTCACGCTGGGCCTGCCCGCGCTCGGACTCAAGGGCTGGGACTCGTTCTGGCTCGCGGTGATGGCCCTCGGCTGCTACACGTCGGCCTTCATCTGCGAGGCCGTCCGCTCCGGCATCAACACGGTGCCGGTCGGGCAGGCCGAGGCGGCGCGCAGCATCGGCATGACCTTCACGCAGACGCTGAGCCAGATCGTGCTGCCGCAGGCGGCGCGCACGGCGATACCCCCGGTCGGGAGCCTGATCATCGCCCTCACCAAGAACTCCGCCATCGCCTCCGGCTTCGACGTCATGGAGCTCGGGGCGTTGCAGAAGCAGCTCAACGCGGACGCGGGCTACGACATCCTGGTGATCTTCCTCTGGATCGCGGTCTGCTACCTGATCATCACGCTCACCCTCAGCGGCCTGTTCCGGCTGCTGGAGAACCGGCTGGCGGTGGCCCGATGAGTGCCAGTGTCCTCTACGACGTCCCGGGCCCCAAGGCCCGCCGACGCAACCGCGTCTACGGCGTCATCTCCACCCTCGCCCTCCTCGGCCTCATCGCCTTCGTCATCTACCGACTGGACGACACGGGGCAGTTCCAGGCCGGCCTGTGGGACGACTACCAGTACGCGAACACCCAGGACCGCATCCTCGAAGGTCTGCTGACGACGCTGAAGACCTTCGCGCTCGCGGCGGTCTTCTCGCTCGCCCTGGGCGCCGTGCTGGCCGCGGGGCGCCTCTCCGACCACCGGTGGGTGCGGTGGCCGACGGCGGTGCTCGTGGAGTTCTTCCGCGCCATGCCGCTGCTGATCATGATCTTCCTGCTGTACTACGCGTACTTCGACACCGAGCCCATGTGGGCGCTGGTCCTCGGGCTGACGCTGTACAACGGGTCGGTGCAGTCGGAGATCTTCCGCGCCGGCATCAACGCCGTACCCAAGGGGCAGAGCGAGGCCGCGTACGCGCTCGGGATGCGCAAGACCCAGGTGATGACGACCGTTCTCATCCCGCAGGCCGTGCGCTCCATGCTGCCGTCGATCATCAGCCAGCTCGTGGTCACGCTCAAGGACACCTCGCTCGGCTTCATCATCCTCTACGAGGAGCTGCTCTACGTCGGCAAGGCGTTCGCGGAGCGGACCCCTCCGGAGAACGGCGTCTACGCCTTCATCCCGATGGTCATCGTCTTCGGCTCCATCTACATCCTGCTGTGCCTGGCGCTCTCGTCGCTGGCCACCTGGATCGAGCGGAGCACCAAGCGCAGCCGCAAGGGCGCCCCGGCGGCGGTACCGGCCGGCGCGGCCACCGTCATGGCCGACCCCTCGCAGAGCGTGGACGGCGGCTCGCGGGACGGCGACGCGCGAGGAGGCGGCCCGAAGGCCGACTGACCCCGCGCCCCTCGCGCCGGCGCCCGCACAGGCCCCGCGCGCGACGGCGCACCCCACGCCCCGTGTCCCCGCCCCACGGCGGGAACACGGGGCGCTCGCACGTTGAGGACCGATCCGGCGCACCACCCGGCGTGTCGGGGGCGGCCGGTGCGGGGCGTGACGCGGCGCAGCGGAGCGGAGCGAGGTTGGGTGCGGGACGAGGTTGGGTGGGGCGGGACGGGGCCCGCGCGGCGGGGGCGCGGTGCGGTGCGGCGGCGCCGGGGCGCGGCGGAGGTGGTCACGGTGCGTGGGGAGGGCGCCGCCCCGTCGCCCGCAGCGTGCCCGTCGCCCCGCGCGGCGCACGTATGCCCGCGGGCGGCGAAGCACGGAGGCACGCGGGAGCACGCCGCGCGGCAGCCAGGGGTGACCGATGGGGCGTCAGGCAACCGCAAGGCCCGAGCGGCCCGCCGCCTCGCCCACGGAGCGCCACGGTTGGGCACGCTGTGCGAGCACGGGGCACGGGGCACGGGGCACGGGGCACGGGGCACGGGGCACGGGGCACGGGGCACGGGGCACGGGGCACGGGGCACGGGGCCAACGAGTGGGCGTCGCGCTGGGGTACGGGGCCGAAGCTGGGCGCGGGGGCCGGGTCTCCCCGTAGCGGGGCGAGGACGCCAACCAGGTGCGGACGGGCGAGCGGTGACGGTGCGGCTGGGCCGTGGGGCCGCCTCCACGCGAGGGCGGTGACCGGAAGTGCGACGCTGGCGTATCCGGCCCTGTACTGGGCGTATATCCTCGGCCGGGTTGGGTGCGTACGTGCTCCCGCATGCCCCCGGCCGTCACTTGACGGGGGCACGCGCAGTGGGTTGCATACGTTCTGTGATCGCGTACCGGGCTCCTATTGTCAGTTCTCCTACCTGCCGCAGGGACGGGGGAACCGCGCCGTGGACCCGGTGATCGTCGTGGGTGCGGGCCCCGTTGGCCTCGCGCTGACGTTGGCTCTCGCCCGCCGCGACGTCCCCGTCATCCTGCTCGACGAGGGGCCAGGCCGGCCGCGCATAGACGAGCAGCGCCCCGCCCGTACCGCCGTGCTCCGGCCGGACACCGCTCAGATGCTGAGCCGCCTCGGATGCGCCGTCGCCACCGACGGCGGTGCCCGCTGGGCGGGGTGGCGCACCATGCGCCGGCGCCAGACGGTGCGTCAGGTGACCTTCGATAGCCCGCGAACACCACGGAGCGCTGCCGCGGACACCCCGCCGGCGCTCCCGGCTCCGCGTGACGCGACCGCTGCGGAGGAACCGTCGGGCATCGCTTCGCCGCTCCACCTCCCCCAGCACGTGCTCACCCGATCGCTGCGCGCCGCCTTGGCCCCGTTCTGCCAGCAGCCCGGCGGCGGGCTGGTGCGGATCGCCACAGGCGGACGGCTGGACGCCATGGAGCAGGACGAGACCGGCGTCAGTGTCCACACCCGGCCCGTGCCGGACACGGAGCCGACGGACGAGGCGGACGCCACCGATCCGGGCGAGGGCCCGGCCGCGGGCGCGTCGGGTTTCCCGAGCGGCCCGGAGGCCAAGGGCATCTGGTGGCGCGGGAGTTACGTGATCGGCTGTGACGGCCCGCGGTCGACGGTCCGCAAGTTGCTGCGCGTGCGGTTCCCCGGTCGGACGGCGGTGGAGCGGCATGCCGTGGCGGCGCTCAGGGCCGACCTCCCGTTCCCCGGCGAGGGCCTGCTGCACCGGCTGCCGCCGTGGCGCGGCGCCGACGCGGAGGTGACCGCGCGCCCGCTGCCGGGTGGCGCCTGGCGGCTCGACTGGCTGCTGCCGCCCGGCGGCGACCTGGTCACCCCCGAGGCCCTGCTCGGCCGCGTGCGGGACACGTTGACCGGCTGGTGCGGCACCCTGCCACCGTACGAACTGCTGGACACCGGCGTGTACCTGGCGCACCATCGGCTCGCCCGCCGCTGGCGGGTGGGGCGGGCGTTCCTCGCCGGGGACGCCGCGCACCTGATAGGGGCGCTCGGTACGCAGGGGCTCGACGAGGGGTTGCGCGACGTCGACAACCTCGCCTGGAAGCTGGCCCTCACCTGGCACCACGCCGCGGGCGACCCGCTGCTCGACAGCTACCAGACGGAACGGCGCGGCGCCGTCGGCGCCCGGCTGCGCACCGCCGACCAGTTGCTGTCCCAGGTGCGCGCGCCGGGCGGCTGGTCCGCCGTGCGCCGTTCGGTGCTGCCGGGCTCCGTACGGAGCCACGACGCGCTGCTCACCGACGGCCACGCGGGCCTCGGGCAACTCGGCGCGCCCCCGAGCTACGAGCGCGGCCCGCTGCAACCCGCGCCCCCGGAGGGCGCGGAGACCGTGGACACGGCGCCCGGCAGCCCGGTGGCCGACGTGCCGGTGACGGCGCCCGACGGCTCACTGACCCGGCTCCGCAGCCGGCTCGGCGGAGCGCTCCTCGTGGTCCTGGTCGCCCCGGGTACGGGCGTGTGGGAGCGCCGGCACTGGGTGGGCGCCGGGCTCATGCCCCGCCTCGCCGCGGCCGTCGCCGCGCTGCCGGTACGGGCCGAGATCCTGGTCGCGGAGGGCTATCCGGGGGCCGCCGCGCACACCGTGCTGCTGGTACGGCCCGACGGCTACCTGGTGGCGGCGTTGGCGGGGGTCCGCCAGGCCGAGCTGTACGCCTGCGCGGACGCCGCACGGGGCGGACTCCTCCAGGCCCCCGCCCACAGCCCCACCTGACCGCACACCACGGCCGACCCCCGCGCTCCGTACACCGTGCGCCAGTACACCGGGGCGCCGTGCTCCGTACGCCGTGCTCCGTGGGCGTACGCCGGCCGGGGCAGCGGTGACAGACGCGGGTACGGCGGTGCGGGGCGAGCGCGTCGAGCGGTGTCCACCCGCACCGTACGTGCCGGGCTACGTCCGCGGGCTCCGTACGCCGCCCGGTCCAGGCGGGGCCGCCTACGCGCTGCCGCCGACCACGCACGGGCGACCGCCGCCGCGCGCGCCCCGGCGCGCTGGTGCGCACGGGGCCGCCCGTCACCGGGGGCCGCGGTGGGCTCGCGCGGGTGCGTTCGGGGGCCGGTTCGGGGGCGACGCGCGATGGCGGGAGCGGACGCGGCGCGTCAACCCGAGGCGTGGACGGCGCGCCGCGTGAGCGGCCGGTGGGGGTGGGAAAGTGCGCGGGCGCACACCCGGTCGCTGTTGACCATGGGCGAAGGGAGGTGGTCTACTCCGAACCATGTCTGACACCAGCCTGCGTCTCTGGCGGAGGGTCCACATGGACCTCCTTCGCTACGCGGGCTGCGTGTGTCGACCGTCCTGCTGATCCGCCTTTCCCCTTCCGCGTGGCCCGCCGCCGCGCGCCCTCGCGAGCCCTCAGGACGGTCTCCGTGACAACCAGCTCGGTCGGCCCTGCCGCCGCTCCCCTTGCCACCACCTCGGCCACGGCGAACCCCTCGCCCACCCTCTCGGCCCCGCCCACCGCGTCCCCGTACGCCTCGGCCATCGCCGCACCCCCCACCGCCACACCTAGTCGCGCCGCTGGGCCGGGGCTCGCTGCCGCGCCGCCCGACGGGGCTCCGTTCGCCGTCTCCGGGCGCCCGGAGACGGCGCCCGCGCCCCAGGGCAACGACACCTCCCTGACCGAACTCCTCGACTACGTCCGCCGCGTCGCGGCCGACGCCGCCCTCGTCGCCACGCTGCCCCTTGACCCGGAGGGCCGCACCTGGACCCGTCTGGAGGGGCCGGGAGGCAGCGAGGCGTGGCTCATCGGCTGGCCGCCGGGCACCGGCACCGGATGGCACGACCACGGCGGCTCGCACGGCGCCTTCGCCGTCGCGGACGGTGAGTTGATCGAGCAGTCACTCGCCGCTCAGTTGCCCACCGAGGGGTGGAAGACGCTGGAGCTCGCCGAGGGCGTGGACCGCCAGCGCGCCCTGCCCCGGGGCAACGGCCGCGCCTTCGGCCCGCACCACGTCCACCAGGTGTTGAACCTCTCCGCCCAGCGACACGCCATCTCCGTGCACGCCTACTACCCCCCGCTGCCGCTCATGCGCCGCTACAGCCGTACGGGCCCCGTACTCCGCCTTGAGCAGGTCGAGCACCCCGGGGAGTGGGCATGAGCGCCCACCCGCCGACCGGCGTGGACACCCTCCTCGAACGGGCCCGGGCCCGGTTCCACCGGCTCAGCCCGCACGAGGCCGCGGCGGCGGCACGGGACGGCGCCCTGCTCATCGACACCCGCTACGGCGCCCTCCGCGACCGGGACGGGTTGGTCCCCGGCGCGCTGATCGTGGAGCGCAACGAGTTGGAGTGGCGGCTCGACCCGCACGGCGACCACCGCCTGCCCGAGGTCACCGGGCACGACGTGCGTGCCGTGGTGTTCTGCAACGAGGGGTACGCCTCCAGCCTCGCGGCGGTCTCCCTCCACCAGCTCGGCCTGGCGCGGGCCACCGACATCGTCGGTGGCTTCCAGGCGTGGCGGGCGGCGGGACTGCCGGTACGGCACGCCGATCAGCCGTCCGTCCCGGCCCGGACCATCGCGGGCTGACGCGAACGCCTTCCACGGGGTACGCCGCCCACGCGGCGGGTTGGCGCGCCCGTCTCGGCGTACCGGGGGTACCGCAGAGGTCAACGGTCCCGCGCGGGACCGTTCGCCTGGCTGTGGCTTGCGCTTCGGGCCCGCCCAGGGCGCACTCAGGGCGCGGCGATCGTGAGCCCGCGCCAGATGCGCCCCGTGACGAGGCCATGACGTTCAGCGGACCCCCGCCGTGGCGAGGGATTCCTGCGCGTCCAGCGGACCCCGCGTCGTCGTTCGGTCACGCGTCGGGGAGGTGGTGCTCCAGCAGTTCCGCGTCCTCGCCCTCCTCCTCCAGCGCCCGTCGCACCGCCCGCAGGGCCACGCCCTCGGAGTAGCCCTTGCGGGCCAGCATCGCGGCCAGTCGCCGGATGCGCTTGTCCCGGTCGAGTCCCCGCGTGGAGCGCAGCTTGCGCTCCACCAGCTCGCGGGCGGTTCGCTCCTCCTGCTCCAGGTCGAGCTGACCGACCGCCTCGTCGATGAGCGCGGGGTCCACGCCCTTGGTGCGCAGCTCCCGCGCCAGCGCTCGCCGGGCGAGCCCCCTGCTGTGGTGCCGGGACTCGACCCACGCCTCGGCGAACGCCGCGTCGTTGATCAGGCCGACGTCCTCGAAGCGGGACAGCACCTCCTCCGCCACGTCATCGGGGATGTCGCGTTGGCGCAGGGCCTGGGCGAGTTGCTTGCGGGTGCGTGGTGTCCCGGTGAGCAGGCGCAGGCAGATCGCCCGTGCCCGCTCACCGGGCTCCATGCTGGGGGCCTCCCCCTGGCCCCCACGCGACGCCCTCCGCCCGGCCCTCGACGGGCCGAGGTCGTCGCTGTCCGGTCGTCCCGCGTCGCCACTGTCCGGCCAGTCACTTCGCCGGGTCATCGGCTAGCTCTTGGCCGCGGCGGCCTTGGTTGCCTTGGTCGCCTTCACCGCCGTCGGCGCGACCGTCTTCGCGGCGGTCGCGGGCTCGGCGGCGGCCGCCGTGCTGTCGGACTCCGCGGCCTGCTTGTCGGCCTTCACCCCGATGCCGAGCTTCTCCATGATCTTCTTCTCGATCTCGTCGGCGAGGTCGGGGTTGTCCTTGAGGAAGTTGCGGGCGTTCTCCTTGCCCTGGCCGAGCTGGTCGCCCTCGTACGTGTACCAGGCGCCGGACTTGCGGACGAAGCCGTGCTCCACGCCCATGTCGATCAGGCCGCCCTCGCGGCTGATGCCCTGGCCGTAGAGGATGTCGAACTCGGCCTGCTTGAAGGGCGGGGCGACCTTGTTCTTGACCACCTTGCACCGGGTGCGGTTGCCCACCGCCTCGGTGCCGTCCTTGAGGGTCTCGATCCGGCGGATGTCGATCCGGACCGACGCGTAGAACTTCAGCGCGCGGCCACCGGTCGTGGTCTCCGGCGAACCGAACATCACGCCGATCTTCTCGCGGAGCTGGTTGATGAAGATCGCCGTGGTCTTGGACTGGTTGAGCGCGCTGGTGATCTTGCGGAGCGCCTGGCTCATCAGTCGGGCCTGCAGGCCCACGTGCGAGTCGCCCATCTCGCCCTCGATCTCCGCGCGCGGGACGAGCGCCGCCACGGAGTCGATCACGATGAGGTCGAGCGCGCCGGAGCGGATCAGCATGTCCACGATCTCCAGCGCCTGCTCGCCGTTGTCCGGCTGGGACAGGATCAGGGAGTCCGTGTCCACGCCGAGCTTCTGCGCGTAGTCGGGGTCGAGCGCGTGCTCGGCGTCCACGAAGGCGACGGTGCCGCCGGCCCGCTGGGCGTTGGCCACGGCGTGCAGCGTCAACGTGGTCTTACCGGAGGACTCCGGTCCGTACACCTCCACCACACGGCCACGCGGGAGGCCGCCGACGCCCAGCGCCACGTCGAGGGCGGTCGACCCTGTGGAGATGACCTCGATGGGATCGTTGGGCCGGTCACCCATCCGCATTACGGCACCCTTGCCGAATTGCCGTTCAATCTGCGCGAGCGCGGCGTCCAACGCCTTCTCGCGGTCAGTTCCTGCCGCCATGGGCTCCACCCGGTTTGCTTGAGTCGATCGCTTCACGTCCACGACGCTAACGCCTGCCACTGACAATCGGCCCGGACACCCTCTCCGCCTGTGGATAACCGGGGCAGAACCGCCAGCCAGCACCCCCATGAGAATAGATGTTCGATTTTGGTGTCAAGCAGGCTCAGGCCGTGGCGCGCCCGCGTTCCGGCGGGCCGAAGCTTCGGGCCGACGGCGCCGCTGCGGCGCGGTCGATGCTCCGGTCCACGCCGCCGCGCCACGCTCCGCCCCGTGGGGCGCCGGACGCCGCGCTGCGACTCGTCTCCACTGGCCCCGCCTCCACCGCGGCACGGTGACCGCTCGGCCGTCAGCCCTCGGGGACCGGCTCCCCCGGCACCGGCCCCGTGGGCTCGGAAGGCTGGGAGGGCGCCGGGGCATCTGCCGAGGGCCTCGCCCGCTCCGTGTCGGGCGCTTGCACGGACGCCGTTCCCGTGGGCCGGGCTCCGCCCCTCCGACCGGGGCGCGCCGGAACCACGGCCGGCGCGGCAGGCTCGCCGTCCGCCCCGTCGGGCGTCGACGCGCCCGGGGCGGCTCCGCCTTCCCCCCGCTGGAGCGCGCGCCGCACGCGCGCCAGCCGTGACACGCTCCGCGGCCTGCGGGTGCCGCCCTGCACCCGCGCCTCGTCCGTCACCTCGTACCGCTTGATGTACGTACCGAGGAACGCCTGGAGCGTCGCGGTGGCCGGGATCGCGATGAGGGCGCCGACCGCGCCGAGCAGCGCCGTGCCGGCGATCACCGAGCCGAAGGCGACAGCCGGGTGGATGTCCACGGTCTTGGCGGTGATGCGGGGCTGGAGCAGGTAGTTCTCGAACTGCTGGTAGATCACGACGAAGCCGAGCACCCACACCGCGTACCAGGGGTCGACGGTGAAGGCGATCAACATCGGCAGGCCACCGGCCAGGTAGGTGCCGATGGTGGGGATGAACTGCGAGATCAGGCCCACCCACACGGCCAGAGCCGGGGCGTACGGCACGCCCAGCACCTCCAGCAGTATGTAGTGGGCGATGCCGGAGATCAGGGCCATCAGGCCACGGGAGTACAGGTAGCCGCCGGTCTTCGCGACCGCGATCTCCCAAGCGCGCAGCACCTCGGACTGCCGGTGCGGCGGCAGCACGGAGCACAGCGCACGACGCAACCGCGGGCCGTCGGCGGCGAAGTAGAACGCGAAGAGGGTCACCGTCAGCAGCTTGAACAGCCCGCCGAGCACCTGCGCCGACACGTCCAGCACGTTGTCGGCGCTGTCCTGTACGTACTTCTGGAGCCAGTCGGAGTGCAGCAGGCTGTCCTGCACCTCGACCCGGGACAGCTCGGTGTGGAAGGTCGTGTTGACCCAACTGATGACCTTGTCCAGGTAGTTCGGGAAGTCCTCGACCATGGTGACGATCTGGTCGGCGAGCATCGAACCCAGCAGGGTGAAGAAGCCGGCGACGGCGATGAGGATGCCGAGGAAGACCAGCCCGGTCGCCGCCCCACGGCGCAGCCCACGAGCGGCCATCCAGTCCACGGCGGGCTCGATGGCCAGCGCGAGGAAGAACGCGATCAGGATGTTGAGCAGTAGCGACGTCAGCTCGTGGAAGGCCCAACTGGCGAACTGAAAGCCGGCCACCAGTGCCAGGGCGAGGACCATGGCCCGGGGCAACCAACGGGGCATACGCGCACTCGCCGCGTCACGCGGGCCCGCTGGGGGCGCTTCCTGAACGGTGTCTTCTGTCGCTACCACGGAGCAAGTGTGGCCCATGTGACCGACGTGACCCCGCGCACCCCTGTCATGTCCGCGTTCAACTCAAGATATCCGGGCCACCCACGCCCCGCGCCCGGGAGGCTCTGGCCGGCGGACGCGCCCGGCCCCGTGCCCCGTGCCCCGTGCCCCGTGCCCCGTGCCGCAACTGTCGCCTGTGTCGTCCGGTGCCGCCACCCCAAGCGACGCACCGCTCCGTGGCTCCGTGGCTCCGTGGCTCCGTGGCTCCGTGGCTCCGTGGCTCCGTGGCTCCGTGGCTCCGTGGCTCCGTGGCTCCGTGGCTCCGTGGCTCCGTGGCTCCGTGGCTCCGTGGCTCCGTGGCTCCGTGGCTCCGTGGCTCCGTGGCTCCGTGGCTCCGTGGCTCCGTGGCTCCGAAAAAAGCTTGCCCGGGGGCAGGCTCCTGGCACGCGTGGTCGTCCCGGCTCCGTTCCGTCAGCGCCGCTCGTACGGGATGTCAACGGCCGCGCAGACCCCGCGCCACACGTCCTTGGCGCTCCAGCCGGCCTCCAGGGCCTCGTGGACGGTCCGGCCGCCCAACTCGGACATCACGTGGTCACGCGCGAACGAGTCCGCGTACCCCTCTCCGAAGTAGTCCGCCATTCGCTGCCAGAAGACCGTCAACCGCATACGTCCAGTATCGCGCCCCTGAGAGTGCAGCCGTACGGCATCCGCCGCCCCGCGCCCCGTTCCGGTCCTACGGTCGGGGGATGGACCCAGCACCGACGGACCCAGCACCGACCTCACCCCTCGCCCGCGCCGAGCACTTCGTCTGGCTCACGGCCCGCGTCCTGGAACAGCGCAGGTTCGAGTACCACTTCCTGCCCCGGCGCGACGGCCTGGAGCCCGCCGTCGACGCCGTGGAACGGGCGCTGGCCGCGTACCTGAACGACGACGGCGGGTACGGGCACGCCCTGGAGCCGGATCTGCGCGGCCCCGTCAG
This sequence comes from Streptomyces sp. 71268, assembly GCF_029392895.1. Taxonomy (NCBI): domain Bacteria; kingdom Bacillati; phylum Actinomycetota; class Actinomycetes; order Kitasatosporales; family Streptomycetaceae; genus Streptomyces; species Streptomyces sp. 71268. Next base: position 1,980,491 of record NZ_CP114200.1, read on the forward strand.
CCAGCCCCTGCACACCGCGTACGCCCTGCGCGTGCTCGACGAGGTCGGGCGCTGCGGCGGGCAGCGGATAGAGCGGGTCTGCCGGTATCTGACCGAGATCTCCACCCCGGCCGGCGCCCTCCCGGCGCTCCACCCCTCGCTGCGCGGGTACCCGGCGGCACCGTGGATTCCGGTGGTGGACGACCCGCCGAGCGACCTGCTCGCCACCGGCCCCGTCACGGGGCTGCTGCACCGGGGCGGCGTGTGGCACGCCTGGCTGTTCCGGGCCACGGACTTCTGTTGGTCGGCGGTGGAGCGACTGGCGGACGGAGCGCCAACGCATCCGTACGAGGTCATGGCGGCGATCACCTTTCTGGACTGCGTGCCGGACCGCCAGCGCGCGGTCGCGGTCGCGGAGCGGCTCGGCGCGCGCGTACGGGAGCAGCGGATCGTCGTACTCGACCCGCGGGAGGCCGCCGACCACCCGGTGCCGGCGGGGTACGGCCCCGGGGAGCACCACTTCGCGCACGACTTCGCCCGCCTCCCCGGCTCCGTCGCCCGCCCGTGGTTCTCCGACGCGGAGATGTCGGCCTCCCTGGACCACCTCGCGGCGGCGCAGCAGGAGGACGGCGGTTGGCCCATCAACTGGCGCCAGTGGGCGCCCGGCACGGCGCTGGAGTGTCGCCCCATGGTGACCATCGACGCCCTGCTGACCCTGCGCGCGTACGGCCGGGAGATCGACTGACGGCACGGCACGGGACGGAGGACGGGCGCGACGGCTACGGCGCCACTGGCGGCGAGGCGGTGGCGGCGGCCGTGAGGGCTCCGCGCACGCCGGTACGGCGCCGCGCACCGGCCCACCGCCCGCCCCGTGCCCCGGCCCGATGGCACGGGGCACGGGGCGCGGGGCGCGGGGCACGGGGCACGGAGCGGTGGCCCTGAGTACAAGCACGGGGCACGGAGCGGGGCCCATACGGTGCGCGCGGTCGGGGCGTCAGCCGGTGACGGCCCGCACCAGTGCCGTCACCGCCACGGCGACCGCCACCACGAGCAAGAACGGGGCGCGCAGCACCAGGGCGAGGACCGCCGCACCCAGGCCCGCCGCGCGGGCGTCGACGACGAGCGTGTGTTCCGTGCTGAACGTCTGCTGCGCGATCAGGGCGGCCAGCAGCGCCACGGGCAGCAGGGCGGACAGTCGCTTGACCAGCGGGCGCTCCAGGGCACCCGCCGGCACGGCGAGGCCGAGCAGCTTGACCAGGTAGCAGCCGGCGGCCGTCAGGGCTATGGCGATCCACGTGCTCATCGGTTCTCTCCTTCGACGGGCCCGCTCGGCTCCGTGGCGTCGGTCGCGGTCGGGGGCTCGGGCCGCTCCGAGGTCTGTGTGGCGGCGCGGCGGCCGTACACGGCCAGCACGATCGGGGCGGCGAGCGCTGCCACCAGCACCGGCACCCCGGCGGGCAGGATCGGCACGCAGCCGAGGACGAGGACGACGCCGAGGCCGGCCACCACGCGCTCCACCGTGCTGCGGAGCATCGGAGCCAGGAGGGCGAGGAAGACCGCAGGGCCCGCCGCGTCGAGGCCCCAGTCGTTGGGGTCGCCCAGTGAGGCGGCGCCGAGTGCGCCGATCAACGTGGTGAGGTTCCACAGCGCGTACAGGCTCGCTCCCGTCACGGCAAAGCCCAGCCGAGCGGCGCGCCGGTCCCGCTGGGCCAGCGCGACGACGGCGGTCTCGTCGATGACCCAGTGGGCGGCCAGCGGCCGAAGAGCCCGAGGCAGCCGCAGGAGCTGGGACAGGCGCAGCCCGTAGAAGGCGTTGCGTATGCCGAGGAAGAACGCGCCGGCCGCCGCCGTCAACGGGTTACCGCCGGCGGCCAGGGCGCCGACGAGCGCGAACTGCGAGGCTCCGGTGAACACAAGCAGGCTGAGCACGCACGTCTGCGGCAGGCTGAGCCCGGAGCCGGCGGACGTGACGCCGAAGGCGAACCCGGAGAGCCCGACCGCCACGCCCACCCCGAGCGCGTCCCGCACCACGGCGCCGTCCCCCGCGTCCGCGCCGCCAGTGTCACCCTCCGAGTGCCGCGACCCCGCGCCGCCCGGCCCGGCGGGAGCAGCCGGCCGCCCCGTGCCCCGTGCTCCGTCCTCGCCCCCACGGCGCGGGACTCGTTCCGCACCGTTAGCGCGGCGCGTGTGCCGCGCGGGGTGCTGCCATTCCTCGCGTTCTGCTTGTTCGACCACGCCGGCAACGTACGGGCGGCCGAACGGCGCGGTCTTGTACGTTCTTGCGGGCCGGGCCGCGGTCAGGGGCGCTGGTGGGCGTTCGAGCGCTCCCTGCGGTAGGCGCCCGGTGGCACGCCGACGATGCGGGTGAAGTGGCGCCCCAGGTGCGGCTGGTCGGTGAAGCCGACCAGGGCGGCGGTCTCGGCGGGCGGCGTGCCGTCCTCAAGGAGTCGGCGGGCGCGCCGCACCCGGGCGTCGGTCAGCCAGGCGTGCGGGGGCATTCCGTACGCGGCGCGGAAGGCACGGAGCAGGGCGAAGGGGCCGGTGCCGAGTTCCGCGGCCAGGCTCGCGAGGGTGGGCGGGGCGGCCATCCGGGCCTCCAGGATCTCCCTGGCCCGGGCGGCGGTGCGGGCGCCGGCCCCGCGCGGTGTGGGGCGGTCGGGGAGCGCCCCGCCGTGCCCACGCAGCAGCCGCGCGATGGCCTGCCGCAGCACCGTGTCGGCGGCCAGCGCGTTGCCCCGCTCCGCGGCCCGGTGCACGGCCGTGATCAAACGTGCGCTCTCCGGATCTCGTACGACCGATTCGCGGAACCAGGCCGTCCCACGGGGCGCGGACACCTCGGCGGCGATGTCGCCGACCATGGCGGCGGCCGGGTAGAGCACGTGGTACGCCCAGCCCTCGGGCACCCCGGCGCGTGCCGTGTGGGCCACGTCGGGGTTGATCATGACGACGCCGCCCGGGCCCACCCGTCGCACGCCGGTCGGCAGCCGGATCTCCTCGACGCCGCCGGTGATCGCGCCGATGACGTAGCCGTCGTGAGCGTGTTGCGGGAAGGCGTGTCGGATGTAGCGGGCACTCAGCAGGTCCACGCCCGGCAGCTCCGCGTACTGCCAGTGCCTCGCCCGCTCCCGCTCGCTCATGCCCCCATTGTGCGTAACGGGCGCTCGGCGGTCCCCGGCCGGCCGCCTGTGCGCTCGGACGGGCCCCGCGACGGCCCGTACGGCCCCGGTGACCTGCTGCTCCGGTCGATTGTCAGTGGTGCGGTGCACGATGGGGGCATGGTGAGGAACGAGCAGCGTGGTGAGCCGGCGGGGGGTGGGGCCCCGGACGGCGCGAGCGCGCACGCCGCGGCGCTGGCGGGGTTCTCGGCGGCCACCCGTGGCTGGTTCACCGGGGCGTTCACGGCGCCGACCGCCGCCCAGGCCGGCGCCTGGCGAGCGATCGGCGAGGGTTCGGACGTGCTGGTGGTCGCGCCCACCGGCTCGGGCAAGACCCTCGCGGCCTTCCTGGCCGCGCTCGACCAGCTCACGAGCGTGCCGCCGCCGGCGGAGGCGAAGAAGCGCTGTCGCGTGCTGTACGTGTCGCCACTCAAGGCCCTCGCGGTGGACGTGGAGCGCAACCTGCGCAGCCCGCTGACCGGCATCCGGCAGGAGGCGGTGCGGCGCGGCCTGCCCGAACCGGAGGTGCGGGTGGGTATCCGGTCCGGCGACACCCCGCCGGCGGAGCGCCGCGCCCAGGCCACCCGGCCGCCGGACATCCTGATCACCACGCCCGAGTCGCTGTTCCTGATGCTGACCTCCGCCGCGCGCGAGGCGCTGGCCGGCGTCGAGACGGTCATCCTGGACGAGGTGCACGCGGTGGCGGGCACCAAGCGCGGTGCGCACCTGGCGCTCTCCCTGGAGCGGCTCGACGCCCTGCGCGGGGCGGGCGAGGGCGGGTCGGGACGCGCGCGTCCGGCGCGCCGCATCGGCCTGTCCGCGACGGTGCGCCCGGTGCAGGAGGTGGCGCGCTATCTCTCGCCGGGGCGCCGGGTGGAGATCGTCCAGCCGCCTTCCGGCAAGGAGTTCGACCTGTCGGTGGTCGTCCCGGTGGAGGATCTGGGCGAGTTGGGCTCCTCGCCCGTGCGGGACGGGCAGGAGCAGGAGGGCGAGCGGCCGTCCATCTGGCCGCACGTGGAGGAGCGGATCGTCGACCTGGTGCAGGCCCACCGTTCGACCATCGTCTTCGCCAACTCCCGCCGCCTGGCCGAGCGGCTGTGCAACCGGCTCAACGAGATCGCGTACGAGCGGGCCACCGGCGACCCGCTACCCGAGCACCACGCGCCGGCCGAGGTGATGGCCGAGGCGGGGGCGGCCAAGGGCGCGCCAGCGGTGCTGGCCCGCGCGCACCACGGCTCGGTCTCCAAGGAGCAGCGGGCGCTGGTCGAGGAGGACCTCAAGGCCGGCCGGCTGCCCGCCGTGGTCGCCACCTCGAGCCTGGAGCTCGGTATCGACATGGGCGCCGTGGACCTGGTCGTACAGGTCGAGTCGCCGCCCTCGGTGGCCTCCGGGCTGCAGCGGGTCGGCCGCGCGGGCCACCAGGTGGGGGCCGTGTCCACCGGCGTCGTCTTCCCCAAGTACCGCGGTGACCTGGTGCAGGCCGCGGTGGTCACCGAGCGGATGCGCGCCGGCGCGATCGAGGCGCTGCGCGTCCCGGCCAACCCGCTCGACGTTCTCGCACAGCAACTGGTCGCCATGACGGCGATGGACACCTGGGACGTCGACGAGCTGTTGGCCGTCGTGCGCCGGGCCGCGCCCTTCGCGACGTTGCCCGAGTCGGCGTTCACGGCGGTGCTCGACATGCTCGCAGGGCGCTATCCCTCGGACGCCTTCGCCGAGTTGCGGCCCCGGGTGGTCTGGGACCGGGTCGCCGGGACGGTCACCGGCCGCCCCGGGGCGCAGCGGCTCGCGGTCACCTCCGGCGGCACGATCCCCGACCGTGGGCTGTTCGGGGTCTTCCTCGCCGGCGCCGAGCCCTCCAGCGGCGGGGGCGGCCGAAGCGGCGGGCGGCGGGTCGGCGAGTTGGACGAGGAGATGGTGTACGAGTCCCGGGTGGGCGACGTGTTCACCCTCGGGACGACCTCGTGGCGGATCGAGGACATCACGCGGGACCGGGTGCTGGTGACGCCCGCGCCCGGCGTGCCGGGGCGGCTGCCGTTCTGGAAGGGCGACCAGCTCGGCAGGCCGCTGGAGCTGGGCCGCGCCCTGGGCGCCTTCCTGCGGGAGGTCGGCGCCCTGGCCCCGGAGGCCGCCCGGGACCGGCTGAGTGCCGCCGGGCTCGACCGCTGGGCGGCGGACAACGTGCTGGCGTACGTCACGGAGCAGCGCACGGCGTGCGGCCACGTCCCGGACGACCGCACCATCGTGGTCGAGCGGTTCCGGGACGAGCTGGGCGACTGGCGCGTGGTCATCCACTCCCCCTTCGGCGCGCAGGTGCACGCCCCTTGGGCGCTGGCCCTCGGCGCCCGGCTGACCGAGCGGTACGGGATGGACGCCCAGGTCATGCACGCCGACGACGGCATCGTGCTGCGGCTGCCCGACGCGGACCTGCTCGGCCTCGACCTGCTCGACGTAACCATGCAGACGGAGCTGGGCGACGGCGAGCCGGCCTCCGCGGCCGGCACGCGGCCGGCGCCCGACCACGGCACGGCCTTCGACAGCGAGCAGTCCCCCGTCGGCGCGGCCGACGTCGTCTTCGACCAGGGCGAAGTGTCCCAGTTGGTGACCGACGAGGTGGGCGGCTCGGCGCTGTTCGCCGCCCGCTTCCGGGAGTGCGCCGCCCGTGCGCTGCTCCTGCCGCGACGCAGCCCGGGCAAGCGCACCCCACTGTGGCAGCAGCGCCAGCGGGCGTCGCAACTGTTGCAGGTGGCCAGCGAGTTCGGTTCGTTCCCGATCGTCCTGGAGGCCGTCCGCGAGTGCCTCCAGGACGTCTTCGACGTGCCGGGGCTGACCGAGCTGATGGGCGACATCGAGGCGCGCCGCGTGCGGCTGGTGGAGGTGACCACGCCCGAGCCCTCGCCGTTCGCGCGCTCCCTCCTCTTCGGGTACGTGGCCCAGTTCCTCTACGAGGGCGACTCGCCGCTGGCCGAGCGCCGGGCCGCCGCGCTCTCGCTGGACTCGCGGCTCCTGGCCGAGCTACTCGGCCAGGCGGAGCTGCGCGAGTTGCTGGACCCCGAGGTGCTGGCCGAGCTGGAACGCGAGTTGGCCTGGCTTAGCGACGATCGGCGGATCAAGGACGCCGAGGCCGTCGCCGACGCCCTGCGCGTTCTCGGGCCGCTCACCGACGAGGAGTTGGCACGCCGGGGCGCGGCGCCCGAGTGGCCGACGGAACTGGAGTCCGCCCGGCGCGCCATTCGGGTGCGCATCGCGGGCCGCCAGCACTGGGCCGCGGTGGAGGACGCGGGGCGGCTGCGGGACGCGCTGGGCACGGCGCTGCCGGTCGGCGTCCCTGAGGCGTTCACCGAGCCGGTACGGGACCCGCTGGGTGACCTCCTGGCCCGGTACGCGCGCACGCACGGGCCCTTCACCTCGGCCGACGCGGCGGCGCGCTTCGGCCTCGGCCCGGCCGTCACGGACGGCGCGCTGCACCGCCTGGCCGCCGACAACCGGGTCGTCCAGGGCGAGTTCCACCCCTCGGGCATCGGCCAGGAATGGTGCGACGCGGCGGTGCTGCGCAGGTTGCGGCGGCGGTCCCTGGCCGCCCTGCGCCACGAGTTGGAGCCGGTCGCGCCGTCCGCGCTCGCCGCGTTCCTGCCGCAGTGGCAGCACGTGGGCGGTGGCGGGCTGCGCGGCGTGGACGGCCTGGTGCGCGCCATCGAGCAGTTGCAGGGCGCGGCGGTGCCCGCCTCCGCGCTGGAGAAGCTGGTGCTGCCCTCCCGAGTTGCGCGGTACTCGCCGGCCCTCCTCGACGAGTTGACCGTGGCCGGGGAGGTGGTGTGGGCCGGCGCGGGCGCGCTGCCCGGCAAGGACGGCTGGGTCTCGCTCTACCTGGCGGAGGCCGCGCCCCTGCTGCTGCCCGAGCCACGCCCGCTGGAGCTGACCCCGCTCCACGAGGCGGTGCTCGGCGCGCTCGCCGGTGGGTACGGACTGTTCTTCCGCCAGATCGCCGACCAGGTGCGGGCCGCCGGGCTCGCCGAGCCGACGCCCGGCGCCGACGCCGAGATCGCCGACGTCATCTGGGACCTGGCCTGGTCCGGCCGGATCACCAACGACACCGTCGCCCCGCTGCGCTCCCTCCTCGGATCCGGGCGCACGGCGGGGGCGACCGCCCACCGCGCCAAGCGGGCGGTCCCACGCGGCCGGTACGGCTCGTTGACGGGCTCGCGGGGGTACGGCCGGGTGGCCCGTCCCACGGCCTCGCTCGGCGGGCCGCCCACGGTGGCGGGGCGCTGGTCGCTGGTGCCCGAGCGGGCGGCCGACCCCACGCACCGGGCGCACGCGCTGGCCAGCACGCTGCTCGACCGGCACGGCGTCGTGACCCGCGGCGCGGTGGCGGCCGAAGGGGTCGAGGGTGGGTTCGCCGCGGCCTACCGGGTGCTGTCCGTCTTCGAAGAGAGCGGCCAGGCGCGCCGTGGCTATGTCGTGGAGGGGCTGGGGGCCGCCCAGTTCGCCATGGACGGGGCGGTGGACCGGCTCCGCGCGGTGGGTACGGCGCGCGACCGCGCGGAGGGCGCGGCCCTCGACCCGGCCTTCCGCCACGGCCTGGGCGACGGCGCGGGACGCGACGGCGGCCCGGGGGCGGGCTCCGCGTCGCGGGCCCTGGTGCTCGCGGCCGCCGACCCCGCCAACGCGTACGGCGCCGCCCTCAACTGGCCGGACCCACCGCCGGGCGCCACCCACAAGCCGGGACGCAAGGCCGGCTCGCTGGTGGTCCTGGTCGACGGCGAACTGGTGCTCTACCTGGAACGCGGCGGAAAGACGCTCCTCGCCTGGCCCAGCTCGACCGGCGCGCCCCCGCCCTCCCCCGAGCGCACCACCCCCTCGCCGGCCCCGCCGCGCGAACCGGCCCACGGCCCCGGCGCAGCCGACGACCCCCGGCTGATACCGGCGTTCGAAGCGCTGGCCACCGCGGCCCACGCCGGGTCCCTCGGCACCATCACGGTCGAGCGGATCAACGGTCTGGCGGCGCTCTCCTCACCGTACGGACCACCCCTGGAGACCGCCGGCTTCCACGCCACCCCCCGCGGGCTACGCCTGCGCTCCCCGCGCTGAGGCTGGCCCGCTGGCCGAGGACGGGGCGGGGGCAGGGCGGCATCCGCCGACCGTAGAGCGCCGAACGCCAAGCACTGGCCGCCGGGCGCCGGGCACCCTGGTCGGCACCCGACCGCGCGAGGAACGGCATGATGGCCTCATGCCCGAAGGAGACACGGTCTGGCGCACCGCACACCGCCTCCACGCCGCGTTGGCGGGCAAGCCCCTGACCCGTTGGGAGCTACGCGCTCCGACCGGCGCCAGCCTGCGCCCCGACGCCCGCGGCAACCGGCGCCCCCGCCTCCCCGAGACCGACCTGACCGGACGGCACGTGCACGAGGTCGTACCGCGCGGCAAGCACCTGCTCGCCCGCGTCGAGGGGGGCCTCACGCTCCACTCGCACCTGCGGATGGACGGCGCCTGGTACGTCTACGACAGCGGTGAGCGCTGGCGCGGCGGCCCGGGGCACCAGATCCGGGCGGTGCTCGGGGTGGCGGACCGTACGGCCGTCGGCTACCGGTTGCCCGTGCTCGGCCTCCTGCCCACCGCCGAGGAGCACACCGTCGTCGGCCACCTCGGCCCGGACCTGCTGGGCCCGGACTGGGACCCGGACGAGGCGCTGCGCCGCGTACTCGCCACACCGCGCCGAGCACTCGGCGAAGCGCTGCTGGACCAGCGCAACCTCGCGGGCATCGGCAACGTGTACAAGGCCGAGCTGTGCTTCCTGCTCCGGGTCAGCCCGTGGTCGCCGGTGGCCGATCTCGGCATATCAGCACGCCAGCGACTGATGCCACTGGCCAAGAAGTTGCTGGAGGTCAACAAGGCGCGCCCCACCCGGATCACCACTGCCGAGCGCCACCCCGACCACCGGCTGTGGGTCTACGGCCGCGCGGGCAAACCGTGTACGCGCTGCGGCACGGCCATCCGCGTGGCCCAACAGACCAGCCCTGACGACCCGAACAGCACCCCGGCCCGCATCACCTACTGGTGCCCCCGCTGCCAGCCGGGCCCCGGGCCCGAGCCGGCACCGTAAGCCCTCACCCGATACGGGCGGCACCACAGCCGCACCGACCGAGTACGGGCCCGTACGGCGGCACGGCGATCAGGACCAGGCCTCACCACTGCCGGACACCGCCGCGCCCCCATGGCCGCACCTGATGCTCCTCCAGGACCACGCCGATGCTCCCCTGCCATGCCCAGCGCCGCACCCAGCAGGGCCGACAGGATCACGCCCAGCGCGACCGCCCCCGGCCTCGGCGTCTCCCTCTGCCTCTGCCCCGACGAGCCCCGGCGCACCACCGCGTCCCACAGGCCACTCCCGTACAGCCAGCCGCGCTACGAAGAAACGCGCCGCCCACCCCTCGTACGCCCCCGCGCCCTCCGCCAGCCCGCGCGCCGCCGCGACCCGCCGCCGCCCACCCGTACGGGTTCGCGCACCGCGAGCCGCGCCGACACCGCCGTGTCCGTCCCCCTCGCGGCCCGAGCCGCAGGACGCACCCACGCCACTCCAGCACCCCGCGTCGTCGGCCCCCGCCCTCCGTGGCGCGCCCGCCCCATCCCCCGCTCGCTGCCGTGCCCCCGACGGTCGGCCGGCGCGCAGTGCACAGGCAGCAGGCTCAGGCCCCAGCCGCCCGCGAGCAGCGCTCCCTCCACCGGTCCCGCCTGCGCGGATTCGGCAGCCGTCCGCAGCACGGCCCAGCCCCAGGCCCCGCTCAACAGCAGCGCGCCGGCCAGTCGCACGCGGTCAGGCACCGTCGGCCGTCGCCCACTCCCCGAACCCACGGTGACTCGCCCCCACGCGACGGCGATGCCCCGCCTCCCCGAGGCCCGCCCCACGGCTTGGCCCAGGGCGCCTCCCCCGGGCGCCTGCCCGGCGCTCAACAGCCGGCGGACGCGGAACGAACTGAGAACGTAGGGCGGATATCGGTTCGTCTCGCATGTCCGGGCACCTCTCGCGGTAGGGCTCGGGGCGCCGGGCCCCTTCGCACACCCCGTACTGGTCCTGTCGTGCCAGTCTCACCCGACGCCCCGCCCCTCGCATCCGAAGCGTGTCCGCCACGCCACCCCGTGTGACTCCCAGTGCGACGCGCTCTGCGACTCCCGGTGCGACCTGCGGTGCGACGCGCCGAGACGCCCCGCACCGCCGACGGCCCCGCGACACGACGGAGCCGGCCCCACATCCCGTGGGGCCGGCTCCGTGTCGACAGGGCCTGCCGCGTTCCGGTGACGTTCCGGTGGCGGCGCGGAATTCCGACGGAATCCGCCGCCGAAATCCGGAACGCGTCAACGCGTCATCACGCCCAGCAGCGCGAGGAAACGCCCACTCGCGCAGGTCAGAGGCTCATTTCACCATTCGCGAGCCCTGACCTAAGCTCAGCCGGCCTCCGCCTGGAACATCCAGGCGTGCTTCTCAAGGTCCGCGGTCAGGCCGATGAGGATGTCCTGCGACACCGGGTCGGGCTTGTCGGTGGCCGCGATGCGCTCGCGCATCCGGCCGATGACCGCGTTGAGCGCCCCGACCAGGATCTGCACGGCCTCGGTGTCCTTGATCCAACCGTCCTTGACGTTCTCGATGCCGCTCGTCTTGGCGACGGTCTCGGCTCGGCCGTCGGGGCTCACGCCGATCGCGGACGCGCGCTCGGCCACGGTGTCGGTGTGTGTCCGCGCGGACTCCACCACATCGTCGAGCTGCAGGTGGATGGAGCGGAACCGGGGGCCGATCACGTTCCAGTGCACCTGCTTGGCCACCAGGGACAGATCCACCAGGTCCACCAGCGCACCCTGGAGCGCGTCGCCGACGGTCTTCCGGTCCGACTCGGGCAGCGAGCTCTTGACGACAGTCATAAATTCCTCCTATGTGACGGATAAGTCCCTTCCCTCACCCTGCCATACTCCCGCGTACCCAGGCATACGCGGCATATGGCCAACACGTTCCACCTTCTCGAACGGACCATCCACCTACCCCCCGCCACCAGGCCCACTCCAGCCAGCGCGACCCCACTCCCCCACCGCCCGCCGCCCCGCCACGACCGGCACCGGCCCCACACCGCACGCCGACCCACCCAGTCCAAGGACTCAGCAACCCAGCCCAGCCCGGCCTGACCCCACCCAGCCCAGCCCGGCCTGACCCCACCCAGCCCACCTCGGCCCCCACCCACCCACCCAGCCAGCCAGCCAGCCAGCCAGCCAGCCCCACAACGCCGTACGCCCCGTCCGGGACTCGGACGGGGCGTACGGGACAGCAGGTGCTCGGCTGGTCGCGCGGCCGATGGACGGCTCTCTAGGCGGCGACCACGTTGACCGCCTCGGTGGGCGCCTTGATGGTGACCCGCTCCTCCGGGACGGACGTCACCGAGGTCACGGACACGGAGTTCAGGCGTGGCCGCATCGGCGCCGGCACCGGCTCGCTCGCCGCGGCGGACCGCGCCAGCTCGGCGAGCGCCAGCTCGTCGCTCACTTCGCGCATCACCTGGGACATGCGTACATCCAGGGCGTCGCAGATGGCGGAGAGCAGTTCGGAGGACGCTTCCTTCTGTCCTCGCTCGACTTCTGAGAGGTATCCCAGGGACACCCGGGCGGACGAGGAGACCTCGCGCAGCGTCCGGCCCTGGCGCTGACGCTGTCGGCGCAGCACGTCACCCAGCAGGCGACGGAGCAGAATCATCGCTGGCTCCCTCCTCGGACCGCGTATCCGGTTCCTTCTCGCCCCACCGTACCGCCTCGGGCTCCACCCGTGCCGGGGGCGATGTCGTGTTCACTCAGGGCTGCAAACATCAAACGGGCCCACCCTGTTCCGTACCCTGTGCCCTCGCATTCTCAATCAATTCGCTCTGCAGCAGTTCGAGGGCGGATGTGACGCTGCGTGCTCGGATTTCGGCGCGGTTTCCAGCCAGTTGCAGCTCCGTGGCGGCCGATGCGTCGTGCGGGCCGGCGACCGCGATGTGGACGGTGCCCACCGGTTGGCCGTCCTGTGGCTCGGGCCCGGCGACCCCGGTGGTGGCGAGTGCCCAGTCGGCCCCGACCACGCGTCGTACGCCCCGTGCCATCTGGGCCGCGACCTCGGCGTCCACCGCTCCGCGCGCGGCGAGCAGCGCCTCGTCCACGCCCAGCACGCCGGCCTTGACCTCGGTGGCGTACGCCGTGACCGAGCCGCGGAAGGAGCGCGAGGCTCCGGGCGCGTCCGTGAGCGCCGCGGCGAGCAGTCCGCCGGTCAGCGATTCGGCCACCGCCACGCTCTCGCCACGGGCGCCGAGCGTCGTCAACACGTCGGTCGCGAGCGTCGCCCGTCGCGCGCGTGCGGCGATCGCCTCGTCCGCCAGCGCGCGCTCTTCCGTCACTGAATCCGCCTCAGACACCGTGCTCCCTCTTCACTCCCATCGGCTTCGGACGGCGACGGGCGGTGGGGTCCCCACCGCCCGCAGCACGCCACTCCCTCACCGGGTTCCCCATACCGCGCACGTCAGCGCACCGATTCCCGGTCCGTTCCCGCTCGCGTGCGCGCGCGTTCGCGCTCGGCGGCGAGGCCGGCGCGGCGCAGCACGACGGCCTGGCGTACGTAGTCCAGGCCGGTCACCACGGTGAGCAGCACGGCCACCGCCATCACCCAGAAACGCAGGGTGGCCAGCGGGCCGGTCAGCGCGAGGATGTACATGCCCACGGCCGTGCCCTGCGCCAGCGTCTTCATCTTGCCGCCGCGGCTGGCCGGAATGACGCCGTGCTTGATCACCCAGAAGCGCATCAGGGTGATGCCGATCTCGCGGAAGAGGATCACGCCGGTGACCCACCACGGCAGGTCGGACAGCACGGACAGGCAGACCAGCGCCGCTCCCATGATCGCCTTGTCCGCTATCGGGTCGGCGATCTTCCCGAAGTCGGTGACGAGGTTGTAGCGCCGCGCGAGCTGGCCGTCGAACAGGTCGGTGATCATCGCTACCGAGAACGCCGCCCAGGCGAAGGAGCGCCAGGCCGGGTCGTAGCCGTCGCCGTGCAGCATCAGCAGCACGAAACCGGGCACCAGCACGAGCCGCACCATGGTGAGGATGTTGGCGATGTTCCACAGCCCGGCGGTGCGGGCGGTCACCGTCGCCGTACGGGCGCCTCCCGCCGCGGAGGCCGGGACTCCGGTCATCTGGCCGCCCCCTCGGGACACGCGTCGGTCAGCGGCTCGGCGACGAGGTCCACGCCTTCCGACGCGATCACCTTCGCCTCCACCAGTTGGCCGGGCACCAGCTCCTGGTCGGTGAGGAGGGTGGTCTGCCCGTCGGTCTCGGGCGCCTGGTGCGCGCCCCGGCCGACGGTGCCCTCGCTCTCGTCCACCCGGTCCACGAGCACCCGCACGGTCTCGCCCAGGCGCTCCTCGGCCCGCTGCGCCGTCAGCTCCTCGGCCAGTCGGGAGAGGTGCTCCAGGCGTTCGGCGACCAGTTCCGGGTCGAGCTTGTTGTCGTAGGTGGCCGCCTCGGTGCCGTCCTCGTCCGAGTACCCGAAGACGCCGATGGCATCCAGCCGGGCTTCGGTGATGAAGCGCTCCAGCTCGGCGAAGTCGGCCTCGCTCTCGCCGGGGAAGCCCACGATGAAGTTGGAGCGCGCGCCGGCCTGCGGATCCTTGCCCCGGATCTGGTCGAGCAGCTCCAGGAAGCGGTCGGTGTCACCGAACCGGCGCATCGCGCGCAGCACGCCGGGCGCGGAGTGCTGGAAGGAGAGGTCGAAGTAGGGCGCGACCTTGTCCGTGGAGGTGAGGACGTCGATCAGGCCGGGCCGCAGTTCGGCGGGTTGCAGGTAGCTGACCCGCACCCGCTCGATGCCGTCCACCGCGGCCAGCTCGGGCAGCAGCGTCTCCAGGAGCCGGATGTCGCCGAGGTCCTTGCCGTAGGACGTGTTGTTCTCGGAGACCAGCATGATCTCCTTGACGCCCTGCTCGCCGAGCCAGCGGGTCTCGGTGAGCACGTCGGCGGGGCGGCGGGAGATGAACGAGCCGCGGAAGGAGGGGATCGCGCAGAAGGAACAGCGTCGGTCGCAGCCGGAGGCGAGCTTGACGGAGGCCACCGGGCTGGTGCCCAGGCGGCGCCGGAGCGGCGCGCGCGGCCCCGAGGCGGGGGCCACGCCGGCCGGGAGGTCCGCCAGGTCGGCCTGCGGTCCCTGGTCGGCCTCGGTGGTCGCGGCGCCGTGCCCGGGCAGCGCCACCCCGGCGCCCTGCCGCTCGGCGGGGCTGATCGGCAGCAGCTTGCGCCGGTCGCGCGGGGTGTGGGAGGCGTGCACACCACCGGAGAGGATGGTGCGCAACCGGTCGGAGATGTCGGCGTAGTCGTCGAATCCGAGCACGCCGTCGGCCTCTGGCAGCGCGTCGGCCAGCTCCTTGCCGTATCTCTCGGCCATGCAGCCGACCGCGACGACGGCCTGGGTGCGGCCGTGGTCCTTCAGGTCGTTCGCTTCCAGGAGGGCGTCGACCGAGTCCTTTTTGGCGGCCTCGACGAAGCCACAGGTGTTGACGACGGCGACATCGGCTTCGCCGGCTTCCTCGACGAGCTCCCAGCCATCCGCCGCCAAGCGGCCTGCGAGCTCCTCCGAGTCCACCTCGTTACGGGCGCAGCCAAGAGTGACGAGAGCGACGGTACGGCGTTCGGGCATACGCTCAGACTACTTTGTTCCGGCACCTGTCCCCGCGCCAAGGGCACACGAAGCACCCGCCCGGTGCGCTCGGGGCGGCGCCCACCCGCCCCGATTCCGGGTATGCCCGACACGAACCCGTCCCGATCAGCCCGCCTCGGGGTCTCCCTTGGTGTAGCTCAGGCGCTGGACCTGGCCGTCTTCGCCGACGTCCTTGACTTCCTTGCCGTTGACGAAGAGCTTGACCGCGCCGGCGTCGCCGAGCACCAGATCGATCCGCTTGGAGTCGGTGAACGTCTTCGACGCGCCCTGCTGGACCACGCCGACGTGCAGCAGCCGCCCGTTGTGGTCCTTCGCGGAGATCCACGCCTGCCGGTCGGCGGCGGTGAGCTTGACCGTCACCTTGTTGGCGGGCACGCCGGCGACGGCGCTCTCGGACGGGTCGGGCTTGGGGTCGGCCGGCTTGGTGGACTTCTCCGCCGACGGGGTCGGCTTGGTGGCGTCGGTGGCGTCCGCCGCGGTGCTGCCCGTCCCCTCGTCGCCACCGCTGAAGAGCGTGAAGCCGACGAACCCGACGACGGCCACGATCGCCGCGACCATGGCCGCGGTCCAGTTCGGGCGGCGCGGCTCGGAGCGGATGCGTTCGGCCTCGAAGAGCGGCGCGGCGGCGGTGGGCTCGGGGCGGCCGCCGTGTTCCTCGTCGTACTGGGCGATGAGCGGCTCGGGATCGACCCCGACGGCGCGCGCGAGGGAACGGATGTGCCCCCTGGCGTAGACGTCGCCGCCACAGCGGGAGAAGTCGTCCTGCTCGATGCCGTGCACGATGGGAATGCGCACCCGGGTGGCGGTGCTGACCTCGTCGACGGTCAGCCGGGCGCCGATGCGCGCCTGCTGGAGGACGCGGCCGATGGAAGGGCGGTCGTCTGCGGGGGAGTTGCCGATGGACACGAGGGTGCCTTTCGAGCGTGTAGCCACCTGCTGGAGGTTCAGTCTAGGGGTGGTACGAAAGGGTCGGGCAAGCGGGAGGCCGGACTTTGTACGCCATCGGAATGGCCGCACGGGTCCCGACTGTGGGCAGTGTCGAACGCCTCTCTCAACTTGACGTATCAGCAGAGGAAACGGTTGCCCGCAACCTTATGACGAGTGTTCCTCGCCACGGATAACGGCCAGCACCCCATCCAGTTCGTCCGGTTTGACGAGAACGTCACGCGCCTTGGAGCCCTCGCTGGGCCCCACGATGTTCCGCGACTCCATCAGGTCCATCAACCGGCCCGCCTTCGCGAAGCCCACCCGCAGCTTGCGCTGCAACATCGAGGTGGAACCGAACTGTGTGGAGACCACCAGTTCGGCGGCCTGGCACAGCAGGTCGAGGTCGTCGCCGATGTCCTCGTCGATCTCCTTCTTCTTCGCCGTACCCACCGTCACGTCATCGCGGAAGACCGGCGCCATCTGGTCCTTGCAGTGCCGGACCACGGCGCCCACCTCCTCCTCGGTGACGAAGGCGCCCTGCATCCGGATCGGCTTGTTCGCCCCCATCGGCAGGAAGAGCCCGTCGCCCTTGCCGATGAGTTTCTCCGCGCCCGGCTGGTCGAGGATGACCCGGCTGTCGGCCAGCGAGGAGGTCGCGAACGCGAGCCGGGACGGCACGTTGGCCTTGATCAGGCCGGTGACGACGTCGACCGACGGCCGCTGCGTCGCCAGCACCAGGTGGATGCCCGCCGCCCGCGCGAGCTGGGTGATGCGCACGATCGCGTCCTCCACGTCGCGCGGCGCCACCATCATCAGGTCCGCCAGCTCGTCCACGATGACCAGCAGGTACGGATACGGCGTCAGCTCGCGCTCGCTGCCGTCCGGCGGGCTGACCTTGCCCGAGCGCACCGCGGCGTTGAAGTCGTCGATGTGCCGGAAGCCGTAGGCGGCCAGGTCGTCGTAGCGCAGGTCCATCTCGCGCACCACCCACTGCAGCGCCTCGGCGGCCCGCTTCGGGTTGGTGATGATCGGCGTGATCAGGTGCGGGATGCCCTCGTACGCGGTCAGCTCGACGCGCTTGGGGTCCACGAGGACCATGCGCACGTCCTCGGGCGTGGCCCGCATCATGATCGAGGTGATCAGGCAGTTGATGCACGAGGACTTACCCGAACCGGTCGCGCCCGCCACCAGCACGTGCGGCATCTTCGCCAGGTTAGCCATCACGTAGCCGCCCTCGACGTCCTTGCCGAGCGCCACCAGCATCGGATGCTCGTCGCCGGCCGAGTCGGCCAGCCGCAACACGTCACCGACGTTGACCATCTCGCGGTCGGTGTTGGGGATCTCGATGCCGACCGCGGACTTGCCGGGGATCGGGCTGATGATGCGCACGTCGGGGCTGGCGACGGCGTACGCGATGTTCTTGGTCAGCGCCGTGATCCGCTCGACCTTGACGGCCGGGCCCAGCTCCACCTCGTACCGGGTCACCGTCGGGCCACGGGTGAAGCCGGTGACGGAGGCGTCCACCTTGAACTCGGTGAACACCGTCGTCAGCGAGGCCACCACGGCGTCGTTGGCCGCGCTGCGGGTCTTGCCCGGGCCGCCCCGCTCCAGCAGGTCGAGCGAGGGCAGCGCGTACGTGATGTCACCGGCGAGCTGCAACTGCTCGGCGCGCGGCTGGAGGCCGCCGGGGCGCTCGGGCAGGTCCGGGGGCTCGGGCGTGGCGCGGGTGAGGTCGGGCACCTGCTCCACGGCGTTGCCCTGCTGCCCGCCCGCGCCGTCGCGGTCCGCGGCCCCGCCGCCCCGCGCGCTGGGCAGCCCCGCGCCGGAGTCGGTGCTGATGCCGCTGCTGAGCCCGGCGACCAACGGCGAGGGCTGCACGCCGTGCAGCACCGCCCCGTCCAGCGAGGCGGCGGCCGCCGCCGCCACGTCCACCGCGTCCATCGGCCTGCTCTGCGGCGGCTCCACGTCGTCGGTGTCCGCGACGGCGGCCCGGCGGGGCTTACGCCGCTTGCTGAGCGCCTCCTCCTCCGCGCGCTCAGCCTCCGCGCCACCCTCGTCGCGCCCGCGCGCGCCCCGTCGCGGGCGCCGGGCGGGCGCCTGCTGCCGCCACTGGTCCGCGTACTCCTCGTCCTCGTACGCCTCGGCGTCGAGCATCTCGTGCGAGCCGGCGTCGTCGATGAGCCCGAGCCTGACCATGAGCTGGCGCATCCGCTGCGGGATGGTGTTCACCGGCGTCGCGGTCACCACGAGCAGGCCGAAGATCGTGATCAGGACCAGCAGCGCCACGGCGAGCGCCTCGCGCACCGTGAAGATCAACGGCTTGGACGCGGCCCAGCCGATCAGGCCGCCCGCGTCCTGCATGGCCTCGGTGCCCTCGTCCCGGCCCGGCGCGCCGCACGCGATGTGCACCTGCCCGAGGACGCCGAGGACCAGCGCGGACAGGCCGACCACGATGCGTCCGTTGGCCTCGGGCTTCTCCGGATGCCGGAACAACCGCATGGCCATGATCGCGAACAGGATCGGCACCACCAGGTCGAGCCGCCCGAACGTCACCGTCACCAGCATCTCGACCAGGTCGCCGACCGGCCCGTCCAGGTTCGACCACGTACCGGCGGCGACCACGAGAGCCACCCCGAACAGCAGCAGTGCCAGGCCGTCCTTGCGGTGCGCCGGGTCGAGGCCGCGCGCGCCGCGCCCTATGCCACGGAAGACCGCCCCGACCGCGCGCGCCAGGCCCCGCCAGAGCGCGCGGAGCATCCGCAGGATGCCGCCCGTGGGCGACGGCGCCGCCTTGGGGGGCGCCTTCTTCGCCGGGGCCTTCTTCGCGGGCGCGGACTTCCTGGGCGGCGCCTTCTTGGCCGCGGCCTTCTTCGCGGGCGGTTTGGCGGCGGCCTTCTTCGCAGCGCCCGCGGCGCGTCCGGCGGACTGCTTCGAGGTGCCCGCCGCGCTCGGGGAACCCTTGCCGGACGTACGAGAAGCCATGCGCCGAGATTACCCGCGTCGGCCGTATGGGGCACGCACGCCCACGGTTTGCCGTGTGGCTGGCGGAGCCGGTGGAGCCTCCGCGCCACGGGAGGCCGGGGCGGGCGGAGTCGCGGCGGCGGGCGAGGGGGCGTCAGGCCCGGCGTGGCGCACGGGGACTGAGTGAGGGCCAGCGCCCGGTCGGCGCGGCGGGCGCACCGCGCGGGCATGAGCCACGGGCGTGTCCGTCGGGGGCGTGTCGGTCATGGCAAGGGGCCAGTCGCCGGCGCCCACAGGGCATACGGCGGTGGGTCACCGGGCCCGGCTCCGCGCCCGGTCAGGTCGCCCGTCCGCGCGCCAGGCTCAGCTCTTGGACGGCACCGCGCCGGCGCCGTTGCCCGCGCCCGGCTCCAGCGCGTCCAGCGCCCGCCGCAACCCGGTGAGCTTGCGCTCCAGGTGCGCGGCCGTCGCCACGGCGGCCGCGTCCGCGCTCTCGTCGAGTTGCTTGGACAGCGCCTCGGCCTGCTCCTCCACGGCCGCGAGCCGCGCCGAGAGTTCGGCGAGCAGGCCCGCCGGCTCCTTGGCGTCGGCGACCGGCTGACCACCGTCCAACTGGAGCCGCAGCAGCGCCGCCTGTTCGCGCAACTGACAGTTCTTCATGTACAGGTCGACGAAGACCGAGACCTTGGCGCGCAGCACCCACGGGTCGAAGGGCTTGGAGATGTAGTCCACCGCGCCCGCCGCGTACCCACGGAAGGTGTGGTGCGGGCCGTGGTTGATCGCCGTGAGGAAGATGATCGGGATGTCCCGGGTCCGCTCCCGGCGCTTGATGTGCGCGGCCGTCTCGAAGCCGTCCATGCCGGGCATCTGAACGTCCAACAGGATGACCGCGAAGTCGTCCGTCAACAGCGCCTTGAGCGCTTCCTCCCCGGACGATGCCCGCACCAGCGTCTGGTCCAGCGCGGAGAGAATGGCCTCCAACGCCAGCAGATTCTCCGGCCGGTCATCGACCAGGAGGATCTTGGCCTTCTGCACCATGCCTCGCCCTCCTCGCCCCGGCATGGGGTCCCCCCAGCTCGTGCCGGGGGATGCACCGGGCGCCGCCCCAGGGGGCGACTCCCTTACGCCGCCCGCCCTTGTGCCGGTCATGGTAGCCGCACCCCGCTGCTCGCCACACCCTGTCACCGCGATGTCACTGTGCACATAGCGGAAACGCGGCGGGGACCGAGAAGGTTCCCCGAATGCCGCGTTTCCACACGTGTTTGGCCACAGTCAGTCAACGAAACCGCGGGGCGCCGCCCTCATCGCGTACGCTCCGTCACTCCGCGCGCATCCAGTGCCTCATCACCGTCAGCAAGTGATCGGTATCCACCGGCTTGGTGACGTAATCGGACGCCCCGGCCTCGATGCTCTTCTCCCGGTCCCCCTTCATCGCCTTCGCGGTCAGCGCGACGATGGGCAACCCGGCGAACTGCGGCATCCGGCGGATGGCCGCCGTGGTGGCGTAGCCGTCCATCTCCGGCATCATGATGTCCATCAGGACCAGCACCACGTCGTCGTGCTGCTCCAGGACCTCGATCCCCTCGCGCCCGTTCTCCGCGTACAGCACCTGGAGCCCGTGCTGCTCCAGCACGCTGGTCAGGGCGAAGACGTTGCGAATGTCGTCGTCCACGATGAGGACCTTCTCGCCGTCGAACCCGGTGCTGCCGCCGGGTTCGGCGACCAGGTCCTGGCCGGAGAGCATCCACGGCTCCGCCGGCGGCCGGCTCGCGCCGCCGCGCGGCGCTCGCCGCGCCGTGCCTCGCGTCGGCAGCGCACTGCCCGCCTCCCGCGTCGCGTCACCGGTCGGCTGCTCCGCCGCCCGCTGACCGCCCGACTCCTCGCCCGCCGGCGGCTCCACGGCCTCCCCGTTCGCCCCGCCGGCCGGGCCCGACTCACTCGCCGACCCCTCCAGCTCCAACGGCGCGGCGGGCTCGGTGGACAGCGTGGCCTCGGTGGACAGCGTGCTGATGTCGCTGACGGCCAGCTCCGGGTAGCCGTGCGGCGGCAGCGTGCTCGGCTGCAGCGGCAGGTAGAGGGTGAACGTGGAGCCGCGACCCGGCTGGCTGTCGGCGTGGATCTCGCCACCGAGCAGCCTGGCGATCTCGCGGCTGATGGACAGGCCGAGGCCGGTGCCGCCGTACTTGCGGCTGGTCGTGCCGTCCGCCTGCTTGAACGCCTCGAAGATGACCCGCATCTTGCTGGCGGCGATGCCGATGCCGGTGTCGGTCACGGAGAAGGCGATCATCTCGGCGTCGGCGTTGCGCAGCGCGCCGTGTTCGAGCAGTTGTTCCCTGATCGCGTCGGGCACGTCGGCGCCGGCCGACCTGATGACCAGTTCCACCGCGCCGGTGTCGGTGAACTTCACCGCGTTGGACAGCAGGTTGCGCAGCACCTGGAGCAGGCGCTGCTCGTCGGTGTTGAGCGTGGCGGGCAGCTCCGGCGAGACCCGTACCGAGAAGTCCAGGCCCTTCTCCGCCGTCAGCGGCCGGAAGGTGGCCTCCACGTAGTCCACGAGCTGGACCACCGCGATCCGCGTCGGGCTGACGTCCATCTTGCCGGCCTCGACCTTCGACAGGTCGAGGATGTCGTTGATGAGCTGGAGCAGGTCGGAGCCGGCCCCGTGGATGGTCTCGGCGAACTCCACCTGCTTCGGGGAGAGGTTGCCGTCCGCGTTGTCGGCCAGCAACTTGGCCAGGATGAGCAGCGAGTTCAGCGGCGTGCGCAGCTCGTGCGACATGTTGGCCAGGAACTCGGACTTGTAGCGCATCGAGACCGCGAGCTGCCCCGCGCGCTCCTCCAGCACCTGCCGGGCCTCTTCGATCTCGGTGTTCTTGACCTCGATGTCGCGGTTCTGCCGGGCCAGCCGGTCCGACTTCTCCTCCAGTTCGGCGTTGGACGCCTGGAGCGCCTTCTGCCGGTTCTCCAGCTCGGCCGAGCGCTCGCGCAACTGCTCGGTCAGCTCCTGCGACTGCTTGAGCAGCACCTCGGTCTTGGTGTTGACGCTGATGGTGTTGACGCTGGTGCCGATCATCTCGGCGATCTGGTTCAGGAAATCCTTCTGGATCTGCGTGAACGGCTGGAAGGACGCCAGCTCGATCACGCCGAGTACCTGTCCCTCGAAGAGCACCGGCAACACGATGACCTGCGCCGGCGGCGCCTCACCGAGCCCGGAGCCGATCTTGAGGTAGCCAGCCGGGACGTTCTCGATGACGATGGTCCGCTTCTCCTCGGCGGCCGTCCCGACCAGCCCGTCACCCGGTTCGAAGACGGTGGGCATGTCGCGCTTCGAGTAGCCGTACCCACCGATCATGCGCAGCTCGTACGCCCCGCTCCCCGAGCCGTCACCGGCCTCCTGGGTGGCGTCGATGGCGTCGCCGGTGGGCGTGGCCAGGAAGAACGCGCCGTGCTGCGCGGTGACCACCGGCGTCAGCTCGCTCATGATCAGCCGCGCCACGTCCTCCATGTCGCGCCGGCCCTGCATGAGCCCGGAGATACGGGCCAGGTTGCCCTTGAGCCAGTCCTGCTCCTTGTTGGCCAGCGTGGTCTCGCGCAGGTTGGCGATCATCGTGTTGATGTTTTCCTGGAGCGCCAGGATCTCGCCCGCCGCGTCCGCCTCGATCTTGAGGCTGAGGTCGCCGCGGGTCACCGCGGTGGCCACCTCGGCGATGGCGCGCACGTGCCGGGTGAGGTTGCCGGCCATCTCGTTCACCGAAACGGTCAGGTCCTGCCAGGTGCCGCTGACGCCGTCCACCCGGGCCTGGCCGCCGAGCTGCCCGTCCGTGCCCACCTCGCGGGCCACCCGGGTCACCTGCTCGGCGAACGAGGAGAGCTGGTCGACCATCGTGTTGACGGTCGTCTTCAGCTCCAGGATCTCGCCCCGCGCGTCGATGTCGATCTTCTTCGTGAGGTCGCCCTTGGCGATCGCGGTGGTCACCATGGCGATGTTGCGGACCTGCGCGGTCAGGTTCCCGGCCATCCCGTTCACCGAGTCGGTCAGGTCCTTCCAGGTCCCGGCGACACCGGGCACCCGCGCCTGCTCGCCAAGCCGTCCCTCGGTGCCCACCTCGCGGGCCACCCGCGTCACCTCGTCCGCGAACGAGGACAACGTCGTGACCATGGTGTTCACCGTGTCCGCGAGCTGTGCGACCTCGCCGCGCGCCTCGACCGTCACCTTCTTCGTCAGGTCTCCGTTGGCGACCGCGGCCGAGACCTGCGAGATGTTGCGCACCTGGATGGTCAGGTTGTTGGCCATCAGGTTGACGTTGTCGCTCAGGTCCTTCCAGATACCGGTCACACCCGGCACCCGCGCCTGGCCGCCGAGCTGCCCCTCGGTACCCACCTCGCGGGCGACCCGGGTGACCTGGTCGGCGAACGAGGAGAGCTGGTCCACCATCGTGTTGACGGTGGTGACCAGCGCCAGGATCTCCCCCTTGGCGTCCACCGTGATCTTCTTCGACAGGTCGCCCTCGGCGACCGCGGTGGTGACCTCGGCGATGTTACGGACCTGGGAGGTCAGGTTGTTGGCCATGAAGTTGACCGACTGGGTCAGGTCCTTCCAGGTGCCGGAGACGCCCTGCACCTCGGCCTGGCCGCCGAGCCGGCCCTCGGTACCGACCTCGCGGGCCACCCGGGTGACCTCGCCGGCGAACGACGAGAGCTGGTCCACCATCGTGTTGAGGGTGTTCTTCAGCTCCAGGATCTCGCCCCGCGCGTCCACGTCGATCTTCTGCGAGAGATCGCCGCGCGCCACCGCCGTGGCCACCTGCGCGATGTTGCGGACCTGCGCGGTCAGGTTCCCCGCCATGCTGTTGACCGAGTCGGTCAGGTCGCGCCAGACACCGGCCACGCCGGGCACCTGCGCCTGACCGCCCAGCCTGCCGTCCGTGCCCACCTCACGGGCCACCCGCGTCACCTGCTCGGCGAAGGCCGAGAGCTGGTCGACCATCGTGTTGATGGTGTTCTTCAGCTCCAGGATCTCCCCGCGGGCGTCCACGTCGATCTTCTGCGACAGGTCGCCGCGCGCCACCGCCGTGGTCACCTGGGCGATCTGCCGCACCTGCGACGTCAGGTTCCCGGCCATGAAGTTGACGGAGTCCGTCAGCTCCTTCCAGGTGCCGCTCACCCCGTCCACCTGGGCCTGCCCACCGAGCCGCCCCTCGGTGCCGACGTCCCGCGCCATCCGCGTGACCTGGTCGGCGAAGAGGGAGAGCTGGTCCACCATGGTGTTCACGGTGTTCTTGAGCTGGAGCATCTCGCCGGAGACGTCGACCGTGACCTTCTGCGACAGGTCGCCGTTGGCCACCGCCGTCGTGACCTGCGCGATGTTGCGCACCTGGCCGGTGAGGTTGCGGAAGGCGGTGTTGACCGAGTCGGTCAGGTCCTTCCACGTCCCCGCCGCGCCCGGCACCTGCGCCTGTCCGCCCAGCTCGCCCTCGACGCCCACCTCGCGCGCCACGCGCGTCACCTCGGCACCGAACGAGGAGAGCTGGTCGACCATCGTGTTGACGGTGTTCTTCAGCTCCAACATCTCGCCGGAGACGTCGACCGTGACCTTCTGCCCCAGATCACCGTTGGCCACCGCCGTCGTGACCTGCGCGATGTCCCGCACCTGCGTGGTGACGTTACGGAAGGCGGTGTTGACCGAGTCGGTCAGGTCCTTCCACGTCCCCGCCGCGCCCGGCACCTGCGCCTGCCCGCCCAGCAGGCCCTCGGCGCCCACCTCGCTGGCCACCCGGGTCACCTCGTCGGCGAAGGTGCGCAGCGTCTCGGTCATCGTGTTGATCGTGCCCGCGAGCTGCGCGATCTCGCCGCGCGCGCTCACCGTGACCTTCTGCGACAGGTCGCCGCTGGCGACCGCCGTGGTCACCTGGGCGATCCCGCGGACCTGCGCGGTCAGGTTCCCGGCCATGAGGTTGACGGAGTCGGTCAGGTCCTTCCAGACCCCGGCCACGCCCGGCACCTTGGCCTGCCCGCCCAGCTCGCCCTCGGTGCCCACCTCGCGCGCCACCCGCGTCACCTCGGAGGCGAACGACGAGAGCTGGTCCACCATCGTGTTGACGGTGTTCTTCAGTTCGAGCATCTCGCCGGCCACGTGCACCGTGACCTTGCGCGACAGGTCACCCTTGGCGACCGCCGTGGTGACCAGCGCGATGTCGCGAACCTGCGCCGTCAGCCGGGACGCCATGGTGTTGACGGAGTCGGTCAGGTCCTTCCACGAGCCCGACATCCCGCGCACCCGGGCCTGACCGCCCAACTTGCCCTCCGTACCGACCTCGCTCGCTACCCGCGTCACCTCGTCGGTGAACGCCGAGAGCTGGTCCACGAGCCCGTTGACGGTGCGCCCGACCTTGAGGAACTCGCCGCGCAGCGGGTGCGCGGAACCGTCCGCTCCGCGCGAACGCAGGTCCATCCGCTGCTCGAGGTCGCCCTCGGCCACCGCGGACAGCACCCGTCCGACCTCGGACACCGGGCGTACGAGATCGTCGACCAGGGCGTTGGACGCGTCGATCGCCGCAGCCCAGGAGCCCTCGCAGGCGCCGGCCTCCAGGCGTTCGGTGAGCTTGCCCTCCCGGCCGACGACCCGGCGCACCCGCGCCAGCTCCCCGGTGAGCTGCAGGTTGCGGTCGGCAACCTCGTTGAATACCGCGGCGATCTCGGACATGACGCCCTCGCCCGAGACCGTCAGACGCTTGCGGAAATTACCGTCCCGCATGGCAGTCAGCGCCGTCAGCAGCCGGTTCAGGGCTGCCGTATCTACCTCGGTCGTCCCGTTCGTACGGGTACGTCCGCCTTTCGCGCGCGTGCTCGTGCCCCGCGCGGCTGCGCCAGACTCCACCGTATGCCTCCCGCAGGGTCGACCATCCTCGTCGGGCTCTCTTTTGAGCCTTCCCAGTGTTTCACCATGGCCCAACCAGGCCATAACAGTTCGGCAGCATCGCACACCGTCGGGGACGCGCTCGGGGTGGAATCACAGGCGACCGGCATCCGCGCGCACGGCGAAGGTAAGTAACCTGGCATTCGGCTAGGGCATCGGAGGGGCGCTGCGACATGGGTGAGCAGATCGCCGAGACACGTATGAGGAGACCTGTGATCACCGCGCGGGCAGCCGCCACCTTCGACCCGGTCGGCCGCTCGGTCGCCTCCGCCCGCGCCTTCGTCCGCGACACGCTCCAGGGCTGGGGGTTCACCGACGTCGTCGACGACGCCGTGGTGCTCACCAGCGAACTCGTCACCAACGCCGTGGTGCACGCCGGGACCGCCGCCGACGTGGCCTGCATGCGCACCGACACCGGCGTACGCGTCGAGGTCGGCGACCGCTATCCGGAACGCGAGGTCCCGCTCCAGAGCGCCGGCGTCCAGTTCGGCAGCCCGGACCGGGAGGGCGGACGCGGCCTCCTGCTGTGCGCCGCCCTGGCCTCCCGCTGGGGCGTGGAGTACACCGCCACCAACAAGCAGGTCTGGTTCCAGCTCGACCTGCCCGACCGCCCCGCCGGCACCCGCTCCGCCGGCCCGTCGCTGCCCGTCGGCGCGCTGCCGGTCACCGACGCCCGGGTGCGGGTCGCGGTCATCCAGATCGACAGCCTCGGCGGCATCAGCTCCTGGAACGAGGACGCGCAGGTCCTCTTCGGTTTCAGCCCCGAGCAGGTCACGGGGAAGCAGCTCACGGACTTCGCGGCCTGGCCCCACACCCCGGGCACCAGCACCGGCATCGTCGAGGCCCTCCAGCTCTCCCGCTGGGAGGGCTCGTACGGCATCCGCGGCGCCGACGGCCGCGTCATCCCCGTCTACGCCTCGCACCTGCGGGTCCGCGACGCCGACGGCGACCCGTCCACCGTCTGCCTGCTCGTACGCGACCACGAGCGCGCCGTCCTGCAGACCCCCTCGCGCGCCCCCGCGTCCGACCGGCACACCGCCTCCGAGCGGGGCACGGCCACCGACGCGTTCGAGGTCTTCATCGGCTCCCCGGCCCCGGACGACCTCGACGGGCTGCTCCAGCGCACCGTGGAACGGGCCCGGGACATGCTCGACGGCGACAGCGCCTACCTCCTGCTCGCCACCGACGACGAGACCGAACTCGAAGTCCGCGCCTCCACCGGCCTGCCCTCCTCCCGTCAGCGCTTCGCCCGGGTGCCCGTCGAGGCCGGCTCGGGGCGGTACGGATCGGCCCGGATGCCCGCCGTCCACGAGGACCTGAGCGCCGTGCCGGGCGCCGTGCCGCTGCTCAGCAACACCGGCATGCGCTCGGTCGTCACGGTCCCGCTCAAGGTCGAGGGCCGGCTGACCGGCTCGCTCGGCGTCGCCGCCGAGGCCCCCGGCCGGTACAGCAACGAGGAGGCGCTGCGGCTCCAGTTCGCCGCCGACCGCATCGCCCTGGCCGTCGAGTCCGCCCGGCTGACCGAGCTGGAGCGGCTGCGCCGCGGCTCGCTCTCCTTCCTCGTCGAGGCGTCCGACCTGCTCGCCGGCACCCTGGACCGGGACCAGACGCTCGCGCTGATGGCCCAGATGACGGTACCGACGCTGGCCACCTGGTGCGCCGTCTACACCATCGCCGACCCGGCGTCCGAGCCCGAACTCTCCTACGTACTGCACGAGGACGAGGACCGCATCGACGGCCTCAAGGCACTGCTCGCCAAGGTCGACCCACCAGAGCCGGTGACCACGCCCGGCGCGCAGGTGTGGACCGCGCCGGCGCACGCCGCGCACGCCGCCGCGCTGCGCACCTCACTGCGCAGCCTGGGTCTGGGCGATTCGGTACGCCCGGCCACCGGCCCCGGCACGTCCCTGGCCACGGCTTCCGCGGTCGGCGGCGAGACGGTGGTGCTGCCGCTCGTGGCCCGCAACCGCGTCATCGGCATGCTCACCCTCGGCAAGCCCACCGACGAGCACTTCAGGCAGGAGATCCTCGAACTCGCCGAGGACCTCTCGCGCCGGGCCGCACTCGCCTTGGACAACGCCCGCCTGTACTCCGAGCGCACGGCCATCAGCCAGTCCCTCCAGCGCAGTCTGCTGCCGCCGGAGCTGCCCGACGTGCCGGGCGTCGAGGTCGAGGTCATCTACCGCGCGGCCGGCGAGGGCAACGAGGTCGGCGGCGACTTCTACGACCTCTTCCCGATCCGCGACGGCGCCTACGGCTTCGCCATCGGCGACGTATGCGGAACCGGCCCGGAGGCCGCGGCCGTCACCGGGCTGGCCCGCCACGCGCTGCGGCTGCTCGCCCGCGAGGGCTTCGGCGGCCCCGCCGTACTGGAGCGCCTGAACGCGGCCATCCTCGACGAGGGGGCCCGCAGCCGCTTCCTGACCCTGCTCTACGGCGAGCTGTGGCCGCAGGAGGACGGCAGCGCCACCCTCAAGATCGTCTGCGCCGGGCACCCGCTGCCCCTACGGCTGCGCCAGACCGGCGACGTCGAGGCGGCGGCCGAACCGCAGCCGCTGCTCGGCGTCATGGACGACCTGGAGCTGTACGAGCAGACGGTGTCCCTCGCCCCCGGCGACGTGCTGCTGTGCGTCACCGACGGCGTCACGGAACGCCGCGAGGGCACCCGCATGCTCGGCGACGACGGGCTGGTCGACGTGCTCACCACGTGTACGGGCCTGACGGCGGGCGCGGTCGCCTCCCGCGTGCTGCGCGCGGTGGAACGCTTCGCCGCGCAACCGGCCTCGGACGACATGGCCATCCTCGCCATGCGGGTCCCCGAGCCGCAGCCCGAACCGCAGACCACCTGATCGAGCGACGACCGGCGCAAGCCGGCCTATACGCGAAGAGGCCCCCACCAGACGGTGAGGGCCTCTTTCCATCGAGCCCCAATACGGAATCGAACCGTAGACCTTCTCCTTACCATGGAGACGCTCTGCCGACTGAGCTATTGGGGCGCAGCGACGGAAAGAATCTTACCCGAACTCACGAGCGCTTCCGACCACGTCGAGTAGGTCCAACACCCGCCGCCACGGGGCCGAACCCGGCTCTACGAGGCGGGCTGCAAAAGCCCACCGAGCGCGTTGCAGGCGGCGACGACACGCTGCACCTCACGCCGCGACATTCCGGCAGCGACCGGCAGCGCCAGGGACTCGTCAGCGGCCCGCTCGGTCTCGACCAGCCACACGTCACGCCGGAACGCCGCACTTCGGTGCACCGGGGTCTGCACGGGAACCCGGCAGTCGACGCCGCGGGAGCGCAGGGCGCGGGCGAACGCGTCCCGGTCCGGCCTGCCGTTGCCCGGCACCCGCACCACGTACTGCTGGAACCCGTGCGCCACCGCGGAACACGTCGGCGGGGTGAGAACGCCCGTGAGTCGGGCGCTCAGATATCGGGCGTGCTGCTGCCGTCGCGCGATGTCGGCTGCCGGCTCGGCGGACAGGCCGTGCCCGATGACCGCGAGCTGGTGCCGCTGGCCCAGCTCGGCCAGGCGGGCCAGGTCCGCGGGGTGACCGAAGGTGTGAACGGCCACGACGGCCCGCGTCCGCTCGGTCACCACGGCTTCCACGGCCGCGGGAGCGAGGCAGAAGGACGCCGGTTCTATATCGGCGAACACCGGCTCCGCCCCGAGGGCCAGCACCACGTGGGCGGTCTCGCACACGTCGTACGAGGGCACGATCACCTCGTCGCCGGCCCGCACGCCTGCCCGCGCCAACTCATGTCGCAGCTCATCCGCTGGAGTCCCCATAGGCCGGATGGTGCCCATCAAATATGAACGCCGAGTGGCCTGCAACACAACGCAGAAGAGCCTTGTTAGGACCAGGGTCCTAACAAGGCTCTTCTCAAAAGGAGTTCGGCGGCGTCCTACTCTCCCACAGGGTCCCCCCTGCAGTACCATCGGCGCTGAAAGGCTTAGCTTCCGGGTTCGGAATGTAACCGGGCGTTTCCCTAACGCAATAACCACCGAAACACTATGAAATAAACCAACCAGACAATGACACGGTCGTTATTTCAGAACTAACACAGTGAACGCGAGCAACTGAGGACAAGCCCTCGGCCTATTAGTACCAGTCAACTCCACCCCTTACGAGGCTTCCATATCTGGCCTATCAACCCAGTCGTCTACTGGGAGCCTTACCCCATCAAGTGGGTGGGAGCCCTCATCTCGAAGCAGGCTTCCCGCTTAGATGCTTTCAGCGGTTATCCCTCCCGAACGTAGCCAACCAGCCATGCCCTTGGCAGAACAACTGGCACACCAGAGGTTCGTCCGTCCCGGTCCTCTCGTACTAGGGACAGCCCTTCTCAAGACTCCTACGCGCACAGCGGATAGGGACCGAACTGTCTCACGACGTTCTAAACCCAGCTCGCGTACCGCTTTAATGGGCGAACAGCCCAACCCTTGGGACCGACTCCAGCCCCAGGATGCGACGAGCCGACATCGAGGTGCCAAACCATCCCGTCGATATGGACTCTTGGGGAAGATCAGCCTGTTATCCCCGGGGTACCTTTTATCCGTTGAGCGACGGCGCTTCCACAAGCCACCGCCGGATCACTAGTCCCGACTTTCGTCCCTGCTCGACCCGTCAGTCTCACAGTCAAGCTCCCTTGTGCACTTACACTCAACACCTGATTGCCAACCAGGCTGAGGGAACCTTTGGGCGCCTCCGTTACCCTTTAGGAGGCAACCGCCCCAGTTAAACTACCCACCAGACACTGTCCCTGATCCGGATCACGGACCCAGGTTAGACATCCAGCACGACCAGAGTGGTATTTCAACAACGACTCCACACACACTGGCGTGCATGCTTCACAGTCTCCCACCTATCCTACACAAGCCGAACCGAACACCAATATCAAGCTATAGTAAAGGTCCCGGGGTCTTTCCGTCCTGCTGCGCGAAACGAGCATCTTTACTCGTAATGCAATTTCACCGGGCCTATGGTTGAGACAGTCGAGAAGTCGTTACGCCATTCGTGCAGGTCGGAACTTACCCGACAAGGAATT
Organism: Streptomyces sp. 71268; assembly: GCF_029392895.1. Lineage (NCBI taxonomy): Bacteria > Bacillati > Actinomycetota > Actinomycetes > Kitasatosporales > Streptomycetaceae > Streptomyces > Streptomyces sp. 71268. The sequence continues at coordinate 2,011,187 of NZ_CP114200.1, forward strand.
TCGCTACCTTAGGATGGTTATAGTTACCACCGCCGTTTACTGGCGCTTAAGTTCTCAGCTTCGCCAACCCGAAAGTCAGCTAACCGGTCCCCTTAACGTTCCAGCACCGGGCAGGCGTCAGTCCGTATACATCGCCTTACGGCTTCGCACGGACCTGTGTTTTTAGTAAACAGTCGCTTCTCGCTGGTCTCTGCGGCCACCCCCAGCTCACACTGTAAAAGTGATCACCAGAAATGGCCCCCCTTCTCCCGAAGTTACGGGGGCATTTTGCCGAGTTCCTTAACCATAGTTCACCCGAACGCCTCGGTATTCTCTACCTGACCACCTGAGTCGGTTTAGGGTACGGGCCGCCATGAAACTCGCTAGAGGCTTTTCTCGACAGCATAGGATCATCCACTTCACCACAATCGGCTCGGCATCAGGTCTCACCCTCATGTCATCCGGATTTACCTAGATGACGGGCTACACCCTTACCCCGGGACAACCACCGCCCGGGCTGGACTACCTTCCTGCGTCACCCCATCACTTACCTACTACCCCCTAGGGTCAGCGGCTCCACCACTCCCCTTTGCCCGAAGGCTCCAGGGCGGCTTCACGGCCTTAGCATCAGAAGATTCAGTATTGGGCGCTTCAAAGCGGGTACCGGAATATCAACCGGTTGTCCATCGACTACGCCTGTCGGCCTCGCCTTAGGTCCCGACTTACCCTGGGCAGATCAGCTTGACCCAGGAACCCTTAGTCAATCGGCGCACACGTTTCCCACGTGTGAATCGCTACTCATGCCTGCATTCTCACTCGTGAACCATCCACAACTCGCTTACGCGGCTGCTTCACCCGGCACACGACGCTCCCCTACCCAACCCAACAGGCGTTAGCCTTCTATGCTGGATTGACACGACTTCGGCGGTACGCTTGAGCCCCGCTACATTGTCGGCGCGGAATCACTTGACCAGTGAGCTATTACGCACTCTTTCAAGGGTGGCTGCTTCTAAGCCAACCTCCTGGTTGTCTCTGCGACTCCACATCCTTTCCCACTTAGCGTACGCTTAGGGGCCTTAGTCGATGCTCTGGGCTGTTTCCCTCTCGACCATGGAGCTTATCCCCCACAGTCTCACTGCCGCGCTCTCACTTACCGGCATTCGGAGTTTGGCTAAGGTCAGTAACCCGGTAGGGCCCATCGCCTATCCAGTGCTCTACCTCCGGCAAGAAACACACGACGCTGCACCTAAATGCATTTCGGGGAGAACCAGCTATCACGGAGTTTGATTGGCCTTTCACCCCTAACCACAGGTCATCCCCCAGGTTTTCAACCCT